>CAVSQE010000011.1:0-12595 GCA_963729915.1 uncultured Acidobacteriota bacterium | reverse complement strand
TATGGAGGAAAGGCGCACCTGCTTTTCGTCCGATTGGTAGCGGAAGCGGCGCCGGATGCCTGGCTGATAACGTTGAGTTCTGACGCTCATGGCGCGATCGAGTTCACAAAACCTGGTTGGCGATCGGCCGGAGTGCAGCCGATCTCGATCAGTTTGCGTGGCGCAAGATACGAAGCGATGCTGCTCTTTGGCTCCGCAGACTGGGTCCAGAGCGGCCTGGGACGCTGGATAATCGGCAGCGATGGGCGGCGCCTTGTGCTCGCTGAAGGCGCGAATGGAAGATGGCAATGAGATATGCACGGGGCTATATTGCGCTTTCAGATGCAAGCGATGTGCCGGTTCTCCTGCACATTCGTAACGCACGCGCCATCTATTTCGATCAACTCCAGCGATCTGATTCTCTTCGATGGCGCTGGCGTGGCCGTCAATTCGCTCCGCTGGCGTGTCGCCCGAATGGAGAAGAACGGCGTCATTCAGCGGTTTCAGGACGTTCGTCATTTTGGCAAACCGGTCTATGGAATTACGCCGGCAGGTGTGGCATTCCTCGAATCCCGCGGCCACATGCTGTTTTCTCTGCCCAGCACAACGGAGAAGAAGATCATCCATTCTCTGCAGATTCCTCATGCGCTGGAACTCGTCAACATTCGGCTAGCCCTGCTACGCGCCGGCATCCTTGTCGCGTGGAAGTGCGACCTGGAAATCGCCTCCCGCAACCTGGTTCTCGACGGCCCCCCGGCCAAGGATTACGACGCAATCGCAGAAATTGAGGTCGATGGCGTGGCTCATTCGATCGCCATCGAGTACGAGCGAAGCTTGAAGAAGATCGCTCGCTATCGCGAAATCCGCGAGATTCTCAATCAGGATCAAACCGCGGAAACGATTCTATACCTTGCGGTCAACGGCCAACTCCTTTACACGCTGGCCTGCGAACTGAGAACCGTGGATAAGCATATTGGATTCGCGATCAGCAGTTCCTTCCGCCAATCGCCCCTCAACACGCACATGGTTATGAACAATGGAAAAGGTGATCATGTTTCGTTGAGAGAGTTTCTTGCAGGGGACGAGGTTCCTTCTGCTGGCGCGTTTTGACGTTTTATTGAAATCGTTACGGCTGCTGATTGCCTCACTATTGACCTTCTTTGCCTATTATTTGACTGCATGCGGCCCCGTCCAACCAGTGAGCCATCTGCAACTTATAACTGACTACCCCCTTGTGTTTGTGGTTTTGGATGGTGGTTGGAATGAGTTGTTGGATGAAAGATGAAGAAGGTCAACCAAAGCGCATCTGAGCAAATCAATGACCAGGATTCCTTCCTTCTTTTTCGGCAACGCTGAAAGCCGCGTCTGAACTGCACCGAAAGCCATCGGAGACCGGTCCGTAGTCACAACCCAAGCGCCGATTCATCCCGCCCTGGTTCCCAGAAGCCCACCCACAATTCATCCCACCCATCGAAGGCCAGTCCCTTCGGAAAGGATCACTATGCCCGAAACCCTGTCGATTGCCTCTCCGTCCGCCGTAGCCGAACCTGCTCTGATCCCACGCAACACGGCGCGTGTGGCAATCAGCATCCTGCTCACCGTGCTCGATTCTTGGGCTGTTGTCGCCTTTGGCGGAATGCTCTGTCACGTCTCCGCCCATCACCCAATCTGGCTTACCGGGATCGTCCTGCTCTTCGTGTCCCTGTTCGCTTCACTGGCAAGAACCTGGTATCTGGCGCTGGCTGTCCGGCCGCGCTAACCCCCAACCCATCCAACCCAATTCTCGAAGAGAGGAGAGTTCCATATGCCCCGCAGCCTGGGAAAGATGTCCGTCTACAAGCTGTTCAACTGGCGCGACAGCGCCGCCAACACCATCCAACAGACCGTCCAAGCCTTCCTCGAACTCGGAGAGGCGGTCGCCACCCGCTGGATTCAGACCCGCAAGGGCGTCATGCTCCTACAGATGGTTCCCGATAACAACGCATCCGGCGCGATCTACGTCTTCGACCGGCAGCGCGACGACTGGTACATGCTCTCGTTCGAGGGTTGCGAAGACCGGTTCACCTCTGAACTCTTCGACCGGGTCTTCTCCGAGTACAAGCTGTTCAGCTACGTCGATCAACCCGGCCTGTTGCTCTCCCAGATTGCAACTGGCAACTGCCTGACCTTTTCACCCTGCCGTATACCACCCACCGCACCAAATCCCATTCA
This sequence comes from uncultured Acidobacteriota bacterium, assembly GCA_963729915.1. Taxonomy (GTDB): domain Bacteria; phylum Acidobacteriota; class Terriglobia; order Terriglobales; family Acidobacteriaceae; genus Telmatobacter. The sequence goes on along the minus strand of CAVSQE010000011.1, from coordinate 10,405 downwards.
CAACCAGGAGGAATCCCATGCGCCTATCCGCTGGCCGCATCCGCTCGCTCGCGACTCGTTACGCCCTGGCCGAGGCCGCCGCCTTTCCCGGCCTCCGCACCGAACCCAACACCTTCGCCACCAACCGCAAACCCGCGCCTGACTTCAAGCACGGCCGGCTGCGCTTCGCCCACCAGTCCTGAAGAACCCCAACCTCGTCGCTGCTTTGACGGCCCGGTGTACGCTCCGGGCCGTCATTTTTTCTCACCCGCAAACAGCCATCCAGCCGGCACGCCACAGATTTGACCGAGTTCTGGAACCGGGGTACAAACACAGAACTTCAGGAAGGAGCGAGATCCATGTATACGACCTTCTGTGTAAGCCGCGAGACGGCCGACCGGTTCATCAAGCTCTTCGTCAACCGGCGCGCCTACGGGATGCAGGCTGCCCATCCCTTGCCCAACGGTTCGGTTCCGTACTACCTGGCGCGGGACTGGCAGACCAAGAAGCCAAAACCTCTCGACGCCGACGTGGTGCGCATGCACCTGAACGGCGACATCACCATCAATCTCTACGCCATCAACCCGGAGACGCAACGCTCGAAGTGGGTCGCCATCGACGCCGACTTTGACGGCGCTATCGAGGCCCTCTTCCAATTGCATTGGGAACTGAAGCAGGATGGCGTCGAGGCCGCGCTCGAACAATCTCGCCGCGGCGGCCATCTGTGGATCTTCGCAGAGACGCCACTCTTGGCGTCGGAGTGCCGCATCTATATTTACAACCTCGCCCTACGGCTCGGCGTGCCGGTAAAAGGCGGCGGCCTCAAAGACGGCATTGAGGTTTTCCCGCGTCAGGACCGGATCGAGGACAGCGAATACGGCAACGCCATCCGTGCCCCGCTCGGCGTGCACCGAAAGACGAACCAGCGGTACTGGTTCTACGAGGCCGCCCTCACGCCGGAGGCGCAACTCGATTACCTCGACAGCCTGAAGAAGCTCACCGAGGCGGAACTGAGAACCTTCATCCACGGCATGACGCTGCCCGAAGCCTATCGACCTGTCGTAGCCCCTCCATATATACCGCCGTGCTGCATCGACCCTGTGCACCGAGTTCCGCATTCTCGACTATGTGCGCGCCACGCGCAAGGACAGCCGCAATTGGTGGGCGCAATGCCCATCCTGCGCCCAGGCGGGGCATGACCGCACTGGCGACAACCTCGCCATCCAGATCAGCAATCCCCGCCTCTACAAATGCTGGGCCGGCTGCACGAAGGAAGAGATTCGCGCGGCGCTGGGTCAGCCGATCCGCCGCAAGGTTGCGGTTTGAGGAGGCGATGCCGATGACGCACCCAGCAAAGCCAGACGCAAACAATGCCAACCGCCATGCGCGATACGGCCTGTCGCTTCCGCAGCAGACGCTTCGCGCCTTGGAGAAGCGCGGCATTTACTGCCAGCCGAGCGTCTCAATCGAGCACCAGCATCTGGCTCGGCGGTATGTGCTGCGCGGCGTCGAGTCCGGCGGAGCGGTTGCCGACATGGGCCGCTACTGCGCCTATCTCGATGCCGACGGGAAGTTCGGCGCCGTGGCTGCAACAGATCGATTCGATCTCTGGCAACGGCCGGCACGCCATCGTCATTGCGCCGGAATTGGTGCGGATCGAGATGCTGCGTATAGGCCATACCTATGAACTGGCCATCACACGGCTTTGGCTGAAGTCCGAGGAAGGCCATACGCGCCCAGCAATCGTTACGGCGCCACTTTTCCGCGGCCATCAGGGAACGCTCACAGTCGAACTCTGGAATGCAGAGAACAAAGCCCTGCGCGGAATGGTTGCGCCGGCCTTTTATACCGCGGCCGGCGAGGTGCTCGACCTGCCGAATCGATTCGAAGGAGCGATTCGCAAGATCACCGGCGCAGTCGCTTGCCTGGGATGCAAGCAGACGCATGTCGCCGTGGCTCCGGCCACGAACAAAGGCGGTGAGCGATGAAATGCGAAATCGAAGTTGGCAAGCCTGATTGGCGGCCTCTTGAGAACGCCATGCCGCCCGAGTACTGCGAAGACTACATGTATCATGGGAAAGGCTGGCGACCTCGTCCTCTACAAGCACCGCTTGACGCGGCGCTATCTGAACATCGACGCGGTGACTGGGAAGTTCTACCGCTATGCCAACGACAAGTATGTCGAGATCGACCGGCGACAGGCCTTCGATTCTGTCTACGGCCAAGACCACTGAAGGAGGGATCATGGGACGGAGTGTGAACAAGGTCATTCTTCTGGGACGCGCTGGCAAAGACCCGTCGGTCCACATCCTGCGCACAGGCACAATCGTCAACCTGTCGCTCGCCACCAGCGAACGCTACCGGGACATCCACGGCGACTGGCAGGAACACACCGAGTGGCACAACCTGGTCGGCTTCCAGCGCGTCGGTGAGATCCTGCGCGATTACGTTCGCAAGGGATCGCGTCTGTATATTGAGGGCGCGCTGCGAACGCGCTCCTGGGACGACCGGCAGACCGGCCAGCGCCGTTATCGCTCAGAGATCGTCGTAACGGAGGTCAGCCTTTTGTCGCCTCCGCCCGATGGCGGCAGCGATGATGTGGAGCACTACGTCAGCGGACAGGGCTTCGCGCCGACCGAGTTCAGCGAGGAGCCGGAGATCACGCAGGAGCAGGTGCCATACTGATTCTCAACAGCATTGAAACGGTCCAAGAATGAAAGTTTTGTACGCTGCCCCGTCTCTCGGTACCGATCCTGCTCTCACGGCACAAACCACTCTCAATGAGTGTTTTGCCCTGTTAACAGATGACCTCCTGAGGCCGACAGTTCACGCCCCCCCGGTCCCCATCAGGTGCGAGGGACCGGGGCACATGCACCATCCTAAATGGGGTGTCCCTATCGCCCAAGATAGGTGCCGCGCGTTCTGGCGCGGGCAATCACTCGCTTCTGCGCTTCTTCCGGTGCCGCCAATTTGAGGTTCTGTCCCGGAAATTCAGCTTGCTTGTATGACTTTCCGGCAAACCACTGACACACGTACATATTTGGATTCATGCCGAAGGCGGGCGTACCCATGACGGTCATCACGGGGCCACCGGACTTCAGCTTGACCGTCTGTCCTGTAAAAAATTCCTGTTGTTCCATTCCGCCCTCACTGTTGCCATCTATCAAAACTGATAGGCTTACCCATCCCCGGACTTTTCACCAGCGCGTCCACGGGCCGATTAGCAGTCACTATGCCCGCTTGTAGTAGCCCGACTTGCCCGAAGGGTTCACCCGCTTGCGAGGCGGAGGATAGTGGGAATCCGGGTGCCACACGCCGCCGTGGTTTTTTGGCGTGAGTCCGGCACGTCCGCAGACCACACATGAGTACGTGGCGAACGTCTCCGGCGCTGACCACTCATATCTTGCGAATCCCTCGCGCAATATGGCAATTGTTTCCGGGCTGAATCGGCCCTCGCACATCTTCATGCCCACTCCTCACCGCCCGGCCCTGTGAACTTATCCGGCGCGGCGTTATCGGTAGAGACGTTACGCGACTACGGCCAACGCCGCCAGTGGTCGCGAGTCCCCTCATTAGTGTCCCGCACCCTTTCGACCTCAATCGTGTCGTTGGGGTACAGCTTTTCGACTTTCTCCGCTGTGCTCTTTTGAGTGCCGCCGGTGGCAACAGTTCTCCCGTTGCGGAGCGCCCGGTAGCTGCCATCATCCTTTCGTTCAACTTGGGTCAGCGCCATAATTCCTCCCAATTATATTTTTATCTGGTTTCGTGCCTGTGTCAACCGCCTGAAGATGCAATCCTACCCAAAACTCCGAGGTTTTCAGGCTTTTTGGGGGGTGGACCAGGTCTTTAAGAATGCTGTCCGATCCACAACATGCGGATGCGCCTTCGCTATTGGGACCTGCGAGACCAAAACCCCTTGCCGGGAATATTGCTCCCGGCAAGTCATTGGCCAGCGTTCGCCGAATCACAAATCAGATTCGAGATCAAACCTAACCATAAATATATCAGCAGGATAGCTGGCTGAACGCCGAGAAGCGCGGACAAACTCTTCAAAATCCGATTCAATTTGTAGTTGCCGAGAGCGCCTCATGGGGTGCTCTCAGTTTTTCTGTGGCTGGAAACGCAGGCCCTCAGCCAGAGGAGGTGAGGTATGGCCGCAACAAAGTTTACAGAAGCCGAGCGCGAGAAGCTCTTCGCGCAGCTCGAAGCGCCGTTCGATCCGGCGCTGATCAAGTGGCGCGTGATGCGCACCTTCGACAATGGCCGGAGCGGCGTCATCCTGCCCTTTGCCGATCCGCGCGCCTACACGGACCGGCTCAACGAACTCTTCACGCCGTCGGGCTGGACGCGCGAGTACACGATCTCGACCGTACCGTCGCTCTGCCGCATGGAGCGGGGAAAGTCGATCGTCACCAGCAAGGTGCTGGTGGCGACCGCCGTGACGATCACGCGGCTGGGCAGCCACACAGGCACCGGCGAAGAGTGGGCCGACCGCGAAAATGCCGTCACGGCGGCGGACGCCCAGGCCTTCAAGCGGGCCTGCAGCTGTTTCGGGCTGGGCCGCTACCTCTACCGCTTCGGGGAGACCCGAGTGCGGCTGAATTCCCGTGGAGAGCCGGTTGCGATTCCCACCCTGCCCGAGTGGGCGCTGCCGCCGGGCATGACCATGGCTCAGGCGAACGGCCTGGCCGGCGACACGCGCGGACCGGTCGATCAGCGGCTGACGGCCGAGATCGAGGGCTTTCGCGGGACGCTGGGCGAGCCGATCTACGCGGAGATTCTGCGCCGGGCCGGGCACAGCGCCGACGCGCGGACGATTCCCAACGCGGAGAGGCAGAAGCAGACCGTCGAGTGGATGCAGGCCGCGGCGCGCGGTTTCGAGCGGCTGCGCAACTTGGCCGAGATGGCGGGCGACGCACAGTTCTTCGCCGTGGCGGAGCGCTTCAAGATCGCATCGGTCACCGAACTGCCGAGCCTGGCGGCGTTGAAGCAACTGGTCGAGGAACTCGAATCCCTGGCCAACCAGCAGGTCGCCTAGCGGGCAGTTCAGCGCCGGGAGGAAATCATGGGAGAGATCAGCATTCTGCGTCCGCGGCGCAGCCTCGTCAGCATTCCGGTTGTCGAAGCCGTCTACTGCGAGAGTTGCGCCTCGGTCTCGAACTCCAGCGGGGGATGTTGCGGCGTATGCGGCAACATCTCCGTTTGGCCGCTGGCCGAACTGGTGCCGCAGCCGCCGATGGGGCCGCACTCCGGCTCGGTTTCGGCTCGGCGCTTCGCACCCACTCATGCAAATCGAATTGGCCAGAGCGGCGTAGTGGACCCGATAGGATACGTCGCCCATCGCTATTTCTGAGAAAGCTCAATCAGGAGGTCCGCCATGGACACACCATTGCTTCCCAGGCCCGACCTGTTCGCCCACCGGGAGGCGCTTCGGCTTCCCGCATCGAAGGTGGTCGAGAAGCTGGTTGAGATCGTTGGGCGGAAACTGACCGCGTATATCGGCGGCGTCAAGGACGCGCGTGCGGTTGATCGCTGGATCGCCGGCGGCGAGATCTACGGCGACGCAGAGAGCCGGTTACGATTCGCCTTTCAGGTGGCGCGTGCCTTAAGCGAACACGATTCGCCCGCCGTCGTGCAGGCCTGGCTGACGGGCGTGAATCCGGAACTGGGAGACAGAGTGCCGCTGCGCCTGATGCGCGAGAACGAGATTGATGCGGTGGCGCCAGCCATCCTGAGCGCCGCTCGCGCGTTTCTCGCTGGAGGATAAGCCCGGGAAGATGGTGTCCTTGAAATGGCAGTCAACTTCCCATCAGGCGAAAATCCGGGCACTGCCTTAATTTTGGATACTGCGGCGTTTGAACTAAGCCTGCGGCGCGGCGGACGCTGCGGCAGTGGTGGTCCCCCAGCCTTTCAGGCCGTTTAAGTTTTGGGTCACAAGGAGGCTTTTGTGACCCATCTTCGGCAGAAGATGCTGGATGAGCTCCAGCGTCGCAACTACTCACAGAACACGGTCAACACCTACCTGCACGCGGTAGAAGACTTTTCCAGGTATTTTCACCGCTCGCCAGACAGGTTGGGACCGGATCATATCCGGCAGTATCAGGCCTATCTGTTTCGAGAACGCAAGCTCCAGGCAGGGACGATTGCATTGCTGCACCGCAGCTTTGCGATTTCTCTACGTCAAGACGCTGCGACGCCCGTATCTCCCCGAGCACATCCCATTTCCCAAGCGCCCCAGGCAACTGCCCGTTGTACTCAGCCCAGAAGAGGTTCAGCGGGTGATTGATTCAGCAGAGAACCTGATGCGCCGCACCATGGTGATGACACTGTACTCAACCGGCATCCGCTGCTCGGAACTGTGCCATCTCAAGGTCTCCGATGTCGACAGCGAACGCATGGTCATTCGTGTCCACAAGGGCAAGGGCGGACGCGACCGCGATGTTCTATTGAGCCCCAAGCTGTTGGAGACTCTGCGTGAGTACTGGCGCTGGATGAAGCCCAGGACCTACCTGTTCCCAGGCACGGTGAACAACTGGCGGGCAGATAAGCCCATTACTCCGAAGGTTGTGTGGAAGGCCGTCAACGAGGCTGGTAAGCGCGCCGGCATCAGCAAGCGCGTTGCGCCTCATTTGCTTCGACACAGCTTCGCGACGCACATGCTGGAAGCCGGTGCCGACCTGCGCACCATCCAGGTTCTGCTTGGCCATGCCAAGATCGGCGATACGGCACTCTACCTGCATCTGTCCCGCCGCCATCTGCAGGCAGTTGCCAGTCCGCTGGAAGCGATCGAGGTTTCCAGTCCCGGCGAGGTAAAGCGGTCCAGGAGGAAGATGAAGCGATGAGCCGGCCCACCCTCGAGGTGGCCGACATCGTCCGCGCAGCGGGCAACAGATTCTGGGAAGAGCACAAGTCTCACCTTGCATGGGTGCATCGCAAGGTGCTCGATGCCATCGTCCGGTGCCGTACCGCGGCACTGGGCGGTCATCGTGATAAGTGCGTCCGCTGCGGCCATCTGACCGCCTCTTACAACTCATGCCGCAATCGGCACTGCCCCAAGTGCCAGGGCAACGTGCGCGCCAAGTGGCTGGCCGCGCGTTCGGCCGAACTGTTGCCTGTTCCGTACTTCCATGTCGTCTTCACTTTGCCGCACGAACTCTCCGCTCTGATCCTCCAGAACAAGCGGCTGCTCTACGATCTGCTCTTCCGCACCAGTGCCGCATCGATGATCGAACTGGCTCGCGATCCCAGGCACCTGGGAGCCGATATCGGATTTCTCGGCGTGCTCCACACGTGGGGACAGAACCTTGAGCATCATCCCCACGTTCACTACATTGTTCCCGCTGGCGGCCTCGCCCTCGATGGTTCCAGATGGATAGATTCCTCGCGCCGATTCTTCCTGCCCGTCAAGCGACTCAGCCGTGTCTTCCGCGACGAGTTCTGCGACCAACTCCGTGAGTTGTTCGAACAGGACAGACTGCAGTTCCACGGCTCACTGCTACAGCTTGCTTCACCTGGCGCATTCAGCCACTTCCTCTGGCAACTCGGCCAGAAGGACTGGGTCGTCTATGCCAAGCCGCCCTTCGGCGGCGCCGAACATGTCCTCAACTATCTGGCTCGCTACACTCATCGCGTTGCCATCTCCAACCATCGACTCGTGGCCTTTGAGAACGATCGCGTGTCATTCCGCTGGCGGGACTACGCTCACGGCGGCAAGAAGAAGATCATGACCGTTTCTGCCGATGAGTTCCTGCGCAGATTCCTTCTTCACGTCCTGCCCAAAGGCCTGGTCCGCATCCGCCACTTCGGACTGTTCGCCAACCGAAGACGCAGTGCTGCGCTCCAACGCTGCCGCCAGTTGCTCGGCGCAACTGCACGCACTGATCCAACAGATGCGGCCAACCAGCTGCGTTGCCCCGCCTGCTTCGCAACCATGCTGGTCGTCGAACGATTCACGAGTGCTCAACTTTACTTCCAGTCCCGACCCGAGCCTCGCCACCCCACGGAGGTGCAGCGTTGACAGCTCATAAAACATCCATGGCCCACGATGCATCTACCCCGGTCGCCCCATGGCATGCTCGCGCTTGCAACGCTATCCTATGCCCGCAAGCTGCTCACGCACCCTGTATACGGCACTCGCGCACACCTTGCAGCACTCAACTCCGCTCTCTGAAAAGGCTCTCCTCCCTCGGCTGGCTCGGTTCCGTGCTCGCAATAGCCACGATCGGCGGGACGACGCGATTGAAAGTACATAAGTAGATCACCGCATCCGCCGCAAACGCCGCGGCTCAGTTCAAACGATCCTATCGAAACTGCCCCGGACGAATGCACCGGGCTCAACCTCGCCTCGTCTGCCGGGGCAGTCCCGATAGGAACCTAACGTTTATTACCTCCAACGCGGAGCGCTTCTGACTATTTTGCTTTGTGGAGGCGATAAAAGCACTCAAGCGAATGACATCAAGCGAGCAAAGGCCCTGGCAGCCCAATGGGCCGAAACGGAGTCATAAGACGCAGAGCCGCTTTGTGGCTAAGCGGGTTCGCCCGTACCTTCATCAGGAGTTCAAGATGCAGCGCAAATCCCGGCATAACCAAAAGGCAACCAAAACCAAGCCGTACGATGCAGCCGATTTTCTAACCGACGACGAAACCGTCGCGGCCTACTTGACAGAAGCGTTGGAATCGGATGATCCGCGCTATATTGCCAGAGCGCTCGGCGCGATTGCGCGCGCACGCGGCGGAATGGCACAGCTTGCCCGTGAAACTGGGCTCACGCGCGAAGCTCTTTACCGTGCCCTGAGCGAAACCGGCAACCCCGAACTGGGCACAGCGCTCAAGGTCATACGTGCACTCGGTATCCGGCTCAAAGCCTCTCTTGCCGCTTGATGTCAAGTTGCGGTTTAGCTCGAGTCTGCAAGAGGTTGAAGTTTCTCGTGCGTTTGGGTTCGCGGTAGAATGTCTGCAAATACGATGTCACGGTTCGTCCAAGCCGGCTCGCCCCACCTCAAGCGCTTCCGCCGCGGCCGCCACGACCGTGGACGCTGACCCCGTCCGCTGAGTAATCTATTCCCGACCAGTTCCGGCCCGCGCAAACGCTTGCGCCGCCGACCTGACTCCGCGAGCTCCGCTAACTCTGCTGGCGCTGATCGCAACTCCACTCCATCCGCGCCGATGCGGATAGAAAGGCATTCCTCCGATGGACAGCTTCAAAAGCCGCGCCGTAATCACCTCCGGCAGCCGCTCCTACACCATCTATCGTCTTCCCGCGCTCACGGCCCGCGGCTTCAATCTCGCGCGCCTTCCCTTCAGTCTCAAAATCCTGATCGAAAATCTCCTGCGCCGCGAAGATGAAGTGAACGTCACCGCCGCCGACATCGAGTTCCTCGCTAATTGGGATCGCGAAAGCCGAGCCCAGCCGCGAAATTGCTTACATGCCGGCCCGCGTCCTCATGCAGGACTTCACCGGCGTTCCCGCCGTCGTCGATCTCGCCGCCATGCGCGACGCCATCAAGACACTCGGCGGCGATCCCGAACGCGTCAATCCCCTCGCTCCCGCCGAGCTCGTCATCGATCACTCCGTGCAAGTCGACGAGTACGGCACGCCCATGGCCTACGAGGCCAACTCGCTTCTCGAGTTCCAGCGCAACCGCGAGCGCTACGCGTTCCTCAAATGGGGCCAGTCCGCCTTTCGCAACTTCTCCGCCGTGCCGCCCGGCATGGGCATCTGCCACCAGGTCAATCTCGAATACCTCGCCCGCGTCGTCTTCACCGCCGAAATCAACGGCGATGCTCGCTTACCCCGATACGCTCGTCGGCACCGACTCGCACACCACCATGATCAACGGCCTGGGCGTGCTCGGCTGGGGCGTCGGCGGCATCGAGGCCGAGGCCGCCATGCTCGGCCAGCCGTGTCATGCTCATCCCGCAGGTCGTCGGCTTCAAGCTCACCGGCAAGCTGCGCGAAGGCGCCACCGCCACCGATCTCGTCCTCACCGTCACGCAGGCGCTGCGCAAGCTCGGCGTGGTCGGCAAGTTCGTCGAGTTCTACGGCCCGGCATCGCCGAGCTACCGCTCGCCGACCGCGCGACCATCGGCAACATGGCCCCCGAATACGGCGCGACCTGCGGCTTCTTCCCCGTCGACGAGGAAACCCTCCGCTACCTGCGCCTCACCGGCCGCAGCGATGAACAGATCGCTCTCGTCGAGGCCTACTACAAGGACCAGGGCCTCTTCCACACCGCCAGCTCACCCGAAGCCGACTACACCCAGACCCTCGAACTCGATCTGGGCGACGTCGAACCCAGCGTCGCCGGCCCCAGACGTCCGCAGGACCGCGTCCCGCTCAAAAACGCAGCCGCGAGCTTCGCGCAGCAATTGCCCTCGCTCCTCGCGCCCACCGCCAAGCCGCTCGGCACGCGCTCTGCTGCGGCGT
>CAVSQE010000010.1:0-15894 GCA_963729915.1 uncultured Acidobacteriota bacterium | reverse complement strand
GCATGTCCGTGTAATCAGCTTCGGATCGAACTGGTGGGAGATGCACTCGCGCGCTCTGGACGATTCGTTGTGCTTCAGGCGGAATGCGGCTTGGTTCAACTCCGCAGCCCTTCGGTGTGGCCGTCGCATTCGTTATTTCGCTGCCTACTCCGGCCAGATCCGTTTCAACCTAACCAGCGGCTTCAATCCAGAATTCCCCGCTCGCGCTTTGGGCAGGACATACCTTTGCTCGGGACCGAACCAATATGGAGGAAAGGCGCACCTGCTCTTCGTTCGATTGGTAGCGGAAACGGCGCCGGATGCCTGGCTTGTGACGCTGAGTTCTGGCGTTCACGGCGCGATCGAGTTCACAAAACCCGGTTGGCGATCGGCCGGAGTGCAGCCGATCTCGATCAGTATGCGCGGCGGAAGGTATGAGGCGATGCTGCTCTTTGGCTCTTCAGACTGGGTCCAGAGCGGCCTGGGACGATGGATAATCGGCAGCGATGGGCGGCGTCTCGTGCTCGCTGAAAGCACGAATGGAGGACGGCAATGAGATACTCCCGAGGCTATATTGCGCTTTCCGATGCAAGCGACGTGCCGGTTCTCCTGCACATTCGCAACGCCCGCGCCATCTGTTTCGACCAACTCCGCGACCTGATTCTCTTCGATTGTGCCGGCGTGGCCGTCAATTCTCTCCGCTGGCGCGTCGCACGAATGGAGAAGGCTGGTGTCATTCAGCGGTTTCAGGAAGTTCGTCATCTCGGCAAACCGGTGTATGGAATTACACCGGCTGGTGTGGCTTTCCTCGAATCTCGCGGCCACATGCTGTTTTCTCTGCCCAGCACAACAGAGAAGAAGATAATCCATTCTCTGCAGATTCCTCATGCGCTTGAACTCGTCAATATCCGGCTTGCCCTGTTGCGCGCCGGCATCCTACTTGCGTGGAAATGCGAACTGGAAATCGCCTCCCGGAATCTGGTTCTCGACGGCCCCCCGGCCAAGGATTACGACGCAATCGCAGAAATTGAGGTCGATGGCGTGGCTCATTCGATCGCTATTGAATACGAACGAAGCTTGAAGATGATCGCCCGCTATCGCGAAATCCGTGAGATTCTCAACCAGGATCAAACCGTCGGCACGATTCTATACCTTGCGGTCAACAACCAACTCCTTTACGCGCTGGCATGCGAACTGAGCACGGCGCATAAGCGCATCGGATTCGCGATCAGCAGTTCCTTCCGCCAATCGCCCCTCAACACGCTCATGGTTATGAACAACGCAAAAAGCGATCATGTTTTGCTGAGAGAGCTTCTTGCAGGGGAAAAGGTTCGTTCTGCTGGCGCGCTTTGACCTTTTATTGAAATCGTTGCGGCTGCCGATTGCCCCTCCATTGACCTTCTTTGCCTGATATTTGACCGCAATCTGCCCTGCCCAACCAGAGAGCCATCTGCAACTTGTAACTGACTACCCCCTTGTTTTTGAGGTTTTGGATGGTGGTTGGAATGAGGTGTTGGAAGAAGGGAGAAGATGGTCAGCCGAAGCGGATGTGAGTAGGTGACTGGCTAGGATTTCCTTCCCCCTTTCCACGGCAACTCTTAACTGCGTCTGAGCCTCACCGAAGGCCAACTTAGACCCGTCTGTAGTCACAACCCAAGTGCCGATTCATCCCGTCCAGGTTTCCAGAATCCAGCCCACAATTCATTCCACCCATCGAAGGCAAGTCCCTTCGGAAAGGATCACTATGCCCGAATCCCTGTCGATTGCATCTCCGTCCGCCGTATCCGAACCTGCTCTGATTCCGCGCAACACGGCGCGTGTGGCAATCAGCATCCTGCTCACCGTGCTCGATTCCTGGGCCGTTGTCGCCTTTGGCGGGACGCTCTATCGCGTGTCCGCCCATCACCCAATCTGGCTTACCGGGATCGTCCTGCTCTTCGTGTCCCTGTTCGCTTCACTGGCAAGAACCTGGTATCTGGCGCTGGCTGTCCGGCCGCGCTAACCCTCAACCCATCCAACCCAATTCTCAAAGAGAGGAGAGTTCCAATGCCCCGCAGCCTGGGAAAGATGTCCGTCTACAAGCTGTTCAACTGGCGCGACAGCGCCGCCAACACCATCCAACAGACCGTCCAAGCCTTCCTCGAACTCGGCGAGGCGGTCGCCACCCGCTGGATTCAGACCCGCAAGGGCGTCATGCTCCTACAGATGGTTCCCGATAACAACGCATCCGGCGCGATCTACGTCTTCGACCGGCAGCGCGACGACTGGTACATGCTCTCCTTCGAGGGCTGCGAGGACCGGTTCACCTCCGAACTCTTCGACCGGGTCTTCTCCGAATACAAGTTGTTCAGCTACGTCGAGCAACCCGGCCTGCTGCTCTCCCAGTTGCAGTTGGCAGTCGCCTAACCGCCTCACCCTGCCGTACACCACCCACCCAACAAATCCCAATCACAACCAGGAGGAATCCCATGCGCCTATCCGCTGGCCGCATCCGCTCGCTCGCAACCCGTTACGCACTGGCCGAGGCCGCCGCCTTTCCCGGCCTCCGCACCGAACCCAACGGCTTCGCCACCAACCGCAAACCCGCGCCGGACTACAAGCACGGCCGGCTGCGCTTCGCCCACCAGTTCTGAAGAACCCCAACCTCGTCTCTGCTTTGATGGCCCGGTGTACGCTCCGGGCCGTCATTTTTTCTCACCCGCAAACAGCCATCCAGCCGGCACGCCACCGATTTGACCGAGTTCTGGAACCGGGGTACAAACACAGAACTTCAGGAAGGAGCGAGATCCATGTATACGACCTTCTGTGTAAGCCGCGAGACGGCCGACCGGTTCATCAAGCTCTTCGTCAACCGGCGCGCCTACGGAATGCAGGCTGCCCGTCCCTTGCCCAACGGCTCGGTTCCGTACTACCTGGCGCGGGATTGGCAGACCAAGAAGCCGAAACCTCTCGACGCCGACGTGGTGCGCATGCACCTGAACGGCGACATCACCATCAATCTCTACGCCATCAACCCGGAGACGCAGCGCTCGAAGTGGGTCGCCATCGACGCCGACTTCGACGGCGCCGTCGAGGCGCTCTTCCAGTTGCAGTGGGAACTGAAGCAGGATGGCGTCGAGGCCGCGCTCGAACAATCGCGCCGCGGCGGCCATCTTGTGGATCTTCGCCGATGACGCCACTCTTGGCGTCGGAGTGCCGCATCTATATTTACAACCTCGCTCTGCGGCTCGGCGTGCCGGTCAAAGGCGGCGGCCTCAATGACGGCATCGAGGTCTTCCCGCGCCAGGACCAGATCGAGGACGGCGAATACGGCAACGCCATCCGCGCGCCGCTCGGCGTGCATCGCAAGACGAACCAGCGGTACTGGTTCTACGAGGCCGCCCTCACGCCGGAGGCGCAACTCGACTACCTCGACGGCCTGAAGAAGCTCACCGAGGCAGAACTGAGAACCTTCATCCACGGCATGACGCTGCCCGAAGCCTACCGGCCGGTCGTGGCCCCTCCTTATATACCGCCGGCTTCTTCGACGCTTCAGCACTGAGTTCCGGATTCTCGACTACGTGCGCGCGACGCGCAAGGACAGCCGCAACTGGTGGGCGCGTTGCCCATCGTGCGCCCAGGCCGGGCGCGACCGCACCGGCGACAACCTCGCCATCCAGATCAGGAATCCCCGCCTCTACAAGTGCTGGGCCGGATGCACGAAGGAAGAGATTCGCGCGGCGTTGGGCCAGCCGATCCGCCGCAAGGTCGCGGTTTGAGGAGGCGATGCCGATGACGCAGCCCAGCAAAGATCGCCGCAAACAATGCCAACCGCTATGCGCGATACGGCCTGCCGCTTCCGCAGCAGACGCTTCGCGCCTTGGAGAAGCGCGGCATCTACTGCCAGCCGAGCGTCTCAATCGAGCACCAGCATCTGGCGCGGCGGTATGTACTACGCGGCGTCGAGTCCGGCGGCGCGGTTGCCGACATGGGCCGCTACTGTGCCTATCTCGATGCCGATGGGAACCCGGCGCCGTGGCTGCAACAGATCGATTCGATCTCCGGCAACGGCCGCCACGCCATCGTGATCGCGCCGGAACTGGTGCGGATCGAGATGCTGCGCATCGGCCATACCTATGAACTGGCCATCACGCGACTTTGGCTGAAGTCCGAAGAAGGCCACACGCGCCCGGCCATTGCCACGGCGCCCGTCTTCCGTGGCCACCAGGGAACGCTTGCCGTCGAACTCTGGAATGCGAAGAACAAGGCCCTGCGCGGAACTGTCTGCGCCGGTCTTCTACACCGCGGCCGGCGAGGTGCTCGACCTGCCGGAGCGCTTCGACGAGGCGATTCGCAAGATCACCGGCGCGGTCGCCTGCCTGGGATGCAAGCACACGCACATCGCCGTGGCTCCGGCCACGAACAAAGGCGGTGAGCGATGAAGTGCGCTATCGAAGTTGGCAAGCCAGACTGGCGGCCCCTTGAGAATGCCATTCCGCCCGAGTACTGCGAAGACTACATGTATATGGGCAAGGCTGGCGACATCGTCCTCTACAAGCACCGCTTGACGCGGCGCTATCTGAACATCGACGCGGTGACGGGAAAGTTCTACCGCTATGCCAATGACGATTACGTCGAGATCGACCGACGACAGGCGCTTCGATTCTGTCTACGGCCACGACCAATAAAGGAGAGAAACATGGGACGGAGTGTAAACAAGGTCATTCTTTTGGGCCGCGCCGGCAAAGACCCGTCGGTCCACATCCTGCGCACGGGCACAATCGTCAACCTGTCGCTCGCCACCAGCGAGCGTTACCGGGACATCCACGGTGACTGGCAGGAACACACGGAGTGGCACAACCTGGTCGGCTACCAGCGGGTCGGCGAGATCCTGCGCGATTACGTTCGCAAGGGATCGCGGCTGTATATCGAAGGCGCGCTGCGGACGCGCTCCTGGGACGACCGGCAGACCGGCCAGCGCCGGTATCGCTCCGAGATCGTCGTCACCGAGGTCAGCCTCCTGTCTCCTCCGCCCGATGGCGGCAGTGACGACGTGGAGCACTACGTCAGCGGTCAGGGATTTGCGCCACCCGAGTTCAGCGAGGAACCGGAGATCACGCAAGAGGAAGTGCCGTACTGATCGATGACTTCGAATATGCGGGCGGTGGGAGCGGTACACAGAAGGCTGTGCCCACACCTCAAAAACATGTTGGCCAACAGCGCATCAAGACGGTGAGTTGGTTCTGCTCACCGTCTCAACACCCGCTAGCGCCAAACGCCGTAACTGGTCAAGCATTGGCTAGACAAACTCCAATTGCTCGCTGATTTCCTCACGCGTGATTCCAACGGTAAGGCACACTGCGATCGCCTCATTGAGCTGATTTATCGCGCGGGGCTTTTCATGTGTAAATCGTGAAAAGTGGGTTGACTTTTCTTCCTGGAGCACCTGGGCAAATACCGGCCACTTGTTTTCTCCGCGTGCAACATTCAGTTTGTACTTGCAGATAAGCGACTGCTCCATCGGAGCATCGGCGAAGCTTCCTTGTGAATCGATGCCTCGTATGGTTGCGATGGCCTCAATCTCCGCATTTGAGAACTCATGTGGAGCGGGGAAGATGCCACGATTGAATGACTCGATTACTTGGTTGGCTGCATTTTCGAACGTCATATTATGCCTCTCTCTCTGGGCCGGCTTTGCCGCGCCCGAACTCTTTATAACCTCTCTTTTCTTGGCAACTTCCTGTAAAGATGTTTACAGGTGATGACCCTTTACTTGCAGCTATATAGGCTGTGGATAAAGTCTGAAAAAAGCTCTTGACAAGTTTCTCCGCAACCTAAAGGAATACACGCTGCGCAAACTTTGCAGAACCGATTCATGCAATCGCGGGAGCGCCCTCTGTGGCGCTCTCAGCTTTTATGGGCTGGAAGCACAGGCGTCCAGCCAGAGGAGGTGAGGTATGGCCGCAACGAAGTTTACGGAAGCCGAGCGCGAGAAGCTCTTCGCGCAGCTCGAAGCGCCGTTCGATCCGGCGCTGATCAAGTGGCGCGTGATGCGCACCTTCGACAATGGCCGGAGCGGCGTCATCCTGCCCTTCGCCGATCCGCGCGCCTACACGGACCGGCTCAACGAACTCTTCACGCCGTCGGGCTGGACGCGCGAGTACACGATCTCGACCGTGCCGTCGCTCTGCCGCATGGAGCGGGGCAAGGCGATCGTGACCAGCAAGGTGCTGGTGGCGACCGCCGTGACGATCACGCGGCTGGGCAGCCACACCGGCACCGGCGAAGAGTGGGCCGACCGCGAAAACGCCGTCACGGCGGCGGACGCCCAGGCCTTCAAGCGGGCCTGTAGCTGTTTCGGGCTGGGCCGCTACCTCTACCGCTTCGGGGAGACCCGCGTGCGGCTGAATTCCCGTGGAGAGCCGGTTGCGATTCCCACCCTGCCCGAGTGGGCGCTGCCGCCGGGCATGACCATGGCTCAGGCGAACGGCCTGGCCGGCGACACGCGCGGACCGGTCGATCAGCGGCTGACGGCCGAGATCGAGGGTTTTCGCGGGACGCTGGGCGAGCCGATCTACGCGGAGATTCTGCGCCGGGCCGGGCACAGCGCCGACGCGCGGACCATCCCCAACGCGGAGAGGCAGAAGCAGACCATCGAGAAGATGCAGGCCGCGGCGCGCGGTTTCGAGCGGCTGCGCCAACTGGCCGAGATGGCGGGCGACGCGCAGTTCTTCGCCGTGGCGGAGCGCTTCAAGATCGCATCGGTCACCGAACTGCCGAGCCTGGCGGCGTTGAAGCAACTGGTCGAGGATCTCGAATCCCTGGCCAACCAGCAGGTCGCCTAGCGGGCGGTTCAGCGCCGGGAGGAAATCATGGGAGAGATCAGCATTCTGCGTCCGCGGCGCAGCCTCGTCAGCATTCCGGTTGTCGAAGCCGTCTACTGCGAGAGTTGCGCCTCGGTCTCGAACTCCAGCGGGGGATGTTGCGGCGTATGCGGCAACATCTCCGTTTGGCCGCTGGCCGAACTGGTGCCGCAGCCGCCGATGGGGCCGCACTCCGGCTCAGCATCGGCTCGGCGCTTCGCACCCACTATGCGAATCGAATTGGCCAGAGCGGCGTAGTGGACCCGATAGGATACGCCGCCCATCGCTATTCTGAGAAAGCTCAATCAGGAGGTCCGCCATGGACACACCATTGCTTCCCAGGCCCGACCTGTTCGCCCACCGGGAGGCGCTTCGGCTTCCCGCATCGAAGGTGGTCGAGAAGCTGGTTGAGATCGTTGGGCGGAAACTGACCGCGTATATCGGCGGCGTCAAGGACGCGCGGGCTGTTGATCGCTGGATCGCCGGCGGCGAGATCTACGGCGACGCGGAGAGCCGGTTGCGGTTCGCCTTTCAGGTGGCGCGCGCCTTGAGCGAGCACGATTCGCCCGCCGTCGTGCAGGCCTGGCTGACGGGCGTGAATCCGGAACTGGGAGACAGAGTGCCGCTGCGCCTGATGCGCGAGAATGAGATTGATGCGGTGGCGCCAGCCATCCTGAGCGCCGCCCGCGCGTTTCTCGCTGGAGGATAGGCCTGTAGAACTTGAACATCCGCCGCAAGGCTGCCGCCCGACTGATTTCAGCGCAGAATGCCATCAAAGGCGAGTTTGTTAACCAGGTAGTAATCTTTCCATAGCCATAGCCGGTCATCCAGCCAGGGATGTCCGTGAGTGCCTCGGCGATTCATCACTCGCCGAGAGCGTCCTAGGGGGGTGGATTGGCGAGATCACGTTTCCGCGGGGTAGGTTTTACAGCAAGGTGGCTCTTGGCGAGTGGGAGGTTATCGAAAATCCCCTGTTGCGGGGTCGGCCGTGATCTTGGCTGGTTACGCCGTCGCCTCCGCCATGATCGTCACGAGCTATTCGTCGGGATCCGCAACGACGACCCCGTCCTCTCCCAAATATCGCAGGAAGGTATCGAAGTCATTCTTCATCCTTCGTCGTGCTGCACATCGCAGGAAAGGCAGCCACTTCACTACCAGCTCTCGATCCTCCGATTCATCGAGGAGCAGGAAATCCCCCGAATCCAGACTTCCATGCGCTACTTTGTGGCGAATCTCGCGTAGCTGGTTCTCGAAGATGTTGGTGATTTTCTTCCCGCGAACTTCAGGGATAAATATCTCCCCTAAGATCCCCTCGTCCCAGTTGCGGTTTACATGAAAAAGCGCCGCGAGCCACTGTTCCATCTCTACTCTCGATGCTCCGGCAGGGATCCGTTCACCTTTGCGCTGCGGCCCTAACGATATTTTCTGCTGAGGATCGAGCCTGTTCCATCGATTGATGCTCGTCTCAATAATTTTGTAGAAGCAAAGGAACCTATAGATGGGAGTGTTACTATTCAACGCTTCACGATAAAGCGCCATGGTGTGTCGAAGCTCTCGGTCATTCGGATTTTCTCTGGCATTAACAGCCAAACCGGTGACCGGAAATGGTGCCGTGAAAGTGATGCCTTTGGTGCCAGTCGCCACTTCTATAACTTCCACAAGTTCAATTATCAGAGGGATGTCGAGCTGCGCTGATAGACTACTGAGCAGGCTTCGCATGGCGGTCGACGCGATTTTTTCAGATTCACCTCTGTTTGATGCGTGAAAGGGATCACTTTTCAGCTTGGCCAGGTAACCGGCATCGTTGGGGAACCCATGAAAAACAAGGGCCGGGCTTGAGGGGCTCTGGAAGTGAAATAACACTTCGGTTGGATCTATGTCGATGATCACCGCGGGCTTTGCGATCGCGAGATGGGAATCGCCTCGACGCTGGTCAGCGAAGCGGAACTCGTTTTCCGGGGCGTTTCTCGCGTCAGGCTTTGCCAGTACGAACTCCACCGTGTACATTCCGGGCAGCCCCGCAGGGCCATGGGCGTTTAGGTGAGCCTTGGTGCCGGTATCGATGTAGTGGAGAACAGCAAGGACTCCTTGATTTTCCCCAGGGAAACCTGTCAATCTTGACCGCCTCTGGATTGGCGGCTGGCTCGTGGTGGTTGTCGAATCCGACTCCGTAATGACGCCTCCTTGGCGAAGGATAAATCACAACCACGGAGGATTGAAGCGAAAAGTCGCTCGGTGTTCGCTGGAGTCGATCATTGGGCTATTGACTTCAGGCCATAGCGCTCGTTGACTGCACCCCGGGTGGTTGGTCGGCAATGGCGAAATTGCTGTCACTGCCTGGTGAATATGTGCCAAAGGTCAGATTTGGCGCTTACGCTCCAAGCCCTCCACCTTGATTCATTAGGGCCGAGACTGCATCTGGAATCCGCGTGCCAGCTAGGCGCTTGTTCGGCGAACCTTATTGCCCGAGCGCGCGGCGAAGCCGCGAGGCTTCCTTGTCTTGTCCAGCTTTCTGAAGTGCGTAAATGGCATCCCAGACTAGGCGCTCCAGCATTTGAATTTCTTGTTCTCTCTGTGCAATGGCTGGGTCGTGACCAGTCCACTGTCGAATCAAAGCCGCGGACGCTTGAAACTCGTTCAGTAAGGAGACCTTGTGCTCCTTTCCCGGAGTGCGGGTCTCTCGCGTCCACTCGCGTTCGGTCGCTTCGACGCCGGCTAGTACCGCGCCCGGTTCAGCAGCACAGAAATTCTTAGCAATCGCCAGGGCCTCTTCAAATGGCAAATGAATGATTCCTTGCCGATCAGTGTATGCGTACGGAGAATGCTCACCAACCTTCATCTTTGCCCGAATGTGAACGCGTTCGATAGCCTCGGGCGTACAGAGCACGACGCCTTTGTAAAACGACACATCTTTCTCTCCAAGGCTTTCGAATACGTCATACAACGCGCCCGTGAGCGGGGACTTCTCCGAATATCCCTGCGCCTCATTCCGCTCTTTCAGCCTTTGGCGCCTCTCCTCTTCATCGAGGAACACTCGGCGATCTTTCCAGATGCATACGAGCTGACCTGACTCTGCGTAGTGCACGAGGCCAGGGTTGGGGTCAATCCACTCCACCTTCCATTTATTTCCCCGGATTTGCTCTAGGACTCTCACATGTTCGAGATACAAACCGTGTACGGGTTTGTTCCGAAAACCGTATTCGGCACGCGTGCGGATTTCTGCCTTCAGCATGGCATAAATGAGACCGCTCCTACGAGCGAACTGCGACCGTTGCGCTTAATAAAGTCCCTGCGAAACATACGAGGCCTGAACACAAGCCCAAGAATTCATTGCCCACGGAGGAACCATGGCTAGAAACGCAGCACGGCTAAAGATGGGCTATTACCCGCTTCCGGAAAGCGAGGCCACGCGGCTTCGCGCATTGCTCAGCTTTTCCGGCCCGGCATCGGTTGTCGATCCCTGTGTTGGGCAAGGAACCGCGCTCGAAATCGTCACGCAAGGCGGGGGTGTGCGCCGTTACGGCGTCGAACTCGATGCCGAGCGCGCACTGATCGCTGAATCGAAAGGCATCGAGACCATTCAGGGTAATGCCTTCGACGCTGTTGCCAAACCGGAGTCATTTTCGCTGCTCTATCTGAATCCGCCTTACGACTCCGAGATTGGCCTGGTGGCGAACAACCGCATGGAGCGGCTGTTCCTCGATCACACCTATCGCTGGCTGGCGATGGATGGCGTGCTGGCGATGGTCATTCCCTTCGAGCGGCTGATGGACTGCGCGGGCTTGCTGAGTTCGCACTTCACCGCGCTCAACGTCTTCCGCATGACCGACGAGGAGTCTGTGCGCTTTCGGCAGATCGCGGTGCTCGGCGTGCGCTCGAATGTACGCGGCTCGGCCATTGATGCGAACAAGCGCCAGTTGCAGCGCATCGGCCTCTACGGCAGCGATCAGGAGTTGCCGGAGCTGGCGCCCGATGCCTGTGAGCCATATCGAGTTCCTCCTTCAGACGAAACAGTTCTCAGCTACCGCGGCCTGCCCTACGACCTGCTTGAAGACCTGCTGCAGCACTCCGGCGCGTGGAAGCAGGTGATGCCGTTTCTCGCTCCACACGAAGAGGTAGCCACCGGGCGGCCGATCACGCCTCTGCATGGAGGCCATGTCGGGCTGCTCTGCACGGCAGGCCTGTTGAATGGTGTCTTCGGCCAAGGAGACGACCGGCACATTGCACGCTGGCGGTCGGTCAAGCACGTCACCACCTTCGTCGAGCACGACGAGGAAAACGAGATTGTCCATCACCGCGAGCGGTGGGCCAACGAACTGCGGCTGGTCTACGCCGATGGAAGAACGCTGAAGTTGACTGAAACGCCGATCCGGCAGGAGGAAGATGCCGATGCAGAATGCGCACCTGCGGCTCGGGCTGCTTGAGTACCACCGCATCACAGAGAAGACATCAACCAGAATTCGTGTGAGGGCTTCCTCCTATATAGGAGAGGATGAGCAGGCGCATCTGATCGGCGTCTTCGGAAACGATTCCGACATTGGCGCCATTACCGCGGCAGTTCACGAGAAGGCATACTTTACGCTGACCTTTCCCGATGGTGCAATCAAGGAGATCACGCTCGGCGAACACGCTTCGTGCTATCGCAGTTCGGTGATCCTGCCTGGGCGGAAACACCCCGTGCGGCATCTGGTGGCCATCTCTGAGCAGTTGCACGCGAATGGCAGTGCGAGCCGGACAATCCTTTCCCGTAAAAGTCCAAACGAAGCTTGGGCGTGGTTATCGACCTTTCTTGGCCTTCCCGCTGTGCCCGAGTGGGCAAAGCACATCTGTGGGATTCTTGAAGCCGAAGGCCGCTTCCAGCCACTTCATGGCATCGGTTGTGAGCCTGTGTTGGTTACGGCCACAGCCGATGAGATGCTCGCCTGGATTTCGGCGGCGCTGAAGTCCTGTGAGATCGCCTTCCCCGAAGAGAATGGGCCGATCAAGTGGCCGAAGCACACGTTGTTCGAGGCGTTGCGCCAGATTCCGGAGAAGGACGAACAATAGCTCCCCGCAGATTCGTCTTCTGAACAATTCCTGGCTTGATCCCACCCACAAGACCCGCCGTGAGGTTCATGCATGAGCCAAGAGAGCATCATCGATATTGCTTCGTACTTGCGTGCACACGCCTCGGAGCTTTCAGATCGTATTCTCAATACCTTCCCGCCTCTGCAAAGCACAAAGGACCCTGTAGCGCCGCGCATTTCGACCATGCTGCGCAAGGCGCTTCCGGCGCAGGCACTGGCGATTACTGGGACGGCAAAGTACCTGCGCAAAGCCAAAGCGGCGCGCATCGTGGCCGAATGCGGCGCGGGCAAGACTTACATGGCGCTGGGCGCAATTCACGTACTCGCCGACGGGCGGCCCAGCACGACGCTGGTGATGTGCCCCTCGCACATTACGCACAAATGGGCGCGAGAGGTACTGGTGACGATACCGCGCGCCCGCGCCTTCCTAATCGAGGATTTGCGCAACGGAGGCGACCCGAGAAAGGCGCACGGCGTCTGCGAGGTCAAGCTGCGCAAGGGTCGAGTTGTCTATGAGGGGATGCGTCTGTCGCTCTCCGATCTGCGGCGGATGGGCCGCCGGGAGTGGCGCAAGAAGTGCCCGGCGCCGGCCTTCTTCATCACAGGCAAGGACAAGGGCAAGCTCGGCTACTTCTGGGAGCACGTCTTTCTCAAAGCGAAGTCTGGACCGAACCTGGGCGGTGTCGTCAATCCCGACACTGGTGTTGCCATCCTCGATTCCGAACGGCAGAAGCTGACCTATCTCGATTTCGGAGACAAGGTGAAGCTCTCGGAGACGCTGACTCGGCCACAGGACGGAACGACGCGGTACTCGGCTTTGTGGCAGGCCGACCGGAACCGAATTCAGCGTATGGCTCCAATCGAATTCGCGGGTCGCTATATGCGGCGCTGGTTCGATTTCGCCATCGCCGACGAGTTGCACCAGTTGGCCGGTGACACGGCGCAGGGCAACGGGCTAGGTGTGCTGGAACGCGCGGCCCGTAAATTGATCGCGCTGACCGGCACGCTGATGGGCGGCTACGCCGACGATCTCTTCAACATCTTCTACCGCATGGAACCGCACGCGATGGCAAGCGAAGGTTTCGCCTACGGCGGCCAGGGGCGGCGTGACTTCCAGGAACAGTACGGCGTGCTCGAAACCATCGAGAAGGTGCGCAAGGAGGACAACGCCTGCTCGCGGTCCACGAAGAAGACAATTCAGGTGGTACGGAAGCCGGGAGCATCGCCACTTCTGTTCGGCAAGTTCCTGATGAATACGACGGCCTTTCTCTCGCTCGAAGACATCGCGGACAACCTGCCGCCCTACGACGAGAGCGTCGTCTCGGTCGAGATGGACTCCGATCTTGCCAAAGCCTACGAGGAGTTGGAAGATGATATTCGGTCGGCGATGCGCCAGCACCGCGGCAACAAGAGCCTGATGAGCATTCTGCTCAACACGTTGTTGTTGTATCCAGACCATCCGTACGGGTTCGATGCAATCTGGGCGCGGGCCTTTGATCCGCAGACTCGCGAATATGTACGGTTTCTCGCTGCCACGCCTGTAAATCTCTCCGAGGACCGACTCTTTGCCAAAGAGCGTGCGCTCATTTCCGACGTAAGTGAGGAGTTGCGCCAGGGCCGGCGTTGCCAGATCTATGCCACCTACACCGGAGAGAAGGACGTCACTCTGCGCCTGGAGACGATCCTGCGCCAGGCCGGTTTCCGGGTTGTCGTGCTGCGCTCTTCCGTGCCAACGGAGAAACGCGAGGACTGGTACGAGCGGCAGTTGCAGGCGGGAGTCGAGGTCGTTGTCTGCCATCCGAAGCTGGTGGAAACTGGCCTCGATCTATGGGCCTTTCCGACGCTCTACTTCTACGAGACCGGCTACTCGCTGCACACGCTGCGTCAGGCGAGCCGGCGCTCGTGGCGAATCGGCCAGCGGCAGCCGGTGCGGGTGAAGTTCGTCACCTACGCCGGTACCATGCAGGAGACCTGTCTGCGGCTGATGGGCAAGAAGATGCTTGTCGCGCTGATGCTGGAGGGCAAGTTCTCGGGCGAAGGCCTGATGGCGCTCGATGCCGACGAAGACCTGATGAGCGCGATGGCGCGCGAGCTGGTCGAAAAGGCCGGAGTCGGGGAATCGGCGGATCTGGTCTGGCGACAACTTGAGAAGGAGCGCGGCCAACTTGTGCCTCCGCCTCCTCCACCAATCCAGCAGGAAAGCGATTCGCTGCTCGACCTGCCGGACTTCGTGGTTGCCAATCCGTCATCGAATCATGACGGCATCCATCTGCTCGAACCTGTCAGGACCGAAATCAAGAGCACACCCTGGCCGGCGGCGGCGGTTCCCGTGCAACTCAGCCTCTTCGGCTGAGATTGTGCGGAGTTGCGAATCTGCCTTTCATCCACAACAAAAACAATCGAGGTGATCCTGTGACCAAAGAGAATCGCCCACCGCGAACCTTTGTCGAGTGGATGCTTCAGTTGCTCGAAGAGCGGTTTCCGTGGCTCGGAAAAACGACCGACGAACAGATCAGCGGCGCCGATACCGTCGATCAGTTGACCGACCTTTACTGGGAACTCAAGATCAGGCGCAGGACCAATCGACGGAATGGTGGGAAAAGCAAGAACTAGCTTCCATTCCATAGACGGATCGAGCCTGCATTTCGAAATCTCTCTACCGACGAGAAATCAGCAGTGATACTCTCCCACCAGGGAGAAGTAGTTCCGAGCGTCACCGGCCACTGCCGGTTCGCAATCAAGGCAACGCTGAGGGCTGGCGCGAACTGGCCCTTGGCGTCTTCGGAGGCATCTTATACCGAAGGGACCTTTTCTTCCCACCGAATTTACGCCGACCAAGTTCTCAACAGCGGCCGACAAAGCCGAGTTCGGCAATCACTTTCTGCGCTTCATCGAGTCCGAATGGGCGCAGGCGCATTTCACCAAGGACTTCTATCACCGCCTGTCGATGTGCTTCGGGCATATTGCGCACGTGGATAGGCCGACCTTCTACGAGACCTGGTTCACTTGCGACCATGACCGGCTGCGCTTCATCGAGAAGACGCTCAAGTGGTCGTGCAGGGGCGATCCCGAGTGCACTTTCTCCGATGTCGAGCGCGCCATTCAGCAGGAAGTGCGCAAGCGCAACTATCTGGCCCGCTACCAACTGCGTGTGGCCGAAGCGGAGCGCGCGAGCGAGATGGAGATGCTCAGGCGTTTGGAAACCAAATATCGTGTTCCCGCCAATCGAACGGACGATGCCGGTGCGACAACCGCTGATTTAGCTATAGCTGCACCGTCGTCGCCTGTGGTCGAAAGAACGCCAGTTCAAGCCAGCCTGTTCTGAAATTCGCAAACAATCCTTATCAACCATTTCTGCCCGTCAGGGGCAGACAAGGAGACGACCGATATGGCCACTCTGAAAGTGGAAGCCTTGCCGCGCGAGTTCTATTTCAATGGCACGCGCATTCCCGATCCCGCGCCGCAAATGACGGCCGAGGAAATCCGCGATTTGCTCACCCCGACCTACCCGGAGATCGCCACAGCCACACTGACCGGGCCGGAGGATACCGGAACCACACTCCGCTATACTTTCAGCCGCGCTATCGGCTCAAAGGGGTGAGCCGTGGCCCGGCGCTCAATGACGAGCGAAGAGCTCGCTGCTTTGTTCATGGCCAAAGCCGCCGAGGCTCCTCCCGCTGCCAACCTGATTCTGGCGAGGCATCTCCAATGCAAGGAATCATGCGACCTATCGAGCGCCATCGCAGAGGCCACTCAACGCTATGCCGGGACAGACAGGACTCTTCTGCAGGCGCCACCAGAACTGCTTTCGCCACTGGCGTAATGACGTTGGCGCCCGCATTCAGCCAGGCACTGCCGTCCCTTGTTGGCGTGCGCACCGACTACACCCACGAGACCAATCGCGAACTACTCTTTCAGTTTTGCGCCGCGCTTGTGCGCGAGGGACTGGGCAACGTAGAGACTTGGAAGCAGGCTGGCGGCAGTGCAATCCGATTTGCGCAAACCTC
>CAVSQE010000009.1:0-19808 GCA_963729915.1 uncultured Acidobacteriota bacterium | reverse complement strand
ACAGAGTCCCGGTTGGATTTGCCCTCGACAGGCGCCGCGTCACACGAAATCTCGAAACAGAAAGGCAGGGATTTCGCCGATTCTCCCGAATACCGGCGTCAACGAAAGCCTTGTGGCGGCTTGCCTTGCAGTTTGGGCCTGCGATGATGACAAAAAAGCCCATAGTGCTTCAAACCGAGGGGTTGGGTAAAAAACCATTCCACGGACGGGTCGCTCTCCTCGTGAACCGCCACACTGCAAGCGCCGCGGAAATGATTGTCGCGTTTGCGCGAGAGAACCAGCTCGCCACAATCGTCGGGGAGAAAACGGCTGGTCGTCTCCTCTCGGCAACTTCCGTCAAAGTCGGAAATGGATTTCGTTTGGCAATGCCCACGGGAGCGTACTACACATGGAACGGGTCAGTGCTGGAAGGAACGCCGATGGAACCAGACGAACTGATCGGGTTCAATTGGCTTGGACGACGAGCGGGGACAGACGCGCAACTTGAACACGTTATCGAATCGATTCGAAGCCACCGCTCAGTAAGGGCCAGTTGAAAGCGCTGTTGATACCCCTTAAGGGCCTCATTTCGATGATTGGCCGTCGCTCGACAGCAACACGAGGCGGGGAGAGCTTCATCCATCAATCAGGCGCTATAGTGGCCAGCGTTTGCGATCGAGATTATGGTTAATCAAGAATCCCTCCCGACGACATCGGCGTTTCCAGGTACTAATCTATTCGATTGGAGTTGACAGAGAGCCGATTGGCCACAGCCGGGCTCGACCGTAACCCGTGAGTCGAGCGTACATGGCTGCCGAGCTTCCGACTCGCGAGATGCAAGGACATTGGACGGTGCCCTCGACCAGTTGTAGACCAGCCGAAGCTCAATGCGGCAAACGTGTACGCAGCCACGCGTAGGCCCATGTGCCTGCAAGGGCGCTCACGATGGCCACAATCATTACAGTCAGGCCGTTGCCGATGAGCGCGAAGAGCGGTCCGGGGCAAGCACCGGTCAGAGCCCAACCCAGTCCGAAGATCGTGCCGCCGGCCGCGTAGCGTATGCCGCTGCCCAATTCTTTGGATGGGATTGAAATGCGCTCGCCCGCGATTGACTTTATCCCCAGGCCCTTGATCAGCGCCAACGATGCAGCCGCAGTTACCACTGCGGAGCCGATGATGCCATACATACGGAACGACTGAAAGCGGAACATCTCCTGAATACGGAACCAGGAGATGACTTCAGACCGGCTCAAAACAAAGCCGAAGGCGACGCCGAGCAAGAAGTAGATGGCCAGAAATGCCGGCTTGGTCGCTTGCTGTTCGGAGCTACCCGCGCCGCAGCCGTCGTATTCGGAAATTGAGGTCGTGGTCACAGCTTTCCCAGCACAAACGGCAAAATAAAGTATGTGGCGGCTAAGCCTCCTGCAAAGAATCCGAAGACGGCGATCAGAGATGGCAATTCAAAGTTGGCCAGTCCGCTGATTGCGTGACCCGAAGTGCAGCCTGCGGCGTAAGCTGTGCCGAAGCCCACCAGAAACCCACCGACAACCACCAGCACAAAACCGCGCAGAGTGAGCACAGCTCGCCAGTTGAAAAGCTCATGTGGCGCTACCCCGGAAAAATCGTGAATCCCCAGCCGCCCCAGCGCAGCCCTGGTGTCCGCGGAGATGGCGATGGTCTGCGGCGGCCCTCCATGGAAAGCCAAAAAGCCTCCGATCAGCACTCCGGCCAGGAACACGAGATTCCACAGCCCAACCTTGCGCCAGTCATAGCGAAAGAATTCCAGCTTGCCTGGAGCAAAGGCCGCGCAGAGATGACTCAAGTTGGCTGAAATGCCGAAGACCTGGTTGCCGACGAGCAACAAGGCGGGAACAAACAATCCAATCAGAGGACCTGCCACATACCAGGGCCACTCCCTGTAAAGCCAGGCTTGCACGCAGGTTTGCCTCCTTTCTATATGGGTAAGCCAAAATTGAAGCACAGAGAAAAAGGTCAGCCCCGAGGAGGCCGACCTTTCACTGCGATCGTCAACTTCTGTTCACGCCAGGCCCGGATTGCGCCCTTGCCGCAGATCCCATAGCGCGGCGACGAGCGCGTCCACTTCTTCGCAGGTGTTGTAGAGCGCAAACGTGGCGCGCACTGTGCTTTCCAGGCCAAAGCGGCGCAGGATCGGCTGCGCGCAATGGTGGCCGCCGCGCACGGCAATCCCCTTACGATTTAGATAGTCGCCGATCTCTTCAGTGCGGAAACCGTCAATCACGAAGGAAAGAACGCCGGCCTTCTCCTTTGCCGTCCCGATAATGTGCAATCCCGGAATGCGCTCGAGGGCAGCGGTGGCGTAGGCGAGCAGCATGTGCTCGTGGCGCGACACATTCGCAATACCGACTCGATCCAGATAATCGATCGCGGCGCCGAGGCCGACGGCATCGGCGATGTTCCCCGTGCCCGCTTCAAAACGCTGCGGAGGCAGTTGGTAAAGAGTCTTTTCAAAGGTCACATCCTGGATCATGTTGCCGCCGCCTTGCCACGGGGGCATGTTGTCCAGCACTTCCGACTTCCCATAAACAACGCCGATGCCTGTGGGCGCGAACACCTTGTGGCCGGAGAATACATAGAAATCGCAGCCAATGGCCTGCACATCGACGCGCATGTGGGAGACGGCCTGCGCGCCATCAACCAATACGCGCGCGCCGTGACGGTGGGCGGCTTCGGTCATTGCGTTCACGGGCACGATCGTCCCCAGCGCATTTGAGACGTGCGCGATCGAGACAAGTCGCGTTTTTGGCCCAAGAAGCTTTTCGTACTCGTCGAGCAGCACCTGTCCTGAATCGTCGACTGGCACAACCCGCAGTTTTGCTCCCTTTTTCGCGCAGAGCATTTGCCAGGGAACAATGTTGGCGTGATGTTCCAGCCAGGTGATGACGATTTCGTCGTCCTGTTGAATGTTCTGCAGTCCCCAGCTTTGCGCGATCAGGTTGATCGCTTCGGTTGCTCCGCGAACAAAGACGATCTCGCGCACGGTGCTGGCATTGAGGAAGCGCCGCGTCTTTTCGCGCGCGGACTCGTAAGCATCCGTAGCGCGCCCCGCAAGCTCATGGGCTGCGCGATGGACATTGGAGTTCTCGTGCTCGTAGAAGTAGGCGATACGATCGATGACCGACTGAGGCTTTTGCGAAGTTGCGCCGTTATCAAGCCAGATAAGCGGATGCCCGTTGACGGTTTCGCGCAGAATGGGGAAGTCGCGGCGAATTGCTTCCACATCAAACGAGTAGGAAGAGAGGCCGAGTTCGCCCAGGAGCGGGGCTTGGTTTGGATCCGGCGTCACGACCGGTGGGACAACTATTCCGACATTGGCGGGGTAGAGAGAGCGTGGCTGGCTACCGGGTTCCGGAGAGGCTGGAGCGCGGAAGTCGAGTGGATGCGCGACTGCGCCGGCGAGCTGAGGTGTAGCCGGAGCGAGGGGTGCGGCGAATGGATTGCTGGCGCCTGCAGCGTTTTGTTTTGGGTCTGTTGGGTTTGTGGACTTTTGGGGCGCGACAGCGGACGGCGCGGGACCGGGAATTGCCGGCGGCGTAGAAAATAGCGGCCGAGCTTCCTCAAGAAATGAGAAAGCCGGAATCGCTGAGGAGTCGACGATTCCGAACGAACCCGGAACTGCCGGCGCGGGAGGCTGCGGAACCTGCGAGGGCTGCTGATACGCGGGAGCGTCTGTGTCCAGAGAAAATGGGATCGTCGCAAATCCTTTATCGCTGGGAACGCCGGCGAGGAATGCATTCGAGGGGGAATTCACAGCTGAAGGCGAATTCACTGCCGCCGGTTCTGCGCGAGGCTCAACGAAAATCGGTCGCGCGTCCGCAAGAAATGCAAAGGCAGGTCCCGCGAATGGATCGACACCACCACCCGGCGCGGACGGGCGCGGTGGCGCGGCTGCAGTGAAACGCAGTTCGGGAGTCGTGTTTCTGTCCGGAGTAGGCGCGAATACTCCAGGCGTCGCGTCCGTCAAATCGGCGAAGAGTCCTGGAACCGCGGGTGCTGTTGGGCCGGGAACGGCTGCATACGGATTTCCCGTGAAGGCAGAGTTCGGTGGCAAAACGGCAGCTGCTGCTTTCGCTACGGGCAACTGCGCGTCCTGCGGCAACGCATTGAAGATCTCGTTGGCCAGGCGCGTCAACTCTGCCGGGGAGGGTACGCCGGCGGGCAGGCCTGCGCTCGAGCCTGAGGCCCAACGAGTAGATTCAGTAGGCCCTTCCGGCGTCGGCGTTGGATTACTTGTACTCATGGTACTGTCCCACGTCTACGTCTTCGAGCAGCGCAATCGCGTCGTCCACGAGCACTGCCGCGGAGCAATACAGTGACACAAGATAAGAAGCCAGTGCCCTCTGATCGATCCCCATGAAGCGAACTGAAAGGCCGGGGCTCTGTTCTCCGGGAAGTCCGGGCTGGAAGAGCCCGACCACACCCTGCTTCTTCTCGCCTACGCGCACCAGGAGGATCTTTGATTTCTGGTCTTTGCTTTTGACCGCGACCTTGTCCGACGGAATGAGGGGAACTCCGCGCCAGGTAAGGAACGGGGTGCCAAACAAAGTTACTGTCGGCGGGGGCACACCTCGGCGAGTGCATTCCCGCCCGAAGGCCGCAATGGCGCGCGGATGTGCCAAGAAAAATGATGGCTCCTTCCACACCTTAGTGAGCAGCTCATCCAGGTCGTCAGGCGTCGGTGCGCCCTTGCGAGTCTTGATCTTCTGCGGAGACGCCACATTGTTGAGGAGGCCATAGTCCGCGTTGTCGAGTAGTTCGCTCTCCTGTTTCTCTTTCACGCTCTCGATGAGGAGACGCAACTGCTCGCGAGTCTGATCGTAGGGGCTGCTGAGGAGATCGGAGACGCGAGTGTGAACGTTGAGAACGGCATTAATGCTGCTCAGGAGGTATTCACGTGGTTCTTCCTGGTAATCAACAAATGTGGCGGCAAGTGTCGACTCGTCTTCGTGGCCGCAGGTCGACTCGATGGGTTTGCCCTCGTCTACTTTATTGAGCCGGAATGTTCCAGCCTCAAGCGGCTTCCAATCCAGCAGGCGAACGAGCCAGCGAGGCGTGATAGCACCGAATTGAGGAGCAGACTTGGTGACATTGGCTAACTGAAATGCGGATTCCTCGCTTAGCGAGACTCGGCTGACTTCCTCGGGCACTGGTTGCCTCCTTCAGTATTGAAAACCTATGGTTGATTGCCGGTGCAGATGGACCCCGAAAATTGGGGTTTCATCGCGAATTTGTTGGTGCAGATTAGCGGAAACCGTCGAGCGTAAGTTCCGAAAGAACCCCGCTTTGAATTTGGAGCGCCGAGCGGGAATTGAACCCGCGAATACAGGTTTTGCAGACCTGCGCGTTTGCCACTTCGCCACCGGCGCTTGTGTGTGATGCACTTCAATACTTCCGAACGCTCTTGTCAATACTTCCGAACGCTCTTATCGACGCGATCCGACCAGGCGTGAATTCCTCCGGTCAAATTCCATACATGAGTAAAGCCCGCGTTGTGGAGAACTTGCGCGGCCTTGGCCCCGCGCGGTCCCATCTTGCAGATCGTGACGATCTGCTGGTTCACATCAAGCTCGTTGACCCGCTTCGACAATTCGGCAAGCGGAATCAGCTGCCCACCAATGTTTGAGATTTCATACTCGGATTCATCGCGAACGTCGAGCAGGAAAAGATTCTCACCCGCATCGAGCCGCTGCTTCAGTTCTTCTACGCGGATTTCAGGAACTGCCATTGTTTTCTCCTAATCTCTGACCATGCGGCGTCCACACTTCCCGCCGCAAATACTTCAATTTCCAGCCCAAAATAGAAAACCCACCTGCCAGTGCGATTTCTGGCGGTGGGTCAATAATGAGGTGCCGGCTTGTAACTTACTCTATCCCAGCCATTTCCTCACGCCAGAAGACATGTGCGCGCAACACATCGCTGCGCAACAACACGCTTCGGCTTTCATAGCGGTAAGAGTCTTCACTCGGTTAATGTAGCACCAAAGCTCATGGAGGGCAAGAATTCCTCGAAAATGTTTTCTCGAGGGAGTCGCTCATACGACGGTTGCAGGTATCTGCAGGTATCTATTGTTGAGCCCGTGCGGGCGGACTGGGAACAGCGTAATTCAGTTCGCGCGATGGCAGCCCTTTAAGAGAAATCATGAAGCGAAATTTCGATTCACGCTTGACAGGGTTTTGATATCTGATATATTAAGCGAATTATGAGTCAACCTTTCGAACACGCCGCACTGATGAATGTGCCTGTGAATCCAGCAGTTCGATGTTGCCTCTGACTCCCTGTACCCACAGCTATCGTGGATTCGAGGTTGAGTCACTTTCCCTTCTTCTGAAAATTTGATTCCGAGCTAAGCCTGTTTGCGCAGGCAAGGAATCTTTTCTTCTCTTCGTTGGCGCTAGCGCGCATATGAAAAATGCGCCGCAGTGCATTCGATTCAGATGAAGGCAAGATACTCTCACCAACTGCCACAGTAGCTAACCCTGAACGGTCTTATTCTTCTTTGCCGCCATGCGCTCAAGGCGCAGGCACCCGGAGGCGTGTCTCTCCAGCGGCACATTTGCACTCGGCGTGCAGGATAAGGATGCGATTCGTTCCCACCTTGCCTATAAAAGCAGGCCGCCGCTTGTTTCAACTCGATTGAGGATGACGATGAAGAGATTGATTGTGTATGTAGCCGCAGTTCTATTGACCAGCACTGCACTTGCCGCGCCAGCGAAGCATATTACTTCTCCTGCTGAGGCCTTTGGATTTGAACCGGGCACGGATCGCAAGCTGGCCGATTGGACGCAGCTGGTTGCCTACTTTCAAAAACTGGGCACGGAATCGGATCGCATTCACTTTGAAGAAGTCGGCAAGACAACAGAGGGACGTCCCTACATTACGGTGACGATCTCATCGCCTGACACGATTGCCCATTTGGATCGCTACAAGGAGATTCAAAGAAAGCTTGCCGATCCGCGGATCACGACTCCGGACGAGGCGAAGCAGCTGGTGGTGGCAGGCAAAACGGTGATTGTGGTCACCTGCAACATTCACTCGACTGAGATTGCCAGCTCGCAAAGCGCGACCGAATTCGCCTATAAGCTGGCGACGGGCGACAGTCCCGAGATCCAAAACATTCTGAAGAATGTCATCGTGGTTCTGGTTCCGTCGCAGAACCCTGACGGCGAGCAGCTGGTCGTCGATTGGTACAAAAAATATCTCGGCACGCCGTATGAGGGCAGCAATCCCGTGGTGCTGTGGCATCACTACGTGGGCCATGACGACAACCGTGACTGGAGCTCGTTTACACAAGTGGAGACACGGCTCGCGGTTGAGAAAGTCATTAATCCGTGGCACCCGCAGATCCTCTATGATCTGCATCAGCAGGGCGCGGATGCTGCTCGAATCTATTTGCCGCCGTTTGTTGACCCCTTTGATCCAAATCTCGATCCGCTCCTCATTTCGTCGATCAACGCGTTGGGCGCAAACACAGCGCTTGAGATCGGGTCAACAGGAAAAACAGGTGTGTTGTCGTACGGCGTCTATGACTTCTGGTCTCCGCTCAGGGATTACATTGCCTACCACAACGGACTGCGCATCCTGACCGAATCGGCAAGCGCGAATATTGCTTCGCCGATCAACATTCCTTTTGACAGGCTGGCGCGCGGCATCGGGTACGATGCCAAAGTTTCCAGTTGGAATTTTCCCAATCCCTGGAAGGGCGGCGAGTGGCGTCTCGGCGATATTGTCGATTATCAAATTGACGCATTCTTTTCCATTGCGAACAGCGCGGCTGTCTTCCGCGAGCGCTACCTGAACAACTTTTATGAGATCGGTGAGCGAGCGTTGCATCACACGGATTGGCCGTATGCCTACGTTGTGCCTGCCGACCAGAGCGATGCGGCGACAACCGCAAGACTGATCAATACGCTGCGCATTGGTGCGGTGGATGTGGAACAAGCCAGCGCCGATTTCGATGCCGGCGGCAACCACTATACGAAGGGCAGCTACATCATTCGGCTGGCGCAGCCGTATGGTTCGTTTGCAAAAACGCTGCTCGAAATCCAGCACTATCCCAACATCGCCCAGTATCCAGGCGGCCCATTGCAGCGGCCTTACGATGTGACGGCGCAGACGTTGCCGCTACTGTTCGGAGTGACGGCAGTCGCCGTAAAAGACCCCTTCGATGCGCAAGCGAGCGCTGTGGACCGCACGAAGCCCGCGCCCGGGAGTTTTGAAAAAAGCACGAATGGCAACGGCTACCTGATTAGCGACCACACCAACAGCAGCTTGTATGCGCTGTTCGATCTGCTGAAGCAGGGTGCAACAGCTTATCGGCTGACTGGCGCCGGCGCTGAACCGGGAACGATCTATGTTCCCGCGCAGGCTGGGATCAACGAGAAGCTCGATGCCCTGGCAAAGAAGTATCCGGTGGAGATTCATGCCGCAACCGCCGTACCAGCTGGTAGCGCGCTGAAAGTCGCGCTGCCACGCATCGCCCTCTACCAGAGTTGGGTGCCTTCGATGGACGAAGGCTGGACACGCTACATCTTCGACCAGAACGGCATTCCCTATACGCGCCTGGTGGACGCTGACATTCGCAAAGGCAACCTGAACGATCGCTTCGACGTGATCGTGCTTCCCGACAACTCAGCGCGGGCCATCACCACTGGCCGCGGTGGATATGGTGACGATTCAGGCGAGCCGGCGCCTCCACCGGTGAGCGGTGGCGGAGGACCGGGCCGCGCCGATCGCGCCGCGCAGGGCGGACAAAATCGCGGACCGAGCATTCCGCCGGAATTCACCGGCGGGCTAGGTGACGACGGTGTAGCCAGCCTGAAGGCGTTTACCGAAAACGGCGGCACGATTGTGACGTTCAACCACGCCTCGCAGGTGTATGTGAGCAAGAATTCTGACGGGGTGAGCGATGCCGAAGCTTCTTTCGATCGCAAAGCGTTCTACATACCCGGATCGATCCTCGAGGTTTCAGTCGACAATACCAACCCGATTGCTTTCGGATCCACGCCGACCGTTCCAATCTTCTATGAAAACGGTCCTGTTTTCCATGTGAGCGGTGACGCGCTTTCAGTGGCTTCATTCACGACGGATAAACCGCTTCTCAGCGGGTGGATTCAAGGTGGCGAACTGCTGAAGGGAACTTCGGCGATCGCCGTGGAGCCGCAGGGCAAAGGCCGTCTTGTCTTGTTTGGCTTCCGCCCGCAGTACCGCGCGCAATCCGAAGTGACCTACAAATTCCTCTTCAACGCGCTGCTGTACTCCTCTTCGACGCCGACTGAACACGTATCGGAGCTTTCCAGTGGCGAGTAATTTGATAACTCGAAAACTCACCGATCGCCGGAGCTCGCTGCACATTCTCCGCAGTTCTTCCGCGCCTGAAGCTGTGGCCGCCCAACCAGCCGCAGCCGTTCCGCGGCGCCGTTGTTGTTGACCGCCCGGTCGACACGCCTGCCACTTGTGTTCCAGCGAGGCGCAGTCCTTTTCCATAGCTGAATCTCTCAGTCGAAAGTGGACGCGCCTCGCACGGCGGGCCTCATTCCATCCCAGTCTTCATCCCGCACAAGTGCCTCGCGCGCTTGTCCTAACCGGCCGCTGGATGCCGCGGCCGCTTACCCGAAATTTATCCAGGAGGCAGATAATGACGCAGTCACCAAATACTCGCAGACTCTCCAGCGTAGTTTTTCTCGCAGTGCTTTTTGTCCTGTTCCTTGCCACGTCAAGGAATGGATCGAGCCAGACTTCGGCGGACGGGAACATCTACGGTCAAGTCACCGACAGCTCCGGCGCGGCACTCGCCGGAGTTCAGATTACGGCGCATAGCCCGGCGGTTGGCGGAACGTTTAGTGCCACCACCGACGGCACCGGCGGCTACCGCCTAAAGGAACTGCCACCCGATGACCACTACACGCTCGAAATCGAGCAGGCCGGCTTTGAGAGGGTGGTACGAGCCGGCATCGTGGTGCGCGCCGGCTTGAATGTAACGTTAGACATCGCCCTCAAGGTTGGTTCGGAGGCGCAGACCGTCCAAGTGAACGGCGAGGCGCCGCTGCTTGAAACGCAGAGCGCGGAAAATTCCGTGAACCTGAGCGGAGGTCTGCTGCGCAGTCTGCCGCTTTCCGGACGGCACGAGTGGTCCGACGTATTGCAAATTACACCTGGAATTATCAGCGCATCAAGCGACGCAGAAGGCGGCCAGACCTACTTTCTGCGTGGATCGGAAAATGAGAATCACGCGACGCTGATGGACGGCATGGACATCGGGAGCTTCGAGCAGAACTGGCCCTCCAACACCATCAGCATCGGCAATGAAGCACTCGGCGACATCGAGATCAAGACCGGAGCCAACGATGCTTCATCGCCGGCGGCCATGGGAATGGTGATTAATCTGGCGAGTCCTACTGGAGCCGACCAGTTCCACGGTTCGCTCGTTTACCTCGTGGGCCCAGCAGCGTGGA
Organism: uncultured Acidobacteriota bacterium; assembly: GCA_963729915.1. GTDB lineage: Bacteria > Acidobacteriota > Terriglobia > Terriglobales > Acidobacteriaceae > Telmatobacter. The sequence goes on along the minus strand of CAVSQE010000009.1, from coordinate 9,339 downwards.
ATGCGAACAACTCACCCGGCGGGACCACCGCATCCACCGAGGCGCAACAGCCAGATTTCACGTTGGGCGGTCCCATCAAACGCAATCGCGCATGGTTCTTCTTCTCAGGGCGCTATATCCACCGCGATGAGGGCATCAGCCAGACCGGTGCACAGCTTGGGGATCTATCGGCCTTTGTTTCCGGCTTCAAGCCCTTCCCCAATCACTCTCGTGGATTCGTCTTCTCGGGGAACGCTACTGCGCAGCTCAACGAACGCAACAGGCTGACTTTTCTTGCCCAGCACGACAGCCGCGAGCAAGACGCCAACTATCAGTGGTACGCAGGAAATTACGCGATCAACCAATATGGCGGCGGCGCTTATGGTCTGCGTCTGCTCTCGCAGTGGACTCCCAAGCTATCTACGCGTTTCCTGGTTGCGTATAACGACAAGGGCGTGAACCCCACGGCGAGTTCCGCCGGCGGCGTCGGGCAAAATCCCGAGCTGGACATCTACACCACAACAGCAAACTCCGCTGGAACGGTGGTCGGACAGGGATCGTCGCTAGCGACGCTCAATAACTTGTCGTCGGTCAGCCTGAATCCGGCCAGCAAACCGGAAATCAGCGGCGACGCGACGTATTACATTGCCAAAGCCTGGGGCTCCCATGAGTTAGAGGGCGGCTTCTATCTTCAGCCACACGAAAGCAGCAAGGTGACCACGCTGTATGCCGACGGTGGCACGCTAACCCAGGAGAACGCGGTTCTCAACAATGCGTCCAACCCGGCAGCGGGTTACACCATCTTTAGCAAGACCTCTGTAAGCGCGCCCAGCGTTCTCAGTAGCTATATAACGGCCAATGATTACGCGTGGTACATCCAGGATCACTGGCGCCCTACGTCGCGCCTCTCCATAATCGGTGGTTTGCGCCCGGATTGGGTTCTGGGCAGAGACGCGCAATTCAAAGTCACCACGCAGCACTCGTGGAATTATGCCCCGCGCATCGGTGCTACTTATGTACTCACCAGAGACCAGAAGAATATTATTCGTGTGAGCTGGTCAAAGATCACAGATATTACAAATGCCAGCTACCTGGGGACGGCCGGCACAAGCACGCTGACCACAACCAACCAATACCTGGAAAACGGGAACTGGGTCACTTTTGTTACACCGGGAAGCACCGCGCTCACCCCCGGGAAGACCTTCGACCCCAACCGCCATCAGGGATATGTGCGTGAGTGGTCGGTAGGATTTCGCAAGCAGTTGCCCGGCGAGCTGGTTCTGGATGCCAGTTATGTCGAGCGCGAATATCGCGATCGCCCCGCGGAATACGACACAAACCAGATTTACACCACAACCTCGACGGGCACGACCTGGGGCGGGCTCGTAAATCCCGCGCTTAATAACACCTACTACGTGACCAACGACAAGTGGAACTGGTTTGTCTATCAGGGAATCGAGTTAACCGCCAGTAAACAGACTTCCAAAGTGCGGTTCTTCGGCACCTACAGTTACTCGCCCGATCATCTTGCCGGCACATGGCAGCCCCAGGACCCTGCCGCAATTATCGAGCCGACCAAGTTTGCCAACAACGCGGGCTTGGGCTCAGTGCGCGGTTTCGTCACCAACGACTACACCGGCGACACGCGCGACCGCATGTGGCAGCGCAATCAACTGCGCACCGGATTCAACTGGAATGCGCCGTTCAAGATTCGGGCGTCGACCAGCTTTACTGCGCAGTCGGGCACGCCGGGCGGTCCGGTGATTACAACGCTTGCTGCGCTGGGCGAAACCTATAACGGACAGTTCGGGCCGGCGACGGAGCCGGTTACCTACAACGGCACTACGCGTACTGTCTCCAATCCTCTTGCGACCACCTTCCGGTTTAACTACGCAAATCGCGGTGACGGTCAGATCTGGTGCCCGTGGCTGATTCAATGGGATGCCCTTGGCGGCCGCGAGTTCCAAATCACGGAGCGGCAGTCCGTTCAAGTGGACGTTGACATCTTCAACATCCTGAATGGCGGCGCGGCCCAGCAGTTTGTCAACGGCAACAATATCTCGTCGAGCACCTTTGGCTCGCTGCAGAATATTCAACTTCCACGTTCGGCGCAGTTCTCTGTTCGCTACAGCTTCTAGCAATCCCTGTGCAGAGGGGAGCGGCTTCTATACATGGTCGCTTCCTCTCTGCTCTCGTTCTCATCGCATCAGGAAGTCATTCGCGCGGCCAGCTCGGTGAGCTGCCCTCGCGATCAGTCAAGAAAGATTTTCAGATTCAACTCCGAAATTTCGAGGATAACCAAATCATGATCTCGCTTCGTCGTCTAATTCCTTTTCTGGCCGTCTCCGCTCTGCTTGTCCCAATCAGTGGGACCGGTTTCTTGCTTTGCGCAATCTGCGGCACGCCTCACGCTGCAGGATATTCTTGAGCCCGAAGGCATCGGATTTACTGCGCTGTCGCCGGACGGCAAAACCCTCGCTTTCACGCGCAACGGGCAGATCGAGCTTTTTCCCGCTCAAGGGGGCTGGCCCGTCACGCTAACCAGCACGCAGGGCGGCAAATCCGGCCTCGCCTGGTCGCCTGATGGCAAGCAGCTTGCCTTCGTCAGCCAGGGCAGCATCTGGGTGGTTTCGGTTTCCGGCGGCGCGCCGCGCAGGTTAACTGATGCACCTGCGGGCGGCGGCGATCCGCGCCAGGCGACGGATCGAGCTCCGAGGTGGTCGCCCAAGGGGCGCTGGATTCTCTTCGAGAGCGGACGCCGCGGCATCGGCAGCCTGCTTGTCGTTTCTTCTGACGGCGAGTCAACGAACTTCCTCACCGGGCCGCATGATCAAGCCGGCGAAGCACGCTGGTCGCCCGGCGGCGATGCCATCGTGTACGTCACCCGCGCGAAAGAGTATTTCAGCGGCCGGCTGAATCTCATTCACTTCGACGCCAACTCCGGCCAGCGAGTCGGCGAGCCCACGATACTCTATACGGCGCCCACCGATCGCGGCGGGGGATGGTCGATTCGCGGTGCCGAGTGGTCTCCCGACGGACAGCAACTGGTCACGGTGTTGCAAAACTCAGGCTGGAATCATCTCTACCTGATCTCTCCCGCCGGTGGAGAGCCGAAGCAAATTACCGACGGCTCCTTTGAAGACGAATCTCCCGTCTTCTCGCCGGATGGAAAAAGTATTGCCTTCATCTCCAACCGCGGCTTGCTTGAAGCGACGAATCTCTGGACTATCCCCGCTCAAGGCGGCGAGGCGCGCCAGGTGGCCAAGTTTGACGTGCCCGGCATCGTTTCCGACCCGCAGTGGTCTCCGGATTCGGCACACATCTATTTCGATCGCCAGTCGCCGGTGGAGGCGTCGGATCTATTCGTCGCGGAAATCGGTTTGGCCTCGCCGCCCACGCAAATCACGCAAACCACGTCAAAAAACTTCCAGGCCGCCGCACAGGTGCCCGATCGCATTACCTGGCCGTCGAAAGATGGCAAGCAGATTGTGGGTTTGCTTTATAAACCGAAGAGCACTGCAACGGGGGCCAAGCTGCCTCTTGTCGTCTGGGTGCACGGCGGACCGGAGGGTCAGGATGTTTACCACGCTGACGGATGGGCTCAGTTTCTCGCGCAGTCCGGCTATCTGGTTCTTGAAGTGAATTATCGCGGCAGCACTGGCTATGGCGAGGCATTCCGCAATCTGAACGTCGAAGATTCTAACGGGGGCGAAGTCGATGACGTTGCCACCGGTGCTCAGTATCTTGTTTCGCAGGGTCTCGCCGACCCAGCGCGCCTGGCTATCGGCGGCGGCAGCCACGGGGGCACAATGACTGCCTACATGGTCGTGCACTATCCCGATCTCTTCGCTGCTGCCATTGAGCTTTACGGCGTGGTAGACCGCGATCTTTTCGTACAGCGAACAAATCCTGACTCTTCCATCCGCTGGATGATGAAGATGGGTGGCGCGCCTGATGAGAAGCCGGAAGTCTACAAACGCGCTAACGTGCTGCTGCAAGTGGACAAGGTCAAGACGCCTCTATTGGTGATGCACGGCGAAGACGACCCGCAGGTTCCCCCGGCTGATTCAGCCGAGTTCGTCGCAGCGCTGCGTTCACACTCTAAAACCGTTTTCTACTTTACCTATCCGCACGAACTGCACGGCTTTGCGCAGCCGGCGCACCGTCTTGACGCCTGGCGCAGGCAGCTCGCCTTCCTGGAGCACTACATCAACCCTCGCTATGGAACCACTTCGACCACCACCGAAGAGGTGGCCTTCCCCGATTCGGAAAAGGAGGACGTGCATCCGCACAACCAGGATTAGTCCGGCGCGCGCCCTAGCTGTGGGCGCGCGCTAAGGATTCCCCACGCTACGGTTTCATCGATTTGAGCAGGCGCTTGCGAACCAGGGAAATGTGACTCCGCATGGCACTTTGAGCGGTCTTTCGATTGCCTCGTTCGAGCGCATCCAGAATCGCCTTATGAGCGCTGGGTGCGGTCGACGCGGAAAGATGATAGGTCTTTCGCCGGCATAGCCAGAGCTGGTTCTGTATGTTCTTGAGCGTGCGGCAAAGTTCGGCGTTGCCCGATGCGGATGCGATCAGCCCGTGAAAGTTCATATCTTCTTCAATGTGACCTAGCCGGTCACCCGCCTTAAGCAGCTTGCGTGTGCGTGCAATGCTCTGGCGCAGGTCTTTGATCAGATCGGGGGTGATCGCGGCAGTGCCGACCGCGTAAACCTCGAGAGCTTCGCGAAGTCCGTAGAGGTCCATGACTTCCTGAAAGGAAAAGATTCGTACAAATGCGCCGCGCCGAGCTTCGATCCGGATCAGGCCCTCGGTGTGAAGGCTGTTGAGTGCCTCGCGGACAGGGGACTTGCTGATGCCAAGCTGGCGAGACAGGCCCTCTTCAGTCAGGCGGTTGTGTTCGTCGAGGTCCTCGTGAAGGATGTAGTTCTTGATGCTGGTGTATGCAAGCGCGGTGAGGTTCTGCGGGGCAGGCAGCCTTTTCATGGAATCGATCATGCGTTATGCCATTTTAACCAGCTTGGCCATGTAACATTTCAGATATCAGATTTTGTAGAGGATTCATGCCTGCTATCGCCTATTTTGAATGCTCGCGCTGTCACGCGCAACTCTCCGCTGCGGTTCCGCAAACCGTCTGCACAGCCTGCCTCGACCAACCAGCCGGCGCGCTTTATGTGCGCTACGACCTCTCGAATCTGCGCGGTTTGGCAGCGAGAGACGCACTCGAAAAGGACGCAGCTTCAACCTGGGCAGGAATGTGGCGCTACCGTTCCGTGCTTCCGGATGCGAAGCCGGTTACGCTGGGCGAGGGTTGGACGCCAATGCTTCTCAGCAAACGCTTCCCATGCGCATTTCTCAAAGAAGAGGGCGCCAACCCGACGGGAACCTTCAAGGCCCGCGGACTTGCGCTTGCAGTGACCATGGCGCACCACTATGGACTCCGCAAACTGGCCATTCCCTCCGCCGGTAATGCAGCGGGAGCGCTCGCGGCATACGCAGCCGCAGCCGGGATCGAAGCGCACATCTTCATGCCAATTGACGTGCCCTTCGCTAACTACGTTGAAGCAGTTGCCTACGGCGCTAATGTGACGCTCGTCGATGGGCTTATCTCCGACTGCGCGCGCATTGTGAAAGAACGCAGCCAGACGAAAGGCTGGTTCGACGTCTCCACGCTGAAGGAGCCGTTTCGCGTGGAAGGCAAGAAAACTATGGGCTACGAGCTCGTCGAGCAATTGGGCTGGGAGTATCCCGACGCAGTGTTTTATCCCACCGGAGGCGGCGTCGGCATGATCGGGATGTGGAAGGCCTTTGATGAGATGGAACAACTCGGGTGGGTAAAGCCGGGCAAGCGACCGAAGATGATTGCTGTGCAGGCCGCCGGTTGTGCTCCCGTAACCAAGGCATACGAGACCGGAAAAACTTCCAGCCAGATGTGGCAAAATGCGGCCACCTTCGCCGCGGGATTGCGCGTCCCAAAGCCCTATGGAGACTATATCCTGCTCGAGATCCTCCGCGCATCGGGCGGGGTTTCGCTCGCAGTCACCGACAAAGAAATCCTCGATTCGATTCTGGATTGGGCGCGTAACGAAGGAGTTTTCCTTTCGCCGGAAGGGGCCAGCGTAACCGCCGCATACGACAAGTTGCTGGCTAACGGATTCCTGAAAAAGACCGATCGCGTAGTTCTTTTCAACACTGGTTCAGGACTCAAATACACCGACGTGACGGCCGCTGCGATGGGCCTTGAGCGTCCTGTGCATGAAGTCCAGCCTGTTTGACGGCCCAGCAGTTGCCGGCATGGGGAAGAGCTTCGCGGGAAAAAAGTTGAAAAATGACCGACGCAAGGGCCGGCGGCTCGCCGCGCGAGGAGTGAAGCATTCATGATCGGCAGCGCATCGGCTGAAACTCCAGCAGTCGAACATCCCGGAACGACGCGCAAAGCTCTTGTCGCCGTTTTGGCCATATCGGGAATTACGTGCTGGTGCGCGGGTGCGGCAGCTTTGTGGGCAGGCCATGCCCACTTGGGGATCGTCCTCCGCGGTTTGTCGCTGCTCCTCATTGCGATTCTTCTTTTGCGCAAACCGACACTGCTTGCGTGGACCTTTTTCTTCATGCTTGCCGGTGTAGAGGTGGGGCTCGACTTTCCGCGCATCGCCGCGCAATCGCAGCTTCCCGGAGATTTGTTCCTCCGGCTGATTCAGATGGTTGTGGCGCCGCTGATTCTCACCAGCATTCCCGCCGGCATAGCGGCACACGACCACTTGCGATCGGTTGGTCGCGTGGCCTTGAAGGCGATCATCTTTTTTGAAGTCGTTACTACCGCCGGCCTCATCATCGGATCGGTCGCCGAATCCATCTCCGGAGCGGGATGGGGCATAGCACTGCATGTTCAGACCGCATCCGGCGCGTCGGCGGCCCAGCCCACTGCCCCTGGCTGGCAGCAAACATTCCTGAACATCTTCCCTCAAAACATTGCGCAGGCAGTTGCGGAAAACCGCCTTTTGCAGGTTGTGGTTTTCGCGTTGCTCTTTGGAATCGCCCTAGCGTCGCTGCCCCAGAAGAACCGCGCGCCTCTCGTTAGTCTGTTGCAATCGCTCGCCGATACGATTTTTCAACTGGTTCGCATCCTCATGTATCTGGCGCCTCTCGCCGCCGGCTCCGCAATGGCATACACGGTGGGAAGGTTGGGATTGGCCGCGCTCATTCCGTTGGCCAAGCTCGTCGTCACCTGCTACATCGCATTGTTCGCTTTCTGCCTTCTCGTTTTGATTCCGGCTCTCCTCATCTTTCGCGTGCCAATCAGGAGATTCAGTTTGGCTGCAGGCGAGCCGGTCGCCATCGGCTTCGCCACAACCACATCCGAGGCAGCCCTGCCCCTGGCCATGGAACGTATGGAGGAATTCGGCGTTCCGCGATGGATATCTTCCTTCGTGATCCCCTTGGGCTACAGCTTCAATATGTGCGGCTCAAGTGTGTACATCTCTCTGGCCGCCGTCTTTGCTGCCCAGGCCGCCGGAATCCATTTAACGCTCGGGCAGCAGGTAGTGACGCTTGGCACGCTCGCGTTAGCCAGCAAAGGAATGGCAGGCGTGCCGCGTGCCGTTTTTGTAATCCTGTTGGCGACGGCGAGCAGCGTGCATCTTCCAGTGGAACCAATTCTGATGATTTTGGGCGTAGATACCATCATGGACATGGGAAGAACAGCCGTAAACGTCCTGGGAAACTGTGCTGCCAGTGCGGCGATCGCGCGATCCGAGGATAAGCTTGCGTTTTCCCGCGCTTCGAACTTCGGCGAATAACCTTCAGTGGGTGCCAGAGGAGTGGTAACTGCAGAGCGCCGGGCGGTTCCCCACGCCTTGTGGTGGCGGTCGTCCTGCGGAAATGATTGGCACGCCGTCGAAGAAAAGCCGCCGATCTTTGAAGGGTCAATTCCTGCGATGCGGGCGCAGCTTCCACAATCATCTATGCTCCCAACGAATCACCGGCGACCCGTCAATTACTAATTAGGAAACAACTCGGAACAGGCCGCTCTCGTTTGGAAAAGATCAGTACCGACAAGTCGGCCAGCGTCTGCTGAATTGCTCACACACGAATCTCATTTGCTGCCAACTGGGATTCGTATTCATCGAGTGTTTGAGCCGATTTCCGAGACAAATGCCTGGATTGCTACTGAGTCGGGAATTGAGTGGCCGTAGAGGGCTACTTACCTGATTTGCAAAGGATAGTAGTATGACGCCTGATCCTGTTCGTGGGTCGTGGCTAGAAAATACGTTCCCGCCCTGGCCGCCCGCAGGTCTAGTTCGACCGACACTGATTCGTGGTCGCCATTGATCGTCGCCGGCGCGCTTCTCTGGGCCACGACGCCATTTCCGTTCTGATCCTGCGTAACTGCCACGGCGTATAGGCCTGGAGGGCTGAAGCGCGGAAGGATGATCGTAACCCTGTCCACTGCTGCCGGCAAAAACACAGATTGCAGTGAGCCTGGCTGGTTGCCTCGGATCGTACCGGCATCCCACAGGTTTACCGTCTCGGATTGAACGGCCAATTCCGTCGATGGAAGTTGCCGGTGGATCCCATATCGAGCAACCGTGATGACGATCGCAGCGATCACTGTGCAGAACGCCACCGAGGTTGCAAAAGCTAGTTTCCGCCGGCGTGAGCGATTTTCCTGCCGGAAGACGAAAAGCCGGCTCATGCACGTGGGACAGTTTGCCGCGTGATCGACTCTCGGGTCTGAAAGCGCGATTCGCTTCGTTCTTCGAGCCAGATCACGAAGGAATGCTTCGTCAGGACAGGGACCGACAGGAGTCGTTTCGCCGGCGAGTACGCGCTCCTCGTGGCGTTGCGCAAGCCATGATTCAAAACGGTCCTCGGCGCGCGAGGGCCAACACCAACTCATCCGCATTTTGGGGACTCTCCTGGAGGGGAAAGACTGCGGACCATCAACCCCAGTTCTCGAAAGTATGCACGACGAACCGCGCTGTGGTCCATCTCTAGATTTCCTCCGATCTCTCGCCACGAATATCCGAGCCAGCGCCAGTCGAAGATCGATTGTGCGGTTGGCGAAAGGCGCGAAAACAACTGTCTGGCATAGGCTCTCTGTTCTGCCTCCGGCTGGCCGACATGAAGCTGCTCCATATCGCGCATCGACCCAGACGGCATTTCGCGGCTGCGCTTCGCCGCGAGTTGCCTGGCACGGCGCCGGATGACGCTCTTGATTCGTGCAGTCAGTTTTCGGTCGGAAGGATCATTAAGGCGGGCAAGGTATTGAGACGCATTATGAACTGCGTGGTCCATCAAATCGACTGCGGCATCGTGGTCATTGAGGTAAGTCCAGGCGCACAGAAAAGCGTATGG
>CAVSQE010000008.1:0-3949 GCA_963729915.1 uncultured Acidobacteriota bacterium | reverse complement strand
GTTAAATCCGGCCATACGTGATCGGGTTAAAAGCGGCCATAGAGAGTGGCCGAAGACGTGATTGTTTTACCTTGCTGACATGTATCTTTGCAAGGCGGCCAGTAGCGCGTTGATGTTCAGACCCTTTGATTTCGTGGTAGTGTTGTAGTCGCTCTGCCGGGGTCGCGCCTTGCGGAGTGATCCAGGGCCGATGACACGGGGCTGGCTCCGAAGGAATCGGTAATCGAGACCCTCTGCGGTTTGGCTCAAGAGCTGGCCGTCGGAGGGTTTCGTGTTTTTGCCAGCATTCCTAAGGTGAGGCTCCGACGTGGGAGGCCTCTGGATTCCGAGTCGCGACGCCGCCGGGCGTTCTTTGCCCGGCATCCATATCGCATTTGTCTTTGCTTTTGCTCTTGCTGTTGTCATTGGCCTTCTCCGGGGCTGCCGGTTTTGGTGCGCCAACTGCGTGGGCCGCACTTGAGAACGTGTCCGTGATGCAGCAAGCGGTCCAGCATGGCGGTGACAGCGGCGCTGTCGCCCAGCAGTTTTCCCCAGTCTTCCACGGGTCTGTTGGACGTCAGCAGTGTGCTCGCACGTTCGTAACGGCGCATGATGATCTCCAGCAGTTCCTCGGCGGCGGTCAGCGGCAACTTGCGCATTCCCAGGTCGTCGATAATCAGCAACGGCACGGTGGTCAGTTGCTCCATCAACTCCTTACGTTTGCCATCGAGCGTGGCGTCGGCCAAGTCCTCCAGCAGCCTGTGGGCTTCGCGATACAGAACACGGTAGCCTTGCTGGATGACGGCATGTCCGATGGCTTGTGCGCAGTGGCTCTTGCCACTTCCAGGTGGACCAAGAAAAAGGGCATCTTCGCGCTTCCCGATCCAGTTCGCGGTGGCCAGTTCGAAGACCAGGTTGCGATTCATCTTGGCATTGAACTGGAAGTCGAAGTTGTCCAGACGCTTGTTTGCGTCACGGAACTGCGCCTGCTTGTGGCGCCGCTCCAGCAATCGCTTGCTGCGACAGGCAAGTTCGTCAGAGACCAGGATGGAGATCAGGTCGATGGGCGCCATGTTTTCCGACTGCGCTTGCAGAAGACGAGTTTCCATCACTGCGGCCATGCCGCTCAGGCGCAGTTGTACGAGGGAGCGATTGAGTTCGATCAGGTTCATGATTGGGATTCCTCGAAGTTGATTCTTTGTTGGATCAGGTCGCGATACTGGCTGAGTTCGCGGATGAGGGGATCGACTTGCCGCAGAGTGAGAGGAGCCTTTGGGCTGCGCTCCAGATAGCGGCGCACGAAGCGATACTCGGGGACGCGCAACTCCAGCGCCGCCGCGCAAGCATCGTCTGATGCCGCGCTGCCATATTGCTTGACTAGTTGGAGTACGCCCATGATGCGACGCATTCCGAGTTCGCCCTGGCGAGCATGTATGGCGTCGCAGACAGCACCGATATTGGCTCCTGCCTTGTGCGCACGTGCCAGCAGCTGAAGCAACGGTGGCGGCGTCCGACGCGGCCGATCCGCATCGCGGATACGATGAGCGCCACGCTTGCCGCTCAGATGTTCGCGCAGCAACTCACCGGTGCGTGGATCAAGCAGACGCACGAACATCGCGTCCCACTGCACGTTGACCTTCCGGCCGATCCAGCCCGGCGGCGCTCCATAGTAAGCCGCATCAACCTCGACGCAACCATCGATATGCACCGTGCGCTCGCCATACTGGTAGTAGCGGAACGGCTCCAACGGCAGCGCTTGCAAGAAGGGCTTCTCTTCGGCGAACATCGCCGCTACCTGTCGCTTGGTCCGGCCGTGGATACGCGTGTCGGCCCAGCGCTCTTCCCAGTGGTCCAGGTACGTCTGCGCCTCTTCCAGGCTCTCGAACTTCTTGCCTTTCAACGGCGTCATCTGCGCATGGTTGACGCCACTCTCGACCTTTCCTTTTCGATCCGGATCGCGCACTTTGCACGGCAGCGCTGTCACGCCGTAATGCGCCAGAACGTCGCGATACAAGGGATTCAGGCCCGGATCGTAGAAGTCTGGAGACAGCACACCCTCGCGAAGGTTATCCAGAACCACGATCCGCGGCACGCCGCCAAGCCGGCGAAATGCCTTTTCGTGCAGCTCGGCCCACACCCGCGCACTCGATCGGAACGACAGTAGGCGGACACTCTTGCGGCTACAGCCCAGAGTCAGAACGAATAACCGCGTGCGCCGGTACTTGCCGCTATCGGGATCGCGCACCATCGGCCCCGTGCCGTAGTCAACCTGGCATTCCTCGCCAGCCGGAGTTTCGATGATCGCCCGCGCTTCCGGTGTTGCGACGCCGCGCAAATTGCACACGAATCGCCGGACGCTCTGGTAACCACCCGCGAACCCGTGGCTGTCGACCAGATCCTGCCAGATTCCCATCGCGTTCCGGCCGCGCTCCAACTCCAGCGCGATCAGTTCACGGTAAGGTTCGCAGCTGCTCGCCGGTCCGCAACCCGGTTTCCTGGCTAAAAAGCCGGTGATCACCTCTATGGCCGCTTTTGAATCCCCGCCCCCAGAGTCGGTGATCGGGTCTATGGCCGCTTTTGAAGGACTGTGGCGTCCCCAGCCGCCCGGACGCCGCAGGGCAATCCCGGCGCCGCGAAGATAGTCGCCCGCCGTTTCCCGGCGCACTCCAGTCTCCTGCTCGATCCGCCGCAACGACCAACCCAGCCGGCCCAATGCAATGACTTGTTCTCGTTTTTCTCTGCTCAAGACGTGGCTCATGACCACAGAGGTTAACTTCCCCCTGCGGCAGCTCTGCCTTAAGCCTTCTCTCTATGGCCGCTTTTCACTTGATCATCTATGGCCGCTTTTGAGTGATCACCGAGAGAAAAGCCAACCCTACGGGCGCGCCGTCGTAAACTGCCTGGAGTTGAGCCAGACGCTGCGACGGAAGCCCCTCCTTGCAATTGACCGAGTACACAACGCCGTCATGACCGCTGCGCGAAATCGCGCGCGGCCGTCGCAAGTCGATGACCGACGAAAGCTGTTCAGCCGGCGCCGGCAGTCCGTAGTGCCAACCCTGCCCCATCTCGCAGCCAAGGCGCACGAGCATGTCCGCCTGTTCCTGGGTCTCGATGCCCTCGGCTACCGTTTTCAGTCCCAGACTTTGTCCAAGCCCCACGACGGCGGCTACGATCTTTCGGCTCTCGCGCTCGGTCGTCATTGAGCTGACGAATGTCCGGTCTACTTTCAATTCGTCGAAGGGGAGAGACTTCAAATGATAGAGACTGGAGTATCCCGTTCCGAAGTCGTCCAGCGCGATGCGGCATCCCATTGCCTTTAAATCCGCGGATATGCTGCGGGCTGCGGTCATGTCCTCTGCTATTGCGCTCTCAGTGATTTCCACGGTAGCGCATTCAAGGGGAAACCCAGCGTCCTCCGCGATCTGCCGGATATGTCTCGGCAAAGTCAGATCTTTCAGTTGCAGCGGGGAGATATTGAACGCCAGCCGGAGACCCTTTCCATGGAGCGTGATCGCCTCAAATGCCTTCTGCAGGACCTGGCTGCTCACCTCACCGATCAAGCCATTGCTCTCCGCCAAGGGGATGAAAGTATCTGGAGAGATCGTGCCGAGACTCGGGTGCTCCCAACGTGCGAGCACCTCAAAACCGTGAAGCTTGCCCGTTGCGAGAACCACAAGTGGTTGAAAATACGGAAAGAATTCCCCGTTTTCCAATGCACGGCGAAGGTTCCATTGATCAAGTTTCTGTGCCGGGCCCATAATCACAATATGTTAGGTTGAGGTCATTGCCGATAATGTGATTTAAATCACACCCCTGTTCGAGCAGACGCCAAAGGCACAACCTGGGGCCTGGCGTTTCGAGCGCGTTCAGCAACTACGCTACTCACCGCGATCGGCGGAAGCGGATTGTCCCGATAGACAGGGATTGTTGCGAGAACGCTTCTCGATTAACGCATACCCGTCCTGAATGA
>CAVSQE010000007.1:0-12999 GCA_963729915.1 uncultured Acidobacteriota bacterium | reverse complement strand
TGAGATTGAAGGCGAGATTCTCAATCGTGACAGCGTTCAATCGTCTATTCAGCGTCAACTCGGGCTGGCCGCCGACAAGCGGCGCATCACGCCAGCGGAACAGGGCATCGCTGAGATGATGGTCGATCTTTACAGGTCATTTTCCCAGCCTGTTTCGAGCGAAATGTTGTTCACCTGGCACAGGATGCTGACCTCGGGACGTAAGGACCTCAATGACATTGGGAGATTTCGCACCAGTCTGGAGCCAATGCAGGTTGTCTCCGGGCCAATTGGCAACCCTAGGGTGCATTTCGAAGCTCCGCCGTCGAAGGAGGTTCCAGCGGAGATGAAGCGGTTCATTGCCTGGTTCAATCAAACGGCGCCGCAGGGAGCGGAACCCCTGCCGGCCATTACTAGAGCGGGCGTAGCCCATCTGTATTTCGAGTCGATCCATCCCTTTGAAGATGGCAACGGCCGGATCGGTCGCGCCATCGCCGAGAAAGCGATTGCGCAGAGCTTCGGTCAACCCCTGCTCGTCGCTTTGGCCACAACGATTCTCGCTCATCAGAAGAGCTATTACGAAGCCCTTGAAAAGGCCAATCGGCAGATGAATGTCACCACGTGGCTCACATGGTTTGCTGACATCGCATTGGAAGCGCAGCGCTGCACCATCGCGCAAGTGGAGTTCTTGATTGCCAAGACAAAGCTACTTGACCGATTGCGTGGCCACATCAATGAAAGGCAGCAGAAGGCCATCCTGCGCATGTTCAGGGAAGGCCCCGAAGGGTTCAAGGGCGGACTGAGTGCGGGCAACTACAGTACGATCACCGGAGCCTCACCCGCCACCACAACCCGCGATTTGGCAGACCTGACGGAAAAGGGCGCGCTTGTCCGCACGGGTGAGCGCAAGCATGCTCGCTACGCGCTGAATCTGGCCAGGAGCTGAAACAAAAGGTAATGATGGGCGGCAGGCCCGCTAGAAACTGGGGACCGACTGGCCCAACCATCGCATCTACCAAGAAATAGAGGGATATGGCCTTATTCCTGAGCGATTTAATGGCGCCATCCTTCTCGCCGTATATAATATCTTTCTGCTGTAATTATGGTATTATCTAAGAATATTCTTGCAGTACCGTTGTGGAGGCAGTGATGAATAATGCGATACGAAGAGAGGATGGCCGTACGATGGAACCATCTTCTTCAGTTGCCGGCATTGGGGCGCGAAACGATCTGTACAGAGCTTTTCCGGGAAAAGAAAGATTAACCGTACAGAGCGTTCCGGAGAAAACTCAGTCGGCAGCCGCAGCCGGTGCTGAGCCTTCGAGGGCTCGGCTGCAGGCATTTCCGACCGGCGCATTTTGCCCAGAGCCACTGCTCGACTCAAACCAGGCGGCAGCGATCATGCGAATCCATCCCAAGACGCTCCAGAAGCTAGCACGGCGTGGGGAGATTCGCGCGTTGCAGATCGGCAAGGTCTGGCGCTTCCGCGCGTCCGTCCTCGACGAGTGGATAGAGCAGAAGCTCGCCAGTTGATTGAGAACGTGTCTCTGCCTCTGCCTCGTCTAGCTGCATGAGGCGGTGACCACTGATTTGCCCATCAACGACAGTTCTTCCAGAACGCTGCGCAGATTCGCCTTTGGACTGCGTTTCGTGTGCGAGATGTGTGCTCGACCCGAACGGTTTGTTAGGGAAATCTGTCGGGCAGTGGCAGGACGGGCGGCGACCTTCCCGACCGCGTTCCGCCAGAGTCTCCCTCGACTTTGTCGGCACACTGTTTGCACACCTGCAGACGCACGACATCGCGAAACTCGCAATCAGACGGCCTGGGCTGGCTGATGCCGGATCAGCATACCGCTCGTCATAGACCCCGGCTTTTGAAGCTGAAGCCTGGGGCGTTCCCGGGACCTAAGTCTTGCATTACCTCAACGCGAGCGCGTGATGGTTTTGACATCAAGGTTGACTTTTATCGCTTGGACGGAACTGCATTGCAGCCTGACTTCTAAGCAGATAGTGAAAGCAGCTGTCGGCTCTAGCGTCATCCCATTTGTTTCCAGGCATACAGATCGTAGCCGCTCCCGCCGTTGACACTTCCTTTTCCGTCACTCCAGGTCAGACGCATTGTGTCTTTGCCGCTCTGGAGCACAAAGGGGAGTGATCCATCGCCATAGACGCGTGCAGTGAGGCGGCGCGTTTCCGGCGCGCCCGCAAAGAGTCCAACATCTGCCCAAGGCACAATGCTGCCACTCTTCACATAGACGGGTATCCGCTGATTCGAAGCCGGAACCTGCAGCTCCGTGCTTCCTTTGATCGCTTCGCCGGTCCAAAAGTCGTGCCACGCGCCTTCCGGCAAAACCGCGCGGCGGCCTGGCTCTCCTGCAAAGAGTGGGGCAACCATCA
Organism: uncultured Acidobacteriota bacterium; assembly: GCA_963729915.1. Classification (GTDB taxonomy): domain Bacteria; phylum Acidobacteriota; class Terriglobia; order Terriglobales; family Acidobacteriaceae; genus Telmatobacter. Next base: position 10,623 of record CAVSQE010000007.1, on the reverse strand, counting down.
TGCGGTCCCCGATCATAAATTGGTCGTCGACGGTGTAGAGCCGCTTATCTTGTGGCGCATCGAGCACCAGGGCACGGAACGGGGGCGTTCCATCTTCGGCGTAGCGCTGAAAAGCCGCTGTCAAATATGGAGCGAGCTGCATACGCCAACCGATGATCTCGCGACAAAGGGATTCCAGGTCCTGCCAATGATCGAGAAGCTCGCCAGCATTGTTCTTTTTGCGATCCAGTTGTTGCCACGGGGGATATTTCAGGGACCAGCAATCTACCTGAGCCAACGGAGAGAACACCACGCTTTGCAGGCGGCGGATCAGGTCTTCTTCGCTGGCCGCGTCGCGAACCTCAGGACACCACAGCAGGCCGCTGAATCCTGAGTTGACCAGGACGCGAATATATTGCCTGTGGTCGTAAAGATCGCTGTAGACGACGAATGGGTAAGGAGCGGCGAGCGCGCCGCTGGAGCGGACCTGACAGTAAGTCTTCTGGCCGCGCTTGCGGAATTGCTCCCAGATGGCCATTTGATAACGCAGCCCGAAGACACTGTGCATCTGCTCGCCGTCAATGCCGGAGGGGAAACGCGTCAGCTCCGGGAATGACCACCCATTGGTGAAATCCGAGTTGTCGCATTCGTCGAGTTTGAAGCTGCTGATTCCCATGTCAATGAGCGTCTTGCCATGGAAATCGCCGAAGATTTCGCGGGCCGGCTCACCCGCGAAGTCCGGGACAAGGCCGCCCCACACGCCGTAGTCGCCAGAGTGCGCCTGGAGTTGCGAAAACAAAGGGGACGCGGGATAAGTGAACGCATGCTCCCAAAGGTTGATGCGATAGTGCAGGTCATTGGACGTGGAGATAAGCGCCGCAGGATCCGGGAATCGATTCCGGTCCCAAACAAAGGTACAGGAATAGGAGTGCGTTTGCCAGCCAGGCTCGAGGCCGATGACGTCGCAAGGAATCTTGCGCTCGCGAAATGACCGAGCAAGGTCGAGAACTTCCGGTTGGACGGCACGCGCGTTGGCGCGATACCAGAAACCGAGCCCCCATTCGGGCGGCACATGGCCGCCGCCGGAAAATACGTTGTAGCGCCGCACCGCATCCAGCATCGATGGTCCGGCAAAGAGATACACATCCACGCCCGGCGCGCGGGGCACTTCCACCACAATGCGGCCTTCATCGTCGAATCCGATGTTGCGCGTATAGTTGGGATCCACCGGGTTGATCGCGCTCGCTTCTACCGGATGCGGAGGCCGGGCCCGCACATCGCCGAAATAGAAAGTGGCATAGCGTGCGGTGTCGATCAAGATGCCGATTCCCTCCGTCGTCACATAGAAGGGAACGGGAGCATGCGAATCGCCGGTGTCGATCTTTGGATCGGCGTTGACCCGGGCAACTTTCCGTTTGCCGCGCTGCGCAAACGATAGGAATTGCAGACCGAATCCAAAGATCTGCTCTTCGGGCCGCAGCGGAAGCTGAACCATGCAGCCCCGCTCCGTCCGCTTGCCTTCAAGAGGTGAAAGGGGAGCTGCATCCACGTGCGGCAGCCTGCTGAAAGCAGCGGTTTGTGCAGGTACAAGACGGCCCGACACCGGAGTAAACCGTTCCGGCGTACCGATGGTCGCTTTCCAAACCCCGGGATGGACCGGCCTCCATGCGGACGCGACAAGCGCGCTCGAAACCGCAGACTCCCCGGCAACGAATCGGGAGAGGCCTGCTGCAGTACCGCTTGCTGCAAGCACTTTGGCAAGCGCGCGACGAGTGATTTTATTCTCAATGCTCAATGATTCTCCCCTGTTAGCGTAAAAATGCGGACGCGCTCTACGGGACAATGCGAATGGTTTGCCGAGCACGGATGTCGTCCGACGCCGCGCCCACACGAATCTCTACCTGGTCCGGCTCCAGTACCCAATACCCTGCGGCCGCATCCCAATAGCGCAGGGTTTCGGCGCGCAGGGGGAGGGTGACGGTTTTTGTCTCTCCCGCGGCGAGATGAATTCGCGCGGATCCTTTCAGTTCCTCGACTGGCCGCTCCACCTTCGAACCCAGGTGGGCAACATACATTTGCACAACCTCGTCGCCGGCCCTTTGGCCGGAGTTGCGAATGTCGATGCTTACGCGAAGTGCGCCATCGCCATTCAAGGTCTCGGAGTTGAGCTTAAGGTTTGAGTACCTGAATGTTGTGTAGCTCAAGCCATAACCGAAGGCATAGAGAGGTTTCTGCTTGAGGTACATATACGTGCGCCCGTGGCGGATGTCGTAGTCCATCATCGGAGGAAGCTGATCCATCGAGGCGACCCAGGTCTCGGTCAGGCGCCCGGCGGGATTGTAATCGCCGAATAAAACATCTGCCAGACCGGCTCCTTCTTCCTGACTGCTGTGGGTCATTTCCACGATTGCCGGCACGTTCTCTTCGGACCATGTGGTGGTGTAAGGGAAACTTGCATTCAGCACAACGATGGTGAGTGGATTCACGGCGAACAGGGCCTTCGCAATTGCCTCTTGCTCCAGAGTGAGAGAGCTGCGATCCAATGCCTCGTGACCCTCGCTGGGCAGCGGGCAAGGATGCCAGCCCGGCCCGCCACATGCTGGATCGTTGCCGATGATTACGATCGCCACATCGGAGCGGCGAGCGAGATTTGCGGCCTCATTGAGATCGTTTCCCGTAGCGTAGCGCACGGCGACGCCGGCGCCAGCGCGCTTGCGAATGCCTTCGAGCGGACTGATCGCGTAAGGAGGCGTACCGCCATACAAATCCATGAGCACCTTGTCTGCATCGGGTCCGATCACGGCAATCGATTTCAACTTCGCAGCATTGAGCGGAAGTGTCTGCCGCTCATTCTTCAATAAAACGATCGATTCGTCTGTGGCTTTGCGAGCCAAGCGCTTGTTCTCGGACCAGTGCCAGGGATCGCCTTTGGCCGGATCCACATCCGAAATGCCGATGCCCGCATACGGATTGCGGTTCGCCGGGTCGAGGAAACCGAGCCGAATCATGACCCGCAGCAAACCGCGCAAATTGGCGTCAATGTCCGCTTCACTCACCAGTCCCTGCCTCACCGCATCGAGCGTGGCCTGCGTCGTGTTCTTGTAGTTGTCGATGAATGTATTTACGCCGGCATGGATCGCGCCGGCGGCCGCTTCGGGAAGCGTCTTGTAATAATGATGCTGCGTCATCAGCATGGTCAGCGCTCCGCCATCCGTGCAGATGATCCCGTTGAAGCCCCATTCCTTCATCACTACGCTTTTCAGCACGGGTTGTACGGCCATCGGGATGCCGTTCCAGGCATTGTAGGCGGTCATAAATCCACCAGCATGGCCCCCCTCAATGCCCATGCGAAACGGCACCGAGTAATACTCCCGGAACAGGCGTTCGTCGAAGTTCGACGACCCGCTGGTGCGGCCATTTTCATTGCTGTTGGCCAGAAAGTGCTTCATCAGCGAAGCCGAAAGCCAGTAATGCGGATCATTGCCCTGCAGTCCCTTCACATACGCGACCGCGAGGGTGCCCGTTTGGTACGGATCTTCGCCAAAAGACTCCTCGCCGCGACCCCAGCGCGGGTCGCGCGCCAGGTCCGCGTTCGGTGCGCGCACGATCAGGCCGCCTTGATGGTAGCGGTTGCCCACGTACCGCGCCTCGAAACCCTCCACGCCGGCAACTTTCTCAAGCAGCGCCGGATCCCAGGTCTGGCCCAGCCCGCGCGACTGCGGAAATTGCGTTGTGGGAATGACCGCTTTGCCCGGCCCTTGCCATCCTCCCGGTCCGCCCAGCGACAGCCCATGCAATCCCTCTACATGTCCGGTGCCCGGCACTCCGAGGCGCGGTACGTCAGATTGAGACATCATGCCGCGCGAAAGAGCTTCATTGCTCAGCAGGTCCACCTTCTCTTCCAGCGTCATGCGCGACAGAAGATCGGTAATGCGCTGCTCCGCGGGAAGGTCGGGATTCTGAAAAGGGGATTGATACTTCTGCTGTGCACCCAAGCTCAATGCGCAATCAACAAAAGTAACGAAGACAAGGAATTGCAGCGCGCAGCGAATCCTATGGGGGGGTCGAACAAGAAACATGGCGGAAGTGGCTCCTGATCCGGAATGGGGAATGCCGCTGAGAGCTTGCCGTTCAGCGGCCGATCGGTGACGCAACGTTAGGAGAGTCGAGCATCCGGACGTATTTATCCGGCCTCGTTGCTTAAACAACCATGCGCCGTCGCGACGATATTCTACGCCATCGGGCTCAACAGTGAATCTGCTCTGCTCGCGCCGCAGCCCAGCACTTTGCGCTGAAACTGTGTGCGAGATCGGCAAAGCCAGGCAATCGAGCCAGTCCCGGATACCGGCTATCCGGGACTGGGCTCGTGCGGCCCTATTAGAACGACAGCCGCAGCGTGAACTGGATCTGGCGCGGCTGGTTATACGAGGAGCAACCCACGCCTCCGGGGGTCACGCACTGCGTGCCGTCGGTGGTATTGGGGTTGCCCTCACCCTGCACGTTGAAGACATTGAATGCATCCATGTTGAAGCGCAGGTTAAACCGCTCCGTGATTGGGAAGGCTTTAAAGAGCGATGCGTCAGCCGTCCAGTTGAACGGCCCGTTGAGAACGGTCTTCGCGAAAGGATTGGTCTGCGGGCCTGGAGAGTAAGCAATCGCGGCCGGCGACTTGCCGGGCAACGTAATACTCACTTCGTCATCCCCGTAGTAAGTGTAAGCGGGATCGGACTTATTGCAGTCCGTGTCAATCGGGCTTGAGTACGGCGCCCAATTCCCAGGGAGACCGGAGACAACTGCTGTTGTTGTAGCGCAAGTATTGCCGGAGATGACCGTTGGAGCCAAGTACCCGTTGAACCACTCGTACTCCTTATAGCAAACGCCGCTACGGCAGTCGGTGATTGGGGCGTTGTGCTTGTACACATGAAGCGGATTGGTCGGCCCGTAGTGGGATGTAGCGACAGCGAAGTCGATCAAGTGGATATTTCCGTCGCCCGCTACTTGCCAGCCGCCAATCAGTTCGTTCACGAGGCGATTAGCGTTCCCTACAAATCGCTTGCCGGCGCCAATGGGCAGATCGACGATGCCGTTGAACTTGATCTCCTGTTTTGGTTGGTACGTGTCAACGCGGTAGTACTGGAATCGATTCAAGGCTTTGTAGTACGCATACGGAGCCGTGCCCGCCGGCTGGGGCGGTGGAAGAGTCGGGTTGATGACCGTTCCGTAAGGTGAAGTCATCGTACTCAGCGCGGAATAAATGTAATCTGCGCTGGGTTCGACTTCGCCATCGCCGCCGGATTCGCCACCTGTATGCATCGGCTTGGACCAGATATAGCTGACTTGATACGCGACTCCGCGATGGAACAGCCGCTGGTAGTTGGCTTGCAACTGGTTGTCGGTCGACCAGCCGGTCTTCTCGATCAGCCGATTGTTCCCCCAGGTGGTTTTATCGTAAGGACCGGTTGCGGTTGCGGAATACTGGTTGCTCCCAACTACCGTTCCGTTGGGTGTGGTCGTGCCGGTTTGCATCTCCCAAACGTAGGCCGAGGGATGGTTATTGTATAAGTAGAAGTTCCACAAGTTGGCGTCATGCGCGTAGACCCAGCTCACGCGCAATGCCGAATTGCCCTTGAGCGGCTGTTCGATGGTGAAGTTCACCTGCGTCACCACATCGGGTCCGTCATCGGGATCGATGCTCGTAATGACGATGCCGGGGTTGATCGATGTAGTCGAGGTGCTGTTCACCACGTTCGTGGTGTTCACACCCGTGACTGGCGTGGCGCCCGACGATGCGTACGTCCAAGGTGTCGTGGTGGTCTGAGGAACCCGCAGTAGATAGTTAGGCAGCGCGTCCGGAGACTGGGCGGCGGATGTGTAGCTTTGGACATATTGGGCTTCGAATGGATCGTCCTGTCCTACGCTGGCCATGGAAAAATACTCAGGGATCGGATAAAGAAATCTTCCATAGGCGCCGCGAATCACAGTACCCAACTTACCGAATGGTTGCCAGGCAAAGCCTGCGCGCGGCAGAAAATTGAGATCGAAATTATTCAGCAGGGCAGACGGCTGTCCAGCCTGTTGAGCAGTCTCAAATTTCGCGCCGTCGTTCTCCATGTTGTTGATGATCGCCTGCGTCGTGTAACCCTCGGCAATCAGGGTCGACGGCGTAGCGCCCAACACTTCGGCGTCATTTTTCAGGTCGAATCCGGTAATACTGCCATACTTCATCCACGGGGCTGGGTGAGCCTCGTAACGCAAACCGAGGTTCAGGGTGAGGTTTCTGGCCACATGGTAGTTATCCTGGAAGTAGGCGTCGAACTCCATATCGTGGAAGTGCACGTAAGGCGGTTGAAGCCAGATGCTGTAACTTGCCGCGCCGCCGATAAATTGGTCGGCATCCGCATAGCCGGTATTCGAATACCCCGTGTAGCTGTTGCTGCCGTTGGTCGAGGGATTTTCGAGACCTGTTGCGTCCGTGCCGTAGGTCGCCGTGTCCAGTTGTTGGTTGTTCGCATAACCGAGCCGCTCATGCTGGTAGCGACCACCGAATTGCATCTGGTGCTTTCCCGATGTCTTGGTCAGGTTCTCATCGATATTGTCGACGATCTGGCTGAACCCATACTGGTACATCGTGCCGTTCAGGGGGTTCAGACTGTCTGCAAAGTCCGGGAATCCCTTTTCGCCAAAATTGTTGGGCAGTCCCAACTTCGCCTCGACGTCGGTGTACGGCGAGGAACCGCCCGCGAAATTGTCCTGTCTCAGCCACTGCTGGCCAAAAATAGTTTCTGAAAAGAGCGTCGGCGAAAAGATGTGCGTATATCCAATGGCAGCGGCATACAGCGCGGTTGGGAGAGATTGTATGCCGAACGCGTAGGCGGGAAAGTTGACGCCGTTTACCGTTGCCGCAACGCTTGCGGGCTGGCCAGTACGCAATGATTCGTTCGTTGTAAGCACGCTCGTGTAGCGCAGATAGGCGCGGTTGTTTTCATTAAAAGCGTGATCGAGACGGAAGGTAATGGTCGGAGCGATTGTCAAAGCCGGATTGCGAGCGTCGAGGTTGTCCTGGACCAGCGGATTGGCGGTGGTAGTCGGTTGCGGCGTGATCGCGTAGAGAATCTGCGTGGTCGGGGACAGGCGGCTGATCGGAATCTGGTTGGGAGCCCCACTCGCGCTCTTCGGGAACGGCGTGCGGCACCATTGGGTGTTCACCGTGCCGCCGGTAGGCGTGGGGCAAGCGGCGTTCGGCGTGGTCGAGTTCGGGTCGTAGAGCTGCTGCAATACTCCGGAACTATTGACCAATCCGCTGAAGTCGCCGCCGCGCATGGCCAGGGTCGGCGTCGTCACCTCGTCGTAGCTGGTTTGGGCCAGCGAATAGCGCTCGTAGGCGAAGAAGAAGAAGGATTTGTCTTTCCCGTGGTAAAGATGGGGAATGACGATGGGACCGCCGACGGATGCGCCAAATTCATTGCGAATATACTGAGGCGCCGTGTAGCTTGAAGGAACCTGCCTGTTTTTAGCAATGCCCCAGGCGTTGTTGCGCGCGGTTTCAAAAAACGATCCGTGCAAGGAATTGGTACCCGATTTGGTGGTCATCACACCTGTAGCCGGTGTGGCGTACTGCGCCCCTTCGCCGCTTGTCTCCATCCTCACTTCTTGAATGGAATCCGGATCGGGCAGCCCGGTTTGCCCTGCAGCGGCGCCTCCGAATTCGCGGGCCTGCAACGTTACCCCGTCCACTTCATACGTCGTGGCCGCTGGCATCAGGCCATTGGCGCAGGAGGGCGACTGATTGCATGCGTCAAGCCCCGGCGCGACTTCATTGGCCAGAGTGATGAGATCGCGACCGTTCATCGGGAGCTGATTAATTCTGGCATTTTCCAGAGCCGTGCCCACCACGCCGTTGTCGGTCGTTGTCAGCTGAACGATGTCGGCGCTCACCAGCACCTGCTGCGATACCGCGCCCGCGGTCATTGCAGGGTTGATGACTGCGTTCTGGTCCACCAGCAGTTCGATCGTCTGCTTGTAGGTTTTCATCCCAGGCGCAGTGATTGTTACCGCATAGGTCCCCGTGAACAGCGAAGGAACCTGATAGAAGCCAACGTTGTTGGATTTAGTGTCGACGGCGATGCCGGTGGCCTGATTGACAACATGGATCGAGGCTCCCGGAATGACAGCGCCGGTGGTGTCGGTGACCGTTCCCTGAATGGCTCCGGCACCGCTTTGGGCGAGTGCGTTCGAGCAGGCCAGCGCCAAGGAGAGCGCGGCTGCGATTGCGAGAATGGGCACATTCCACTCGCGAAGAGTGTGCGTAAGAAAACTGGCTAAGTTCCTCATTTTAATGCCCCTCCAAAATAATGCTGGTTGAATTTGGTAATCCTGACCGAAAAGATTGAGCGTGAGCCCTTTATTCAGCCCGAATCTGCCCGCAAAGACTTTTTTGTTTTCTGACGTGGTCAAGTCACAAACACTCCGATCACAAGGGCAGAGCTTTGCGAGACCGTTCTTTCGGGCCCTCTGCCGTCACACAGCTGTCTCCCAGTTGGCATTCGTACCCTCTCTGGGGGGTTGGAGGAACCGGCGACGGTGCATCCATCCCCTTGGCCCCTCCGCACGTTGCCAATGCCAAATCAGCTATGAGACAATTTTGGTCGCACGTGGAGGCCGGAGGTGAGCATAGTAAAGGCTCCTGGGAGTTTAGAAGTCTTGAAGGAGTCTAATACTCTCGCCAGGTTGGTAACGTACAGTAAGCATCTGATTTTTTATAGAGATAGAACAAATGTAAAAAAGACGTCACATGGCCCTCCGGGCGACGCGATGAGCCCTGAGCCGGCGGAATGTATTGAGCAGGTTGAGCGGTTGGTCACCAGCCCATTGCTGCATGGCTCGGAAGCACTCTGTAGGCTGCTGCAATACTTGGCGCACCACACTTTGAATTCGCCCGCAAACCATCTGAAGGAATACCAGATCGGAACCGAGGTGCTTGGGCGCCCTGCTGACTTTGACCCGAAAACCGATTCCATCGTTCGCATGCAGGTTGGGCGCCTCCGCACCAAGCTGAACGAGTATTACAACTCCGACGGCGCCCGCGATTCCATCCTGGTCGACGTACCCAAGGGCCGCTATGCCCTCTCATTCGAACGAAGGGCTCAACATTCCGAGCGGGAAGCAACAGGCGAGGGGGTCACCCGCCCTCTCGTGTCCACTTTCGCTCAGCACTGGCGAATGCTTGCCGGCCTGATCGTGATCGTACTCGCAATCGCGTGTTGTGCTGTGTTGTGGGTTCAGAAGCGCGCGGCGCAGCGTTCCTTGGACGCGTTGCAGCGATCGTTCTACCCCTGGCAGTATGAGCCATCTGTTGCTGCGTTCTGGACCGATGTCTTGAACACGAGCCCCAATACCGATATTGTGCTGGCGGACACTTCCTACGGATTGCTCCAGGCCACAACTGGGATAAGGTTTGGGCTCAATGACTACATCAACCGCAGCTATATCAGCCAAATTCAGGCTCTGGATATGCGGCCGGAAATGCATAACGCTTTGAGCCGAATAGCCTCGTGGCGTCTCGCGAGCATTGACGAGTTCAAGCTGGCGCGGGGCATTCTGGCGCTGGATCCACTAAGCCAGAAGATGCATATCTACAGTGCTCGAGACTTCATGCCGGACTTGATTAAACGGGACAACGTGGTTCTGATTGGCGGCCGACTCACGAATCCCTGGGAGGAGTTATTCGAGAACCGGCTGAACTTTACGATGGAATTTGATAAAAACGGCTCGCCCACCATCATCAATAAGGCTCCTGGTGCAGGCGAGCGGAGTAGCTATATTGGGACCGGGACCGAAATAGGGAGCGGTACCGACAATGAGTATTGCCTGGTAGCCTATCTGCCAAATCCTGACCACAATGGCGTCGTGATACTGCTTGAAGGCACAGATGCGGTTTCTTCCGAAGCTGCCGGGGACTTTCTCTTATCCGAACATCAATTGTCCGACTTCAGGACGAGGTTGCACGCAACCAGGTTCCCATATTTTGAGGTACTGCTGAAGATATCCGAGGTGAGAGGCACGCCGCTCACCTCGACGATTGAAGCATACCGAACCTATCCAAACCTGTACTGAGGCTTCTGACGCTTTCTCATCTCGATGCTCTTGGCGCCAGCGCCTTGCCGACAATAAATCCATCTGTCTTGGCTGAGAATTCGCTCTCGCTGGCGATCGCGCAGTATTTATGGCTCTTGAGCCAGCGAGCGAATTCATTCGGACAATTGCCAAGCTGAGTAATAGCCAACCTGCATCGTCCGGGCAAGAGAACGGCCCTTTCTAGCAAGTGGCAAGCAGCGCGTTTGCGTAGCGCGGCACACCGACCGCACACTGGAACCTGGTCGCCCGGAAGACTGGCGCGCCACACTCGAGTTGGATCTGCTGATGGCCAGTCAGTGGCCCCTACTCATAGAGTCACCGGTCTGGTGATAATCTCCCTTATCATGCACAAATCTGGACGCCAGGAAAGGAGAATCCGGTCATCGAGAATGCCCTTTCAGCAGCGCGACGGGACCGGATGCGACGATCTGGAAACGTGCTAAGGCCTGTTAGCAGCAGTTGAGCCAAGGGCCACTTGTCCGAAAGCCGACATTCGGCCAAGTGCTGTGC
>CAVSQE010000006.1:0-4872 GCA_963729915.1 uncultured Acidobacteriota bacterium | reverse complement strand
GTAAGGAGCCGATAATGTGAAGGAAGGTGGCCGGACACCTGTTTTTGCCGGTGCCCGACCCGAGCGCACCTTCCCATTATTATTGACGGCTTTCAATCGCAGACTTCGCTTAGAGCGAGTCGAGCCAATGCAGCAGTTCCACCTCGCGCTTCCAGCGAGGTGGTTTGCCGGGCCTCGTAGAACCGTCTACCTTCTCCAGGGCCTTGCGTTTTGTTTCAAGGTTAGCTCGCGCGTAGATGTTAGTTGTGTCGAGGCTCGCATGGCCAAGCCAACTGCGAATCACCGTCACGTCAACTCCCTCCGTGACAAGACTCGCTGCTGTCGCGTGGCGAAAAGTGTGGGGAGAGATACGCTTTTTGGCCAATGATGGAGCCAATTTGGTCGCCGCTGTCACGTACTGCTTCAACTTGAAGCGAACGCCGGCAGCTTTGAGGGGGTCGCCGTACCGGTTGATAAAAATGGGTTCATCTTCCCCGCGAGGCCGTCTTTTCAAGAGAGCCTTCAGGAGTTCAACCGTCTCGGGCCAGAGCGGACAGGTCCGCTCTTTTCGCCCTTTGCCGAGCAGTCGAACGTGGAAGGGTGATTCCAAGCGAAGAGCCTGGGGAGAGAGGTTCAACGCTTCCTGAATGCGGGCACCCGTGTTGTAAAGGATCGCCAACAGGGTGTGATCGCGCTGGCCTTCGATTTTCGACCGATCCGGTTGGGCGAGAATTGCGGCGATCTCCTCTTCGTCCAGATCACAGACCTGAGGTTTGGGTGCCTGTTTGGTAGGGATACGCAGGACCGCTGCGCACTGCGCAGCGGCCAACGGTTCGCGGCCGGCGACGAAGCTAAAGAAGCTGTGCAGCGCGCCCAATCGGCAGTTCCGGGTTCCAATCGAGGACTTTCGAACCTGTTCAACGTGTTGCAGGAACGCCAGAACTTCCTCAGTGGTGAGATCGGTCAGACTCAGCTTGGCAACGGACTTGGCCTTTTGCGCCGCTACGAACCGGAGAAACAGCCGCCAGCTGTCTCGATAGGACAGCACGGTGTGATGGGAGACATTGCGTTGCTGCGCTAGCCATTCGTGGAAGAAGGCATGCAGCAACTGAGGAAACGGGGTGGGCTTCATGCCTTGCCTCCTTCCGTCGAAGCTCGCAGGATGCGGGCTCCACGCACGCGAAATCGCTCACAGGCTTGCTGAAGTAGTTCTTGGGTGATGGTGAGATACACCAGCGTCGAGTTGATGTCCTTGTGCCCAAGATATGTAGCCAAGTAAGGGAGGCGCGATTGGGGATTGACGCCTTCGCGGTACCACGCGAGCATACGGTTTGCGACAAAGGCGTGCCTCAAGTCGTGAATGCGTGGTCCCGTGCGTCCTGTCACCGGTTTGAGTCCCGCGCGCCGTAGGACACGGACCAGCAGATCCCTGCCCCTCGAGTACGAGTATCGGCCGGCTGGCCGGGGATGCCAGAACAGTGGGGTATCCGGTTTTGTCGGTGCCCCCGCCTGTTGGCGAGCGCCGAGGTATGACTGAAATGCGGCAACCACGCTGTCCGAGAGCGGCAGGCGCCGCGACTTGAAGAACTTGGTGCCGCGGATCTCGATGCTCCGATCGTTCGCGTCGAAGTCTTCCACATTCAACCGCACGATTTCGCCGATGCGGAGACCGGCGCAGTAGGCCATCACCAGCATCATGTGCGCTGTGTGCGGCCGTAAGGGTGATCGCGGAGAGGGAAAGCTGAGTGCCGTCGCCAGCAAGCACCGAACCTCTTGTTCGCTGAAGATGTAGGGCCGACGGTGCCGTAGGTGCGCTTCCTGCTTGATCCGCCTATCCCAGGGAATGTTCTCGACGGTTGGATCGATGCGAGACAACGCCCTGGAAAGAGCTCTGCCCGTCAGGTGGCATTCCAATGCCTGCTGCGGGCCGGATCGTGTGTTTGTCCATTCGCGAATCAACACCGTCAAGGGGCGACCAGAGAGATCCGGCCGACCCTGAAGAAATCGGTCCAGCCGGAGGAACCGTTTCTCTTGCGTGGTGTAGCGGTAGCCCATGGCCTGCCTGAGGGCCACATCCTCGTGCATCACTGGGCCGAGAAAACTCCCGAAGCGCAGCGCGGGCCGCAGAGCTTCCAGCGCCGCTTCGAAGTTCGGATTCAGCAGTGCCCGTACAACCGGCGCAGTCGCTCGCTGTCCATATTTGGTTCTCAAGTCCGCCAAGGGGTTGTTGGGGAGTGCACCCCTGCTTACCATCCAGTTCAAGAAACGATCGACCACGCAGGCACGCTCCGCGAGCCTGCGGAACGGCCACACCCGGATTCGATCGTTGAGCCAGTGACGTACGGTTTTCGCTGATACGGACTTATCCTCCGCCTGCTCGGCGACGAAACGTTGGAATCCCTTGAGGATCCAGAGGTAACCCTTGGGTTTCTGGGGAGCGCGCAAGAGCCACTCCCGGACGTAATTCTGTGGTGTTGCCTCCATCGACGTGGCTGCCGTTTTCATGGCTTCACCTCCGCCGGAATCTCCAAGGCCACGGCACGCAGGTCCTCCGTCGCCAGCTTCAGATAAACCCATGTCGAATCTGCCGCGCGGTGACCCAGCACATCACCGATTTCCTTCACCGGCACCGTCGCACGGAGCATGCTTACGGCGCGGGCATGACGAAAGGCATGAGGGCCGTGTTTGCCTGTGGGGACCACCCCGGCGGCTCCGAGCCGGCACTGGACAAGACCGTATAGGCTCGAGCCGTCTTGGAATGGACGATACGGCGCGTGGCACCGAATAAACATCTCCCGAATAGGCGTCTTGGGCCGCGACTTCTGTAGGTATTTCAGCAGCGCTTCACCTACCTCGGGCAGTAACGGCAGATAGGATGTAGAGTCCGTCTTGCTGTGGCGAATGCGAATGACCTCCTTGCGCCAATCGATGTCATCCAGAGAAAGCGCCACCACCTCCCCCGCCCGCACTCCGTACGTGGAAAGCAGCATCAGGATCGCGTAATCGCGTATTCCTTTAGGCGTGCAATCCTTTCGAGTCGCCGCCAGGACCTCCCGTATCTCCTCGGCTCGAAGGGCAGAAGGAATACTTTCGAACGCATGAAACGAAGGGGTAATCACCGTGGATGAAAGATCGCGGGTGGTTTGCCCTGTCATGTGCAGCCAGCGCAGAAAGCTTCGGATGTTGGTGGCCAGCCCCTTCAGCGTGCGCCTGCACAGGGAGCCTGCCCGATCCTTCACGTAAGCGTCCACATCGACAGGAGTGAGGTCGGCAAGCTCCCCTCGGACCACACGCTGTCCCAGCCAATCAAGAAAACGCCGTGCTTCGGCACCGCGATCAGAAACTGTTACCTGGGAGAGTCCGCGCAAGCCGATCATCCACTGTGCGTACTCTCCGCAAATATCCTGCTGCAATCTCTGAGCAGGCGTAGCCGCCACCGATATCGGTGGCCACTGGCCTTGGGCCAAGCGTAAAAGCATGCGGATGCTACTGGTTTGTACGCACCGCCAGCCTTTGTAGTCAGGTGAATGACCGTGGCGCCGACGATATCTCCGTCGTGCCTCCTGCAGATACTGTTCGACATTCGCTGGCCGCGTAGTGTCGACCTTAACGTGCTGCTTTTCAAGAGATGCCAGGAAACGACCAGCCACCGCTATACATCGGCTGATCGTCTTCGAAGCGTATCGTTCCTGTTCCAGGTGGTCCTTGAGTTTCGAAATCCACGTCTCGTGGTTGAAGTAAATATCTGACATGTGCACCTCCAGGTGAAATGCTCCCAGAGTGCACACTGCCCATTATGGTAAGCAAGTTGGCCTGTAAGTGCTGTGTTTGTTGCTCTGCAGAATTCTCCTTCGCATTATCGGCTCCTTACCATTAATCTGAGAATGGTCAGCTGACCATTCTCAGATTACTCCGCAGATGCGCATCCTGGTGGCGGTGGAGCCGGTGGACGGCCGTAAAGGCATCGATTCGCTGGCGCAGTTGTGCCAGGAGAGATTGCTAACCGACCCTTTCTCGGGGTCGTTGTTTGTTTTTCGGAGTCGGCGCGGAACCGCGATTCGCATATTGGTCTATGACGGCCAGGGATTCTGGCTCGCGCAGAAGCGGTTATCGAAAGGGCGTTTTCGCTGGTGGCCGGAAGGCCGGAGCCCGCGCGAGGTGGCGCGGAGTCTGGCGGCGCATCAACTGCAAGTCCTGTTGGCGGCGGGTGACCCGAGCGCCACGCAGGCGGCCCCGGCGTGGCGGCCGGTGAGCGTGGTAAGCTGAGAAAAAATAGCGCCAGGGCTTGCGTTCTGATTTCGTCTCTGCTACGCTGCCAGGCATGGAAGGAGATTTTCGCTACCGCGGGCGGCTCATCACGGCGGCGGAAGTGGAGTTCATCCGGCAGTTCATTGCCCAGCATCCCGGCACCAACCGGCGGCAGCTTTCGCTGCGCTTATGCGAGGCGTGGGGGTGGAAGCAGGCCAACGGCGCGCTCCGCGATATGGTCTGCCGGGGACTCCTCTTGCAACTGCAGCGGGCGGGGCGCCTGGAGTTGCCGCCCGCGCGGCAAGTGCATCGCAACCCCTCGGCCCGGCGCGCCACGCACGGGGAGAAAGTCCTGGCTCCGCTGCTGCTCGATACCACGCCTCTGGAAGCGCCCCTGCGGGCGCTGCGGCCCTTGGAGTTTCAGCAAGTGCGGCGCACGCCGGAGGAGCCGCTCTTCAACTACCTGGTCGCCCAGTATCATCCGCTCGGCTACGCGCGGCCGGTCGGGGAACATCTCAAATATCTGGTCTCGGCGGCGGGCCGGGTGATTGCCTGTCTGGCCTGGTCGTCGGCGCCGCGGCATCTGGGCGCGCGCGACCGCTTCATCGGCTGGTCGGCCGAGGCGCGGCGTCGTAACATCCGCTT
>CAVSQE010000005.1:0-3866 GCA_963729915.1 uncultured Acidobacteriota bacterium | reverse complement strand
TTTAAGCCAGCAACAGACTACACCCTATGTTGCACTTTGTGGGTGTTCGCTCAGGATTACCTCAGAAGAGAGTCCCTACTGCGGCCAAGCAGGTCGGGTGAGGCGCGTCTTCTGGCGGGAGCGCAAACCGTGGGTTTGGGTGCGCTTTCGCATTGGGGGTATGACGGCGGTTCCTTGGAACTGGACAGATCTCCCTGTCCCACAGACGGAAGGAACTCCTTCGTCAGATGGGCAGCTAACGGTCCTTCTCTCTCCGGCCGCGCTGTGCGAAATGGTTCGTTTTCTTGGCAGTCACGGCCCCAACCCCAACAAAAGAGATTCCCATGCCTGAAGCTTTTGGGCTTCTCTCGACAGCGACGTCGGTCGCTCATCGAATCGGGATTTACGTCGACTCGATAGCCATTGCTATTACTCGGCTGCGCGGGGGTGAAGGTCTTCGTTACAAGGACTGAGGTGGGTACGAGGTGTCCATAGCGAAGCAGATTTGTCTGCTGGCCGGAGAAGCCTCCCACAGCAGACGCTGAAAGATTACGCTGGACAAATGCCGCCCTTTTGGATACGGTAAGGTGGGCTAAGGCTGCGGTCGGCACGTGCAGACCGAGCGATCGGAAAATCACGAAGGAGTTCGAGGCCGCCAGCCCCCATGATCATGTCCCCATCCCTGACCTTTTGCGGGCGTACATTCGGTGTGGAGGAATTGGAACTAATGCGCCAGATCGCGGAGAAATTCTCTGCTTTGGGGGTGACCGAGATCGCGCGAACGGTCTGCGAATTACTCGAATGGAGGCGGCCGAGTGGAAGGCTGAAGGACCATGAATGCCGACAGCTGCTGGAGCAGCTCCAAGCCAAAGAATTCCTGACACTCCCCGCCCTTCGAAAATTGGGCGGGAAAGGTCTGCGGCGGCCAGACCTCTCAGGGGTCTGCGCAGAGCCCAGCGCTGTCGCAGGCACCGTGAGCGAATACACACCCTTGGAGATGGTCCTCGTGGGAGGTGAAGCCGACAGCCGCCGTTGGCGCGAAAAGGTGGAACGCTACCACTATCTCGGCTGTCGCGTACCCTTCGGCGCGAACCTGCGCTACTGGGTGCGTTGTCGCGATCGGGAGTTGGCCTGTCTGCTCTGGAACTCGCCGGCCTGGAAGATGCGGGCCCGGGATGCGTGGATCGGCTGGAGCGAGGCACAACGACAGCGGCACCTGCAACAGGTCGTCAACAACGGTCGATTCCTGATTTTGCCGGGGGTGCACGTCAAAGGACTCGCCAGCAAGATCCTGGCGCTGAGTGCACGGCAAGTGCCGGCTGACTGGGAGAAGCACTTCGGGTGTCATCCCGTGCTGCTGGAAACCCTGGTGGATGTGACGCGTTTTCGTGGCACCTGCTACCGGGCTGCCAACTGGATCAGGGTGGGCCAAACCAGGGGGCGGGGTCGCATGGACCGCGAGCATAAACGTCATGGACAAGCGATCAAGGACATTTACGTTTACCCCCTGGTGCGCGATGCCCGACAGCGGCTCTGCAGTAATCCAGTCCCAACGTATGGTAATGCACCACATGCCGAACTCGTGGATGCCCATAGCCTCTTTGCCCGTCTCGTGTGGCATCAAGTTCGGCCGCGCGAGCGCTCCGCCACTGAGGCAAGACATCGAATGGCTTCGCCTCACGGCGCAAACGTCAGACCGGCGGTAGTCGGGTCACCCTGTGCGTGGGGAGCCGCGAGATCCGCGGCGATAACGGACGCTGCCTTGGCGAACCCGGTCCCAGCGTCCATAGAAACACTGTTCATTGAACTGGTACGGCGCCGACTAGACAGCCCTGCCGTCCAGGAGGGTTCTAGAGAATGACCCCCACAAAGGTTCAAAGCACCCATCAGGAGCGGACGGCTTTTGTCTACGTGAGGCAGTCAACCCCCGTACAGGTGATGGAGAATCGGGAAAGCACGGAACGGCAGTATCGGCTTCGCGACCGTGCAATCGAGCTGGGGTGGCCGCCCAGTCGAGTGGAAGTCATTGACGAAGATCAGGGCCGCTCGGGCAGCACCGCCGCCCACCGTACCGGGTTCCAGCGTTTGGCGACGGAAGTGAGCCTGGGCAAGGTAGGAATCGTACTCATGTTGGAGGCGTCGCGACTGGCGCGCAACAACAGCGATTGGTATCGGCTTATGGAGATCTGCGGACTGAGTGGTACATTGATTGCCGATGAGGGCGGAGTCTACAATCCCCGCGAGCCGAATGATCGCTTGCTTTTGGGCGTGAAGGGCACAATATCGGAAGCAGAACTGTTCACACTGCGGACCCGCTTATACGAAGGGCGATGGAACAAAGCGCGCAAGGGGCTCCTGCATTTTTCTTTGCCGGTGGGCTATGTGCGAGGAGCTGACGGTGGCTGGACGCTCGATCCCGACACCCAGGTGCGGGAACGGCTGGGTTGTGTGTTCGAGGGCTATCGCCGTCACGGAGTGGTGAGAGCCGTGGTGCGGGAGTTGAAGGAGCAAGGGCTGGAGCTGCCCACGCGGGTTATCGCTTCGGAAGGATACGGTTCACTGGTGTGGAAGGTGCCCACGCTGAGCACGGTGGTTCGGATCTTACACAATCCTGCCTATGCGGGCGCCTACGTGTACGGGCGGTCGGAATACTCGGCGGAACGACGCTCGCCGAAGACCGGCAAGGCCGCGGCGCAGGTTCGATCCCTGGAACAATGGCCGGTGAAAATTACCGCGCATCACCCGGCCTACCTCCGCTGGGAGGAATACGTGAAGAACCAAGAGCGGTTGCGGGAGAATTGGAACCACGCGGAGAGCCGAGGTGCGCCGCGAGAAGGACGCGCGCTCCTGCAGGGGATCGTTTACTGTGGGGTCTGTGGTCGAAAGATGAGTGTACAAGATCGAGCGGCGCGAGAGAACCGTTCGCCCTCGTATACTTGCCTGAAGGGTTATCACGACGGAGACGAAAAGATCTGCCAGAGTATGACCTCCCGTCCGGTCGACGCTGCCGTCGTGGAGGTGTTTCTCGGGGCGGTCTCCCCGCTCAGCCTGCGGGTCGCGATACAGGTGCTGGATCAACTGGAGCAGGACCTGATCGCGCGACGCCGGCAGCGGGAGTTGCAACTGGAACAAGCGCGTTATGAGGCCCGGTTGGCGCAACGGCAATATGATGGCGTCGATCCTGCGAACCGCTTGGTGGCGGGGGAGTTGGAGCGACGGTGGAACGAGAAATTAGAGCGTGTGGCCCAACTGGAACGGAGCTATGTTCAGGCGGAGCGTGATGCCGAATGGAGCCTCACTAAAGAGGAGCGTGCCGCCATCACGAATTTGTCGCAAGATTTACCGGCGATCTGGAGTGCAGAAACAACCACCAACCAGGAACGGAAGCAGTTATTGCGGATGGCCATCGAATCCGTGCAGTTGGATGGCATGGGACAGGCGGGGCAGATTGAAATGCAGATTCGTTGGCGCTCGGGCACGATAACCGATCACGTCGTGAAGCGACCTGCCCCGGGAGAAGGCTCGCTCAAGACACCGGCGGAGGCGGTTTCACTAATCCACCGGATGGCCGGACGAACCAGCTATGAGGAGATCGCCACAGAACTTAACCGAACCGGCTTGCGTAGTGCTTTTGGTCGGTGCTTTACGACTCAGCATGTCGGGTATATTTGTCGGCGCGATGGACTGGCCAAACGCCACCCACGAGGTGCGTCAAAATCGACGTGCAGTCTTGATTCGGGCACATCAACAAGAAGTTGAACAAGAGGTGTATTGTGTATCAGGTCTATTCAATCCTAAAAGCAGCCCGTCGTTGAAGTCCGCCGGGTCGTAGCAACCATCCTCGTCGATTAACGTTATGTGTAACATTTATCGACTAATGTTGCGTA
>CAVSQE010000004.1:0-17565 GCA_963729915.1 uncultured Acidobacteriota bacterium | reverse complement strand
CAGCGAATGTGAGCACCCACTCGGAGTTCTACATCCTGACAACGTAACGAGGTGAGTTCGCTGTTCCGCATGCCGGTTTGAACCGCCACCAGGAGGAGCGCACGATCCCGGCGGCCAATCCATGTCTGGGCATCCGGCGCCGACACCAATGCGGTTGCTTCTTCCTCGGTGAGGAACTCCACCGGTCCTCTCTCGAAGCGCTTCGCAGGAATTGCAAGAATGCGCTGGCACTGCAGGCTGAACGCCGGCTCAGCGAGCGAAACGTAGCGGAAGAAGGCGTGAAGCGCCGAGAGACGATGGTTGCGCGTGCGTGGCCGGTTGCCTCGCTCGTGTTCCAAGTGTTCGAGGAACTTTTCCAGGAACTCCGCGTTGAGTTCCTCGAGACGCAGCGCGGACGGAACCCGACCGAGACGGTCCTTGGCGAACTGCAGCAAGAGACGGAAGGTGTCACGGTAGCCCGCCACGGTGTGGGGACTGGCGCCTTGTTGGGTTATCAACCGATCCGTGAAGAACCGCTGGAGGAGAGCAGGAAAGCTGGAGGTGTTCATTGCTCACCTCCGGGTACGTGCACGGTGCCAAGACGTTTGGTCGCAAGCGCCAGCAATTCGGGAACGGCCTCGATATACCAGTAGGTAAGCCCGATTTCGACATGACCGAGATAGGTGGAAAGTTTCGGCAACTCTCGTTCGACATCGAGTCCGGCCCGGTACCACTCAACGAGCCGTTGTGTCGCGAAGCTATGACGAAAGTCCTGGAGGCGTGGTCCTCGCCCCAGATGTCTTCCGACCCTCGGAGGTCGAAGACCGATGGCACACGATATCGCCGCAAACGTTCGTCGGGCCGCCGATCCCTGGACTCGCATGCCACGCTCCGCAAGGAGGAACGCAGAACTCCGGGGTCGGAGGCACAGGGTGTCCCGCTGTTCGGCATACCGCTGCAGGGCATCGCGGGTAGAGGAATCGAGTGGAACAAAGCGCGATTTTCCAAACTTTGTCTGCCGAATCGATAGAATCCCGTTCTCAAGATCGACATCGGACCTGTCGAGTGCCAGTGCTTCCCCGGGGCGGAGGCCCGTGGAGGCAAGCAGTCCGATGAGAGTCGTATACGTCAGCGGACGCAACCCCGTGGACGATCTCAGTCGTCCTGCTTCGGCCATGAGACAACCTATCTCCGCATCCGTGAAGATGTGTGGTCGGTTGCGTCGTCGGTGACCCGGGATGAGTCTCCGCGGTGGCACCTCGGTTTGGGGATCGAAGGCATTGAGCCAGGTCGCAAATTTCCTGACCATCGATAGCCTGCGGGCCCACGTCGCCCGTTGTACGCCTTGCGGCGTCATTGCCCAGCGGAGAGCCAGTGCTGTGGTGATACGCGACGAATGCTCACGTTCGAGGAAAGATACGAACTGTCCGAGCGTTCTCTCCGGCTCCGCGAGTTTGGTGCCGAGTGCCCGTCGGATGGTCACATACTGCAAGAGGGCTTCGCGAAGGGTCATTGGGCACCTCCGCTGAGTGGCCACGCGCCCAGCCACGGCGCGAAGTGCGTCGAACGAAACTTTGGCGTAAATAGCGGTCGTGCTCTGGGAACGATGCCGCAGGACCTCGGCGATTTCCGCCATCGATGCACCGTGGCGGATCATGCGGGTGGCGAGGCTGTGTCGAAAAAGGTGTGCTACACAACGATATCGTGGCCGAACGCCAGCGCGAGCGAGGGCCAGCCGCACAATGTGGTCGATCGAGCAAGGTCCCGTCAATCCGATGCGTGGCGGCATCAGACGGAGAAAGAACCGCCGGGAGATACTTGTCCCGCGATCCTCCCGGAGGTAGAGCGCAAGGCCTTCGCCGACATCCGCGAGGAGCGGCACATGATCCAGCCGGCAGCCCTTGCCGCGCACGAGGATCTCGCCCGTACGCCACTGAACATCACTGAGCTCAAGCGAAACGATTTCGCCCGCCCGCAGACCAAGGCGCGCGAGCAAAAGTAGGATTGCATAGTCGCGCCGCCCGCGCTTGGTGGTGAGGTCTGTGGCCGACAGCACGCTTTCCACTTCCGCAGGGGATAGAACTGCAGGCACGCCCGACTGCCGGTACGTTCGGACCCTGGGCACAGCGGGTGACAGATCTCGAGGGGCCTCGCCGCGGAGGAAAAGGAAGCGGAGCAGGGAGCGGATGGCAACGGAGACAAGCCGCGCCGGTTCCGATGAGCGATGGGCGATCCGCTCCATGAGAAACGCCTGGATCGTCTCAGCATCCAACGTCTGGAGGGCGAGATTGCCCGTTTTAGCCAATCGATAGGTAAGAAAGTCGTGAACGCACGGAGCGTAGACCAGTATCGAATTCTTGGCCAGCCCGCATTCAGTGCGAAGATAATGAATGTAGTGCTCGGTCAGGTCGTCAACCGGTGAAGCTGATTTGCCTCTCGCTGAAACCGGCAACCCCCGCTCGATGCGCAGATGCCTTAGGAATTGACGCAAAGCCCTCATCTCCACTGCTGAAGCAGGTCTGAGGGGTCTGCGCTTCACGAACGCCGCTAAATAGTCCTCGCTGAGGTCGTCGATGCCAATCCCTTGGCTTTGGCTCCAGCGAGCGAAGGCCAAAATAATCGATTTCTTTAGAGCCACTGAGTGAGGTGCGTACCTCTTGGCGCGCAGGTGGTCGACAAAGGAATCAACGGGGTGCTGAAACGGGCCGAGGCGAAGAACTTCCGGAACGTTTGTCATCATGTGGTCTCTCCTTTTCCGGCACATTGCCGGAATGATGAGACCACACCGATTATGCCGCTTCCGCAACAATCAATGCGGCCAACTCCCGCTCGCTATATATTGGAGGTGAAAGCGCGCGGCATAATCCGGAAGTCGGCATTCCGGGGCCGAGCGCAGCCTGCGTGGCATCGCTGTCGGTCGCCGCAATTGGACGTTCTATGGCAGCGACAACGGTGGCCGGACCGCCGCCGTGCTGACCAGCCTGATCACCACCTCCAAAAGACTGGGTCTCGATCCCTTCGCTTACCTGCGCGATATCTTCCAACGCATCGGCGCTCATTCCCAGAGCCGACTGGCCGAACTCCTCCCGGACCAATGGCAAGCCGCCCACTCCGCGGTGGACGGAAAGGAAGGGGGATAACCTCCGTGACCCGTTCCCGACGACCCTCGGGCTGGACTTGGGTCTATGATCCGGCGGGGGCATTTCGACGATCTAAAAAGCCCGTGCCTGCCGACCTCCAACACGAAGTCGAGCGCCGCGCCCAAGCGCTGATCGATTCGACCTTGAAGCCTCGCTATATCCAGCCGCCTCCGAGGAAAACCGAGTTGAACTACCTGGTGGACCTTCACGCCCGCTGGCGAGGTCCCTTCTTTTACTTCTGCTCCCGATATTGTTCGCCCGGACCCCGCGCCCTATCACCCTTCTTCGAGTCGCAGTTCGCCCGACTTCAGTACGCCGGCGACGACCGGTTCAACCTGGCCTATTTCCGTCACACTGGACAGTGGTGGGAAATTGCCCAACTTCTCTCCCTGGAAGAATGCCTCTCCGAAATCGAAGCCGGCGGCCTCTTTACCCCTTAAGCATCGTTCTCAACTATGGAAGCCATTGCAGTATCTCTCCTGGGTCCACCGGACGGATCGGTCCGGTGTACAGACGTTTCTCCGTCGACTGGGAAATCACCTCAATCCAGAGTCGCTCCGCCGTCTGAGCATTGTCGACATTGACGCCTACCTGTCCTGGCGACTCCCGACCCTCCGGCGCGCGAGCCGATACGACGTATGTCAAATTCTGCGCAGCCTGCTGCGTTATCTGTATGTGGCGCGGCTGGTCGATAGGGATTTGTCGGGTGAGGTGAGGGGACCTATCTTGTATCACAACGACGAAATCCCCCGGGCATTCACTCAGGAACAGGTGACGTCTCTGCTGGCGGTCACAAGCCGTGACCAGAGCGCCAAAGGGAGGCGGGATCGTGCCATACTCTCGCTCCTTGCGACCTACGGCCTCCGCGCGGGCGAGGTAACGCACTTGCGTCTGGACGACATTGACTGGCGAGCTGACCGCGTTCGGATTCGGCACTCAAAGACCCGGGTGGAATCTGATCTTCCGCTGGTTCCTGCCGTGGGAGAACCCTTGCTGGAATACCTGCAGAGGGCGCGCCCACAAACACATTGGAGGGAGGTCTTCCTGCGTATGCGTGCGCCCATGGGTCCATTGGAGACGGCAGGCTCGCTCCATGGCGTAATTAAGAGTCGGATGAAACAAGCTGGCATTGTGGCGCAGGGAAAACACGGTGCGCATGCCTTCCGGTTCGCCCGGGCCCGAAGCCTTTTACAAGCTTCGGTACCGCTAAAATCCATTAGTGATCTCTTTGGACACATGCGCACGGCGAGCACCGAGACCTACCTGCGCCTGGCCATCAACAACCTGCGGGCCATCAGCTTGGACATTCCAGGAGCGCCAATCCATGCGAATTTGGGTCGATAAGGGCGATACACTCCTGCGGGAGTTCCTTCAGCAGGTGCCATTGCCAGGAAAGCGGCCGAGCTATTTGCGGGCAGTGCACCACTTCCAGCGCTTTGCGCGTCCAAGGGCGTGCTCCCCCAGCCTGTGCGTACTGCGTTCCTGGCTCAAAGCCTGCCAGAAGCGGTGGGGGCTGTCCGGGGTTATCCAAAATGCCCAGCGAGTGAGTCGATTTGCAGACTGGCTGGTCGCCCGTGGCTCAATCAAGACCCATCCCTTGGCTAAACTCAAGGCTCGCTATGAGGTGCGTGCCACAGCGAAGCTGGTGCGGGCCGTACTGAGTTCCACGCCTCAAGCGGCGCTTAAGGCTCTTCGCCCCACACCCCCTTACGGCAGTCACCTTGGTTCGGTGATGCGCGATCATGTCAATCGCATGCGGACCCTGGGCTTCCGCTATAAGCATGAGTGCCGTCTCCGCCGCTTCGATCACTTCCTGCAGCAGCGCGCCGGGGCCGCGAAAGAGTCGTTCGCAACTCTGGTGCGCGAGTATTCCGCCCTCGCTCCTTCCGCCGCTGGAAGACTGGAACGCATTACCGTGGGCCGGCTTGTGGCCGCGGCATTAAATCGCAGTGGGGTTCCTACTTCCCTGCCAAAAGCAGACCGTTTGTTGAAGCGGCGAGTACTTCGCGAGGAGCGTCGGCCCTACATCTATACCGAAGCAGAAATTCTCCGTCTTCTCCAGACCGCCCTCGAATTACCATCACCTCTGGCGCCGTGGCGTCCTATCACGGTCTACACCATGCTGGTTCTGGCTTATTGCGCCGGCCTCCGCCTCGGTGAAATTGTTGGCCTCGCCCTGAAAGATGTGGACCTGAAAGAGGGCGCTGTTGAAATTCGTGACACCAAATTCTTCAAGTCACGCCACTTGCCGGTCTCGACAACCGCCCTGGATGCCCTGCGGAACTATTTGGCCGTTCGCCGGAAGATGGGCGCTTCCGAGAGTCCTGACGCTCCTCTGTTCTGGCACGCCAAAGGCCCTTACCACTACGTGACGGCCGGCGCGTTGCTCGCTCTCGTCATTCGTCGTGCCGGCTTAAAGAAGGGAGCGTGGTCGCGTTGGACCCCGCATTCACGATATTCGACACGCTTTTGTGGTCCATCGCATGGTCCACTGGTATCGTGAAGGAATCAATCCGGAGAATCATCTTCCGTATCTGGCGACTTACCTCGGACACCGCAACGTGCATTCAACGCTCGTCTATCTCACGATCACCCAAGAAATCCTCCGGCACGCCAGCGACCGGTTCCGGGCTGCCGAGCCCGAAGTGAGAAAAGCGATCGGCGGGAGCTCCTGATGCCCAAAAATGAACTTCCCCCGCTTGCTAATCTCTTGCACGCCTTCTTTTACGATTGGCTCGAGGAGCAGCGAGATGCATCCCGCTGCACGGTGATTGCTTATCGTGATGCATGGCGGCTCTTTCTTCGCTTCGTGGCCGGGCGCCACAAGCGACCGGTGGCAGCGCTTCAATTTGACCACCTCTCACAATCGGAAGTCCTCGCCTTTCTGCACCACCTCGAACAAGAACGCCACGCAGGCATCACTACCCGGAACTGCCGCCTGGCCGCACTGCGAAGTTTCTTTTCCTTCGTCGCGGATCGAGAACCGCTGGCAGTTCGGCAATGTGCCGACATTCTCCGTGTACCCTTTAAGCGGGCGCCCGTGCCAGCAATGAAGTATCTTGAGCCGGTCGAGGCAACGGCGCTGCTTGAAGAACCGGATCGTTCAACACCCAAAGGACGACGTGATCATGCCCTGCTCTCGCTGCTGTACAACACGGGCGCACGAATTCAGGAGGTGCTGAGCCTGCGACCGCAAGATATCTGCCTGAAACCGTTTCCCTACGTGCGGCTCATGGGTAAAGGGAAGAAGGAACGGATCACACCCATTTGGCCTGAAACTGCCAGCGTCCTTGAGGACTTTATGCGGGATCGCAACGCCGGAGCGAACGAACCTCTATTCCTTAATAGATACGGTATGCCTCTGGGAGCCGCTGGATTCCGATTCTGCCTGCACAAATATGTTCAGTGCGCGGACGGCTAAAGTGTCCTCGCTTTCACAAAAGCGTGTTACCCCTCATCTGTTCCGCCACACAACTGGGGTTCGCCTCCTTGCGGCGGGGGTAGATTCCACTGTCATCCGAAATTGGCTGGGGCATGCCCACCTGGATACCACCAATCGCTACGCTCGGGCTAACCTCGATACCCTTCGAAAAGCCTTGGAACAGGCGGATTCGCAACCTCGAACCAGCAAACCACCCCGATGGAAACGCGAGGCGGGCCTGCTGGCCTGGCTCGAATCGCTTTAGCAAAAGAAACGAACTGGATGGGCGCCCACCATCCCCTGGCGGAATGCGGTTCGCACTGGTCTTCTCCATTATCGTAAGCAAACTGTGCCTCCCTTCGCGCTGATAGGAGGCTGCCACACATTCCTTCAGATAAATTCGTGCTTATGATAAAGCCACTTATCGCAAGCTTTCGATAAGAATTTCCCCTTGCCCACAAATTCGCCTGCGATTTCAGCCCATCGCCGCCAGGCGACACAGCGGATCCAGAGCGTGCTGGTCTTCTTCTCTCCGCCGCCATTCTTGTAGGTTTCATTCACCGCCAAAGAGAAGTTCGTCACCGGGATGCCGCCCGGCGTGAACTTCATCTCACTGTCGGCGCCCACGTATCCAATTAGCATCACCTTGTTCAACATAATGTGTACCGCGGGACGCACAGGCTGGAACGAGCCTGCTCGTCCGTCACGTGCCTCCTTTTTGTCCTGGATGGATCGAATCTTGTGTGTCGTCTTTCAGAGTCATTCTTCAGCGAACCGGAATTTGCGGCTAACGCGATCACCAGCCAGCGCGTCCATCTGAGTGGCGAGTTCAGCCATGCCCTCCCGTACCCGGGCGCGAATCAGCGGCATGTTCCGCAAGGCATCCGTGCTGACTCCCTCAAGCAGGGCTCGCGCCTTATCGACCTGTTCCTTCAAATCCTGGTCGTCCACCACGTTGCGCAAGTCAAACGTCCCCAGGAAATCACGCAGCTTCTGCAGGGTTGATTCCCGCAGACGCTGCGCCTTGCCGTCCGCCTGATCGGCCAGCCGGTCGCGCAGGTGGCTGACCAATTCCAGCAGCGAAGCCCGCATGACCTGCTGGACTTCGGCGCAAGCCTCCGACATCGCTTGTACGGCCTTGTCGCGCTCGGTCTCGAACATACGGGCCGAGATCTCCCGAAGCTGGTCCGGCACGCCGTAGCTCACGTACTGCCAACTGAAGGTGAAGCGGGAACGCACCTCGTCCGCCGGCGGATAGTCAGCCGGGTTATGGAGCGTGCGCAGTCGCCCCGCCGCCTCTTGGCACAGGCGCGGGTAGGCAGCGAGGAACACCTCCACTAACACGTTGCGCTTCTCAGTGAATTCGTGCAGCTTTTCATCCACCGTCTCCAGCAACCCCAGCGGCAAGAGATGAATGCCCACCTCGAACGGCAGGCACGTGTCGTAGAGGTAGCGGCGGACGTCACCATCGAGCGACCTGATGGCTTGGAGTTCCGGCGAGTCGAGCAGACTTTTCGCTTCTGTTTTGTGACGAGTGTCCACTATGTCTGTATGAGTAGAGATTTCTGTGGGATAGGGCGGATTTGGCCATTTCGAGTGTCCACTATGCGAGTGTCTACTTTTCCGTAGCGGCGCGAGGCAGTTCGCCATTTTGCGCATAATCCACTATCTGACGGATCAGAAACGTGGCGGAATCCGGCCCGTCGATCCGCGCCGTCGCGGGTCAGGCATCGTGGCTGAAGCGAAACTTGCGAGACGGCTTGTTAACAATCATGGTATCCAGACGGGAAGCAATCGCCGCCATGCCCTCACGGACTTGCGCCCGCAGTGCGTCAACGTTCCGAATCGCATCGGTGTTGACTCCATTAAGCAACGCGCGGGCTTTCTCAACTTGCTCTTTGAGTTCACGGTCATCGGTGACATTTCGAAAATCGAACGTATCCAGAAAAGCGCGAAGCTTCTGGACGGCGGATTCCCGCAACTGCTTGGGCTTACCGTCGGCGTCCTCCGTGAGACGCTCACGCAGATGTTCCACCATCTCCGCCAAAGCCGAACGCAATACTTGCTGAATCTCTTCTGAGGCCTCGGACATCAGCCGGGCAGCCTTTTCCCGCTCGTTCTCGAAAACCCTGGCGGATACTTCTCGCAGCTGCCCCGGCACTCCGAAGCTTACGTATTGCCAAGTAAAGGCGAATCGTGAGCGTACCAGATCGATGGGCGGGTAGTCCCTGGGATCGTACAGAGTCCGCAAGCGTTCCGCAGCCTGCTGGCACAAGGCGGGATAGGCTGAAAGGAAGTTCGCCACCAGTTCGCTGCGCTTCTGCTCGAACTGCTGGAGTTCCTCATCCACGGTTTCGAGCAGCGGCAGCGGCAGAAGATGAATGCCGGCTTCAAAGGGCAAACAAGTGTCATCGAGGTATCGCCGCAGCTCGCCATCGAGCCGGCGAATCATCCTGAGCTCCTCGGAATCGATCAACACCTTCGTCACACGAATCAGTTTCTTGTCGGCATCGACTTCAATATTCGAGGTGCCGACTTTGCGGGTGTTGCCGAGAAGTCCCAAATGCACTTTCACGCAGACCGTTTTCTGAGCCAGGTCCTGGCCGTTCGTTTCCATTTCCAAAACTGCTGACGTTGTTGACATGGACTTATCTCCTTTGGGTTTGTTTAAGACTCGCGACCGACAACCCGGAATTGTTCTCGAAGAGGGACGCATCGCGGGGTCGCTCGAAACCTGTTGGGCGGGCACGCGTCGAATGCGGTGACGATCGTATTGTCCTTGGATACGCGAAACTGGTTCGGGGAAAAGGCACTTCTGACACGCGCTGAGAATTTTGCTGGCGCGAATCGGTAGTAGAGATGGAAGAAGGGGGGCTTTGCCCCTGCGACCCCAGGATTTAGCGCTTGCGTGCCAAGATAGGTGCGCGGCCCTGCGGGCTTGCGAGGGCAAGCTCCGGAGCCCCACGGAGGTGGGCAGCTAGTGGGAAAAAGATGCGCCCGCGTCAGAACCGGAAGCCAACCCGCCGTCTTTCGGAATGCGGCGGAGCCTCGATGGCGTGGGTCAGGGCTTCCCGGTCACCAACAAACACGACCTGCTCAATAGCACGCGTCAAGGCCGTGTAAATGAGAGTGCGGTCAAGCAGGCGGCTCCACACCACCGGAATGATGACGCGCTGAAACTGGCTTCCCTGCGCCTTATGGACGGTGATTGCATGGGCCAGTTCAAGCCGGTCCATCGAATCTTCGGTGAACCGGTGGACCACGCCGTCAAAGTCGCACTCGATCGCATAGCGGAGGGTCCCTACTTCCGAACGTTCTGAAACGATACGGCGGATGCGTCCCAGACTGCCGTTAAAGAGATCGCGATCATAATCGTTCACAAGGTGGATCACGGGCTCGGTCTCGGCCAGGTCCCATCCGGGCACCCACGGCTGGCCGGTCGCGACGAGTTTGTGGATAGCCGCGTTAAGGGTCTCCACCCCGGCTTCGCCGCGTTTGGTGACTCCGAGGATCTGCACCTCATCGTGATTCGCCAGAGATTGTCGAACGTCAACGACGGTGCGCGGGATGTGGCGGCTTGCGGCTTCTATGAACGCCACTCCTGGCGCGGGACCGGCGAAGGAATCGAAGGGAGGAACGCGCCCGTGGCGGATCTCGTGCGCGCGCGCCGGAATGGGGCTGCCCGCGGCCTGGCGATGCACTTGAGTGAGCTCCTGTTGGGGCACGGCATCGCTCCCCGCTAACATATGAAAGACCAACCCTGGCCCGATGGGGGGCAGTTGAAAGGGGTCGCCCACCAGCAGCAGTCGCACCCGTTGAGGCAACGCCCGCATTAAGCGATAAACCAGGATGAGGTCCAACATCGACGATTCGTCAATGACGACGAGATCGTTGTCACCCAGCGCGAGACGGCCTTGTTTGAGTTGATTCAGGACTGCGGTGATCGTAAAGGCTTCCCGGCCGGTGGCTTCGCGGATTTTCTGAGCAGCACGGCCGGCCAGAGCCATCTGGACCACGCGGCCATTCCTCGCTGCAACGACAGCGCCGATGGCTTTCAGGACCATGGTCTTACCAACGCCCGCGCCGCCTTTGAGGACACTCAGCCTTTGCGACATCGCCATCTCCACAGCGGACTGCTGCTCAGTATTGAGGTAAATCTCATTCGCTTGCTCGAACGAAAGAATAGCGTCATGGACCGGCGTGGCGCCGCCACCCTGATCCTGCTCCGGAACCGGGAGCGAGAGCAGTCCTTGGAATGTCGTGGCGAGAAACTTTTCCATCACCGCGCAGCCGAAGGCTTGATAGCCGGCCAGCTCATCGCCCACCAGGGTGCCGTCCGCGATGGCCAGCTTGATCGCCCGCTGAGCTACCCGAAGTTCCCGAACGCGAAGCAGTTTCAAAATGCCGGCCTGGAGCGCAGTAGAATCGACCCGCGTGTCTTTTTCGGCATGAAGCCGCGAATAGATGACCGACTCGACTGCCGCGACCAAACGCCGGTCGTCATCCGCGCCAATGCCCAAGGAGTGGGCGATCCTGTCCGCGGCCGGCCACCCCGTCAGGAAGAGAAGACGGTAGGGGTTTTCGCGCAGCTTCTCTACCGTGCGGGCCGGCCAGTAGCGCAGCACTCTGGAGGCCAATCGAACGTCTGCGCCACAGGCATCGAGGAAAGCCGCTACGCTGGCTTCCTGGGCGTTCTCCTGCCATCGCTGGATGAGCTTGCCGGCACATTCCTTGCCCAGCACCACACTGAGTTTCTCGACGTCCGCATGATCCAGCAAGGCGACCAGCCCCTCGCCAAACGTTTTCGACAGCCGTGCCACCTTTGCCGGTCCGATACCGATACCCCGGAAGGCGGCATGCTGGGTGAGGTAATGAGCGATAACCCGGCCATCGGGTTTCAGCGGGCGGGCGTTCTCAACCTGCAACTGATCGCCGAACTGCGGATGCCGCGCGAAGGTTCCCTCTAGTCGCCAGGTCTCGCCACGCTGGGGAGGGCGACCGATATGAGCCCCATCGGCCACGGCGCGCAGCCGATTGCCGGAGGGGTCTTTTCCAAAGAACACCGCGCCGCCCCGCGGCCCGGGATAAACCGAACTCACCAGCATGGTGATTTCTGCCGTCAAGGGCGATACCTTCCTACGTCCATGACTTCTTCTATCAGTTCGTATTGCCGCAGGCGCTCTTCGAGTTCCCGGTTCCTCTGGCGTAGCGCCTCGACTTCTGCCGAGAGGGTGGCCACCTTTTCCTCGAGTCTTTGGATTTGCCGGTCCTGGGCATCGACCTTGTGAAGCGCGCTTCTTACCTTCCGGTTCTCGCGCGACCCCGCCAAACAGTGCATGCGCTCTTCGATCAGCGCGCGAGCCTTTTCATTGGTGTAAAACACCTGCCGTCCGAATCCACAGTGCCGTGCGATCTCGCTGTAGTTCGGTCCACCCTCGGCATTCAGCGGGACCATCTCTCCGGCCTTGTCGAGTTGGTCCAGATAGGCGACCACACTCTCGACGTTTTCCGTGCCCCGTTGTTGGCCACTTTTTTTCACGCCTTGGCCCCCACCGTCTTCGTTCATCTCATCCACGGGCTTCCCTCCCTTTTCTGAAGGCGAGCGTCTTGCGCGGCGGCGGCGGAATCGGCTCGAAGAGTTTGTCGGCATTCTTGCCGAAGAGCCGGGCATTGTATTCCACCGTTACCCAGCGCTCGATCCAGCCATCCAGCTTCTGGCGGAGTTCCGCATTCTCCTCTTCCAACTCGCGAATGCGCTCCTCTAACGGACGGCGCAGCAAGGCTGCTGCCACCGCCGTGCTGAAGTTTTTGCGCTGCAGTTCAGCGTATTCGGCGACCACGTGCCCGAGATCATTGTTGTAAAGCGCCTGACGCGTTACCTTGAGCCGCTTGGCGAGCCGCAGCATATTGATGGGATCGGTCTGGGGAGACAGGTTCGTCATACGGCCAAGTTCCGCCCGGGCTGCCTTGACCAGTAATTCGCCACGCAGGGGCCTCGGCCCCTGGCGGAACGCCCTCGACGCTTTCTCCTTTCTCGTTGTTCTCATATGAGTTGCCATGTCATTCGACCGGTGCGCCGATGGCATGCTGCCCGGCGAACACGGCCACTTTAGCCCCCGTCTCGTGCTTATCCTGCTCATCGACTGCCAGGGCAGACTCGATTCCGGCGAGGGTCCGCCGGTTGAAGTCAACCCAGTTGCCGGCGCCACCAACGCCGCCCTCGAACGCATGCTCCGCTTTCAACAGCTCGCCCGCGGTAAAGTTTCGGAGTTGGATCAGATTTTGTCTTTCTTCCGCATCCCCTTGCGTGCGTAGATATTCAGAACAGCCAGCCAGGCAGTTCAGATGATAGGGGCAGGGGGTGATCGCAAAATCATGCGTGCAGACCCCATACGGCGTGAAGTGAGCCACGCCGACGAATGTCCGGAGGAACTCCTGCTTTTCCACTGGGTCTTCAATGTTGTGATAGATGCTGGCCGTTGCACCCTGCAGTTTTCCCGTTACCAACATCTCCTGCGCCCAGGCGACACGCTGCTCCACGGTCCCGTGCTTGTAAGCTTGGTTCTGGCGGATGTCCCGTCGCCCCATCCACCGCGCCAGTTCCACATCGGACAAACCACCCTGGTCAGCCAAAGTGTTCAACCAATGGCGGAAAGCGTGGGTATGGATTCTCATCGGAGAACCGTTAGGGTGTTTAAAGCCGCGGCGGGAAAAGACCGTGTTTTTTTGCCGGTGGCCCAGCAGGCCGCTGAGGACGCCGGCATTCAGTAATTCCGGAAGGAACGTCAACGTCGACCGGCTCGAATAGAGCTGGTTGTGGAATGTCACGCACAGCGACGCGGACAGCATCTGAACCCGGCCACCGGAGAGACATAGGACTTCCAGTGCCCCGCGGCGTTTCAAGAGCGCGCGTTCAATGTCTCGGACGCGATATAGGCAGGAGGGATTGTGCTCGCCATGCAAGCGTGCCCTCTCGACTGGCTCCAGTCCAAGGGTTTTGTACAGGAAGCCACGGATCGCAGCCTGTTCTGGCGGGAAGGGCAGAATTTTCATCAGCTCTCGAATGGAGAGCAGGGCATCGGGATCGGGATTGCCGGGAAGCGGTACCCGATGGGGATTCTTCTCCAGAACGGCCGCCGCCTGTCGGGCAGGCTCACAGAGCCGGACGAGATCGCCCACCGCGCGCCTCGCCAGAGGCACCGCGCAGCTCGGAAGCCACTTCACAATGGGATCTCCGCCCTTCTCCGGCCAGTAACGCAGGCCACATC
Organism: uncultured Acidobacteriota bacterium; assembly: GCA_963729915.1. Taxonomy (GTDB): domain Bacteria; phylum Acidobacteriota; class Terriglobia; order Terriglobales; family Acidobacteriaceae; genus Telmatobacter. The sequence continues at coordinate 3,757 of CAVSQE010000004.1, read as the reverse complement.
TCTTTGCTGTTTCACCCGTAGTGATGTCCCTGATATTTCGACCCCGCGGATCGAGGGCCGTTTCCTCTACCCAACAGTCGCGTGGCAACGTGAGCACCTCGCCCACACGGAATCCCGCCACCACCAAGAGATCGATAATCCGAAGCACGATACACTCGTCATCGTCCGTGGCTTGACTGGAGATCTCCGCTAACGCCTCCAGGACTTCTGCTGCGGGCATCTTCTTTAAGCCTTCGGCCTGGGAGGCCGAATCCAGGCCATCCCCTGTAATGGGCCTCGGGACGACGTTTTGAAACCGGATGCGCGTGCGGCTGAGTTGGTGAGCATTCAAGAACTCCGCGACCTCCCGCAGCGCATTCCCGATATTGTATGCCGTGCCCGCCGAGCACTGCCTTTGCACCTCCTCCATGGCAAGATGGAAATGCCTGCGCGTAAGCCGCGTGGGGTCCGAGCGGTCATGAGAATTCTGGGTGGTCGCGTACAAAAATTGCAGTGCCCGTACCATCGCCGCTTGACGACTCGCCCCCACGGCGCGGTTACTTGCCCGCAGGCGAATCAGCGCCTTGGCGAAATCTCCATAGGGAGAGACAAACGGCACAAGGGGATCCGCGTGTCGCTCCCGGCGCTCGGCAAAGAGCAAGCGATCCCTATCGCGACTGTGCGCTCGCCGGTTCCGATCGTACTGCCGGATCTCCCAACAGCACGACTCCCAGACGATGTCCGGATAGGTTCCAAGCTTTTTGGCCTCTCGAACCATCCCCAGGAGCCGACGGATCTCCGGCGTCTTACCGCTTCGCGTCATCGGTTCTCCCCCGCGATGTTTCGAGCCTTTCCAGCAGCTCCTGGATCGCCTCGATGACACCCTCGAGCTGTTTGGGAATGCGATTACTGGGATTGCCGTCGCGCTGGCTTAATCCCTGCACGTGAAGCTGCAACTCCTCCAACATCCGACGGTGCGGGCCCTCCGTCCAGGCGATGAACTTTGGGCAGACATAACAGGAAAGCGGCGGGTACAGGTGACATAAGAAATCCGCGCCGCACGCCCCGATCCCGCCGAGATTCTTTAAGGTGGGAGTCGCGCCGGGGATAATGCTCCCCGGGGCCTCCGCTCCCGTCCGGGGCCGCACCTCTCCCAGAAATCGGCGGATAAGCGTGGTGAACCGTTCATTGCCGCCGAGCGCTTGGTCCAACCGTTCGACCGCGCTGCTGGTGGATTTCACGTATACCAGCACGCTGCTCACCTGAGAATGATCCAGCATTTCAGCGATCAGCCTCGCCGGCGTACCCTGCGCGGCCAGACGCGTCCCGAAAGTATGGCGAAACCTCAATGCCGATAGCCCAAGAATCTTCTGGGTGCGCGGCGAAACAATGCCTGCCCTCAAGGCGAACTCGCGGACGTGGCGATCGAAGGCCACTCCGGAAAGATGCAGATCGTATTCCTTCTTCAGCGCGTCGGGCAATTTTCTCAAATACGTGTGCCGGCTCGTGCATAGCAGAGGCATGTCCGGGCCACGGTTGCCGTGCTGCCTGTGATTCTGTTCAATAAGTTGTTCCAGAGCACGGCCAAGCTCGCTGGAAATGCGCCGCCGCTTGGTCTCATAGCCAACCGCTGTCCGCTGCTTCCTACGAGGGACGTCGAGTGCGTAGAAGGCCTCTCCCGAAGTCCTACGGTACATGTGAATGTGGCATTCCTTGAGGAGCAACAACTGTGAAGTACGAGCCCCCAGCTCCAACAGCAGCATGACACACACTCGCTCAAGAAGCGTTCCTCTTTCCAATTTCAGCGCCTGCCGGACCAGCCAGTGCTCCTGCTCGTCGAGAGGACCTTTCGCCGGATCACGGGACATGACGGACTGTCCAACTGGCCAGCTTGAGATCTTAATCTGGTCCAATCGGCTAAGAATGTCTTCGCGAAAACCCGGCACCTCCTGAGCCACACCCCATCGATACCATTGCTGTGTCGCTCTGAACCTCACCCCGGCGCCGCGTCTCCGCATCTCGGCCAGCGCCCGTTCCAGAACCGGGTAGGTGAGCGCCGCGAGGGAACGTAATGGGCCGGTTACGGAGAGCAGCGACCTGAGATCCTTGAAGATTTGACAAGTTGTGTGGGGCGCATGGGCCTCGATCGAATGCACGACATAGGCCTTCATCGCATCTTCAATGTCCGCAGCATTCTCCATCAGCTTCCAGTTCACGATTACAGCGCGAGTAACCTCATTGAGCCGCCAGCACTCTTGTTTCGTGCTGACGGTATGACCGCTCCTGTCAATGACAACGCCTGGGTTCTTCCAGGCGTACCGCGGCCTGAGGGACTTCGAGCTCTTTCTCGCGTGGACCGGCACTCTGTTAACTCCGGTAAAGTTCCGCTTGGTACCTCTCGGCAAGCTCCATGGCCTGCGCCTCAACCACGGCGCGTGTGTAAATCTCCGGCATGATGGATCCCTCCGCCCATCCGTTCAGATACGTCTGCACTTTTTGCTGTTGGTCGTCACTCCAGCCCAGCTCCCGCGCTTTCTCCAGCAGCCGGTTGTTGAAGGTGTGGCGAATATTGTGCGGGTGCAACTTTCCCCGTAAAGCCGGGAAGCAGCGCCTTACAAGACAACTGAAGATCCCGTTCAACCCCGAAACATCCAGGGGCACCCCGCCACGCTGGCTGGTGAATAGATAAGGATGTCGGCCGGGCTTGCGGTGCTTCTGCGCATAACGCCATAGCTCCACGGCAAGAGCTTTGGGAATCGGAATCTCACGCTCGCGCGTCTTCACCGCTGGCTCGTTGCGGCGAGGGTCGCCCTTTTCGTCCGGCGCCCTCTCCACCGTCAGCGTGTTCTTCGGCCCTTGCGGAAGATGGCGCAGCTTGAGCTTCAGCACTTCCCCACGGCGCAGTCCCGTCGCCAGCATCAACTCGACGATGACATAGTTACGAAACCGCACGGTGGGTTTGAAGGGATTCCGCGGGCATGCCGGTCTGACCACTTCTCGCAGTTCCGCAATTTCGTTTTCGTCCAACCCATAGCGCTTTCTCAGCGACTTTCCGGCAAGCTTGTTGCTCCGGAATGCCCGCTGGATCCGCTCCCGGCTCGTTTCCGCACTCGTCCTCGTTTCACGGGCAGGCCCCACCACGGGAACGAACTCATCGACAGCCCAGATGAGGAACCGCTCGACCACGCCCAGATAGAAATTGAACGTCGCTGGCGACAGCGTATCGACCACTTCCCGACCTGTCAGGCCAGCCAAAGACCCTACCTCGGAAATTTTCCGTATGCGCAGATAGCGACAGAACCCCGTGATCTCCGCCGCCGTGGGCAGTTGTCTCCGCCGCAGTCGCGACTCCAACTCCACGCCGGCGGTGTCGCACCACCCGTAAAACCACTGCAGCACTCTCAAGCTACGCAGCAGGGTGCTCGCTTGGCTCCTCGGCCTACACTCATCGAGAATGTAGCGGGTCGCCAGGACAACCGGCTGGAGCGTCTCGCGATATAGCAGAACTGGGAACCGCTCTCCGGATCGGAAGCGAGCGACATGCACGAAGTAATCTGCAGCGGGACTCATGCTCAACAGTGTCTATCATCAAGTCCAATTGGCGTCAATAAAAATCGTATTAGTTGACATAATCGAACATACATTAGTTCTTAGACCCTACCGCCCTACGGCGTGTGACCGATCTTCAGCCCATCTGCCGGAAAACAAGTAAGTTACGGATCCAGCGTAGACAGCCGGCGATCACGCGACGAAATTTCGCCACCTGGATTAGTGCCTT
>CAVSQE010000003.1:0-589199 GCA_963729915.1 uncultured Acidobacteriota bacterium | reverse complement strand
GTGGCCCATTGCGCTCGATGGAGCCAGGCTCGACGAAGCCCTCGACGCGCAGATTGCTGTGATACGCCCTGTCGCCCATTCCGCCCAACTGGGCGATGGTGACGTAATAGCTCTTGCTGGAACCGTAGCCGGTGAAAGCCAGCCAGGCGATGGTGCCGAGGATGACGGCGACGGCAATACTTACCTGCAAAGTTTTTGGGGATTTTTTCATGGTCTCTACCTTTTTAACGATACGAGCCTGCAGGACCATGGTCAACCGTGGATGGGGGGTGGGGATGTGATTTGGCTCACACAGGCAGGGAACGAGGGACCGAGGGATCAAGGGACCAAGGGACCAAGAAGACGGGGACTGAGGGACTTAGGGACTAGGGACTGGAGACGCGGGAGCCCCGGCGCTTGCCGGAGGAGATGCGGCGAGTGGGCGCTAGTGCGTGCGGCGCGGTACCGAGCTACGGCGATTCGTGGTGCGGCAGGGTTCGAGCGAGTCGGCAACCAGCGGAACCACGATCATTGCGATCAGAATCAGTTCGATCACAAGGTCTTTCATGAAGGGCCCCCAAGGCGTGCAAAGTTTTGCGTGCGGCGGATCTTCTAGAGAGTCCGACACTGCACCATAGCTCTGCGAAAGGAGGATAGGGAATCACCCCAGAGTGGGAGTGGGCGTGGCCATTTGGAGCCACCTGCGGTGGGGCAGCCCTTTGGATGAGCTTTGACGGGGCGACTAACGGCCAGCAGGCAGAGATCGGCGCAAGGAGCCGAAAGGATCGGAGTTAGCGGCTGGCGGGGAGAAAGCCGACGCCCTTGGCGTGTTTCTCAGGCCGTTCCTGGCGCTTGCTGATCGGCATAGCTGCAACAATGGCCGGAGAAGCCACGAACGCAAGGAAAACCAGAGCGATGAGTAGATCGTACATGGCGGACCATCCAATCCGTTGGTTTATCGGCTGCACAATCCGGGGGAACAACCGAAGCCGGGGAGAGTAACCGATCTAATCAGTCAAACGGTAACTCCAATTAGTTACCGATATTACTGTTATCTCGGCAGAAACCGCAAGGGAATTCGTCGATTTGCGAGGGGTTTTTGTGGAACAATACGGTTAAACAACCTACAACTAAAGAATTATTCGAGTGGAGAATCCTGATTTCCCCGAAGGGTTGATCGGATTACCGTAGTAACGCATTTTAATCAGTCCGGCTTTTAGTGAACGGTTTCAAGGACGCTGGTGGCGCGGTTGAGCGCTTGCGTGAGCACCTGCAACTGCTGCGCAGCCAGGTTTCGATCCTGCGCGTCGATGGCCTCGTTCACGCCGGGAATAACGACGGCGGCGTAACCAGTAACCTCGCCGGGGGCAAAGATGGTATGCCTGTACCACGGTCGATTAGGAAGTCCCGCGTCGGAGAGCAGGGCTGTTTCGGTTTGCCGCAAGGCGAGATTCAGCCGGGCCAGATCTCCGGAAGGTGCGGACTGGATCGCATACGCGCGCTGGGCCGCGGCAGAAAAGCGCGCGGCTGCCGCCTGGGCAGGAGCAAAGTCGAGCGAGCCCAGACCGGCATCCGGGGCCCTGTGTTTGGCGGCATCAAGATAGGCGGAGATTTCGCGCGCGTAGGCCACGTAGTCGTAGGGCAGCAGGTCGGCATCGGCCATGCGCATGGCTTCAAGGCCGAGGACGCGCGCCATCTGCTGCAAATAGAGAAAGTGCGGATCGGCATTCTGCGTGAACCAGGCGAAGTCGTCGAAGGCCGAGTGATAGACGCCGTAGGGGCCGGTCGATTCAATGTCGGTGGCGGGCACGCCTGCGTGTTGCAGGAAGGGCGTGTAGTCCGATCCCGAGCCGAGATCGCCCAGATGCACCTCTTCTCCGGGGATGGGCGGCGCATTCGATTGGCGATGTTCGCTGTCGACGGGGGGGTTGAGATGCCAGAGCCGATACACAGTGCCGCCTAGCGGGCTGGGAACGGAACGCGCGATGTTGCGTACGAACTCCTTGAGCGAGGGCACGGCGGAGGCGGAGAAATCCGGGCCCGAGACGCCCACGTCGACATTGAAATAGGCCACGGCGTGGTCGAGGGTGCGGCCCTGCTGCTCGACCCATTCGGTTGATCCGACGAGGCCTTCCTCTTCGGCGTCCCAACTGCAGAAGACGATGGTGCGTCTGGGGCGCCAGCCCTGGCGAAGCAGTGTGCCGATGCCATGCGCCGCTTCAAGCATGGCGGCCGTGCCGCTGTTGGGGTCGACTGCGCCGTACACCCACGCGTCGCGATGGTTGCCGACGATGACCCACGCATCTGGCTCCTGAGAGCCTTCGACTTTGCCGATCACGTCCCAGATGATGCGGCGCTGGTAGTCCTGTTGCGAAACCAGGTGGACTTTTTCTCCGCCGGGACCAATGTGGTAGCGGAAGGGCAACGCGCCCTGCCAGCTTTGCGGCACGCTGGGGCCTTTGAGCGCCTGCAGAATGGGCGCGGCATCGTGATAGCTGAGAGGAATCGAGACGATATAAGGCTCGCTGCCGTTGGGTCCAGAGGGATTCGAAATGCGGGCGGAGTCGGGCAGGTCGAGCGTGGAGGCCACCCCGGGAGTTTCGGGATCGCCGGGATACTTGAAGAGGAATTGCACTGAACCGCGCTGAACGCCGGTCTCAGGCCGCCACGGGCCCATGGGCCAGGGATCGCCTTTGGCGTAGCCGTCGTCCTGCGGGTCAGAGTAGAGGAGGACGCCGACTGCGCCGCGCTGCTGGGCCAGGTAGACTTTGACGCCGCGAAAGTTGGAGCCGTAGCGGCAGATGACGATTTTTCCGTGCAGATCGATGTTGCGGGCCGCAAGCTCGTTGAAGTCTTCGGCGCGGCCGTAGTTCGCGTACACCACTTCGCCGGTAACGTCGCCCGAGCCCGAGGAGCCGTTGAAGGGCATCACGACGCGGGGATTATCCGCGGCGGGGTCGCCCTCGACATGTTCGGGCGTGGGGCCGCTCATCAACAGATGGCCGGTATCGTCCCAAGCTTCGACGCGAGCGACTTTGGGCCAATTGAGCAGAACTCGATAGGGAACGATCTCTGTCTGGAGCCCTGCGGCGCGAAACTTGCTGGCCACGTATTCGGCGGTCTTGCGATCTTCAGGCGTTGCAGCGAGATGCGGCTCGAGGGTGAGGGTCTTGAGTTCTTCACCGGCAAGTTTGGGATCGGGAACCGCCATGAACTTTTCTTCGAGCCGGACTTCCGCGCTGAAGTCGGAGTAACCGAGCGAGGCTTGTGGCGGCGTGGCTTGCGCCGCCAGTCGGCTTGATGGGAACACGATGGAAAGGACAGCCGGCAAAACAAGAAGAGCAAGCCTGGTGCGGAGTTTCATGCAATCGATCCTTCAAACCTGGTTCATCCACGGTCAGGCGACGGGTTGAGCGCAGTGCGCGCAGCGCTTGGCGGCGAGCGGAATGTCGCTGAGGCACTCGGGGCAAGGTTTTGTGGTTGCGGCGGCCGGCGCTTCAGGCTTCTTGGTGCGCGCCAACAACGCGTTCACGGGCAGAACGATGGCGAAATAGACTACGCAGGCCACGATCAGGAACGAAACCGCCGCGTTGAAAAAATTGCCGATCTTGATCTGCCCGCCGCCCACATGCAGAATGACGCCGCTGAAATCAGGTTTGCCGATGGTGGCAGCGATCAACGGGTTCAATACGTCGCTGACCAACGACGCCACAATCGAATTGAACGCGGCGCCCAGAATCACGGCGACCGCGAGGTCGATCACGTTTCCGCGCAGAATGAAATCTCGAAATCCTTTCAGCATCGCTTCCTCCTGTGCATTGCGATTTTCAGCCGTTACCGCGAGAGCGCAGGAATCGGCGGCTGAATTTGCACTCTGCCATGCTACACGGCGAAAGGGCGCGTGCGCAGATTGGATTGTAAGCGGGGTGAGGCGGATGGACGGCGCTAGGGCACGGCAATCAGAACCACGATGCCAGCGAGGATCATGAGGTCTGCATAGAGAAGGACGAGGATGCCTGCGTGGTAGAGACTCCATTGGCGGCGCAGGCAACGGGCCGTCTCTGCCATGCCCCACGCGGCTACCATGAGGGCGAGAAACTGCCAATGCGAGCCATGCAGATCGTTGATGTTCGGGAAGCCGGCGAGACGCAGGCTGGCGGCAAATGCGCCCAGAGAAAGGAGCATGGCGCGCAGCAGCGATTTTTGCCGCAGACGGAAGATGTTGGAGCGAAGGCGCACCACCTTTCACTGTATCGTGACGGCATGAACTGAGCGATTTGCCGGCTTCGGGCCGTTGAAAAGCCTGGCAGAAGGAAATAGGCATGCAATGGCCACCCCAAAAATAATGTTCGCCGCGCGGGAACTGCGTTAGACTGCCTGCGAAGACCTTGGGGAATTTGGAAGAAATGAAGAGCACATCTACTTCGCTATTTGTCTGTGCGGCACTCTTCCTCTGTTGGCCCGCTCTCGCATGCGCCCAGTTAGTCCCGGATCCGAATGCCCCGCCGCATTCGGACGCTCCGCCGGCAGCGCAGGCGCCAGAGCCCGCGCAGGAGCCGGTGCCAGAGACCGCGCCCACCGCGGTGCCCGATTCTCAGCCCGCTCTGCCACCTCCTGGGCCCCCGCCTTCCGCGAATTTTCAGAAGCTCATCCCCCTTGATCAGCTCACCTTTCTTAAGGATTACGCAGACCAGCCGGCAAAAACTCTACTCAAGGACAAACGCTTCCACAGCCTGATGAAGCAGACCATCTCCAGCACTGAATACCACTATGGCCGCGACATGTCGCTCTCCGATGCCGTCCAAACCGTTCTCGACGGATCAGTGCAGCCCGTCCGTGGTGCGCGATGGCCGCTTTGTGATTGTTTCCGGCAGCAACGGCCCGTACCTCGGTGGCCGCAGCTTCCTTTGGTTCGATCTCGAAACCGGCGTCGCGATAGGCGGATTTTATTTCCATCCCACCAACGGCGAGCCGACGCCCACGGTGACTGTCTTCTCCCGGCAGTTGACCGATCGCGAGCTATCCATGGGCCAGCTTCCGGAGCCTTTCGCCGAAGACCTGGAACAGTGGGCAGCGGACTCGCGCATTCCTAAAGTCACGCCCCGCTACTTCATTCCCGAGAACGGCAAAAAGTATGTGCTGGAGCATGATGAAGATTATTGCTGGAGCCCGCCCGGCACCCCCGAGCCCGACCCCGACGATTGCCAGCAGATGATGGCCGACGCGGCTGATGACGACATGAACGCCGCCTACTTTATGCAGGAAACGCGAAACGTCGCCAACGCCACAGCATGGATGCTCGGCCCCGATCAAATCGAATGGCTCCAAGTCCGCGACCGGACCTGCGGACCGAGGGCAATTTCCTGCCGGATTCGCGTGACCCGCCAGCGCACGGCCGTGCTGACCGGCCATCCCGTGCCACCGCCGCATCGGGGGGCGCAGCCGGTACACCGGTAAAGGTGCAACCAGTTCCCCGGCTGCGCAACGCGGCAGGGCGGGTGATAGACTCTGTGAGCCCAGACCTGGGTTCCCCAAAAATCCCAATTTCCCACTGGGCGCACGAGGAGGCAAGACAATGCAAGCAGGCAATTCTGCCGCTGCACCACTCAATCCAGGAATCGTTTTCGACATGGTTCAGGCCCATCAACGCACCGCGGCGCTCAACGCCGCGATTCAACTCGACGTGTTTCGAGCGGTTGGCCAGGGGCCCGGCGATGCCGCATCGATCGCGCGGCACTGCGCGGCATCGGAGCGCGGCATCCGCATCCTTTGCGATTTTCTGGTGATCAACGGAGTGCTGGCCAAGGAGGATGGACACTACAAGCACACGCCGTCGAGCGCAGCATTTCTTGACCCGGCCTCGCCCGCCTGCATGGCTTCGGTGGCGCAGTTCCTCACCGAGTCGGCGATCATGCAGGCCGACGTGCAACTGGCCGATATTGTGCGCGCGGGCCGCACGCATCTTCCCGGCCAGGGCACGGTTGAGCCGGACAATCCCATTTGGGTGGTGTTCGCGGAAAAGATGGCGCCGATGATGGGACCCATGGCGGGACCGCTGGGCGCTGTAGTGCTGGAAGGGCACGACGGACCCATGCACGTGCTCGATATTGCCGCGGGGCACGGGCTGTTCGGGATCGAGATTGCAAAGCAGAATCCGCAGGCGAAGGTGACGGGCCTGGATTGGGCGCCGGTGCTGCGCGTGGCGCTGAAGAACGCAGAGAAGGCGGGCGTGAGGGAGCGCTACGATATGCTGCCGGGCAGCGCGTTTGAAGTCGACTTCGGCGGACCGTACGACGCGGTGCTGCTGACGAATTTTCTGCACCATTTCGACAAGGCTACGAACGTGGGGCTGCTGAAGAAGGTTCGTGCGGCGCTCAAACCGGGCGGACGGGCGGCAACACTTGAGTTTGTGCCGAATGAGGATCGCGTATCGCCGCCGATGCCGGCGGCGTTTGCGATGACGATGCTGACCACGACCGCGGAAGGCGACGCGTATACCTTCCCCGAGCTTTTGGCTATGTATGCTGAGGCAGGTTTCAAGGGGGTGACCGCGCATCCGATTCCCCTGAGCCCACACACAGTGGTAATGGGGACGGCGTGAGCCGTGCTGAAAGGACGCGGAGTCAGTCTTCGGCAGTAAACCGAATTCCAAATTCGGTTCCTACAAGGCGCTTAACGAACTCGAAGTTTTGATCTTCAATTTCGCGCTTTATTTGATCGGTGCATCGCCACCCGGCCGGTCGGGGTTTCCTGTCTTGGCAGGAATCGCAGTGCGTACGCTTGAAGCTCTCGTATGCTGTGTCCATTTCCTTATCCTCAACATGAAAATTGTGGAGTGTGCAATGGACCACCTTGGAACACGCGGTGCCTATGTTATAGATCTCCTGTATTAATCGCGCCCTTGGGCCGATCCCTCCGGCGCTCACCAGCAGGTGTTCGCAATTAGCTAACACTCGCCCCGGGTTATTGTCCTTCGCAGCAATTCGAAGACCTAGCACAAGTGGATCGCTTTCATTGTCGATATCAATTCCATGCGCTGTGGAGATATTTTGAATGATCTGCCAAATCGTGTCGCCATGGTAGTCTCCGTTCAACCCTTTCTCCTCTCCACCGCCTCGTAATGCGATCGATTTCAGCGCGAGCTTCTCGGCTATCTTCCTGGTCCCGGATGTTGTCCGCAACATGGTTGGCCCACTGATAAGCCTCAGATTCGGTCGAGCGGGTTGTAGAGAGGGCACTTATTATGGAAAGGATTACCGATTCGGCATCCCCGGCCTCGTTGGCGATCCGTGCAGCGAGCTTGCAAATTTGGAGCGAGGACTGAGCAAGAGCGTCTTCTTCTCGGTGCCGAGCCTCGTGACGGAGGGTAATGAGGTAAATCGAAACTGCGTATACTATGCTTCCTAATGCTGGCGCGAGCATCCAACGATCTTTGTAGTTTGACGCGTATTGGGCAAGCCGGATGCATTGGTTATATTTTAGGATTATCGTCCTTGTATTTGCGGACCGCTGAGCATAGAGGCTAAGCGCCACAAATGGATTCCCGCCGCGCTCAAGGTGTTGACGAATGGCCATGAACAATCCAGCGTCTTCGTGAGTGAGCATTCTTAGCTCGGCTGAATGTTTTTCGATCAATGCCGCGAATTTCAGATACTTTGGTCCGGACCGGGCTAGCCCCTGCAGCTCCTTAGCATGTGCGAGTTGAATCCGTGCCAGTTCAATTTGGGGCTTGCCCGCGAACAGACACTCGCTATGGTCGATTCCTCTAAGTTGAACTTGCGCGCAGAATTTTGCGGTGATGGCGGTGTCCGGGTCGGACTGCAGTGATTTGATTCTGGTTCGCGCCTCTGAGAATTGTCGGTTGAGGCAAAATTCTTTGATCTTCTCGAGCTTCAGGACTGCGTTCTTTTCCTGAAAATCGCGATACAGTTTCTCTTGATCCGGCTGGTGAGCGAAAGACTTAAGGAACGACCGCACGGTGCTTTCCGCAGTCTTTCGAATTCCTGTCGTGAGGTATATCGCTTCCAAGCCGGAGAGAAGCTCGGGTGCAGTTTCGGGAAGCGCCTGAACTGTGGGGATTTGAACCTTGATCGACTTCCCCTTGGCTGAACTGATTTTGCGCCTCAGGACCAGATCCAATTGTGGCGCATGCCAAAATGTCTTACCGGAAGTCACGTCGGCGTGAATAAGAATGATCGGGTCGCGAATTTCCAGCGCATAGTGCCGCGCGTGACGAGTTGAAAGCGTCTGGAAAATATGTTCTCGGTCTGCGGAGTATCTAGATGACTTCGAGCTCTTCAGTTGGACGTGAAACCATACGCCAGACGGGACACCCTTGTTGAACACTTGGATGTTGTAGTCGATTCCGTAGTCTCGCTCGGTCTCATTCACAGCCCACCCTAAGGGCTCTATTGCGGCGCGGAGCAGGCGTCTGCCTGCGAAGTCGATATCATGCTCCTTTGGTTTCTTGATTGCCATTCGGAAACCCCACGCACTTGGCAATGTTAGCGTAATTCTGCTTTGCCTTGCGCTGGGCGCGCACGGCGGCGGCGAGTTCGGCGAGCAGCGCGTGGGTTTCCTTCCAGTCGATGCAGCCGTCGGTGATGCTCTGGCCGTAGACGAGCGGCTGGCCGGGCGTGAGTTTTTGCGCGCCGGCGACCAGGTTGCTCTCAATCATGGCGCCGATGATGTTGCGATTTCCTGAAGCAATCTGTGCGGCGACATCGCGGCCGACGACACTTTGGCGCCGAAAATCCTTGCCGCTGTTGGCGTGGCTGAAGTCAATCATGATGCGCGGGGCAACGCCGGCACGCTCCATGAGCGCGGTGGTTTCGGCCACACTCTCGGCGGTGTAGTTGACGGAGTTGCGACCGCCGCGCAGGATGATGTGGCAGTCTGGATTCCCTGTCGTCACGAAGATGGCCGACTGGCCGTGGTGCGTGTGGCCAAGGAAGGTGTGGGACCAGGAGGCCGAAAGCACGGCGTCGACGGCTACCTGCACGTCGCCCGAGGTCGCGTTCTTGAAACCCACGGGACACGACACGCCGGAGACGAGCTGCCGGTGCACCTGGCTCTCCGTGGTGCGCGCGCCGATGGCGCCCCAGCACACCAGGCCGGCGATGTACTGCGGCGAGATCATGTCGAGAAACTCGGTTCCCGTGGGCACGCCCATTTCCGCCAGGTCGAGCAGCAGATGGCGCGCCAGGCGCAGGCCGTCGTTGATCTTGAAGGTCCCGTCGAGATGCGGGTCGTTGATGAGGCCCTTCCAGCCAATGGTGGTGCGGGGCTTTTCAAAGTAGACGCGCATCACGATGCGCAGGTCGGCGGCAAATTCGTCGATGGCGCCCTTGAGCAGCCCGGCGTACTCGCGCGCGGCCTTCACGTCATGGATGGAGCAGGGGCCGGCCAGCACCACGAGTCGGTCGTCCTGGCCGTTGAGAATGGCCGTGATCTCGCCGCGGGCGTTGAAGATGGTGGTCGAAGCGGCCTCGGTAAGAGGAAGCTCTTCCTCGAGAAAGACCGGGGGAAGGACGACTTTCGTCCATTGAATGCGAATATCTTCAGTGGGATGGAACATTTGGCTTCTTTTGAGGGCGGTCCGATGACCTCAGCAACGATTGCAAGGGAGCCCTATAACGAATCTAACAGCCGGAAATGGTGCGATAGGGCAAGGGCCGGGGCCTGAAGGCCCGGCTCTCCTGGGACCGAAGTCAGGGACCTGAAGGCTCCAGCTCCCTCCGTTGCCTGCAATCAGCGCGTGGCTTCGTAGGCGGCAATCCCTCCGCCGGCGGCCGCGGCGACGATGAGGACCGGGACCAGGAGGTGGATATGGTGTCCGGGCTCGGAGCCAGCGCCGATGTACTCTTTCGCCTTATACACGCGCGCTACATCGGCGTAGCCGAAGGTTTCCACCTTATTGTTGTCCGAGTCGGTGATCTGGAAGGTGGCATCGGAGACGTCGCCTAGAGAGCCCATGGCCTGGCTGCGATTTTGCAGGTCGACCTGCACAAAGGTGCCGGTGCGGTACTTGGCGAGGCGCTTTTCAATCTTCCGCGCGTGCTTTTCGATCTTTGCGGACGATTGCGCCGGGATTGTGGGCGCCAAAGCGATGGATGCGAAGGCGACGGCGAGCAAACACGAGTTGCGGCGAAGGAAATGGAGAATTCTGTTCATGGGGCCCCCAAAAAATCATGCAAACATTGGCCGTGAAGCAATCTTGACCGCTGCGATTGCCTGCAGACGGTTTCACAATAGCACTATATTGAGTTGGACGGTGAAGAGGCGGCGGAGAAGCATTACGAACGTCATGAAAGACGTGTGGAGATGCCACGATGGGTACTTTAGGCGGGAAGCCGCACCTTGACATCGACAGACGGGCGTCACTAGACTTAAAGAGGAGTATTCCTGGAATTTTGGTACGTAAGTCCAAGTAATAGCGGGACTTAATTGATAAGGGCTCCTGCCTGGAGAGCGGCGAAACGGGTTCGTTTCCGGTTGCGATCGGGCGGGAGGGAGAGCCTCAAACGATGTCCGATGTGCGCCTCAGTCCGCGGGAGCGGCTGGTGTTGACCGCCATCATCGACCAGTACATCGCGACCGGCGAGCCGGTTGCGTCGCAGGCGGTTGCGCGCTTGTTTGCCGATCGAGAAGGCCTGAGCTCGGCCACGCTGCGCAATGTGATGGCCACCCTGGGCGATGCAGGACTTCTGGAGCAGCCGCACACTTCGGCAGGTCGCGTTCCTACCGCGGCGGCTTTCCGTTATTACGTGGGACAGATTACGCAACCCGGCCGCGCGACGGCAGGAGGAGGCATCTCCGCGACGGGAGGCGCGGAATCTCCGCTGAGCGTGGCGCGCCGCGGGCAGATTGAGGAGAGTTTTTCCGGCGTGTCGAGCTCGCATGACTATCTGGAGCGCACCTCGCACGTGCTGGCGCAGCTTTCGCGCGGGCTGGGTGTGGCGCTGGCCAGCACCGCGACAGAACAGGTGCTGGAGCACATTCATTTCTCGCGGCTTTCCACGGGACGCGTCCTGGCCGTGCTGGTGACCCAGGCGGGCGCCGTGCAGGACCGCGTGCTGGCGCTCGATCACGAAGTAACCCCGCTGGAACTGGAAACGGCGAGCCGTTACCTGAACGAAAACTTCCACGGCTGGCCCATCGAACGCATTCGCGTGGAAGTGGAGCGCCGCGTTGAGGCTGAGCGCGAAGCCTATCGCCAGTTGCTGACCTCGGTGGAGGAACTGTGCCGCAAGGGCGCGCTGGCCGGGGATGAAAGCGGACCGGCGCTGTTTGTTGATGGCATTGCCAATTTGATCGGCGCGGAGCAGGATCGCGAGCAGCTACGCGAGATGCTATTGACCCTGGAGGCCAAGCAAAGGCTGGTAGAGTTGCTGAACGCTTACGTGGACGGCCGCCAGCAGGAGGTGCGCGTAGTGGTGGGCCTGGATGAAGCTTCACCCGCGATGCAGGATCTGGTGCTGATTGGCGCGCCGGCCCGGCTGGGCGGAGCCAATATGGGAACGGTTGCCGTGATCGCGCCCACGCGCATCCAGTACCAGGAGATGATCGAGGCAGTCAGTTACATTGCTCGTCTCTCTGAGCGCCTTCTCGATGTGCCCAGCGCGTAGTGACAGGGAGCGAGAAAACGGTGCGCATCGCCAACGCGAGCCGCTGCACCGAAGCCGGAAGTATTTTCATCTAACTAATAGTAGTGATTTGTTCGGAGAACGTGCTGAATCATGGTGAATCAGGAGACAGAAGAGTTGAAGGTGAGAGGATTCAAGGACGCCGCCAGCAGCGCAACGGGAGCGAAGATCGATCCCGCGACCGAGTTGCCGCCGCCCGATGAGTTTGTGCCCGCGGCCGAGACGGAAAAGCAGGTAGAGGCCGGCGCTCAAACCGAAATCGATCAACTGAAGGGTGAACGCGATCAACTTCTCGATCGGCTGGCGCGCATGCAGGCGGAGTTCGATAACGCGCGCAAACGCGCCGAGCGCGAGAAGGCAGATTTCCGCGACCATGCGACAGGCAGCGTTGTGGAGCAGTTTCTGCCGGTGCTCGATAACTTCGAACTGGCGCTCAAGTCCAAAGGTTCCGTGGAACAACTGCGTTCGGGCGTGAGCCTGATCATGAAGCAGATGGAAGAGGTTCTCGAAAAGATGCAGGTGCGCGCGATTCCCGCAGTGGGCGAGCCCTTCGATCCTCGCGTACACGAGGCGCTGGGCAGCGTGGAGCGCGACGACGTGCCCGACCAGCATGTGGCCGAGGAGATTCGCCGCGGCTACAAGATCCGCGAGCGGCTGCTGCGGCCTGCGTTGGTGCGCGTGGCGCATAACGCGAAGCAACAGAGTGAATAAGTGAAGTGAGTGAAGCAGGGAAAATTTGCTGGGTTGCGACCTGAAGAAGGCTGCCCTATTTAACGATAAGGAACAGTGCGACTGATTGCTGAAGGCTGAAAGCTAGATCAAGGGAGCAATGGGTTCTAATACAAGAGTGAGCAAAGCAGA
The DNA here is from genome assembly GCA_963729915.1 of uncultured Acidobacteriota bacterium. Taxonomy (GTDB): domain Bacteria; phylum Acidobacteriota; class Terriglobia; order Terriglobales; family Acidobacteriaceae; genus Telmatobacter. The sequence goes on along the minus strand of CAVSQE010000003.1, from coordinate 576,714 downwards.
TTATTACGAGTTGCTGGGCGTCTCGCGTGACGCCACCGATCAGGAATTGAAGAGCGCGTACCGCAAACAGGCGCTCAAGTTCCATCCTGACCGCAACCCCGGAGACCACGCGGCCGAAGAAAAGTTCAAGCAGGCCAGCGAAGCCTACCAGGTGCTGAGCGACGCCGACAAGCGCGCCGCGTATGACCGCTACGGCCACGCCGGTCTGGGCTCGCAGGGATTTGGAGCCGGACCCTTTGCCGGCGGCGTGGACCTGGGTGACATCTTCGGCGATTTGTTTGGCGAGATGTTTTCGATGGGCGGGGCTCCGCGCGGGGGATCGCGCGCGCAGCGCCAACAGCGCGGCGACGACCTGCGCTTCGACCTGACCATCGACTTTGAAGACGCGATTTTTGGCAAGCAGACCGAGGTAAAGATCCGCCGCCTGGAGACGTGCACTGTGTGCCATGGCCAGGGCAGCGCATCGGGCCGGGGTCCGAGTGTTTGCAGCCATTGCCAGGGCCATGGGCAACTCCGCTATCAGCAGGGATTCTTCTCGGTGGCGCGCACCTGCGGGGCTTGCGGCGGCACGGGCTCAGTGATCGGCGATCCGTGCACAGCATGCCGCGGAGAGGGCCGCGCGACCACGGAGATCAAGCTGAACGTGAAGGTTCCGCCGGGCGTCGAAGAGGGAACGCGCATCCGCTACGCGGGCGAAGGCGATTCCGGCCGCCGCGGCGGGCCCAAGGGCGATCTTTACATCGTTCTTGCCATCCGTCCGCACGATTTCTTCGAGCGCCATGGGCACGATCTCTATTGCGTCCTTCCCATCAGCTTTCCGCAGGCGGCGTTGGGCGCAGAGTTCGAGATTCCCGGCATCGACGCTCCGGTGAACATCAAGATTCCCGAAGGCACGCAAAGCGGCAAGGAGTTGCGCGTGAGGGGACGTGGCGTTCCCTTCCTGAACGAGAAGGGCAACGGCGACCTGATCGCGAAGGTGGTGGTGCAAATACCGCGCAAGCTGAACCGCGCGCAGCGCGAGCTGGTGACCAAGCTCTCCGAGACCATGAGCGTGGACAACAGTCCCACGTCGCCAGGGTTGATCGAGAAAATGAAGGACTTGTTCAGCTAGGTTCAAATCGCCAGCAGGGCGATGGCGGCGATGGCGATGCCAATCGCCAGGCTCATGCGGTCGGTCAATGCGAAGACGAGAGGATCTTCGTCGAGCTCGCCACGCGAAGCCAGCAACCAAATGCGGCAGAGCCAGAGAATCATGAGCGGCATAATGAGCCACAGCAATTGCGGGCGGCGATAGAGCACGACGATGTCGCTGCTGCTTATGTAGAGGGCGAAGACCATGACGGCCGCAAAGGCGCTGGCCGTGCCGAAACTCCGCAACTGATCGGTATCGGCCACCAGATAGCCGCGTCCGTTGTGCGGCAGCGATTCGCTGCTGCGCAAATTCTGCAGCTCGGCAAAACGCTTGACGATGGCCAGAGAGAAAAACAGAAAAACCGAAAAGCCGGCCAGCCAATGCGAGATGTGCGTTTCGGTGGCGGCGCTGCCGGCGAACAGGCGCAAGGTATAGAGGCCGGAGAGCACCAGCACATCCACGAGCGCGATCCGCTTCAGAACCCAGGAATAGGCGAGCGTCGATCCCAGATAGAACAGCAGCCACCCTGAGAAGGCCATGGGCAGCAGACGCGCGCCCAGGAACGCCAAGAGCAGAAAACCGGCCGCCATGCAGAAACCGGCAACGGCCGGGAGATCGCCCGCGGCAAAGGGGCGCAGGAGTTTTTTCGGATGACGGCGGTCAACCTCGATGTCGAACAGGTCGTTGATGATGTAGGCCGACGAAGCCGTGAGGCTGAAACAGAAAAAAGCCAGCAGCGCGCTGGGCAAGCGCCGGGCAACGGCCGAGTGCGCCAGCAGCAGAGGCAGAAAGATGAGTAGGTTCTTTGCCCACTGATGGATGCGCATGGCGCGAATCGCAGTCCAGAGCGAACCGGCGCCTTCATCGAAGGTGCGCGTGGGACGCATGCGGCGGAGGCGCATCCTGAGCCGCAGGCGAAGGCTGGGATTGGCCACCATGATTTCGGCCGCGTGGGCCAGCATCGGCAGATCGGGAGTGTCGTTGCCGATATAGCCATACTCGCCGCCGAACTGGCTGCGCACGCGATCCAGCTTGCGGGTCCCGGTCAGGTTGATTTCGCCGTCGCTGCCCAAAACACCGGTAAAGATGCCGAGATGCGTGGCAACCCGCTGCGCAAGGCGGACGTCCGCCCCTGTTACGAGATAGAGAGCACGGCCGCGGGCGCGTTCCTCGTGAAGAAACTGTAGCAGGGTGCGGTTGTAGGGCAGATGCGCAACGTCCAGCGAGACATGGGAGGTGACGAAAGCCTTGAAGGCGGCCTTGCCGTGCAGCAGGCTTCCGGGCAGAGCGAACAACCAAGCCGGATGGGTGCGCGCCAGCACAAGCAGCGAGTCCACGAGAGTGTCGGACTTGACCAGAGTTCCGTCGAGATCGACACAAAGGGGTCGGAGCGCTGTTGCGGGAGCTTCCGGCAGAGAGACAACCTGGGACAAACGTTCACCTCAGGGAAGGCGTACAGCTCTAGGTTGTATCGATGATAAGACGGTGAGATGGGTAGGAGGATGGAATGGAGGGATTTTGGTGGAGCTGAGCGGGATCGAACCGCTGGCCTCCTCGTTGCGAACGAGGCGCTCTCCCAGCTGAGCTACAGCCCCACAGTGACTTCATTTATCTTAGCAGCGAGGCAGAAAATGGGAAAGGGCGGCGGCCGGTGACGACGTTCCGGCGCATGCCAGAGCACGAGATCGGGACGTTGAAGACAAATCATTTGTAAGCGCTGAAGGGGTAGAATATGACAAATCCAGCAATGACCGACAGGCCAGAATGCTGGCCCGCGCTGCCGCTTGATTCCTGGCGGGAGACCTGCGCCACGCTGCACATGTGGACCCAGATTGTGGGCAAGGTGCGGCTGCGGCTGACGCCGCTCGTCAATCATTGGTGGAATGTTCCTCTTTATGTGAGCCCGCGCGGGCTCACGACGTCGAACATTCCTTACGGCGAGCGGTCAATTGAGATACGATTCGACTTTCTTGCGGATCAGCTGGTTCTGGAGTGCAGCGACGGATTGGTGAGGCAACTGCCGTTGCGGCCCATGGCGGTGGCGGATTTCTACCGGGAATTCATGGAGATGCTGCGATCGGCAGGGGTCGAGGTGAGCATTTGGCGCATGCCGGTGGAGATCCCCGATCCTATCCCTTTCGACGAGGATCGTGTGCACGCGGCGTACGACGCCGAACGGGCGAAAACTTTCTGGTGCATCCTGCGCTCGGTGGATGCGGTTTTTTATCAGTTTCGTTCGGGATTCATCGGCAAAGTGAGCCCGGTGCATTTTTTCTGGGGAAGTTTTGATCTGGCGGTGACGCGTTTTTCCGGGCGGAAGGCGCCGGAGCGGCCGGGCGCCGACTTGATCACGCGTGAAGCCTACTCGCACGAAGTGAGCAGCGTGGGATGGTGGCCGGGGAGCGGCACGATGAGCGGTCCTGCGTTCTATTCCTATGCTTCTCCGGAGCCGCAGGGATTCAAGGAAGCGCACGCGCGTCCGGAAGCAGCTCGCTACGACACAGGGTTAGGAGAGTTTCTGCTTACGTATGACGATGTGCGTGGAGCGCAGTCGCCGAGCGGGGCGCTGCTCGAATTTTGCCAAAGCACCTACGCTGCCGCGGCAGATCTGGGCCATTGGGATCGGCAGTCGCTGGAACGGGATGAGGGCGCCGGCAGCTGAAAGCTAACCCCTACGATTGTGCGTCCGTGTCGGGATGCAAAAACGCCAGGAACACAATACCGACCACAGTGAAGCATCTGAAGGCTTCCTCCTGCCCGTTCCAGGCGCGTGACTGCCACATGAGAAACCACTCTCCGCCGACGGCGAGAAACGCCACGAGCCACATCAGCAAGGAGAGCGTGAGCGCAAGCATTGGCAGGAATTTGGCCGCGTTGAAGGCTGCAGCGGGCAGGCGCAAAGCGCGTAGCAGGCGGGCAATGCCCCACCAAAGCAGGACGCCCGTGATGATTTCCCAAGCAATGATGGAGCAGTAAAAGATGCGATCGACGGCGGGCGAAGAGATCGAGCGCCACATTCCACCGTTGCCGGGGATGGTTGTATCCATCAGCAAAACATGGCGCACGAACTGCGCATTCGTACCGAAATCGGTAAGGTTATTGAAGACAACAAGGATGTAAAACAAAGCAACGCCAGCCAACAGCAGCAGCTTCGCAGTGCGAATCATCATGTTGTATGCAGCCTCAATCGCCGGAGTAGTGTAAGCAGACCCTAGATCGGAGCTTCCCAGTCGTCCGTCGCGGTCTTGCCGCCATCGGTCCAGGTGACCTCGATGGTCTGGTAATCGAGCGTAATCTGCTCGGTGCGGCCCGCCTTGCGAACGCTCAAGATGGTCGCGTTTGTGAGCACAATCCTCTGGGCTGTCTTCGCGCCTCCCGAGGCTCCCTCAAAGGTAATCACCACTTCGCTCAACGTCTCATGTGAGCTCGACGCCATGAACAGCTTGGGCGACGCCGCATCGATCTCTTTGGTGATGGTGATGGTGGAGTGCATCCGTCTGCCGGTGGCCAATCCGGACGGGGCGTCGCGGACGACGCTGATGAGCTTAATGCTATCGGACATCGCATCGCCCTTGATGGCTCCTTGCTTGACGCCCTTCACCGTCATGTATGCATCGACCGCCGCCATGGCCGGCACCGCGGTTAGCAGCGCAGAGACCACGCCGCAAAGCACAAACAACCTTCCTGCATGAACGATACGCATCGTAAACCTCCTTGAGCTTTCAATCGGTGGGAAGCCGTGAAGCCGGGTGCGGTATTTCGCAGTGCTTTCCCGGCGGCGACAGTATATCGCTCGTTGCCGCTGCTGCGGTCTTTTTTTGCATTCGCTCCAAAGCTAAAGTACCGGATGCGCCCGGCGGAACTCGGCAACTGGGATCGGGGGTTGCTAGAACGGGGATAGAAGGACCGAGCGCTCAAACGCTGGACCGAAGCCGAGAGCCGGGGCCGTTCAGCCAGGTTGCGTGATTACGTCTTGAGGGCCGCCAGACTGTCTGCGGCAGTAGCATCGACGGGCAGCAGCGTGTTGGTTCTGGTCAGCTCCAGCAAGGACACGATCCGCGGGGCCACGCCACAGAGGCGCAAGGAACCGCCTTTGGCTGCGAGCGAGCCATAGGCATACACCAACATGCCGAGTCCCGCGCTGTCGATGAAACCGACATCGGTCAGATCGAAGACGATCTTATTGACGCCGTCGTTGATGACCGATCGAATCTGTGATTCCACCATGCTGAGAGAGGAGCCGAGCGTGATTTGTCCCGAAAAGACAACCACGGCGCAGCCGTCAGGATGCTTGTCGATCGATGCAGTCACAGGCATGGCGAGATTTTACACGGGAAAGCCGCCAAGGCAGAGGAACATTTTCCGCCCTGACGGCTTTCGTTGCATTCTCCTGAAACTGCTTACAGCTGGTTCATGTTGGCTAGGAATTCGGCGTTGTTACGCACCTTCTCCAGGCGGCTGATCAACAGTTCCATGGCTTCAACCGGTGAAAGTGGGTTGAGCACACGGCGCAGGATGAAGACGCGCTGCAGATCTTCCTTGGGGATGAGCAGCTCTTCCTTGCGGGTGCCGGAGCGCTGAATATCGATCGCCGGGAACACGCGCTTGTCGACCAGCTTGCGGTCGAGGATGATTTCCATGTTGCCGGTGCCCTTGAACTCCTCGAAGATGACTTCGTCCATGCGCGAGCCGGTGTCGACGAGGGCGGTGGCGATGATGGTGAGTGAGCCGCCTTCTTCAATGTTGCGGGCCGCGCCGAAGAAGCGCTTGGGGCGCTGCAGGGCGTTGGAGTCGACGCCGCCAGAGAGAACCTTGCCGGAGGGCGGAACGATGGTGTTGTAGGCGCGCGCCAGGCGCGTAATGGAGTCAAGCAGAATGACGACGTCGCGCTTGTGCTCAACGAGGCGCTTGGCCTTCTCGATGACCATTTCGGCCACCTGCACGTGGCGGGCGGCGGGCTCGTCGAAGGTGGAACTGATGACTTCGCCCTTCACGGACCTCTGCATGTCGGTGACTTCCTCGGGGCGCTCATCGATCAGCAGCACGATGAGAACCACCTCGGGGTGGTTGGACGTCACGGAGTTGGCAATCGACTGCAGCAGCATGGTTTTGCCGGTGCGGGGCGGAGCGACGATGAGACCGCGCTGGCCTTTGCCGACCGGCGTGAGCAGATCCATCACGCGGCCGCTGATGCCCTCGCGCACCGTCTCCATCTTGATGCGCTCCTGCGGGTAGAGCGGCGTGAGGTTGTCAAAGAGAATCTTGTTGCGCGTCTCTTCGGGCGACTCGAAGTTGATGGCTTCGATCTTGACGAGCGCGAAATACTTCTCGCCTTCATGGGGCGGGCGCACGTTGCCGCTGATCGAATCGCCGGTTTTGAGATCGAATTTGCGAATCTGCGAAGGCGAGACGTAAATGTCGTCGGGGCCGGGCAGATAGTTGTAGTCCGGGGAACGGAGGAAGCCGTAGCCGTCAGGGAGAATTTCGAGGACGCCTTCAGCGAAGATGTGGCCTTCCTTTTCGCTTTGCGCCTGGAGGATCTTGAAAATGAGATCCTGCTTACGGAGGCCGCTGGTCCCCTGAATCTCAAGGGAACGCGCGATGCGGCTTAATTCAGTAATGTTTTTTTCTTTAAGTTCTGCGATGGTCATGTTCACCTGCGTGAAGGCGGGATGTGTTGGGTGGGATACGGAGGGAGAAGTGCTCCGGAGGAGTAGATGCGAAAGGCATCGAGACGTTCAACCGGCGCGAAACCAGCCTGGAAACCAGACCCCGAGTCTACCAAACGAACCTGGTGTGACAGAGCGCCCGGAAAGAGCTGCAGATTCTAGAGGGATACTACCCCTTGGTTCTTTGCCTGACTTAACCTTACAAGCGTCGCACGGGCCGTTAGGCCGCGCGACGCCTTTCCACCGGCTGAGCCGCTGGCGCCTCTTCGGACTTAGGGGCTTGCGGACTGGCCGTCTCAAAGCGGCACAATACTTCGTTTGTGGTGTCCTGCAGCCGTGTATTCGGCTTGTGGAGCTTCCGAGTTGCCTTGCTTGCCAGTTGACAGAGCTGGTAGCGATTGTTCACATGCGAGAGTGCCTTGAAAACAAGATCAGAACGCATTGCTTATCTCCTTATTTTTCAATTCCCTGCACTGGAGGAATCCCAGTGTGACCGCCGGTGCAGTAGAGGGGAGCCATTACAAACTAGGGCTACCCCAAATTGCCGCTCCATACCTTAGACGCACTCTCCACGCCCCCGAATTCAAAAATCTTGGTGACGATTGCACGCTATGAGATGGAAGCCATACCCTATCGGATTGCAGTTTGCGCCCCGAACACCCGGTCGCCTTGCATGGCGTTTCCGGAAGCTCCAAATGCGCACCCTAGGCATCAAAGGAGCACCTGCTCATGGTTTGATGCTGGAAATGTGCTGATAGGCACACCCGGGCTGCAAATACACAACCTGCCCTCTATGGATGGCTAGGATGAGAGTATAACCAACCTCTGTTGTGGTCAATAGTTATTTCGGGCCAGGGGCAGGGATATTTTGGGGTTTTTGGGGACCGGTCCCCGCGGGGCGCGCCTACGCTGCGAGTCATTGCGTCAACCTATTCTTTATCAGTTACTTGTGGATGTGGTTTGGTTGACTTTCCCAACCCTGCACGAGTCGCGTTCCCAGGGGTAAAAGTGCCGGAAGACGCTAGTATCAAGAAAGTGAACCTAAACGGTTACCTGTTTCCGGGGCGCCGCGCCCTATTTGGGCTTGTGCGCGCCGCCCCAGCGGCGTCCGTCGGGATCGGAGAGAAGCAAGCGTCCATTCCGATCGCAACCGCTGGCAGGGCGTTTGACGGCCTTGCGGCGTTTGGGAGAGGCGATCAGTTCATCCAACCGGAAGAGACCCACTAAAAGGATTCCCACGGAAGGAACGGCAACCAGGAGGGTTTCCCAACCGGATTGCAGAACGGTGTCTTGCACGACGAACTCCAGGAAACAGTGCTGCTTTTGTGGTGCTTCTTCAGTCTATTGGGATATCGTCCAAGATTAGAAAACATACATAATCCGAAGTAACCACCCCATTGGCGAGAGAGTGAATAAACTGGCGTGGTGGGACGGCGGGCCGCTAATCGCAGGCGCTAAGCCCAGTAGCTGCGGTCGAGCGTGCGGTATTGGATGGCTTCGGCGAGATGGGCGACGGTGAGAGACTCCGTCCCTTCCAGGTCTGCGATGGTTCGTGCGACTTTCAGAATGCGATCGTGGGCGCGCGCGGTGAGTCCCTGCTGCTGCATGGCGCGCTCCAGCAACCGCTCGGCGTCGGCGCCGAGTTCGCAGTGAGCGCGAATCTGCCGCGTGTTCATCTGTGCGTTGGCATAGATTTTTTCGCCGTGCTTTTTGAAGCGCTTATGCTGACGCTCACGGGCCGCCATGACGCGGGCGCGAATCTGCGCGGAGCCTTCGGCCGCCGCGCCGCCGCGTAATTCCTTGTACTGAACGGCGGGAACTTCGATGTGGATGTCGATGCGGTCGAGCAAAGGGCCGGAGATTTTGGCCACGTAGCGCTGGATCATGGGCGGCGTGCACAGGCACTCGCGCGACTTGTCGTTAAAGAAGCCGCAGGGACAGGGATTCATGGCCGCGGCCAGCATGAAACGTGCGGGAAAGCTGAGCGACATGGAGGCGCGCGCGATGGTGACGGTGTGATCTTCGAGCGGCTGGCGCAGGACCTCGAGAACGTTGCGCGGAAATTCCGGCAGTTCGTCGAGAAACAGCAGGCCGTTGTGCGCCAGCGACACCTCGCCGGGACGCGGCACAATGCCGCCGCCGATGAGGCCGGCGTCGGAGATGGTGTGGTGCGGCGCGCGGAAGGGGCGCTGGGTGACGAGTCCCGCGCCGGCCTCGAGGACGCCGGCGACGGAGTGGATCTTGGTGGTTTCGAGCGCTTCCTCGAAGGAGAGCGAGGCCAGGATAGAGGGCAGGCGCTTGGCGAGCATGGTTTTGCCAGAGCCGGGCGGGCCGATCATCAGGATGTTGTGGCTTCCGGCCGCGGCCACTTCGAGCGCGCGCTTGGCGGTTTGCTGGCCGCGCACATCGCTGAAGTCGACGGAGAACTGCTCAAGTTTGCCCAGCAAATCCGCCGTGACCACGCGATACGGCTCGCGCTGAATGACGCCGACGACGGACGTGTTGAGCAGTTCGAGCACGTCAAGAAGCGAGGAGACCGGATAAACATTGACGCCTTCGACGACTGCGGCCTCGGCGGCGTTGGCCAGGGGCAGAATCAGGTTGGGAATGCCCTTTTCGCGGGCCAGAATGGCCACGGGCAACATGCCGGGGATGGGGCGCACACTGCCGTCGAGCCCGAGCTCGCCGACCATGAGAAAGCGGCTGAGGTCGTTGGTCCGCAATGCGCCATACGCACCCAGAATGCCGACGGCGATAGGCAGATCGAATCCGGAACCCTCTTTTTTCAGGTCAGCGGGTGCGAGATTGATGGTGATGAAGGTGGGCGGGATGAGGTAGCCGGAATTCTTGATGGCGGCGCGCACGCGATCGCGGCTCTCGCGCACCGCAGCATCAGGCAGCCCCACGGTATGAAAGTGATCCTCGTTCGACACCACGCCGCTGTAGTCGACTTCGACATCGATGAGATTGGCATCAATGCCGTAGACTGCCGCGCTAAGGGCCTTGAAAAGCATGGTGGAGGGCTGCGGAGCGAGTGTAGCAGAAGGAAGTGATCAGTGGTCTGTGATCAGTGAACAGCGCGCGCATGCAGACAGCGGGAACAATGCGGATGCGGGTGCGGTCTAAGATTGTAAGCGCTTCAAGAATGGGTAAGGAGAACGCTGTGCGGAGATGGATTGCGGGCATGTGTTTGTGCGTGGCAATGAGTTGCCCGGTATGGGCGGGCCAAGCGCCGGACAACGAGGCGGCCAAGGCGAATGCGCTCTACGAAGCGGGCAAGCATGTGGATGCCTTGCCGCTCTATGAGGATCTTGCCAAGTCTTATCCCAATGAGCAGCTTTATCAATCGCGGCTGGCCGCCTGCCTGGGAGCCGCAGCGCTGCAGACGAACGATGCCGCGCAGAGGAAGGCGCTGATAACGCGTGAACGCGATACGGCGCGGCGTGCTGTCCAGTTAGGCGACAAGAGCAACGTGACGCAGATGATGGCGAACATCGATCCCGATGCGCCGGGCAGCGTCGCGCCGGGCAGCCCCGCGCAGGCGTTGATGGAGGAGGGGGAAAAAGCATTCGCGGCCGGGGACTATCAGACGGCGATGACGAAGTATGTGGCCGCGGCCGCGGCCGATCCGCATCTCTACGTGGCCGCGCTTTACGCGGGCGATGCGGCGTTCAGCCAGCACGATCTGCCGACGGCGGCGCAATGGTTTGCGCGTGCCATCGCCATCGACCCCAACCGCGAGACGGCGTACCGCTATTGGGGCGACGCCATCGTGCTCTACGGCAACGACCCGGAGGCGGCGAAGAACAAGTTTATCGACGCGGTGGTGGCGGAGCCTTACAACCGATTCTCGTGGCAAGGATTGCAGCAGTGGGCGGTGCGGGAGAAGGCGGTGCTGAGCTCACCGAAGATCGAACGTCCGACAGCGCCTGCCGTGGATCCCAACAACCCCAAGAACATCACGATCAACGTCAATCCTACGGATGCGCTGGACAAGAATAACGAGGGCAGCTTTGCCTGGATCACGTACTCGATGAAGCGTGCGCTCTATCGCGGCGATGAGTTCAAGAAGCAGTTTCCCAACGAGAAGGAGTACCGGCACAGCCTGAAAGAGGAAGACGATGCTTTGAGCTCGGTGGTCACGGTCATCCGGGAGAAAAAGATTCCGCCCGAGAAGCTCGACGAGAGCCTGCGCAATCTGCTGGAGGTGTACGACGCGGGCATGCTGGACTGCTGGATTCTGATTAACGGCGCTGACCAGGGCATTACGCAGGACTACGCAGCCTACCGCGATGCGCACCGGCAACTATTGCACGATTACATGGCTCGTTTTGTCGTGCACGGCGGCGTGAACGCGGTGCAGTAGCGCGGCTTCACACGCGATCGTCGGGGAAGACGCCGACGGATTCGCCGGGTGCGACGTTTTGCCCGGCGAGGACGATGGCATGGGTGGCGATGTGGGCGCCTGCGCCGATGACCGTAGGCTGCAGCCGGACCTTGTTGTATTCCTGCGGATCGTGCCAGAAAGAGAAGACGCGCGAAAAGGAGCCGATGACGGCGTTATTGCCGATGGTGATGCCGCCGCGGTCGTTAAGCAGGGCGCGCTGCCGAATGGTGACGCCATCGCCAATGGAAAGGTTATAGCCGTAGGTCAGATCGACGCCGTGATAGATTTTCACGCCTGAGCCGAGATGCTCGAAGATGTGCCGGCCGAGCATGCAGCGGAACCGCAATCCCAGCCAGTGATTGAGGCCGATCGGCGAGCGATCGAACATCTGCCAGAACCAGAGCAGGGGCTTGCGGCGCGCAAAGCGCTCGCGGTCCACCTCGGCAAAGTGCTCCTGCTCCAGGGTGACGTTTTGCGGGTCGAGCGAGAGGCTGACCACGTTGCCCGGCAGCTCCGAGGTGAGTTTGAGGTTGAGCTTGCCGCTGAAAGGACGCCCCAGATAAAGCTGGTAGAGCTGGTCGCGCACAATTTCGCCGCGACGCTCCGGAGAACTGTGGCGGACGAATTCGTCGTCGAGGAATTGAATCCAGCGGCGATAGATTTCTTCGGCTTCAGGCGTGGGACGGGGAGCGGAGCTTTCAGGGGCGGCCATGACTCAGACGATAGAACAGGAGGCTGGGGTCGGGAAATAGGGACTAAGGGACTCGGGACTAAGGGACTAAGGCCGGGGACTCTTTTGCTCGAATGGACTTTATAAGTGCGCCGAGAAGCCTGCCGACGTCGTTACAGAGAGTCTCGGTTGATTGAAGATTTTGGGTTGCGCCAAATCCAAGGTTTTTGGCGATTACGATTTGTGTTTCAAGCTCCGAACAGGACCCGCGAGCATGTCCGAGAGACTGCACATACTCGCCTTTTGTCGTGCGGCCGTAACCTTCCGCAATGTTGCTCGCAATCGATACGGAAGCTCTGCGCATCTGGTTGGTCAGGCCGAAGCGTTCGGATTCGGGGAACTTCGAGGTCAGCTTATAGACATCGATTGTGAGTTCGATGGATCGCTGCCAAACGATCAAATCCTTGAATGATTGCCCCATAGTCTTTCTCGTTAGTCCCTTAGTCCCGAGTCCCTTAGTCCCTGCACTTCTACCGCTTGCCCTGGATGGTTTTTGGGTTTACGCCGGCCTTCTTGGCTGCCCGTCGGGCCGCGATGGCGTGCATCTCCTTGCCGTAACTCGACTGGTTGATGATGATTTGCAAGCCGAGATTCAGCACGTTGCCCGTAGCCCAGTAGAGCGCCAACCCCGAAGCGTAGTGCATCAGGAAGGTGCCCATGAAGATAGGCATGATGAAGGCCATCAAGCGCCGCTGCATGGGGTCCATGCCGGGCGAGGGCGTGATGTACTGCGTGAGGAACATGGTGATGATGATGAGTATCGGCAGAATGTACTTGGGATCGGGCTGGGAGAGATCGGGCAGCCAGAACCAGTGCGCCTGGCGCAACTCGACCGCGTTGTAAAGAACGCGGAAGAAGCCGTAGAACAGCGGGAGCTGCGGCAGCATGGGCAGGCAGCTGCCGTACATGTTGACGCCCTCCTCCTTGTAGAGCGCCATGACCTCGGTGTTCATCTCGCTCTTCTTGGGGTCGTTCATCTTCAAGTTCGCATAGCGCTTCTTGATGGCGTTGACCTTGGGCTGGATGCGCATCATCTTGAGCGACGACTTCATCATCATGAACCGCAAGGGGATGAACGCCAGGTTAAACGCGGCCGTAAACAGGATGATGGCCCAGCCCCAGCTGTACGCGCCGGCGCCGATGAAGTTGCGCAGGAAACGCAGGGCGTAATAAAGAGGCTTGGCGATGACTCCCAGCCAACTGCCGAACTGGATGAGCGATTCGAGACCGGGACCGTCGGGCTTACCGTCAGCGCCGGTGGCGTGGATCGACTTGAGGAGCTCGGTGGCCTTGGGGCCGGCAAACAGGCGCAGGCGGGTATCGCCGCTGGTGTCGCCGACGGCGAGGCCGACCACGTCGACGGAAGCTTTCTTGCTGTTCGGATCGCTGGGGTCTGCGGACAACTCGATGGAGTTGTGCAAGGTAACGACCGTGCTGCGGTCGGGGACCTCGGGCAGGAACGCAGCGGCAAAGTAAAGATCCATGACGGCCGCGTACTGGTACGACGCTTCCAGTGTGTTATTGTTGCTCACCTTGGCGGCGGCCTGCACGTCATCCCGGTCGCCGATCGACCAGGCGAAGAAGGAGGGTGTGGGCATCTGCCCGCGCAGCATGGAAGTCTGATGAAGCTCCTCCATGTCGCCCAGGCCGGAGGGCCATTCCACCAGCGTGCGCACGGGCGCGCCATTGCGCTTGACCTCGGTTTCGACGTTGACGACATAGCTGGTGCCGAAGCTGAAAGTTTTGACGGCATCGATGCCGTTGGCCGAGTAGTGGAAAGTAATGGTTGCGGGCGCAAGCAGCTGACCCGTGGCTGAGGGTTGCGCGCCGCTGTAGCTCACCTGGTAGAGTGCGTCGTTCAACTGCGTGGTGAGCGCAGGCTCGTAGGTGAAGAGCGAGAGCGGCAACCCGAAGCGTGCCGCGGCCTGCGGCTGCACAAGATCAAGCGGCTTGCCGGCCGAATCGAAGTACTTCTTCAGGATCCAGTTCTTCACCTGCGCGCCACGGTTGGTGAAAACGATCTTGTAGAACTCGTTTTCGATCGTGGTGTAGGTCTCGAGCGAGGCCGCAATCTGCGGCGTGGCCGAGGGCGCCTGCGAGGAAGCAGCATTCGGAGCCGTGCCCGGCGCGGCAGGAGCACCAGACGCGGCGGGAGCAGCAGGCTGCGACTGCGTTTGCGCGGGTGGTTGCTGATCCGGCTTGGGCTTTGCGAAAAAGTACTGATAGCCGAAGATGGCGGCCATGGCAAGGAGCATGAAGGCCATGGTGGAGCGCATGTCACCGCCACCACCGCCGGACCCCTGCGATTGCAGATTGGGATTCTGAATTTCGGGCAAAGGATACTTCCTATCGTTCGGAAAAGGCAGCCTCTGGGCCGCCGCTTCCTCTATGGTAACGGGTCGCGGGGCAGGGCTGGGGAACTGCAGCCGCAGTCCCCGCCGGAGTGAGCAGGAGGGACGGGATCGAATCCGCCCGGCGTAAAGGGATGGCAGCGCAACAGACGCCACGCAGCCAGCCCGCAGCCCCGCAATGGACCGTGCGTGGCAATGGCGCCGGCCGCGTATTCAGAGCACGTGGGGATGAATTTGCATTGGCTCGTGCTCACCGCGTGCAGCGCCGGAGAAATCCAGCGGCGGTACCAGGCGATGAGTGCGAGCAGAAAGCGCGTCATGGTGCAGGTGTACCTGGGGCCTGAGAGGCGGCGGACGAATTGGCTACGTGCGACGCCTCACCTCCGGCTTGTTCAAGGATACGTACAATCTCCGCCTCAAGTTGCGCGAATTCCATGGAGAGCACTTTACGGCGGGGATGAAAGATGAGATCGAAGCCCTGGGGCAGTAGATCGACGTGGCGGCGCAGTGCTTCGCGCATGCGGCGCTTGATGCGGTTGCGCTCGTTGGCCTTGCCCATGATTTTGCCCACGGTGAGACCGACACGCGATTCCGGCGTGGCCGCGGCATCCGGACCAGCAGGCGCCCGCGGCGCCAGGAACCAGCTCATGGACGCGGATTGCCGCTTGCGGGCGGCCGCGTAGGCGCGCTGGTAATCGGCGTGCTTACGCAGACGCGCTTCCGCCAGGGATTGGCGTTGAGCAGGCCTGGATAGAGAATTCATGAAGAATACTCGGGGAAGAACGACCCCACCGCGCGACGGGTTCCGGCGAGAAAGCCAGAATCGGCGAGGCTTAGTCGCGGTGCCCGGCGCTGACCGAGACGCGCTTGCGGCCCGTGGCGCGGCGGCGGCTGAGCACGGCGGCACCGGCCTTGGTCTTCATGCGCGACCGGAAGCCGTGCTTTTTCACGCGGCTGCGGCGGTTAGGTTGAAATGTGCGTTTGGGCATCGTGACCCGCTCCTGTACCTTGAATAAATCTGCGAATGAGCAGCATTTACGAGTATAACGTAGGCGGAGTTGAGAATCCAGCGCGGGGCGGCCGGGCGCGGCGAATCGAGCAGCGCTCGGCGCGGTCGAAGAATTAGACTGAGTGGGACGCTGTGCCGAATTTTGCGTGCGATTTTGGGACGCTTTTCGCAGTAGCGAGACGCAGCACGGCCAGTTTCACCAACCTTGGTGCAACTTTCCGAGGGCCCAAAAAAGTTATGTGAAAGAACCGTTGCAATGGAGCCGAGATGTGCGCTACTATCGGACCCGTTCACGAAATTTCATTTGAAGTTTCAAACATTCTGCGTTACGGCATTTTACTCAAAACGCCCCAGGGTCGAACTCTTGAGGGGCACATCAGCAGCCGACAGGTAACCGGTCTCCGGTAAATGCACGAAAAGCGAAAGCGCTTTTCGGGTTGCCGGGTTGTTGCCAGAAAGCTGAAATTCAACCGCCAGGCTTAAGCCGGCGGAAGAGGCTAGGATTGTACGATGGCATTTGCGACTTCGCCGGCTCCGGCACTTAACCCCTGGCTCCAGATTCTCTCGGCTCTCGAGAAGAAGGTGATTCGGCAATCCTTCGAGACCTGGCTTAAACCCACGCGCTACAGCCATGCCGCAGGGCGCGTGCTCTACGTGCGCGTGCCTTCAACGGAGTTCCAGCACATTGGCGAGAAATACGGCGACCTGATTCAGGAAGCGATCGATCTCAATGCGCTGGAATTCGACGACGTGAGCTTTGTGACGGCGGAGGAGGATCCGTCGATTCCGCCGCTGCGCAGGGATGGCGGCTTCGGGCCAATTCCGAGCCACGCGCCCACGGCGCCGCCGGCGCCGGCAATGCGCACGCCCGAGCAGAGTCGATTCGACTGGTCAACCGCGGCGCAACTGAACTCGCGCTACACGTTCGATGCCTTCGTCATCGGCAACGGCAACCAGTTTGCGCGGGCTGCGGCGCTGGCGGTGGCCGAGCGGCCTTCGCGCGCCTACAATCCGCTGTTCCTGTATGGCGGCGTGGGTATGGGCAAAACGCACTTGATGCACGCCATCGGGCACGAGGTGAAGCGCAGGCAGCCGACCGCGAGTATCTGCTACGTCTCCGCGGAGAAGTTCACCAACGAGATGATCAACTCCATCCGTAACGATCGCATGACCAGCTTCCGCGACCGTTTCCGCACGGTGGATGTGTTGCTCATCGACGATATCCAGTTCATCTCGCAGAAGGAGCGCACACAGGAAGAGTTCTTCCACACCTTCAACGCGCTGCATGAAGCGATGAAGCAGGTGGTGATTGCCTCGGACCGTCCGCCCAAGGAACTGACCGAGATCGAAGAGCGGCTGCGCTCGCGCTTCGAGTGGGGCCTGATCGCCGATATTCAACCGCCCGATCTTGAGACCAAGGTGGCCATCCTGCTGAAGAAGGCGGAGAGCGAGCAGGCGCATCTGCCCACTGATGTGGCGCTGTTCGTGGCCTCGAACGTCCGCACCAACGTGCGCGAGCTCGAAGGCGCGCTGGTGCGGCTGATCGCGTGGTGCCAGCTGAACCGCATGGAAATTACGCTGAGTGCGGCGCAGCAGTGCTTGAAGCAGTTCATCGACATGCAGGTTCGCAAAATCACCATCGAGGCGATTCAGCGCGCCGTGGCCGAGCAGTTTGGCATGCGCGTGAGCGACCTGAAGCAGAAGAACAACTCGCGCAACGTGGTGGTGCCGCGGCAGATCGCCATGTACCTGGCCAAGCAGATGACCGAAGCCAGCCTGCCGGAGATCGGACGCCAGTTCGGGAACAAGCACCACACCACGGTGATGCACTCGATTGCGAAGATCGACGAGCAGCGGCGGAACGACAAGGACCTGCACCGCACCCTGAGCAAGCTGCAGGACGTGCTGAGTTGCTAAAGACGGTTCACAGTTCCTAGTTCACAGTGAATAGTGGTCAATGGCCGGATCTAAAAAGCCCCTCGGAGATAGCAACGAGGGGCTTTTGCTTGGAGTATCTTCTCAAGTCTGCCAGGAACATTTGTCAGCAGCACCGCGTCTAAACCATCAGTGCTTTCCGGAAAGAAGGGTGTGATGAGGCTCCGCGGACTCGCAATTGCGTTTTGCGTTCTTTCGGCCCTACGCGCGATGGCGCAAACTCCGATGGAAATCCAGCCGGTGAAGGAGCTGACGCCGACTGGCGCGCTGGCTACCTGTTCCTACAAGCCGACGGAGACCGAAGCGCCGTATTTTGCGCGGCTGAGCGACGCTGAGAAGACCAATGGAGACATGAGTCACAGCTATTCTATCCACGGAAAGACCGGAACTTACGTGGCGTGGTTCGGGATCGTGCGCGGCAATATGCCGCCGGCGGAGAGTGGCGGCGACGTGACGCTGCTCGTGGAGCATAAGTACTTCGACGGCATGACCGACTGCCACATCATGCTGGTGCAGTGGACGGGGAGCGGGGATTTCACAGCGAAGTTGAAAGTGGACCCCGCGGCGATTCCGGCGCTGTCGCTGGTGCGCGTTTACGGCACGGTGACCGGCGAGAAGCTCAGCGTGCCCGAGGTGCGGGTGGACTATATCCGGGTGTGGCCGTGGCGTACCTTCACCTTCATGGACCTGTCGGGGAACGACCACACCAATCCGCGATGGAAGAAGATCTCCCAGGTGAGCGGCCCCGATGTTTACAACCCCTATCCCAAGGATGACTACTACTTCACCCTGCTGGGCGATCCGGCGGATTTTGGATTGAATCTGCGGCCCGATTGAAAAGAACAGGGAACAAGCTCGACGTTGGTTGCATCTTCGCGCTGCACGATGCATCCTAGTGCGCATGGAATACAGGCTTCTGGGAGGCTCCGGCCTCAAAGTTTCCGCACTGAGTTTTGGCACCGCGACCTTTGGCGGAGCCAATGAGTTTTTCAAGGGCTTTGGCGAAACCGAGGTCGAAGAGGCACGACGGCTGATCGACATTTGCTTCGAAGCCGGGGTGAACCTGTTCGATACCGCCGACGGCTACTCCGAAGGACGCTCGGAAGAGATCCTGGGCAAAGCGCTCGCGGGCAAGCGCGATCGGGCGCTCATTTCAACGAAGTCAGGATTTCCGTCGGGCCCAGGACCGAACGACGAGGGCTCCTCGCGTTACCATCTGCGGCGCGCGCTTGAGGGCAGTCTGCGCCGGCTGGGCACTGACTACGTGGACATTTATCACCTGCACGGCTTCGACGCGCTGACGCCGATTGAGGAAGTGCAGGAGACGCTCAACGAGTTTGTGCGCGAGGGCAAGGTGCGCTACATCGCCTGCTCGAATTTTTCCGGCTGGCACCTGATGAAGTCGCTGGCCGTGGCCGACCGCTATGGCTGGACGCGCTTTGTGGCGCACCAGGTGTACTACTCGCTGCTGGGCCGCGAATACGAGTGGGAACTGATGCCGCTGGGGCTGGACCAGAAGGTGGGTGCGCTGATCTGGAGCCCGCTGGGATGGGGACGCCTGACAGGCAAAATTCGCCGCGGGCAGCCATTGCCCAAGTTGAGCCGCCTGCATTCGATCGCCGATGCCGGGCCGAGTGTGCCTGAGGAACATTTGTACAAAGTGGTCCATGCCCTCGACGCAGCAGCGGCAGAGACCGGCAAGACCGTTCCGCAGGTTGCGCTGAACTGGCTCCTGCAACGGCCGACGATCTCGTCCGTGATTATCGGCGCGCGCAACGAAGAGCAGCTTCGCCAGAACCTGGGTGCTGCGGGTTGGAATTTGACTCGAGAGCAAGTGGAGGCGCTGGATAAGGCGAGCGCTCAAGAGCCGGTGTATCCCTACTGGCACCAGCGGAAGTTTTTCTCGGGGCGGAATCCGATGCCGAAGGCAGGGAGCTAGGGAGCAAGAAACCGCCTTCTATTCCCTGTTTTCTAATCCCTGATCCCTGCTTTTGTGGTGGTGGCGCTTCACGACATTGTGGCCGATGAGCCATCCGATTGAACTGCCCACCAGCACATCGGAGGGAAAGTGCTGCTGACCGATCACGCGCGTGAGGCTTACGCTGGTTGCCGCGGAATAGAGCGCGAACTGCGTCCAGGGAGCGGGGTATTCTGCAGCAAGCGCGGATGCGGCAGACCAGGCGACGAGAGCGTGCGCCGACGGGAACGATGAATCGGCGCCTGCACTCGTCTGGAAGAAATGCCCGCGCGCGTCATCGACATTCGGCCGCTCGCGCATGAAGATTAGCTTGAGCACTTCTTCGACCACAACTCCGTCCACCATCGACTGGCCGGTGAGAATGCCGGCCTGGCGCGCGTGTTCGTCCTGGTGGGCGCGGCCAAAGCCATAAACGGCAGCAGGGACGACGATCCAACCGCCGATGAGCACATTGGACGTGTTGATGCTCGCTTGATTGAACGAGGGATCGCGCGAGACGACCTGGTTCATGGTGTGCTGGTCGGTGGCAAAGGCAACTCCGGCCGCCGCGGTCAGAGGCAAGAGCCATCGGAGGTCGCGCGTGCGGATGTGAGCGGGGCCGCTCCAAACGGCTCCCTGATCGTGCAGCAGATTGCGCGGCACATTGCGGATCGTCACGTCGTCGGGAGTGGGAGGTTGCGGCTCGGGCGCATCGGGAAGCGCTGCGGAGATGGTGCTTGCAGGATTTGCCGCCGGAGCCTGCGCAGGTGCGAGCGCGCAAAAGATCAGCGCAAGGGCCGCGATCGAGAAGAGACGCGCAGCGATAGGCCATGTGGCTTGCGGAAGATGTGGAAACGAGTCTTTCGGCATGGGCTTTCGAACGGTGATTTTGGAGGAACCAAGTTCATATAATCGGACTCTCTTGCGCTGGCAAATGTCAACGAAATTGAGATCGTTTCTCGATTATTTCCGCGAAGATGACGGCGTCGTCATTTTGAGTAGCTCTGCGTGCGGCTGCGGAGTGACAGGCCTTAGAGAATCTGCGGGGGTTCGTTGAGGTAAATCTCCACGTAGTCGAGATAGTTCTGCGCGTATTCTCGGATCAGATCGCGGTCCTTGTCGGTGATTTCGCGGCGGAGCTTGGCCGGGACGCCGGCCCAAAGCGTGCGCGGAGGAACGACGGTATTCTCGGGAACCACGGAGCCGGCGGCGATGATGCAGCCTTCGCCGACGCGGCTGTTGTTGAGGACGCGCGCGCCCATGCCAATGACGCACATATCTTCTACGACGCATCCGTGGACCGTGGCGTTGTGGCCGATGGTGACCCAGTCGCCCACGATGACGGGATAGCGGTTGCGCTGGCCGTGGAGGACGCTGCAATCCTGCACGTTGGAGCAGGAGCCGACGCGGATGGAATTCACGTCCCCGCGCAGCACTGCGTTCATCCAGACCGAGGAACGCTCGCCCAGCACCACGTCGCCGAGGATCTGCGCCGAGGCGTCGATGTAGCAACTGGAGGGGATCTGGGGTGAGTGCCCCCGATAGGTTCGAATCATGATGGGCTCTTGGCGACCTCTATCGAGATTTTAGATGTCCAGGGCGACTCCGCGGGCATGTGCACCCTGACGCGGGATGCCCGGCCAAAACGATGGTAGCAAAGGGGCTATTCGAGCGCTTTCGATTCACTGCTTGACATCGCCGACATCGTGCAAGGCGGCTTTTACTTTCACCCCACAGACGAAAACCTGTCTGTGGGGACCCCGGGTCGGAAAAAGTCACTTGGCATCACACATCCTGCTTGGGCAGAATCGAAAGCGCTGTAACCAGTCCGATGCGTGGAACCCATGGAAAAAGAACACGTTGGCTGCTGGATCAAAAGTCGGTTATCATCATAGGAGCCTTACAGGCAAGTTTGGAGGTGGAAGTTTTGGCTGAGGTTCGCGTACAAGAAGGCGAACCGCTGGAAAACGCGCTGCGCCGGTTTAAGCGGAAGGTACAGACAGAGGACATCATCAAGGAAGTCAAACGTCACTCCTACTACCTGAAGCCCGGTGAGAAGCGTCGCGTCAAGGCAGCCCTTGCGCGCAAGCGGAATCGTAAAAAGGCTCGTAAAGAGCAGGATTGAATTCATCACCCGCCGCGAGATTGACCGTTCCGGCGGCTTTCGAGAGAAGCAGACGAAAGCCGCCAAACGCCGAAAGAAGACTGGAACGGCACGGCGCGGCGGCTGCTATAAACTGTAGCGTTTCTCCAGTTTCTGTCGATCGAAGCCGTAGCGATCTTATGGCCTGTCCCCACCCCCCAGGGCCATAGCGCGCATTGCTGAAATCCCGCAGAAACCAGAGAAGCGCGAATGGCCGCTCAGCACGCAACGAGCGTGCAGGTTCTAGCTGCCCTGAATGCCGGGCAGAAATTTATATACCGCTCCACTTTTCGTGCGGTCCGGGCCCTAGTTGTGCCACCAGAAAGAGGACAGGGAACCGAGACCGGCAAGTTTCTTGATCGAGCCGTGACAGATCTCGGTGTGATTCCCTGCGAGGCAAGCTGGCCATGGAATTCACCGATCGAGCCCTGAAGTGTGTCGACTGTGGCGCCGAGTTTGTTTTTACCGCCGGCGAGCAGCTCTTTTTTCACGATAAACAGTTCAAGAACGACCCCAAACACTGCAAGCAGTGCAAGGCGAAGCGCGCGCGCGGAACGCAGCGGGTGAGGCCCGAGACGCGCACGACTTGCTCAGATTGCGGCGCGGAGACCACCGTTCCCTTTAAGCCGACACAGGGCAGGCCTGTGCTTTGCCGCTCGTGCTTCCAGAAGCATCAGGCGAACCCGCCCGCTTCACCGGAGCCGAGCGTAGCGGACGACTAGGGCACCGCGGGACTAAACAGGAGGTCTCCTCTGAACTTGGAGGGGAAGCCGGCGCTGCGAACCAGTGTCGCCAGTTGCGCCCAATGGCGCTGGCTGTGGAACAAGGCGTGCAAGGCAATCTTTCTCCGGGAGACGGTTCGCTGCTCCGGAGGCACCCAATCGAAATCGAGCACGAAGGGTTCGCTCCAGGTGTGTTCCGGTGTGGCGAGCAGGTTGCGGAAGATGGTGGCGGCCTCGCGGTGCAGGTCAAAGAGCGCGTCGAGCGGCCCGGCGGGCAACTTCTCTCTGTCGGCTACCGGCAGGCCCGCGAGACGCTGACTCCAACGCAGCTCCGCTCCCCAGATATGGCGCACGAATCCCTGTACGGTGGCCGTGCCGCCGATGTCGCAAGGCAGCTCGAGCAGCGCGGGATTGGTTTCAAGGTGCGTCTTCCAATAAGCGGCCGATTGCTCGTTCCAGGCCAGCAGTTCTTCCAGCGAGATACCAACGCTCATGGTTTCTTCTCCAAGGCGCGATGTCCAATATCGCGCCGATAGTACATGCCTTCAAAGTGAATCTCTCCCATGGCCTGGTAGGCGCGAGCCAGGGCTTCGGCGAGCGAGTCTGCAGCGGCGGTAACGCCCAGCACGCGGCCACCTGCCGTAAGCATTTGCCCATTCTTGAGCGCCGTGCCCGCGTGGAAGACCTGCACGCCGGGAACCTGTGCCGCGGCGGCGAGGCCGCTGATCGGCAGGCCGGTTTTGTAGCTGCCCGGATAGCCGCCGGAGCTGGCCACCACGCATGCCGACGCGCCGCGAGACCAGACGAGCGGCGTCTCGGCCAGACGGCCGTCAACGCACGCTTCGAGTGCGTCAAGAAGATCGCTTTCGAGGCGAACCTGGATGGCCTGGGTTTCCGGATCGCCAAAACGCGCGTTGAATTCGAGCACCTGCGGCCCGCGCGCGGTCATCATGAGCCCGCAATACAGCACGCCGGTGAAGGGCGTACCCTCCTCTGCCATGCCTGCGACGGTGGGCTCGGCAATGTGGCGCAGAATCCACTCTGACATGGCGGGGTCGAGCAGCGCATCGGTGGAGTAGACGCCCATGCCGCCGGTGTTGGGGCCGGTGTCGCCCTCGCCGATGCGCTTGTGATCCTGCGCCGGCACGAGCGGCGTCACGTGCTTGCCGTCGCTAAGGCAGAGAAAGCTGACTTCGTCGCCCTCGAGGAATTCTTCAATGACAATCTGCTGCGCGGACTCGCCCAGCAATGCTCCAGAGAAAAGGCCCTGCGCGGCTTCGGCGGCGGTGTTGCGCGAAGAACAGATAATCACGCCCTTGCCCGCAAACAGTCCATCGGCCTTGACCACGATGGGCGCATGAAACATGGCGATGGCCTTCTCGACTTCCGCCATGCTCGAGCAGACGGCGTAGTTGGGCGTGGGAATGTTGTGGCGCTGCAGGAATTGCTTGGCAAAGCCCTTGCTGGATTCGAGCATGGCGGCGGCGCGCGTGGGACCAAAGACGCGCAGACCGCGCGCGCGCAGGGCGTCCACAATGCCCAGCGAGAGTGGCAACTCCGGGCCCACGACGGTGAGGGCGGGCTGCTCAGCCTCAGCCAGGCGGACCATGGCGTCGAGGTCGTTGAGTTCGACAGGGACGCAGCGGAATCTTTGGGCCATGCCGCCGTTACCCGGCGCGCAAACAATCTCCGTCACGCGCGGGCTGCGTGCGATCGCCCAGGCCAGCGCGTGTTCGCGGCCTCCCGAACCAAGGATCAAGACTTTCATTGCAGACAAACCTTTCGCCCGGGACCCAGAGCAGCGGTGAAAGAATCGCTGCCTGCCCGAAAAGCTATGGTCGGCAATGGGGGCAGGGGAAGTCAAACGGGATGCGGCGCAATCAAAGAGACGGCCGTCACCTATACTGATGCCGGATGCGCGGAAGTCTGCGGCGCGCCGGAGTTTGCGAGAAAAGTACGATGGTCGAGACCCGCATCAAGCCGTATGACCAGCAGGTTGCCGAAAGAGAGGCGCGCGAGCAGCAGACGCGCGCGTTCCGGCGCAACCAGGTGTTCGGGCTGGTGATTCTCGCCGGTGCAGTTTGCCTCTGGTGGCTGCTGCATACCAATTCGAAGTGGATTTTTCCCGCGGGGTGGTGGCGGTGGTAAGTCCTGCGCTGACAGCGAATCCTTTGGCGGAGAGCATTTCGGGATCGAACAATTCGAGACCTGACCCGTTGCCGCTTGCCGTGCTCATTCTGGGGCCGACGGGGAGCGGAAAGACGGCGCTCTCGCTGGAGCTCGCCGAGCGCTTTGGCGGCGAGATTGTGAGCTGCGACTCGGTGGCCGTGTATCGCGGCATGGAACTGGGCACGGCGAAGCCTACGCGCGAGGAGCGGGTGCGCGTGCCGCACCATTTGATCGACGTGGCCGAGCCGACTGATCCGTTTACTGCGGGCGCGTATAGCAAACTTGCCCGTGAACTCCTCCAAGAGATAAGTATGCGTGAGCGCCTGCCGATTGTGACTGGAGGAACGGGGCTCTATCTGCGGGCGCTGACGGAGGGCCTCTTTGCGGGGCCGGCGCGGCAGGAAGAACTACGGACGCGCTTGCGCCAGAGCGTGGAACGCCGCGGAAGCGACTGGCTGCACAGGCTCCTGAAGCGAATCGATTCGGCGACCGCGAAACGGATTCACGCCAACGACACGCCCAAGCTGATTCGCGCCATTGAGGTGTGCCTGGCGGCGCGCAGGCCGATGTCGGAAGTGATGGCGCGCGATCCGCTCACCGGGTTTCGCCTCGTGCGCATCGGGTTGAACCCGCCGCGGCAGCAACTTTATGCCCGCCTGAATCAGCGCTGCGCGGCCATGTTTGCCGCGGGCCTTGTGGAGGAGACCCGCGGGCTGCTTGCGCGCTACGGGCCGGTGCAGGCGCTGGACTCGCTGGGGTATCGGCAAGCGCGGGCTGTGCTCGATGGAGCGCTGAGCATGGAAGAGGCGATCGCCGCGGCGCAGCAGGGGCACCGCAACTACGCGAAGCGGCAGATGACGTGGTTCCGGCGCGAGCCGGAGGTGCATTGGATGGAGCGGTTCGGGGATGAGGCGGAAACGCTGCGGGACGCCGAGGCACTGGTTCAAGCAGCTCTGGCAACTGCGCGTTGAACCCGCAAATCGCTGTGCTGAATCCAATTGTGAGTAGGCCCAATTTAGACTAACCATGGAGATGCGGCGCTTGCGCGGCAGACGCCGGAATGGAGCTTCCCTTGCCTGATACGAATGCAGAGACGATTTACGATGTTGCGGTGATTGGCGGCGGGCCAGCGGGTTACACGGCGGCGATTCGCGGCGCGGAGTACGGGCTGAAGGTGGCGCTGATTGACGCGAGCCCCAAGCTGGGCGGAACGTGTCTCCATGTGGGCTGCATTCCCACCAAGGCGCTGCTGTTTAACGCCGAGCTTTGGGACTACCTGAAGGAAGCCGAGGAGTTTGGCATCAAGGGCGTTGAGGCGCGGTCACTGGACTGGGCCGCGGTGCTGGCGCGCAAGAGCGCGATTATCGCGAAGCATGTAAAGGGCCTCGAATTCCTGATGAAGAAGCACAAGATCACCGTGATTTCTGGATTTGGAAGGCTGACTGGACCCTCGCAGGGCGGCGTGCACACGGTCGAAGTAGAAGCGAACGGCCAGAAGAGTCCAGTGAAGGCGAAAAACGTGATGCTTGCGACCGGATCGGAGGCCAAGCTGCTGCCGGGATTGAAGGCGGACGAGAGCATTCTGACCAATATCGAGATTCTGAGCCTGAACGCGCCGCCCAAGTCGCTGATCGTGATTGGCGCGGGTGCGGTGGGCGTGGAGTTTGCCTCGATCTTCCGCAGCTTCGGCAGCGAGGTGACGATTCTGGAGTTTTTGCCGCGCATGGTTCCGGTGGAGGACGAGGAGATTTCGAAGGAACTGGCGCGGGTCTTCCGCAAGCGCGGCATTGAGACGCAGACGGGCGCGAAAGTGGACAAGGTAGAGAAGACCGCCGCGGGCGTGAAGGTGAGCTACACCGACGCCAACGGCAAGCCGCAGGTGAAAGAGGCTGAGAAGGTGCTGGTGGCCGTGGGGCGCGGACCGCTGACGAACGGGATCGGCCTCGAAAAAACGAAGGTGGAGTTGGAACGCGGAGCCGTGAAAGTGAATGAGGCGCAGGAGACGGCCGAGCCGGGCGTGTTTGCCATCGGCGACATTGTGGCAGGGCTGCCGCAACTGGCGCATGTGGGCGCGATGAGCGGCATGGTGGCGATGGCGAAGATCGCAGGCCGTTTCTACAAACCGGTCCGGCGCGATCGCATTCCCAGCTGCACCTATACCGAGCCGCAGATCGGCTCAGTGGGTTTGACTGAGGCCCAGTCCAAAGAAAAAGGATTGGAAATCATCAAGGTGGGCAAGTTTCCGTTTGCGGGCAACTCCAAGGCCACGATCGTGGACAGCCACGACGGCTTTGTGAAGGTGGTTGCCGATGCCAAGTACGGCGAGATTCTGGGCGTGCACATCATCGGGCCTCAGGCGACGGAGCTGATTGCCGAGGCGGTCGCGGTGATGGAACTCGAAGGCACCGTGGACGAATTGATGTTCACCATCCACGCGCACCCCACACTGAGCGAAGCGATGCTCGACGGCTACGGCGCGGTGGAGGGGATGGCGATCAACGCTTAGAGCAGCGGAGTTAGTGGGAGCGCGTCGGAGGCGACGCGAGCTGGGTTACTCAGGCACGCGCTTGAGCGCATTGGCTTCTTGAAGATCCTTTAAATAGAGAAACCACTTGAGATTCCTGGCAAGCGAAAGGGGGCAAGGGAAGTAAAGCTTCTTTCCGTTCATGCCTTCTTCGATGCGAATGCCGATGTTGACGGGTTCATGGGCGGATTTCTCTTGTGAGTGGCTACCGGTGAAATAGAAACTGTGCTTGACGCCGGGCATACTCCCAAACGGACGGGTTTCAAAGATTCTGCGCAAGGCGAGGTATCCTGCCCGCTCGACACCGAATTCAAATGATGCGACTTCAGAAGGCGTGCGTACGCGGACCACACCGAAGCACAGTCCGTCGCGCTCATACGCGTCTCGAAGTTCCAGGTAACCCTCAGGATTGTCTCTCATTCCGTCAGCATTTATAGCTCCGTCGATTGCATCTCGACCAGCGCGGTGGCTTTGGCGATGAAGTCGGCCAATGGCATGGAGCCCTGGTCGCCTTTGCCGCGGGTGCGGACGCTGACCGCTCCGGCGCCTTCTTCCTTGTCGCCGAAGACGAGGATGTAGGGCGTCTTCTGGTTGGCGAAGTCGCGGATCTTGGCGTTCATCTTTTCGTTGCGAATGTCGGTCTCGACGCGGAAGCCCGCGTCTTTGAGCGCGGTTTCGACCTTTTGCGCGTAGGCGGTGTGCTTTTCGCTGATGGGCACAAGGCCTATCTGCACCGGCGCGAGCCACAGCGGGAATGCTCCGGCGTAGTGCTCGATGAGCACGCCGAAAAAGCGCTCGACGGATCCGAAGAGAGCGCGATGCACCATCACGGGCTGATGGCGCTCACCGTCCTCGCCGACGTACTCGAGCTCGAAGCGCGCGGGAAGGTTGAAGTCGAATTGAACCGTCGAGAGCTGCCAGAGGCGGCCGAGAACATCAACCAGCTTGATGTCGATCTTGGGGCCGTAGAAAGCGGCTTCGCCAGGGAAAGTTTTGAACGTAAGCCCGCGATCGGTGAGCACCTTCTTCAGCGCGCCCTCGGCATGCGTCCAATTCTCCGCGGTGCCCATGAAATCGCCGCCCTTCAGCGGGTCGCGCGTGGAGAGCTCGACACGATACTCCTTGAAGCCGAAGGTCTTCAGCACCGCCTCGGCAAAGTCGAGGCACGCGATCACTTCGCCCTCAATCTGCTGCGGCGTGCAGAAGATGTGCGCGTCGTCCTGCGTAAAACCGCGCACGCGCAACAGGCCGTGCATGGTTCCGGAACGCTCGTAGCGGTAGACATTGCCGAACTCGGCGTAGCGCTGCGGTAGATCGCGGTAACTCTTGGGCGAGTTCCTGTAGATGAGAATGTGGCCGGGACAGTTCATCGGCTTCAGCCGGTACTCAGCATCGTCCAGCTTCATCGGCGGAAACATGTCTTTGGAGTAAACGCCGTCGTGGCCTGAAACCTTCCAAAGGTCGCGGCGCATCACGTGCGGTGTGTAGACGAGCAGATAGCCGCGGCGCACGCACTCCTCGCGCATCCAGTCTTCCATCAGCTTGCGGATCATGGCGCCTTTGGGATGCCAGAAGATGAGGCCGGCGCCGGCGAGCTCCTGAATGCTGAAGAGGTCTAATTGTTTTCCTAAAACGCGATGGTCGCGGCGCGCGGCTTCTTCCAGGCGCGCGAAGTGCTCGTCGAGATCCTTCTTGGAGAAGAATGCCGTGCCGTAGACGCGCTGCAGTTGGGGATTCTTCTCGTCGCCGAGCCAGTAGGCGCCGGCGAGGCTTGTGACCTTGAAGGCCTTGACGCGGCCGGTGGAGGGCACGTGCGGGCCGCGGCAGAAGTCAATGAATGTGCCGTTGCGATAAAAGCTGACTTCCGAGCCGGGCGCGGTGAACTTCGTGACGAAGTGCGTCTTCATGAAGTCGCCGTCTTTTTCGAACTCGGCAAGGGCTTTTTCGCGGGGCTCGTATTCGCGGACGAAGGGCTCGTTGCGCGCGACGACCTCGGCCATTTTGGATTCAATGGCGGCGAGGTCTTCTGGCGTGAAGGGCTTCTCGCGGTAGAAGTCGTAGAAAAATCCGGAGTCAGTGGCGGGGCCGTGGCCGAGCTTGGTCTCAGGGAAGAGCTCGAGGACGGCTGTGGCCAGCACATGTGCGGCGGAGTGACGCAGAACTTTCAGCGCATCGGGATCCTTCTCGGTGACAAGCTCGAGCTTGATGTCGGAGGCGAGCGGCGCGGAGAGATCGACCATGCGCGGCGCGTTAGCGTCTTCCGCGGCGTACATTGAGGCCTCCCCAACATCTTCATGAGCTTCCGGCTTGCCCTCAGGCGACTGGGCTGCGGTCGTGGCCAACGGCGTGACGCGCGCGGCGACACTGGCCGCGGCCAGGCGCGGCGAGATGGAGTTGGCGATGTTGAGAGGCGTGGTGCCGGAAGGCACTTCGCGGATGGACCCGTCGGGCAGGTGTACGGCGATCATGTTCGTGCTCATGTGTGTGATGGAAATCCTGTGAGGGCCGCGGGATAAGAAAAAATGCGGCCAACTTTTGAGAATAGAAGGTTGCAGGGTGCGAAGTCGAGAGGAGAGGGGCAGCGAGTCGGCAAGTCAGCGGGTCAGCGAGACCGTGCAAGGTCGAGGTCTGAGGTATCCCACCCTAAGCGCATGAAGCCGCGCTTTGGATGGGGCAACTGTTCAGAGAAGGGGTAAAAAAACGCAAAAAGCCGGGAAGGCTCCTGGCTTGCACCAGAAGCGCTCCCAGCTCTTTGCTGTTTCGAGCTAGATTCTGCCGGAATCCGGCTAATCAGGTTTAGAGAGGCTGAACGTCGGCAGCCTGCCAGCCTTTGGGGCCCTTCACGACGTTAAACTGCACGGCTTGACCCTCTTGCAGACTCTTGAAACCACTCGAGTTGATTGCAGAGTAGTGCACGAAGACATCTTCGCCGTTCTGGCGCGAAATAAAGCCGAAGCCTTTCGCGTCATTGAACCACTTCACAGTACCTTGTTCCATACTATTTCGTATTTCCTGGGATTGAATTGCGCTGGATGAATCGGAGCGAACACTGGCAGAATCTTGCTTGGTTGGGCGAGTACTGCTCACGCCCGAATCGGTTCTAACGCTGACCACAGTGTATCATCAACGTCAAAAAAAGCATGCAAGAAAAGTGCGACTTCGGTGGGATGAGATTTTCCCGTTCTGAAACTATTGATTCATAATGGCTTAGCAACGGATATCGACCTGTGATAAGGTGAGGGGTCGCGATGCCGCACGATCCTTTCCTCTCGTTACTGGCCGACGCCGCCGAGGTCCTGGAGGCGGAATTCGGCTCTCTGCCAAAGTTTGGGCCGCAACCGGGCGCGAGCGCGGAGGCCATGGCGCGAGTACTCGAGGAGACTGCGCACCGGCTAGGCGATAACTACCCTTATTTCCATCCTTTGTATGCCGGGCAGATGCTGAAACCGCCGCATCCGGTGGCACGAGCGGCGTATGCGCTGGCCATGAAGATCAATCCCAACAACCACGCGCGCGACGGGGGCCGGGCGAGCTCAGCCATGGAAGTGGAAGCGGTGCGTGAGATCGCCGGAATGTTCGGGTGGAAGGAATATTTGGGCCACCTGACCTCAAGCGGGACCTTTGCCAACCTGGAAGCGCTGTGGATGGCGGGGCAGTTGCGGCCGGGACGGCGCATTGTGGGTTCGGAGCAGGCGCATTACACGCACCAGCGGATCAGCAGCGTGTTGAAGCTCGAATTTGCGGGCGTGGCCACGGACGGTTGCGGACGGATGAACCTGGAGGCGCTGGCAGACGAGTTGCGCAAGGGCGACGTGGGCACGGTGGTGGCGACGCTGGGCACGACCGCGATGGGCGCCGTGGATCCGCTCGAGGAGATCTTGGCGCTTGCGGGACGCTACGGCGCGCGGGTGCATGTTGACGCGGCGTATGGCGGGTATTTCGGGTTGATTGCCGATGCGCTGGAGGAGCCGGCGCGGCGGGCCTATGCAGCTATCGGCCAAGCGGATTCAATCGTGATCGATCCGCACAAGCATGGGTTGCAACCGTACGGTTGCGGGTGCGTGCTCTTCAAAGATCCGGCGGTGGGCCGGTTTTATAAGCACAATTCGCCGTATACCTATTTCACTTCGAAGCAATTGCATCTGGGCGAGATCAGCCTGGAGTGCTCGCGGGCCGGAGCAGGGGCTGTGGCGCTGTGGGCAACGCAACGATTGTTGCCGCTGGTGCCCGGCGGGGAGTTTGCACAGGGCCTGGAGCGAGGGCGCAGGGCGGCGCTCGAACTGGACCGGAGAGTGCGTGAAGACGACCGGTTTGTCGGTTTGGGTTCGTGCGTTCCCGGGTCCCCAAATGCGAGGGACCCGGGGCACCCGCCGGACCTGGACATTGTGGTCTGGGCAGCATTGCATGCAGCAGATTTTTGGAGGAGTTCTGAGCGAGCGCGAGAAATCTTCGACGCGTGCGCCAGGCGGGGATTGCATCTGGCTTTAGTACAATTGCCGGGGTCGTGGTTTGGAGCCCGCAAGACTGCGCAGAATGAGGGCGCCCTGACCTGCCTGCGCTCTGTGCTGATGAAGCCGGAGCACGAGGCGTGGATGGACGAGATCTGGGAACGGCTGAGTGCGGCGTGTGACGAAGTTATGGGGAGCTAAGGGTCGGCGAATGGATTCTGTTTTGAGTTCCACCCGTTTTCAGGTTGGTTTAGGTATGTGGTTTCTCACGTCTCAACATCGAGGGGGTATCCGGTAACAGCACGCCTCGCGGGCCAAGATCGGTCCATGAGGAGATGGAGGTAACACCTGTCGTGAGCAAAATCTTCATTCGTATTCTTTTTTGTGTTGTCCTGCTTGGGTTCGGTGCGCTGCCAATCCGAGCGCAAACAGATGTTGCGGCAAACTTATACGGGGCATTCAGCGGGGCCACGAATGGTAACGGCGTCCAGGAAAGCCCATCTAACGCCGCAGGGACGTTGATCGAAGTGCGACACATCAGGAACCCGCTCGCCGGTTACGAGGTCACATACTCGTATAACCGCGCCAACCAAGCGTATTCCAATCTTTCCACTCCATGTCCTTTGACCGGGTCCTCGTCGTGTACCACAACGACGGCGGCGATTTCCTCCAATGCCCATGAAATCACGGGCGATTGGGTGGCGTCGTTGAAGATTGCCAAGTTGAGGCCTTTTGCGCTACTTGGCGGCGGTTTCGTCTTCGACGTGCCGAGCGCCGGCACGCTTATATTCACCACTTGTGATTTGCTCAACTCGCTCTGTTCGTCTTCAACCGGTAGCGCCTCCGTCGCTGCGCAGACCGAGGCGGTTTTTGTCTACGGTGCCGGCGTGGACTGGCGACTGTCGCCGCACATCGGCCTCCGTTTCCAATACCGTGGGAATCTTCAAAAGGTGCCACCTCTCCTTAACGGATTTGCCTCGACTGGAGCTTTAACGCATGCGGCGGAGCCGATGATTGGGGCATACTATCGATTCTGAGCCAAGGGGCGCCGCAGAAGGCGTAGGGTAGGGTGAAAAAGAAAACGTTGTCAGTCCCGCGGGTTTGTAGTGAGAGCTTGAAATTCACGTTGAGGTAGGGAAGCATATGCATGATCCAAAGGCATTTCGTTCGATGCACAAGGAGCGGTTCGGAGAGGAGCCCAAGGTTTTTGTGGGGCCGGGGCGCGTGAACCTGATTGGCGAGCACACCGATTACGCCGAGGGCTTTGTGATGCCGGCGACGATCAACTTTGCCACATTGGCGGGGATTTCGCCGCGCACGGACGGCAAGATTGCGATCTACTCGGAAAATCAGAGCGAGGAAAAGGTCTTTGACGGGGTGCAGGCGAAGCGGAGCAACCACTGGACCGACTACCCGATGGGCGTAACGGCGATTCTTGCGGGTGAGGGCCACAAGATTCCCGGCTTCAACCTGAGCATCTGGTCCGATGTGCCGCTGTCGTCGGGGCTGTCAAGCTCGGCGGCTCTGGAAGTGGCTACGGCGCTGGCGGTTCTATCCCTGGTGGGAGCCAGCTATCCGGGCCCGGTGCTGGCGCGGTTATGCCAGAGGGCGGAAAACGAATTTGTGGGCGCGAACTGCGGCATCATGGACCAGTTCATCAGCCTGAACGCCAAAAAAGATCACGCGCTGCTGCTGGATTGCCGCGATTTGAGCTACAAGCTGGCGCCGATCCCCGACCACGTGGCGCTGGTGATTGCCAACACCATGGTCAAACACTCTGTCGCGGGCGGCGACTATCCAACGCGGCGGCGCGAGTCGGAGGCGGCGTGCGCGGTGATTGCCAGCCACAAGCCGGGCGTGAAGTTCCTGCGCGATTGTACGCTCGATGATCTGGAAAAGTGGCGCGACGAGATGGAGCCCAAGAGCTATCTGCGCGCCAAGCACGTGATCAGCGAGAACATGCGCACGGTGGCGGCTTGCGAGGCGCTGCTCGCGGGCAATTTGAAGGAGCTTGGACGATTGATGGCCGAGGCGCATCAAAGCTATAGCAAGGATTTCGAAGGCAGCTGCGTGGAAGCCGATGCCATGGTGGCGCTGGCGCAGGATCTGCCGGGGCTGATCGGGGCGCGGCTTACGGGCGGAGGCTTTGGCGGCTGCACCATCAATCTGGTGGAGCAGACCGAGGCGGTAGCGTTTGCCGAGGCGCTGGGCGCGCGCTACGCGGAGCAGACGGGGATCGTTCCGCAGATTCACGTGTGCCACGCCTCGGGAGGGGCGCACGGGCTGGCGTAAGGCAGCGGAGCTAGAAAACAGCGAGTCGGCGAGTCAGCGGTATCCCAACCTAAAGTTCGCCGGATTGCATCGAACCTTAGGATGAGGCACCCCGCGCGAGACGATCCGTTTTGGGACCGGGAACCCGGTATCTTGTCTGTCCCACAAATTAGCTATCCCCCACCCGGTTGGGAATCTTGCGGGGGATGGGTTCCTTGTTAAACTTGGGAGGTATTTGCCCCGATGAAGGCATTGGGGACCGTGTGCTGAGGCTCGACGAGCCGGATGTTTGCGGGCTGAAGCGGCACGAAAAAGAAAACGTATATGGAATCTACAACCTCGAAACCCTTTTCTTCCGAAACACTTCCCGACAACGGCCGCGTGGCCTACTTTTCGATGGAGATCGCTATCCAGCCATCGATGCCGACCTACTCAGGCGGCCTGGGCATGCTGGCCGGAGACACGCTGCGCTCGGCCGCCGACCTGGGCGTGCCGCTGGCGGCGTTTACCCTGGTGCATCGCAAAGGGTACTTCGAGCAGCATCTGAGCCCGACGGGCGTGCAGAGCGAGGAAGTGCAGCCGTGGAACCCGGCGGACTTTTGCACGGAAGAGACGGTGCGGGTCACGGTGCAGGTGGAAAGCCGAGTGGTGACGGTGCGCGCGTGGCGCTATGACATGCGCGGGCAGTCCGGCCACGTGGTGCCAATTTATCTGCTCGACACCGACCTCGACGAGAATTCGGGATGGGACCGCGGATTGACGGACCACCTCTACGGCGGGGACACGAACTACCGGCTGCAGCAGGAGATCGTGCTGGGGATGGGCGGCGCACGCATGGCCCGTGCGCTGGGCTTGCGCGTGAACGTGTACCACATGAACGAAGGACACGCGGCGCTGCTGACGCTGGCGCTGCTCGAAAGCCAGATGGGCGGAGGGCCGCAGAACGGGGCCACCGAGACGGACATCGAGCAGGTGCGGCGCAAATGCGTGTTCACCACCCACACACCGGTGCCGGCGGGGCACGACCGCTTCTCGACCGAGCAGGCGATTCGCATTCTGGGCGGCGACAGGACGGCGCGCCTCGAACGTCTGGGATGCTTCCGCGACGGATTACTGAACATGACGTTGCTGGCGTTGCGTTTTTCGCGCCACGCAAACGCCGTGGCCATGCAACATGGCAAAGTGTCGCAGGTCATGTTTCCGGAGTTCAAAATCGACTCCATCACCAATGGCGTGCACGCGCCGACGTGGATCTCGGAGCCGATCGGGCGCATGCTGGACGAGCACATTCCCGCGTGGCGGCGCGACAACCTGTATTTGCGCAACACCATCGACGTGCCCGAGGCAGCGATGCTGGCGGCGCATGCCCGCGCCAAGGAAGAGTTGCTGGCCGAGGTGGGAACGCGGACGGGACGGGTGCTCGATCCCAAGGTGCTGACCCTGGGCTTTGCACGGCGCGCGGCTACGTACAAGCGGGCCACGTTGCTGTTCAGCGATCCCGAGCGGCTGAAGGAGATTGCTGTCCAGGCCGGCGGATTGCAGATTCTCTATGCCGGCAAGGCGCATCCCCAGGACGAGCCGGGCAAGGCGCTGATCCAGCAGGTAGTGGAGGAAGCGGCGAAGCTCTCGAACGACAAGCTGCGAATTATCTATCTTGAAAACTACGCGTGGGATCTGGGCGCGCGGCTGACAGCGGGCGTGGATGTGTGGGTAAATACCCCGCGCCGTCCGTATGAGGCTTCGGGCACCAGCGGCATGAAGGCGGCGATGAACGGCGTGCCCAGCCTGTCAATTCTGGATGGATGGTGGATCGAGGGTTGCATTGAAGGCTTCACCGGATGGGCGATTGAAGACGGCGCCAACGACCAGGAAGAGGCGCACTCGCTCTACACCAAGCTGGAGACGGCGGTGGTTCCGCTTTACCGCGACGCGCAGGCGGGTTGGGCGCGACTGATGCGGACGACGCTGGCGTACAACGGCTCGTATTTCAATACCAATCGCATGGTGAAGCAATACGTGCGCAACGCGTACTACCCCGAGCCGCTGCCGGACACAGCCAATGTGGAAGAGCCGACGTACGCGGACTGAAAGACTGGGAACAGTGTGAGTGTGAGTGCGAGTATGGGCAGCCAGCGATCCTCGCACACTCGCACTCACACTCACACACTCGCACTCCGGTCTACAGCTTGTGGCGCAAGTACTCAAAGATTACGTAGCCGATGAGAGCGCTGACGAGCGCGATGAGGAAGTTCATGGGCGTCACGATGTCGTGGAGGGCGAAGGCGAGGGTCTTGCCCTGGCCGTTGACGCCGGTGAACTCGCCCATGAGCAGGTTCGAATAAAAGAGGAAGACGATAAAGGCGACTTCGACGATCACCCGCCAAACGGGCTTGAAATGGGGTGGTGGAGTGAGCGGCGACATAGAGCGATGATAACGGCGAAGGCGCGAGCGGCCAAGCGAAATCGGACGCACGGGGTTCCGATCCTTTCTTCTATCGTGGTTCTTGCTTTCCCACATCTCAAAATCGAGATGTGGGGCACCCATTTCTCTTTCGCTGGGTTGAAAGAGGTGGGTTGAGATTCGTGCTATCCCACCCTTTCGCCTCAAGAAACGGGAGAAAGCATGGAGCGACGGTGTGAGCGCAATGAAAGCGGCGTAAAAGCGCGAGCGCCTATAATCGACCTGTTGTGAATACGAAAATTCAAGCGCGATGGCGGCAGATGCGACGGCTTACGGCGGGCGCGGTGCTGGCGGTTTTGTGTGTGCTGGTGGCAGCAGCCGGGGCGCAGGAGCAGCCGGGCGACGGCGGGGCGCGGTCTTCCGGCGGCGGACGCGTGCTGCTGGTGCTGCCCTTTGACAATCGCACGGGGCAGCCGAGCCTGGAGTGGATGCGCGAAGCGGCGGCGGAGATTTTGAGCATGCGCTTCGCTTCGGCGGGATTCCAGCCGACCAGCCGCGCGGACCGCGTGTATGCGCTGGACCACCTGGGACTGCCGCAGGGGTTTCAACCCTCGCGGGCGAGCGCGTTGAAGCTGGCGCAGACGCTGGACGCGGATTCGATTGTGGTGGGCAGCTACACCACCGATGGAACCAGTATTGTGGCCCAGGCGTCGCTGGTGGATGTGCCGAACCTGCGCATGTTGCCAGAGGTGAAGGCTCACGGCGAGATGAATGACCTAATCGCCGTATTCGGCGAACTGGCGTGGAAGCTGACGCGCGAGCTCGATCCCACGTTCAACGTGGCCGAGGAGACGTTTGTCGCTGCGGGGCGTGAGATCCGGCTGGATGCGTTCGAGCAGTACATTCGCGGTATCACGGAGCCGGACCAGGCGGAGCGGCAGCGGCACCTGGAACAGGCGGTGAAGCTTAGCCCGGCGTTCAGTCCGGCATGGATGGCGCTGGGCCGCGAGGACTACAACCAGCAGCAGTACATGGAGGCGGCCGCGGCTTTTGCGAAGGTGGACCATGGCGGCGCGGACGGTTTGGAAGCCGGGTTTTACGGTGGGCTCTCGCTGCTGTTTTCAGGTGAATACGCTCCCGCCGCCCAGGCGTTTGCAGACGTGGCGCGGGTGCTGCCGCTGGCCGAGGTGGTGAACAACGAGGGAGTGGCCGTGAGCCGGCAAGGAAAAGACGGCACGTCGCTTTTCATTCAGGCGGCTGCGGCCGACCCCAATGCGGCGGACTACCATTTCAACCTGGCGCTGAGCCTGAAGCGGCACGGAAATGTGCCGGGCGCGATCAATGAGTTGGCGCAGTGCCTGAAACTGCGGCCGGGCGACAGCGAGGCACAAGCGCTGGAGACGGCGTGGAAGGCTCCGGCAGGAGCTGCGGCGAGTTCCGAGGCGAGCGCGGATCCGCTGGAACGGATTGTGCGCAGCTTTGACGCAGCAGCCTTTAAGCAGGCAGCAGCGGTGATGGACCAGATGAATGCCGGGCGGCTGGAAGCGCTGGCGCCGCGCGATCGGGCGCGGGCGCTGTGCGCGCAGGCCAAGGGATATCTCGATCGCGGACTGCTGCTCGAGGCGGAGCGGTTGTATCAGGCGGCGGTGGCCGCGGATGGAAAGAGCGCCGAGGCGCACGCCGGACTGGCCGAGGTGCGCGAGCGCAGCGGCGATGCGGATGCGGCGCGCAAAGAAGCGCAGACGTCGCTAACGCTGGAGCCCTCAGCGAATGCGTACCTGGTGCTGGCGCAACTGGATCTGGCGGCCGGCAACCTGGGCACGGCCAATA
Organism: uncultured Acidobacteriota bacterium; assembly: GCA_963729915.1. GTDB lineage: Bacteria > Acidobacteriota > Terriglobia > Terriglobales > Acidobacteriaceae > Telmatobacter. The sequence continues at coordinate 539,036 of CAVSQE010000003.1, read as the reverse complement.
CCGATGCCAATAACGCGCTGAGGTTCGATCCGTCGAACCGAACGGCGCAGGACATTCTGCGGCAGATTGCGGCCAGGACGGGGCAAAAGTGAAAGGCGCAGCAAGTTAGCGCGCGCTGGGAGCATGTTAGCGCATTGGCGAGTCAGCGAGTTTGGCCGGGGAAAGAGGCGAGCCATGGGACAGACGGTGAGGAAGAGTTGGACGAGTGCCGGGCTGCTTGCGGCTGGGCTATGGGCCGTGGTGGGCTGGGCTGGGCTGATATCGGTTTCTTGCGTGCCGGCGCGCGCGCAGCAGCCGGTGGTTGACGAACTGGTTTTGCACGACACCATTCAGCCGGTAAGTGCGGATGAAGTGACGAGGGCGCTCGACCACGCCAACTCCGATGGAGCGCAGGCGCTGCTCATCGAGTTGGATACGCCGGGCGGCCTGCTCGATTCCATGCGCACCATGGTTGGGGCCATTCTGCGTTCGCGCGTGCCGGTCGTCGTGTATGTGGCTCCGTCAGGATCGCGTGCGGGCTCGGCAGGGTTCTTCCTGCTGGAGTCGGCCGACGTGGCGGCGATGGCGCCGGGCACCGAAGCGGGCGCGGCGCACGTGGTCTTCGAGATGGGCAAACCCGACGACGTGGAGATGCAGAAAGTAGAGAACGATGCCGAAGCCTTCATGCGGTCGTACGTGACCAAGCGCGGGCGCAGCGCAGACGCGGCACAGGAAGCGGAGAAATCGTCGCACTCCTACACGGCCGATGAGGCGCTGAACCTGCACCTGATCGATTTGATTGCGAACAGCGATGCCGACCTGCTGAAGGCGCTCGACGGGCGCGTTGTGACGCGCATGGATGGGTCGACTTCAACATTGCATGTGGCCAACGCGCGCATTGTGCCCATCCAACTTACGTTGCGCGACGAACTGCTGGGCTGGCTGGTGAATCCCAACATCGCGCTGCTGTTTCTGGTATGCGGAGCGCTGCTGATCTATCTCGAATTCAATAGCCCGGGCACGATTGTGCCGGGAGCTTTGGGCACCTTGATGGTGCTGCTGGCGGTGTTTGCGCTGGATCTGTTGCCGATTCGCTATACCGCGGTTTTGCTGTTGCTGGCGGCGATCGTGCTGTTGATCCTGGAGGCCAAGGTGGGTGGGCACGGAGCGCTGGCCATTGCGGGCATTGTGTGCCTGACCTTCGGCACCCTGACGCTGGTGGCTGCGCCGGTGCCGGAGTTGAATATCAGCCCGTGGGTGGCGATCAGCGTGAGCGTGGCGTTTGGCGGGATCACGTGGTTTCTCGTGCGGCTGGCGGTGCGGGCCCGCAAGCGCAAGGCGCGGATTGGCGCGGATGCCATGGTGGGCTCCCGGGCGACGGCGATGGAAGCCCTTGCCCCGCAGGGACATGTGCTGGTTGAAGGCGAGATCTGGCAGGCCGAGGCGAAGGCGCCGGTGGCTGCCGGAACTGCGCTGCGCGTGGTGGGGCACGAGGATTTGCTGCTGCGGGTGGAACCGGAAGAAAAAACAGTGGTCAGTGGTCAGTGATCAGTGGTCAGCTGGTTTGTGCGGGGTTGAGGTTTGTGCTTTCCCACATCTCAGAATCGAGATGGGTGGCGCCCCGTTTTTTGCCCGCTCCAAAATGCGTAAGAACGAGATTTTCAGCGGCATTTCATGCGCTCGAACGGCATTGGAGTAGAATTCCTGCTGAGTGAGGAAAGGAATGTTCCATGTCCATCGGTGATCTCTCTCTTCCCGTGCTGATTGTTATTGCGATTGTCGTCCTCTACCTGCTGAACTCGATCAAGATCCTGCGCGAATACGAGCGCGGCGTCATCTTTCGGCTGGGCCGCGTTCTGGGAGCGCCCAAGGGCCCCGGCATCATCCTTGTTTTCCGGCCCATCGATCAGATGGTGCGCCTCAGCTTGCGGCAGGAGGTGCTTGAGGTTCCGGCGCAGGACATTATCACCCGCGACAACGTTACGCTGAAGGTGAATGCGGTGGTGACGATGTACGTGGTAAACCCCAACGATGCCGCCATCAAGGTGGCCAATTACGTTTACCAGACCTCGCAGTTCGCGCAGACCACGCTGCGCTCGGTTCTGGGAGAGGTAGAGTTGGATGAACTGCTGAGCCATCGCGACAAGCTCAATTTGCGCATTCAAAGCATTATTGATCAGCGCACGGAGCCGTTCGGGGTGAAGGTGGTCAGCGTGGAAGTGAAGCAAGTGGATCTGCCCGAGCAGATGCTGCGCGCCATCGCCAAGCAGGCCGAGGCAGAGCGCGAAAAGCGGTCGAAGATCATTCACGCCGAGGGCGAATTCGCCGCCGCGCAAAGGCTGGTGGATGCGGCCGCGCTGATGGCTACGCAGCCCATGACGCTGCAGTTGCGCTACCTGCAAACACTTGCGGACATCGGAGTGGAGAAGAACACCACGATCGTTTTCCCGCTGCCGATCGAGTTCATGACGCTGTTGAACAAGATGGCCGGCACGGGAAATGCGGAGAAAAGCCAGTAGTTGGTAGCTCCCTGGTCTCTGACCGCAAGAATTCGTAGTCAGGCATCTCGGTTTCCCAGGTCTCAAAATCGAGACCAGGGGCACCCCAGGAAGGTGCTGAAAGCTGACGGCTGATAGCTGTTTTTAGGCGGTGCATGCGCGGATACTTTGACGAGGATGAACCGGAGCCTGAGCGGCCACGACGCGATACCGAGCTGACGCTCGGCGCGGGCGCGCTGCTCGGGCTTTTCTTTGGGCTGGTGCTGGTCTGCGGGCTGTGCTTCGGGCTGGGATACGCCGTGGGACATCGCGCTCCCGCGCCCGCAACGGCGGCCAATGCGCCCACTCCCGCTCCCGACCAGGAGCCGTTGCAGGGCAACAACTCCATTCCCAAGCCCTCCGCCGCGGACCAAACGACGGCACCCGCGCCGCCGGCAGGCGATTCCACGACAACGCCTGACGCGGGCACGAACCCACCCACCGCGCAACCGAGTCCGGCGGCGAGCGTGCAGGCCTCTAACGGCCCAAATGGACCGGGGCCGGGAGCAGGGGGAACGGCAACGACGCAACCGGTAAGGCCCGCATTTCCGGCTGGCGGCAACCCGCAACAAGGTACGCAGACCGCGCCCAATGTGCACGCGGCCTTGCCGGCTCCGGTGCAGCTGGTGGTGCAGATTGCCGCGGTGGCGAATCCCGAGGACGCCGAGGTGCTGGTGGCGGCACTGCGCAAGCACGGCTACTCGGTGATCGCAACCCGAGAACCCGCCGATCGACTGATCCATGTGAGGATCGGGCCCTTCAACAGCCGCGACGAGGCCAACCGCTGGCGCGACAAGCTGCTCAGCGACGGCTACAACGCCGTCGTGCAGCCATGAGTGCAGCTTCTAGCCTCTAGCTGCTAGCTTCTGGTTCTTGGTTGCGCATCCATTCCGGCAGGCCTGGAGCGATCGCGGCGCGGACGGCTTCGGACAATTCGTCGCGTGTGGCGTAATCGGCGGGATCTAGCGGCGGGTGGAAGATGACGTGCGCGACGCCGGGATGGATGCGCTTGCTTCCCCATGGAATGATCTGTTCGGTTCCGTAGATAGAAACGGGAACGCAGGGCGCGCCGGAGTCCTTGGCGAGATAAAACGCGCCCTTCTTGAACGGCAACATGCGGCCGTCGAGCGAGCGCATGCCCTCAACAAATGTTGTGATGTGCAGACCGCCGGCCAGGACGCGCTCCGCGTCGGCAACGGCTTCCTGCGCGCTTTCGGTGCTGCCGGTGCGGTCGACCGGAATGAAGTTGGCGAGCTTGAATGCGTAGCCGAGGATGGGCAGCTTCATGAGCGGGCGCTTGAGGAAGACCGAGGTGCGGCCGGGAAGATTGCAGATGAGCGCGGGCGCATCCAGGTTAGAGACGTGGTTGGCCAGGAAGATGCAGGCGCGGCCGGCGGGAATTTGTTCCTGACCCTGGACTTGAATGCGAATGCCGGCGATCCGCATGGCGGTGCGCGCGATCCAGCGGCCTGTGACGTAGAGCGGCACAACGTTGCCGCTGAGAAGCGTGAAGGGAATGAGAACCAGCGCCGCAGGAACGGCGAGTACGGCGATGGTGACGAAGACGAGGAGAGAAACGATCATGGGGCTTTCGCAACTGACTGCAGGTGTGAGTATCGCACTCGAGCGATCAGTTGCGCATCCACTCCGGCAGGCCGGAGGCGATGGCGGCGCGGACGGCTTGCGTGAGCTCTTCGCGCGTGGCGAAGGCGTTGGGTTCGATGGGCGGGTGAAAGATGACGTGCGCGGGGCCGGGATGGATGCGGAAACTGCCTTTGCGCAGCATGGACTCGGTGCCATAAATCGAAACCGGAATGCAGGGCGCGCCGGAGGTCTTGGCGAGAAAAAACGGTCCCTTCTTGAAGGGCAGCATGCGGCCGTCGGGCGAACGTGTGCCTTCGACAAACGTAGTGATGTGCGTGCCCTTGGCGAGCACGCGCTGCGCTTCAGTGACGCTGCGCTGCGCGTCGGCGCGGCTGCCGCTGCGGTTGACGGCAATGAATTCGCCCTGGCGGAAGCCGGTGCCGAGGATCGGCAAATTCATAAGTGACCGCTTCATGAACGCCGAAGTCCGCCCGGGAATGAGCGAGATGAGCACAGGCGGGTCGAGATTGGAGACGTGGTTCGACATGAAGATGCAGGCGCGGTCGCGGGGAATACGGTCGAGGCCTTCGGGTTGCAAGCGCACGCCAGCGACGCGGCAACTGGAAGAGAGCATGAAGCGCGTGGCCTTGTAGAGCGGCAGCACGTTACCCGTAATCCAGCACCAGGGAATGAAGAGGAGGGCCGAGGGAATGCCCCAGAAGACCATGTTGGCGAGAAAAAGAAGAGACCGGATCATGCGTGCCCTAATTCGTGTCTTTGACTCATTATGCGCCGGCGGCGCCGGGATGCAGCTCGCGCAGACGCGCGGGAAGTTTGAGGTAGATGCCGTCGAAGCCGCCATTGGAAAGGATGGCGACGGCGTCGCCGGAGGCGAGTTGCGGCGCGAGCGCGGCGACGATGGAATCGGCGTTGGGATGAAGTTCGGCGGGCGTTCCCGCGGCGTTGAGCGCGCGGACGATCTCTTCGGGATCGAGCCGCTCGGCTTCGGGAATGCGCTCCTGCTGGTAGACCCCGGCGAGCACGACGCGGTCGGCGAGACCGAGACTCGCGATGAGTTCGGGCGCGAGAACCTTGCGGCGCAGCGTGTTGGAGCGGGGTTCGAGCACGGCCCAGAGACGCGCCTGCGGATAAACGGCACGCAGCGCCCGGAGGGTTTCGCGAATGGCAGTGGGGTGGTGGGCGAAATCCTCAATGAGCGTGATGCCATCGATCTGGTCGCGCACTTCAAGGCGGCGCTTGACGCTTTTGAAGGTGGCGAGTGCCGCGATGATGGCTTCTTTTTGAATGCCCTGATCGGCAGCGAGGGCTGCGGCGGCCGTGGCGTTCAGGACGTTGTGCTCGCCAGCAAGGTTCATGGTGAACTGGGCCCACGCCGTACCGTCGCGATCGACCTCCCACATCGTTTGCCCGCCTGCGTGGCGCAGATTGCGAATGCGCCAGAGAGCGGAGTCCGAGAATCCGTAGCGCTCCACGCGGCAGAAGGCGCGGCTCACGCACTCGGTCACGTTCTCGCTGCCGTCGTAAGCAACGATGAGGCCGCGGCGCGGAACCAGATTGACGAGGCGCTTGAAGGCGGTCTTCACGGCTTCGAGATCGGCGTAGATGTCGGCATGGTCGAATTCGACGTGTGTGAGGATGAGCGCGTCAGGAAAGTAGTGGAGGAATTTGGGGCCTTTGTCGAAGAAGGCGGTGTCGTACTCGTCGCCTTCCACGATGAAGGGCTGCGTGGGGCGAAGCTGGAAGCTCGAGTCGAAGTTCTCCGCGACGCCTCCGATGAGGAAGGAGGGCTCAAGCTCCGGATTTTTGCCCGCGGGATTTTCGCCTGCCGCGGTCTGATAGATCCACGCGAGCATGCTCGTCGTGGTGGTTTTGCCGTGGGTTCCGGCGACGACGAGAGGCGAGCGCTCGGCGAGAAACTCTTCGTGCAGCAGCGCGGCCATGGAAGTGAAGGGAATGCGCTCGTCGAGGACGCGCTCGATTTCAGGGTTGCCGCGCGAGAGCGCGTTGCCGATGACGACGAGATCGGGCGCGGGCGAGAGGTTCGATTCGGCGTAAGGCTCGAGGATCGGAATGCCGAGCGAGCGGAGCAGATCGCTCATGGGCGGATAGGCGGCCTTGTCGGAGCCGGTGATGCGATGGCCTTCAACTTGAAGCAGGCCGGCCAGCGACGCCATGGCGGTGCCGCAGATGCCGATGAGATGAATGTGACGCCGAGACGAAGTCACCGAGTCACCGCCGGCTCGAGAATCTTGAGCGTGGGCTCGTCGGCGAGAGCAAGCTCGGCGGCGACGCCGAAGGTGAGCGTGACGTTGCTGCGCGAAACGTGACCGGAGCGCAAGCCGATGGCGATGGGAATGTCGAGGCCATCGAGAGCGCTGAGAATTGCGCGATCGAGAAGATCGGGTGCAGCGCCTGCCGAGACGCAGTTGACCATTTCACCGAAGATGATGCCGCAAACGCCCGAGAGCTTCCCCGCGGCGCGCAACTGCCACAACATGCGGTCGACTTGGTAGGGCTTGACGCCAACATCCTCCAAAAAGAGCAGCTTGTTTTCGGTCGCGGGCTCCCAGGGCGTGCCGAGCAGCGAGACGAGAATACTGAGGCAGCCGCCATAGAGCGTGCCCTGCACGCTTTTTTGCGCGGCGGGCTTGAGGATGCGAAGACTTTCGGCAGGGCCAACCGTGTAGGGATCGCCTCCCAATGCCGCACGAAAACTGTCCAGATGTATCCCGTCTGGAAGATAAAAATCGGCGGCGAGCATGGGGCCGTGGAAGGCGGGAAGGCCGATCTGGTCGAGAAGGCGGAGCTGAATGCCCGTGAGATCGCTGTACGCAAAAAATGGCTTGGGATGAGCGGCGATGGTTGCGAGGTCGAGGCCGTCGAGAAGGTAATTTGAACCGAAGCCGCCGCGGAGGGCCATGACGGCGCTGCAATCCGAGTCGGAAAATGCGGCGTGGAAATCGGCGAGGCGCTCGGCGCGAGTTCCGGCGAAATAGAGTGGCCCGCGATGGAGCGCGTTGGCGCCCGGCTTGGGCGTGTAACCGAGAGCTTCAAGACCGGGGAGGCCGCGCTCGATGCGATCACGTTGCGCAGATGACGCGGGGGCGACGATGGCGATGGTAGCGCCCGGCGCGACGGCCGGCGGTTTGATCAGTTGCGCCATGTCACCATGCCTCTCCGCGGGCAATGAGCGTGGCCGGCCCCGTGAGAAACAATTCCTGGCCAGGCCCGCCCCACGCGGTGGTTTGCGCGCCGCCGGGAGCGACCACGGTGAGCGGCGAAACGCAACGGCGCAGAGCCAGCGCGGCCGTGGCGGAGGCGGAGCTGCCGGTGCCGGAGGAGGTAGTAGGTCCCACGCCGCGCTCGAAGATGCGAATTTCGATCTCGTTCTCGCTCACAATGCGCACAAATTCCACGTTGGTCTGATGCGGAAAATCGCGGTGGGCGCAGATTTCTGCGCCGATGGATTGCCAGGACTTGCCGGCGACGCTGAAGGCCGCATTGTTGACCAGGATGACGAAGTGAGGATTGCCGGTAACGACTTCGACGCCGATAATTTCAGCGCCACTCGAGAGCTTAAGCGTGTGGGGCAGAAAGCGCGGCACGCCCATGCCCGCGGTGACGTCGACGGTAAAGGCGTCGCCGGTGTGCACACTATCGATGCGGCAGATGCGCGGACCGGCGTCAGTGAGGATCTCAAGTTTTTCGCCGGTTTGCGTGCCGAGAGCTTCGGCCATCCACGCGGCCACGCAGCGCGTGCCGTTGCCGCTTAACTCCGCAATCGAGCCGTCGGCGTTGTGCAGCTTGATGCTGCCGGAGTTGGGGCCCGTCCATGTGAAGAATTCAATGCCGTCGGCGCCGATGCCGGAGTTGCGCTGGCAAAGGCGGCGCGTGAGCTCGGCGCGATCGAGATCTCCCGCGGCATCCTCAGTGACGATCAGAAAATCGTTGCCGCAGGCGTGGGCCTTGGTAAAGGGAATCACGCTTCCTCCCAAGCTGAATGATATAGGTGCCAGGTTTCAGATGTCAGGTGTCAGAGAGCAAGTGTTGAGACATTTGATATTGGAATCGGCGCTCAGATCATCGGGTGCGATTGCTCGGATCGGGAATTGGAGAGTCCTTATCCAGGTCTGGAGCTTCGACAGCCGGATTCGGAATGCTGAAAGCCGGACGGGTCGTGCGGCGGTATGCCGCGGTGGTGATATAGACCGTGACCGACGGCTGGTTCCTGGCGCTGAAGCGGCCGGCAGCGGTGAGTCCCTCGGGATGGGCCTTGACGGCGCGATCGACCTCGTCACCATCGAAGGCGACCACGATGACGGCATGACTGGCGGGCGCTTCCAGGGCCGCGCGCCATAGGGCAAGATCACTCTCGTTGATGGTTTGGCGCAGGGGAATGCCGGTGAAGGCGACGATTTCAGGATAAGTTGAAGTTTTCATCAACACGGTGCCGTGGGGAAAGGATTTGAGCAGGTCCTGAAGGAGCGGGGGAATGGCCTGATCGTACGGCAGGCGCGCCGCGAGATTGGTAATGCTTTCCGCGTATACGATCGGTTCCTGGCGCAGCAGGCCAGCGACATTGACTCCTGCGAGAACAAAGAGAAGCGCGAAGGCGAAGTCGGGCAGGAGCTGCGCGATGCGGTTGCCCTGCCAACGAGCGAGAGCGCCGATAGCAAACTTTGCCGCGAAGCCGAGGCCGAGAGCGAGAGCGGGGAGCAGCTCGAGTCCGTAGCGCGTGTTGTAGAAGGTGAAGGGCCACCATGCGGGAAAGAAGATGGGGACCGAGCCGTACGCGACCGACCAGGTGTAAAAGGGAACCGGCAACCAGAGGAGCAGAGTCCAGGCTAGAGTGCGGCGATGCGCCGCGGATTTTTCCGCGAACCATGCAGCGAGGGAGCCGAGCGCGGCGAGCGCGAGAACGGCATTGCCATAGAAGTTTGCCCATATCGATCCGGGAGTGGGCGCGAGAACGGAGTCAAGCTCCGAGACTTTGAGATAAAAGAGCAGTGCCACCCAGGGATTGTGCCAACCGGGATGCGGCGGCCCGGAGCCGGATGTTGCCGTGCGCATTTCAATCGCTTTGGCGGAATAAGGACCGCGCGCGAAGTAGAGCAAGTCACCGAAGCTGGCGGAGTTGTAGGCAAACCAAAGCAGAGGCGCGGCGACAACAGCGATACTGGCCAGCCAGAAATAGGGCGAGTAGCGCAAGCGGCCGCGTTTGAACAGAGCGAGGCCGATGCCGGTCCACGCGATGAAGGCGATAATCCAGCCGTCGTAGCGGGTGAAGATAGCGGCAATGAGCGCCGCGGCGATGCAGACCTGAAGGCGGCTTGAAGGCGTGGAGAAGATATTCTGCCATGGCCTGCTGCGCAGCTCAGGATTCCGGAGCCAGGCGCCGCGACGTCGCCCACCCGCCTCAAAGATGCGCAAAGGCCGCCATACGCGAAGTGCCTTGGAACCCGGAGCAGAGCGAGGTTCGAAAGGGTGCGGGGGCAGCTGGTAGCTGGCCGCTTCAATCTCGTCGTTCAGAGCCGCACGCCACTCGACCATCCAAACCACAATCCAGATCACTTCGCAGAGGAAGAGCGGCTCGGTCATGGCCGTAGTTTGCAGGTAAAGCAAGTTGGGATTGAGGGCGAAGAACACGAGCGTGAGCGTGGAGGGCGCAGGATTGAGCCAGTGCCGCGCCAGGCGATAGATGCCGGCGCAGGAGGCGAAGTAGGCCGATGCCGAAGGAATGACGCCGGCAAGTCCGTTGGCCCACCAGGCGTAGTTCTGCACGAAGGGAATAAGGAGAAGGTGTGGCAGTGGCAGCCACACGGAGCCAAGTTCGGAAAAGCGGGCGGTGCGTGAGTCGAAGACGCGGCGCGCAATGTGAAGATGGGCGACCGCGTCGCCGTAATTCAGCATCGCACTGTGATTCCAGCTCCAGATGATGGCGGCGAACGAGGCTGCCATGGAGAAGGCCAGGACAAGCCAGCCTTCGACACTGGAGATGGCGCGATCAGTCAAGGTGCGTGATCTCACGGAAGACGTCGAAGCGCGCGTCGATTTCGGAGCGCGTGAGCTGTTGCAAGCGCTCCGTGCCGAAACGCTCGCAGGCATAGGAGCCCATCACGCCGCCGTAAAACATGGCGTGCCGCCAGGAAGCGGGCGTGAGAGTTTCCTGAGAAGCAAGATAACCAAAGAACCCGCCGGCAAAGCTGTCGCCCGCGCCAGTAGGATCGATGACCTCTTGCAGCGGGAGAGCGGGAGCTTTGAATGTGCGCAGCTCCGCTTTCTTGCCTTTTGGAGTGGATTCGTAGAATAAAGTCGCGCCGTACTCGCCGTGCTTGACCACCAGCGCGCGAGGGCCGAGAGCGATGACGGCGCGCGCGGCCTGCACCAGGTTGTTGTTGCCGGCCAACATGCGGGCTTCCGCGTCGTTGATGAGCAGAATATCGAGCCCCTTGAGCACTTCAAGCAGCGCCGGACGATGGTCCTTGATCCAGTAGTTCATGGTGTCGCCGGCGACGAGCTTGACGGCGGGCATGGCATCGCGCACGCGGCGCTGCAACACAGGATCGATGTTGGCGAGGAAAAGGAAATCTGAGTCGCGATAGGCGTCTGGGATTTTGGGCTCGAACGACGCAAAGACGTTGAGCTCGGTGTTATGCGTCTTGGCTTCGTTCAGATTTTCGAGATACGAACCCTCCCAGAAGAAGCTCTTGCCGGCGGTGTGTTCGATGCCGCGGGTATCGATGTTGCGGGCTTTGAATACGGCTTCCTGTTTGGGGCCGAAGTCCTCGCCGACTACGGCGATGACGCGCACATCGGTGAAGAAGCTGGCCGCGAGCGAAAAGTGGGTGGCAGCACCGCCGAGGCAGCGCTCGCGGCGGCCGGCGGGGGTTTCAATCGAATCGTAAGCGACGCTGCCGACGACGGTAATGGACATTCTTTTCCTCGTTCTGGATGAAAGTTGTGGTGAAACCGCAAGTCAGCGAGCTCGCCACTTAGATCGCGCTCTACCATCCATGATATTTGCCGAAAAGCAGTTTCAGCTTCTCTTTCGCTGCGGCGGGAATTGCGTCGGGCTGGGTGAGCACGGCAAATTTTGCCGCCGTGGCGCAGGCGCAGGTACGTTCGCGGGGCATGGCGGCGACGGCGGCTTTCACAACCTTCGCGGCGTTATCGGCGTTCTTGTGCAGCACGGCGACAATTTCTTCAATCGTCACGGCGTCGTGGCCTTCTCTCCAGCAGTCGTAATCGGTGACCATGGCGACGGTGGCGTAGCAGATCTCGGCTTCGCGGGCGAGCTTGGCCTCCTGCAGGTTGGTCATGCCGATGACGTCGGCTCCCCAACTGCGGTAGAGGTGCGACTCGGCCTTGGTGGAGAACTGCGGGCCCTCCATGCAGACGTAGGTGCCGCCGAGTTTGCCGACGACGCCGACGGTGGCGCAGGCTTCGGTCGCAGATTTTGCGACGGTCGCGCACACAGGATCGCCGAAGGCTACGTGACCCACGATGCCTTCGCCGAAAAATGTGGAAATGCGGTGGAAGGTGCGGTCGATGAACTGGTCGGGCATTACGAAGTCGGTGGGCTTGTGCTCTTCCTTGAGCGAGCCCACGGCGGAGACGGAGAGAATGCGCTCCACGCCGAGCTTCTTCATCGCGTAGATGTTGGCGCGGAAGTTGAGCTCGGAGGGAAGAATGCGATGGCCGCGGCCGTGACGCGCCAGAAAGGCGACCTTGCGTCCCTTGAGTTCGCCGAGAACGAAAACGTCGGAGGGGGCTCCGAAGGGCGTTTCGATGCGCTCCTCGTGAACATTGGTAAATCCGGGCATGGAGTAAAGCCCGCTGCCGCCGATGATGCCGATTTCTGCCTGGGACACTTGCTTGCTCCTTGTATGACCTAGCATTTGGTCTTCCCGCGGTTGGCCGCGGGGCCGATCTATTGAGATCCTCCGACCTCAGCAAATTGGACCTGCGCGCACCCCCCAGGTTCTATCTGGACCGCTCGGGGGTCTTCGTAGCTGATATCGAACTTGTCAAAGGAAACTCCACGCTCGACCACGCGGACGCTATATCGGCCGGCTGGAACACTTATTTGGAACTCGCCCTTTTCGTTGGTCGTGGCCGCGTAGTTGCCATTTTTCCCTTGCACATCGACATGCGCTCCGGAGAGGGGTACTGATAACAGCCGTTGGCTCACCGTTCCATAAATCACGCCACCATCATGCTCTGCCTTGATCGTTTCAATTTCGGATAGTGCGGCTTTAGCCGCGTCGAGGGGCCCCGAGTTACCGCAACCGTCAAGCCTCCACGAATTCTGATGCGTACCGTGGGAGAGAAACAGTAGGTATTCTCTGCCACGTACCCAATCGAATGTTGCGCGACCGCTGTCATTCCCCTCATAGACTTGGACACTTCCCGCAATCTTGCCGCGAATGACCCTATTCACGTCCAGCGTGTAAACGTGGGCCAATACAGCCTGAGAATCTTCCCTGTCGGGAAGGGCCCTGATTTGGACGAGTTTAGCCTCAACGACCAACTGGCTTGCGAAGTATTCCGCACAGGTGAGCCTGGGCTGGGGAACGTTACAGTACGCAATTGCGGGAGGCGCCTGTAAAAATGTCAAGGTCGCACATAGCAAATACGCGAGAGGTTTCATAGGCTAAGCCTCATCTTTGATCGATCAGCCGTATGGTTTCCATGAGCACATCGCCGTCGATGGTTAAACTGTGCGCGCTGATCTTATCCATCGTGTCCTGGGCGGTGTGGTGGTAGCTGTTGTTGGGCCCGTAGTCGAGATCAATAATGTCAATCGACGGCACGCCGCGCTCGACAAAGGCGAGGTGATCGTCCTCGACGTCCATCTGCTGCTGGAAAAAGTAGCGCTGGTCACCGAACTTCTTCGCCGCCTGCGCGACCAGATCGACGAGCCACGCGGTGGAATGGGTTTCGCGCTGGATGTCGAGATCCTTGTCGCCGATCATGTCGGCAAGCATAAAGGCTTTGATGTGGCTAAGAGTGCCATCGCGGCCCCACTTGGCGGCAAGATGGCGGCTGCCGTAGGTGGAGTCGGAGCGCGACCACTGCTGGATGGCCTCTTCGCCGTCGAAGAAGACGAGCCAGACGGAGTAGCCGTCGAGCTTTCCGCTATGGGCGGACTGGGCGCGGAGCTGGTCGGCGATGGTCATCAACAGGCCGGTAGTGGAAGCGCCATCGTTGGCGCCGACGAAGTTGATGGTACGCAGCGGGTAGTTGGTTTCGTAGTGCGTGCCGAGCACGATGGCGCCCGGCTTGGTGCCGGGAAAACGCACGACGAAGTTGCACATGGGCACGGGACCGATGGGCGTGTCTGCAGTGAAGGTGTCTTCTTCAAGCTGATCGTGCGCGCGGAGAAAATGCGCGCGCAGGAACTCCTCGGCTTTGACGTGGCCGGGACCGGTGGGCCAGCGTGGACCAATGGCGGCAAACTCGCGCGCGTATTCGTAGGCCTTGGCGCCGTCGAAATGTTGAGCCGATGCAGCGAGAGGGACCATGAGGACCAGGATTGCCGCAACTCTTGTCCAAAACCAAGAGAACATCATCCCGCGGCCTCCTTTTTCTTCCTGCGTGAGGGGTGCACCCACCAGGCAACGGCAATGCCGACGAGATAGAGGGCCAGCAATGGCGTTGCGTAGATGCACATGCTCACGGGGTCCGGCATGGGGCAAATGACACCCGCTACAAGAAAGATCGCGAGAATCGCGTAGCGGAAGTTCTTCCAGAGGAAGCGCGGGCTGACAATGCCGAAGAGTGCGAGGAAGAAGATGAGGATGGGCAGCTCAAAGCTGATCCCCAAACCGAGGATGATCGACAGAAAGAAGCCCGTGTATTCGTCGATGCTGATGACGGCTGTGAACTTCCTGCCAAAGTCATCGAGCATAATATGCACCGCGCTGGGCAGCACCCAGAAGTAGCCGAAGTAGGCACCGGTTAAAAACAGTCCCACCGTGGCGGCCATGAAGGGAACGACGAAGCGCTTTTCTTTCTGGTAAAGCCCCGGTGCGATGAAGAGCCACAACTGGTAAAGAATGAACGGGGATGCCAGAATTGCTCCGCCCACCAGGGCTACATGGATGTACAAGTTCATTCCATCCATGGGGTGGATCATATTGAGCGATTTGCCATCGTGCTTCAGCGGCGCTTGTATGAAATCGACGAGCCTGTCGCGAAAGCACCAGGCAGCAGCAAAGCCCAGAATCAAAAAAACCGCCGAACGCACGATGCGCTTGCGGAGCTCATCGAGATGCTCCATGAGGCTCATGCCCGGCAGGTCGGCGCGCTCGGTGACGGCCTTGCGGGCTTTCTCGATGGCTTCTTGCGGATCAACCATGGTGGGCGGCCGGCTCCGATCTTTCGGCTTCGGGGTTATCGCTTGCCGGGGTGGTCGCGGCGTCTTCCGGCGCGGGGGCGGTGGTCGATTCGGCGACCGGTTCGGCGGGTGGTTCGAACAACTCGGCTTGCTGCGCTGGCTGGCCCGGCGGATTGGCGGTGACGACTTCACCCGTGGAGGGCGGCTGGATGCGCAGGCGCGCGGCCTCGACGGCGGATGCGGTCAAGTCTTCAGGCTGCGCGTCTTCAGGCCGCGTGGCATCGGCGGCCAGATCGGGATAGGTGGTTTCGCCGGGATAAGGGCTTTCGGCGGGGGTTTCCGGCGTCGGGGCCGTGGAATCCACAGCGGATGCGGCGGGCGCTTCGAGTTGCGGAGCTGGAGGGGCTGCTGCCAACGCTCTCTGCCTTTCCTCCTCTTCCTTTTTGCGGCGATCGGCCTCCTCGGCTTGGCGTAACTCCTCTTCCATCTGGAATTTGAAGTCGTTGGAGGCTTTGCGGAACTCGTACATCAGCTTGCCAATCTGGCGGCCGATCTGGGGCAGACGGCGGGGGCCGAAAACCACCAGCGCCAGCACCATCCAGATCAACGTATCGGCCATCCCGAAGTTGGCCATCATAATTGGCGGCGGAGTTCCCATGAAGGACCATGATAAATGGCCGCAAGTGACACTCACAAACGGTTTGCACTGCGACGATGGATTAAGGCAGCGTTACAATAAAGCCAGATGGGACGGCGCGGGCCGGAAGCGCCTCTGCAACCGGCGAGATTCCGCAGCATCTGACTAAGTACGGGCTGCAACAACCCCGTGAGTGGTTTTCTCCAGTTTCGGATTCTTCTGGTTTTGGACGAGGGACCCGGATCAGGAAGAAACGCACTCACTGCAGCCAGCTGGAAAGCTTTCAACATCCCCGTCCGTTATGGACTGAAGGCGGAGTATTGTGACCCTGGTTCTTGACGAAGCAACCGCTGCCTCTGCGGAGGCAAACGCGACCTGTTCCCTGGAACACTATCTGGCGCTGCCCGACCACACCATGGACGAGCGGATTGCCGCGGCGCGCGCGAAATTGGGCGCGACCACGGTGATCCTGGGCCATCATTACCAGCGCGACGAGGTGGTGCGCTTTGCCGACTTGACCGGCGACAGCTACAAGCTTTCGAAGACGGCTGCGGCGAGCGATGCGAAGTACATCGTGTTCTGCGGCGTGCACTTTATGGCGGAGAGCGCCGACATTCTGGCGCAAAGCGGCCAGCAGGTGATTCTGCCCGATCTGAACGCGGGCTGCTCGATGGCCGATATGGCCGAGATCTCTCAGGTGGAAGACTGCTGGGACGCGTTGGAGCGCGCGGGGCTCGCGGATGAGACGATCCCGGTGACGTACATCAACTCCACGGCGGCGATCAAAGCATTTTGCGGCGAGCACGGCGGCCTGGTGTGCACGTCGTCGAGCGCGCGCAAGGCTCTGGAGTGGGGATTTGCGCGCGGCAAGCGAATTCTGTTTCTACCGGACCAGCATTTGGGGCGCAATACAGGGCATGCGATGGGGATTCCGCTCGACGAGATGGTGGTATGGGATCAGTGGGCGGTGCAGGTTGGAGCGTTCTGGGGCGGCCAAACCAGGGAGAAGCTCGCCGCGAGCCGCATCGTGCTCTGGAAGGGCCACTGCGCCGTGCATCAGCGCTTTCTTCCGTCACATATTGACCAGGTGCGGGCGAAGTATCCGGGGATTCAAGTGATCGTGCATCCGGAGTGCCGCTACGAGGTATGCCAGAAGGCGGACGCACTGGGCTCGACCGAGCAGTTGATTGCGCGCGTGGAACAGGCGCCGCCGGGATCGATGTTTGCCATCGGGACGGAGATTCACCTGGTCAACCGTCTGGCCAAGCGCTTCGCGCCGCAAGGCAAGAAGATCATTACGCTCGACGACACCGGTTGCCTGTGCACCACGATGTATCGCATCACCCCGCAGCACCTGGCGTGGGCGCTCGAGAATCTTGTCGAAGGTCACGTGGTGAACCAGGTCGCGGTAAAGCCCAACGTGAAGCACTGGGCGAAGGTGGCGCTGGACCGGATGCTGGGATAAGACCGGGACCGCAGGACGACGAGACTTAGGGACTGTGAGCACAAGAGAACAGCAGAGGCGGCCAAAACTCGCATAGAATAGAGGCGAAATCGGCCCTTTTCCTTTCATTTCATCTTAGGCCGGTATTTCGTTTGGTTCTATGACGATACGCTCAAGCTGTCTTCGCGCCGTTGCCGTGGCCATCCTGCTTTTGATGGGCAGTTGGTCGCGACAGGCCGGCGCCTATTCGCTGCTGACGCATGAGCAACTGATCGACCTCACGTGGGAGGACTCGATCGTGCCTTTGCTCAAGAGCCACTACCCCAACCTGACACCGGCGGAACTGGACCAGGCGCGCGCTTACGCGTACGGCGGATGCGTGATCCAGGACATCGGCTACTACCCGTTTGGCGACGGGTTCTTTTCGAATCTCACCCACTACGTGCGCTCGGGCGACTTCGTGATCGCGCTGTTTCGCAACGCGCACAACGCCAACGAACTGGCCTTCGCCGTGGGCGCGCTCTCGCATTACATCGGGGACACGTACGGCCACTCGCAGGCAACCAACCGCGCTGTTCCGATCGAATTTCCGAAACTGGAAAGACGCTTCGGGAGGATTGTGAATTACGCCGAGGGCCGACACGAGCATGTGCGCACCGAGTTCGCATTCGATATTGATCAAATTGCGCATCACCGCCTGGCGCCGCTGGGCTATTTGCGGCACATCGGGATCCAGGTTCCGGTGCATCAACTGGCACTGGCGTTTTATGAGACGTACGGGCTGACTGAAGATTTCAACGCTCACCGTGGGCGGCGCTTCAACGTGGCTGCCTACCGGTTTGCGACGCGCACGTTCATTCCCCGCGTGGCATATGCGGTGACGATTCTGCACCGCAGCCAGGAGCCCGTGGAGCTGCAAACGCCCGACGCCATCGAGATTGAGGATGAGTCCGCCGCCGCGGCCAAACTCTATGATTGGGCCGCGTACCGCACCAGGAAGACTGAAGTAAGAACGCATATTCTGGCCGGGGTGCTGTGGGTGCTGCCCAAGATCGGGCCGTTGTCGATGGTCGCGGTGAAAGGCCCGACTGCAGCCGCGGAGGCCGATTACATGCACAGCGTGGTCTCGGCCACGACGGTGCTGCACAATCGGCTGGCGTTTTTTACGCCGGTTGAGGCGCGCCGGAAGCGGACGCTGACCGCGACCACCTCGACGGAAACGCTGGGCCCGCTCGATCCAGAACATCCCCTGCCGAATCGTGACCTGGATACGGGCGCGGTGGTAAAGCCGGGCGGCTATCCGCTCACCGACACGACGTACGCCGAGCTGCTGCGCCGGCTGACGCTCGATCCCACGAAGCCGATTCCACCGGGCATCAAGAGCGACGTGGAAGCGTATTATGCCGATCCCAATTCGCCCATCGTGACCAAGCAGCATCCCGATGAGTGGAAGAAGGTGCAGGACGATTTGAAGACTTTGGCAGCCATGCCGACCAGCACCGAGGCTGCGCCCTATCCCACCTACGGCGAGTTGAATCGCGCCAAGAAGTAGGAAGGAATCGGCTGAATATGATCGGTTGCCGCTGTCACGTCATTGCGTCGTGTCGAAGGTGACCTGCGCGTTCTCAGATCGCACGTCGATACGATCGGATGCGTTTGCAATGTCGCCGTAGCTGAACCGATAAAGGGAGTATTCGCGATCCTTCTTGATCTTCGAGCAAAAGTCGGCACGGCAGACAAAATCCTTCGGCCGGTTCACGATGACGACCATAGGTGTTTGAAACCCTGGCGGAAAGACCGCGCGCACCTGGCGTTGTGCATTGGCGCGCAGTTTGCCCCGGAATTCTGTCGCTGTGAGCTTGATCTCGATATCCCAGGATGCATTGAGGGTGACCGAGCCCTGTGAGCCTCCGAAATCGACAATCATCGCCGATGCATCCACCAGGCCGGATGTGTTGAGAATCGTGGCTCGGCCCAGCGCCGAAATGCGCACCGGCCCGGCCAGGTCATGGACCTCTACCCAACCATCGCTATGCACGGTGACGGGAGCTTCGGCGGGCGCGGTAACGAACAGGTGGCCTTGTCCTCCGGTGAGGCCACGGGAATCGGTGTCGTTCAAGGTGAGCAGGCTACCGGTGCGCACCATCGAGATTTTTTGCATAAAGCCGTTGGCTTCTTCGACGGTGTTGCCTTGGCCCATGGCGCAGAAGCGAAGAGTCCAGTGATCCTGATCGGCGCCCTGGATGTGGATATCGTTCATTTGCTCGGCGGCGATTGTCAGCGCCGGAACTTGATAGCGGGGAAGGTCGAGCGTTTCAAGGCGGGTGCGCGCAAAGGGGGCCTGCGGGGAAACAGTGACCCACGCGTGGACGCCTGGCGGAGGAGGGCTCGGGCGATCGGCACAATTCATCTGGAAGGGGTGATCGTTGAAGATCCATAACGGGAACGGGCCAGACCCGGAGTTTTGGCCGGAGCAGGCAATCAGCCCGCTTACCAGCGCGCAGGATACAAGGATGAAGATTAGGCCGCGAAAGGGCATTACCGGTCGCGGCAATTGCTGTTGCTTATTGCACGGACTCATGTCGCCTCGGTTGTTTCGCGTAATTTTACGCCTCGTGACGTAAGTCAGCTTTGGGGTGCGTCCAAGAATGTGATCTTGGAAGTGTCACCGGCAACTCTGCAATTACAACTTGGGTAACACTCAGGCTCGCCTCGGGCGCGGATGAAGCGGAATTTCTACGTCGCTCCGCCCGGCTTTCCGTCAGCGAGACTCGGTCGCAGCGCCGCAACCGCTGGAACAGGGCGCGTGGCTGTGCTGGCGGGTGGGCGCAAGGGCTGCGACTGGGCGGCGGACTGCATGTGGATGGTGACAATCAGCGCTTCAGCCGGCTTCGCGCCTGCGCAACGGTAGGAGTGGGGCGTGCCCGAATCGAAGTAGACGGCGTCGCCTGCGCCGAGCGTCGCTTCCTGGTCGCCGTGGCGCACGATGAGCTCGCCGGCCAGCACATAGAGAAACTCGAACCCGGCGTGCAGGTGCGACTTGGGCTCAACCTGCGCGGGTAGGGGAACGAACTCCGCGAAGTAGGGGTCCATATGCCGGTCGGGCACCATGTAGCCCAAGCTCTCAAAGGTGTAGGTGGGCGGCTCCACGCCGGTTTGCGGCATGCGCACGCGGTCTTTTTTGCGATGCACGCGAAAGATGGCGGCGGGCTCGGATTCGAAAAAATACGAAAGGTCCTTGGAGAAGACCATGGCGATGCGCGCCAGGTTGCGCAGTGTGGGCACCACGCGGCCGGTTTCAAGCTGCGAAAGGAAACTGGCGGAAAGGCCGGTGTGCCTGCCCAGTTCCACCAGGCCCATGGATTTCTTGAGGCGCAGGCGGCGGATGCGCTCGCCCAGCCGCTTCTCCGTGATGAACCGCTCGGCGGCATCGGGATCCGCCTGAGTTTTGTGCATCTCTTCTCCGCCCACTTCGAGCTGGTCGCTCATCGTCGCTCCCTTGTCGCCGCTTCCTGATCAATAGGATGCCTTCTGGAGGCATTTGTCGTCCAGATCAAAAAAGATTCCCGTGACACGAAATCACCGGCTGGGGCCGGAGAGCACATCGCGCAACGGGGGATGCGCGTTATTCTGAAACGTCCGGAAGAGTGGCAAGAATCCCTCAGGGGCTAAAGCCCCGTTTGAAAGAGCAGCTGATTCGGCACGACTAAAGTTGTGCCCTGACACTTCTTGCGATTTCGGACGAGTTTTGGGATGTGAAGGAAGAACAATGCCTGAAGAAACCGTTCCCGCCTCTGCTGAAACTGTCCAGCCCGCACCCGTTGCCACCATTGCCGAGATCGGCCGGCATGAGGGGCAATCCGTGACTCTCCAGGGGTGGCTCTACAACCTGCGCGAGAGCGGGAAGCTGGTGTTTCCCATCTTTCGCGACGGGACCGGATCGATCCAGGGAGTGGCGCACGTGAAAAGCGTGTCGCCGGAGGTGTTTGAGACGCTGAAGCACCTGACCCAGGAATCGAGCGTGATTGTGACGGGGAAGGTACGTGCGGACCAACGCGCGCCGGGAGGATTCGAGCTGGACGTAGAACATGTGCAGGTGGTGCAGCGGGTTCCGGAGTCCGACCCGTACCCCATCACGCTCAAGGACCACGGCGTGGAGTTTCTGCAGGAGCGGAGGCACCTGTGGATGCGCTCGCCGCGCCAGTCGGCCATTCTGCGCATTCGCGCGGAGATCATGCGTGCGGCAGCCGAGTACTTCGATCAGCACGGGTACGTTCGCACCGATCCGCCGATTCTGACGCCGGCCGCGTGCGAAGGCACATCCACGCTGTTCCCCGTGGACTACTTCGGCGATCCTGCGTACCTGACGCAAAGCGGCCAGCTTTATGTGGAGGCGACGGCGCTGGCACTGGGCAAGGTATACAGCTTCGGTCCCACGTTTCGCGCGGAAAAGTCGAAGACACGGCGGCATCTGACGGAGTTCTGGATGGTGGAGCCGGAGGTTGCCTTCATGGATCTCGACGGGCTGATGGAACTCGCCGAGAACTACATCTCGCATATTGTGCAGAGCGTGGTGAAGAATCGCGCCCCGGAGCTGCAGGTGATCGGTCGCGACGTAGCGAAGCTCGAATCCGTGAAAGCGCCATTTCCGCGGCTGCGCTACGACGAAGCAGTGGAACTGCTGAACCAGGCGCACAAGAATGGGCAACTGGAGCAGCCCTTCGAGTACGGCAACGACTTTGGCTCGCCCGACGAGACGTGGCTGAGTTCGCAGTACGACCGCCCGGTGATGGTGCACCGCTATCCGGCGGACGTGAAGGCGTTTTACATGGAGCCCGATCCCAAGGATCCGCGTTACGCGCTCTGCGTGGACGTGCTGGCGCCGGAGGGTTACGGCGAAATCATCGGCGGGTCGCAGCGCGTGTCGAGCTACGAACTGCTAAGCGCACGCATTGACGAGCACAAGCTGCCGCGCCAGGCGTTTGAGTGGTACCTCGACCTGCGGCGCTACGGCAGCGTGCCGCATTCCGGCTTTGGCATGGGCATTGAGCGCGTGGTTTCGTGGGTGTGCGCGCTCGACCACGTGCGCGAGACGATTCCCTTCCCGCGGATGCTGAATCGGATGTATCCGTAAGACAGTGATCAGTTGTCAGTGGTCAGTGGATATCCGAGCGAATGCGGAGGTTTGTGCGCCGTTGCAAAAGATGCTTGTCGAAACAACTATTTAGCGGACGAGCGAATCTTCCCGACGCATTCGTGAATCAAAAGCGAAGAAGCAAATGGGTTTCCGTTGGGATTCCCGAGGAGCAAAGAGGCCATGAGTCTGACAGCCAGTGAAGTGCACAAGCTGAAAAAAGCGCCCCCGGTGGAGGGCGTGTTGCCGGCCATCCGCGAGCGCTGGAGCGCGCGGTCGTTTGCCGAGCGCGAAGTGAGCCCGGAGGCACTCCGAAAGGTGTTTGAAGCGGCTCGGTGGGCGGCTTCGAGTGGGAACGGACAACCGTGGCGTTTTCTTGTGGGGCTGAAAGGCTCGGAGACGCACCAGAAGATTGCCGGGACGCTGGGCGGGGCGAACAAGATTTGGGCACCCAAGGCGCCGGTGCTCATTCTGGGCACGGTGCTGGCCGTGAACGCCAAGGGCGGGCCGAATGCGTATGCACTGTATGATCTGGGAGCGGCAAACGCCTATTTGACGCTGCAGGCGGCGGAACTGGGCATGACCACGCACCAGATGGCGGGGTTCGACCACGAAGCCGCGCGCCAGGCGCTGGGGATTCCCGCGGAGTACGCGTTGGGAACGGTGATTGCGCTGGGCTATCAGGGCGAGCCGGCGGCGCTGGGCGATGCCACGCTGATCGAGCGCGAGACCACCGCGCGGACACGCAAACCGCTCGACGAGATCGTGTTCTCCGAGTGGGGGAAGCCGGCGGAGCTGTAAAAGCGGCGCATCTAGCGGAGTTAGTACCTCGCGTCAGCGGTAAAGTGGAGTTTGGAGGCGGGCCCTTTGAGCTCCACGAGAACACAGAAACAATCAGGTACACGGAAGGCGAACCGGAGGGCCGCGCCCGCGAGACGCCGGCGGCTGGGCTGGCTGGGGCGCGGAATCCTGGCGAGCGCAGCGGTGATTTTGGGGCTACTCGCCTGCGCGGCCTTGGAGCGGGCGCTCGCGCCCAAGGGCACTACCACACAGGGAAATTTTGATGTGCTTATCGTGCTGGGAGATCCGGCTGACCGGGATGGAAATCCAAGCCCGACGCAACTGGCGCGCGTCACCGAAGCGGTGCACGAATACGAGCGGGGTGCGGCGCCGCGCATCCTGTTTACCGGCGGGGCGGTAGCCAACCGGTTCGTGGAGGCGCAGGTGATGGCGCGGACCGCGGAGGCGCAGGGCATTCCGGCATCGGCGGTGCTGGAAGATCCTTCGGCGCGGGACACCATGGAGAATACCTGCAACGCGCTGAAGATCATGCGCAGCCACGGCTGGAAATCGGCCGAGGTGATTTCGAGCCCGAGCCACTTGCCGCGCGCGGGGCTGATCCTGGGCCACTTGCCGATGAAGTGGCGGGTCGATGCGGCCCCGGCGCTGGGACCGGTGGCATCGGGAGCGACGGCGGAGCAGACCGCGGTCGAAATCCTGAAGACAGTGCATTATCTGGTGTGGTCGCGGCAGATGGAGCGGTGCGACGTTAGCGGACAGTGAACGAGTGAAGAGGTGAAAGAGTGAAGTAAGTGAAGGGAACGTGCCAGAGCAGGGGGCAGGCGAGGGGCGCGATTGGGGGCTGAGCGACGCGGGACGGAATGGGGCCTTGGACCGTCTAAAGTCCATGCTCTTCAAAATGGTTGAACGGGCGCGTTGTCCGGTATTGGGGCGGTCTTGTAAGCTGGTTGATGATGCCTCTTCAAGTTAGATTTTCTTCTCTTTTTGCCGTTGTTCTCGCTTTGGCCGTGTGTGCGGGCACCCGCATGCAGGCGCAGACGGCGGGTTCCCAGAATCCGCCCGCCCAAAATCCACCGGCCCAGCCCCAGAGCTCGAGCAGCCAAAGCCAGCCGACGCAGGCGCCCACACCGCAGGGAGCAGACGCTCAGAACTCGAATTATGGCGTCTACATTTCCGTCGATCCGCTGTCGAAAGTGCGCTACGACAACCGCTACGATGTGTCGCTGGGGATGGCCTACGACCACATGAAGGCCGGCCCGTCGCTGCTGCAGGGCTCGAACCTGGGCGGACTGGACGCGGACGGCACCTTTTGGCTCACGCGGAACTGGGGTATCGAAGGCTCTGGCCGCGCGTATGTGGGCACCAGCGGTACGGCGCCCAACTCGCCCAACAACATCAAGGGACCGATGGTGAAGCAGTATTTCTTTGTCGGCGGCGCGGAATGGCTGGGGCCGCACAACAAGCACGGGGCGCTCCTGGCACATGCCATGTTCGGCGGGGTCTACGGAAATTTCCAGAAGGACCTGCTGGGACAGCCGCCCGCGAAGTTCGACTTCTACGGGAACCAGATGGCGCCGGCGGCAATCATCGGCGGAAGCATCGACCTGAACCGGTCGGAACACTGGGTCTTCCGCATCAATCCTGACGCGATCATGACGCACTACACCTTCAACGACACACTGGTCGCTCCCGCAACGTCCTATGCGCAGTACGATGTGAATTTCGCCATCTCTGTGGGCGTGGAGTACAAGTTCACGAAAGCCAAGCGGTCCGCGAAAAAGGCGAACTGGGTTTCGGGCTGGTAGAAGACGAGCGGAGCTAGCGGGGTTCGCGGGCTTAGCGGAGCTAGCTCCCGCTTCCGCAGGAGGGTGGCAATCGGCCATTCTTCCACCGTCGCTCCTCAGGCACCACCTCTCGATCCTAAGCTCCGCCCAATCCGGCGGTGTGCACCGTCCAGTCCCCCACCCCGCCACGAATGAAACGAACTGCCTGGTCTCATCCATGACCGTCGAAAGAACTGGCGCAGCACACTCGATTTGCTAACTCCGCTAGCTCCGCTAACTCCGCGAGCCCCGCTCATTTAATCCCGGGACTGCCAAGCGTATTGCTTTGTGTGATATTCTCCTGCGTTCAGAGGCGGTTCTCATGGAGTGCCGCCAGAAAGAATGCTGTTCCGGATAGCGGCACTCCCCCGCCGCGCCGGGCGGGATGGGGCAGCGACCCTTCCAGGCTGTGGGAGCCTTATGGATATGAAGGACACTCTGGGAGTTTTACTTGCGGGCGGAGCCGGAGAACGGCTGTTTCCCCTGACGCGGGACCGCGCCAAGCCGGCCGTTCCTTTTGGCGGGCACTACCGCATCATCGATATCACGCTATCCAACTGCATCAATTCGGGCCTGAGGCGCGTGTATATCCTCACGCAGTACAAGGCGCTCAGCCTGAACCGGCACATCCGCGAAGGCTGGACGGGCATTGTCGCGCAGGAACTTGGCGAGTTTTTCGAGCTGATGCCGCCTATGCAGCGCACCGGCGCCAACTGGTACATGGGCACGGCAGACGCGGTGTACCAGAATATCTACTCGATCGGCAGCGAGCAGCCGCGGCACGTGATCATTCTGTCCGGCGATCACATCTACAAGATGGATTACAGCCGCATGCTGGCTTATCACAATGAGACCAACGCCGATATCACGCTGGCCACTTTGCCGATTCCGCCCGAAGAGGTGTCGCGTTTCGGGGTGGTGGAGGTAGGCGCTACGGGCGAGATCATGGGCTTCCAGGAGAAGCCGGCGTTGACGAGTTTCCGCTCGCCGTTCAATCCCAACGCCTGCGATGCCTCGATGGGCATTTACATCTTCAACACGGAGACGCTGCTGAAGGCGCTGATTTCGGACGCAGACGACCCGGATTCAAAGCATGATTTTGGCCACAACATTCTGCCCAACCTGCTGGGCAAGAAGAAAATGATGGCCTACAGCTTTGTGGACGAGAACAAAAAAGAGGCGCTTTACTGGCGCGACGTGGGCACGCTGGACGCGTATTACGAAGCCAACATGGATCTGTGCGCGGTGTCGCCGGTTTTCAACCTCTACGACAAGAGCTGGCCCATCCGCACGCGGGCACGGCAATATCCGCCGGCCAAGTTTGTTTTCGGCGAGCCGGGCCGTTCGGGCATGGCCGTCAACTCCATCATCACGGCGGGCGTCATCATTTCGGGCGCGTCGGTATACAACTCGGTGTTGTCGCAGGACGTGCGCGTGAACTCCTACTCGGACATTGACGCGAGCATCGTCTTCTCGCACGTGAGCATCGGGCGGCATTGCCGCATCCGGCGGGCGATCATCGACCGCGACGTGCACATTCCCGAGGGCACGGTGATCGGCTACGACCCGGTGGAAGACAAGCGGCGGTATTTCGTCACGCCGTCGGGGCTGACGATTGTGACGCGCGACGCGTCGCTGTTCGAGAATCCGGTGGATCCGGAGTTCGGGGACCAATACTAAAGACAGTTGTCAGTGATCAGTTGTCAGCGGTCTGGGACGACCGCAGCCGTGGTGCGTGCACCGGCGCTTCCTTATTGCGGAAGGACGAAGCTGGGCTGCAAGTAGGGTTTTAGATCAGTCCACGAGATGGTCATGGGATCGGGCGTGCAGGCGTAACAGGCCACCTGGTACGGCTCAAAGAAGATCGAGAGACCTGCTGGCTCGAGTTTCCAATCTGCCGGACTCGTGACCAACTCCTGCAGGGTCTTTTGTGCATCGCCGGCAGTGAACCAGGTCTGATAGTTGCCGCTGGATTGGGCGTCCAAGGCCTTGTGCAAATAGTTGTCGAGCTGCTTTTCCATCCAGGTGTCCCAGCCGGAGTTGGGCAGAAAGACATCTTCCGGCTTTAGCGCGCGTTGCTCGCCGAGCATCCAGTAAAACTGAGCGGAATTCTCCGTGGGATGGGCGCCGTGTCCGTCATAATCGTTCACGATGGCCGCGGATATCATCTTGCCGTTGAAGCCTACTATGGTGACTGTCACCAAATCATCGATGCCAGGCAGCACAAGACTGCTCCAATCCTGCGCCGGCTTCTTCGCGTCGCCGGTGAATGTGTTGACAGCCTGGATTGCCGCGTTCTCGACAGCCTTGTTCCATGCGGTCCATTGTGGCGTGGCGGAGGAAGCCTGCGGCCAGATGGCATCGAGAGTGCCGAAACCGGGCGTGACTTCAGAGATGCCGGCGGGGGGAGCGGAGTCCGGTGTATCGCGCGCAGTTAACGTGACGGCCTGCGAAACGAACGTGATGCCCGCGATGTGTTGCACCATCTGCTGCAGCTGATTGATGCGCTCCTTATAGATTTCGTTCAGGCAGGACGCGACGGGATTGCTGGCGTCGCCCGCGGGGCAACTGGCGTCGCGCGTGCGCAGCCAGACGAGCTGGTTCTGACGAATTCCGGCAGCCCAATCTGGTTGCGCCGTGGCTAACCATGCACGATAGGCGGCGGCCATTTGATCGTCGGCAGCGCTCAATGCCGGCGTGGCGCAGATAGCTTTTTCCTGGGCGGTTGTGGCCTTGGTGCAGTCGAAGCTGGCGGCGTGGGCCAGCGTGCACAGCAGAAGCGGAAGTGCGAGGGCCAACAGGGTCTTGCGCATGGCCGGATGCTCCTTGGTTCCTAAGCATACCTTTTCCCGGCGTCGGATGGGTCGCTGATGCGCAGGTAATATTGTGCGGGTCAGGAGACCCGCACGACAGCCGGTCTGGAGACCGGCGCTACAACTGGGCTCCGTCCTCGGAGGTTGCCACCGGCAGCTCCGGGCTTTCATATTCAAACTTGCGCAGATTTCTGAGGCATTCCGTCAGAGCGCCCATCAGGGTTTCGGCCCATCCGCAGGGCTGGAACTTCATGATTTTCTGGTTCAGCTCGATGTCCGCCACGGCAAAGAACTTCATGTCGGTGGTCTTGGCGGTGGCAAATTCCTTGACCGTAATGCGCGCTTCCACTTCGCCGTGCGCGTGCTTCTTCTTGACGGAGAAGAAATGCAGCCTGGCGAGAGCCTCCGAGGCATCCTGCTGGGTGAACTTCCAATCTTCCACGATGCGACCTCCACTGCTGCTCAGTTTACGGTGGAAGCGAACGGATGTGGCGATTTTTTATGGTGCATGAGAGCACTTTCCCGTCGAGCAAGGAGAGCATCGAAGACCACGACGTAGAGACCACGACGGCTGGACAGCTTCTTGTGGCGCGCCTGGAGGAACGCGAAGCGGAACGGGGAAGAGCGCTCGAGTTCGCGCAGGAATACCGGTGAGAAGAACTCAGGGGCGTTGGCTACGGCCGCAACGATGAGAGAGCGCCAGCTCATGCGGAGCAGATTCTTGAGCGTTGCCGAGCCGGCTGGGAGGCCTTCGAGTTCAGCGCCCACGAATTCGCTGAAGTTGAGCAACTGGGTGACGAGGGACTCGAGCGGGATGCCTGCGGCCGCAGCGCGGGTGAAGAGCGTGGCTGAGCCGCGGCTAAGGTCCTCGCGAATGTCCTGGAGGTCGTCGCCTAGCTGGAGCAGCACTCCCCAATCGAAGGCGATCTGGCTTTCCTGCTCCGTGAGCCAGCCGCGGACAAGGCAGGCATCGGCAAGCACGGAGCTGCCGCCCTTGGCGCAACTGATGCGGAGGATCTCGTCGCCAGTGCAGGGCCGACCGTCGATGAGGCCCGGGCCTAGCTGGGCGATGCTCTCTTCCTGGGCCTGATGGATGGCAAGCAACGAATCGAAGACCTGCGGGTTCAGCTCGCGAGGGTATTGGCCTTCAATCATGGAGACCAGTTCCCATATGGATGCCTCGTGCGCGTCGTTAGCCGGAAGGCGCTCGCCGCGCAAACGCTGGCGGAAACGCGCGCAAAAGCGACGTTTGACGGCGGGCGATGTATCGGGGCGGTCGAGATAGTTGTCGGTATAGGGGTAGAGGAGGCTGTACGCGACGATGGACGGCGTAATGCGCGCGGGCTCGTCGAAGAGAGGCTGCAGCCCGTAGACGGTCCAGGCGTTGCGACAGGCCTGAACGATCTCGGGCATGGCGAGGGCGGAGTCAAAGCGGCGTGCGCGGCGCGCAAACTCGACCCCGGCGGGCAGGAAGCCTTGGGAAATGAGGTCGATGGCAGGCACTTCGAGGCCAAGCGCGGCGGAAGCAAAACGAGCAAACGCAGCAACGAGGCGATCCTGGAAAGCGGCGCGGTCTGCCGGCGTGCGGGGATGATTGCGAAGGCCGGTTTCCACTGTGCGGAGGCAGCTGTCGTAGACTTGCTCGCGCGCACTCTGGTCCTGCGGGGAATAGACCGGACCGGGCTGCAGAGGCCGCTGGGCGCAGGCGCGCCAGGATTCTGCCGTGGCTGCAGACTGAGATTCAACCCAAGTCGAACTGAATGTGGGATGCATCTTGCTATGAACTACGATTGCGCAGGCGCAGCAGTTCCGGAAAAGCAAGGGAAAAAGAGAGCAAGGGTATTAGAAAGCGAGGATCGAGGAACCCTAAGGCGAGCGGACCCGATTGAGACAGTGGCGCAGGGAACCGCCGCGCCACAACTTGCGTATCCAAACACCATGCAGTATGTGGGTACATTAAGCTGGGGCATGGCGCCACCTGCGGTGGGGCGGAACTTTGGTAGGCCCAAAGCGCAGGGGACGGCAACAGCTCCCGCGGCGCGGCCGGACGAGGCTTCGGCGGGCGGCAGACTGCAGGTCGCGGGCGCGGATCCCGGAAGGCTAGCGCAGCAACGCGCGACCCAGTGCGCGCCGATGGCGGCGCTGGGCACAGCAGGGGCGAGCCGAGCGACATTGGCCGGCCACGACGAGCGCACGGAGGTGAGAGCTCTGGAGCAGGACTGGACGCAGATTGTCGGCCGCTGCATGAACGGCGACTCCAGCGCATGGGCCGAGATGGTCCGCACGCACCAGAAGCGTGTGTATGGGCTCTGTTATCGCTTTACGGGCAATCCAACGGATGCCGAAGACCTGACGCAGGACGTGTTCCTGAAGATTTACTCGAATCTGGGCAGTTTTGACGCCGCTCGCGGCAGCCTGCCGGTGTGGATTACCACCATGACGCGGAATCTGCTGGTGGACAACTACCGGCGGACACGGAACCAGCGCGCCACAGGCTCCCTGGACGAGGGTTGGGACCAGGCGGAAGAGCTTAGGCCGCATCGGAACGTGGCCGACCGGCTGGCCGACGCCGGGCCTTCGCCGCACGAGTCGGCGGCACAGAACGAATTGAAAAAGATGGTGCAGAAGGCGCTGATGAAAGTGAGCGTGGAACTGCGCGAGGCGGTGATTTTGAGAGATTTGCAAGACCTTGATTATAAAGAGATTGCGCAAGTTTTAGGGATACCTGAGGGGACCGTGAAGTCACGCATCAGCCGGGGGCGTGCGGAACTGGCGCGGTACCTGGAACGTAGCAAGAAGGAGGTGATGTAGCCATGGCAGAGGGCACACATATTCCGGGCACACCAGCATGCGGCGAGTGGGAAACGCTGTTGGCCGATGCACTGGACGGGCTGCTGAAGCCCGAAGAAGAGGCGCGGTTTCTCGCGCACAAGGCCGGCTGCCCGGCGTGCGCAGCGCTGTATGAAGCGGCGCGCAAGGGCCGTGAGTGGCTGGAGTTTCTGTCGCCTGAACCGGAGCCGCCCGAGGGTCTGCTGGAAAGGATTCTGGCCACCACGGGACCGGGGCATGCAGTAAGCGGCTTGCCCGTGCCGGCAGCGGTTGGCGGGGTTCCGGCATTTGTTCCGCCGGTATGGCAACAGCCGGGATTCCTGGCGCGGATGCGTTCGAGCGTGCAACCGCGGCTGCTGCTGACGGCGGCGATGGCGTTCTTCTCCATCGCGCTCACGCTGAACCTGGCGGGCGTGCGGTTGTCGAATCTGCGGCTGGCCGATTTGAGGCCGCATGCGATGCGGTCGTACATGGAGCGGCAATTGACCATGGCTTCGGTGCCGATCGTGCGCTATTACGATCATCTGCGGTTTGTGTATGAAGTGGAATCGCGCATGCGCGAGTTGCGCGGTGACGCTGGGGACGAAGGCAAAGGCGGCGAACCGCAACAGCAGCAAACTCAACCGGTAACGCCGGGCGAGAGCCGGCAGAATCCGGGACGGAATCCCGGAAGCCATGATGGAGGGTTGCGCGCGGGCCCTCGGCAGCAGCCGGACTCGCCGCGAGCGGAGCCGGCAAGCAGCAATGAATATTTGGAAACTTCACTTAGGTTTCCGATGCGGTCAAAACGGACAAGTGGGCACACCAGTTGGCAGTCCAGAGGCTACGTGGTGCAAACGTTGGAAAGGAGCACACCATGGATTGCGTAAACCATAACGGCGTGAATGCGACGGCATACTGCCAGAGCTGCGGCAAGGCACTGTGCGAGGCATGCGTGCGCAAAGGATCGGGCGGACAGATTCTCTGCGAGCCGTGCTGGATGGCGTGGCAGAACGCGCAGAGGTCCTATGTGCCGCCTCCCGTAGGCGGACCGAGCCCGGGACTGGCGGCCCTGCTGGGAGCGATTCCCGGCGTGGGCGCGATGTACAACGGACAGTTTGTGAAGGGCATGGTGCACGTGGTGATCTTCGCGGTGCTGGTAAGCGCGGCGCACGTGTACGGCGTGTTCGGCCTCTTCATAGCGGCCTGGATCTTCTACCAGATGTTCGAGGCGTATCACACGGCGAAGGCGCGGCGCGACGGAGATCCGCTGCCGGATCCGCTGGGATTGAACGAGGTGAGCAACTGGTTTTCGACGGGCATGCGGCCGCCGCAAGGGCCTCCGCCGGGCGCGGGAACGATGGGCGCGAATCAGGGCGCGAGTCAAGGCGCGAACCTGGGCGCGGAGCAGGCGGCCAACCAGCCGCCGTACCAGGCTCCATATCAGGCTCCGTACCAATCGACGTATCAGGGGCCGGGCATGCCGCCGATTCCACCGATTCCGCCGGTACCTCCTGTGCACTGGCGGCGTAGGGAGCCGATCGGCGCCGTGATTCTGATTGCCCTGGGCGTGCTGTTTCTGCTGGGGCAGATGGATTGGTTTTCCTGGCGGTATTTCGACTATTGCTGGCCGCTGGTGCTCATCGGGCTGGGCGTGTGGCTGATCGTGCGGCGTCTACACGACTCGCAGGGCGGGCCGACGAACGGTTCGGGGAGTAGCTCGCAAGGAGGGCAAAAATGAGCCGCTACATTTTGATTCGCAGATTGCGCGGGCCGGCGATTCTGCTGCTGATCGGAACCCTGGCTCTGCTGCACCAACTGGGCGCGATCCCGTACTTCTGGCGGTTGTTTTGGCCGCTGCTGCTGATCACCCTGGGCCTGTTGCTGCTGGCTGAGCGAGCGGCGCTGGCCTCGGAAGGCTATCCGATCTTTCCCGGCGCGCCGTGGCAGAACGCAGGACAGGGTCCGAATTCAGGCGCAGGGCAGAGCGCGCCAAATTCTGCCGCAAACGCGGGCACGTCAATTGTGCCCGTGGGTCAATTCAGCAACGACAGAG
Organism: uncultured Acidobacteriota bacterium; assembly: GCA_963729915.1. Taxonomy (GTDB): domain Bacteria; phylum Acidobacteriota; class Terriglobia; order Terriglobales; family Acidobacteriaceae; genus Telmatobacter. The sequence continues at coordinate 507,060 of CAVSQE010000003.1, read as the reverse complement.
TTCAGAACGACAGCGAGGAAGGGCAATCATGAGCAGCATGCCTCCGAATATGCCTCCAAACACGCCTCCAGGTGGCGGCGGACAGCCGCCGTACGATCCTCAGACGCAATGGCGCTCCTACCGCGAGCAGCAAAAAGCCGCGTGGCGCGCGCAACGCGATGCCTGGCGCGCACAGCGCCACGCATGGAAAGCGAACTACGTGGGCATGTACGGCCCGCGCGTGCCGTCGATGGTCGGCCCCATCATCCTGGTGTGCATCGGGGTGATTGCGCTGCTGGTCATCAGCGGCCATCTCGATGCCGGTACGTTCTGGACGTGGTACGGCCATTGGTGGCCGCTGCTTCTGATCGGCGCGGGCCTGGCGCTGCTGGGCGAGTGGGCGCTGGACATGCGGCGCAAAACTCCGGTGCGGCGCAGTGGCGGCTTCATCGGGATTCTGATCTTTCTCGCGTTTCTGGGCGCGATCGCCGCGGCGCACAACCATTTCTGGGGCCCGTTCCACGGCGACTTCGGCGATGGTGGCTTCTTCAGCACCTTTGGAATGCCGGAACACGACAGCGATCAGCCGGTAGACAACCGGCAGATTCCGGCCAATGCGTCGATTGAGATTCGCATTCCCCGTGGCGACGTAAGCATTACGGCGAGCGATCAGCCGAACCTGGAAATGCACGCGCAGGAAGTGGCCTATGCCAACTCGGACTCGGGCGCGAAAAAGATTTTTGACGCCGAGGCCGCGCAGGTGACGGTGAACGGCAGCGCGGTGCTGATCCAGGCGCAATCGAACGACCGGGGGCGTGTGAATTTGTCGGTCTCCGTGCCGAAAACGGCGCACGTGACAGTGAATGCGGGATGGGACAGTGTGACAGCGAGCGGCCTGGGCGCGGGCATCGACATCACCGCCCGCGGTGACATTCATCTCAGCTCCATCACGGGACCGGTAGTGGCGCACTTTGTCCACGGGAAGCACGACGTATTCGCCGCGCAGGATGTTCAGGGTGACATGACCCTGGAGGGCGACGTAAACGACATCACCGTGTCCGATATCAAAGGCGGGATCGCACAGAACGGCGACATCCCGGGCGACGTGTCGATGGAGAACGTGACCGGGCCTGTGCACCTGCGCACCTCGGTGACCACGGTTGACGCGGCGCAGTTGCCCGGCGAGTTGACCCTGAACGACGATGACCTGCGAGTCATCGGCGCCAAGGGACAGGTGCACGTGACAACGCACTCCAAAGACGTGGATCTGAGCCAAGTTGACGGCGACAGCCACGTGGAGGACCGCGACGGCAACATCCGCATCGAGTTGGCGGGGACGTACGGCGTGGAGGCAACGAACAGCAAAGGCGACGTGGAGATCACGCTGCCTCCCAATGCCTCTGCGACGGTGAACGGGCACACGCATAACGGCGAAGTGGTGACGGACTTCGGCCTGACGGTGAGCGGCGATGAGGACAAGACGGTCAGCGGGCGCATCGGCTCGGGCACGGCGCATATTGTGTTGAGTGCGGACAACGGCGATCTGCACATCAAGAAGGGGTCGGCAGCTCCGCCGGAAGAACCGACTGCTCCCAATGCGCCGGCTCCTCCCAACGCGCGTCACCTGAAAAGCCCGAAGACGCCGCCGGCACAGCCGGTTACGCAATAGGGCGGCGGGTGCGAGCGATCAGCGATTTGTAGTGAGTGGAAAAGGGTGAGTTGAGGTTTGTGCGATGCCACCCAAACCGAGGTAAGATTGCGGCTTGGACAGGGCACGCGGCGAAGCGGTCGAAGAACGGCTGTGCGAGGTGGTGTCGAATAAGGCCCGGTCACATGTTGTGAAGGGGATGATGAGGATGAATGCAGTTCCGAAAAGTCAGACTCCACGCCTGCGCCGACGAATCGCTTGCTGTTTAGCGCTGCTTGTCGCTGGTGGCATTGCCCACACTCAGCAAGATGTTAGGCTTGGCTTGCCAGCACGCCTGGATAATGTCGTGCAAGCCTATGTGCAGACTTCTGGCTTTATGGGTTCCATGCTCGTGGCCCACGGAAACCGCATTCTACTGGACAAAGGATACGGCAGCGCAAATCTCGAATGGAATATTCCGAATGCCCCAGATGTCAGGTTTCGGCTTGGCTCGCTGACGAAGCAGTTCACAGCTGCGCTTATCATGCAGTTGCAGGACAAGGGGCAACTGCAAATTGACGAGCCCGTCAGCAAGTACCTACCGAACGTTCCGGAGTCCTGGCGGGCGATAACAGTCAAAGAACTCCTCAACATGACGTCCGGGATACCGAACTTCATCTCGCTTCAAGGGTACAGGGAATGGAGCATGGAGCCGCACACGCCAGACGAGATTGTCGCATTCTTTAAGAATCAGCCTCTTGGCTTTGCGCCCGGGACACGCTTTGAATATAGCAATTCAAACTACATTGTCCTCGGTGAAATCATTGAGAGGCTCACCGGGAAAAGCTACGCAGAGTGTTTGAAAGACAACATCTTTATCCCCCTAGGGATGGTCAATTCTGGACTTGGTAATGACGATGCCATTGTATCGCGGAGCGCAGAGGGATACCTGCCGGCTATGAATGACTATGCGCGCGCGCGGTCGCAATCGCTTAGCGTGGCATGGTCCGTGGGTGGAATTTATTCGACGACCGGTGACTTGCTGAAGTGGGAACGAGGGCTGTTTGGCGGCAAAGTTCTATCCGCTGCGTCCTTAGCGGCGATGACGGCGCGAAGCACGGGAGAGAACTGGGTCTATGGGCTCGGCCTGATGATCCATGACAAAGATGAGTTCGCCGTCTTCGACCACGGAGGAAGTATTGAAGGCTTCAACACTCACCTCAGTTACGTCCCAAAGCTCGGAATCACTGTTATTGTCCTCGGCAACGTAGATGCCTTCGTGACCGATCAGATGGCGGACCAGATTCTGAATGAGATATTGAATAAGCCGGTTTCTCTGCCTTCCGTGCCGAAGGCTGGCCAGCTTCCAGATGAAGAACTTCAAAAATATATTGGAGTCTATGCGCTGCCGCCGTTGGAGGGCCCAAACTTTACGTTGACGATCAGCCTCAACGGGCGTTCGCTTACTGCGAAATTGACGGGGCGCGCGCCCACTCCCCTTATCTACGAAGGCATGAAAGGTGGCCATCCGTGGTTTTTCTCCCCACGGGAGTTGGCGGAGATTGAATTCATTCCGGACGCCAGAGGCGTAATGGCGTCGATCGTCTATCACCTTGCGGGGGAAGAGTTTCCGGGCAGTCGGAAATGATAGAGCCGGCGCAAGGGACACTTCCTTGACCGCGAGGACGGTGCAGCCGTGTGCCCCATCCTAACTGCAGCCTCACCGCCCGGGGCCTCCGCGCCGGTTTTATTTTCTGCGGCAAGAGTTGTATGCTCCTGCGCAGGGGGTCATTCAGGGTCATGATGCATGCGCCAGTCAGGGTCATCACAGTGGAGCGGGAGTACGGCTCGCACGGTGCGGAGTTTGCGCACGATTTAGCGGCGCGGCTGGGCTGGCGGCTGCTGGACTCGGAGCTGGTGGCCGGCGCGGCACGCATCGCCGGCATCGATCCGAAGGCGGCGGCCAAATTCGATGAGCGGCTGGATCCCTGGTATTACCGCTACGGCAAAATGTTCTGGCAGGACCCGGTGTATGCGCACGCGACCAGCGGCGATGAGAAGATCTTTGACTCCGAACGCATGCTGGAGCTGATCAAGACGGAGATTCTCGATGCCGCGAAACAAGGCAACTGCGTGCTGGTGGGTCGCGGATCGGCCTGCGCCCTGGCCGGACGGCCGGGGTGCTTTCATGTTTTTGTGTACGCCACGGCCAGCGCCAAGAAAGAATGGTTCGCGCGGGCCTTTCCTGCGCGTGCGCAGCAGGCGGAACAGCACTTGGCGGCATTTGACCGGCGGCGCGCGGCGGTCATCCGCAAGTTCTATCAGCAGGAGTGGTGCTCGCGCGGGCTTTACCACATGCTGCTGAACTCGTGCGTCGGAACGGAAGCGATGATTGACGCGGTGCAGTGCGCGGCGGGACTGTGCGCGGCGGGACTGTGCGCGGCGCCTGCGGAATCTGTGGCGCGATAATCTCACCGCGTGGAATTCGGAATCCACTCAAACGGCTGTGCGCGCAACGCGCGGGCCGATGCGCGTGAAAACCTCCCAGGGAATGGTGCCCGTGGCGCGAGCGTGATCGTAGGCGGTGATGGATTCATCGCCCTGCGCGCCAATGAGCACGACCTCGTCGCCGGCAACGACGCCGGAAATCTCCGTTACATCCACAACTGCTTGGTCCATGCTGACGCGGCCCACCAGTGCCGCGCGTTGGCCGCGCACCAGCAGATGGAAGCGATTGCCGAGAGAGCGGTCGAGGCCGTCGGCGTAGCCCACGGCGACGAGCGCGAGGCGCATGGGCTCGGTGGCGACGAAGGTTCCGTTGTAGCCCACGGTCGCACCCGCAGGCACCGACCGCACGCCGATAACCGAGGACTTCCAGGTGAGCACGGGCTGCAAAGTGGCGCGCGCGGCGGCGAGCGAAAGCGGCTCGTCCGCCGCGGAGAACGCGGGATCGAACTCGGGCACGATGCCGAAGAGCGCGAGGCCGGGACGCAGCATGGCCTTCATGCCGTGACGAGCGGCGAGTTCGGAAAGAGAGCGGGCCTGGCCGGCGAGCAGCGAGGCCGAGTTGCCTACGTTGAGAAACTCCGCAAACAGCCCGGCAGCGGAGATGCGCGTGAGAACGCTGTCGAGGCGCGTGAGTTGCTCCTGCGTTGCCTGGTCGTAGGCTTCATCGGCGGCGAACAGATGCGTCATCACGGCTTCAAGGCGCAGCGGCGAGCCCGGCGCAAAGCGCGAAAAGATCGCAGAGAGTTCACCGGGCAAAACGCCCTGGCGGCTCATACCGGTGTCAATCTCAAGATGAACAGGGAATGAACCCGGCGCTGCGCCGGCGGCACGCGCGGCAGCTTCGAGCTCCTCAAGCTGCCATAGCTCCCAGGCAATGGGCGTCAGTTGAAACTGAATAGCGGCCGCGGCCTGGCCGGGAGCGATGCCCGCCATGATGAGCACGCGCGTATCAGGACACAGGGCGCTCGCGGCAATGCCTTCTTCCACGCTGGTGACGCCCAGCCAAGCCGCTCCTCCGCGCACCGCAGCAGGTGCACACAGAGCCAGCGAGTGGCCGTAAGCGTTGCCCTTCACCATGGCGAGCAGTTCGGCGTGCGGCGCGGCAAGGCTCGATAGAAAACGCATGTTCTCTTCGAGGGCGCGAGTGCGAATCTCGACCCAGCAGGGACGCATTGGCATGGGAGGCTGCAAAGATCAGTTTACGGCACTCTCATGACGTGCTACGCGTCGTCTGGTTTTGGCAATTCGCCAAACTCTTCCGGGTGTTGAGACACGTAAGCAAAGAGCAAATCCGTTAGGTTATGCGGATAGGCAAAGAATTCACTATCCAGCGGCTCCAATTTCTCCAGTGTCGCTTCGGAGAAGTCCCCGGCCGCCGCGCTGATTTGCTCAGGTTCTGCTGGGAGCCCGTCAGGGAAAGCGGCAGCGATTGCACGGCTGCAAATGTCTGCTGTGCGCGGCGCACCGATGCTGTTCAATGCCTCGACGACGAATGCGGCGGTTTCGTCGATGATGTTGATGAAATATTGAGAAAAACCGCCGTTGTTTACCTCCGACTCAACGACCCAAATCGACGAAAAGACTTTCTGAGGCTTGGACTGTGATTCGAAGTCCTCCTTCCAAAGCTTAGTTCGGTTTGATTCAGAAAGCTGTACGAGAATTGTGTTCTTATTCACTCTTGGATCTCCTTTCGTCCTCTCTTGAGTTTGCACTTGCTAACGGACAAGCGCAAAGGCGACGACGGTTTCTTCAGTTGTGCCAAGCTCGTTGAGCAATTCCGCCTCGAGATCTTGCGGGATGAGCATTTCGCAGGCGACCACCTGCTCGGGCGCCGCGCCGATAAAGCAAAGCTCGCAATGGCCCAGGCCTTCGGCGCCATCTTCGCCTGTAGCGCGCACCGGAGGGCCGAAGACGCGGCAGGTCATGGGCCGCCGCGCGTATACATCGCAGCCACCAGTCGCGGGGTCGAGCGCGGGACACGCGGCGTCGTTGGCGAAGTCTTCGAAGCGGGCCCGATCTTCCGGCGAGTCGCCGAGCACGCCAGAGTTTCTATCGCCCGGAAAATCTGCGCCGTGTTCCGCGAGCCATGCGAGGGAGCGGCGCTCAATCTTGGCAGCGAGCGAGGGATTCGTGGCGCGCAATTCAGCCATTCCGGCGCTCAGGCGCGCGGCGTCAAGCGCGTTGATCGCGAAGACTCCGTGGCAGCACTGTGTGCAACCGATGCGGCAGGCCAGGAACGAGCCCGCGCGGCGAGCAGCCTCGACCAGCGAAGCATCCATGATCTGCACAAGCTGGGCGTCGCGCGCAGGAAGCTGCATAAGGGCAAGCATAGTGGATGTTGGGCGGTGCGGCGAATGTGAGCGGGTGTATCATCCCTTCGATGACCACTTATCGAGTTGTCCTTCATCAATCCGAAGAAGGGTATAGCGTCTCGTGCCCAGGCTTATTCGGTTGCTGGTCGCAAGGTGCCACAGCGGAGGGAGCGTTGGCCAACATCCGCGTTGCCATTCGCGAGTATACCGACGCCGCCGAAGAGCTCGCCGGAAACGGCAAAAGGCTGTTGCCGTGATCATTGGCCGATAGCGTATATTCTTTGCGTAGTCCCTGGAGGTCCCCGTTGAAAATTTTCTTCTGGTTTTGGTTGGCGGTAGCGGTGTCGCTCGTTGCAGCGACGGCGTGTGCGCAGCAGGCGCGTTTGCTGGTCGATCAAAAGGGCGACCGCAGTCTCGCCATCGTCGATCCCGTGGCCGGCAAGGTGATTGCCGATGTGGCCGAAAACGGCACCACCGGGCATGAAGTCGCAGCTTCACCCGATGGGCGGCTGGCGTTTGTGCCCATCTACGGCAACTCGGGTGTGGGCAAGCCGGGAACCGATGGCACAAAGATCGTTGTGATCGACGTGGCTGAGCACAAGGTTATGGGGGAGATCGATTTAGGCTACGCCGCGCGGCCGCACTGCGCGGTTTTCGGGCCGACGGACGGATTGCTCTACGTGACGACGGAGCTGGATCAATCCGTGACGGTCATTGATCCGATGACACTGAAGGTCATCGACGCGATCCCGACGGGGCAGCCAGAGAGCCACATGCTTGCGCTCTCGCATGACGGGCTGCACGGCTATACGGCAAATGTAGGGCCGGGCACGGTGAGCGTGCTCGACGTGAAGGCACGCAGAACACTCAAGGTGATTCCCGTCTCGGGCAACGTGCAGCGCATTGCGATTTCCAACGACGACCGCTGGGTGTTTACCGCGGATGAGACCGCTCCGCGCCTGGCGGTAATCGATACGGCGGCGAATGCAGTGGCGAAGTGGGTTAAGCTGGACGGACTGGGCTACGGCAGCGCGCCCACGCCCGACGGGCGTTTTCTGCTGATTGCGATTCCCGACGCGAATGCGGTGGACGTGATCGACCTCAAGACCATGACCGTCGTCGAGAAGGTTCCAGTGGGTAAAGATCCGCAAGAGGTGCTGGTGCGGCCCGATGGCAAAGCGGCTTACGTTTCCTGCATTGGTTCGAACCAGGTGACGGAAATCGATGCGGCCACGTGGAAGGTGACGCGCATGATCGCCACCGGGAACGGAACGGATGGTTTGGGCTGGGCGAAATAAACCGGCGAATCAGCAGGCCGGTGAATCAGCGAGCGCGCGGTGAGGGAGGCAAAACGATGGCAGCGCAATGCACGCATGTGGAAACGATCAAGAACGGTGTGAAGCCGCGCACCAAGGGTTGCGAAGAGTGCATGAAGTTGGGTGAAACGTGGTTGCACCTGCGCATGTGCCTCGAGTGCGGGCACGTCGGCTGCTGCGACTCGTCGAAGGGCCGGCACGCGCGGGCGCACTTCCATGAGACAAAGCATCCACTGATCCAGAGTGCCGAGCGCGGCGAAAACTGGCGCTGGTGCTATGAGGATGACATGTATCTGTAAGCGAGCCGGGGCTAGGAGATTCAGGGCCAGATTCTCAACTTGCGCGACCAGCAGTGGCACCGTCCCCTGGTCACCTGTTTGGAGCGGATGCAGGCGCGCTGGTTGCCTTATTATCCTGCTCCATCTTTCGAAGGAGCACGTGAATCGTCGAGAGATAGAAGTAGAACATCCAATTTAACCAGAGCGCATCATATTTTGTTTTCTGGAGACTGTTGTGGTGCCGAATACCAAAGTTATTCGCCAAGTTAAAGAGGTCACTTTCGTCCTTTGCAGTTAGGAATTTCTTGACCTGATCCCTAAGGTACTCCAAGACGTCGGCCAAATCCCTAACGGCCTGACGACGATCGTCGGCAGTAGAGCCGTGTCTCCGAAACTTCAGCACAGCTGCCGCGACCCTTTCTTGAACGCTGGGGTCCTCCGAAGGAATTTGCGCTTCGAAAATGGGCTCGAGTCCTTCCTCAGGTTTGCGCAGCACCTCTCCATTTTGGGATAGCTCAAATGCGTGTTCATAGTGCCCGAGCACGATATTGATCTTTTCGCGAAAATCGGTCTGCCCTTCTAGTCGGTGGAATTTGCTCCAATGCATCCCACAATCGTTCCAGCTGTGATAGTTTCCTTCGGTCGGCTTGGATACATGCTGAAACAAGAACTCGATCATATCGAAGAGATCATCTTCGCTGTAGTCGCTTGCGTGAGCACGAACAGGCCAGAGGTCGCGCTTACGTATTCCGAGCAGGATGGCAAGGTCGGGATCTCGAACAGTGCCCGGGACAGGGCCGGCATCGACACACACAAATCCGAATGCCTCTTGGAAATAGCCGTCCCCGTCTAGCTGCTCGTACATGCGAACAAATAGGTCGATCACATCCTCAAGCGGCATCCCGCTCGGATGCGGGCCAAGGCCCATTCGTTGTGAGTAGTATGAGTGGGTCATGTTCGATCGAGCCTAAGCATCAGCTAACCGAGCTATTATTGCTCGTTTCTAGTCGTAGGCCAAATTAGTCCTAGCCGGATAGCTAAACCAGTTCCACTTCGATCTTCTTCGTGTCGGCGACAAGCTTTGTGATTTTGAAGCTGCGCAGCTGACCTTCGGCGAGCGGCTCCGGCTGCGCTGAGGGCTTAGGCGCATTCCCTTTCCAGCGCGCCTTCAACATCGAGGACAGCTGTGAGAGGTCAGGCGCGGTGCCAGCGGTTGGCGCCGCGGATGACGCCGAAGGTGCGGCTGCCGCACCAGCTTTCTTCGCTTGCAGCGTGGCCCTGATGCCTTCGCCGAGCTCGACCACTGCTCCCGACGCCGTCAGCTCGACCACGCGGCCCGAAACTTGATCGCCTACCTTGTGTTCGGCAATATATTCGTCGATGCTGGTCGGGATCAACTGCTTCATCGAGAGCTTGATCTGGCGCTTCTCCGAGTCAATCGCGAGGACGAGGGCTTTGACGCTTTGGCCCTCACGCAGCACGTCGCGCGGATGGTTGATGCGGCGGTCGGCGACGATCTCGCTGACGTGCACGAGGCCGTCCGCGCCGGGAGCGATCTGGACGAAGGCGCCGAAGTTCATGATCTTGGTGACGGGGCCTTCAATTTGCGAGCCAACAGGAAATTTGCGCTCCACTTCAAGCCAGGGATCGGCGAGAGTCTGTTTGAGGCCGAGCGAGATACGGCCAGCGTCGCTCGCAGTGGGTGGCTTGACGGAGAGCACAACAGCGTCGACGCGGTCGCCCTGGCGCAGCAGGTCGCTGGGATGGCGGACCTTTCTGTCCCACGCCATCTCTGAAACGTGAATGAGGCCCTCAAGGCCGGGCTTGAGTTCGACGAATGCGCCGAAGTCCATGAGGCGCGTAACCGCGCCGGCGACGCGCTGGCCCGCCACGTAGCGTTCGGCCGCGGTCTCCCAAGGCTCGGGCTGAAGCTGCTTGAGGCCCAACGAAATCTTCCCGGTGCCAGAGTCAATCTTGAGAACACGTAACGTCAGTTGCTCGCCGACAGAAAGCACGTCTTCGGGTTTGGCGACGCGGGCGCGCGAAATATCTGAAATATGCAGCAGGCCGTCGAGTCCCGGCTCGATTGCGATAAAAGCGCCGTAAGGCATCAGTGTGCGCACTGTGCCGGTAACGGTGTCGCCCTCTTTGAGCGCGGCGCGGCGTTCGCTGAGCGCACCGCGAGCCTGCTCTTCCAGAACCACGCGGCGATCGACCACTACGTTTTCATCGGCAACTTCGAGCTTGGTAATGCGGCAGGTGATGGGCTGGCCGACGAGGGCTTCCAGCTCGGCAGCATCGCGCGTGCCGCTGCGGCTGGCCGGCATGAAGGCGCGAACGCCAATGTCGACGCTGAGGCCGCCTTTCACAACTTCAGTCACGGTACCGGAGACGGCAATTTTTTCGGCGTATGCGTGCTCCAGGCCCGACCAGTCGCGGGGCTGCGCCACACGGAAGCGCGAAAGCGTGTAATAGCCCTCTTCATTGCGCCCGGTAATTGAGACGGGGAACGCGTCGCCGGGATGCACGGACTCGGCGTTGTTCTCGAAGCCCGAACGGGGTAGAACGCCTTCCATCTTGTAGCCGATGTCGAGGATCACCTGATCGGCCGTGAGCGAGACCACCGTCCCCTCGAGTTGTTTGGTGGCAGCGCGATGCGTGTGCTCGCGGTCGAAGGCGGAGAGCATGTCAGCGAAGGACTGACCGTCCAAGTCTTGGTCTGAAGCGGCTGTGCTGGAAGAAGTCTCGATGGGTACCGGGGCATCCGCGCTGACAGCACTGGGTTGAACGTCCTGGCCTTCGGCCGGCACAGCAGCGGGTTCAGTGGAAGTGGGTTCGGCTGATGGAAGGATTTCGTCGCTCATAGTGGGTACGAAGTTATTGTTTCATGACTCGGCGGGAGGTCGTCGCGGCGCAGTGGCCGTTATACCCTGAGAACAGACGATGGTGAAATCTTCCCCTCAACCGCGGCGCGGACTAGAGGCATTTGCCTCCCGTGATTTCAGGCGATATCAACTGGCGCGCGTGGCGGTGATCCTCGGCGCAGAGGCGCAGTCCGTCGCCGTGGCGTGGCAGGTGTATTCCATTACCCATCGCGCCATTGACCTGGGATACACGGGGCTGGCGCTCTTTCTGCCCGGGCTTATCTTCCTGCTGCCGGCGGGCCACGCGGCCGATCGCTTCGACCGGCGCCACGTGATCATGACCTGTTACGCGTTGCAGTGCATTTGCACTGCAGCGCTGGTGGTGCTGGCGCGCAACAATTCGCAGAGCATCCTGGCGATTTACTCGGTGCTGTTTTTCGTCGGCACGGGGCGCGCGTTTTCAGGACCCGCGAGCTCAGCGCTCATTCCCCACCTGGTGCCGGAAACGCACTTTGTCAACGCCGTCACGTGGGGCGGCGCAATCTTCCAACTGGCCAACATCACGGGGCCGGCGTTGGGCGGTCTGATGTTTACGTTTCCGCTCACGCATTTTGTGCCGGACTCGCGGCTGGAGGGCGCGGGCATCGTGTATGTGTTCACGCTGGGGACGCTGGGCTGGTTTCTGGTTCTGGTGAGCACGTTGAGCGCGCGACCAGGGCGCATGGAGCACCGCGATCTCTCGATGAAGGTGCTGCTCGCGGGCTTTCAATACGTGCGTCGCGCGCCCATGCTGCTGGGATCGTTTTCGTTGGACCTGTTCGTGGTGCTGCTGGGCGGAGCCACGGCGTTGATGCCGATCTTCGCGCACGAGATTCTGCAGCAGGGTCCGCGCGGCCTGGGCATGTTGCGCGCAGCGCCGGCGGCGGGCGCAGTGGCGATGTCGCTGGTGATGGCGCGGTTTCCGCTGCGCCGGCGTGCGGGGCGCTGGCTGTTTATTTGTGTCGCGATCTTCGGCGCCGCCACGGTGGTTTTCGGATTGTCGCGCACCCTGTGGCTGTCGCTGGCGTCGCTGGCCGTGGCGGGCGCGGCCGACACCATCAGCGTGATCATTCGCGGTTCGCTGCTGCAACTGGCTACGCCGCCAGAGATGCGCGGGCGCGTGAGCGCGGTGAATTCGCTGTTCATCGGCGCATCCAACGAACTGGGCGAGTTCGAAAGCGGATTGACGGCGCAATGGTGGGGCGCGGTGCGCGCCACGGTGATCGGCGGATTGGGCGCGCTGGCCGTTGCCGGGATGTGGTCCACAATCTTTCCCAGCCTGCGCAAGGCCGATGAGCTGACCGCACAAAGCTTGCGCGCACACTTGCCCGTGGCGCAGGAGATTCTGTCGGGGCTGTGAAGAACGACGCGTCGAGTTCTGTGCTCTCCCACCCTAAACGCAAAGAACGCGTTTAGGATGGGGCACCCTAGAGTTGTGAGGGAACTCCGTTTAGTGCGCGCGGCCGCGGGGACGGGTGGTGCGGTTGCGCTCGAAGAGAATGCGCAGGCCGTCGAGCGTCAGCAGGTCGTCGATTTCCTGAATGTAGCGCGAATCGGGAGCGATGAGGTGCGCCAGGCCGCCGCTGGCGACGATGCGCGGGGGGCGGTCCGGCGCGGCTCCCAGCTCGGCAAGGATGCGCTCGATGATGCCGTCGACGAGGCCAATGTAGCCGAAGTAAATTCCGCTCTGCAGGTGCCCAACGGTGTTGGTGCCGATGACCTTGGCAGGGCGCTTGATGTCGACGCGACTGAGGCGCGCGGCGCGCGAGAACAGCGCATCGGCGCTCAGGCCGAGGCCGGGTGCGATGGCGCCGCCCAGATACTCACCCTGCGCGGAGATCACTTCAAACTTGGTCGCGGTGCCGAAGTCGACCACGATGCACGGCCCTCCGTAGCGCTCGTAGGCGGCGATGCAATCGCACAGGCGGTCGGCGCCGAGCTCGGTGGGATTGTCGATGAGCATCTTCATGCCGGTCTTGATGCCGGGCTCGACGAACATGGGCTCGATGTGAAAATAGGTTTCGCACACCTGGCGCAGCGTGGAGTCGACGGGCGGAACAACAGACGCGATGATGATGTCCGTAACCTGCGTCGGCGACATGCCGTGCATCTCAAAGAGGTTGACGAAGAAGACGCCGTACTCGTCGACGGTTTGGGTGCGGTGCGAAGTGACGCGCCAGTGCGCGGCAAGCTCGGGCTTTTCGCCATCCAGCTTGTAGAGGCCGAGCGTTGTATTGGTGTTGCCGACGTCGAGAGCAAGCAGCATGTTCTCTTTTAGCTAGCCTTTCTCTGCGCGGAGGCCGCCAGTTTGCACGGTGACGAGCCCTTCCGCAGTTGCCACGCGCAGGAACCCATTCTCATCGAGGCCGGCTGTCACCCCGCTGCAAGCTTGCGGGCCGTGCACTTCCACTCTGCGGCCGCGCATCCACGTTGAAGCCTTTTCGACGCGCGCGATCACGTCTTTTGCCGCGTCCGGATGCGCCAACGCGAGAGCTTCCTGCTGCAGCGATTTTAGCAGCGCGAGCAGCAAATCCTGGCGCGCGATGTGCCGGTTCGCTTCCAGATCGAGCGACGTGGCGGGCGTGGCCAGGTCCGGCGGAAACGCGTGCTGGTGCACGTTGATCCCAATCCCCACCACCACTGCGTGGGGCAGACCTTTTGAGTCGGTTCCTGCCTCGACCAGAATGCCGCCGGTCTTGCGCAAGCCGATGAGGAGATCGTTGGGCCAGCGAAGATCGACAGCGAGCGAGGAGGCCGCGCGGATCGCATCGGCCGCAGCCAGGCCCGCGGCCAGCGGCAGAAACGGCAAACGCGCGGCGGGAAATTGCGGGCGCAGAAGAACGCTGACGTAGAGGCCTTCGCCGGCTGCGGAAATCCAGCCGTGATCGCCACGGCCGCGACCCGCCAGTTGCTCGTCGCTTAAGTACACCGACCCGTGCGGCGCGGCATTGCGTGCAGCAGCCATCGCATCGGAATTGGTAGACGCAGTGGTGGGCGCGTAGTGCAGCTTGCCGGCGAAGACTGTTCCTGCGAGTTCGGTTTCGAGGGCTGCGAGATCGAACATGAAATCCTTGGCCGTGCGTGGTCGAGGCGGTTGAGTCTGACTGCCCCGTGGTCGGCTGATCCTAGAGCCCCTCGCCTTGAAAGCCGTGACTGATCCTGACGCTTTCCTGGCCCGGCTCCGACGTGATGGACATGGAGATGTCGGCGGCGCGGGCGGAGTGGGTGAGCGCGCCCACGCTGATGAAGTCGACGCCGGTCTCGGCGTAGGCGCGGATGTTGTCAAGCACGATGCCGCCTGAGGCCTCGGTGGGAATCCAGCGGCCGGGCTGACTTGACCCCGACTGATCTGATTTGATGCGCTCGATGGATTTCTTCACTTCTTTGGGCGTCATGTTGTCGAGAAGGATAGCTTCAGCGCCGTGAGCGAGAGCTTCGTCGAGCTCCTGGGGCGTGCGCACTTCCACCTGCACGCGCTGGCCGGGCTGGCGCTCGCTGAGGGCGCGCTTGAGCACCGCGGCGATGCCGCCTCCGAGAGAGATGTGATTGTTCTTGATCAAAATGCCGGAGGCAAGATCGATGCGGTGATTGGTGCCGCCGCCGCAAAGGACCGCGTATTTTTCCAGGGCTCTCATGCCGGGCACGGTTTTGCGCGTGTCGAGTACGCGGGCGTGGGTACCCTGAATCGCGTCAGCATATTTGCGCGTGAGCGTGGCAATGCCGCTCATATGCTGCAGCAGATTGAGGATGACGCGCTCGCAACTAAGCAGCACGCGCGCGTTGTGGCGGATGACGGCCAGCACCTGGCCGGGATGCGCGCGCACGCCGTCGAACATTTCAGGATGGCTGACGACTTCGAAGCGCGTCTGCGCTTCAGGCCGGGCGTCGAGGCGCGCGTAAATCTCAAAAAAGCGCGGGATGGCCCCGAGGCCGGAGACGACCAGCTCTTCGCGGGCGATCACGGAGCCCGTGGCGCGCAGGCCGGGATCGATGGTCAGATGCGTGGTCGCGTCGCTGGTAGCACGGTCCTCTTGCAGGGCCTGCTCCAGCAATGCGTCAATGCGGTGGCTCTTCCAATCCATTTTTCTTTTGCCTTTGGACTAGCTCGGTGGCAGTGCAGCGAGCGCGGCCCGTGCTTTTTCGAGCAACAAACGCGTCTCCCCTTCCTGCTTCTTAAGACCCTCCACCACGTGCGCGGGGGCCTTGGCGAGGAAGGCCTCATTGCCCAGTTGGCGTTCTGCTGCCGCCAAGCCTTTTTCGTACCTGGCGATATCCTTTGTCAAGCGCTCGCGTTCGGCGGCCACGTCGATGGGGCGCTCGTAGAGCACCCCCACGTCGAAGACGGCGGTGCTGTGCTTCGAAAGCCCGGCGGTAATCTGCTCAACGAAGCGCACTTCGCTCACGCGAGCGAGGCGCTCGATGATGTCGCGATTCTCCGCGGCAATTTTGCGAGAAGCGGAGCCAGTGCGGACCTCTATGGGAACAATGGCCTTTTCTTCAGCACCGATTTCCTTGCGGAGCGCGCGGACCTCCGTGATGAGGTCCTGCAAAAATGCCACCTCCTCGATGACCGGAGCGGGCTCGCCGGCAAGTTTACCGGGATTTGGGAAATACGCGAGTGCTATGGATTTCCTTGGCGGCTTGCCATCGTAAACTGCATGCCAAATCTCTTCGGTAATGAACGGCATGAACGGCGAAAGCATGCGCAGAGACGTTTCGAAAACTAAGAGCAGATTGCCGAGCGACAGAAACGTCTGGCCAAACCGCTTAGCGACTCGCTCTTCCTCTTCTGTGAGTTCTGTGGGGTCGCCCGGGTCTTGAGACAACGGGAGCGGAGTGAAATCCAGGCGCAACTTGACGATTTCGAGATACCAATCACAGAAGCTTCCCCAGAAAAATTGGTAGACGGTGCTTGCGGCCTCGTCGAAGCGGTAATTTTCAAGTGCAGTGTTGACCTGCGCTGCGGTCCTGTACAAGAGCGCCATGATCCAGCGCGCCTCAATCGGTGTGCCCGGTTGAAGGATCGTGGGCACATTCATGAGTCCTTTCGCGCGGCTAAGTCCTTCGCGCAAGTTCCTGAATGCTGTTGCCTTCTCCTCTGGAAGCCTCTTGCTTAGTTCTTCCAAATGCTCAAGACCTTCCGCTGCATACAACTTTCGCTCGGCTTCCCAAATACCTTTGATCGGGTAGCCAGCTTCCGCGGCCCTGTCCACATTCATGAAGATGAAGCGCGCGGCGTTCCAAATCTTGTTCGCAAAGGCGCGATAACCCTCGGTGCGGGCCACGTTGAACGCAATATCGGTGCCGGGCGAGGCCATGCTGGCGAGCGTGAAGCGCACGGCATCGGTCCCGTACTGCTTCACGATCTCGATGGGATCGATGACGTTACCCTTGGTCTTCGACATCTTCTCGCGATTGGCGTCGCGCACTAGGGCGTGAATGTAGACCTCGCGGAACGGAACAGATTCGGCAAGCGGGCGCGGGCTGCCGTCGGGCATGGGCACGTCTCCCGCGAACCAGCAGCCCAGCATGATCATGCGCGCCACCCAGAAGAAGAGGATGTCGAAGCCGGTGACGAGCAGCGAGGTTGGATAGAACGTATCAAAATCCGCACGGCTCAAGGCTGCATCCGCCCGTGTCTCCGGCGTGATGTTCGGCCAGCCGAAGACGGAGACGGGCAGCAGGCCCGAGGAGAACCAGGTGTCGAGAACGTCGGTCTCCTGCGTGATCTTGTCCGATCCGCAGTGGGCGCACGCTGTCGGGTCGCCCGTCGCGCCGGGTTGGGGCACCGTGATCTTGTGGCATTCGCCGCAGTGCCACGCAGGAATGCGATGGCCCCACCAGAGCTGGCGCGAGATGCACCAGTCGTGGATATCATCCATCCAGTTGAGATAGATCTTCTCGTAGTTCTCCGGCGTAAAGCGAATAGCCTTGTTGCCGTCGGCATCGGGCTTGACAGCGGCGATGGCCTTCTCGGCAAGCGGCTGAATCTTGATGAACCATTGCGTAGAGAGGCGCGGTTCGACCACAGTCTTGCAGCGGTCGCAGTGGCCCACGTTGTTGGTGTAGTCCTTGATGGCTCCCAGCAGCCCATGCGCTTCAAGGTCGGCGACAATTTTCTTGCGCGCCACGTAGCGGTCGAGGCCCTGGTACGGCCCGCCGTTCTCGTTGATGTGGGCGCGGTCATCCATCACGTTGATGGAGGGCAGATGGTGCCGCTCGCCGATGGCGAAGTCGTTGGGATCGTGTGCGGGCGTCACCTTCACCGCGCCGGTGCCGAACTCGCGGCTCACCCAGGGATCGACCACGATGGGAATTTCGCGATTCATCAAAGGCAGGCGCAGCTTCTCGCCGTGAAGGTGCAAGTAACGCTCGTCCTCGGGATGAATAGCGACGGCCGTGTCGCCGAGCATGGTCTCAGGGCGCGTCGTAGCCACAGTAATGAACTCGCCCGTCTCTTTGCCGCCGTCGCCAAGCACCGGATAGCGAATCTCCCAGAGATGGCCCTTCTGCTCCTGGTGGACCACTTCGAGATCGCTGATGGCGGTCTGGCAGCGCGGGCACCAGTTGACGATGTAAGCGCCGCGGTAGATAAGGCCCTGTGCATAGAGGCGGACGAAGGCCTCTCTAACTGCAACAGACAGGCGGTCGTCCATGGTGAAGTATTCGCGGCTCCAGTCGACGGAGACGCCGAGGCGCTTCATCTGCTCCAGGATGGCGCCGCCGTAATGGCGTTTCCATGCCCACACTCGCTCCACAAAGGCTTCGCGGCCGAGCTTCTGGCGCGAAGTGCCTTCTTCGGTCAACTGGCGCTCCACCATCATCTGCGTGGCGATTCCGGCGTGGTCCGTGCCGGGCACCCACAGGGCCAGCCGGCCGCTCATGCGCCGCCAGCGGGTGAGGATGTCCATCTCCGTCTGATTGAGCATGTGGCCCATGTGCAGACGGCCGGTGACGTTGGGCGGAGGCAGCAGGATGGTGAAAGGGGACTGGCCGTCCGGGCCCTGGTTTTGGACCGGAGCAGTGCCGGTGGCCGGCGTCGGAACAGCGAAAAGGTTCTCGCGGACCCAGTAGCCGGCCCAGTGATCTTCAATGGCGGTTGGGTCGTACGCTTTGGGCAGATCGTGAGGCATTTTGTCTTCGGTGAGCCCCTTGAAATTTGCGGAAACTCCCATGAAAACAGGGGTTTTCAGGCGTTGGGGACCACGTTTTAGGTTAGCAGATGGAGGGTGCCGCGTCGCACGGTCAAGTCGCCGTCCGAACGAGCGATGGATAACGAAAAGGGCCGCAGCTTTTAGCTGCGGCCCTCTGTCTTGCTCCCTTATTCCCTTGGTCCCTGTTTTTAGAACGGGTTCAGCTTGCCCAGACCCTTCTTCTTTTTCTTCTTGCTTGAAGACTCGTCGCTCTGATCCACCTTGGGCTTCTTCTGCTTGCCGGTGGGGGCGGCGACGGCCGGCGTGGGGCTCTCGCCGGGCTTGATGTCGTTCACCTGGACGGGAGCCTCGGCAGGCGCCTCCGCGGAGGGCAGAGTATTGCTGGACGGAACCACGGGCTTGACGACCGCGTTGGGATCGGCTGGCGTGGTGTTGGCCGGAGCCTCGGCGGCGCTGTTGGGCGCATTCACGATTTCGACGCCTACGCCAGTGCCTCCGCCCGGAGCCTGCATCTGCAACGGAACATTGTTGGGCTGATCGCTGCGCGGCGGCTCGTTAGGACCGGTGGGCGTAACGGCTGTGGCGGGCGCTGGTGGCTTGCCCTGGTTGATGGCCTCAACAAACATGGTCTTGTTCTGGTTGGTGATGTCGGGCGCCAGAACGCGCTTGGGATCGTCGAGCGTGGGCTCGCCCACGTGAACGGCCTGCACCGTCATGGGACCATGCTTGATGATGTCGAGCGTCCTATCGGTAAAGTGCAGCGGCTGGCGGCTGCGCTCTTCGGCGTCGCTCTCGGCAATGGCTGCTTCAGTCGGTTCGGGTACGGGACGGTTCATGGCCACCAGGCGGTCGCGGGCGTCTTCAACGTGCGGCGTCATGGGATAGCGCGTGATCACCTTTTGATAGGCTTGGGCGGCCTTGTCCTGATACATGATTTCCAGGCGCTCGCGGATGGCGCCCGGCAGGCCGGGAGCGATCCGCACATTGTGCGCTTCGCCCGCGTAGGCGTCGCCAATCTCGAGCAGAGTCAGGTCGCTCTTGGAATAGAGCGGATACGTGTCAGCCACAGTCTCCAGGCGGGCGATGGCGGCCACGAAATCTTCGCGGCTCTCGTAGTAGCTGCCGATCTGGAATTCGCGCTCGGCCAGAACTTCCTGAACGTCGCGCAGCTTCTGCTTGGCGCGGGGGATGAGGGTGGAATCCGGGAACATGTTGATCATCTCCCGGTACTCCTTCGCGGCCTGTTGCGCGTTGGTAAAGTCGCGGTCCGGCTTCTCCATCTGCTGGTAGTAGATGTCGGCCACCTTCATCTTAGCCTCGGCAGCCTCAGGAGCATTGGGGAAGAAGGTGATGAAGTCCTCGTACTCGGCTTCGGCCTGCGTCAGCGCAGCCGACCCGCCTTCCTTGAACCATGTGTCGCCGACCGAGAGCTTGGCCCTCATGCGGTATTCCGACTCAGGATAGGTGTTCAGCAGGGTCTGCAGGTCGAGGCGGGCAACGTCGTAGCGGCCTTTCTTCATGGCCACCATGGCTTTGTCGTAGAGTTCCTTGTCGGGCTGCTTTGACTGCACGCCTGCCAGGGGGTTGGCGTTCAGATCGTAGGCCTTCTTTTGCTTCTTCTTGGTGCGGGCGTCGGCCGTAGCCCCGCCCAGAAACAGCACCAACAGTGCAACCGCGACGAATTTCAGAGACAACCGGTTCATACCACCTCGTTGAAGGACAGCTCCCACAGGGCTATCCGGTCAATCCTTGCGCTCTTCAGACATGCGCTATTCAGTGAATTTTACTCTTTCCGTCCGCAGCCGTGCGCGCGGATTGAAGGATCTCTGCCTGGCGGGCCGCATCCAGCAGGGCGCGTGCATCGCGTTCCGGCTGCCCGGCGCCAAACACCGCGTTGCCAGCAACCAGCAACTCCGCGCCAGCTTGGACGATGGCCGCGACCGTGTCGTGAGCCACGCCGCCGTCTACTTCTATTTTAAATTGCAGGCCCAGGTCCCGGCGTATGGCGGCCAGGTGGCGAATCTTTTCGATGGAAAAGGGGATAAACTCCTGCCCGCCGAAGCCCGGATTCACGCTCATGATCAGGACGTGGTGCACCATGGGCAGGATGTCGAAAACCAGATCGACCCGGGTGGCCGGATTTACCACCACCCCCGGCCTCATGCCGTGATGCAGAATCAGCTCCAGCGTGCGATGCAGGTGGGGGCAGGCCTCGTAGTGAACGCTGACCCAGTCGGCCCCGGCATCGGCAAATGCGGCGATGAAATCATTGGGGTTATCGATCATCAGGTGGCAGTCGAGCGGCAGCTTGGTGGCCTTGCGCAGGCTGGCCACGACCGGTGGCCCGATGGTGATGTTGGGCACGAAATGGCCGTCCATCACATCCACGTGGATGGTCGTACCGCCGCCGCGCTCAGCCGCGGCAATCTGGTCGGCCAGGCGGGCAAAGTCCGCGGAAAGGATAGAAGGCAGCAGCTCAACCATGGATTTCGTGTCGAACCCCTTGCGGGGACAGTGTATCAGGCGGTGAGGGGCGAATTCACTGGAACCGGATCTCGACCGAAACCGGCTCGACGGAGTTGGCAAAGTGCAGCAGAATCGTGCCGTCTTCCATTTGATAGTCGCCGGGCGCGAGGGTTTGGCCGGCGATCGTGACTCGCGTGGGCTTGAGTCGCGACTGAATGCGCACCGCGGCCGTGGTATCGGCGATGCCGGTTGCGGTAAAGCTGAGCTGGTGCGGAGTGGCGTGAATGTTGCGGATGGCGCAGGCAGCGGCTACGACGCGGGGCGCGGCTCCAGGGGCGTAATTCAGGTCGAACAGCAAATCATGCGTTCCAGGCGCGAGCGTGAGGCTCGTGAGCACGGGCAGGTTTGCGTCAAAGAGATCGACGAAGCGGCCATGCAGCGTGGCCGGCTTGGCGTTGGGAATCGAATCGTCGAGGCCGGCGGCAATGACATAAGGGCCGCGGCGCAGAACCAGCGCACTCGTCTCGCTCCACGGCAGATGAATGGCCGCGACCGCCTGGCGGGCGTAGCCGCGCACGGTATCGCCGCCGTTGGCCTGGTAACTGAGGGCCGCAGGCGAAACGCGCTCCGCTAAGACGACGCCCTTGCCGACGTGAAACAGGCCCGATGCGTCGGCGGGGATGCTGAGCTGCTCGAAGAGATGCTGACGCGGCGTGACGAAGGCGTTGGGCGCCGTGTTCCACCACTCGCGGACCGCGTTGTAAGGGTCGTCGTCGTTGTCGACCACGACAAGAGCACCTCCCGCGCGCACCCACGCGGCCAGCGCGGTATGAAATGCAGGCGTCGACGGCTTTTGGCCCTCGTAGGTGAGGAACAGCAGACGATAGCGGCTCAGAAATCCGGGTGCGGTGGAACTTTCGATCTGCACCGGCTCCACAGGAATGCCGCGCAGCACCAGCGGCAACGCGAGTCCGTAGAACGAGCCGAGGTACTGATCGGACGGTTGCGGATCGGCGCGCTCGAACATCATGGTGTCGGAGACGAGAATGCCGACGTTGCGCGTGCCGGCGATTTGCCAACGCACGTCGGATTGCTTCATGTTGCCGAGGGCCGCGATGACGGTTTGCAGTTCGGTCTCGTACTCCTTGGGAATCCCTTTCATGGGTACGGTGATCTTCGGCGCCGGCGTGCCGCGGCTCGCGCCCGTGGGGACGACGCTCGATCCTTGCCGCAGCTTTTCAGCATCCTGTTCCGTAGCCGGATGCATCCCGGTAAAGACGCGTAGCGGCCACGGCATGATTTCGTAGCTTGAAACTTCGGGCATCAGCAGCGACGCGGTGAGCGTGCTCTGCCAGTGGCTGCGGTAATCGTCCCATGTGTTGTTCGGACTGTCCGCGACAGGATCGTTCAGGTACCAGATGCGCCGGCCCGAAGCCCGCACCAGGTTCTGCATGGAGCCGTACTCCAGGAACGCCGTTTCGAATGTGCGTTCCTTGCGCTCGCCGTTGTAGACGTTGGGGGTGCGCGCGGTGCCCGTCCACACCTGCGCAATGTAGCCTTGGGCGCCGACGCCGATCAGCGACGATTCCGGGCTGACGATGCGCCAGGTCGCGTAGTTGATGAGCGAGTGCGTGGCCACGTAGCAGGGAATCGTGCGCCCATGCTCTTTCCCGTATGCGCTCACGTAGTCAAAGACCTGCGCGAGCGCGCGGCGATAGAGGAAGTATTTCAGCTTCGAGGCGCGATACTGCGCATCCGGCGAGGAGTTGGGCGCCTGCCACGGCTCGCCGTAGTAGGCCTGCCACTGTTGCCTGAAGTTCCCGCTCCATCCGCTGCGCGCCCAGAACTCCGGCTCCTCGAGATAAACGGCCTCCACGCCCTGATCGAGCGCGCGCTTCACGCCCGTGCTCAGGTAGCGGCCATAATCCTCACCCGGCGACATATAGGGAACCATCGGGTTGCCGCCGTGGATGATGTGTTTACCGTCCACGTCGGTCTGCGCCTGGTCCCAGTGATCGGCGCCATCGAACTTGCCGTCGAGGTAGTCCTGGTAGCCGCCCCAGGCCGAGCCGGTCATGAGATCGACAATGTAGCCGTGGTCGCGCCAGGAGGTCACAAGCCCCGGCATCTTGGGACCGATGCCGTAGACCATGGCTGCATCGGCATTTACGTTGATGCGCGGCGTCCACGGATCACCGCTCTGGAAGGTCAGGCGCTCCTCCGCGCGGCGCTTGGCGAGTTCGGCGTCGCTTTGCGACTGGGCAACAACGAGTGAGGGGACGAAAGAGGCAACGAGCAATAGACAGGCGAGAGGAAGAGCGCGTTTCACCGTGTTTTTTCTCCGAGGCAGTACGAGTCACCAGTGTACGAGATACCGGTCTCCGGCGGAGAGGAAATTTGGGGCGGTCATTTCGGAAAGGGAATTACGGGGCGGTTGAGAGCGATTTTGCCGCGACGCGGCCGATGCCGCGCAGAATGGCTTTTGTGGGCCAGCGGTCTTCAGCGTCGGAAAAGAAGATTTCGCCTGTGCGCTGGCATCAGGCCGGTAGTACCAGCGCTTGAGAAGCGCAAGATGGCCTTGGCGGATGGTAGCTGAAGGCGGCACGAACGGCGCGGTGAGCTCAGATAATGCGGTTTCGAGGCGGGATTCGAGGAGGCCGCGCGGAATTTTGGCGCTCGCTTGCTCTCTTGCCCCCACGTTGTTAGGTCCCTCGTTCCCTTGGTCCCTTGGTACCTGCTTTTCCGGCGTGGGTTCAATCGCCATGGGCTGCGCGAAGAGCGAGGTCGATCCCGACTGCTCATTCTGGATTCTCATGCCGACGGTCGAGAGCGCCGCCGGCCCGCGCAGACGGCCGTTCTCAAAAAGGAAAACGGCCACTTCCTCAAGTTGTGCGGAGGCTTGGAGAATGACTGCGCGCAGACGGCTGAGCGGGCGAACGAGTTCGGCGGCCAGGGCGTGCACGGCTTCAACACGCTGCACCTGCGCATGCAACGCGGCAGCGGATTCGAAGGCCAACTCCGCCGAGGCCTGGTCGCGCTGGGTGCGGAGCGGGACAAGACGGCTCTCGCCGCGCGACGCAAGAAAGCCTTCGACGGCTGCGGCCTCTTCCGCATAGCGCTCGTCGGTGCAGCCCTTGAAGCAGGGCGCGAGGCACATCTTCATCTCGGAGTAGACGCAGCCGGGATAGCTGGGATCGGGGTTCAGCTCGAAAGTGCAGCGGCGCAGCAGAAAAAGCTTGAGCATCTCTTCGGAATATCGTTCGGCGGCAGCGCGCGAAGGGAACGGTCCGTAGGCCCAATCGGCCTCGCGCAGGCTGGGCCGGTGCGTGACCGTGATGCGCGGGTAGGGATTGCTGCCGAGAAAACGCACAAAGGCGGGATGGCGCAGGTGCATCCGCTCGATTGCCTTTGCGCCAAAAATCTTGTCCAAAAGAGAAAACTGCGCGAGCAGCGATTCGAACTCCGAACCGGTGAGTTGCCACTCGATGCGGCGTACCAGTCCGGCGAGGTGCAGGCGGCGCGGATGTTTTGCCGACGGCTGCAGCAGCCGCTCCAGTCGCGCGCGCAGATTGGGTGTGCGGCCGATGTAAGGTTCGGCGCGCGCCTCTGCTCCGTACAGCGCAAACACCGCCTGGGCCTGCGGCAGTTGACCGAGCGCGGCCTTGGGATCGGCCGGATCGAATTGGAGAGCAAGCGGCACAGATTTGGCGTCACCTCGTGTTGCACGTCACAGGTACACGTGTTCAGAGTGATTGTACGGTGCAGCGCAGAAATTATTTACTTCTGAGCGCGCGGAAGAGGACAACTATTCTTGTGAGTTCGCATCTGAATCAGGTGATACCGCAGTACGGGGGAGGTGGTATCGTGGGCCGGTTCGAATCCATTCTTTTTCCCGCTTTTCTCTTCATTTTTCCAGCATGCAGTTTGGCTGCACCTTTGCAAACAGCAGCGGCGCTGCCTTCCGCGGCAAACGCCTCCGCATCGATCACTCTTTCCGCGGGAACCAAGGTGGAATTGCTTGCCTCGCGTCCGGTCTGGACAGCTACGGCAAAAGCTGGAGACGTCTTCTACGCGCAGACTTCGTTTCCCGTCGTTGTGGGCATGGGAATCGCAATTCCAGCGGGAACCTACGTGCAAGGAACGATCGAGACCGTGACGCGGCCCACGCGGCGTACGAATCGCGCCGAAATTGAGGTCCTTTTCACAAAGATCATCTTCGTCAACGGATATGTTGCGTTGCTGCCGGGCGATCCCGGCGCGCCGGCCGGTCCGCGGAGCGCAGCCGCAGAGACGCTAATCGCGATCACGATTCAAGCGACCACGGCGAACAATCTCCTGCTCGACAACGGCGCCGATGTGGAGATGACGCTGGCAGCGCCTCTCGCGCTGGACGCGCAGCAGGTTGCGGAAGCTACCCCGCTCTCGCACGCGCCCAATCCGGGCCAGATGAAGTCGGCCTCGCAATGTACTCCCACACCCGGCTCGATGGGCACGCCGGGAACTCCCGACACGGTGATTCCCGGATCGCCCGGCACGCCCTCGACAACCGTTCCGGGAGGTCCCGGAATGCCGGACATCACCATTCCGGGAACTCCAGCCACTCCGGACACCATCATTCCCGGCTCACCGGGAACGCCAGGGTATCCGGGAATGCCATGCCCGCCCAAACCGCTCGTGATTTCGTGCGCGCCTGTGGTGAATAAGGATCAAACGCCGCCGGCCCAACCCGTCGCGCCCCGCTGACGCGGCGCATTGATCCCACAAGAAGGCCCAGAAAGGTAGACCCTGCGATGTTCGCTCCCATGACTTCTGCTTTGATGATTGCCTCTCTCTTAATTGCGCAGAATCCGATTCAAACTGCCCCTGCGACGCCGCCAGCGCAGCCGAATCCGGCGTTGCCCGCCGCAACCACCATCACCGTGCCGGCGGGAACGGCAATTCCGCTTACGCTGATGAACCCCGTCAAGAGCAAATCGACCAAGCCGGGAGACCAGGTGCGTGCGGTGGTGGCGTTTCCGGTCACAGTAGGATCACGGCTCGCCATTCCCACGGGAACCTTTGTGGAAGGGACCGTAACCCAGGTGAATGCGCGGCCGCTTGCAAATAAGGCGCCAACGCTGTGCATTCATTTCACGCAGTTGTTGTTTCCCAACGGGTATTCAGTGGCGCTGAATGGCGAAAATACGCAGGCGTTTTTGCTGCCTGACGAAGACCGGGGGTCAACCGTGGAAGTGGCGGAGCTGATGCCCATGCCTCCGCTGGGCGAGCATTTTGCCATGGGTGCTGGTCAAACAACCATGCCGACACTACCCCAGGTCGGCCCGTCGAAGGCTGTAGTCATCGGAGCAGCGGGAGGAGGCTTTGCGGCCTTAATGATCGGAATGCTGTTGTGGGCGCATCATCGCGCCAACAACTACGACTTCATCGTCTTCGACGTGGGATGGCAATTCCAGATGGTGCTCGACAGCCCCGTGGTGCTGGATGCGGCGCAAGTTGCCGCCGCTGCGGCTGCACCCAGCGCAAATTGACGTCCGGTTGGAGCAGCCAGCTCACGAGGACAACTTCACTCGTTGCAGCTTGCTTTGGCTGCAGGTTTCAGGCGAAAGCGACGCGGCGAACCCGATTCGCGGTGAAGTCGTGCCGCGCATGAAGCCGAAATTCCAGGCGGGCTTCGCGGCGCACGTGATAGACCAGCACGGGACGGAAGCAGGCAACGCAGGTTCCCCCGGCGCGGCGAACGCTGGGATAGACAATGCCGTTCGCGCCGTGCTCAAGAAGGCCGGCGGCCAGTTGCTGCGAGGGCTGGTAGCACTCAGGAATCGGACCGGGCCTCAGGAACCGGGCGAAACGCGTCGCGCCGCCGCGCAGATCGTGAAACTCGGCGGCAAAGTCAGCGAGGTAGTCATCGCAAGTGGAGATTTCTTCGTACGGCCAATCGACTTCGCGCAGTTGCTCCAGCTTGTGAAAGGCAACCTCGGCAATGGAGGTTTCACGTTCCAGGCCTGCGTACCATGCGCCGCGCAGGTTGCTGTTGAATCGGCCGCCGCGAGGCGCAGCGTGCGTGAATGCCGCATTCACAATCTCGCTGTAGGCAACGCCAAAAAGCAGTTCGTATACGCCGATGCCGGGGAGCAGGCCTTCTTCGCCCAGCAAACGCGCGTTGGTTGCGCCATCGAGCTCAATCAGGTCGCGCAGTTCGGCGCCATTGTCCGCGAGCTCGGCAAGGACTGTGCCTTCGGCGCTGTACTTCGACGGAATGAGACGATGCGCGCCGCGGAAGGAGCATTCGCGCACGGGAGGAGTCGTAGCGTCGGCTCTCGTCGCGCCGATCTTGGCCGCACCTCTTGGGGTCGCGTGTTTCCTGTGTGCGCTCGTCATCTTTGCGCCGGATCCTGTGCGCTCAATTGCCGCGGCGTGCGTCCAGAAGCTGGCGCAATTCGATCATGCCCGGCTGGCCCAGGCGGAGAATGTAGGTGAGCGGCGTGGAACCGCGAAAGATTGGGTTCGAGTTGGAGAGCGTCATCCAGGCATCGGCCAGGCGCGAGCTATAGAGGATGTTGAGCGCCTTGAAGATTCCGATGAGCAATGAGATGCGGGTGATCGCATCCTGATCGAGTGCGCGGCGCGCGGGATCCTTTTTGAGGGAGTAGAACGTGCCCGACGAGACGCCGCCGAGCAGATGGCGCGCATCGTCGTCCTTCACGCCCCACTTCTCCAGGATGCTCAGGAACGCCTTGATCGCCGCCGGGGTAAGCCGCTTGCGCGTGGCGGGATCGGACAGATCGGCGGCCACATCGAAGCTGTAGCCGGCGATCTGCGGAATGGGAAGTGCGGAAGCCATTGAAACTCCAATAATGGAATTATATCACTCCAAATTTGGAGAAACAAGGGCCTTTACTTTATCGAATTCAATCCGCGGCGCTCACCACGACCACCAGCCGCTGCTTCCCATCGAGCGAAAACTGGATGGGGGCGGCCCGCTCGGTCGAGGCTCCGGTGTTCACATCCCGCTCGATTTTCCCGCCTGTTGCGCCAGAGATCACGACGCGTGCCCTCATCAAGGCGGGCATAACAAGCGAACGGTCGTTCGCCTGCCCTGCCGGACCTTTAGCAGCGGCGGGGGCAAACTCCAGCGTGTAGTTGCCTTTGGGCCAGACGCCGAAATCGGCCGTGCCGCTCACATCGGTGGTGCGCGCCGCGCAGCCGCCGCCGGGATTCTTGCCCAGTTTGACGTCGATGCCTTTGAGGGGCGCGCCGGCGAAGACGGTTTGCGCCAAAAAAAGAAAAGCTGCCGCGACTGCGACAAAACGCGTTCTGCTTCCAAATCGAGTCGAATCGTTCATTGCTCCTCCGGGGTGTTTGTGGGTCCTACGATGCAGCGGATCCAGTGGTCGAGATCCGAAGAAATGAAGCTTTCAAGCCGGTGAGCCCCTCAATCCGCGGCGGTGACCACGACCACCAGCCGGTGCGTTCCATCGAGCGAAAACTGGATAGGCACGGCGCGCTCGGTCGCGGCTCCTGTGCCCACATCTCGCTCGATCTTCCCCGTTGTTACGCCCGAGATGACCACATGCAGCTTCAGCGCGGCTTGCGGCGCGGTCCTGGCAGTCGGAGCCGGCGCGCGGTTAGTAGCCTGCATGTTGTCGGCAGCCGGTGCAAACTGCAGCGTGTAATTGCCCTTGGGCCAGACGCCGAAATCGGCCTTGCCGCCCGCATCGGTGGTACGCGCTGCGCAGCCGCCGCCGGGATTCTTGCCCAGCTTGACGTCCACGCCCTTGATTGGAACGCCGGCGAAGACGGTTTGCGCCAGGAAAAGAAAAGCCGCCGCGGCCGCGACAAAACGCGTTTTGCTTCCAAATCGGGTCGAATCGTTCATTGTGCCTCCGGGGATTTCTGAACATGCTACTACGCCTCCGATAGAATTGTCAGGCCCGAAAAAGCGCAAGGCTCCATCGGGAAGCAGCCTTCCGGAAAGGCACCAAAGCTGCTATGCTGCGGGCGCTACAGAAAAGCGATTTAGGCAAGGGGGATTGCGTATATGTGGTTCCTGGGCATGGATGTGGGAACGGGCGGGACGCGGGCGGTGGTGGTGAATGGCGCGGGCAAACTGATGGGTTCGGCGTCGTGCGATCACGCGCCGTTTCGCGCGGAACATCCGGGATGGGCGGAACAGGATCCCGAGGATTGGTGGCGCGCCGCACAGGAAGCAATTCGCGGGGCACTGGCAGCGACGCCGGAACCGCGTGAGCCCATCGCGGCCATCGCGCTCACCGGGCAGATGCACGGGGCAGTGATGCTGGATGAAAATGGCGCGGTGCTGCGCCCGGCGCTCATCTGGTGCGACACGCGCACCCAGCCGGAGTGCGACTGGCTCACCGCGAAGATCGGCTACGAGCGGCTGATCGAGCTTACCTGTAATCCCGCGCTGCCCAATTTCACTCTGACCAAATTGCTCTGGGTCAAAACCCACCAGCCGGAGATCTTCGTAAAGATCCGTCACGTAATGTGCCCCAAGGATTATGTGCGCTACCGGCTCACGGGCGAGTTTGCCATCGACGTGCAGGAGGCGAGTGGAACGCTGCTGCTGGATGTGACGCACCGCCGATGGTCGCGCGAAGTGGCCGAGGCGGCGGGGATCGACATGAGCTGGCTGCCCAAGGTGTACGAGTCGCCGGAGATTTGCGCGCGCATCAGCGAGGCAGCGGCCGGGCTGACGGGGCTGAAGGCGGGCACACCGGTTGCGGCGGGCGCGGGCGATCAGGGCGCGGGCGCCGTCGGCATGGGAATTTTGCAGCCGGGAAGTGTTTCGGCGACCATTGGGACCTCGGGCGTGGTGTTTGCGGCCACCGCCGAGCCGACAAAAGATCCCAACGGCCGTCTGCATACGTTTTGCCACGCCGTGCCGGGCCTGTGGCACGTGATGGGCGTGACGCAGAGCGCGGGGCTGAGCCTGAATTGGCTGCGCGGCACGTTTTTTGCCGGCCAAAGCTACGACGCGCTGAGCGACGGCGCCGAAAAAATTCCCGCAGGCAGCGAGGGCCTGGAATGGGCGCCGTATCTGCTGGGCGAGCGCACGCCGCATCTCGATCCCGAAGTGCGCGCCGCGTTTGCGGGCATCGGCGTGGGGCATACTGGGGCGCATTTTGTGCGCGCCGTGCTTGAGGGCGTGGCGTATTCGTTACAGGACTCGTTTACTCTCTTCCACGAGTTGGGCATTCCCGTGACGGCAATTCGCCTGGGCGGCGGCGGCGCGCGCGGCACCTTGTGGCGCAAAATCCAGGCTGGCATCTATGGCAAAGCTGTGGAAGTGCTGGTGGCCGAGGAAGGCGGCGCGTTCGGTTGCGCACTGATGGCCGGCGTGGGCGCGGGCCACTGGAAGAATCTCGACGAGGCGTGCGGGCAGGCCATTCACGTGGCCGAGCGCATCGAGCCCGATGCGGCCGACGTAGCGGCCTACAAGACCGGCTATGCGAAGTGGCGAAAACTATACCGGGCGCTGCGGGGACTAGAAAATTAGGCTGCATCGACATTTAGGCTAACGACAAATGCTAGATACATAGTGAACTTGTCATCCTGAGCGAAGTAGGGAGCGTTCTTTGCTCCCAACGGAGTCGAAGGATCTGCGGTTGCCTTTCGTCAGTGCCCTGCATTCCGACCACAACGTCAGACGTTCTTCACTGAGCCTATACGTCGATACGACCTGGGACTGGTTGCATAAATCCGCCTTTGTATCAGGGCACGAGTTTACTCGCGCCGAAGAAGGCCCCGGAAAACAAGGGTTTTTAATCCCTGTGGGGCGCTTTTCAATTGACTTTGAGCGCTTACGCACCCATCTCCAGGGACTGAAAAGCGCGCGGAGACGAAGCCGTTGCACGTCCAATTCTCCGCGCGAAACTTATTGCTTCGTTTTGGGGTCTATTTAGTAGTGCGAGGCGAACTTTCCCAACGCACGGAGGCCGATCATGCGCTTCCCCAGCAGGCTCTCTCTTTCCCTCGTAGCAACGTTGCTCCTCGGCGTGCCGGCGCTTGCTGCCACACCGGCGCAAAAACTCACGCCGTATGTTTTCCCCGATGGCTCCGGCTCCATGGGCCTACCACAGGGATGGACGGTGATCAGTGCACAACTCGGCGACGTACTGGCTCAGGGTCCCAACGGCGAGAAGCTGCGCTTCGGCCTCGTGGTTCCGGTGGTCGATCCCACCAGCCCGCAAGCCGGCGTGCTGATGGCAGGCGGCGGCGCACCGGGAAACTTTATTGCCGTTCCCTATAGCGCGGATGCCGCGACGTTATTCACCCAGGGCAGCGAACAAATTGCACAGAAGCTCGGCCTGCCGGCCCCCACCATCACCATCCAGAGCACGCGGAACCTGCCGACCAACTTCGGCGGCAAGAATGTCGCGGTCTACGGTCTGGTGGATGCGCACGACGGCCGCGGCGCGCAAGCCATGGTGACGCAAATGATCGTGACGCCGCCGCAAGCGCTCGGCGCTTATCAGGTGACGGTCTTTGAGATCACGGCACCGCCGCAGGTCATGGCGAACGACACCGCCACGATTACCGAGATCTACAAAAATTACAACCGCAACACGCAATTCGTGATGGCGGCAGTGAACGCCCAGATTGAGCAAAGCGAGATGCGAGAGCAGCAAATCCTCGACTCCGCGAGGCAGCAGTCGGATCAGTCAGAAAGATCGACGGCGGGCTTTACCAACATTCTTCTCGACCAGACGGTCGTCCGCAACACGCAGACCGGCGAGCACTTCACCGTATCCAATCATCGTGCCGATTGGCTCACGCGACACAACCCGTATCTCTTTGAAGAGGTTCCCGAGAGCGATTACATCAAGGGCATCGACTATTAGGGCGCAGGTCTTGATGACTGAAGACGTCAGCCGCGCGCAGCTTCCGGAGCGGGAATCAGGAAGTCGGCGAAGACAAAGCGCTCGCGAGTGACAATCTCTCCGGTCTCAAGTGGAAGCGGAGCCGCGAACATGGGACCGGCGTAGACGCAGGTATGAAACTCGCCGCGCTCGGCGCAGGGATCGATGCCCGGCGGAAGATCGCGCAGCAACTCTTCATTGAATTCGCGGCCGGCAAAACTGGCCGGCAGTTTCTCGGTATCGACGCAGGAGATGCGCGCGCGCAGGCCTCCGGCGATCATCTCGCGCGCTAGTGCGTCGGTAGGAATCTTCCACAGCGGAAACAGCGGCTCCAGGCCGGTGGGCGCGAGATTCCGCTCGCGATAGGCGCGCACGTCTTCAAGAAAAAGATCGCCGAAGGCGATGGCATCGATGCCCTCGTTCACCGCGCGTTGGCACGTCTCCGCCATGCGCTGCTCATAAATCTCATTGGAACAGGGCCAGGGCAGCGGGACCGTCCAGAGCGGGAGCCCGGCCGCGGCAGCCTGCGCTTCCAGAACGGTGCGGCGCACGCCGTGCATGGCCACGCGATCGAACTCCGAGTTGAGCGTGGTGAGCAAGCCGCAGAGCTCGATGGTGGGATCGCGGCGCAGGGCGTTGAGCGTCCATGCGCTGTCTTTACCGCTGCTCCAGGAGAGAAGAACGCGCTTCATAAAAAAACAGCCCTCAGCCGTTAGCTCTCAGCTTTCAGCTTCATCTTCGCACGGCGAGCGGCTCAGTATTCCCGCCGTTGGCACAAAGGCGACTCCGTACCGCACCCGCATTGCAACGCGCATCGATTTCCCACTAGACTTGAAAGGTAAGTCACCCACCTCCGTGCGGAAGTGGTGAAATGGCAAACACACCAGCCTTAGGAGCTGGCGCCCAAAAGGCTTGCGGGTTCAAGTCCCGCCTTCCGCACCAAGAATCAAGCAAATAATGCAAACAAAGAAGTTGTCGGCAAATTGGCCGGTTTTCGGGGGAGCCGTCGCTGATTCGACTCGGGATAGCAGATTGCGAAGAGCTAACTATAGTAGAGAGTATGGTATAGGCTAATTAATTTCATGCCGAAACAGTGGTGAGTTCAACGCTGTAGCCAGAAAAAACATTGCTAAAAACTAACCAAGACTGACTACTGTTCCTGCACCTTGATGAAAACGCGGTCGCAGAGACTCAGACGATTGTGATGATTATGAGAACTCGAATCAGCGCGACGTATAAATGACGCTCAAGCTATGGGAGTGTTGGAAGGGTAAGAAACTCAATTTGGTCGGCTCCGGCTACACGCACCACTAACCCATGCCCACCAGCGCACATCCTGCCACAATCCACAGCCCCAATTCTCCGCCGTCGCTATACTCGGCTCCATGCCCCGCATCTATGCGTCATTCCAGTGCCGTAAGGGATGGCACGTCCAGTTCCTTGAGAGCGACTTGAAGACATCGCTTCGCAAACACCTGACGTTTGCCGGTGAACAGAAGATTGTTGAACTGGCCGAACGCGGGAACGCGGAATTGAATCTGGAGAGCCGTGCGGCTATTCAACACGGAATTGAAATTGGCCGGGGAGGGTTCTACTTGAACTTGACGGTGGAGCAGTATCGGCAATTGCTATAGTTGAGGGGCGAGGGACTGCCTATGATTTGCCGCCATTGCGATGCCAGTAATCCCGACTCAAGTCTTCGCTGCTACCGATGCGGAGCACTACTTGCAACTGAGAAGCCGTCAAGCGCGGTGAGGTCAGCAAAGGGCGGAAAATCGAGTGGTGGGAAGCGGTCAACCGGCAAGAGCATCAGCAGCCCTTATCCCCGAGTCGTTGCCCATGTTGCAAAAAAGAAGAGGAAGAAAAAGGTACTCGGAATCAAAATCAAGACTGATTTCGACCCGAGACTCGGCGGACGCAAATCAATTAAGAAGAAACTGGGTTCCTCAAAGCGCGTG
Source organism: uncultured Acidobacteriota bacterium (assembly GCA_963729915.1). Lineage (GTDB taxonomy): Bacteria > Acidobacteriota > Terriglobia > Terriglobales > Acidobacteriaceae > Telmatobacter. Next base: position 473,679 of record CAVSQE010000003.1, on the reverse strand, counting down.
TCTAGGAAACGAATTTAGTTCCTATAGACCCCTGTAGGAAGGTTCTTTCAATGAACTTCATCAAATTCCTGAAAGCAGCGGGAAGCATCGGCGGAGGAAGCGTTGTCCTCGCAATCATTCTCTTTGTCATTTCGATTGAAGAGCATTTCAGAAACAAAAACGTCAACGCATACTGGCTTTTGCTTATAGCCGCAATAGCGATAGCGTTCGGGGCTTACCGTGCATGGGCGGCTCAGTCTGAAACGAAAACCAAACCTAATCTCAAAATTGAATTGACGGGTGCGCTTTTTGAAGTCTCACACATGCCTCATACGCAGGACACGCTGATTCGCATTTACGCCTATTTGAAAGTGATGAACCTAAGCACTCAGGAAACCATCATCAAAGATGGCTCACTCGAAATGACGGTCGGCGGCATTCCGTACAAGGGCGTGGGCGACGACATCTCGGCTAAAGGAAGTTCCATCGAGCATCACAGTACCCTTCAAATTGGCGGAGAGAAGCCAAAGACGAATATATTTGACAACACCATTTCGCCGTTTCCAAGGCTTCTGTCAGAAGTGAATGCCGAGAAACCACTCCGGCGTGGGATTCCCCGAGAGGGGTTCTTTGTTTTTTCGTTTGGCAACGCGGCAATGAACTGGAGTCACGAAAATGAATACGTCATGCCCGTGACCGACGTGTTGCTGACGCTCAAAGACTCATTCGACGGAAGTCACTCGATTGAGGGGAAGTCCCTCGAAATTCCATCAGGTTTTCTCCAGACATCAAAAGCGAAGGTCACAATCCTTTGAACTGTTCGCTGATGGTGAGCCCTAGCGTCTCACGGATGGCCTGAATACTGGGTAGACGTATCCTCAGTGTCAATCGACTCTTTCCTTTAGCGCGATGTTCACGATGGTTGCGTTTATTTCCTCAACGGCGTCCGCCAGCTTTTGCTCGTCACGGCTCCTCTCGAATTCCATTGTCGCTCTCGCCCACATTTTGTCTAGGTTGCTGCTCCGAACCTGAGCGTAGATAAAGAGCCGGTCACGAAGGGCGCTGTGAAATGCAACTGAGCGGTCGGTGTACGTGTCTTTCAACCTTTTGGCTTCTTCTCCAGTCATAACGATTGGCCCACGCGCATCACTTCCTCGCCAGATGCGAACCCACCCTGTGAAGGCTGGTACGAGTGCATTGAAGAGGACAAGTAGCTCCCTAGTCTCGGTTCTTATGTTGTCCCGTCGCCATTGTTCCCGCTGCACTGAGCGGGAGAGAAAGAAGGTGAGTAGTGACCCTATGATGACCCCTGCAAGGGTGAATAAACCTGCTTCCATACGGTCCCCCGAAGTTGACTAAAATCAAAGGTATTCTATGCCGCGCCGATGAGCATTACAGGCAATAAAACTCACATTCTAGCCGCTCCTGCGAAGAAGGTTCCGGCCAAGAAGACAGCAGCCGTGACTGGCTTGCTCAAAGGATTGGGGAGAGAGGCAGTCAGAAATCGGGGCAGGTCGAATAGCGGCTAAAACGCAACTCCCCTTCGTCGTCACCTGCGGTGCCGCCGCGATGTACCGTCTGGCCTGAGGGAATTGAGGGACAGGACGACGACTTCACAAAGGCGGCGCAACCACCGAGATGCACTAACCGGGCGGGCTCCGGTTGATGAGAGTATGCAATAAAATGCGCTTCCGCTAACAATGAGAAACTGATTCCGTAGAACCAAAATTCATCGGATGGCGTAAAATTCCCTCGTGCCCTCAGCTAGGTCGTCCGATCCTCACCGTGTATTCCGCTGGCTTGATACGCCGTGGACGGTGACCGCACTTCTCGGTGTTTGGGGCGTGTTGATTGCGACTGAGCAGTTTCTTTCAGCCGACGTGGCCTTATCTGTCGTCGCCATTCTCATGGCTTACGGGCTGGCCAAAGACACGCTGATTTGGACGTGGAGGCGTCGTCCCCTTCCGTTTGTCCTCGGACTATTGGCGCTCATTGTGGCACTGAGTGGCGACTTCTGGTGGACAAGCAAGCAGATGACCGCGTCTGAGGCAAGGCAGAAGCAGCTTGAAAAGCTGAGTCAGATTCCGCAACTTCAAAATACGATTAACCAGATGACTGCGAATGAAGAACGTGCTGATTCCGATAGGAGGATTCAAGAAGCAAAAATGGAGCAGCATCTGACCGACGTTGCGAATGATAATAAACTTCTCAAATCTTCAATCGAGAAGAAGGACGCGACCATAGCAGAGATTGCGCGTGAGCAATATGCATTGAATTTTGCGCCACAGGTTACCGTCTCAACCAACAACACACCCGCAACGTTGTACTTTGTAAATAACGGCAAGATGACCTGCCCCCGATTTCTCAACCATTGATAACTGGAGTTTCCCGGTTTTGGTTTAGCTTCGAGATTAACTCGCAGCCGCCGTCGAGGCTGTGCGGATGTGGGAAGCGTTCTTTGCTTTCCACATCCGCATAGCCTGCTCTCTGTCTGAACTCCTCTGGCGTTCTGTAGTCGAGCGAGCTGTGCGGACGCTCGAAGTTGTACTCCTGCCGCCAGCTTTCGAGGGTACTCCTTATATCATTCAGCGTGCGGAACCAGTGCGCGTTGAGGCACTCGTCGCGCAACCTCCCGTGGAAGCTTTCGACATGGCCATTCTGCATCGGCCTTCCCGGCTGGATGTGCACCAGCCCCACCTTCCAGTCCTCTGCCCAGCCCAGCATGCGCCGCGAGGTGAACTCCGGGCCGTTGTCCGAGCGCACGTTCTCCGGCCGGCCGCGCTCTTCGATCAGTCTGTCCAGCACACGTGTCACGCGTCCGCTGCCCAGGCTGGTGTCGGCCTCCAGCGCCAGACACTCACGCGTGTACGCATCCACCACGCTGAGGATGCGCACCATCCTCCCCGTCGCCAGTCCATCCACGATGAAGTCCATCGCCCACTCCTGGTTGGGCCGGATCAGCCGCGGCGCCAGGGCACGATCCCGCACCAGATGCTTGCGCTTCCGGCGCCGAACCGCCAGCCGTTCTTCCAAATACAGCCGGTAGACACGCTTCACGTTCACCTCGTGACCACGACGGCTCAAAAGCGCATGCAGCCGTCGATAGCCGTAACGCGGCTTCTGCCGAGCCAGCTTCACCAACGCCTCGCGCAGTTCGATGTTGCGGTCCGGCCGAGGCTCATAGCGATAGCTCGACCGCTCAACGCCCAGCAGCTTGCAGGCCGTGCGTTCGCTCAGCCGGAACTCGACCGAGATGAACGCAACCTCTTCTCTTAGACCGGCAAGCTCCAGCCGTTTTTTCTTATGACTGCCTTCAGCGCCTCGCCGTGCAGGCTCAACTCCGCCACCAACAGCTTCAGTCGACGGTTCTCGTCCTCCATCGCCTTCAGCCGTTGTGCCTCGCTGACCTCCATGCCGCCGAACTTCGACTTCCAGCCATAGAACGTCGCCGCGCTGATCCCGTGCTCCCGGCACAGATCCGCCGTCTTCACCCCGGCCTCGTGCTGCTTCAATATCCCGATGATCTGCTCTTCCGTGTAACGGCTCTTCTTCATACTCCGTCCTCCCGCTTAGATTACGAGAGAACTCCAGTTTCAACTGGTAGAGATTTCCAGGGGCAGGTCAGCGGTTATAGCTTTAGCCGCCCAGTTCGAACTTAGGTCTTGCAGTATGCTTGCCCACTTCGTCTTGCCGCAAATCCAAAAGCCTAACAAGACGTTTTATGGATATCAACATTGAACCGCTGCCGTTGATCTCGTACGAGTCAGCGCAAACAGGAACTGGTACGCCGACCAATGAGGTAGTCGGTGATGCCACAAAGCATGGAACCTCAAAGACAAATCGCAACCCCTGGTTTGACCCCGCCCGGACATTGCGGAAAGAACTTAAGATCGTTCCCCTCCACTTATGGCAAGCAAACGAACTGGTTGCCCAGTTGCACCGCCACAGCAAACCAATTCGCGTTCACAAGTTCAGCATCGGTTGCTCGAAAGATGGTGTACTCTGTGGCGCTGCGATTTGTATGCGTCCAGCTTGTCGTGCTCTCGATGATGGTAAAACGCTTGAGGTATGCCGTTTGGTCACTGATGGGACGCATAACGCTTGTAGCCTCTTATATTCAACCTGTGCCAAAATTTCCAAGTTGATGGGATTTCTCAAAATTCAAAGCTATATCTTGGACTCCGAACCGGGTACCAGTCTTAAGGCTGCTGGGTGGACGCTGGAGAAAACGGGATGTGGGGGAACACCACAAGGTAAGCGGACGAATCGCCCAAACGGGCACGAAGTCACCCCTATTACATTCGCGACAAAACAACGCTGGGCAGTTGTTGTAACCCGCAGCAGCGGTGGGACGCAGCAACTCAGAAGCCCCTTAGCCGAAGAATAGTCAGGGGCTCTCGGAAGTACGGTACAAGCCAAGTAGAGTAAGTTGCAAAACAGGAATGGCGATGCCCCGGCAAAACCGGGGCATCACCTTTTCTGCTGGCACCATAGTCCCGCAGCAGCCGTTCCTCGGCAGGGTTTGCGAGTTGAGCCTCTCACTATAGCTCAGAGAAGACCAGTTCCATTGCGGCCCGACGCTCCGCGTCATGGGCTGCTTGGGCGCACTTCTGCAAGCGTCCATTGCTGGGAGTCCCGAAGGTTGGCCTATGCCTTTGGGGTTCACCTTACCTTACCTTTGAAACTGTCAAGGGTACGCTACTACGCCTTGTTGAATATATGGACCGGCTCGAATCTGTACGGCGACCCTGCACGGGTTCCCGGCATCGCACTCAGAGCGAGACGCAAAGTTTCTACATGTGTGAACCCACACCGCCGCGTAAGCCACAGAAAGTCTTCGGTCAAGTTTGGGTAGCTGGCGACGTTGGCGATGTTCACCGCGAGTATTCCTGAGGCGGCAAGCCCGGCGTGGCAGTTCAAGAGCGTTGCTCCCAAGAAACCGTTGAGCCATGCCTCAGGCGTTTCGAACTTGATGTCACGGCAAAGTCTGCGCTATGGTGCGGATGGTCTGCGCTTTTCCTCCCCGACATGATTAACCAATCCCAAGTTTGACGGCGACCGAATGGGATAGGCCCCCTTAAGCGATAGCGAGGGCCGCAAAGAACCCCTTCATCCGCGCGGAATGTTGCTGGGCGCGCTCGGGCTGCGCACCACCGGCACGGCGCCTTTGTGCGTGCTGGGGCGGGCCCACACCTGGTAGCTATTGAAAAGAAACTGCCCGCCCAGAATCAGCAGCCAGACCCAGAGAGCGAAGCGCAGCGGCCGGCGCGGAATGTGCGTGCTCAGCAGGGTTCCGCCAACGGCTCCAGCCACACCGCCCAGGATGAGTTGCAGCAGGAGCGTGGGGTTGCTGGCGTGCGTGAACCAGTGCGCGCCACTGCCGATGAGCGAAACCAGAAAGCCAAACACGATATCGGTGCCGACCACTTGCGCCGGCTCCAGCGCCGAAAAGCTCAGCAGTGCGGCGCTGCCCAGCGCACCCGCTCCTGCTGACGAGAAGCCCACTTCCGCACCCACGGGAAACATCAGCCATGCGAGCCACGGGCTGCGATCGCGCGCTGCGGAATTTTGCCGCATGGGGCGGAAGGAATAAAAGATCTGCCAGCTTGCGGTCGTCACAAGAATCGCGCCCAGAATCGCATTCAGCAGGTTGGAGGATCCGGTGCTGACTAGATGCCTGAGCAGGAGCGAGCCCACAAGAACGCCCGGCACTCCGCCCAGCAGCATATAGCCGAGCGTCCGCCAGGCCACGTTGCGGCGCGCAATCTGCGCCGGCGCCAGAATCAACTTCACCGCGGCCGAATACGTAAGCCCAATACCCACGGCCACCGGTGCTGGCACGCCGAGAAACAGCACCAGCACGGGCACGGTGATGGTGCCCGCGCCCACCCCGGTGAGCGCGATAAACATCGCAATCAAAAATCCAATGATGTACGGCATTTCTGGTCCTCAGTCCTGTTCCCCGATGAAGCGCAAACTCCGCTAATCCCGCTAGCTCGCAGCCTGTATGTGAATTCCGCACTCCACCTTGTGCCCTGCCCAACGGCCCGAGCGTGGATCGTTGGGATCGAGCGGCAACGTCGTGCACGCCTCGCATCCGATCGACGTGTAGCCGCGCGCATAGAGCGGCAACAGCGGGATGCCAAGCTGTTCGCACGCGTACCACACGTCGCGGGTGGTCCACTCGGCCAGTGGCGCCAGCTTCAGCACCTGTTTGCCGCCCGGCAGCGTGAACTGTGCCCGCTCCTCGAGCGCCGCGCGGCTCCTGGCCTGCTCGCGGCGCAGTCCCGTGAGCCACACGCGATACCCGGCAACCGCTTTGAACAGCGGCTCGACTTTGCGCAGCCCGCAACAACGGTCGGGCGCGGACTGATACAGCAATCCGTGTTCCGCCTCCTGCTCGGCCACCGTCTTTTCCGGCAGCAGATTGATTAGGTTCAGATCCCAGTCGCGCGCGATTTGATCGCGATACGCGTAGGTCTCGGCAAAGTGGTAGCCGGTATCGAGAAACAGAACCGGAATCCGCGGATCGAGCGCGATCGCGAGCTTCGTCAGCAATACGTCTTCGGCCTGAAAGCTGCACGTTAGGCAAACGTCTCCTTTGTCGGTCACTTCTCGCGCGAGCGTGACCCGCACCGCGTCCAGCTTTGCATTCACTTCGGCAGAAATCTCCGCAACACTCATCACAAATCCGCCCCCTCTGAAGAAATAAAGATGCCCGCGCGCCGCAGCAGTTCGTGCACTTCTGTTACGGCGTGCATTCTGTTGTCCGCGTCGAGCGTGATACCGAATCCGCCAGCGCTCGCCGTCAGCGCGGCCTCTTGATTTACGCGAACCACCAGTGCAATCAGCCCCGCCTGCGCTTGCGCGTCCGTCACAGCATCGAGCAGGCGCGCGTTCTCACGAAATGCCGGCTCCCCGGCATCGATGCGACACGCGACCGCGCCCACAGCAAACAATGATCGCTCCACGGCGTCAACCAGTTCCGCGGGGCCGGTCAGTTCCAGCACGCCGCCGCGATGCCCCCATCGCGCCTCGCGTTCGCCCGCAGTCACGCGGCCCCATGCCGCGGTCTCGTCTTCCTCGCCTGCAATCGCGTGGCCCTGCGCGGCCGTCACCATGCCCGCCGCCACGGTGGCGTTGGTTTCGGGATCGATGAGAATCAGCGCCCCGGTGGAGCGATTGTCGCGATAGAGATCGACGGCAATGGGCCGCAACAAATGCAGCGTCACGGCGCCGATGTCGTTCATGCGCAACGCAGGCGCAGGCTCGTGACGAAACACGCTCAAGTCCACGCGATGATCGACCGAAGAAACCACTGCAGGCACAGTGTGGCTGGTGTGCTTCAGCAAATAGCGGCGATTAGGGTCGAGCGGCCGCTGATCCATCCACACCAGCGACGCCGTTACGCTGCGCGCCACCACCGGCGCAGCTCCCGCGCCGGCAATCAGGTCACCGCGGCTGATGTCGAGCTCGCGATCGAGCACCAGCGTGACCGAGTGCGGCGCGACGGCATCAATGAGGTCGCCATCGAAGGTCACAATGCGCTCGATCTTGGCTTCGCGCCCAGAGGGAAAGACCGTGATCCTGTCGCCCACGCGAACCACGCCGGATGCAATTTGCCCAGCGAAGCCGCGGAACGTGTGATCGGGCCGCAGCACGCGCTGCACGGGAAAACGAAACGCAGCATTCCGTGCACCCTCCGTCGCAGGCAACGCTTCTAGCAACTCCAGCAGCGATGGCCCTTCGTACCACGGCATCGCACTCGATGGACCTGCAGCCCGGTGCACCACGTTGTCGCCCTTCAGCGCGCTAACCGGAACAAAGTGCGCTTCGACTTGCGTGCCGGTGTCGGCGGCAATCTGCGAGAGAATCGCCCGAAACTCCGACTCGATGGCGAGAAACACCGCTCCGTCGTAGCCGATCAGGTCCATCTTGTTCACGGCCACCAGTACGTGGCGCACGCGCAGCAGCGACGCAATGTAGGCGTGACGCCGCGACTGAATCTGCACGCCCTTGCTGGCATCAATGAGCACAATGGCCGCATCGGCCGTCGATGCGCCTGTTGCCATGTTGCGTGTGTACTGCTCGTGGCCCGGCGTGTCCGCGATGATGAACTTGCGCTTGGCCGTCGAAAAATAGCGGTAAGCCACGTCGATGGTGATGCCCTGCTCGCGTTCGGCGCGCAAGCCGTCGGTGAGCAGCGCGAAATCGATCTGCCCCGGAGCCGTGGTGCCCTTGCCTTCGATCGATCGCACCTGGTCTTCATAAACCGACTGCGTGTCGTAGAGCAGCCGCCCGATGAGCGTCGACTTGCCGTCGTCCACACTCCCCGCGGTCGAAAAGCGCAGCAAATCCTTCTCGCGCTCCTGCGCAAGAAATTCGCCGATGGAAAATGCGGAGGGTGCGAGAGTGGCCATCTAGAAATATCCCTCCCGCTTCTTGATCTCCATCGAGCCTTCCTGATCGTGATCAATTACGCGATTCGCACGCTCCGACGAGCGAAACGAAATCAGCTCCGCGATAATCAACGGGAGAGTGTCTGCATCGGAGCGAATCGCGCCCGTGCACGGGCTGCAACCCAGCGAACGCAGCCGGCTCTTCACCATCTGGGGTTCCTCGCCCTTTCTCGCTACGAAGGCCTGCTCAATGGGCAAGAGCGCGTCGCCACGCACGTACATGGGCCGCTCTTTCGCGAAATACAGATCGACCACGGGAATGTTTTCCTCGTGGATGTACTGCCACACATCCATCTCCGTCCAGTTCGACAGCGGAAACACGCGAATGCTTTCGCCGGGATGAATGCGCGCGTTGTACAAGTTCCACAACTCCGGCCGCTGATTCTTCGGGTCCCACTGCCCCGCCGTGTCACGGAAGGAATAAATGCGCTCCTTGGCGCGCGATTTCTCCTCGTCGCGCCGCGCTCCGCCAAAGGCCGCATCGAAGTTGTAGTGCCGCAGCGCATCCAGCAGTGCCTGCGTCTTCAGCAGTCCGCAGCAGCGCTTGGTGTCGAGCGCTATGGGATTGGTTCCCACCGCAATGGCAGGCTCATTGCGCCACACCAGCAACTCCACGCCCACCTGGCGCGCCATCTCATCGCGAAACGTGATCATCTCGCGAAACTTGAAGCCGGTATCGATGTGCATCAGAGGAAAAGGAATCGGTCCCGGATAAAACGCCTTCTGCGCCAGCCGCAACATCACTGAAGAGTCCTTGCCGATGGAGTAGAGCATCACCGGCCGCTCAAACTCCGACGCAACCTCGCGCAGGATGTGCATGCTTTCAGCCTCGAGCAGGCGCAGGTGATTCAGGCGCTGCGGTGAAAACGCGCTGGCAGGTGGATGGGCGTTGGAGACTACGGGTTCAGCGACAGGCATGGTGACCTCAGGGATTCAGTGTTTGCGCTGAAGGCCCGAGACCCATAGAGACAGACCCGGCGTTCAGCTACGGGTGCGTCTTCTTTGTCGATTGTTCTGAGGAGAAGAGACTAGCGTGTACACCCGTCGGCAATATGCGACAGGCGACAACAACCAGCGATTTGCAGGGTGCAAACCATGAGTAGGGTCATCCTAGCAAAAGATGCGTCCGGGCGCAAACGAAAAGCGCTAACCCCAAGAAAAGGCAGAGCGAAAGCTACTTCAGCCGCGCGCCCAGCGGGACCTCTTCAAGAAAACTCGCCAGCACCGGCGCGCCGCCCTCGAGCGAAGCTGCCAGCAGCATTCCGTTTGATTCGAGTCCGCGCATTTTGCGCGGCGCCAGGTTGGCCACAATCACGATCTTGCGGCCGACGAGCTTTTCCGGCTCGTAATACTGTGCGATTCCGGCCAGAATCTGCCGCTTCTCGTAGCCGAGGTTGACTTCGAGCCGTAGAAGCTTGTCGGCCTTTGGCACGCGCTCGGCGACAAGGATTTGCGCCACGCGCAAATCCACTTTCACAAAGTCGTCAATGCTAATGTGCTGCGGCACCTGCGGTGCGGCAGCCTCTTGGACGGGAGCCGTGGAATCTGAGGCTGGCACGCTGGCGGCCGCGGTTGGAGCCGGGGGTTCAGCCGCAGTCTTTGCGGCAATCGGAGCCGCGGGTTTCGCCGCGGATACGGGTTCTTGTGGCGCGGCGGTCTTGGCTGGCTCAGCAGCCGCAGCAGATGCCGGCGGCGCCGTCTTCGCAGCATTCATGCCGCTGCTGCTCGCAGCTTCAATGACCGTGCGGCTGTTTTCGTCTTCAAGGTTTTGCATACGCTCAATCGCTTCCTTTTCCGCGCGGGGAAACAGCGGCGAGGGCGCGCCAAATTTCGTGCCCGCCCTCAAACCACCCCACGCGAGACGATTCAAAAATCCCTTCTTCGCCGCGTCAGCCAACTCGCCCTGTCCCAGTTGCCGCCAAACTTTCGCCGCGGCATCAGGCACAATGGGATACGCGAGCGCCGTAATCACGCGAATAGCCTCGGCTGCGGTGGTCAACACCCGCGCCTGTAGCGCTGCATGATCAGCATCGCTGCGTTCCGCAGGCTTCTTCCACGGCGCGTTCGCAGTCAGGTAACCGTCGGTCTCCGCAACCAATGCCCACAGTGCCTTCAGAGCCTCAGAGAAGTTCAGCTCATCGAAGGCCAATCCGAACGCTGCCATCGCATTCTCGGCATTCTCGCGCAGGCCGCTCTCCGCGGGGGTCTCTGCGCCCGCTTGCGGCGCCACGCCGCCAAAATACTTGTGCACCATATTCACGACGCGGCTCACCAGATTGCCGTAGCCGTTGGCCAGGTCGCCGTTGTAGCGCTGTACTAGAGCATCAAAAGAAAAATTGCCATCCTGCCCGAAGGGAATTTCGCGCAGCAGGAAGTAGCGCAACGCGTCGGCACCTAAAACTTCGTGAACGGTCTCGGCGCGCACAATGTTGCCGCGCGACTTCGACATTTTGCCCTGGTCAAAGAGCAGCCAGCCGTTGGCACGCACCGAGCGCGGCAGTGGAATGCCCGCCGCCATCAGGAACGCCGGCCAATACACGCAATGGAAGCGGCTGATCTCCTTGCCGATCAGGTGAATGTCCGCGGGCCAGAATTTTTTGAATTTTTCGTCGTCGTCCGAGCCGTAGCCGAGAGCCGTAATATAGTTCGCCAGCGCGTCCAGCCACACGTACACCACGTGCTTTTCGTCGCCGGGCACGGGAATGCCCCAGGAAAAACTGGTGCGGCTCACTGAAAGATCTTTCAGGCCGCTGCGCACAAAGCTCATCACCTCGCGGCGCGTCGACTCCGGCTCCATGAATCCCGGATTCGCCTCATAAAACTCCAGCAATTTGCGCTCGAAGGCCGAGAGCTTGAAAAAATAATTCTCCTCGCTCACGGTTTCGGTCGGCCGGCCGCAATCGGGGCAGAGCGTGCCCGGCGGCCCGTCCACATACGCCTCGTCGGAGACGCAATATTGCCCCGTGTACGAGCCCTTGTAGATGTAGCCGCGGTCGCGCAGCATCGCAAATAATTTCTGCACGCCGCGCTTGTGCCGCTCTTCCGTGGTGCGGATAAAGTCGTCGTAGGTGATCCCTAACAGGTCCCACAAGCCGCGAAATTCGCCGGCGATTTTGGTCGCAAACTCCTGCGGCGAGCATCCGGCCAGCTTGGCCGAGCGCTCAATCTTCTGCCCGTGCTCGTCCGTCCCCGTCAAAAACCACGTCTCGACGCCCATCGCCCGTTTGCGCCGCGCAATAGCGTCGCACACGATGGTCGAGTACGCGTGCCCCAGGTGCGGCCGCGCGTTCACGTAGTAAATCGGCGTGGTCAGGTAAAAACGGTCTGGATTGGATTCCGGATTGGCCATGTGAAGAGTGCTCGGCGAAGGCGAAGTGCTCGAACCCGAGCCGCAATCTCCTTGCCATTCTTCATTCTAAGGCATCAAAACTGCTTCCATTTTGGAACAGATCGCGTGGCCCTAAAGGCCGCGAGATGGTAACAGCACGTCTAACCTCCTAACATGGGTACCAGAGCCGGCTTGTGTGACTCGTCACAGACCGATTTCAATGAGCTATAAGAAGCTAGGCCGCATGAAAATTGAATTCGATCTCTCTGAGTTGCTTTCCGCCACCACCTTTGGAGTAGCGCTCGGGGTCCTCTCATTTTTTGGGCATCAAAAATGGCGCAGTCTTGGCCGCGAGGCGTACCTGGCTCACTACGCGCAGTATTTCGATAAGCATTATGCTAATCAGCCATCGGCGGTTGCGTCAGTCATCGCAGCCGTCATCTTGGCGTTGGTTGTGCTCGCGATATTCAAGGGCCTTGCATACATTTATTCGAAAACACTTTCTGCGCTTAAAGGTAAAACCGCATCAAGCACAACCTAAGTCTCAGCGGGAATACTCCGCCGGTTCTTCAATGCATTGTGGTGTCCACAGCTCCTGTTGGCCGCTCCACAGACAGGCTCTGCAAGCAAGCTCTGTTAAAATCACCTAGAAAATCAAGGATTCTTGAGGCTCTCGCGTGGTTCTGGAACTGGAAAAGCGGCTCGCCGATCGCCTTCGCGCCGTGCTGAAGGAAAAATACGCGCTCGACGTCGCGAACGTTCCGCTGGAGACGCCGCCCGACCTGCATCTCGGCGAAATCGCTACGCCCATCGCCCTGCAACTTGCGCGCACCTTGCGCAAGGCGCCCAAGATCATCGCGCAGGAGATCGTCGCTTCTCTTGGTTCGGTCGAAGGTTTCGCTCGCTTCGAGGTCGCCGGTGCTGGGTATATCAATGCGTTCCTCGACCGCGCCGCGGCAGCTCGAATCGTGGCAGTTCCCGAGGCACCGACCTCGTCCAAAAGTCTGCCCCACGCAGTGGCAATTGTGGAGCATACGAGCATCAATCCCAACAAGGCCGCGCACATAGGCCATCTGCGCAACGCGATTCTCGGCGACACCTTTGTGCGCCTGTTGCGCGCTGCCGGCAACAAAGTCGACGTGCAGAACTACATCGACAACACCGGCGTGCAGGTGGCCGACGTCGTCGTGGGCTTTCTGTATCTCGAGAAAAAATCCGCCGCGGAAGTACGCGCCCTCATTGCCGAGTGCGAACATCGCGCCGAAGGCGCGGGCTGCCACACCGCAGGTGTCGACTATTACTGCTGGGACCTCTACGCAAATACTTCGCAGTGGTATGCGAGCGGCTCGCCGGAAGAAAATGAGGCGCGCAAGAAGTTACGTTACAGCACGCTTCATGAGATCGAGCAGGGCGGCAATGAAACCGCCGAAATCGCCAACCTCGTTTCCACTGCCGTCCTGCGCCGGCATCTTGAAACCATGCTGCGCCTCTGCATTGAGTACGACTTTCTACCGCGCGAGAGCGAAATTCTGCACCTCAAATTTTGGGAAGCCGCATTCGAAAAGCTGAAGCAGTCCGGCGTGCTTTATTTCGAGAACGAGGGCAAGAACAAAGGCTGCTGGGTAATGACGCGCGCCGGCGCGTCCCCAGACCCTGTCCAAAACGAGGACGGCCCGAAGGGCACTGACGAAGATGCGAAAGTCATCGTCCGCTCCAACGGCACTGTTACTTACGTCGGGAAAGACATCGCCTACCATCTTTGGAAGTTCGGTCTCCTCGGCCGCGACTTCGGCTACAAGCCGTTCTTTACTTATCCGGATCACGAGTGCTGGATCTCTGCCGAGCACGGCCAGGAAAACCACCCGCAATTCGGCAACGCCACCGCCATCTACAACGTGATCGATGCGCGCCAGTCCGACCCGCAGTCGAACGTGATCCAGGCGCTGCGCGGCATGGGCTACACCGAGCAGGCCGACCACTACACGCACTTCAGCTACGAAATGGTCGCGCTCACGCCGCGTTGTGCGGAGGAGCTTGGCTACAGTATTTCCGATGAGGACAAGAAAAAATCCTACATCGAAGTCAGCGGCCGCAAGGGCTTCGGCGTCAAGGCCGACGACCTGATCGACAAGCTCATCGCCGCCACGCGCGCCGAGGTGGAAGCGCGCCAGACCGGCGGGGCCGGTGAGAATGCCGAAGCGGAGCGGCAGACGATTGCCCGTCAGATTGCCATTGGCGCCCTGCGCTATTTCATGCTCAAGGTCACGCGCAACTCCGTCATCGCCTTCGACTTCAAAGACGCGCTCAGCTTCGAGGGCGAAACCGGGCCTTACATTCAATACGCCGTCGTGCGCATCCGCAATATTTTCCGCAAGGGCGGGATCACGCCGGAAGCGGCGCTGGCGGAATTTGCAAGCGTCGCGCCCAACAGCCTTTCGGATTACTTCAGTGGCGAAGAAAACGAAGACATCTGGTCGCTCTGGCTGCGGGCCGGACGTTGTTCTCAAATTCTGGATCAATGCATCAGCACGTCTGAGCCGGCCTATCTCGCCAAGCACGCCTTCCAGCTCGCGCAGGAGTTCGCCAACTTCTACCATCGCCACCACATCCTCACGGAAGAGGACCCCGCGCGCAAAACTTTCCTCCTCGCCACTGCCGCAGTCACATTGCGCGAGCTCGTCGCGTCGCTGGCATTGCTCGGCATCGAAAGCCCTGAAGCGATGTAAACGGAGCTTTCAGCCGTCAGCTGCTTTTCCATTTGCCAACCCTGCGCCCCGCCATGGAAAATGCCGTGGGGGTGGTCTGACCAGTTTGCGCCGTCACGAACGCGCTTGAGGTCCGTCATCCATGGGAGGGCTCGCCATGCGCCGTTCGCGTCTTGTTTCGCTGTTTTGCGTCTTCGCCTCAATCTTTTTTGCGGTCGCTGTTCATTCGCAGACCGCCCTCGAATACGCGCCGCCCATCACCACCTCGCTTCTGCCGCCCAACCCCCATGCCGCAGAGCCCGGCCTGCTTTTTTATCTTTCCGGCGACCACGGCCTCAATGCCGACTACGCGGCCGGCGGCAATCCCGTGCCCAACTACGTGCACGACGTGAAGATTCTTCCCGGAGGCGTCAGCGGCTCTTACATTCAGTGCGGCAACAATCAGTTGCTCTCCTATTGGGCGCCGGGCGACATCTATGCGCAGCGCGGCACGCTCTCGTTCTACTGGCGTTCGCGCGACCCGGTGGACGAGACGGAGTTTCCCATCTTTCGCGTGGGCTACGCGGACCATTCCAGTTGGGACCAGGTATGGCTGCGCATCGATTACAACGGCCATGGTTTCGATGCCTTTGTCACCGACGTGAACCTGGGCCGCACGCGCATCTCCTATGACATGCCGAACTTTCCCAAGCCGGATCAATGGGCGCTTCTGACGCTGACATGGGATGAAACCACGGGCATCCGCTTTTACGTCGACGGCAAGATGGTGGCCGAAAAGGCTGCCACGGGCATGTTCGATGCCGCGTTGGATCAGTTCGGGCCGCACTCCCGCATCATTGGACCCACTGGCGTCGAGAGCACCTATAGCTACGACCGCGGCGGCGACTTGGACGAGTTACGTATCTACGACCGGGCGCTTTCTGATGAGAATGTAGCAGCGCTGGCCAAGGGCGAAACGCCCAAAAATATTCCGCCTGTCACACGTAGCCTTGCCAATGCCGCCACGCAGAAGGAGTGGTGGTTCCATTACGGCTGGAACCGGCCCGGCGATATTCCCGCTCCGCTTCCCGCTGCCAACACCACCGTTCGCAAGGTCGAGATCAATGACGCATACGATATAGGGCGTTGGTGGTGGCGCTCGACCGACGGCATCCGCGAAACCACATGGCCGGGCGTCTACAATCGCTCGCGCCTGGTTGGCCGCTTCGATTACTTCCAACTGCCAGATTGGGATTGCTACGCGATCTCGGGCAAGACCGTCACCTTCATCATGCCGGACGAGCCTTGGAACCACCTGGAATTCAGTGGCGGCGCATTCGGCAACATGACGCTGCTCACTCCGGATGTCTCCGTGGACGCAGTCCGCCGCAGTGGGCTTGATGGAACCAGGCTGCCGGGGAAGACGCTCTTTGAGCGGCCCAGCGGGCAGGAGACGACCTTTCACGATTTCTCTGCGCCGATCACCGGCGGCAAGCTGCGCTTCACCAATGTGGAGCAGGAGACGCCCATTGGAGAATTTTCCGCCTACTATGTTCATCCCGGTGATCCGCCTCAAGGAATCGTTCAGCTCAAGTACAGGCTTTCGACTGCCACGTCTCCGGATGACAATCCCAGCCTGACGCCGCTGGTCGACTTTATTCACGATCGCTATCCGGCAGACGAGCGCTCGCTGATCGTGGGTATGCCGGGCGGCGGCGGCCGGCGTGCGGGCTTAAGGTCGAGAACATCCGGCAGCAAAGAGGACGCGGCTGTCCTGCCGATCGTGCATATCCTCATTCCCGCCGATTTGCGTGGCATGCCGGCAACCACGACACACATTCCCTCCTATACCTGGGACGACATGGATGCGGGCCTGGACGGCATTGCCATCGACCTGCCCGCATTGAACGTGAAGCCGACGCACGGCGATTATGTGCCGATGAACATTGAGGTGCGCGATCCGCTGTGGCCCATGCGCGACATGCTCAACTTCACATTTTCAGTCAAGCCGGGCGAGGCGCACACCTTGTGGCTGGACACGCGCGACCGCATTCTGCCCAACGACAAGAGCCTGCTGATCACCATCGCGTCTGCCAGCGCCGAGTTCAATGCAGCTTCTCTGGAAGGCGCAGAGGTGCGGCTGATCTTCAAGCCGTACAAGGATGCGTTGCCTGAGCATATTGCCGACCGCCTGACCCAGGTGCGCGACAATTTTTCAAACATGACGGAAGAGCATGTCAACAGTCGGCGCTTGAACGCCTACAACCGCTTCTTCGCCGATATGACCGACCTGCTGCGCGTGGATCCTCAGAACGATCTCGGCCGCAAATACTGGCACGAATGGAATCCCGAGACGGCAGCTCCGGATTACACGCAACCGGCGGCACCGGCGGGCGTGCCGGAGTGGGCCTGGCTCCAGGCAAAGGACGTTGACTACTTCCAGCGCATCGCCGACTTCTATATCGACTGGCGCCAGGCTTGGGACGGCGAATTCGGAGGCGGCCTCGGCGACGACAGCGACTTCACCAATCTGTTTCCTTCGCTAGCCCTGATGGGCACAGAGCCGGAGAAATTGAAGACGTCACTCTCCCGAGAACTGGAGGCCATGTACGAAAACAAGATGTGGACCAATGGACTGGCCACGGGACAATTTGACGAACTGCACAGCTACGAGGACGGACTGAATGTTCTCGGCCAGTCGCTCCTGATGGATTTCGGCAATCCTAAAGACTTGGAGCGCGCCATGCTGACAGCCCGCCGACTGGAGTGGCTCACCGGCATCAACGCCGCCGGGCATCGCCATATCCGTTCTTCCTATTTCAGCGGTTCAAAGATGGCCACAGGCGGCGTCTGGGGATGGACCAAGGCCCGATCCTACATGGACTTTCATCCCGCGCTCGATCTGGTGCTGTTCAACGGCGCGCCAGAGACGCGCAAAATCGTGCTCGAGACCGTCGACGGCATGTTGGCGCACCGCAAGCAGGAAGCGGACGGCAGGTGGGTCACGCGGACAGACATCAACTTCAAGACCGATGAAGATCTGCCCGGCGGCGACGCTTCGCCCGACTTCATGTTCTGGGCCGCATATCGCTGGACTGGCGACAAGAAGTATTTACTGCCATTTATGGATGCGGGCCCATCGTCGCTCGCGCAAATCAGCTCCGACGCACTGGACATGCTCGATCTGCGCGAAACCTGGGGCAAGCAGTTGGTGGCGGCGGCAGCAACCACGGACCCGACAACCGGAGTGGCGCCAACCGGGGCCCAATCCATTACCGGGTCTGCCGAGACCTTCGCCTGGCAGGTCAGCGGCGATACGAAATATCTCGACCGGCTCTACCGAGCGCAGTTGCAGGCGGAATCGAACCGGGAATGGATCAATACTGAAGGCAGTCTCTGGATCGATCGCGTGACGGATTCCGCCGGCCCCATGTTCGTCAACACAGAACTGCAGCGTGAGCGCTTTGGTGGCATCGCGCTGATCCGCAATCACATCTATCCCGGCAATGCCGTCAGTTGGCGATTTGTCGCGCCGGCCAAGCCAGACAGTCTTGGTATCCTCGTTCCGGTGGCTACGCCCGATCATCTCAAGATCATCGTGTACAACCTGGACGCTGTTCCAGTGCAGACGCACATGACCGGATGGGAGATCGATCCGGGCAAGTGGGAGATCACGCAGGGCACGCGCGGCAATGTGGAAACCGATCCGGTGGAGAATGTCAGCACCCGGACGGCGAGCTTTGAACGAAGCACCAGCCTTGACTTCACATTTGCCCCGCACACGACGACCGTGTTGGATCTCAAGCTGACGGAGAGGGGTGTGCCTTACTGGTCGAGACCCGACTTGGGGATCGGCGCGGACGATGTGAAGGTGGACGGTGCGAAGATGACCGTCACCGTCCACAGTCTCGGTTCCGTCGACGCGCCTGCATCGAAGGTGGTGCTGCGCGACAAGACGGGCAAAACGCTGGCTACCGCGCGCGTGCCTGCGCTCAAGGCGCCGCTCGATCTCACGCCAAAGACGGCAGCGGTCACGCTCGCCATCCCCGCGGGTGCGGACCTCAAAGGCGCCACCGTCACCGTAGAATGCGGCGGCAATTTACCGGAGATCACGCTGATGAACAACAGCGTGACGCTATAAAGGAGTACCGACGATGATGCTGAGAACCTTCCGCGCGCTTTCCACGGCAATTTTGTCGGTCATTATCGTCTGTTTACCCGCTTCGGCGCAGGTTACAACCGATACGCCGCCGCCTGTAACGGGCGCAAAGCCCGTTCAGGTGGAGCGCATCAAAGTCCACGGTACATCCCTGGAAGGCAACCTCGAGGGCGACGCCGCGGACCGCGACGTGATTGTATTCCTACCGCCCAGTTACGCCACCAGCAAGACCCGCCGCTATCCCGTGGTCTACGCGCTGCACGGCTATTCCATCGGCGCCGAGCAATGGACCCACGAAATCCACGTTCCGCAAACCATCGAAGGCGCCTTCGCGCTCAGAACCCAGGAAATGATCGTGGTGCTGCCCGATTCGAAAACTCTATACGGCGGCTCCATGTATTCGAGCTCCGTCACCACCGGCGACTTCGAACGCTTCGTTGCCCACGACCTCGTCGCCTATATTGACGCGCATTACCGCACCATTCCCGCTCGCTCCAGCCGCGGCCTGGCCGGCCATTCCATGGGCGGTTATGGCGCTGCCCGCATCGCAATGAAATACTCCGAAGTCTTCGGCAGCGTTTACATCATGAGTCCGTGCTGCCTCTCGCCCCGACCCGCCGGACCTGCGAATCCGGATTTCGATAGGGCGTTGGCAGCAGTCAAAACGTCTGCGGATGCGGCAGGCCTGCCATTCCCTCTTCGCGCGCAACTCGCCACTGCCGCGGCGTGGTCGCCCGATCCCAAGAACCCGCCTCTTTATCTCGATCTGCCGGTGAAGGACGGCGCGCCGCAGCCGGACGTGCTCGCCAAGTGGGCCGCTAACGCGCCCCTTGCTTTCATCGATCAGTTCATCGGAAATCTGCGCCAGTATCGCGCCATCGCCATCGATGCGGGCGATCAGGACATGACGCGCATCGACGCGGGCAAGCTCCATGACGTGCTCGATCGCTACGGCATCGCCAACAGCTTCGAGATGTACCACGGCACGCACACCAGTGCCGTTGCGGACCGTTTCCAGAACCACGTTCTGCCGTTCTTCAGTCAGAACCTGTGTTTTAAGAATTGCCGCTAGCCGGGAGCCGAGGGTTTCCCATTTGAGACCTGGAAATGCACGAACCAGCTAGCAGCTAGAGGCCAGGAACTAGAAGCTGCGCTTACACTCGCTTCCGCCGCTGGTGCGTCGAGGGAATATTCATGTCTTCGCGGTACTTGGCCACGGTGCGGCGCGTAAGCTGAATTCCCTGCGACTGCAGCATCGCCGCAAGCTGATCGTCGGTGAGCGGGTGCCGCGGGTCTTCATCCTCGATGAATTTTTTCACCTTGCGCTTCAGCACCAGCAGCGGTGTGTCGGCGCCTTCAGGTCCGTTCGCGCCTTCACTGAAGAAGAACCGCAGTTCCAGCACGCCCTGCGGCGTATGCGCGTATTTATTGGCCACGGCGCGGCTCACTGTTGAAGGGTGCACGCCGATCTCCTCGGCCACTTCCTTGATCATCATGGGTCGCAGCCCTTCCACGCCCTTGTCGAGGAACTCCTGCTGCCGCCGCACGATCACGTCGCAGGTACGCAGAATGGTGCTCTTCCTCTGCGCGATGTTGCGCATCAGTTGCAGCGCGGAGCGGAAGCGCTCCTTCACGTACTCCTTCACTTCCTTGTCGGTTTCGCGGGAGACCAGCATGCGCCGGTAGCGCTGGCTCAGGCGCAGGCTGGGCAGGTCCTCTTCGTTCATCGAGACCACCCACTCGGCGCCGCGCTTCACAAAGAACACATCGGGCTCGATGAGCCGCGTTTGCTCGCGGTTGTACAGGCGCCCCGGGCGTGGATCGAGCGTGCGGATGAATTCCACCGCCGCGTGCGCCTCTTCCGGCGTCACCTGCGCCGCGTGCGCCAGGTCTTTCATGTCGCGCTTCTGCAGCAGAGGCAAGTGATGGTCCACAATCAGCGCCGCAACTTCCATGGCGTGCCGCCGCTCCTCAACCTGGGCTTCGGCCTCATCGCGAAAGCTGCCGTGCGCGTCCGTGTCCGTCTCTTCCACCGGCCCGCCGTACAATTGGCCAAACTCTTGCTGCTGAGCCGCGATCTGCATGGCCAGGCATTGCCGCAAATCACTCGCGCCCACGCCCGCCGGGTCCAGATGCCGCACCAGATCCACGGCGCGATGGATTAAATCGACCGTTGCGCTTGTGTCCGGCAGGTGACCATTCCCCTTCGCCGCGTCTTCCGGTGCTCCGCGGAAGGCCGCGGCCAACTCCTCTTCGCTCGCCGTCAGGTATCCGTCTTCATCCAGATTGCCGACCACAAAATCGGCGGCCTCTTCCAGTTGCGGGTCCAGGCTCAGAGCTCCCAGCTGCCACGCCAGGTGATCGGACAGAGTTGTCGGCTGGGAGAGAAAGTTTTCAAACGAGGGCTTTTCGCTGTCTTCATACTCCGGCTGCGTGCGATAACCGGGATCGAGATACTCCTGAAAGTAGGAACCAAAATCAATCTCGTTGAAGATATCCTTAGGCGGCGCGACCGTTTCCTCCACACCGCGTTCCAGCCGCTCTTCGCGGCCTGCCACTTCGTCCAGCATTGGAACCGTTTCGTCAATCTCCTCCAGGACGGGGTTTTCCACCATCTCCGCATCGATCATCTCCTTCAGCTCGACCTTGTTCAGGGCGAGAACGCTCACCATCTGCATCAGACCCGGAGTCAGGATCTGGCGTTGCGCGACTTTTAGATTCAGTCTTGGCTCAAGCAAAGCCATCGATGCAGCCCATTCCTCGTTCGGCTCAATGCGAGTTTACCCATGAGTCGAACCGTGTGAGAAAAAGCTTAAAGGAGATACGGCCCATAGTTAGAGCCGCTGGTCCCGGATCGGGCCAAAGCCCGTTTCCGGACTCTCTGTATGGAATTTTATAGCCCTGTTCCGTACTCGTGCGCCAGTGCACAGAGCACAGCGGTGGTTACTTTTCGGCAACGGGGGCCTCTAGCCCAGCGAGAATCCTTCACCCAGGTAGATTCGCCGTACTTCCATGTCGTTGCCCAGCTCGTGCGGCGTTCCAGAGCGGAAGATCCGCCCTTCGGCAATAATGTAGGCCCGGTCGGTTACGCTCAACGTTTCGCGCACGTTGTGGTCGGTGATCAGCACGCCGATGCCGCTGGCCTTAAGGTCGAAGATGATTCTCTGCAGCTCCAGCACCGCGATGGGGTCGATGCCGCTGAAGGGCTCGTCGAGCAGGATGAAGTTCGGCTGGATACAGAGCGCCCGGGCAATCTCCACGCGCCGCCGCTCGCCGCCTGAGAGCGCGTAACCGCGCGTGGTGCGGATGTGGCCCAGATTGAGCTGGTTGATCAGCTTTTCGGTGCGCGTCCGCCGTTCCTGGTTGCCCAGCGGCTGCGCCTCCAGCACCGCCAAAATGTTCTCTTCCACGGTGAGCTTGCGGAAAACCGACGGTTCCTGGGGAAGGTAGCTGATGCCGAAGTTGCGCGCGCGCAGATACATGGGCAGGCGCGTGATGTCGTTCTCATCCACCAGCACGCGCCCAGTCTCCGGTGCAACCAGGCCGACGATGATGTAGAAGCTGGTCGTCTTGCCGGCGCCGTTCGGCCCCAGCAATCCCACCACCTCACCGCGCGAGATGGTCAGGTTGACGCTCCGGACCACCTGCCGTCCCTTGTAGCTCTTGCCGATTCCCTCGGCAATCAGTGTTTCCATTCAGTTTTTCGGCTCGCTTCTGCCACTACTTTCCGTGCACTTGCGGCGCGGTGGTCTCGGTTCGTGTTTCGTGTCCGCCGCCTTCGATACTGACGCTATCATCGCGGCTATGGAAAATCAAAGTCTCTCCGGTCACGTTGCCGTGCCCGGGATCGGTCATCCGAGGCGGCGCGGCAGCGGTACCGGTGAGCACATAGTCTCCGGTTACGCCTGAGTACACCAACTGCTCTCCGGTTCCGCGCCGTCCCTGGGATGTCAGCACCACATGTCCCGTCGCCGTCATGCGATCCACTTGCGCCTGGCGGGCGCTGCTGTCGCGGTTTGCCGCCGGAATCAGCAGCAGGTCGACGGTGTCTGACGTTGAAGTGGCCGTTCCCGTCTCCGCAACCACCGCGCCCGCCACGCCACCATGCATTACAGCCCGATGTTCGGCATCGGAGTACCAGAGATCGCCCCCGCGCACGCGAATCACGGAGGGCGCTGCTGGTTTTGCCGCGCTTCCCGCCGCGCTTTGGCCGTGCGGACTGCCCACGCTATTGCCCTTTCCAGCCCCCGTTCCAGGCGCGCCCGAATTCAACAGCACCGCCCGCACGGGATCCGCCGCATCGGCGGTGCGCGCCGTGAGCGTGTCCAGGTGCTGGTTGAGCACAATCTCCGGCCCGGACACCGAATTCGCCTGCTGCCACAGCCGTGCGTGCCCGCGGAATGTGGCTTCGCCCGTCGACTCGTTCAGTTCCGCCTCGGCCGCAATCACGTGCGCCGGCCCATTGCCGCCCAGAGCCAAGCTCTCCTGACCCACGCCGCCCTGGTTTCCGCCGCCGTTCGGCGCTCCGCCGGTCTCTGTAGCCTTCACGTTGCCATGCGCAAAAGCGTCGCCCGATTGCTGCGATACATCCACTTTGTCCGCCGTCAGCTCCAGGCCGCCACTCGCAACGCGCGGATGCAGAGAGAGGTGCAACCACTCGCCGTCGCCCTCGTATACCGCTTTGCCGGCTGTGGCGCGCAGCGGCGGTTTCGGTTCTGCGCCGGGCTTGGGCGCCGGCTGCTGGAAGAGCACCAAATGCCCATCCAGCTCGGCCGTCTGCACATCCGGAGCGCCCAAGGTCTGGTTGCCGCTCTTGGTCCCGGTTCCTTGCTCGCTTGCTCCCTTGCTCCCTTGCTCCCTGTTTTGCGCCGCAGCGGGCGGCGCAAAACTCACTTCCAGCCGGTCGCCGCTCGCGGTCTGATGCGCACCCGTCGCCGTGGTCTGTTCCATTTGCGCGTGTCCCGTGCCCACCAGCGTGCGCAGCGCCGAGCCCGCGCCAAACGTGCCCGTCATCTCATCGGCAGCCATCTTCGCGGGCACTGCCGCGGCATCGCCACGCCGGCTTTCGCTCGTGATCACCACCCCGCCGGTGCCGTGAATCGTCTCCGGTTCCACCTGGGTCTTGCCTGCGCTCTGCCCACCGCCCTGTCCCCCACCCTGTGTCGTCCGGAAGTCCACATCCGCCACCGGCGAGCGCCAGGTCCGGCTCACGTGCAGCGTCTGCCCCGCGGCCTCCAGGCTGGTTCCCTCGCTCTCCATGGTCACATCACGCTCCAGGTGCGCGTGGCGCAACTGGCCCTGGGCGGTGAAATCCAGTTCCGCAGTGGGCGAGGTCCCGTGCACAGTGCGGTCTTCCTGCGCCGACGGCCCCTCTTGCTTCGAATCCATCGTCACGCCGCCTTCCAGGAGCGCGTGGCGTGGCTGGTTGTGCTCGTCAAAATCCATGGCCGCCGTTGGCGACGCCAGGCGTCCTCCGGTCGACGTGGTCATCGTAAAGCCATTTGTCGCATCCAGATGCGCCGCCGACCCATCGTCGCGGAAGAGAATTTTGGCCTGAGCCGCGTCCGCCTGGCCGTCGCGGTACTCCAACGTTGCCGCGCGCAGCAGGCACACTTGCGCTCCGCGATCGAACTCCGCGTGCTGCGCATGGATCCGCACCTCATCCGCGCCGCGATACGTCCTCAGCTCCATGGCCTGCACCAGCGTCAGGTAGCCACGCTGCGAGTCATATGAGGCGCCCACCGCGCTCCCCGATCCCTGCGTCATGGTGAAATTCACGGGCTGCGCCGTCGTCACGATGCCCGTGTTGCGGTCGAAGGTGACTCCGCTGGTCTTTACGTCGATTTCCCCGGTCTCGTCGGTGGTGCCCGCCGTCGTCGGCGAGCGATCGGCCTTCTTGCTGCTGCCGGCCGGCCCGGACGGCAGCGTCAACATCATCTCTACCGGCCCCTGCGCGGATGCGATGCCGCTCTTCTGGTCGTATTCGAACTCGTCGCCCGCAATCTTGTCGGTCTCGGCCCCGTCGGGTCCGAAGATTTCGATCACCACGCCGTGCAGCTCGATGTGATCGTTCTTCAGTTGAATTTCCTTCGAGGCATTGATACTGAACTTGGAGTGAGCGCCGATGTTGTGCGTGTAATGGAAATTCTGGGATTCCCCCTGAATCTCCCTTGCCAGGGTCCGTGGCAAGTCACCACGGTGAAATCGGTTCCTCCACTTCGCCGCAGCCAGAAACGCCCCCAGCGCCACCAGCAGCAACACCGCAGCCACCGCCACCAGCGTCCGGATTCGCTCGATCGTGAAGTGCACGGCTAGCGTCCCAACTCAAAAGTTCGCATAAAAACTGCATTGTCATCCTGAGCGGAGTCTGGCGCATTTCGTTGCGCCAGACGAAGTCGAAGGACCTGTGGTTGCTTTTCAACAGACGCAGGATTCACACTAGTTCCTCAATCCCAGCCGCTCGGCCAGCCGCTGCGCAAGGCTCTCGCCCAGCTCGCTCCACAACAGACGCGCCGTGGCGCCCGAGGCCTTCTCCACTCCCCCGGCCAGCTCCACCAGTTGCCGCACGTTGTCTTCCACGTGCCGCGCGCCCACCTGGTCGAGATCGGCTTCTTCTTCGAGGAATGGCGTATCGGTGCCGAAATCGACGCGGATGTGCCCGTCTTGCTCGTAGGCGCCCTCATCGAAGAGCGGCCCGTAGCCGGTGACGCGCACCAGCCTCGGCCCCCGCGCCCACCGGCCTAAGACATTCGCATCTTGTGGGTCGCTCAACTTTGATCTGTCATCCTGAGCGAGGTCGTCCGCCGCGGCGGACGACCGAGTCGAAGGACCTGCATTTCGTCCTGCCGTCAGCGAAGCGCCGCGACCTTCTTCCCATTCCCACAGATTCCACCCCATCTGAAACTCGTAGGCATAGTCTTCATGGAGCAGTTCCATGGCCTCAGCCACGGCCAGCCGCGGCTCAATGCCGGGACTCGAACCGGGAGCAGCGCCCATCCGCCCGTAGACGCGTTGAAACACCGGCGTCGCGCTCCAATTCATCGGCCACGCTGTCGCGGCATAGACGTTCTCCTCGCCGCCGTGCGCGGCAAAAGCGCCCAGCACCGCCGTCAGCTTGTCGGGGAGCGCCTCCAGGCGCAGGTTCGGGTACCACAGACTCAAATAAAGCGTGTCAGACATGCCTATTTAGTTTAGACGGGCCAAGGGGGCAAAGATCAGGGATCGGGCCGGACGACCCGCCCTCGCCACGTCAAGGGGCGCCAAGGCGGATAAGGACTCTAGCCGTCCTTTACCCCGTCACAATCTCGCTGAAATCCGCAATCGTGGAGAAGCTGCCCAGGACCCCGGCGATAAGGCCGAGATTTGCGCCACGCACGGCCGGATCGGGATCGAGCACCATCACCTTGTCGAAGAACTTGTCCACGGCGGGCCGCAGAGTGGCGATCGCGGCCAGCGCCTCGCCATACTTCCGCTGTTCGCGGAGCTTCGTAACCTGCTCCGCCAGCTCCTTGGTCCGCTGCCACAGGTCGATCGCCTCAAGCGCCGATTGTCCAAGCTTGGGCTGCGCCTGTTCATAGCCCTTCTCCTCCGCTTGGTGCAGGATGTTCTTGATGCGCTTGAACGCTGCCGAAACCGCAAGGAAATCCTCGGACCCGCGCGCCGCGGTCAGCGCCTCGGCCCGCGCGACGGCGTCGCGCACGTCGTCGAAACCGGCGGCCAGCACGGCGTTTACCACGTCATAGGAGAATCCGCGCACGTCTTTGAGATAGAACTGCACCCGCTCGCGCAGGAACTCCTTCACCTGCGCCTTGTTCTCGCCCTCCACGCCCGATGCATTGAGCACATCGCTCACCGTCATCGGCAATCCCGCTTCGGCCAGAATCTTCACAATCGCATTGGCCGCGCGGCGCAACGCAAATGGGTCCTTCGAGCCCGTGGGCGCGTTGCCAATGCCAAACATCGCCACAATGGTCTGCATCCGGTCGGCAAGTCCCAGAAGCTGGCCCTCGACCGATACCGGAATCGCGCCTTCCGTCGAGGCCGGCGTGTACTGCTCATAAATCGCCAGCGCCACGCGCTCGCCCAGCCCCTGCGCCCGCGCATACAGCCCGCCAATCACGCCCTGCAACTCGGTGAACTCTTTCACCAGCTCGGCTGTTAGGTCGGTCTTGGCCAGTTTCACGGCCTTGAACAGGGCCTCCTCACTGAACGGGAAGTCCACGCTCTTCAACCCGGTCGCCAACGCACTCGCCACTGCCAAGTTTTGTTCGGTCTTCCAGTAGTAGCTGCCCAGTTCCTTCTGGAAGGTGACGTTCTTCAGGCTTTCCATGCGCTCGGCCAGCGGCGTTTTCTGATCCACGTCCCAGAAGAACCGCGCGTCTTTGAACCGCGCCCGCAGCACGCGCGCATTGCCATGCCGGATGATCGCCGCTCCCTCCGCGTCCGCCTGCGTGTTCAGCACCGCCAGAAAGTGCGGTGCAAGTTTTCCGTTCGCGTCTTCCACCGCGAAGTACTTCTGGTGATCGCGCATCACGGTGACGAGAACCTCCTCCGGAAGCTCCAGATATTCAGCTTCAAAATCGCCCAGGATCACGGTGGGCCACTCGGTAAGGTGGACGACCGTCTCCACCAGCGCCTCATCCTCGCGCCAACGCGCATCGGGAACCGTCCGCGTGGCCGCGTCCAGCGCCTTGCGAATGATTTGCCTGCGCTCAGCAACGTCGCCAATGACGTACGCCGCACGAAGTGCCTCTTTGTATGCGCTGGCCGAACCAATCGTAACCGGCGCCTCGCCGTGCAGGATTCGGTGACCGCGGCTCGCGTTGCCTGCGGCGATGCCGGCAATCTCCAGCGGCACGACGGTCGCATCCATCAGCGCCACCACCCAGCGCACCGGCCTAACGAAGCGCTCCGGCTTGCCCGCGCGCCAGTACATGTTCTTGGCCCAGTAAGTTGCCAGCACTTCTTTCGGCAATTCAGCCGCAAGTATCTCATTCGCAGTGCGGCCCGTGCGCTTCACCGTCGCGCCTACGTACTCGCCCTTGGGCGAAATCACTTTCTTGAGCCCGGCTACGGCTACGCCGGCCTTTTTCGCAAAGGCCTGTGCGGCGGGTGTCGGCTCACTGTCCTTGAACGCCACCTTCCACGACGGGCCCGTCAACACCTCCTCGATGTCGGCCTGCTTTGCCAATACGCCCTCGGCCAGCACGGCCAGGCGGCGCGGCGTGGAGTACGTCGTAACCTTCGCGCCATTATTCGTCTCGGGATTCGCTTCAGGCGCAAGCAGCCGCTCGCGCTTGAGCAGATCGCCCACGCGGCGGCCCAGTTCAGCCTCGGCCCCGGCGATCATTCGCGCCGGAACCTCTTCGAGACCGATTTCCAGTAAAAAGTCAGCCATGCTTCTTCCCAGTGAACCGTGGATCGTAAACCGTGAACCGTGGGCCGTGAACCAAACCCTGCTAACTCCGCCAGCCCCGCTAACTCGCCAACTCGCTAACTCGCTGACTTGCTTCCTGCTGTATCGCCCACGCCTTCGCCACGCCCACCACCAGGTTGCGAATTCTTCCAATTACGCCCACGCGTTCCGTCACGCTGATAGCGCCGCGCGCATCGAGCAAATTGAACAGGTTCGAGCACTTCAGCGCCAGCTCGTACGTCGGCAATAGTGGGAATCTTTTCTTCACCTCTGGACTGGCGTTTTCGTCTGCCAGCAATTTGTTCGCGTTCTCCAGCAGCGCATGCGCCTCGGCCTCGTAGCTGTTGAAGTGTTCCCAGAGCCGCGGCACGTCGGCCATTTCAAAGTTATAAACGGAGAACTGCAGCTCCTCGGCTAGGCGCACGTCGCCGTAGGTCACCGCCGCGCCGGTTTCCGAGTCGCGCGCCCACACAATGTCGTAGATCGAGTCCACATCCTGCAGAAACGCGGCGATGCGCTCCATTCCATACGTGAGTTCGGCGCAGATGGGATCGAGGTCCATCCCGCCGCACTGCTGGAAGTAGGTGAACTGCGTAATCTCCAGGCCGTCGAGCATCACCTGCCAGCCCACACCCCACGCCCCGCCGGCCGGCCACTCCCAGTTGTCCTCTTCGAACTTCAGGTCGTGGTGTTTCAAGTCAATCCCCATTGCCTCGAGCGACTCGAGATACAGCTCCTGCACGTTCACCGGAGGCGGTTTCAGGATCAGTTGGAACTGGGTGTGCTTGAAGAGCCGGTTGGGATTCTCGCCGTAGCGCCCGTCGGCCGGCCGCCGCGAGGGCTGCGCGTAGCCAACCCGGTAGGGCTTGGGCCCCTGCACGCGCAAAAACGTCTCCGGACACATGGTGCCCGCACCCACTTCCACGTCGTAGGGCTGCTGGATCACGCATCCCCGCTCCGCCCAGAAACGCTGCAGGCGGAACAGCAAATCCTGAAAGGTGAGCGAGGTGGGCTTCACACGCGGTGCGGCTTGGGCAGCGGACACAGGCTTCTCTCTCTCATCGGAACTAAGGATCGATTTTAGCAGCCGGGCGGGGCCGCTGCCTTAGCGATGCAAGGACTTAGGGTTACCAACGTGCACCAGTCCCCCTTCGACTTTGCCTTTGGGCTACCCGGCGAAAGAGAGGAGTAAAATTCGGAGCAAATCAAGATTAACAACAGCTTGGAGGTGAAAATGGCCGCAAGAAAGGGGCGGATTCATTACGTCGCAATCACTCTTCTTACGCTCGTACTGTCTGGCCGCGGCACAGCACAGAACGCCTCACAAACGCCGCGTTCTTCAACCCCTGCCAGTATCTATTCGTTATGGCCCGCCTGGCCTAAGGCACGCCAAGAGGATGTTCAGTCCATTCAAAGCATCATCAATGCGTACTTCGATGTGCTATCCGGCAGCGCGACGGTAGAGCGCGACTGGGACCGATTCAAATCGCTATTCTTGCCCGATGGCAGGTTTGTCAGCCTGAGGACCCGGGACAACGATCCTCACTTGATCCCCGATATTACCAGCGTCCAACAGATGTCCGAACGCTTTCGCACCAACTTGCGGAAAGCAGATTCCGAGGAACGCGCAATCGATATTCGGGTCAAGACTTCATCCGACATTGTCCAGGCATTTGTTGTCTCTGAAGTTCATATACACTCGTCATCGGGCGATCAGTCTGCGCGTTTCATCAATAGCTTTGAGCTTGTGAAAGATGTAGACCGGTACTGGATCGTCGAAGTAACGCATGAGTAATCATGGCTTTATGATCACCCACCCAGCCGCGCCAGTGCCTCCGCGCTCTTAAGCTTCCGCTCCAGGTGCCGCTCCAGCGTCTGCAGGGTGAACCGCCGTAGATCCTGCCCGCGCTTGCGCGGCCACGGCTCACCCGCAAAAGTAGACGCCGGCGCGCGCAGCATGCGCTGCGCCAGTTGCCAACTATCGACCGAGAGCGCGCTCGCCGAACCGTTTGTATGCAGCCCGCAAAACAGCCCGTCCGTATGGCTCGAAAACGATATCTCCGCTGCATGCAACGCCTCGCCGCAGACCATGCAGCGGCCCGTGTCGGGCAGCAGGCCCATCAGCCGCGTCATCCACAACGAGAAATAGGTAAGCGCCATCCACGGTTGTACAACTTCGGATTCAACCGCCGAAGTTTGCTCCAGCACCGAAGCCAGCAGCCGGAAGACGGCATCCTGCGGGTCGTGCTCGGGCAGGATTTCATCCAGCACCTCGGCATAAAAGCTCAGCACCGTCATGCGCGTGTGATCCACAGGCGCCGAAAGCGGCGAGCGCAAAATCTCCAGTTGATCCAGCCGCACCAACTCCTGCCGCGGCCGTTCGACAAACCAGGCCCGTGCCAGCGTCATGGGCTCCAGCGCCCCGCCAAAGCGCTTGCGGCTCTTGAGCGCGGACTTGGCCACGCCGCGCATGCGGCCGTAGTCGCGCGTAAAGAAGCTCACGATCAGGTCCGCCTCATGCACCGGCCAGGTGCGCAGAACCACCGCTTCTGAGGAGAGCACGGGCATGCATTTCCATCATCGCACCGCATAGTCAGGGGCCTTTAGGCCCCTGACTATGCGGTCACGAGGCTTCGGGCCTTGAGGCCCGGACATAGGTCTTCATCTGCGCCTGAAGACACAAACGCGCGTCCCGCTTCAGGCAGGACGCGCGTTGCGCCACACTTCGGGTGGATTGGGATTGGCTGCGTTTAGCGGCCGAAGTGCTTGGCGTTCTTTTCGGTAAAGTGGGCCCACTTCTCCGGCAGGTCGTCCTGCGCGAAGATGGCCGATACCGGGCAGACCGGAACGCATGCGCCACAGTCAATGCACTCAACCGGGTCGATGAACAGCTGATCGGCGTCAGCGTGGCCGTCTTCATCTTTCTTGGGGTGGATGCAATCGACGGGACAGGCGTCCACGCAGGCGGTGTCCTTGGTGCCGATACAGGGTTCTGCAATGACGTATGCCATTTCTGCTCTCTCCGGGGAACTCCGGCGGCCTTGTTTTCAAGTGCCGTAACGAACTTCTCGACGCTGATAGTAGCATACGGCCCCACCGCCTGAGAAAGGCGCAAAGGTAGGGAAATGGGGAAAAACCAATAGGCAACAGGGATCGGAATCCAACCCTCTATGGCTACTCCCTATTGGCTATTGGCTGTTCTTTAACTTCCGCGCCCGCGCGAACTCTTCGGCGGTGGGAATGGGCGAAAGGTTGCGCCCCGCGAACAAGTCGGCAAAGAAGCCGATCAGCTCCTCGTGGATCAATCCATTCGAGGCCAGAATCTCATCGCTGGCTAGCCGGTAGTGCGCGCCGGCAAAGTCCGTCACGCGCCCGCCCGCCTCTTCCACTAGCAGAATCCCAGCCGCCGTGTCCCAGGGATTCAGATTGAACTCCCAAAAGGCTTCCAAGCGGCCGCAAGCCACGTACGCCAGGTCGAGTGCGGCTGAACCAGCTCTCCGCACTCCGTGCGAGCGCAACGTGAACTCGTGGTAGAAGTGGATGTTCGGGCTGGTGTGGCGCTTGCGGCTGGGAAATCCCGTGGCCAGCAGCGCTTCAGCCAGTTCCCCCACCCGCGAAACCCGCGCCGGTTTGCCGTTCACCTGTGCTCCGCGCCCGCGCTCGGCCGTGAAGAGTTCGTCCCGCATGGGATCGTAAATCACCCCGGCCACCAGCGTTCCATCGTCGTTCGACTGCGTGCCCTTGGGCCGATGTTCCAATCCCATCGAAACGCAGAACTGCGGGAATCCGTGCGCGAAGTTGGTGGTTCCATCCAACGGGTCCACGTACCAGCGGTACTCGCCGTCCATGCGCTCGCGCGTGCCTTCTTCGCCGTAGATGCCGTGCTCGGGAAAGACCTCGCCCAGCCGGCTGCGAATCAGCTTCTCCACGGTGCGATCCGCCACCGTCACCAGGTCCACATCGCCCTTGTACTCGGTTTCCACGCCCTCAATGAAGTACTCGCGCAGCCGTGCGCCCGCCTCGCGCGCGATCTCCGCCGCCTTGGGAACAAATGTTTGAGTCGCTGTCTCCGCCGTGCCGCTCACAGGCCCGCCTCGCCCGGGCCTGGTCCGTCTGCCGTCTCGTAGCGTGCCACACGCCGCCGGCCCACTTCGCTGATGCTGCGGATCTGGTTCTTATAAATAAAGAGATTGGGCTGATTTTCGCGCGTCAGGCGCAGCATCGAATCGTCAAAGTACTCGATCCAGCCGCGCACCGTCTCGCCGTCGCGTAACTTGATGGTCACAATCACCTGGCGATCGCTCAACGAGCGCAGGTAGAGGCCTTCCTGGCCGGTTTCACCCGGAGGCGGCGTCTTGGAACGGCGGCGCGACGAGAGTGGGGAAGTCATATTGCCATTTTAGATGCAAGGCGGGCCGCGGTAGCTGCAGGGCGCAGTTCAATTTGGGCAAGCGCGCCAGGGCGCGGGCTTCATTCCCGGCGGGATCCGCCCTTGCATGGCGATACCTCGCGCTCGTTTCCTATTTGTTTTTGACCGGCGAGTCCGCGTAATACCCCGTCTTGTTGCGGACGTTGAACTGTTCCGCAGCGGCGCGCGGGATAGTCACCGTCAAGCGGTGAAAGTTCGTGCCCGGCGCCTGGTGGTGCGGATAGTAGCCGATCAGATATTGGGTGCGCAGGTCGTCGCTCACCCTGGAAAAGGCTTTGTCTAGGCCGCCATCGCTCACGTAAAAATACTTGCCGCCGGTCTGCTCTGAAATTGTAATCAGTGCGTGTTCGCCGCCCAGGTCACGGCCGGCGCTGGCCTCAATGGGCACGTCAATGAGCGAGTAGATCATCACCTCGTTGCGCAACGCCGCTTCCAGGGCCTGGGCGTAGGTGGAGCTTTGGGCTGTGTCGTCGCCGTCTGAAACCAGCACCAGCACCTTGCGCCCTTCCTTTCCTCCCAGCTTCTCGGAGCCCAGGCGGATGGCGTCATAGAGCGCAGTCGCAAAATCGCCATGCAGCTCGCTCAGGCCGCGGTCAATCACAGCCAGCTTATTGGTGAAGGGCGTAAGCTCGTGCACTTCGGTGGCAAACTGCAGCAGGCTCATCTGGTCCTGCGGGCGCAGAATGGCGTGCGCGAAACGCCGCGCCGCACTCGCCTCCTCGCTCATGTCCTTGTGCACACTGCCGGATGTATCGATGGCCAGCGTCAGGTTCAACGGCAGCTCCGACTGCCGCTCGAAGACCGCAATCTGCTGCGGCCGTCCATCCTCATACACGGCGAAATCGTCCTGTGTCAGGCCGCCCACCAGCGCGCCGTTCTTATCGGTCACGTTGACGAAGATGCTTACCAGTTTCACGTCCACGTGAAAGGTGGTCACGGGCTCCTGCGCGCGGAGCGCGAAAGGCGCCATCGCCAGCAGCGCACCCAAACCTATGCACCTTGCCATGCCGGAGCCGCAATTAGCTTTCATGCGGCGCCTCCGTGGTTTGCAAGCCGATATCTTTCGGAAACGGCTCGCCGGGCGCCCACACCGCGCCATCGGCAAAGGTCTCCTTCTTCCAGATGGGCACGCTCTGCTTGAGCGTATCGATAAGCCAGCGGCAGGCCTCGAAGGCCGCGCTGCGATGCGCTGAAGCCACCACGATCAGGACGCTGGTCTCGCCAATCTCCAGGCGGCCCAGCCGATGCAGCATCGTCACTTGCCTGATAGCGAACTTCTCGCGTGCCTTCAGTCCCAGCTCCCGCATCTGCTTGAGAGCCATCTCTTCATAGGCCTCGTAATCCAGATGCAAGGTGCGGCGTCCGCGCGAATGATTGCGCACAATGCCGTCGAACACCACCACCGCGCCATCCTCGCCGCTCTTGGCCGCGGCAATAATCTTCTCCGCGTCAATGCGCTCACGGACGAGCGCAACTTGGACATTCTCCCCGCCACAACTCTCGTCCAAAACATTCGCGGCACGCGCAGTGCCGCCGGAGACTGGGGGCAACAGGCCCACCTCGTCGCCGTCGTGCAGGATGTGCGCAGCCTGGGCGTACTCGGCATTCACGCTCACCGCAATGCTGCCCAGGATCTCTGTCGCGGTGCCGGCGGGCATTGTGGTGCGCAGGCGCTCCAGCAGCACGCCCACTGAGGCACCATCCGGCAGCTCCATAACAGTCACGGGGGTGGCGGCTTGGGAGCCGAGCCAATCCTTCAACACCCCAAATGAGATTACTTGCACACGCATCACTCGAAAAAGAATACCGCCTATCGATTAGACGCGGCAGGCAGAAATCTGGAGCTTGCGTGGGGAATCAGGCCAGCTTATAAAGAAAACCGGTGGGCGATCCCCACAGGTTGCGGGCGCGGTCCTCGTAAAAGATGCTGAACTCGATGCCCGAAAGGTCGAAGTCGAAGAGCGGGACGCGATCGAAGGTGTAATTGGCCCGTGGAGAATACTCATCGCCTCCGCAATCCACCATCAAGGAATCACCGTCCGACAGGCGCTCGGGGTGCGTCAACAGCAGGCTCGCAAGGCCGAAAACGCCCAGGCAGAACTCGTTGCCGGCCAACGAGGCGCGCGTGCGCCGGGCCGAAGAGCCGCGATGCACCATGCCTGCCTGCGCGGCCACCACCAGAATGTCGCTGCCCTGCTGTTGGTCCGCAAGAAGGTGTTCCGCAAGCTGGGTGCGATCGCTCTGGCGCAGATACTCCTTGCCCAGCCGCCCGGCAATGCGGTTCGCAAACCGGCGCTTTGCGGCCAGGATGGCGAGAATCTTCTCCACCGCTTCGTTATACGTGGGCGCCACGGCTTGCCAGCGGGGAATGGCGAACCAGGCCTCGGCTTCCTCGGGCAGCGGCAACCGGCCCAGCTTCTCCTGGCAGGCGCCGAGCACGGGGAAGGCCTTCCTGAGCTCCGTCACCTGCGCCTCCACAGGCCGCACGCGGTAGGTCGGCGGATAGCAGCGGTCCGAACCTACCTCCTCGTCCTCGAACTTATGGCTCACCGTACGATTCTGGATAATCTCTGTCACCGCCCCGGTGATCTCCGCCTTGAGCTTGTCCTCCTCCTCAAGCACGGCTTGCGCGCTTTGCCGGTCGAGGCGCTCGATCGCCGTGAGATAGGCATTGCGTACGGCGTCGCCAAGACAACTTTGCAGCTGCTGGTTCTGCTGCTCGGTCGTGTTGCCTGAAAGATAAAGCGGAACGATCGTGTGTGTGGCCAGCATGATCTTTCCGGCCTATCGGCAGATTTCCGCCATTCTCTACTTCGCTCAGCCGATTTCCGGCGCAGCGCAGCGGTAGAGCTTGCCGTTCCAACGCCGCGCCCAATGCAGGAATCAGGCGCCTAAGTGTTTGTGCATGAGAATTCACTTAGAAAAAAGAAAGGCCGGCAATTTCGCCGGCCTTCTTTCGAAAGGAAGCAACACTTACGCCGCTGCGCTCACCGCGAGCTCAATCGGGGCAGGCTGCGGACGCATGGCCAGCTTTGGCAGAGCCACGGCCAGCACGTCTTCAATCTGGCTGGCGTAGTGCACATCCACGCCCGCCATCATCTCCGGCGTCAGGTCCTCTCCCACGTTCTGGCGGTTTTCCGCGGGCAGGATGATGGTATCCACCCCGGCCCGCCGTGCGGCCAGAAACTTTTCCTTGATCCCGCCCACCGGCAGCACGTTGCCGCTGAGCGTGATCTCGCCGGTCATGGCCGTCAGCGGCCGCACCGGCGTATCGGTAAGCAACGACACCAGCACCGTGGCCATGGTGACGCCCGCCGAAGGACCATCCTTGGGAATGGCGCCCGCCGGCACGTGGATGTGGATGTCGAGTTCCTTGGTGAAGTCCTCGGCAAGCCCCAACCGCAAAGCGTTCGAGCGCACCCAGGTCAGCGCGGCCTGCATCGATTCCTGCATCACCTCGCCGATCTGACCAGTCATGGTGAAGCCGCCCTTGCCCTTCATCTTGTTGGCTTCGATGAAGAGGATGTCGCCGCCGGCCGGCGTCCATGCCAGGCCCACGGCCACGCCCGGCCGCTTCACGCGTTCCGCAACCTCGGTCTCCACACGCACCTGGATGCCGCCCAGGAATTCCTTGAGCAACTCACGCGTGACCACGAGCTTTTCCGTGTGCCCTTCCACCACGCGCCGGGCTTCCTTGCGGCAAACTGTCCCG
Organism: uncultured Acidobacteriota bacterium; assembly: GCA_963729915.1. Taxonomy (GTDB): domain Bacteria; phylum Acidobacteriota; class Terriglobia; order Terriglobales; family Acidobacteriaceae; genus Telmatobacter. The sequence goes on along the minus strand of CAVSQE010000003.1, from coordinate 437,514 downwards.
ATGGTCTGTTCCAGCTTGCGCACGCCGGCTTCGCGCGTATAGTGGCGGATGATGTGCCGCACCGCTTCCTCGGGGAATTCAATCTGCTCCACCGTGATCCCGTTCTCCTTGATCTGGCGCGGAATCAGGTAGCGATTGGCGATGTGCACCTTCTCTTCTTCGCTGTATCCCTGCAAGGGGATAATCTCCATGCGGTCGATCAACGGAGGCGGCACCGTGTCCAGCATGTTCGCCGTGCAGATGAAGAGCACCTTCGACAGATCGAACGGCACGTCGAGATAATTGTCGCGGAACGTGTTGTTCTGCTCCGGATCAAGAGTCTCCAGCAGCGCCGAGGCCGGATCGCCACGGAAGTCGCGGCCCAGCTTGTCCACTTCGTCCAGCATGATCACCGGGTCGTTGGTTTCAGCCCGGCGAATGCTCTGGATAATCTGACCCGGCAATGCGCCGATGTACGTCCGGCGATGGCCGCGGATCTCGGCTTCGTCGTGCATGCCGCCCAGTGAAACGCGTTGGAACTTGCGCCCCAGCGCCCGCGCAATCGACCGCCCCAGGCTGGTTTTGCCCACTCCGGGAGGCCCCACAAAGCAGAGGATAGGCCCCTTCATGTCCGGCTTCAGCTCCAGCACACTCAGGTAATCGAGAACGCGGTCCTTCACCTTTTTCAGTTCGTAGTGATCCTCGTCCAAAATCTCCTTGGCCTTGACGATATCGATCTTCGAGGCCGAACTCTTGTTCCAAGGCAGCACCGCCAACCACTCAATGTAGTTGCGCGTGAGCCCGTAATCGGCGGCCATGGGCGACATGCGCTGCAGCCGCGCCAGCTCTTTCAGAGCTTCCTTCTTCACGTCGTCGGGCATGCCCGCAGCTTCAATCTTCTGGCGCAGGTCCTCCACGTCGCGCTGGCCTTCGTCCTGCTCGCCCAGCTCCTTCTGGATGGCCTTGAGCTGTTCGCGCAGGTAGTAGTCGCGCTGCGACTGCTGTACCTGGTCCTGCACCTCGGTCTGGATCTTGGTGCGCAACTGCTGCACCTCGATCTCCTTGACCAGCAGCTTGTTCAGCAACTCCAGCCGGTCCACCACGTTCGGCGCTTCCAGCAGCAGCTGCTTGTCGTCCGTAGTCAGAAAGGGCAGGGAAGACGCCACAAAATCCACCAGGCGAACGGGTTCGTCGATGTTCGCCGCGATGGTCCGCAGCTCGTCAGAGAGCGTGGGCGATTCGGTGACGATCTGCTGGAACTGGCCGATCACGTTGCGCACCAGCGCCTCGAACTCGGCAGAGGTTGCCGGCGCCACGTCTTCAAGCGTCTCGACCTCGGCCACCATGAACGGCTCGGATTGGATAAAACGCACCAGCCGGACGCGGCTCACGCCTTCAGTGAACACAAAACGGCTCTGGTTGGGCATGCGCACAACTTTGTGCACGGTGGCCAGGGTGCCCACGTTGTGCAGATCGTCGGGTTTGGGCGCGTCCAGGCGCGCATCTAATTGCGCCGCGACCACAATCGCCCGCTCCTCACCCAGCGATTCGATCAACTGGATGGAGCTTTCCCGGCCTACCGTCAAGGGCAGGACGGCGTGAGGAAAAAGAACTGTATCGCGAACCGGTAAAACCGGAATGATGCGCGTTCCGGGTGCGGTCTTGAGTGTGGACTCGTCAGAGGGTATAACTGGCTGGTTTGGCATTGAGTGTCCCCGTATCAACTTTTCTATCATTAGATACTTCAGAAATGGAAAAAGTTGCAACTTCGGCTTTCCTGCGCCTCTCCTTTGCTGTGCATGAAATGGTTTTACGTTCCCGTCGGTCCCGAGGTTCCATGTCCTATAAAAAGGCTGTTGTTTGAGTGGTTTACAAGACGCAAAGACGCGGCCATAGACCTCTCGACCGACCGGTACAACCCTCCGGCTAGCTCCATGCAGCCATCCCACCGTTCTATCGGCTGAAAACCCATGGAGGTGAGGGATAGAGCCGCCTGCCGGGAGGCCGGGCGTTCGAGCAGGATTGGATCGGGCTCGGGAACAGGATGGGTCACGGTTCAACCGGCGCGGTAGACCCCACAGGAGCGAGGCAACGAAATGTCGCTAACCGCGATCAGAGCCGCCTAGTTTTTCTGCTTCAGGGCCGACTCGATGTGCTCCCACACTTCGTCTGGCGGTTCCACGCTCGGGAACAACTGCCGTGCCGCGTCGGCGATGGTTTGCAAATCGGCCAGCAGGGCGCGACAACCTTCACAATCCTTCAGGTGAGGATGCAAAGTGAGATCCTCTCCCGAACCGATCAACTCGGCCATTTGAGCTTGAAACTCGGCACAACCTAACGTGCTGCGGTCGTCGTTCATGGCCGCGCCTCCTGGCGGCTCTGCATGCGCAATGCCTCACGCAATTTTAGACGCGCCTTGTGCAACTGCGATTTGCTGTTGCCAATCGAACACTCCAGCATCGATGCAATCTCATTATGCTCAAAACCCTCCACGTCGTGAAGGATAAAGATGAGCCGGTAGCCGGCCGGAAGATCGCCAATCGCGCGCTCCAAAACCAGGCGGTCGATGGCTCCCGTGAGCGCCAGGTCGGGAGCGCCAAAGCTGCGGCTGGGGCCCTCCTCCGGATTCGGCTCCATGGCTTCGTCCAGAGAGATCAGCGACAAACCCTTCTTGCGCAGTTGCATCAGAACCACATTGATGGCCAGGCGGTGCAGCCACGTCGAAAAGGCCGAATCTCCGCGGAAGGTGGCAATCTTACGATGCAGCTGCAGGAAGGCTTCCTGCGTCAAATCCTCGGCTTCGGCCACGTTGCCCACCATGCGCAGGCAAAGCGAGTAGATGCGCCGTTTGTGCAAAGTGTAAAGCTGGGCAAACGCCTGATGGTCGCCAGCTTGTGCCCGCGCCAGTACATCGGTATCGGCCGGTTGGGCGGCCGCGGATTTGCCGGCTGCTGCTCCCTGGCCGCCACTTACACGGGTGCGCTGGGGCGCTTGGGTTGGAGTGGGGACGTCGGACATTCGTTTCCTTGAGGCTGCTGCTGTGGGCTTAGATGCACGATCGCAATGATGGGGTTAGCCGATCCCGAAACCGCTTCCTTCATTCCGGCACGGTGGCCTTCGAAGGAAGCCAAACCCGGTGTCGTTGCTCAGGTTTTGCCACAGCTTCTATCCTCGTTAGTATAAGGTGAAGCATCTGGGATTGACTGACATGGTCAAGAATCGACTGCAGCCGATACCCTGCAACATCGCATGGTGAACTCCTTGGCCCTGATTTGGCAATCGGTTACCTCGCACATTCTCTAAAATATGGTCTTGCGGACAAAGCCGGTGGAAAGATGCGGTGCTCGCCCGGCCCCCCAATGCAGGCTTCGTCCTGTCCCGCCCCGTCCAAATTCCCTTGACTGGCATGGTCTGGCCCATCGCCCGTCGCGCGCCGCAGTTCTGCTTGCCTCCTTTCTTCTCGTTGCGGGGGGCGGATCGCGCAATGGTTGGTGCCAGTCGCCCGCAGCCGGCAACGCACAGAGCCCGGCGATTTCCGGGCCCTCGAACCACCCCGCGCAAACGCCAAACTCCGTTCTCCAATGGGAGGGCCTGCCGGTGCGCAGCATTGCATTCGAGGGCGTTCCCGCGGATCAGCTCGCGCCGCTCGCGGGCCATCTGCCCCAGGCCGAAGGAGCGCCACTGAACGAGGACAATCTGAAGCGTAGTTTGCGCGAGCTGTATGCCACCGGCCTCTACGACACCATTGAGGCGCGCGGCACGCGTCAGGCGGATGGCGTGGCTCTGGTTTTCGCTGGAGCTCCGCGCACGTTTATCGGGACTGTCGGCGTGGACGGCGCCGTCGGCGCCACCATGAATATGCAATTGCAGCGGGCCAGCCAGCTGGATGCGGGAACCCGTCTGACTCAGGAAAAAATGGTCCGCGCCGCCCAGCAGATGCGGGCCATGCTGGAGCAGAACGGCTACTACGAAGCGGTCATCACGCAAACCATCACCCCGCATTCTGGGCAACAGCTTGCCGATATCGCGTTTCGCGTGGTCTCGGGGCCGCGTGCGCGCGTGGGCAAGGTCACGGTCACAGGCGATTCCGGCATGACCGTCAACGAGTTCCGCCTCCACGCGCATCTCTGGAAGATCTCGCACGTCGATCACGACACCGTGAATCGCGCACTCGATGGCGTGCTCCGCGCCTATCAGCAACAGGATCGCCTCGAGGCCGAGGTCAAGCTCGAATCCGGGGTCTACGACCATGCCACGAAGGCCGTCAACTATCAGTTTTCCGCCAATCGCGGGCCGGTGGTGCGCGTCGAGGTGCACGGCGCGAGCATCGACGCCGAGCGCATCAAACACCTCATCCCCATCTATCAGGAGGGCAGCGTCGACGAGGACCTGCTCAATGAAGGCAATCGCCGCTTGCGCGACTACTATCAGAGCCTCGGCTACTTCGATGCGCGAGTCGATCACGAGCGGCAATCCGCCAGCGCCGATGAAGTGACCATTCTTTACACCGTGCAGCTGGGGCCGCGGCGTCGCGTGGAACAGGTCTCCATCGTGGGAAACCATTATTTTTCCACGGCCACGCTCTTGGATCTGCTCAGCGTTCATGCCGCGGACGTGCTCGATCGTCACGGCCTCTACAGCCAGGCGCTGGTCTCCTCCGATGTCAGCGCGCTGGAGAGCGTGTATCGCAACAACGGTTTTTCTCAGGTGAAAGTCACGCCTGAAACCAGCACTCCTGAGACCGCGGACAATTCCCAGGCCGGCGCCGGTGCGCCGCCGCAACAGGCCAGCGCCGGTATCGCGCCCCTCAAGGTCGTCTATCGCATCGCGGAGGGCCGGCAGCTTCGCGTCGGCAGCCTCCAGTTGCAGGGCAACGACCACATCTCCTCGGCGAATTTGACCGCGCTGCTCAACACCACGCCAGGTCAGGTGCTTTCGCCCAGCTCTCTGGCCGGCGATCACGATGCCATCGTCACGGCGTACTTGAGCCGCGGCTTCGATGAGGCGGCCGTAACCTTGTCACAGCAGGCCGAGCCCGCCGATCCCGGTAAGGTCGATGTGGCCTTCCATATCGACGAAGGACCCCAGACGTTTGTCCGCAACGTGCTCGTAACGGGCCTCGAAGAGACGCGCCCGCAAACGGTGATGCGGGCCATCACCGTGCATGCCGGCGATCCGCTCAATCAGAACGCGCTCGCTGCGACGCAAAGCAATCTCTACGCCTTCGCGCTCTTCAATCAAGTGGACACCGCGGTCGTGAATCCCACCGGCAACGCGCCCCAGAAAACCGTGCTGATCCAGGCCATCGAAGCGCGGCGTTGGACGTTGACCTACGGCTTCGGTTTTGAGGCGCAAACCGGGCAGCCGCAGAACAACTGTTCGGGCGCATCCGCAGCCGGAGTCGCCTGCAGTCCCAACGGAAAGACCGGCGTGAGCCCGCGCGTGCTGGCCGATATCACGCGCAACGGGCTCTTCGGCCGCGACCAATCGGCTTCCGTGCGCGCCACCTACGGCTTGCTCGAGCAAAGCATCGGCCTGCTCTATCAGGTCCCGCATATCGAGGGCAATCCAAATTTCGGCTTCACCTTTTCAGGCGGCTATGCCAACAGCGAAGACGTATCGACCTATGTAGCATCGCGTCTCGAGGGCGCATTCCGCGGGACGGAGAACTTCAGCCATCCCGGCTCCTGGCTCTCCCGGGCCAACACCTTCATCTATGAAATTGACTTCCGCAGAGTGAAGGTGGAAGCCAGCAGTTTGCAGGTCTATCCCGGTGCAATCTCCGAGCTGGCGACGGCGACGCGCGTCGGCGGCCCGGCATTCACATGGATACGCGACACGCGCGACGTGCCCCTGGATGCGCACCGCGGCACCTACATCAGCTTTCAGGAGTTCCTCTCCGACCGGCTCTTCGGCGCGCAGGCCGAGTTCAACCGCATCGACGCCTCGAATTCCAGCTATTACAGCTTCGACAAGAATCGCTTCGTGGTGGCGCGCAACACGCGCTATGGGCAGATTCGCGCCTTCGGCAACGGATCGAGCGAGCTGATTCCGCTGCCTGAACGTCTCTATGCCGGCGGTCCGGTTTCGCTGCGCGGTTTCTCGCAGAACGCCGCCGGGCCGCGCGATCCTGAAACCGGCTACCAGATCGGCGGCGCGGGAGCTTTAATCAACAGCACGGAATTGCGCCTCCCGCCTCCCACTCTGCCGTGGTTCGCCAACACGGTGAGCTTCGTCATCTTTCACGACATGGGCAACGTGTTTACCAATGCCGGCGACGCATGGGGTAGCATTTTTCGCACGCGCCAGCCCGACGGTGCGGCCTGCAGAGATGCGGTGGCCAACGCGACTGACCCGACCACGTACCCCAAGTACACACCCTCAGGCAACGCCACCTCGACCGGGGTTCCGGGCGTGTGCAGCTTCAACGATTTTTCGCACTCCCTGGGTGCCGGGTTGCGCTATCACACGCCGGTCGGCCCCATTCGATTTGACTTCAGCTACAACTTGAATCCGCCGATTTATCCCGTGAACATCAACTACGGGATTTCCACGCCGTCGCCCAATCCCCTGAAGATTCCGGGCTACGAGCAGGGGCCTTACCTCGGCCAGGCGCCGCACATCAATTTCTTTTTCAGCCTGGGGCAGGCCTTCTGATGAGCACGCATGCTCCAATTCGATTCGGTTTCACCCGCCCGATGCCTGTCATCCGCAGTTTAGCTGTCATCCTGAGCGGAGCGTGGCGCGCATTCGCGCCGCGCGGAGCCGAAGGACCTGCGGTTGTTTTTCTGTGGGGCGGAGCCGCGAGATTTCTCGTTCTCGCACTGTTCCTCCTTGCGCTGGCAACGGCCGCGGCCCAACAACCGGATTCGCCCAACCTCGTCGTCCTCGATCGCGCGGTCGCCGTCGTCAACAAGCACGTCATCCTGGCCAGCGACCTCGACGATGAGATCCGCCTCTCCGTTCTCGATCCCAACACCGTCCCCCAGGTTGAGCTCACGCGGCAGCAGGCGCTCGATCAGTTGATCAGCCGGACCTTGATCGAGCAGCAGATCCGCCAGCAGGACGTCGAAGCCATCGAGCCCTCGGAAGCGGAAGTCAATGCACGCCTGCATGAGATCCGCGCGGAACTGCCCAACTGCATCCGCCAGAACTGCGCCTCCGATGCGGGATGGAAGGCATTTCTGACGGTGCATGGGCTCACGGAGGAGCGCGTCGAGGCCTATCTCCGCTACCGGCTTGAGATTCTGCGCTTCATTGAACAGCGCTTCCGGCAGGGCATTCAAATCTCTCCGCAGCAAGTCGATCTCTACTACCGCGAAACATTGGCGCCGCAGTACGCGCCCGGCGAAACCGTTCCGCCGCTGGAGCAGGTAGCGCCGCGCATTCAGGAAATCCTGCTGCAGCAACAGGTCAACGTGCTGTTCGACAATTGGCTTACCAACTTGCGCCAGCAGGGCGACGTGGAGGTTCTCGATCCGGAGTTGATCCCGCAACCTGCTTCGCAACCGGCGCCGGCAACGGAAACGCCAGCCAGCCCGAGCGGCGCGGAAGGGGGGAGCCGATGAGCGAGCAAGACGACAAGCCGATTGCCGCCGATGAGCCTTCCCCGCCGCAGCGTCCGCACCGCAGCATGCGCTACCGTCTGCGCCGTTTCTTCCTGCGCCATCTTCCGCTCGCCGTTGCGGGCTTGGCGGTTTCCCTGGTGTTTTTGGCTGTCGGCCTCTATTTAGTGGCCAGTTCTTCCGCGTTTGAAAACGGGGTGCGCAAGCGCCTCATCGTGTCCATCGAAGAACTCTTCGGCGGCCGGGCGGAGATTGCATCGTTCCACTGGCGCCTGCTTCACTTTGAAGCTGAAGCCGACGGCGTGGTGGTTCACGGTTTGGAAGATCCCGGCGAAGCCCCCTACGCAAAAATCGATCATCTGCGCGTGGTTTTCAGCCTGCGCAATCTTTTCAGTCCCAGCGTTCGGTTGCGCAGCCTGGAAATTGACCGGCCCAGCTTCCACTTCATCGTCTATCCCAACGGATCCACGAATCAGCCGCAGCCGCGCCAGCCACGCAACTCGTCAAATTCAGCCATCGACACTCTGTTCGAGATGCATGCCGGCCGTATTGTGGTCGAACAGGGCAGTATCGATTACGACTCCCGCAACGCGAACTTCGACTATCAGGATCGGAACGCGCCGCTCGACTTTTCGGCCAACGACGCATCGCTCGTCATGCGTTATATTCCCGCAACGCTCCGTACGCCCGCGTCCTATCGCATCGAGGTTGGTGTTAGCGATCTCAATCTTGCCCGCACCGTGCCACGCAATCCGCTGCCGGTGCACGGCGCTCTGCAGGCCACGCTCGACCTTGAACACGCCCAGGTATTTCTGCGTTCTCTGCGGATCACGGCAGAGAGACGCGGCGGCCAAAAGCACTCCTTTGAAATCACTGGAGATCTTGCCGACTTCACGCATCCCCGGTGGCACGCGCACCTCGTAGGCGATCTGGATATGCGGCTCCTCGACCCCATCACCGGCTATCCGGATGCGCCCGACGGCCTGGCTCATCTCGATCTCACCGCTGCCGGCCAGGAGGGCGCATTCCAAATCGACGGCGGCGTGCACATTGACGGTGGTTCGTACATCGGCGAGGGCGTCACCGCCACGGGCATCACGCTCGACACCCGCGTCCACGCCGATCAAAAGCAGTTGCTCATCACGCAAATCGTCGCCCGCTTGCACCAGGGCGGCCAGGTCGAGGGAGCGCTCGCGCTCGAGCCATGGCTTCCCGGCGATGCCTCTGCCCACCTGCAGGAGACCGTTCGAGCAAATGAAGAATCTCGCGCCAACCGGAATATTCTCGTCCGCACTCCAAACTGGATCATTCCAGTCAACGGCAAAGTCACCGCCAATTTCAAGGACGTTGCGCTCGACACGGTGCTCGACATGGTCAGCCCGCCATCGTTCCGGCGCTTGGGTTTCGACGCTCGCTTGAACGGTCCCGTAGTGGCCGTCTGGTCGCACGGCGATGGCCACACCGTCTCGGTCGATGCGCAGCTCGGCGTGAGTCCCTCAATGCAGACTCCTGCCGGCGAAGTACCCGCGACCGGCGCGATCGACGCCACCTATACGCATCACAATGGCTCGGTGGCGCTGCGCAAACTCGAGTTGCATCTGCCCCAAAGCGATATCGAAGCGCATGGCCTGCTGGGCGCGTACCCGATCACGAGTCCTTCGTCACTCGCCGTCGATTTCCACTCGCACAATCTCGCTGAATTCGACACGGCGCTGCGCAGTCTCGGCTTCAAGCGCAACGGCAAAACCGGAACCGCGGCGCTGCCGGTGTCGTTGGCAGGGCAAGCCGATTATCACGGAGCGTGGACCGGCTCGCTGGCCCGGCCGCGCCTTGCAGGCACTCTCGAAGCCACGCAACTTGCCTTCGAATGGCCCGCCGAAGCCGGCAGCTCCGGCCCGCCACAGATTGTGCGTTTCGATTCCGTCTCTGCTTTAGGGACGGCTTCGCCGTCGCAGATTGCCATCCAGCACGCGCAGCTCCAACGCGGTACCATGCGCATCACTCTCGGCGGTGCGCTCGATGCATCGCCGGGGGCATCGTCGGGCCGCCAGCCGGAATTTGACGCGAACTCCGTGCTGCATGCGCGCATTGACGCAACCAACCTCGAGGTTGCCGACGTGCAGCCGATCGTTACCGCGACAGGCGGTCCCAATCTTCCCCTCACCGGCGCATTCAACGCGCACATCCAGGCCGACGGGCCGCTCCATGCGCCCACCGCTTCCGGATCCGTACAAATGGAGCGTGGCGCCCTCTATGGCGAGCCGGTCACAGGTCTGCGCGTTCAGGGCGCGCTCGCCGGTCAGGTGCTCAAGCTCACTTCGGTCACACTCAGCAAAGCCGGCGGCAACATCTCCGCATCGGGAGATTTTGACTTCAAGCCCGATCGCGTCCAGTCCGGTCATTTCCAGCCCGGTCATTTCCAAATCGACGCGCGCGCAGAAAACATTGACATCGCCCGCCTCGGCTATCTCCGCAGCCGCAATGTCGGCGCCACAGGCAAGCTCGCGTTTTCCGTCACCGGCTCCGGCACGTTGAACGATCCGCGCAGCGATTTGCATCTGGAGGGCCATGCCACGCTCACCTCGCTCACCTTCGGCGGGCAGCGCTTCGGAACTCTCCAGGTCGCCGCGCATTCCGCGGGCCCGGTCATCGAATACAGCGCCACCACGCAACTGGAGCAAGCCGGACTCACCCTGCACGGTCAAACTACTCTCCATGGCGACTATCCGACGCACGCCCAGCTCGAATTCTCCCGCCTCAATCTCGGCACGCTGCTGCGCATGGCGCACGTAGAGGCATTCAAGGGCGAGTCGGCGCTGGACGGCACGGTTTCAGTTGACGGCCCGCTCGCGCACCCTGAGCAACTTCAGGGTGAGGCGCAACTCCGCGAATTGGCGTTCACCATCTCCGGTGTTCAGCTCCAGGGCGACGGCGGATTGCATGCCACGCTGGCCGGCGGCCGCATTCATCTCGATCCTTTGCACGTCACCGGCGAAAATACCGACCTGCACGTGAAGGGCGATCTGTCGGTTCAGGGCGCACAGCAACTCGATCTCGCCGCCAACGGCTCCATCAACCTGAAGCTGGCAGAGACTCTCGACTCCGATTTGACCGCCAGTGGATTGACGACCTTCCACATGGAGGCGCATGGACCCTTGCTGCACCCCAACCTGCAGGGGAGCGTCGATTTCCAGGACGGCGCGCTCTCGCTTGAAGATCTGCCCAATGGCCTGAGCCAATTGCACGGCACTCTCGAGTTCAACCAGAACCGGCTGGAAGTGAAAGATCTGACCGCCATGAGCGGCGGCGGACAGCTGAGTGTGGGTGGTTATCTTGCGTATCAGCACGGCATCTACGCTGACCTTTCGGTGACAGGCAAACAGGTGCACATTCGCTACCCCGAGGGCGTCAGCTCACTCGCCGACGCCACGTTCCACCTGCAAGGACAGCAAGACAACCTGTTCCTGAGCGGCAACGTCCTCATCACGCGTTTTTCCGTCAGCCCCGATCTCGATCTCGCGGCGCTCGCCTTGCAGGCCAATACCTCGGTGCAGACCATCGCGCCGCCCAATGCTCCCTCGAATCACGTGCGCCTCGACGTGCACATCGTCTCGTCTCCGCAGTTGAGCTTCCAGAATGCCTTCGCCAAGCTGGCTGGCGATGTGGATCTGCGCCTTCGCGGCACGCTGGCTTCGCCCTCGCTGCTGGGCCGCGTTACGGTTACCGAGGGCAGCGCCTTGATCGCCGGAACCCGCTACGATCTCGAGCGCGGCGACATCACCTTCACCAACCCGGTGCGCATCGAGCCCATCATCGACCTCAGCGCTACCGCGCACGTCGAGGATTACGACATCTCCCTAGGCCTGCACGGATCGCCGCAAAAGCTCTCCGTCAGTTACCGCAGCGATCCTCCGTTGCCTGAAGCCGACGTGGTCTCGCTGCTAGCCCTCGGCCACACCGCCAACCAGCAGCGCCTCTACACGCAACAGCAGCAGCAGGCCATCGCCAATCCCACCGATGCCTTGCTCGGCGGGGCTCTCAACGCCACCGTGAGCAACCGCGTGCAGAAACTCTTCGGCGCAGGCTCGGTCAAAGTCGACCCCAATTATCTGGGCGCGTTCGGCAACTCCACCTCGCGCATCACCGTGCAGGAGCAGTTCGGCCGCATTGTCACCCTCACCTACGCCACCGATGTAAACACCACCAGCCAGCAGTTGCTCCAGGCTGAAGTGGCCATCAACCGCCACGTCTCGATCGTGGTGGCCCGCGACGAGTCCGGCGTCTTCTCCATGGTCATCAAGGCCACCCGGCGCTATCGCTGAAGCGCCAGCCCCAGGCCAGATTGAGGCGTCAAAAATCCAAATTTCACGCAACCGAATGCTGACTTTCCGTGTCTAAACAGGCGCATGCGGGGGCACGGCCGCCATCGGCCCACGCCGATGCGGCTCCCCCGGGTGCGCTCAAAGATCGTTAGTGTGGAGGAAACCCTTATGACAAGAATCATCGGTTCTCGCAAACTTCCCCTTTTGGCTGCCGCGCTTTTTGCAGCCCTTCTCACCTTTTCGCAGGGTGCATCGGCGGCTGAACCGCAGGATGTGGCTGCAGCCGTCCGCGCCAAGCTCAACAAGTCGCAGTACAAGGATGTGCAGGTCAGCGTGGATGCGAACGGCATTGCCACGCTGTCGGGCACGGTCGGCCTATATGAATACAAGTCCGATGCCGACAAGACCGTGCACAAAGTGAAGGGCGTCACGGCGGTGCGCAACGACATTGCAGTCAGCGGACCCTCGGTGCCCGATAGCCAGATGCAGAAGAGCCTCGCGGAAAAGCTGGCCTACGACCGCGTCGGCTACGGCAATGTCTTCGACGCCATCACCGTGCAGGTGCAGGACGGAGTGGTGACGCTGGGCGGCCACGCGCACGATTACCCCAACCGCGACTCGGCACTCGGCCTGGTGGCCACCACCCCCGGAGTCAAAGATGTGGTCGACGAGATCGCCGTCGATCCGGTTTCGCCCATGGATTGGCAAATTCGGATGGCAGTCGCGCGCGCCGTCTACAGCTTCCCGTCGCTCAACCGGTACGCCATCGACCCCGCCATGCCCATTCGCATCTCCGTGCAGAATGGCAATGTGGCGCTCTATGGCATGGTGGATTCTGAAGCAGACAAGGAAGCTGCATTCATCCGCGCCAACGGAGTTCCCGGCGTCTTCAGCGTGAAGAACTACCTGCAGGTCGCCAATCAGCCCGGCGAAAAGCAGAATTAAGGCTCCCCTGCCGGCGCAACCCGCGCATTCCCTAACGGCCCTTGAGATGACATTGTCTCCGGGGCCGTTTTGCCTTCCGCCAAACCGCCCCCGCCTGCGTAGAATGCCAATGTAAGCCCTTCCGGAAAGGCTTGAGCCCAAGAGATCCCCGCAACAAGGAGACTACATGGAGCCGGAGAACCAGCCCCCTTCCACAGCAGCGCCTGACGCAAACTACGCGGAATCTGTACCGACTCCAGCCCCCATAGAGCCCGTTTCCGCCGAGGAGCCCTACCGCGGCCTGCGCTGGATCTTCATCGGCCCACAGGGATTGCGCGCCGGCTGGTCCATCGCGATCTTTCTAGCCCTTTTCCGAATCTTCATTGACGCGATTGTCATTGCGGCAACTCATTTCCATTGGATTGGCCAGGATGAAGCGGTTACGACTTTCACGCCGGCCCAGGAAATTGCATCTGAACTCGCAGCATTTCTCTGCCTGCTCTGTGCGACCGTGATCACGGCGAAAATCGAGGGCCGGAAGTTAGCTGACTACAACCTGAGAGGTCCGCGCCGGGTAGGGCACTTTTTTGCCGGAATCGCGATCGGGTTCCTCGCGTTTTCCGCGATGATCGCCATGCTCGCGGCTGGGGGTTGGGTGCACCTGGGTCCGGTTACGTTGCCGGCCGCGGCGGCTGTGAAATATGCGGCGCTCTGGGGTTTCGGCTTTCTGCTGGTGGGCTTCTTTGAAGAAGGAGAGTGGCGCTGCTACCTCCAGTTCACGCTCACCCGCGGCGTCAACTTCTGGTGGGCGCTGGCATGCGTTGCCGCCATGTGTCTCTGGCTGGCGGTTACCGTCAAAGGAAACGGCAACTGGGGCGTTTACGCGATGGCGCTGCTCGGCTTTTTCCCTTGTTTGATCCTGCACCTGAAGTCTGCTCCACGCAGTGGCGCATTCTGGCAGGCGGCCTGGGTTACCAGCACCTACTTCGGATTCGTGCATACCGGCAACGGCGGCGAAAACTGGGTGGGCATTCTGCAGGCCGCAGTCATCGGCTTTGTCTTTTGCATGAGCGTGCGGTTCACCGGCTCCGCGTGGTGGGCCATTGGCTGCCACGCCGCGTGGGACTGGGCGGAAACCTACTTCTATGGCGCAGCCGACAGCGGCATGCAGGGCCAGGGGCACCTGCTTTCGGCCGTTCCCGCAGGCAATCCGTTGTTAAGCGGCGGCGCGGATGGGCCGGAAGGCAGCCTGCTGGGACTACCATTGATGGTTCTGCTGGGCTTGGTGGTGTTGGTTCTCTATGCGCGGCGGCAACCGTCCGCGCCTCTCGCGCCCAGTACGGATTGAGAGAACACGATGCGCCTTTGGCTCAACCGCAGCGCCGAGATCTCCCTTCGTGAGCAGTTGATCACCCAGGTTGTGCTCGGCATTCTCACGCGCGAGATTCTTCCCGGGCAAAAGCTGCCCAGCACGCGTGAGTTGGCGCGCCGCTTCGGCATTCACCCCAACACCGCCAGCGCCTGCTATCGCGAGCTGGAACGCGACGGCTGGCTTGAGTTCCGTCACGGCAGCGGCGTTTTTGTGGCCAACAGGCGTCCCTCCACACCACTCAGCCCGGAGATGGCGGTCGACCAACTCATCGGCGAGCTCGCGGCCAAGGCGCGCAAAATCGGCGCGTCAGATGCGATGTTGCGCGCGCGGTTGCGCCATTGGCTTTCGTTTGCGCCCCTGGCGCGCTGGCTGGTCATTGAGCCCGACGTCGAGCTGCGCAAAATCGTGACCGTCGAAATGGAGTCCAGCCTCGCCCTCCCCGTGGCCGCGTGCACGCCGGACGAGTGCGGCAAAGAAACCCAAATTGCCCGGTCGATTCCCGTCTGTCTTCCCAGCAAGGCCGCCGCGGTGCGCAAACTGCTCCCCCCGGAACCATGCTCACCGTCTTCCAGGTCAACCCCGTGGCCTCTGCGCTCGAGGCCAATCTGCAGCGCTACCTTCCCGAGCACTCGGCCGATCTCGTCGGCATTGCTTCACGTTGGGGCGAGTTCCAGCGCATCGGCCGCACCATGATCGTGGCCGCGGGCCTCAAGCCGGAGAACCTCCTGGTGCGCGACGCCACCCGCCCCGGATGGAAGCGCGGTCTGGAATCGACTTCAGGCGTCATCTGCGACATCGTCACCGCGCAACAACTGCCGAAGGAATGCTTCCCCATCGTCTTCCGCCTGCTCAACGCGGCCTCCATCGCGCAACTCCGCGCCCTTGAAGAGGAGCTTTCTGGGGCCTCGCCCGGCTAGGGCTCCGTCACCGAAGTTCGCAACATAAACAGGCCGGTCATCCTGAGCGATTCCCGGCGTGCCGGGACGAGCCGAAGGACCTGCATTTGTGCGTTGGTTCAAGCAACGAGTTTCCGGGACGCCCGCCTATCCAGCACAATGACACTTCAGAAAGTGTCCCGTTCGCCCGCGCTGCCTCACAACCGGGCCGCTAACATCTGTGGGCATGAAACCAGCAAATCTTCTCAGTCAAAAGCCATCTCGTTGGATTGCACTCATCGCGATCTTTGCAATCCTTGCCCCAACACCAGCGCCGGCGCAATCGCGACACTCGGCGCCTGAAGCCGTACGTGCGCATGTCTTGAAACTTGGCGTCGGTCAATGGATTCGTGTGCGCGAGCAAGGCGGAGTCAACCTCGATGGCCAAATCACCGGCATCGGACCGCGCGTGTTTCAAATGCAGCGACGCGATGCCGCAGGGCCGACCGACGTCTACTACTCCGATGTTGTAAAGATCCGGTGTGCTCGTGTCTCGTCGGAACAATTTCGTGGCCCGAATGGCGAATCCAGGGCGGGCATGATTGCGCTCTCAGTGCTTGCTACGGGTGTCTTCATTGGTGTCCTCGTTTGCGCGAAAACGACCTGTCTTGCGAATCGATGAGGCCTGCATCGCATCGCGCCCCGCCGTCGTCGCCTGGGGCTCGGGGAAGCGTGCTGTCTCGCCTCCCCATCCGGCACTGTGACACTTGCGAAACTGTCCCAATCGCCTCCCACGCGCGCGTGCAATCCCCCTAACCTCGCATTTGTAAACCACAAGGAGTTCCCATGAACCTTCCGATGATTCAAGCCGTTCTTGTCCTTAGCCTCTGCCCGCTGCTGGTCGCACAGCAGCCCAGCCAAGCCGCCGCACTCTCCACCGCTGCAAAGCATGCTCCGGCCGAGCAAAAGGCCGCCGATGCGCCGCAACCGAGCGCCATCACCGACCACAATCAGATCCTCAAAAGCGCTCGGATGATCTACGTCAGCTCGAATACGGATTTTCTAACCGTCAGCACGATGGACCGCGCACTCTTGCAGCAAAAGAACTGGGAGAAGCTGGGCCTGAACATCGTCGAGTCTCTGCGCCAAGCCGATCTCCAACTCCAGATCGATCGGTTGATCTTCACCCATATCCACACCTACGTCCTTACGGATCGGAAAACGGGCATCGTTCTCGCCTCGGGCAGAGTAACGGCCTTCGACGGAATCGTTGCCTCCGGTCCCATGGCCGAGCAAATTGTGAAGATACTTTCAGCTGCCCGGCTCCCGGCGCAGGCAGCGGGAGCCGATCGCGGGTTGTGAGCGCGAGCTGACGCATTGAGAGAGGAATCGCCATGATCCGAAAGATGCTCCAATTCGCTCTTTGCGTTTACCTTTCGCCGCTGCTCGTCGCGCAACAGGCTGCGCCATCGACAGAATCATTGTTTGCATCGCTTCCAAAGGGAACCCAGCTAGACCTGGTGCTACTGGAAACTGTTTCGTCCTTGACCGAAAAGAAGGGCCAGACGATCCGCATGGCGGTCGCTGAGAGCCTAACTGCCGGCGGCCATGTTCTCATTCCGGCGGGCACGCCCGTTGTCGGAGTCGTAACGAGCCAACGGGCACCGATACCAGGAAAGCGAAATGGTTACGTGCTGATCAGGCCGATGAGCGTGACGCTCCGCGACGGCTCCCGGATTAAATTGCTTGAACAGCCCCCCGGATGGAACGCGTGCGGCGGAATGGGAAAATGGTGCTGGGGTTACCTCGATCTCCCGTTTACCCTCGTCGGACTGGCTTCATTGGCTTTCGATACACATCACCCCGATCAACCCGGAGATGATCGACCCTTGAAGGCATGCTGGTCCTTGCCCGGCTACACCGCCGCGGACCACAGCTTCGGGATAGACGATTCGAAGACGGCCGAACGGTCGCCATCTATCGCGTCGAACATCCCTCTTGTTGCCGCATGCCACGCGGAATTTCCGCCGGTTCCATACAACTACGGTTATGTGAGGCCGCCGACGGTAAAGACGGAATGAGCGCACAGTCGGGGAGGCCACCCGCTGCCAGGATCGCCAAGGAGACGCCGTAACTCGACCATCCTTCGCCAATCCGCCAGCGTATTCTGAATCTGGCCAATGTCCGATTCGTCCTCAACCACAATGCCCGCGCCAAAACGTCGCCGCTGGCCGCGAATCCTCCTCTGGACCGTCGCCGGCCTTCTGGTCCTCTTGCTTCTCGCCGCCGGCGTGGGCGTGCTGTGGCTTCGTTCGGTGGCCAAAGCCGCATTGCCCCAACTTGATGGCGACATCCATCTTGCCGGCCTCTCCGCGCCCGCCCTGTCTGCCCCGGTGATTGTCCGCCGCGACGCGCACGGCGTGCCCCACATCGAGGCCGCCACGCAGGACGACCTGTTTGTCGCCCAGGGCTACGTCACCGCCCAGGACCGCCTGTGGCAGATGGACGCTTCCCGCCGCGCCGCCAACGGCGATCTTGCAGAGATTCTGGGTTCACGGTTGGTCACAAACGACAAGACGCAACGCGTGTTGCAAATCCGCCTCACTGCCCAGCGCATTTACAACCGTCTCTCGCCCGCCGACCGCGCGCGTCTCGACGACTATGCACGCGGTGTGAATCTCTACATCGCGCAATGCGAAAAATCCCACACGCTTCCCCCTGAATTCCGGCTGCTCGGGTACCACCCGCAGCCCTGGAGCGGCGCGGATTCCGTGAGCGTCGGGCTGATGATGGTCGAGACCCTCGACTCGCGCATGACCACCAAGCTCTCCCGCGCCCACGTTGAGGCCAAGCTACAGGACCCGCAGCTCATCGCCGATCTATATCCGGTTGGCTCCTGGCGCGACCGCCCGCCCACCGGCATCAAGGTCGATCTCAGCGCCCCGCAACCGCAGTTGCCGCCCTCAAAAAAGGATGACGACGAAGACGACGAGAATACCGAAGCCCGCATGGCGCCCGATCGCACTTTATCTCAGTTCGCGTCGGCAGCGCCCGAGGATCCGGCCGCAATGCTGGCCCTCAAGGGGAATGCTAGTTGCGAAAACTGTGCCGTCGGCTCCAACAACTGGGTCGTGGCCGGCAGCCGCACCGCAAGCGGCAAGCCGCTGCTCTCGAACGACATGCACTTGACGCTCCGCGTGCCCGACACCTGGTACATGGCCGACTTGCGCGCGCCCGGATTTCACGCCGCTGGCGTTACGCTGCCCGGCTTTCCCCTCATTATTGCGGGCCACAACGAGCACGTCGCCTGGGGATTCACCGCGCTCTATGCTGACGTGCAGGATCTCTACACGGAGAAGCTCGACGGCAAGGGCAACTACCAGGGCAACGACGCCCAATGGCATCCACTCACGGTCGATCGCGAAACCATCCACGTACGCGGCGGCAGCGATGTCGTCGTCGATGTCGCATCCACCGAGCACGGACCGTTGTTGACTCCGCTTCTGGCTGCCGGCGATCCGCCCATCGCTCTCAAGTGGACCCTGTACGACCCATCGCTCAATACTCTGCCGCTTTACGAGATGAACACCGCGGCAAACTGGACGGAATTTTCGGCCGCGCTCGCGCAATGGAACTGGCCCACGCAGAACGTCGTCTATGCCGACGATCAGGGCCACACCGCTTACCACGCCATCGGCAAAGTGCCCATCCGCGGGCCGGACGGAAAAAGTGACTTTGATAAGCCGCTTCCGCACGAAACAAAAGACACACCCTCGGAATGGGGACAAGAGTGGGGACAATATAACTGCGCCGGGATCTGTCCGACCTACATTCCCTTCGACGACTTACCCAATGCCTTCGATCCGCCCTCGGGCTTTCTGGCCACGGCCAACTCGCGCGTCACCACCGACAAGTCGCCCTACCCGCTCACCGACGATTGGGAAAGCCCCTACCGCATCGAGCGCATCTACAAATCATTAGATGGCCGCGATCAGCTCACCAGCGCCGACATGCTGGCCGTGCAGACCGACATCTACAGCGAGGTCGATCAGGAGATGGGCCATCGCTTTGCCTACGCTATCGACCACACGCCCGGTCCCGAAGGCAACGGCGGTCCGGAGCTGCGCCAGGCCGCCGACCTGATGCGAAGTTGGGACGGTCGCCTCACTACCGACTCCGCCGCCGCTTCCATCGTCACCCAGACCCGCTTTGCGCTTTGGTCCATGATTCTCGAGCCCAAACTGGGCAATCTCGTCAGCGATTATCACTGGAGCGAGTCCGACTTTGCCATGGAAGAGATCGTGATGCATGCCAAGCCCGCGTGGCTTCCCAAGGGCTATGCAAATTGGGACGCGTTCCTCACTGCGGCCGTCCGCAAGGGCATGATCGCTGGAAAAGCCCCTGCCGATGTGAACCAGTGGACCTACGGAAGCTGGCATGTGGTCGATATCGAGCATCCCCTCGCCGCGCTGTTGCCCCTCATCAGCCGCGTGGCCGGAACCGGGCGCCAGCCGCAAAGCGGCGACGGCACCACGGTGAAGCAGGTCGGCCTCACCCTGGGCCCGTCGCAGCGCTTCACCATGGACTGGAGCAACATCGACGGCTCGACTGAGAACATCGTGTTGGGCGAGAGCGGCAACCCGCTCAGCCCGTACTTCCGCGACCAGTGGAATGATTGGTACAACGGAACCACGTTTGCGCTGCCCTTCACTCCGGCAGCGGTCGCCGTCCAAACCCGCCACACATTGCGCTTGCTGCCATGAAAGAACAGGGAATAAGAGACCGAGCGACCAAGGGATCAAGCGACGCGGACTCATCGCGACTGCGCTATCACGCCGGCTTCTTGATGATCCTGCTCGCCGCGTTCGTCGCCATCGTCCCTCAACTCATTCGCGGCAACTCCTGCGGCCACGACTTCGACGTCCACCTCGTCTCCTGGCTCGATTGCGTGAATGCGTGGCATCACGGCATTCTGTATCCGCACTGGGCGTCCAGCCCCAACTACGGCGCTGGCGAGCCGCGCTTCGTCTTCTATCCGCCGCTCACCTGGATGCTGGGCGCAGCGCTTGCCCTCATCCTTCCCTGGCATCTGGTGCCCATCGCGCTCACCTTTCTTACCCTGGCCGCAACCGGCCTGGCCACGCGCGCCCTGGCCCTCGAAGCCCTCGACGATCTTCCCGCCACGCTGGCCGGATGCGCCTCGCTCTTCTCCTTGTTCACGCTCTTTACCGCCTACGAGCGCTCCGCATTCCCTGAATTTGCCGGCGGATTCTGGCTCCCGCTCATCGTTCTCTTCGTCATGCGCGACCGCGACGGGATGCCCCCGGTCCCTCGCATCTGGGGACCGGGGAGGGAAGCGGGACCCCCCACCCGACCCTCGCGGTCTCTCCTCCGTCGCGCATTCAACGGTTCCACCGCACCCCTTGCCCTCGCGCTCGCAGGCGCGTGGCTTTCAAACCTTCCCCTCGGCGTAATGGCCGGCTATCTCATGGCTGGTGTCGCGCTGCTCTGGGCTTTGGCGAACAAATCCTGGGCGCCGCTGCTGCGTGCCGCGCTCGCCGGCGTGCTCGGTCTCGGCCTCGCCGCCACCTACTGGCTCCCTGCGGCCTTCGAGCGCTATTGGGTCGACATCCAACAAGCCACCGAAGATCCCGGCTACAACTTCGAAAACAACTGGCTCTTCGCGCACAATGCCAACCCATTGCTCGCGCTGCACGATGTGATTCTGCGCCAGGTTTCGTGGATCGCCATCTCCATGATCGCCGTGGCAGTCGCCGCCATCGTGATCAGTTGGCGTCGCGGCGCGTTGACTGTCGCAAAATCCGCCGGCTCCCGCCTCTGGTGGGTTCCGCTTGCCGCCATTCCGGTGGTGGTCTTCTTCTTTTTGTTCCCCATCTCGCGGCCGTTTTGGCTTCTGCTGCCGGAGATGCGATTCCTGCAGTATCCCTGGCGCTGGCTGGAGGCAGTGGAAGCGCCCATGGCGATTTTTGTTGTCACCGCAATCTGGCCCTCGGGCCGCCGCGCCCGCGTCACCGTGCTGGTCGTCTGCGCCGCGGTCTTCCTGGCGTCTACGCTTTATGCGGCAAAGTATTATTTCCAGGTCTGCTACCCAGAAGACACCGTCGCTTCGGTGCTCTTCGATTACCAGGCTGGCGCGGGCTCTGTCGGCATGTATGAATACGAGCCTCCCGGCGGCGACGACTCCAGCATCGCTACCGGCCTTCCCGATGCCTGCCTGGTAAGCGATCCATCCGTCGTTCTGGGCAAGCCCGATCCAGACGACCCCGACGCCAATCCCATATGGAGCCCCGATCAGGGCAGTTGCCAGGCCACATTCGCGACCCTCCATGGCATCCAGACCAACCCCGAACACCGCGAGATTCGTGCCTCAACCGCTCATACCGGCTATTTGATCCTGCGCCTCGTCAGCTACCCCGCATGGCACATTCGCGTCAACGGCCAGCTCCAAGCCGCGTTGCCCAAACGCTCCGACGGCCTCATCATCGTGCCCGTCCCGCAAGGCGCGGTGGATCTGACCATCGATTGGACTCGCTCGCCGGATGTCGTGGCCGGCCGCTGGCTGAGCGCCCTGAGCGTGCTCCTGCTCATCTTGCTCGCGTTCTGTGAACTGCGCCGCGGCCCCGCTCGTCTAACATAAGAAGAAAGAGCATGCCTGCCGACGTAAAATCGCTGATTCAGGAGGGCGCCGACCTCACCGACCACGCGTTGGAGTCGCTGATTCCAACCGTAGATACGGTTCCGGCCTCGATCCACGGCGCCATGCGCCACTCTGTCTTTGCCGGCGGTAAGCGCCTGCGTCCGGTGTTGGCCATGCAGGCCGGCGTCACCATTGCCGGCGCATTACCAACGGGCATAGAACGCCTGGGCGCAGCCCTGGAAATGCTCCACACCTATTCGCTCATCCACGACGACCTGCCCGCCCTCGACAACGACGATCTGCGCCGCGGCAAGCCCACCTGCCACAAAGCCTTTGGCGAAGCCATTGCCATCCTGGCCGGCGATGCCCTGCAAACCCGCGCCTTTGAGGTGCTGGCCGGGCTCGACTGCCCTCCCGCCGCTACGGTGCAAATCATCGGCCTCATCGCCAATGCAGTGGGAACGGTCGATGGCATGATCGGCGGCCAGGTGCTCGATATCGAAAGCGAGCACCTCAAGCCCACGCCGGAGCTCGTTGAAGCCATCCATCGCGCCAAAACCGGTGCGCTCATTCGCGTCAGCGTGGTCACAGGCGGCGTCTACGCCGGCGCAACCGCCGACGACGTTGCGCGTCTCGATCGCTTCGGTCGCAAAGCCGGTCTCGCCTTCCAGATTGCCGACGACGTGCTTGACGTGACTGCCGACTCGGCGACTTTGGGCAAGACCGCGGGCAAGGATCAGGCCACCGAAAAGGCCACCTGGCCGGCCGTCTACGGCATTGAGCAGAGCCTTCGCGACGCTGCGCAGCTTGTTGACGAGGCCTTTGCCGCGCTCGAGCCCTACGGCAGCCGCGCCGACGGTCTCAAAGCCGTCGCCCGCTACCTAGTCGACCGCAAAAACTGATGGAATTTTCCTGACGGAGGGAGGCGGGGGTTTTAACCCCCGCAAAAAACCCAGAAATCGATCGGGCCTTTAGGCCCGGGCCTCTTTTTCGGGAATTACATTCAGAACCAAGCCGTTTTCCGCAGCCCGTCCACACTCACACTCGCACACTGGGGATCTTGACCAAGCCCCGCAGCCCGGAAGCTATTTCCCCAGCACCCGGCGCAGCTTCTCGCCCTGTACCGAAAGGTCTTCCACGGCACATTGCGCGCGGCCCAGCATGCCCTGCATCTCGTCAAGGTAAGCGGGAAGCGCATTCCACCACTTGCTCACCACTTCCGGCTGGTCCAGCATGGCCAGGGCAACGCCGGAGACGGCCGTCACCAGGCCCGCGCGTCGCTTGCCGGCAATCAGCAGGGCGCCACTCGCCGCCAGCGTTCCCGCTGCGACCATTCCGACCCAATGCCTGGAATTGGCCTTGCTGGCGCAGGCTCCGCCCACGTTGCTCGTTGACTTTGAAAGCGGTACAACTACCATGACCTCTCCTTACATTCTTCCTTGGAGCCCCGTGATCCTGAAACTATATTGCCTAGAGTATCGCTCGAATAGCCGGTTCCCGGCGTAGGAAAACTCGGCTCACCGCCGCGGCTGTTAATCCAGCCCCATCAATCGAGCCCGTCAATCCAGATCGATCTCGCGAAAGGGCTTGCCCTCGGCGGGAGCGTCCTTCGCCTTGCGCATCGCCTCGGCAAATTTCTTCTCCAGCAGGTCCGCCTTGTTCTTCTCCGCGTCCACGCTCTGCCGAAAAATCGATTCCGTCCGCTCCCCGTGCTCGCGCATGGCCTGGGCCGCCGTCTCCAGGTCCTCGAACATGCGTTTGCGCGGTGCCGGTGTGTGGCTCACCACCAGCCCAGTCGTTGCGTCGATCTTAATCATCGCCCCGCAATCCGGGCACGCTACCTCAAATGTCTTGTCTTTGTTCTTGCTCATTTCAATTGGTATTTTATGCGTTCGCGTCCGCTTTTGGCAGGGTTTTCCGTTGCGCTTGCCTCATTCAATCGTCACATGCAGGCTGAACTGCTCCTCGTTCGGGTCTGCCGGCTCCCACGAGCGCACGTAATGCAGCAGCAACACGCCCGTCCCCTTGCCTGTGGGCGCAAAGTCAAAGACCTGCACAATCGGCCGTCCCACGCCCGGCTGCGTCGCCTGCGTCTGCGATTGGCCGGTCAGCCTCAGCAGCGCCGTCGATTGTTTCTCCAGGTACCACGCGTACCCGGTGCTGGGATTGGAGCTGAGCCGAACCTCCAGCACGTCTCCCATCTTGATCGTTACCGTTCCGCCCTTGTCGGCATCGGTCACAACTTTGGTGGCCGTTTGAGCCACGCCCGGGCAAAAGGCCAGCAGCAAAAGTGCGGCAAGAAGAAGCCAGGAACGGACAGGGGATTTCTGGTGCATTCGCGCAACTTGCATGACGGAACGCCTTTCCCGCGGCCGCACCGCAGCAGCCGGTCGCGCCGCGCACACCGAAGATAATCCCATTGCAGTCCGTTTTGCAACAGCTGCCACGATAGTCTGCGGAGAGATTTAGGCCTTGAAAGGGCACGACTTCAGTCGTGCAGAAGAAGGTCAAGAATCAGAGCGGCTTTAGCCGCCGAGGGATGGTTTTCCTGAGACTTTGACCTTTGCCCAATGCCGCTACGTCACTGGTCCCGGATTGAACAATGCAAACTCGTTGTGCAATCCCCAGTGGTCCGCCCAGGCTTTTTTCCTCCCACTGGCCACCTCCAAAACCAATAAAAATATCTCCCAGCCGACCTCTTCTACGGTTGCCTCGGCCGTAGCAATCCGCCCAGCATCCACGTCGATCAGATCGGGCCAGCGCCGCGCCAACCCGCTGTTCGACGCTATTTTGATCACCGGCGCCATGGCCAACCCGTACGGCGTGCCTCGCCCGGTAGTAAAGATGTGCATGTTCATTGACGCGGCCAGTTGCAGTGTGCCGCAGATAAAGTCGCTGGCCGGCGTAGCCGCAAAAATCAGCCCCTTTTGCGTCACGCGCTCGCCCGGCCCGGCCACGCCCATCAGCGCCGTCGAGCCCGCTTTGGCAATCGACCCCATCGCCTTCTCCACCACGTTGGCCAGGCCGCCCTGCTTGTTGCCCGGCGTGGGATTCGCCCCCCGATCCGCCCCGCCCCGCCCCAGGTACTCGTCGTACCACGCCATCTCGCGCACAAATTCCCGCGCAATCTCCGGCGTGGCGGCCCGAGCCGTTAGCAGATGCGCGGCGTCGCGCACCTCTGTCACTTCAGAGAACATCACCGTTGCCCCGGCCCTCACCAGCAGGTCCGCCGCAAAGCCAACCGCGGGATTCGCCGTCACGCCCGACATCGCGTCCGATCCGCCGCACTGCAACCCGACGACAAGATCCGAAGCCGAACACGTCTCGCGACTTCGCCGATTCAGTTTTTCAAGTTTCTTCTCGGCCAGTTCCATAATCGTGGCCACCATCTCGCCGAAACCCTTCGTCGCATCCTGCAGCACGGCGACCGAGGACTCCTCGAGCACCGGCAAATCTTTTGCGGACATGAGACGCACCGGCTGCAATTTTTCGCAGCCCAGGCTCACCACCATCACTTCGCCGCCGAAGTTTGGATGCAGCGCCAGGTTGTGCAGCGTGCGAATCGGAATCGCCGCGCCCGGCGCTTCGATGGCCACGCCGCAGCCATAGGGATGCGTGATCGCCACAACATCGTCCACATGCGGAAAGCGCGGCAGAATCTCCGCCCGTATGCGCCGCACCGCGTGCTCCACCGTCGGCGCCACGCATTGCACCGTGGTGCTGATGCCGAGAATGTTCTTCGTTCCCACGGTCCCGTCAGGATTGCGATAGCCCTCGAACGCGTATCCCTCGAGCGGGGCGAGGGTCTCGGGTGGTGCAGTTCCCAGCGGACAATCGGCAAGCGGCGGCGCAGCCGGCGCGGTCATCAACCCTTCATGCACCCAACTGCCGCGCGCAATCGCCCGGTTCGCATAGCCAATCGTCGCGCCGTAGCGCACAATCGCATCGCCCTTCGCGAGATCGGCCAGCGCAACCTTGTGCGCCTCCGGAACCGCCTCGCGTAACTCCAGTCCCGATGCGAGCCGCGCGCCCGCGGGCAATCCACCCGGCGTCACCACCACGGCGACATTGTCTCGGACGTCGATGCGAATCACTCGGGGTTCGGTGGTTGAAGTCATGAAACTATGCTAGCTCCAAGAGTGACTGCGCATTTTTCACTCGTTCACTTTTTCACTTCTTCACTGTCGCGCGGTCACGCGCGACACAAACTCGGCCGCTTCGGATCAAACTTCCATCCCGGAATCAAAAACTGCATCGCTATGGCATCGTCGCGTGCGCCCAATCCCTCCGTCAGGTAAAGTTCATGCGCGCGCTCGATGGCGTCGAAATCCAAATCGACGCCCAGCCCCGGCCGCATCGGCAGCTCAATGGCGCCGTGCTTGATCTTCGAGCGAATTGCGCGTCAGATGTTGCCCATCCTGCCAAATCCAGTGCGTATCGATCGCCGTAATCTCCCCCACGGCCGCCGCGGCCACGTGCGTCACCATCGCCAGCGAGATGTCGAAATGATTATTTGAGTGCGATCCCCAAGTGAGCCCGTTGTCGCGGCAAATCTGGGAAACGCGCACCGCTCCCTGCATCGTCCAGAAGTGCGGATCGGCCAGCGGAATGTCGACGGCATGCAACGCGATCGCATAGTGCAGCTCGCGCCAATCGGTCGCAACCATGTTGGTCGCAGTGGGCAGTCCGGTTGCATTCCGGAAATACGCCATATTCTCGCGCCCCGAGAATCGTCCCTCTGCGCCACACGGGTCTTCCGCGTAGGCGAGCACATCCTGCTTGCCCTTGCACAGCGCAATCGCCTCCTGCAGGCTCCATGCGCCGTTGGGGTCGAGCGTGATGCGCGCTTCGGGAAACCTTTCGTGCAGAGCCTCCACAGCCTTCATCTCTTCCGTGCCCGCCAGCACGCCGCCCTTCAATTTAAAGTCGTTGAATCCGTATTGCGCCTGCGCCGCCTCAGCCTGCCGCACAATCGCGTCGGGCGTCAGCGCCTCCTCATCGCGCAGACGGAACCAGCCGCTCGCGCTTTCGCCCGCCCTCCGATACTCAAGATTCGTCTTCCGGCTGTCGCCCACATAAAACAGGTAACCCAGCACCGGCACACTCGCGCGCTGCACACCCTGCTCCAGCAGTACCGCAACCGGAACCTCCAGAAACTGGCCATACAGATCGAGCAGCGCCGACTCAATCGCCGTCATTGCGTGAATGGCCACGCGCAAATCGAAGGTCTGCTGCCCGCGCCCCGCCGCGTCTTGATCGCCGAACCGCTCCTGCACCGCGTTCAGGACCGTATTGAAGTCGCGACTCTCGCGTCCCACCACCAGCGGTGCGGCTCCTTCCAGCACGCGGCGAATCTTTTCTCCGCCCGGAACCTCGCCCACGCCCGTTTTTCCCGCCTCGTCCGTGAGCAGAACCAGGTTGCGCGTGAAGTACGGCCCGTGCGCACCGCTCAGATTCAGCAGCATGCTGTCGCGGCCGGCCACAGGCACAACCCGCATGGCCGCTACCCGCGGCGATCTGCTTCTGTCATTGACGCTCTTGCTCATCGTCTCGATTTCCTTGCGCCTTTGCCGTCGCGCATCATAGCACCGGCCATCGTACGCGACATCTCCGCCCGCACCACTCCACTTTACAAGCGCATCCCCGTTCGCATACAAGGTTGAGGACGACCTCAAAGGAAAATCACCCATGAATCGCAGACAATTCCTAGTTTCGAGCGGTGCAGCCGGAGTCCTGGCCTCAACCGGAATCGCGCCCGCGACTGCGAGCGCCGCGCCCACCACGCAACCCGAGCGCATAAAGCTCGGCGACCAAACCGCGCCCACCAACGACACGCATCTCAAATACCTGGCGCGTTACGGCGTGCGCAACATCTGCGGCTATCCGCAGATCGAGGGCGACCGCCTCTATGCCACCGTGGAAGAGCTCAAGCGCATGGTCGACATGGCTGCGAAATACGGCATCAGCATCGATTGCACCGCGCCGCCCTTCCTCGAGTCGAGCTACATCGACCGCGAAAAGCATCCGGCGATCATGCTCGCGCAAAGCCCGGAGCGCGATCGCGACATCGAGCAACTGCAAATCTTCATCCGCAATTGCGCGCAGGCCGGCATTCCGTCCATCAAATACAACATGAGCATTCTCGGCGTACTCCGCACCGGCCGCGTGCCCGGCCGCGGCGACGCGCTCTACCACCAGTGGAAGCTCTCCGAAGCCCATCCCGAAACCCCGCTCACCAAAGCCGGTGTGGTCAGCGCCGACGCTTTCTGGGAGCGGATCACCTACTTTCTCGATCGCGTGATTCCCGTCGCAAACGAGAACAAAATCCGCATGGCGTGTCATCCGCAGGATCCCGGCGTGCCGCCCGATGGCTACCAGGGCGTGCATCGTGTGCTCGGCACCGTTGACGGCCTCAAAAAGTTCATCACCATCCAGAAGAGCCCCTGGCACGGCCTGAACTTCTGCCAGGGAACCATCTCCGAGGACCTCGAAAACCCCGGCGTCGAAATCTTCGACGTCATCCGCTACTTCGGTACGCGCAAGAAGATCTTCAACGTGCACTTCCGCAACATTCGCGGCCATCGAAACGATTTTATGGAGGTCTACCCCGACGAGGGAGACGTGGATTTCGTCAAAGCCATTCGCGTTTACAAAGAAGTCGGCTATCACTACATGCTCATGCCCGACCACGTGCCCCTGGCTGCCGACAACGCCGATCCCCACGACCTGCAATCCTTCGCCTATTGCTACGGCTACATCCGCGGCCTCATTCAATCGCTCTACGAGACAGCCTGAGACGCGGCCCTGCATGGTACCGTGAATCGGAAGCATTGAACCGAAAGGGATCCTGCTTGATCGCAGAACGGCAAACGCACGTTCGCTATCTCATCATCGCCATTCTCTTTGTCGTCAGCTGTTTCAGCTTTGCTGACCGCTCGGTGCTTTCGCAGGCCGTCTCGGTTATGCCCAAAGAGATGGACCTGACGGCGCAGCGCATGAGCTATCTGCTCTTCGCTTTCGGGTGGGCCTATGCGCTGGGGCAGTTGCCCTCGGGCGGCCTGCTCGACCGCTTCGGATCAAAACGCGTCTACGGCATCGCCATCATCGGCTGGTCGGTGTGCGCCTTTCTTACCGCCTTCGCCGGCTACTTCGCCGCCAGCGCCGCGTTCACCGCCATCTTCATTCTCCGCGTGTTCTCCGGTCTCTTCCAGGCACCCGTCTTTCCCGGCAACGGCCGCATTGTCGCCTCCTGGTTTCCAACGTCGGAGCGCGGCCGCGCCTCGGCCATCTTCAACTCCGCGCAATATTTCGCGCTGCCCATTTTCGCGCCCATCTTTGGATGGCTCATTCACGTGTCCGGCTGGCGCGCCTGCTTCTGGTTCCTGGGCGCGCTGGGCCTCGTGCTCGCCGCAGTCTGGTTCACGAACATCTTTGGCGTCAAAGAGCATCCCAGCATTTCGCAGTCGGAGATTGACGCCATCGAGCGCGGTGGCGGCCTTGTCAATACCGACTCCGCCTCGGGTGTGAAAAAGAACACGCTCACCTGGGCGACCGTGAAGAAGCTCCTGAGCTACCGCATGCTCGTGGGCGTTTACATCGGCCAGTACTGCATCACCACGCTCACCTGGTTTTTTCTCACCTGGTTTCCGCTTTATCTCTCGCAGGCGCGCCACATGTCAGTTCTGAATGTCGGCTTCGCGGCGGCTGTGCCGGGCCTCTGCGGCGGCATCGGCGGAATTCTCGGCGGCATCTTCTCTGATCGCTTGCTGCGCCGCGGCCACTCGCTCAGCTTCGCGCGCAAGTTGCCCATCATGGCCGGCATGGCGTTGTCCATGACGATTATTGCCTGTAACTACGCGTCCTCGCAGAGCGTCATGATTCTGTTTATGTCGATTTCGTTTTTTGGCAAAGGCATCGGAGCGCTGGGCTGGACCGTGGTCTCCGACACCTCGCCCAAAGGGATGGTGGGCATGAACGGCGCGCTCTTCAACCTCTTCGGCAACATGGCCGGCATCACCACCCCGCTCATCATCGGCTACATCGTCGGAAAAACGCACTCCTACAACGGCGCACTCATCTTTGTCGGCTTCATCGCCTTCTGCGCCATCGTCAGCTACGGTCCCATCGTCGGCGAAATCAAACGCCTCGACTTCAGCACACCCGCAGCGTCCTGAAAAACGCGGGCGGAAGACGATCCTAACTCCGCTAACCCCGCCAACTCCGCTAACCCCGCTGTTTTCCGCTTACAATCGCGAAAGGAGATTCAACCCATGCCCGAATGGCCCGGAAACATCCCGCGCAACGCATTCAAGCAGGCACTTTCTCGCTTCGATCGGCAAGTCGGACTTTGGTGCAGCATGGCCAGCCCCGTTGCAGCCGAAATTCTGGCCGGCGCGGGCTTTGACTGGATCGTTATCGACGGTGAACACGCGCCCAACGACATCACCACGCTACTGCCGCAGTTGCAGGCCATGCGCGGCGGCACGGCGGAGCCCGTCTTCCGCGTGCCCTGGAACGAGCCGGTCATCATCAAGCGGGCGCTCGACGTGGGCGCGCGCTCCCTGCTCATTCCTTTTGTGCAGAATGCCGATGAAGCACGCAAGGCTGTCGCCGCTGCGCGCTATCCGCCGCTCGGCATACGCGGCGTAGCCGTCGTGCCCCGCGCCAACGACTACGGCCGCGTTCAGAACTATCACCGCAACGCACATCTTGATACCTGCGTGCTGGTGCAGGTCGAAACCAGAACCGCGCTCAAGGAGATCGAGGCCATAGCCGCCGTCGAAGGCGTTGACGGCATCTTCATCGGCCCCAGCGATCTGGCCGCGGACTTCGGCCATCTCGGCAACCCCAAGCAGCCTGAAGTCCAGGCCGCCATCGCGGAGGCCGCCCGGCGCATCCGCGCCCAAGGCAAATCCGCAGGCACCCTCAGCGGCAATGCCGACGACGCCGAAGCGCTTTTTGAGTTGGGCTACAACTTCGTCGCCGTGGGCAGCGATGCGGGCATTCTGGCGCGCACCGCCGAGGCCCTGGCCGCGCGTTTCCGAAAGACGTAGCGCGGCTCAATTCCCGGTCACCAAAAAACGCGGGATCCTTCGACTTCGCTCACGATAGGTGCGGGGGCACCCGGTTAGCCGAACACCGTCCCGCCGGCTGGAGTCTTTTCCGTCTTCACGTTCACTACGTGATAGATCGCATCCTCCGTGCCTACGTTTTTGAACCCGTGCAGCTGGTTCGATCCGTTGAAAATGATCGACCCCGGCCCCACGCGAATCCATGTCCCGTTTGAGAGCGTCTCCACTGTCCCCTGACGGATAATGATCAGCTCTTCGTTGGGGTGCTTGTGGGGCGGATGCGGCGACATGCCGGGTTTCAGTGTCGAGACGTGAATCTCGAGATTCTCAAGCGTCGCTGTTGGCGTGCTGCACACTGTTCGCGTCGATCCATGTTCGTTCGGCACGTCAGTCAGCGAGTTCCAGTCGAAGACGTGCGAGCCCATCACGGTTGTAGGCTCGGCAAGCGCCAATGCGTCGCGAGCAACGGCCGTCGCGGCGAGAGCGGCAAAAAGTTCTCTGCGGTTCATAATTGTTTTTCCTTTCCCACCTCGGCGCTAAGGGATTGACCGAATAATCTTCCCATTCGGATCATAGAACCCTAACGATGACGCCCCAGAGGCTGAGCCGCTACTGAGGCTGACCGTAGGGCGCGAGTTTTTGTTTGCGAAGTACAGTCCATCGGAAGTAAGTATCGCTCGATCAGTTCCATTTTCATCTGAAAGCCAGATTGCTGGATCGTTTGGTTGTATGGCGAAAGCCGCCCCAGCCGTTCCAGGCGTACCGAGGGTCAAACGGACATGACCCTGCGCGTCACGAAGGATTATCTTCTCAGCTTCGATTGTTTGCGGCTTGTTTGCCGCACCTAACGAGGCAAACGCTAGAACGCCAAGGGCGAGCACTGTCCCCGCCAGTTTGAAAAGACGATTCTCATATTCCAGTCTCTTCACGCGCTCAGATAAGTGATTAAGGTCGGTCATCATGAGGTTTCTCCTCGGAAGCGGCCAAACTTTAGAAGTGATTTCGGGGCTCGCGCGTCCAAATCCGTCTCTGCGGCGGAGCTGTAAGGGAGTGGCCGTTCTCCCTTCATCCTCTTATAATAGGTTTGCTCCATGACCGATAGCGACAGCAAGCCGTTTACTCCGAAAGAGGGCTGCGAGGAATGCAAGCAACTCCGCGGCCAAGAGGACTATTCGATAGAAGCGAAAAGTCACCTGACCTACGGAGTCGGCACGGGATACAGGCGGGGAAAATCTAGGTCGCAGCAGTTCAAGCATGTTCGTGAGCTAATGGATCGAAACGAGAATGCGGAACGGCTTGCTCAGGCAAGGTTGCGGCTCCACGAAATAGAAGCACACGAGGGTGGCCCGGAGTTGCATAAGCAAGAATATTTAGAGTGTATGACGATATTGCTGCGGAATTTGAAGAGGTAGACCTTGAGAGGCGCAGCGCACCCATGTTCTGCCCCCAAAGTTCAGACTAGGACAGTAAAGGCCCGCCTCACGCGGGCCCTCAAATTGAGAACTGCTGTTTCCGAATTACTGACTTGCTAACTCGCTAACTCCGCTCGCCCTATCTCTGTGCGGTCTGCACCGGCTTCTGCCCGCTCACGGCCGGCGGGTTCACATGCGCGTTTAGGAAATCGGTGAGGTCTTCAACATCCTGCTTCGTGCCCACCATGGGCGGCATAAAGTGGTGATATGGCGAGTCGGGCTTGTACTCGTGCAGCATGGTGATAAAGCTCTCGATGTTGGCGCGGTCGCGTCCGGCCAGCAGCTTCACCAGCGGCCGGTACCCCTTGAGTGTGTGGCACGATCCGCATTCGCCGCGAAAGATGGCCTCGCCGCGGGAGTAGCTGGAATTCCCATCGTAGACCCAATTCGAGCGCACTAAATAACCCTGTTGGTCGATCTTGAGCGCGTAGGGCACGCGCACCCCGTTCGAGTACATCCAATGGCCGATGACAAACGGCTTGCGCAGCATCTCGCGCGAGTATTCGCCGGCCGCCGTCGCCATCAACGCCAGCAGCAGAATGGCCACCGCGTGCGCGGGATTGAAATCCACAGGATTGCGGTACGCCAGATAGTACGCCGCGCCGATAATCGTCGCCGAAGCCATTACGATCAGCAGCGCCATGCGCGTGACAATCGAGAAGGTTCCGGTGCCCATAGTGTCGATGCCCAGTGTGAGCAACGCGCGCTGCGACTCGGGAACCATGAACAGGTACCACGCAAACAAGAACGGCATGGCCACGAACGACGGCACCAGCCACTTCACGCTCCACTTCACCAGCGACGACTTGAGCCGAGGCTGAGCGCTGCCATCGATGCGGCTGGCGCTGATGAGCGCCCAGATTCCCGCCAGCGAGGCGCACACGCAAGAGCGCAGCAGCAGGCTCGGCCAGTAGGTGGGATTGAAGAACGCGTTCCAGAATTTGCTGGCTTCGTGCCCCGTGCCCGCCACGGCAAGCCACGTGTCGCCCGGCGTGAGCATGAAAGTGAGAATGCCGTTGATGATGATCAGCGTGCATACCGACGCGCCCGCGTACACCCAACCCACCGCCAGGTGAAGCTTCGCATCGATCTTGTTCCAGGTGTAGTAATAAACGGCGGCTGTGCTCAGCTCCACCATGAAGAACACCCACTCGATGGCCCAGCCGAAGACGAAGTTGTGAATCAGCGTGCTGGTGGCTTCGGGGTGCGTCAATCCGATGGCGAACCAGATGCCCACGCCGGAGATGGTGCCAAAGACGCCGGTCAGCACGAGGAAAAACTTCGAGTAGCCCACCAACTCCTTGAGCCAGTCCTCGCGCCCTTCGCGCAGAGCCTTGCGCTCGGCCAGCGGCAGGTAAAGCCCGCCGCCCACGGCAAACTGCGAGATCATGACGTGGAAGATGGCGATGATGCCAATCACCCAGCCCGAGCCGAGATATGGAATGTCCCAGAATGGATAGTTCATCGTCGTTCTTCCTTTAGCGAATGGTCCAATAGCCGATGACCGTCGTAGCCAACAGCGCGAACACCGCCAGCAACCCGAAGTAGTGCGCCGTGCGCGCGCGCCGTCCCGCTTCCTTGTTCTTGTCGTAGAACGGAATCAGGATCCAGAGCACGAGGCCCAGCGTGAACAGCAGCAAGCCCGCAATCTCGCCCGCCTCGCCGGGCAGCACCGCGCCCAGCATCTTCAGCATCTCGAAGGGGCTCATGAAGTACCACTCGGGATGAATGCCGAGCGGCGCGGGCGCCAGCGCATCGTACTGCTTGCCCAGCGCCCACGGAAATACCGAAGCCAGAAGCGCCAGGACGTTAAGCGAAATGATCCACATCGCGATGTCCTTGCGCAGAAAGTTCGGCATGAACGGCATGGATTTGCGCTCTGAGGCCGGTTTGGCCTCTTCGCTCTCAGGCACGGCATTGCCGTAGCGCTGCACCAGCCAAAGGTGAAACCCGAGAAGGGGAATGAACAATGCAGGGAGCACCACAACGTGCAGCGCAAAGAAGCGTTGCACGGTAAATTCTGTTACATCCGGGCCGCCGCGCAACATGTTGGCGATGGCCGGACCGATCCACGGTATCGCCACCGGAATCTGCAAACCAACCTTGGTGGCGAAGTAGCTCAACTCGTCCATGGGCAGCAGGTAGCCGGAGAAGCCAAAGCACGCGGCCAGCCCCAGCAGCACCATCCCAGAAAGCCAGCCCATCTCGCGCGGCTTGCGGTAGGCCTTCATAAAGAAGACTGAGAACATGTGCACGAGAATGGCGAACAACATCAGGTTGGCCGCCCATGCGTGCGCCGAGCGGATCAGCCAGCCGAAGTTCATCACAAACGTGATCTGCCGGACCGATTCGTAGGCCTCCACGCCCGGCCGGTAATACACCAGCAGCAACACGCCCGTGAAGCACTGCAGCATGAACAGGAACAGTGTGATGCCGCCCCAGTAATACCAGAAGGATTGCGCATGCACCGGGACGGTCTTCTTGCGCGCGAAAGCGGCCAGCTCCGAAATGCCCAGCCGCTCATCCATCCAGTCGTAAACACTGCTCGCGATCATCTTTGTCGTCATGCTTCTCGTCCTTTATGCAAATTGCCCGTCGCCGTCCCCGGTCCCCGTCTTCCTCACCGGCAAAGCCATCCGCCGTCCACCACCAGCACATGGCCCTGCACGTAATTGCTCGCCTCCGAGGCCAGAAACACCGCCGTGCCCGCCAAATCCGAAGGCAGCCCCCAGCGCCCCATGGGAATTCTGCTCAGGATCGCGGCCGACCGCGCTGCGTCGGCGCGCAACGCCGTCGTGTTGTCCGTCGCCATGTAGCCGGGAGCGATGGCATTCACGTTGATGCCTTTGTCAGCCCACTCATTGGCCAGTGCCTTGGTCAACTGCGCCACGCCGCCCTTTGCCGCGGCATATCCGGGCACCGTAATCCCACCCTGAAACGACAGCAGCGAAGCGGTGTTGATAATCTTGCCGTGTCCCTGCGCCAGCATCAGGCGTCCCGCGTACTGGCTCAGAAACCACACCGAATTCAAATTCGTGTCGATCACCGTGTTCCAAAACTCTTCCGAGTGCTCGGCAGCCGGCGCGCGCCGGATGGTTCCTGCGTTGTTCACCAGGATGTCGATCGAGCCGAACTCCTTCACCGTGTCGTCCACGAGCATTTTGCGAATCGCTTCATCGCACACGTCGCCCGATCGCGTGATGTAGCGGACACCCGTCTTCTTCACTTCTTCGATGGTCGAGTCCAGAACCTTGTCATAGTTGTGCAGCGTTACGTTGGCGCCGGCCTGGGCAAAGGCGATCGCCATGCCGGCTCCCAGGCCCTGTCCGGAGCCGGTGACCAGTGCGTTCTTGCCCTTGAGGCTGAAGAGATCGAGGATTCCCATGAATGTTGCTCCTTATGTCGCGAGAATTAGGACGCCGCAGCCGTCACGCCTTGACGTTCGCATCCATTATCCTCGCGATACCTCGACTCCCGTGTCGTTGACGGCGACCTTGAAAAGCTTGAGCGGCTTGGGCGGCGGCCCGCTCACGTTGGCGCCGGTGTAGGCGTTGTACACGCCGCCGTGGCACGCGCAATGAATGCGGTCCATCTGCGGCTCATACTGCACCGTGCAGCCCAGGTGCGTGCAAACCGCAGTCAGCGCCACCCAGGTGTTGTCCGCATGGTGAATCAGCATGGCCGGCGCAGTGCCGAACTTGAACATCAGCACCGATCCCGCCGGTAGTTTCTGCGCATCTTTCAGCGTCACCTCGGTCACGGCCGCGGCGCTCAGCGCCATCTCGCTGGGGCTTGCCAGGTAACGGTACACGGGATAAGCCAGCGCGGCAGCATAGCCGATGCCCGCCACGCTCGCGGCGGCCAGAAAGGCGCGCCGCGTTTTGGTGTCGCCGTTCTCTACGTGCTCTAAAACGATATTCGGTGCAATCGCAGTCTCGCTCATCGCAGTCTCTTCGCGGTTACGCCGCGCCCTCCATGGTTTTCTGTGCGCGCGCCACAACCGACACGAGCCAGCCAACTACGCCCAGGCCGCCGACAAAGAGCACGAGAAACAACCCCACCACGCCCCAGTTCGTCGCCACAGCCCGGTCCCAAACGTCGTAGCCCTTCGACAACAGCGTCACGTCGCGCACGCCGTCGCGATACACCGTCAGCATGATCTCCACCAGCACGCCGATGAGAACGGCTGTCCAGCTCAACCAGCCAGCCGCGATCCTGCCGAATCCCGCAATTGCGCCCACCAGCACGGCCACCACCACTAGGGCGATCCAGCCGTACCCGGCGAATCCCGCAAATTTGTACGCCGGATAGATCGAGTGGCCGGCAAGTCCTGCCTTCACCACGTCAGGCTGCACGCTCGCCGCCCACAGTCCCGCGGCCAGGTAGACAATTCCGAAGCCGGCAGCCACTTTGCCGCCCAGCCCGGCGACGAATTTCTTTTCTTCCGCGGTAAACGTGCTGCGCCCGGCCAGATACACCAGCCACAATCCGCCAATGAACAATCCGCCCGCCATCATCAGCAGCCAGCGCGGCTCGAGCGTAGGATCGCCCGTGGGCAGGAACCGGCCCATCGCCGACGCGGCATACATTCCGTGCCACGCTTCGGGCCGCAGCATCAGTGTCATGTTGGTCGAGAGCATCCGCGCCACGCCGCCCGCCAGCAGCCACGCGATCAGGCCCACCCACCAAGCCGATTTGCCCTGGTCGAGCCGCGCCGTGAACCGGTAGAGCAGCCAGTAGACCAGGATCAGCGTGGGGATGATCGCGATCCAGTACACCCCGATCAGCACGCTGCTCGTGTAGAGCGCGCGCCCGTAAAGCACCTGCGCAAAAAGCAGCGGCGGCACGCCCAGGTTGATCACATACGTCATCACGATAGTGAGCCGCTTCGCCAGTGCTCTCGCGGTCGTGTGAGCGTTTGCCGACGAGCGGAACAGGCTGAGCAGAATCGCCAGCAGCAGCCCGCCCAGCAACATCTCCACAGCCACAAAATGCAGCGAAAGCGTGACCACGTGCAGCAGCTTCATCAGCCACACAGGAGCCGGCAAAGGAATGGGATCCACTGCGGGATAAGGATTCATGACGATCTGAAGGTTCCTTTCAGTTTGAAACTGCCGCGGAAAGCCGTACCGCCGGTCTCCTGACCGGCTGTACTGAGGGCCTCCTGACCCTCAGAGACCTCGCCGGGTGTCGAATTCTGGACAGTCTCGCATTTGTGGGAAATACAGGCTGAAAAGGCGGCAGAACAAGCGCGGCACATTCTGGACTCTTTTACTCCAATTTTGAATGGAACGAAGCAAAGTTATCGTCCGCGGCAACCCGAGGTCTGTGATCTTTAACACATCAGCTTGTGACAATTTCAATTACGCTCCCGGTTGGCAGCAGGGATCGTCCCCGGGCCCCAAAGCACGACCGCCCCCGCGCACCGAACGGCGTTGGCGCAAGAAAATCGCTTGTTGAGCAGGACCACGCGATGAAGAAACCGAATTCGTCCATGCAACTGACCCGTGCCGCGGATTATGGCGTGCGCGTGATGATTCAACTCACTGCCATGGCAGGCAACGGGCGCATTTCGCTTCCCGATCTGGCTCACGCCACGGGCGCGCCGGAAAGCTTCCTTTCGAAAGTCCTGCAATCCCTTGCGCGCGCCGGGCTCATCTCCTCACGCCGCGGCCAGCAGGGCGGTTTCCACATTGCGCCCCGCGGCGCAGCAGCGTCCATGCGCGAAGTCATTGAGGCCGTCGACGGCGTCATCTGTCTCAATGTCTGCCTCATCCCCGGCCGTTCCTGCTCTCGCAAAGCGCGTTGTCCCGCGCACCCGGTTTGGATTGAGGCACAGCGGGCCATGATGGAAGTTCTCTCCCGCGCCACCATCGCTTCGCTGGCCGCTCCGGCCGGCTCCCGCGCCGCGCTGGCTTCAGCAAAACCCGCCATCCAATAACCGCTTGCCCGGCGCACGCTCCATTTGCCTTTCTCCGCCCGCAGTGTTTCAATGGAAACATTGAAACAGGGGTGCTCCGCGGAATAGCGGGGCTGAGAAATACCCTCGAACCCGATCCGGATAATACCGGCGTGGGAAGCTTTCGAAGCCGAGCAGCAATTCTTCCTTCCATCGCAGCTCAAGCTCCTTTGTTTCAGGCAATTCGAAGCAAAGGAAGCCATGTCATCTGCCGTTCTCATCGCCCGTGATCACCAAACCCTCCTCCGCATTGTCTCCATGTCGTTCGCCGGGGCCTTTCTCTTGTCCCTCTGCTTTGCCGCACCCTCGATTGCGCAAACCGCGCAGCAAAACCCCGCTCCGGCGCAGCCGGCCACGCAGAATTCCGTACCGGCGCAAAATCCCGCGCCCGCACAGCAAAAACCGGCGCCCGTCACCACCACCGTCGTGGTCCACGGCCAAATCGAAGACAACTATCTTCCCGAATCCATCACCGTGGGCACGCTCGATGGAGCGCCGATTAGGGAGACGCCGCTTTCGGCCACTGTCGTCACCCGCGATCTGCTCAACGATCAGGTCTCGCGTCTGCTTTCTGACGTGATCAAAAACGATGCCTCGATAGGCAACGATTATGTGCCCGTGGGCTATTATGGCGACTACCAGATTCGCGGTTTTCCCCTCGATCTCGCCACCGGATTTGAGGTCAATGGTATGACCATCGCCGGCGAGCAGGACGTCCCGCTCGAAAACAAGGAGCAGGTCGAGTTCCTCAAGGGCATTGCCGCGGTCGAAAGCGGTGTCGCTTCCGCGGGCGGCCTCATCGATTTCGTCACCAAGCGCCCGGCCAACATCAAAGCCGTCGATCTTGCGACGGATGAACGCGGCTCGGCCTATGGCGCCGTCGATCTCGGCCATCTCTTCGGCAGCCGCAAGCAGGTGGGCGCGCGCGTAAATCTTGCCGGGGAGCGCATCGTTCCCTACATGAACGACACCAACGGCTGGCGTGCAATGGGCGCCGGCGCGACCGATTGGAAGATTGACCCGTCCACGACGCTCAAAGGCGACTTCGAGTACCAGCACAAGACCGAGCGCGACGGCAGCGGCTACCAACTCCTTGGCGGCACAACCTTACCCGACATCAACCAGATCTATCGCTCCACCATGCTCGGCGATCAGCCCTGGGGTCCCGCCGACACCTACGACACCTTCAACGCGGGCGCGCGCCTCGAGCACACCTTCTCGCCGGCGTGGGTCGCCTTTGCTGCCGGCAGCTTCAGCCATTCGCTCATTCAGGACAACGTGCTCTACGCCTACGGCTGCTATTACGAAACGGAGTGCGCGCAAAACCCAGGCCCGGGCCAGTCGCCGGCATTCTTCTTTGCCCCCGACGGCACCTACGACGTCTACGACTATCGCGATCCCGGCGAGCTGCGCATCGATGCCGAAGCCGAGGCCATGCTCACCGGTCACATCCACACCGGCGCGGTCACGCAAGACATCACCATGGGAGGCGAGGTCTTCCTGCGCAGCGTACAGCAGCCCGGTTTCTTCACCGTGAATAATCCAGTCTCCGTTGATAATGTGGACGGTGCGGTTTACCAGTATGTCGGTTCGGAGAATATCTACCAACCGATGCTTCCCTACGGTCCTGCCGTGAATAGCTCCGGCTCGCTGTTGCAGGCAGGTCCTCGCCGCCTCTGGGAAGACAGCCATCAATCCTCCGCCGTCATTCAGGACCGCGTGCATCTTCCCGGCCGCGTTCAGCTCATCGCGGCGACGCGCTACGACTCTCTGCATGACCACAACTACTCGCCGTACGCATCGTGCACCAATTCAATCGACCTCAATCCCGCTACAGCGCCCCCTCCCTCATTAAATCCATGCGCACCGTCGATTAAGAACCAGCCCGTCTGGCTGCCGCAATTCGCCGTCACCTGGAGCCCGATCCAAAACCTCACCCTCTATTCGAATTACGGCGTACTGTTGTCTCTCGGTCCGCAAGGCCCATTCTGGACCGACAACGGCAGCCAATTTCTCTCGCCCTTCTTCACGCGCCAGGCCGAAGTGGGCGCGAAATACGAGCCCGGTCAGCGCATTCTGCTCACCACCGCGTTCTTCCACATGCGCGCGCCGTTCTTCTATCCCAAGATGATCCAGGCACCCGACAGCTTTTGCCCGGCAAGCGTATTCATCGCTCCCGGCGATCTCTGCTTCGAGCAGGAGGGCCGCGAAACCCACAATGGCGTTGAGTTCAACGCCCAAGGCAAAGCCGCCAGTTGGCTGCGCCTGAACGCCTCCGCCGCGGCCATGAACGCCACTTCGACCAATACCGGCACGCCCACGTTCGACAACAAGCAAGTGATCAACGTGCCGCACGTGCAGGCGAATCTCTTCGCCGACGTCACCGTGCCCCGCATCCGCGGCCTGCATCTGATGCCCGGCTGCAACTTCGCATCACGCAAAGAAGCCCTGCGCGACGACACCGTAAGCGTGCCCAGTTACAATCTCTTCAATCTGGGCGCGCGCTACACGCCCGGCGGCGACCAGGGTCGTGTCACCTTCCGCATCTACGCTGATAACCTCGCCAACAAGCGCTACTGGTCCGATACCGGCGCAAGTTTAGGCGATACTTTTGTCTGGGAGGGCGCGCCCGCAACGGTACGGCTGTCCGCCCACTACACTTTTTGAGAGCACGAAGATGTAGCGCCGGTCTCCAGACCGGCTGTCGTGCGGGCGTCCACGCCCGCACATGTCCAAGGGTTACTACGAACTCACACGGCCAGAGCACGAGAAGCTAACAGCTAAAAGCTAACGGCCAAGAGCTGAAATCCAGGAGCTAAAATCTGACGATGAGCGGAACCGCAAAAGCCCACGGCATGGACGGCACGCTGGTCCCTCCCGACTGGCCTCCGCTCACCTTGGACGAGGTGCGCGCGCTGCTCAGCCAATTTCCCGCGCTTGGGCGGCCAGAGCGCATTCTCACCGAAAGCCCGCGCCCGTTTTCCGCGGCCGGCGTCGTCGCCACAAAAGAGACGAACGTCTTCATCAAGCGCCATCACCAATCCGTGCGCAATCGCGAGGGCCTGCTCGAGGAACATCGTTTCCTCGCTTATTTGCTGGCGCACGGCGCGCCCGTCCCGCGCGTCTTTGCTTCCGCTGCCGGAGAAACCGCAATCGAACTCGGTGACTCCGTCTACGAGGTACACGAAATCCCCGCGGGCGTCGATCTCTACGAAGAAGCGATCTCCTGGACACCGTTTCGCACCGTGGCCCACGCGCATTCCGCCGGGCAGGCGCTCGCGCGTCTTCATCTTGCCGCGCGTGATTTCGCCGCTCCGCCCCGCAAGCCACGCCCGCTGGTCGCCAGCTTCACCGTCTTCGCTGCACTGGATCCCATCGTGGCCATGGCGCGTTACCTTGCCGCGCGTCTGTCGCTGGCCCGCCATGCGGCTGTTCGCGTCTGCGCCGCGCAGGCGATCGACCTCCTCACGCCCTTTCACGCCGAACTTGCGCCTCTGCTTCCCGCCCTCGCGCCCCTCTGGACCCACAACGACCTGCACGCCTCCAATCTTTTCTGGAGCGACCAGTCTCCTGACGCGCACGCCACCGCCATCATCGACTTCGGCCTCGCCGACCGCACCAACGCCGTGCACGACCTGGCCCACGCCATCGAGCGCAACATCGTCGAATGGCTGACACTTTTCAACGATCCCGCGCATCCTGACGATGTGCCCGTCCACGTAGATCACCTCGATGCCCTTCTCGATGGCTACGAATCCATCCGTCCCCTCACACCGGCAGAGGCCGCCGCGCTCGCGCCCATGACGGCTCTCTGCCACGCCGAGTTCGCGCTCTCTGAAGCCGACTACTTCCTCGGCGTGCTGCACTCTGAAGAAAAAGCCGTCGCGGCATACGATGGCTGGCTCGTCGGTCACGCGCAATGGTTTCTCGGCGACGCCGGCTGCGAGCTGCTCGACGCTTTGCGCCGCCGTGTCAAAGCCCACAACCTGCGCGGAGCGACCCTCCAATGACCTGGGCGCTCATCGCCGCCTGGCTCGTCGCGCATGGCCTCGAATTCGCAGCGGTCGTCACAACCATCATCGGCATATGGCTTACAACCAAGCGCCTGCTCATTTGCTGGCCCATCATCCTGCTCGCCGATTTTCTGTACCTCGTGGTCTTCTTCCAGTCCAGGTTCCTCTCCG
Source organism: uncultured Acidobacteriota bacterium (assembly GCA_963729915.1). Lineage (GTDB taxonomy): Bacteria > Acidobacteriota > Terriglobia > Terriglobales > Acidobacteriaceae > Telmatobacter. The sequence continues at coordinate 395,133 of CAVSQE010000003.1, read as the reverse complement.
ACGCGTTGCTGCAGGTCTTCTTTGTTGTATTTACGCTCTATGGCTGGTGGCACTGGTGGCGTGGCGTGCGCGCCGAAGGCGAAGTGCGCATCGTGCCGCTCGGCATCAAGGCCGGCATTGTGGCCGTTGTTGCGGGCGCGTTCGGCAGTGTACTTCTGAGCCGCGTGATGCTCTGGCTCGGCGGCATGCTGCACATTGCCGTGGCATTGCCGCATCTCGATGCCGTGCTCGCCAGCTACTCGCTCGTTGCCAGTTGGTGGGGAGCGCGCAAGCACATCGCCAACTGGTGGCTCTGGATTGCGGTGGATCTCGTTTACATCGGCGAGTACATCTACAAGGATCTCTGGCTCACGGCGCTGCTCTATGCGGGTCTCGTGGGTCTCGCCATTCTCGGCTTGCGCAACTGGCGCCGCGCCGCGGCTTCCGATCAGATCGCTGCCTGAACCGCTGGGTGCCCCATCCTTTCCGCGTTCTTTGCGGAAAGGGTGGGAACGCAAGATCCCAGGCGCTTAAACCGCCGCCTGAACCACATTCTGCAGCGGCTCGCCCGTCATGTAGCGCCGCAACTCATCGGCCGCCGTGCGCAGCGCACGCGGCGCAAATTGCGGCGACGAGCCGCCGATGTGCGGAGTGATGAGTAAATTGGGGCAACTCCACAATGGATGTCCCGCCGGCAGCGGCTCGGGATCGGTCACATCGAGCGCGGCGCGAATCCGTCCTGAGTTCAGCGCCTCCACCAGCGCATCGGTATCGACAATCGGCCCGCGCGCGGCATTCACAAGCAGCGTCCCCTGCCGCATCAAGGCAAGCTCTCGCCTGCTGATCAATCCCTTCGTCTCCGCCGTAGAAGGCAGAATCAGCACCACCACCTCGGCCTGCGGCAGCAACCGTTCCAACTCGCTCACGGCGTGCACTTCGGGCGCGGTGCGTGCGCTGCGCGCCACGCGCAGCATCTTCACCTGGAACGGCGCAAGCATGCGCTCGATCTCTTTGCCGATCGCCCCATACCCCACCAGCAGCACCGTCTTTCCCGTCAACTCCTCCTGCATTACCTCGGGATGGAACGGCCGCGTGTCGCCGGTCATCTGTGCGTAGTGGGCGCTGGCCTCGAAGCGGCGCTTCCATATTCCCGACTTCTGGATGTCGAGGTACAAAGGAAAATACTTCAGCATCGCCAGAATGGCCGCCAGCGTCCACTCGGCCGTGGATACATTGTGCGCCCCATGCGCATTGCAAATCGTGACGTGCGGGCCCACCGTTCCCGGAATCCACTCGGTCCCCGCCATCATCGAGAGCACCAGCTTCACACCGTGCAAGTGCGGCCAGGCGCGCATGGCCCGCGTTGCATAAGGATCGGGAATCCACACGTCGATGTTGACGTCGTGATCCATCTTGTCCGACACGGGAATCAGCTCGATTCCCTCGGGGAAATCGCGCAGCAAATCTGCTGAAATGGAAGCTGGGTATCCGACGCGTAGCATGGGATTCGTGAGCCCGACCGGCCGCGGGCTTCTTCTTTGTATGCTACTCGACGCGCGCCGGAATGTGGGCCGAATCGCGCCAGGAAATTGACCGTCTGAGATTCCGCGACTGCGCGAACGTAGCGCCGGTCTCCAGACCGGGGCCCCCGAGAAACGGCCTTTGTTTCTTAGGGTGGGAGACTGGCTGTCGTGCGGGTGTTCTCGCCCGCACTTCTCAGGCACCTCCTACGTGCCGAGCCATACGCCCCGCATTCCCCGCACTCAAAATGTGAGAGAATTCAACCGCAGATTGCTCCCATGCGCCTGAGAACAAAAAAGACCTGGTCGCAACACCAACTCGCCGTCAAGCTCCGCCTCGAAGGCGGCGGCGAGCAGGGAATTCTTACCTTTGAGCGGCGTCGTTTGCTCATCCATGCCGCCAAAACCGCGCTTGCCGCAGCCCTTTGCTGGTGGCTGGCGCTGCGCTTCGGCCTCCATGACGGCTATTGGGGATCCATCAGCGCCATCATCGTGATGCAATCGAATGTCGGCGCCACCGTCACCGCTTCGCGCGACCGCCTTCTCGGCACTTTCATCGGCGCTCTCTTTGGTTTTGCGTTTTCTCTCTTCGGCGCGCCTCCCTGGAATTACATACTCGCAGTTCTTCTTGCCATCGTCGTCAGCGGCCTGCTGGGGATGCGCGACAGTGCGCGCCTGGCCTGCGTCACCATCACCATCATCATGCTGGTTCCCAGCTCGGCTTCGCGCTGGGGCCTGGCGCTCGATCGCGTCCTTGAAGTGTTGTTCGGGATCGTGATGGCGCTCGCGGTCACCACGCTGATTTTTCCCGATCGCGCGCGCCTGTGGCTACGCGACGGCCTGGCTCAGGAGTACCTGACGCTCGGCGCGTTCTTCGCCGCCATTCTCACTGGCTTTCGCGGCGCGCCTTCACAGAATCTACCCGCGTTGCGCGAGGACCTGCAGGCCCTGCTGCGCGGCAACAATCAGCTCCTCGATGCCGCGCGCAACGAGCCCGGCGGTCCCGGTTGGCGCGAAGGCTTGAGCCTGCTCACGCAATTTGGCAGCTCGCTGCTTGACGCGCTCCTGGCCCTCGAATTCGCCGTCAAAGACAGTCACGAAGACCGCTTCGCGCAGCAGTTGGAGCCGGTGCTCACGCACCTCGCCGACGACATTCACTCCGGGTTCAACTACATCGCCGGCTGCATTCACCGCTGGCGCTTCAGCAAGCCGGCCGAAGGCATCCATCTCGAACAGGACATTGCCGATCTCGAAGCGCGCATGGACGAGGTCCGGCACACCGGCATCGGCTTCTCGCAGGCCGAGATCCTGCGCGCTTACGCGGTGCAGTTGCATCTCAAGCAGATCGCGCGTTTGCTGCGCGCCACCCGCATCGAAACCAGCCACGCCGTCGGCCAGGGAAGCAAAGAAGTCGAACCCGCCTGAATACAGATCTGTCATTCTGAACGATCAAGAATCGATTGTCATCCTGAGCGAGGTCGCCGCGGCGACCGAGTCGAAGGACCTGCGGTTGCTTTTCCTATCTGGGGTGTGAAAGCCATCTGAGAGATTGCTCTAGCCGACCCCGCTGACTCGCCGCTTTTCTTAAACCTTAAGTAGTTCCGTATACACCGCCATGCCCACCACCGCGTCCGCGCCCAACGAATCTAGTGCGTCCACTTCCTGCTGACTGCGAATGCCCCCGGCCACGATGAGCTGTTTCTTCGTCAGCTTGCGCAACCGCGTAGCCACATCGGCGGGAAACCCGCGCATGGTTCCTTCCGTGTCCACGTGTGTGTAGAGAAAAGCGGCCGCATACGGCTCAAGCTGCGGGATCGCATCGTCCGCCGTCAATTCCACTTGCGCCTTCCAACCCTTCACGGCAATGCGCCCGTTCTTCGTGTCGATCCCGGCCACCACGCGCTCCGCGCCTACGCTCTCTGCCAGCTTCGCCGCAAACTCCGTGTTCACCGTGCCCTCGGCAGAGAAAAGCGCCGACCCGATGATCACGCGCTGCGCGCCCGCTTCCAGCACCTGTCGCGCCCGCTCGACGGTGTGGATACCGCCGCCAGCCTGCACCGGCAGCCGCTTGGCAATCTGCTCCACCAGCCCGGAGTTCTCGCCCTGCCGCATCGCTGCATCAAGATCGATGAGTTGTACAAGGGGGAAGCGCGAGAAGCGCTCGATCCAGTACTCAAAATCGTCGAACGCCAGGCGCAACTTCTCGCCCTGCACCAGTTGCACGATGCGCCCGCCCAGCAAATCAATCGAAGGAATCAGCATGGCAGCCTCACCGGTACGCCCATCCGAGCCAGCTCCTCTTTGAGCGACCGCGAAGTCGAAACGCCGAAATGAAAGATGCTCGCCGCCAGCGCCGCGTGTGCTTTGCCGCGCCAGAAGACGTCGGCAAAATGCGCCACTGTGCCCGCGCCGCCCGAAGCAATCACGGGAATGCCTACGGCCTCGCTCACCGCTGCGGTCAGTTCGCAGTCAAATCCCGCGCGCATCCCGTCCGCATCCATTGAGGTCAGCAGAATCTCGCCCGCGCCGCGCTCTTCAGCCTCGCGCGCCCACTCCACCACACGCCGGCCCGCTGGTTTGCGCCCGCCATGCACGTACACCTGCGCCTCGTGCACCGGGTCGGCAGCCGCAGGATCGCGTCGCGCGTCAATCGCCACCACCACCGCCTGCGCGCCAAAGCTGCTGCCGATCGCACTGATCAAATTCGGGTCCGCCAGCGCTGCGGAGTTGATGCTCACCTTGTCCGCGCCCGCCTCAAACACCTGTTTCGCGTCCTGCGCTGACTTGATGCCTCCGCCCACGCAAAACGGCACAAACAGCTCACGCGCCGTGCGCCGCACCGTATCGAGCAGCGTCTGCCGTCCCTCGTGCGTCGCGGTAATGTCGAGCAACACAATCTCGTCCGCGCCCTCGCGCGCGTGCCGCGCAGCCTGCGTCGCCGGGTCGCCCGCGTCGATCAGGTCTACAAACTGTATGCCCTTCACCACGCGTCCCGCATGCACGTCAAGGCAGGCAATAATGCGCTTGGTCAGCATGAGCGAGCGTCCTTAATTTGGAATTTATTGAAGAGCTGATCTGTCATCCTGAACAACTGCCCTGTCATCCTGACTAACTGATCTGTCATCCTGAGCGAAGTCCGCCGCAGCGGACGGAGTCGAAGGATCTGCGGTTGCTTTTCGTCCTTCATCGCGCTATCTCCAGGAAATTCTTGAGAATCTTCAGTCCCGTCTCGCCCGACTTCTCCGGATGAAACTGCACGCCCATCACGTTCGCGCGCTCCACGGCCGCCGCGAACGGCTCAATATACTGCGTCACCGCGGCCGTATCCGCCGTAACTGGCCCTTTGTAGGAATGCGTGAAGTAGACAAACTCACCCGGTTCGACGCCCGAAAGCAATCGCGAGCCCTCACGCACTTCGAGCGAATTCCAGCCCACGTGCGGCACCTTTTCTGCGCTCTCGGCAAACCGTGTGCACGATTCAGCGAATGCCCCAAGCCCCGGCTGCTGTGGGGCCTCGGTTAACCCCGCGTACAACCACTGCATCCCCACGCAAATGCCCAGGAACGGCACGCCGCGCGCAATCGCCGTGCGAATCGCGCCGGTCAGTCCCGTTGCATCCAGCCGCTCTGTTGCCGCAAAATGCCCCACTCCCGGCAGCACGATGCGCTCCGCTGCTTCGACCAGTGACAAATCGCCGTCGGTCACGACGGGCTCCGCGCCTAGATGCCGCAACGTCTTCAGCACCGACGTCAAATTGCCGGCCTTGTAATCGATCACCGTCACGCGCATCGGCGCAAATCTCCTTCTAACCCAACCACAAACTCTGGGTACCCCAGGTTCCGATTTTGGGGCCTGGGCTAGCACGAACCCGAACCGATCTACAGCAGCCCTTTTGTCGACGGCAACATCTCACCCAGTTGTTTGTCGCGGCTGCAGGCCACGCGCAACGCCCGCGCAAACGCCTTGAAGATGGCCTCAATCTTGTGATGATTCGAGCGTCCGTACATGGTCTTCACATGCACGTTGGCCCGCGCCCCGCGCGCAAATCCTTCAAAGAAATCCGTAACAAGTTCGGTCTGCAAATCGCCCACGAGCCGCGTGCGCACTTTCGTATCCACTGCGAAAGCCGCGCGTCCGCTCAGGTCTACGGCCGCAATCGCCAGCGTCTCGTCCATCGGCATCACAAAGTAGCCGGCGCGCAGAATGCCGCGCTTGTCGCCCAGCGCACGGTTGAAGGCCTCGCCCAGCGCGATCCCTACGTCTTCCACCGTGTGATGCTGGTCCACATCCAGGTCGCCGTCGCACGCGAGCGTCAGATCGAAGGCGCCATGCCGCGTAAACAGCTCCAGCATGTGATCGAAAAAACGAATGCCAGTGGAGATCTTGTACCGGCCGCCGCCCTCGATGGTCAGCTGCAACTCGATGCGCGTCTCCGTGGTGTTGCGCACAATGGTCGCCGTGCGCACGCCGGCGCGCCCCACAGTTTTCTTGTTCGTTGTCGTCGTCATTGCGTCTCGCCTCCGCTCCGCAGTGCGGCCATCGCCTCATTCAGCGCCACTGCGGCTTGCTTCATCTGCTCGCGTGTCCCAATCGTGATGCGCACCCGCCCGTCGCATCCGGGATCGCTAGAGCGGTCGCGCACCAGCACTCCCGCGGCACGCATCAAGCGCACAAACTCCGCGTGCCGCGCGCCGATGTCAACCAAAATGAAATTCGCCCGGCTCGGCCAGCGGCGGATTTTCAAATTATCCAGCGCCGCCTCAAATTCGCTGCGCGCGACCAGCACTTCGCCCACGTACCAGTCGAGATACGCAGTATCTTCAAGCGCCGTCTGCAGGCAAACCAGCGCCAGCGAGTTCACGCTGTAAGGCGAAAGCACGCGCCGCACCCATCGCATCAATTCCACCGGCCCGGCCAGCAGTCCCAATCTCAAACCCGCCAATCCGTACGCCTTCGAGAACGTGCGCGCGACGATGAGATTCGGCACCGTGCCCACCAAATCCATCACGGTTTCGCCGTGGAAGTGAAAATACGCCTCATCCACCAACACCACGGCTTGCGGCGCGCGCCGCGCCAGTTCCAATATTTGCTCGCGTGTGGCCGCAGAGCCCGAAGGGCTATTGGGATTGGCAATCGCAATCACTTTTGTCTTTGGGGTAATCGCCGCCAGCAGGCGCTCAAACGGGAACTGCAAATCGTCCGCGGCTTGCACCGTCACCACGCGCGCATCAGTCGCCGAGGCGTACACCTCGTACATGGTGTACGTGGGCACGGGCAGCAACAGCTCATCGTCCGCTTCGAGAAACGCCTCGAAGAGCACGTGAATCGCCTCATCCACGCCGTTGGTCAGCGCCACCTGTTCCGCCTTCAGGCCCAGATGCGCGGCCACCATCGCTTCCACCGGTTCACGCTCGGGATAGCGCGTGAGAGCGCCCGCAGAAACCGCCGCCAGTGCGTCCTTGACTTTGGGAGAGCAGGCCAGCGTATTCTCGTTGAAGTCCAGCCGCAGCGTGTCGCGGCAGCCCAGCGGCGGGTGATATTCCTTCATCGCCTGCACACGCGCGCGCGGCGCCGGAGAAGTTGTTGTCGCTGACTTAGCCACGAGCCCTCCTTTTCCTGCGTGCCGCGGTCTTATTGCGGCGCAAGCCGCGGCTGCCCCACCGCAGGTGGATCGCCTCGGCATGGCCGATCAGCCCTTCGGCCTCGGCCAGCAGCGCCGCCTTCGGTCCCAGCGCGCGCACGCCTTCCGCCGTGTACTCCTGCACCGTGATCAGCTTTACAAAATCGTTCACGCTCAACCCGCCGCGCACCCGCGCCATGCCGCCCGTAGGCAGCGTGTGATTAGGCCCGGAGATGTAATCGCCCATGGGTTGCGCCGACCAGCGTCCCACAAAAACCGATCCGGCATTCTCGACCCATTTGAGATCGCTCGCCGCATCCACCGTCAGGTGCTCGGCCGCAAGCCGGTTCGTAATCGTGCGCGCCTCCGCAACCGAGCCCGCCACAATCACCAGGCCATTCCGCTTGAGCGCCTCGCGCGCCACAGCATTTTCGCGGCTGCGTAGTTTCGTCTCTGCGATGACCGCCCGCGCCAGTTCCTCGCGCACGGTCACAAAAATCGCGAGCGCCTCCGGATCGTGCTCCGCCTGCGCCACCAGGTCGCTCGCAATGTCGGCGGCGCGCCCACGCTCGCTCGTCACCACGATCTCCGTCGGTCCCGCGAGCATGTCAATCGCGCAGTCAAAGGCCACTAGTCGCTTGGCTGCGGTCACATACAAGTTCCCCGGCCCCACAATCTTGTCCACGCGCGGTAACGTCGCTGTTCCGTAGGCCAGCGCCGCCACGGCGTGCGCGCCGCCCAACCGATAAAACTCTGTGATGCCGAGCAAGTGCGCCGCCGCCAAAGTTTCCGGCGCGGGCTTCGGCGAAACTACAACGATGCGCTTCACGCCTGCCACCTGCGCGGGAATCGCGGTCATCAGCAGCGTCGAAGGCAGCGGATGCCGTCCGCTGGGCACGTAGCAGCCAACGGATCCCAGAGGCCGTACAAGCTGTCCAGTCTTGAGGGCCCGCACCGGCACAGCGCTCCACGATTTCGGCATCTGCCGTTTGGCAAATCCGCGAATCTGCGCGGTCGCCGTGCGCAACGCATCGCGCAATGCAGGGTCGAGCGCCTTCCACGCCGCGGCCATCTCCTCCGGCGTCACGCGCATGGCATTCGCCCCGCTCAGCCCGTCGAACTCCGCCGCATAGCGCAGCAAGGCGCGATCGCCGCGCTTGCGCACGTCGCCGACAATGCGCTTCACCGCGGGCAGCACCGCATCCAGCGCCGCGCCGCCGCGCCGTTCCAGCGCCGCCAGCGTCTCCGCCGCAGCCTGTGCTCCACGTCCCTTCGTCCGGATCAGCTTCATCGTTCGTCTCTCGTCACAGCACAACTTTGTTCAGCGGATACTCCACAATGCCGGCGCCGCCCGCCGCTTTCAGCCGCGGAATCACGTCGCGCGCCACGCGCTCTTCGAGAATCGTGTTCACGGCCACCCACTCGGAATCGCTCAACTGCGAAACTGTCGGTGAATTCAACGACGGCAGCACGGCCAACACCGCCTGCAGGTCATCGCGCTTCACGTTCAGCATCAGCCCCACCTGCGCCTGCGCGTCAATCGCGCCCCGCAGCATGGTCGCAATCTGATCGATCTTCTGCCGCTTCCACGCATCCGCCAGTGCGGCCTTGCTCGCGATCAGGTGCGTCTCGCTCTCCATCACCGTGTCAATAATCTTCAGATGGTTGGCCTTCAGCGAGCTGCCCGTCTCCGTTACTTCCACAATGGCGTCGGCCAGCATCGGCGGCTTCACTTCCGTCGCGCCCCAGCTGAACTCCACCTTTACGTTCACGCCCTTTGCGGCAAAGTATCGCTTGCTGGTTTCCACCAGCTCGGTCGCAATAATCTTGCCTTCCAGGTCCTCGGCCTTTTCGTAGCCGCTTTGCTCCGGCACCGCCAGCACCCAGCGCACTTTGCGCCGGCTCTGCTTGGCGTAGGTCAACGTGGTCACGCTCACCGGTTCCAATCCGCTTTCCACCACCCAGTCAATGCCCGTCAGTCCCGCGTCCAGCACGCCGTGATCCACGTAGCGCGCCATCTCCTGCGCGCGAATCAGCATGCATTCAATCTCTGTGTCGTCGATGGACGGAAAATAGGAGCGGCCGTCGGCGTAAATATTCCATCCCGCGCGCTTGAACAGCGCAATGGTCGCGTCCTGCAAACTGCCTTTGGGAATTCCCAGTCTCAGCTTGTTAGCCACGGCTCACCTCCGCGCTCACGGAGATCGGCTTCGTAAAGCAGCTCACCGTGCCCTCGTGGCACACCAGCCCATCGCCTTCCACCTCTACGCGAAACAGCAGCGCATCGTTGTCGCAGTCGGTCGCAGCCGAAATCACGCGCAGCCGGTTGCCGCTGGTCTCGCCCTTCATCCACAGCTTCTGGCGCGTGCGGCTCCAGAAGGTCACAAATCCCGTCTCGAGAGTTTTCTGATAGCTCGTCGCATTTAGAAAACCCAGCATCAGCATCTCGCCGGTGCGCGCGTCCTGCACGATCCCCGGTACGAGGCCATCCATCTTCTCAAAATCGATTGTCGGTAGGTTGCTCATCTTCGTTTCTGTTTCCCTTCAGATTTCTGTTTGCACATGAAAAAGCCCACCAGCGTCTTCGCCGGCGGGCTTGTGTACTTCTTTCGATCTCTCTGGCCGTTTACTTCAGGCCATGGCAGTCCGCCGGCATGGATGTCCCATGATGATGGTGGTGCCCATGATGGCGGAGGCTCTGCATCTGTCTCCAAACTACGGGAATCACGCCGCCCCTGTCAAATCCTTTTCTTGCCGCCGGTCCATCGGCAGGCGGAGAATGAATGCGTGCAAGCCCGCAAGCCGTTCGTAGTGTTCTTCGCCGCCATTCTGATCCTTAGCCTCGCCGCCAGCGTGTGTTCTCCCAGCCTTGCGCAGTCCAGCGCCCCGCAAGCCGCGCCCAAATCCAAACCCGCTCCACCGCCCGCCGCGCGCATCGACATCAATCATGCCAGCGTGGACGAACTGCTCAAGATTCCCGGCATGACGCCCACCTGGGCCGGCCGCATCGTCCGTTTCCGCCCCTACCGCACCAAGCGGGACCTTCTCGATCACGGCGTACTTCCCGCTGACGTCTACGACCGCATCAAGGATTGGATCATCGCGCATCGCGGCGAGCAATGATCGTAGCTCCCCGCCGATTGCGCAAAGATTCTCTTCCGCCGCACGTCCGGCCCATTACACTGGTCGAGAACAGGAGGCTTTCCTATGCAAACCCGCATTCTCGGCACCACCATGCCGGTTCTCGAAGTCGATCTCAATCCCGACGAGAGCGTGTTTTCTGAGAGCGGCGAGCTCTCGTGGATGACCGCATCCATCGGGATGACGACGCACACGCAAATGGGTGGGGGCGGCGGTTTCTTCGGCGTCCTCAAGCGCGCCGCCGCCGGCGCCAGCATCTTCATGACCGAGTACCGCGCCGTCCAATATCCCGGCTCGGTTTCGTTCGCCACCAAGGTTCCCGGCCACATTGTGCCCGTAGAACTTGGCCAGGGGCAGGAGTATCTCGTGCACCGTCACGGCTTTCTGTGCGCCACTCCGCAGGTCACCATCACTCTGGGTTTCCAACAGTCGCTCGGCGCGGGCATCTTTGGCGGCGATGGATTTCTGCTGCAGCGCGTTGGCGGCATGGGCACGGCGTGGCTCGAGCTCTCCGGCGAGCTCGTCCAGAAAAATCTCGCGCCCGGCGAAGTCCTGCGCGTGCATCCCGGCCACGTGGGCGCGTTCCAGGCGTCGGTCGGCTTTACGATCACCATGGTTCCCGGCATCAAGAACATGATCTTTGGTTCCGATGGAATCTTTCTCGCGCAGTTGGTCGGTCCCGGCGCAGTCTGGCTGCAGACGCTGCCCATCTCGCGCCTCGCCCACCAGATCTACGAGTATTTACCCAAAGCTCCGGCGGCGGAGCAGGCGGGCGGCGCAGGATTGCTGGGCGGCATCGTCGGGTCGATCATCAGCGGAGGCCAGTAACAAGGACCAATGAACAGCCGACAGTAAACGGTCGCCCGCAGCCCGGAGGGAGCAGGGGCCTTCAGGCCCCTGAATTGAGCGGAATGAAAAGGGCTTTAACCCCAGAGGAATGTCTTTCGCGCTACCGGATCGTGGATGTAACGTTGTCAATGCGCATTTGGGGTCCGTTGTGTCAAGTTTCTCAACGCAGCTAAGCCGGGCTTGCAAGGATCATTTCCTATGACTGAACGCGCACAAAGCTCAGCACAAAGCATTCGCGGCAATATCATTTTTGCCTTCGCACTTGCCTTCGCCATCTATGTCGCGTGGCTGTTGCGCAGTGTTCTGGTCCTGCTCTATGTTTCCGCGCTCTTTGCGGTCGTGCTTTCGCCGGTGGTGCGCGCCACTTCCCGGCTGCGCCTTGGCCGGTGGCATCCATTCCATGGCGCCACGGCAATCTTTTTCCTTTTGCTCATCGTGGCCGCCGCCTTCACCGCCTTTGGCTTTCTCGCTCTTCCGCCCGTCATTCGCGATCTGCAGGCGCTCAACGGCGAATTGCCCACGCGGCTGCCCGCGCTGCTAGCCCGGCTCAAGCAATTTCCCCTCGTCGATCGCCTGAACTCCGCAGAAGTCATCTCCTCAATTCAGAGCTCCCTCAGCCATGCCGCCGCGGGGTTGCTGCTCTCGCTCACCAATTGGGCCGGCGCCATCGCTCAAGTCGCCGCCGGCTTTGTGCTCACGCTCTATTTCATTCTCGAAGGCGAGGGCGCTTATCGCTGGTTTCTCTCGTTTCTTCCCGAGGAGCCCCGTCACCGTCTCGACAAGACTCTGCTGCGCGCAGCCGGGCGCATGGAAAAGTGGCTCATCGGCCAGGCCAGCCTCATGCTCATCCTGGGAGCTGCCAGCACTATCCTCTATCTCTCGCTCGGTGTGCGCTACGCCTACGGCCTGGGCGTGCTCACCGGCCTGCTCAACGTGATTCCTGTACTGGGCGCGGCCGTTTCCATCGTGCTCGCGCTCCTGGTGGCGTCCATCGATTCCTGGGGCCGTGTGCTTGGCGTGGCCATCTTCTTTCTCGTTTATCTTCAGATCGAGAATTCCTGGCTCATTCCCCGCGTCATGAAGAACCGCGTCCACCTGCCCGCACTCGCCATCTTCGTCGCATTGCTGCTTGGGTCCGCGGTCGAAGGCATCGTCGGCGCCATGGTCGCTATCCCCACAGCGGTGCTTGTCTCGGTGCTGATCGACGAGTATCTAGTCAAAAAAAGTGACGAATAGGGCCTTGCCGCGACGCCGCTATCGGGAACTGCGCAGAGCGTGTCTCATCAATCAGCTTTGTATCAGGGCACGACTTCAGTCGTGCCGAAAAGGGCCAAAAAAGACAAGGGGTTTTAACCCCCGAGGGACGACAACCCTGATGCGGCTGCCATTGATGAAACACGCTCTAAGGAATGTTCCGGCAGCCGCGCCGTAGGCGCAGTACTTGTTAGCCCCGCGCTTCAGCGTGGGGGAGGCGATTTCCATAACTAAACGCCGGAGTCCCGTAGGGACGGCGCAGGAACGTTTCTTCTGCACGGTCCAATTGCCCGTAGACGCGCAAACCTTGCCAGCGGATTCTTGTGGCGCTTACGTGCGGGCCGGAGCCCGCATCGCTTCCAGAGCGGCGGTCAAATCCTTGCCCAGGGCTTCCTGCGCTTTCGCCGTCAGCTTTTCGTCGTGGCTGGTCAGATAAAAGACGTCAATCGCGGTCTCGCCTTCCGTGTCGATGAGTGCGATCTTGATGTTGCACTGGTGCGAGTTGAGCGTCAGCGCGATCTGGCGCAGCAGCCCCGGAAGGTCCTGCGCGATCACTTGCAGAAGCGTGGAGTGGCTGGAGGCCTCGTTGTCGAATTCGAGCCGCGTCGGGACTTCGACCTTGAGATTGGTGGGACGGTTCAGGTGGCTGCGCGCGTCCAGCAGTTGCTGCACCGAGAGCCTTTGCGCCACCACTTCGTGAACGTTGGCGATGAAGCGCTCCTTCTCGCTGGGATTCAGCTCGATGGTCCGGAATACATCGGAAAAAAGGAAGCTGTCGACAATCACGCCGGCATCGTTGGAGTACGCTCCGGCGCGGACGATGTTCATGCCCCACGACGCCAGAACTCCAGCCACGTCGGCAAACAAGCGCGTGCGGTCGCGCGTAATCACAGTCAGGTCGAAGAGTTGCCGGTTGGGCCGCAGGTCCAGCTGTACCGGATTCTTATCGAGGTTCAGAGCCATCTGGAAGTGATGGCGAATTTGCTCGGGCAGGCGGGTTTGCAGGTAGCGTTGCGGCAGGCCTTCCAGAAATTGCTTCAGCGCGTCGTGTTGCGCGGGTGGAACCATCGAGCGGATGCGATTGAGCAACGTGGGATCGATGGCGGCATGGTAGCGCGCCTCATCCACCGAGCGATCCATGAAGTTCGCCGTGGACATGTAGAACTGCCACAAGTTCTCAGCCTTCCACGGCGTCAGCGCGTCGGGATTCACGGCCTTGATGTCGGCAAAGGTCATCAGCGTCAGCATCTTCAGCAGTTGCGGACTGCCGATCTTCTCTGAGAATGCCTTCACGTTGTCCAGGTCGAAGATGTCTCTGCGCATGGCCACCGACATCTCGAGGTGGAGCTTGATCAATTTCAGGACCGCCTCGCGCTCCTCGCCATCGAAGTCCAGCCGCGCCAGGAAACTATCGGCCAACTCCACGCTTTGCCCCGCATGTTCGCCCGTGCGTCGCGCTTTGCCCGTATCGTGCAGCAGCAGCGCCAGCAAGAATAGATCCATCCGGTCGATCTCCGGCAGCAGTTGCGCCAGCCGCTGCTCGTAGTCGTGCCCCGGTGTGCGCAATCCGTGCACGTTGTCGATGGTCAGAAACGTGTGCTCGTCCACGGTGTAGCGGTGATAGCTGTCGCGGATCACCAGGGCATCGATGCCGTGGAACTCCGGGATCAGCATCTCCAGAACACCCAGGGCGTGCATCGTCCGCAGCGCATGCGCGGCGTGCGGCCCCAGCAGCACCTCGCGCAGCGCATTCCACAGGTACGGCCCCTCGGGAATCGAGATCGCCAGCACCGGCAACGCGTCCGTAATGCGATCCTCGGCCGCCTGCGACAATGTGTAACCGTGCGTAGCCATCAGCGAGAAGATGCGCAGGATCGCCGCGGTGTCGTTAAACTGCGCTCCGGGCTGGATGTCGATGCGCCCCTGATCGAGCAGGAAATCGGTTCCCGCGATCGGCGTGCGCCGCCGCCGGAACTGGCGATAGAAGCTCACCGGCGCCGGCAGATGTTCCATCAGCAACGCCGCACGGCGATACACCACACGCGCATGACGGTAATAAGTGCGCATCCAGTAGGAGGGATCGGCCGTGCCTCGCGTCTCCAGGCCGATGGATCGCGCCGCGGCCTCGTCCTGCGACTGCCAGTCCAGCGTGTTGTCGTCGCGCCCGTGCCGGAAATGCAAAAAACATCGCGCCGCAGCCAGAAAATCGAAGGCCGCTTCCGCGTCGCCGCGCGCGCTCTGGAACACTCCGCCGCGTTGCCGCGGCCACTCCTTGGTTTCCTTAAGATGGAACAGAATCGCGAACCAGACCGCGAGATGATAGTCGCGCAATCCACCGGGACAATCTTTCAGGTTAGGTTCCAGATGAAAGATGGTATTGCCGAACTTTGCGTGCCGCGTGCGGGCAATCTCGCCCAGCTTCTGCGTAATCGTCGACCACTCGCTCAGCACCAGGCCGGGGAAGGTCACTTGGTGAAGCTGCTGGTACAGCGGAAATTGCCCGGCCAGAAAACGCCGGTCCAGCGTGGCCAGCGTGAACTCCAGGTTGTCGGGCTCGAACCGTCCCGCCTCTTTCACGGTGCGCGAACTGGGACTAGCCCGCAAGCCGATGTCCCACATGCCCTGGATGATCGCCCGCACCGCTTCTCGCGAGTGTTCCTCGGTCTTTTCGTCGGCAAACGCGAACAGCACGTCGATGTCCGAGTAGGGGAACAAATCCTTGCGCCCGTAGCCGCCCAGCGCCAGCAGAGCCACGTTCTGCGCCGGCAAATCGGCAAACGCCCGGCGCCACATCTCAATCAGGATGCGGTCCACTACCGCGGAGCGCCGCCGGATGGCCGCCGTGCCGTCTCCGGTGCGATCGCAGGTCTGGCGCACCAGCGCCATCTCCCGCATATACTGCTCCCGAAGATCGTCCACTGCCAAAACGACTGCACTCATAGGGTTGTTTGTTTGGCCTGCCGAAGCAAGAAGGAATTGTTACAAGAATAAGCGATAAACGCCGGAGGCAGTAGGTTTTCGTGTCGCAGTGAGAGAATCGCCGCGGATCAGGGCCGTTTCAGAGCAGTTGAATCCTGCCTCATTTTGACGCCATCCTGCGACAAAAATTGGCTGTCATCCTGAGCGATAAGTATCGAATGTCATCCTGAGCGAGTCCCGGCGTGCCGGGACGAGTCGAAGGACCTGCATTTGCTTTTCCCATCCTAAACTCAGCACGAAAAGGGGTGCCCCATCCTAAACGCGCTTTGTGCGTTTAGGGTGGGATCGCACAAATCTCAACCCACCTCTTTCAACTCAGCACGAAAAGGGGTGCCCCACATCTCGATTCCGAGATGTGGGAAAGCACGAACCCAGACCCATCCTTTTAACTCAGCACGAACAGAGGCGGGATCACACGAGGCCGGGTTTTGTTCCCTCGGTCCCTGCTTCACTGCGGAAACGGCACAAACTTATCCGCGCACGATGCCGGGTTCCCCTCCGCCGGCGTCCCTTTCACCGTCGCGTCCTCGCCCACAGGCAGTTGCAGGTTCGTCGGCTCGGGGCCGAGCGTCACATCGGCGTGATCCACCTGGTAGGTATATTTCGCCTCGTCGGTAATCTGTACGCCGTTGAGCGTGGTCGCGATCCGGTAATCGTGCCCGTAGCCGTTGAAAGTGATCTTGCCGCCGCTGCTTACCCGCACGTTGTGCAGCGTGATGTCGCGCATGGTCGGCGGCGAGTTCCCCTGCAGCGGGCCGTTCGCCGAATACGCCGTGTCCATCGTGATGGGATTCGGCGAATTGCGTATGCACACGTCGTCGTAGACCACGTCCTGGGTCAGCCCGCCGCGCGAGCCGTTCGACTTGATCCGTATGCCGGCGTCGGTACCGTCCAGCGAGAGATCGAAGACGCGAATCTTGCTCACGCCGCCATTGGTCTCGCTCCCGATCGACATGCCATGACCCCAGTAGAAGTGATCGTGGCTGATGGTCATGTTCGTCGCCCCGCCCGGTCCGCCCTTGATGGCCACATTGTCGTCGCCGGTGCGGATATAGCTGTGCGTAATGGTCACGTTCTTCGTGCCGTTGCCGGGATCGATGCCATCCGTGTTGCGCGCCAGCGGATGCGCCGAGTCGGCCACGCGATGCGGCGTGTCGATCTTCACGCCCCACACCGTAAACCCGTTGCCGTGGTTGTAGCTCACATGAAAGTTGGGCGAGTTCCTCAGCGTAATCCGATAGATTGTGAAGTTGTCGGAATCGTTCACCACAATCAGCCGCGGCACCTGCTGGCTGCCGCCGTCGCGTGCCTCCTGCGCAAGGTCCCACCAGGAGTACTGCGACTCCAGCATCGTCTCGCCGCCGCGGCCGTCGATCGTACCGTCACCCATGATCCCCGCATCGCGTGCACTATCTACTGAAATCAGTGGCTTGCAGCCGCGACCCCCTCCATGGCTCACAATGCCGCAGCTTCCCGGCGAAACCGCGAAAACCGCAGGATCGCGTGAGGCATAAAGCGTCACGCCCAATCCCACGATCAGCGTCACTTCGGGGCGCAGCTCCAGCGGCCCGCTCAAAAATGCGTTGTTCGCCTCGTTCACGTGCAGCAGCACGGCGCGGCCCTTGCCGCATTTGTCGATAGCCTTCTGGATGCGCGCGGTGTCGAGCTTTTTCTCGTCGCCGGGCGCCAGCGTGTGTCCGACACTTTGCAATTGCGCGTCCAGTGTGGTGCAGAGCTGCGGGAATGATGGCTCGATGACAGTGCGCGTGTCCTGTGCCGCCAGGCACGAGGCAGCGCCAAGTATCGTGGCAGCCAGATAGACGTACCGGGGAATCATGTGCGTACTCCCTTTGCTGATAGTTATAACCGCATCAACACCCTAAAACACTGCGCTCTCTCAGAACAAGAGCGGAAGCTCGGCCCACTGGTTTGCAGATGATTTGAATCGGCATTATCTGCAGCGCCAGTCTCTCGACCTGTACCGCCGGGCTTCTAGGGCAGCTGAAAATTTTTCAAGGTCCGCAAGAAGTGTCAGGGCACGACTTTAGTCGTGCCGGAACTGCAAAATAATTGACGTGGGCTTTAGCCCCTGCGGGTTTCTCCCCTCGCGAAGATGCCTTTTTCCGCAGTCTCTTTTTAACCGGCTGTGCTGGCAGGGCCTGACCTGAGCGAAGCCGAAGGGTCCACTCCGCCAGCAACCATGTGTGGGCCAGGAGGCTCACACAACAGCCGGCCTGGAGGTCGGCGATTCCAAAGGGGGCCCGCTACGCACGCAGCCTACAGGGCGTTTTCGCCGCGCTCGTCGTTGCGGATGCGAATCGCCTCGTCGACGTGGCTGATAAAGATCTTGCCGTCGCCAATGCGTCCCGTCCGCGCCGCCCCCACAATGGCCGAAATCGCCTTTTCCTTCAGATCGTCGTGAATCACCATCTCGATCTTCACCTTGGGCAGAAGATCCACGGTATATTCGCGGCCGCGGTAAAACTCCGTGTGGCCCTTTTGGCGGCCGTGGCCGCGGGCCTCAAGAATGGTCATGCCTTCAATGCCGGCTTCCAGCAGCGCATCCTTCACCGCATCCAGCTTGGAAGGTTGTAACACGGCTTCAATCTTCACCATAAGCAGAAATTCCTCGTTCGATAGCGTATCAGGTAAGGCGGGTTGTCTGCCGCCCGTGTTTCCCAAAATCAGCCTTCAGCTTGTAGCCACTGGCTTCCAGCTTCCCTTTGCCGGAACGAAAAGCACTCAATCCACCACGAAAAAGCTAGGAGCTGGAAGCTGGTAGCTAGCAGCTAGGCATTGAAATCGTAGCCCTCTTCCCCATGCTGCGAGAGATCCAGGCCGGCCACTTCGTGCTCCGGAGTCACGCGCAGTCCCATGATCTTATCTACAACGAAGAGCAGAATCAATGTCCCTGCGATGGAAATCCCCCATGCCACGCCCACGCCCGTGAGCTGGTTCAGGATCTGGCCCCAATGCCCGTCAATGGCCCCGGTGGCAATGTTGTTGCCCGCGGCGTCCTTTCCGTAGATCGGGTTGATGACGCTGGCGGCGAACACTCCCGTCAGCAACGCGCCCAGCGTCCCGCCCGCTCCGTGCACGCCAAACGCGTCCAGCGAGTCGTCGTAGCCGAAGAACGACTTCACACCGAACACCATGAAGGAGCAGAAGAATCCTGCCGCAAGGCCGATGAGCAGCGCCGACATGGGTTGCACAAAGCCCGAGGCCGGCGTAATGGCCACCAAACCTGCAACCGCGCCGGAGATCGCGCCCAGGGCTGTCGGCTTGCCATTGTGGAACCACTCAAAGATCGTCCATCCCAGAGCTGCGGCGGCCGTGGCGAGGTGCGTGTTCACAAATGCGCTTGTAGCCAGCGGGCCTGCTCCCAGTGCGCTCCCGGCGTTAAAGCCGAACCAGCCCACCCACAGCAGGCACGCGCCAATAAAGCTCAGCACCATGGAGTGCGGCGGCATGGCCGTGTGCGGATAGCCAATACGTTTGCCCAGGTACAGCGCGCAAATCAGTGCCGAAACGCCGCTGGTGATGTGCACCACCGTGCCGCCGGCAAAATCCAGGCTGTGAATGTGGGTCGCAGTGGCGTTCAGCAGTCCGCCCACTCCCCACACCATGTGCGCCATCGGACAGTAAACCAGCAGCGACCACAGCGATAGAAACACCGCCATCGAACTGAACTTCATGCGCTCCGCAAACGCTCCCGTAATCAGAGCCGGCGTGATGATGGCGAACATCAGCTGGTAGATCATGTACGTCTGCTCGGGAATCGTGGAGGCATAATCGGTGTTCGGGGTCAGCGTGACGCCGCGCAGAAACACGTGCTCCAACCCGCCAATGAACATGTTCCCGTGGCCGAAAGCCAGCGAGTAGCCCACCAGGGCCCACAGAATGCTCACCAGGCCCATCATCGCGAAACTCTGCATCATGATGCTGAGAATGTTCTTCCTGCGTACCAGGCCGCCATAAAAAAGCGCCAGCCCCGGCCCCGTCATCAGCAGAACCAGCGCCGCCGAGGTCAGCATCCACGCGTTGTCGCCGGACATCTGCGCCTTTTGAACCGCCTGCTGCAGTGCGTCGATCTGCGACTGCGTCGCCGGCGCCTGCGCGGCTGGGGCGGCTGTTTGCGCCAGAGTCCACGCGGGAACTACAACCAGTGCAAGGAAAATCAACATTTTGATACAGTTGCGGCACATGAAGTTTCTACTCCAAAACTGTTCAGGCGCAAGAGCGCAGGATTCGTTGTCGGTTATCCGCTGCCGGCCCAGGCAGGCCAGGCGCGCGAATCAGTTTTCAGGCAGCCTGAGGACCGGAAGTGGCCGCCGGAGAGATGATATAGAAAGCGAGACTGTGCTTTCGTATCATTTTCATAAAGGCGCACAAATAACGCAAGTTTTGCCCGGGAGCCTGCCAATGTGGTGGCTCTGAAGTCCGCATCTCAACATATCTGTCATCGTGAGCGAGCTTCGGCGCATGAAATGCGCCAAAGCGAGTCGAAGGACCTGCGGTTGCTTTTCCGAGGACCTCGGATTCACCACAATTGCTTCTTCGTGAACCTCATGCCAAAGCCGAGAGGACCATGCTGAAAGACCCCGGTATCCCTCTTATCCCGAAGTGCTGGCCCTCCGCCCTCTCTGTGGCTCTGCTCCTGGCCCTCGCAATCCCAGCCCTGGCCGCACCTCCGCGCCCCTCGGCCTGCACCCGCGTTGAGCTAACCGGCAAAGTGAACGCCGGCCAGGAATGGAAGGCGTCCCTGGGCGACGGATGGGTTCTTCGCGTCGTACCCATCGCCCCCGGCACGGCCAACTACACTGGCTGGGACCTGGTCGTCGATCGCGACCCTCCGGCAGGCTTTCCTGACGCACTTCTCCTGGCCACGCCGCCCTACAACTCCATCAATGAGCGGGAAATCGGCACCACTTACGGCCTCCGTGCGCAGGACGCCATCGGCTGGAATCCGCGCAGCTTCCGCTTTCTCATCAATCCTGCGGACTTCCTTCATGGCCAGAAGCTGTATATCGAGCTTTCCAGCCAGTTGCAAACCCCATCCGGCAAACCGCCCGGCGCGTCCTCAAACCAGGATCCAGCCCCGGCAAGCCCAGCCGTCGCCCGTCTCACCCGTCGGCTCATGGACCTCCAGTCGCGCGCAGCCGGCGGTGAGTTGCGCATTCTCGATGCCGGTCTCGCGCCCGGAATCGCCGATCCCGAGCCATTCGCGCAGAGCTGGGCCTTGCGAGCGGCGCGCATGCAAACCACGCTCGTGCCTCCTACCGGCTCCAAACCCACGCCCCGCGGAGAACTAGACTGGATGCGCTTCTCTATCACGCTATGGCTCCCCGCCGGCTGGAAATCACCGCACGGCCTCACTGCCACCACCGCACCCTGCGCACAATAAGTTGTGAATCGTGTTTCGTGACATGGGATTCGTGATCAGTCCTTCGCTGAACCGCCATCGTTCACGACCCACGACCCACGACCCACGGCCCACGACCCACGAATCACGACCCACGAATCACGACCCACTAATCACGACCCACGAATCACGACCCACGAATCACGACCCACGCTATACTGGATCCATGGCGTCTCCCGTAGAGCGTGACCGCTATTTGTTCGGAGCCCTCGATAGCAGCGCAAAAAATCGCCTCAAGGTGAAAGAAGCCGACTACGCCTACGAGCAGCCGGAAGGCGTCTTTCTCACCTCGCTCGATTTCGCAGTCAATTGGGTGCGCAAGAACTCCGTGTGGCCCATGACCTTCGGCCTCGCCTGCTGTGCCATTGAAATGATGTCCATGGGCGCGTCGCGCTTTGACATCGCCCGCTTCGGCGCCGAAGTTTTTCGCCCCTCCCCGCGCCAGTCTGACCTCATGATTGTGGCCGGCCGCGTCTCGCAAAAGATGGCTCCCGTGCTGCGCCGCCTCTACGACCAGATGCCTGAACCTAAATGGGTTATCTCCATGGGCGCTTGCGCCACCTCGGGGGGCGTTTTCAATAACTATGCCCTGTTGCAGGGCGTCAATCAGGTCGTCCCCGTCGACGTATATGTTCCCGGCTGTCCACCCCGCCCCGAGCAACTTATCTACGCAATTACGCTTCTACAAGAGAAGATACAGCGCGAGCCGCGCAGCCTTTTAAAGACCTTAAACGCTGGCTGAGTGCGGGAAATTCATCGCGCGTTTCCTGAAAGTCAAATGTCCTTGGTTTTGATCGTGGCCTGAAGCGCGGCTCCATGCGTTTTTTCAGGTCTGCGGTGAGGTACGCCGCAAATTGCCATGGCTCCCGGCGAAGTCGCAGTACCGGATCAAACATTGCCAATACACGGATCGACCATTTCGCTTGTCAATCGGAACTCCATGGGCGCGAGTCCCCGCGACTTCATGGGGAAGCCTGAGCGCCGTCGTGTTTCTTCTGTGCAGTTTCTGCGCCGCATGTTCCACCCGGGACGATCGGGCGTGCGCGCGCTTTCCCCCCCACTGCCGGGCATCCTTTTCATTGCAACTGCCCGGCAATCAAAAACTGTGGAGATGATCTTTGGAGGTGAATCCTATGAACCCATCTGTGTTTCACTGCCTCAAGCGCGCGGCATCTTTGGCCGCTCTCGCGCTGCTTCCCGTTGCTCTTGCAGCCCAGGCGCCTGCCCCCGGAATAGGGCCCGCCGGCGGGTCGTCGGCCCCCAAATGGGATATTTTCCTGGGCTACAGCTATCTGTCTCCGCACGGGACCGTTCAGGTCCCGCAACCCAACGGCACCACCGAACCCTTTGCCTACGATGCCGTTAACCTGGGCGGCGCGTTCAGTGGCGCCTACTTCTTCAATCGCTTTTTAGGCATCCAGGCGGAGTTCGACATTCATCAGTGGGGCCAGCAGAGCACCAATGGCAGCAACGTCGGCACCCACGGCAACGATGATGGATTCACCACCGTCGCCGGTGGCGTTGTCTTCCAATTCCCCACGGAGCACTTTACGCCCTTCGCTCATGTTCTGGGAGGCGCATCGCAAGTCGGCGGTCCGGACTTCAACCCCAATACCTGGGGCCCGAACGTGACTGCGGGCGGCGGCGTCGACGCGGAGACGCCATGGTTCAACCATCGTATGGCGATCCGTATCTTCCAGGCGGACTACCAGTACATGCATGCTAATTTCGGCACGCAGACCTACGGCGGAACGGCCAGCATCAACGCGGTACAGCTCAGCGCAGGCATTGTGTTTCATAACGCTTTGAACGTGAATCGTCCCGTCGTCACGCTGGCCTGTTCGGCGAATCCGGAATCGATCTACCCCGGCGATCCTGTCACGGTGACTGCCAGCGCGGGCACTCTTAACCCCAAGGACCATGTGATCTATAGCTGGTCGGGCACGGGCGTCACCGGCAACGGCCCCACCGCGACAGTGGACACCAGCGCTCTGGCGCCCGGCGAGTACACGATCACGGGAACGGTGAAAGAAGGCAAGCCGGGCCGTGAAGGCATGAAGCCCTGGGAGACGGCCACCTGCACTGCGGGCCTTACGGTGAAGGCCTACGAGCCGCCGACCATCAGTTGCTCGGCCAGCCCCGCGACCATCGCTCCCGGCGGCGCCAGCGCCATCACGTCCACGGGCGTGAGCCCGCAGAACCGTCCGCTCACCTATAGCTACACGGCCACGGCGGGCACGATAACCGGCAGCGGCCCCAGCGCCGAATACTCCTCGGCAGGCGCGCCCACCGGCACTGTGGGCATCACCTGCAACGTGTCGGATGACAAGGGACACTCTGGCAGTGCCAACACCAGCCTGACCATCGTTGCTCCGGTCGCTCCGCCTCCGCCAACGACGCAGTCGCTGTGCACCCTCAGCTTCGCCACCGACAAGCGGCGGCCCATGCGCGTTGACAACGAAGCCAAGGCTTGCCTGGATCAGGTGGCCCTTGACCTGAAGCAGCAGGCTGACGCCAAGGCAGTATTGGTCGGCGAGCAGACACCGGACGAGGCGGCCATCACGGCCAAGCAGCAGGAACGCGCAGCCAGGCACCCACGCGCCATCGTCGATCAGTTCGCCGCGCAACGCGCGGTCAACGCCAAAGATTACCTGGTCACGGAGCAGGGCATCGACCCGTCGCGCATCAGCGTGGCCACGGGAACCAACGACGGCCAGACGGTGGAGGACTACCTGGTGCCGTCCGGCGCGACATTCACCAACGATGTGCACGGAACGACCCCGGTAGACGAGACGGCTGTGAAGCCGCAGGCGCGCAAGCCTCTGCCGGAGAGGCACTGAGGAAGCAGGCCGCGGCGCAGCAAGCCGCGTGCCTCCAATTTGACCCGCAACCCCCTGCGAACTCCCGCCCGTCCGGGCAGAGTTCGCAGGACCCAACGGAATGCCCGTCCCCCGGGCGGAAACCCCGAGGCTGACCGGAACCCCAGCCGGCTTTCGGGGTCTTCCGTTTTAAGCGATGGGCACAAACCCAGACTCGCCTTTTTCAACTAGCCACGAAAAGGGGTGCCCCACCTTCGCGAGGCTTCTGTTTTTGTCGCTAAGGTGAGAAAGCACGAACCCAAACCCACCTCTTTCAATTCAGCACGAAAAGGGGTGCCCCACCTTCGCGACGTTTCTGTTTTTGTCGCTAAGGTGGGAAAGCACGAACCCAAACCCGCCTCTTTCAATCCAGCACGAAAAGGGGTGCCCCACCTTCGCGACGTTTCTGTTTTTGTCGCTAAGGTGAGAAAGCACGAACCCAAACCCACCTCTTTCAATTCAGCACGAAAAGGGGTGCCCCACCTTCGCGACGTTTCTGTTTTTGTCGCTAAGGTGGGAAAGCACGAACCCAAACCCGCCTCTTTCAATCCAGCACGAAAAGGGGTGCCCCACCTTCGCGACGTTTCTGTTTTTGTCGCTAAGGTGAGAAAGCACGAACCCAAACCCACCTCTTTCAATTCAGCACGAAAAGGGGTGCCCCACCTTCGCGACGTTTCTGTTTTTGTCGCTAAGGTGGGAAAGCACGAACCCAAACCCGCCTCTTTCAATCCAGCACGAAAAGGGGTGCCCCACCTTCGCGACGTTTCTGTTTTTGTCGCTAAGGTGAGAAAGCACGAACCCAAACCCACCTCTTTCAATTCAGCACGAAAAGGGGTGCCCCACCTTCGCGACGTTTCTGTTTTTGTCGCTAAGGTGGGAAAGCACGAACCCAAACCCGCCTCTTTCAATCCAGCACACGAAGGGCTGGGGTACCGTCCCAGCTTCTCCCGTTTCGCGTTCGCCGCTAGTTTTGTCTATTCTTGATAGAGAACCTTGGGAGTTTTTCCTCTAGATGATCCGCTTGCGGTCTTTGCCTCTGAAATTGCGCTGCCTACGCATTCCGGTCCAGCTCGTTTCTCTTTTTATCGGTCTGTTGTGCCTGCCGGCTTTGCATGCGCAAGCTGCATTCACCGTCATCGGTCCCGACGGCGGTGATGCGCGTGCCTTTGCCTCCGTGCCCGAGCAGCCGAACCATCTTTATCTCGGCACCACCAACAGTTGGCTCTACGAATCACTCGATGAAGGCGCAACCTGGCATCGCCTGGCCAAGCTCGATCGCGGCGACGGCTTCGTCCTCGACAGCATCGTGGTCGATTCCTCCAATCCCTCTACGCTCTACGTGGGCGCGTGGAAGGACACTGACGACGGCGGCTTGTGGATCAGCCACGACGCCGGCCACACCTGGCACGAAGTCGCCCTCTTCAAGGGCCGGCCGGTGCAAGCCCTCGTGCAGGCGCCCTCCGATCCCCACATTCTATTTGCAGGAACTCTCCAGGGCGTTTTTCGCTCCGGCGATTCCGGCGTCACCTGGACGCAGATCAGCCCGCCCGGCAGTCATGAGATCCACGAAATTGAGTCACTCGCCGTGGATCCCAAAAATCCCGACATCGTCTACGTGGGAACCTGGCACTTGCCGTGGAAGACCACCGATGGCGGCAAGACCTGGCGCAACATCAAGCAGGGGTTGATCGTCGACTCCGACGTCTTCTCCATCATCGTCGATCCCGAACATCCGCACATCGTCTACCTCAGCGCGTGCAGCGGCATCTACAAAAGCGAAAACGCCGGCGCCCTCTTCCACAAAATTCAAGGCATCCCCACGGAAGCGCGGCGCACCCGCGTCCTCATGCAGGATCCTGAGAATCTCGAGGTGGTCTACGCAGGAACCACCGAAGGCCTCTATAAAACCGTGAACGGGGGCAGAACCTTCGCGCGCATGACGGACTCGGACGTCGTCATCAACGACGTCTATGTCGATCCCGCAAATTCGAATCGCGTGCTGCTGGCCACCGATCGCGGTGGCGTGCTCGTGAGCGACGACGCCGGTGTCACCTTTATGCCGTCAAATCAGGGCATCTCCGAGCGCAAAATCGCGGCCCTGCTCGTCGACAACCGCAACCCAGCCACCAACGATGACCGCGGCGATTCCGCCATTCTCTATGCCGGCGTGGTCAACGACAAGCAATTCGGCGGCGTCTTCCGCTCTGTCGATGCCGGCGTGCACTGGCAGCAGTTCAGCACCGGGCTCGATGGTCGCGACGTGTTTGCACTGGCCGAAACCAAAGATGGCGCCATCGTAGCCGGAACCAGCCACGGCATCTTTGTTCTCGGCGCAGCCGCCGACTCGCCGGCATCAGCGCCTGACGCGAAAGTGCCTCATGGAAGCACGAAATGTCAGGGCACGATCTCAGAACCCGAAAAAAAAGAACCTCACGGGAGCACAAAACGTCAGGGCACGACCTCAAAGCCCGGAAAAAAAGGGCCTCATGGGAGCACGAAGTGTCAGGGCACGACTTTAGTCGTGCCGCAAGCATCGCAAAATGAGCTTGGGGCTTTAGCCCCTGCGGGAACTTCCGACGGAACGCCCGCGCCCGCTCCGGCCGCTCCGTCCGGCGACGCATTAACGTGGCAGCCGCGCAACGCCATCGCCAACACCTTGCTCAAGACTTCGACGGAAACCCACCGCGGCGCCAAGGTCAACATTCAGAAAACCGTCAAGGCGCCGGTCATTCAATTGCAAAGTCTCGTCAATGCGCTCGACGTCTCCGGCGACGTGTGGGTCGCGGCCACCAACTACGGGCTGCTCACCAGCCACGATCGGGGCGCTACGTGGCAGGGCGGCCCGGTCATGGGCGAAGGCAACTTCCTCTCCGTCACCGCGCATGGCAACGATATGGTCGCCACGGGCGACGACAGCGTGGTCATATCCAGCGACGCCGGCCAGTCCTGGTTTCCCATGGGCATGCCCACCATGCTCACGCACATTCATCGCGTCGCGTTTAGCCCGGACGGCACGCTCTGGCTGGGCGCGCGCGAAGGCGTCTACTTCACGCATAACCTGGGCAAAACCTGGTTGTGGTTCAATCGCCTTCCGTTGCGCGACGTTGACGATATCAGCTACGACGAAGCTGCCAAGCGCGTCCTCGTCAGCTCGCGCACCACCGATGAAATTTTTGCCATCGACCCCAGAACCCTGACCTGGGTTTGGTGGCCGACCGGCTACCAGATCGCTCTCATCCGCGTAGCCGGCGACCGACTCGTAGCAGCCTCGCTCGACGACGGCGTTCTGCTAGGCCCCAAAGTCCCCCCCGCGCCCGCGCCGCCGCCGGATTCGCCCGCGCAGCAGTAGCAAACTCACCACAAAAAGGGGTGCCCCGGGTCTTGTTTTTGAGACCCGGGAAGTACAAACGCTCGCATCCACCGGTCTCGGGCTGCAAACTCACCACGACAAGGGGTGCAGACTCACCACGACATGGGATTCAAACTCACCACGACAAGGGGTGCCCCGGGTCTCGCTTCTGAGACCCGGGAAGCACGAACGCTCGCATCCGCACGTCTCCGCGAACCGGCGTATGCTGGGTTCAAATGCCCTCCGGACTTCGCCGTTTCCAACATACGCGACAGCTGCATTTTGTCACCTTCAGTTGTTACGGAAGGCGCGCCTATCTTGGTAGCGCCGTCGGTCGCGACCTGTTTGAGTCGGCGCTGGAGCGGATTCGGAAAAGATACGAGTGGGCCGTTATAGGTTATGTCGTCATGCCGGAGCACGTGCATCTACTCGTCAACGAGCCGTCAAAGGCAACCCTCGGCAAAGCCATTCAGGCGCTCAAACTTTCGATTGCGGTACGACGGCGCGAGCGTCCCTTCTGGCTGGCCAATTACCACGACTTCAATGTGTGGACGGCGAAGAAGGAGAGGGAGAAACTGAAGTATTTGCATCGCAACCCGGTAGCGCGCGGGCTGGTGGCGAAGCCGGAGGATTGGAGATGGTCCAGTTTCCGGCACTACGCCACGGGTGTAGCGGGAACGGTGGAGATTGAATCGTCCTGGACCACCTGGGGGCGGGAACATGGAGGACATTTGCCCGCCAGGGAATTGGTTCGATGAAGGAGTGTGGAGGGACCGGTTAACCGGAAACGAACATCGTGCGTTCCCGGGTCTCAGAAGCGAGACCCGGGGCACCCCATGAGGTGGTGGGTTTGCTTCCAAAAGAACCCGGCCATTCGCCGATCTGGAAGCAGGTGTTGTTAGGGTGTATCGTGAGCATTTGAACAGACGGGCTTCAAACTGAGCGATAGAACGACTTTGCTTTGGAACGCCTGCGGAGGGCCCGTGCCATCAGCAACGATCAAGCTCTTTCTACCTCGTGGAGACGCGAAGAGTCTCCGCACCGCTCAGATTTCCAACTGGACCGGGAAGGCCTTAGCTGCCCCGCGCACCGAGATCGAACAGCTGCTAGCTCGTGAGGAACTCGAAAGAGCCGGGGTCTACATCCTACTCGGCACTAACCCTCAAACCAACTCGCCCCTCGCATACATCGGCGAAGCTGAGGTACTTCGCGACCGCCTCAAGCAGCATAAGACGAAGGAATTCTGGGTATCGGCCATCGTTTTCACAAGCACGGACGAGAACCTGACTAAGGCCCACGTCAGGTACCTAGAGTCGCGCCTTCTCGCCGAAGCTGCCCAAGTCAAGAGATTCACGCTCGACCAAAATCAGGCTGGGGGAGCAAAGCTCCCGGAGTCTGACCGCGAGGACATGGAAGTGTTTCTGGAACGAATTCGGCAGCTCCTCCCTGTCCTCGGCTCCGATATTCTGACACCAATCGCCCAAACATCGGCACAGAGCCAGCCTGGCGGGGTGCTCTACTGCCGTATTAAAGGGGCCTTGGCTCGAGGCGTTCGCACTGCCAACGGATTCGTTATATTCCAGGGGTCCACGGCCGTCCTGGAAGAGCGCCCATCCGCAGAGAGCTATCCGTACGTTGTAGCCCAGCGCAAACAGCTCATCGCCGATGGAGTGCTTGTCGAAAAGGGCGGATTCTTGGAATTCGCCAGAGATGCAGAGTTTTCGAGCCCATCAGCGGCAGCAGTTGTCATACACGGAGGCAGCGCCAACGGACTCACTGCATGGAAGACTCAAGACGGCGTGCCCCTTAAGCAGCTGGACGAGCAGGCCTAACCGGGGCGAATTGCACCCTACGAAAATGGCGGGCGGCCCGGGTCTTAGGAAAGCCGACTCACCACGAAAAGGGGTGCCCCGGGTCTCGCTTTTGAGACCCGGGAAGCACAAACGTCGGCACCTAGGGTCCTGAAGCTATTGGCCACTTGCTACTCCCCATTTCTTGTCACCACCCCGTCAAGCCCCCAAACCTTCCGACCCACCGCAACCCCCTGAAATCACAGCTCAAAAACCCTCCCCGCCTTTGCAGATCATTTCCCCCCGTCCGGCGCACAATGGTTCCATGAGCTGCCCGCAGCGAAAGGCAATTCGTCCGCGCCCCGGTTCAATCTGTCAGGTATGTCCCCGGTCCGTACCCCGGCTCCCCCCACCCCCCACCCCCGGGCACGAGCCGGAGGGTAGGAGTTGGAGCCTGGAGGCTGCCGTATTAAGCCGTGAAAAAACGCGTTGTGAAACTGTGAAGCCAATAAGTAAATAAAAATCAGCAGCTTACGCAGAAAATCCACACAGGCTCACAGTCAGTGCGTTTCTGTGAAACTGTGACCGAAAATCCTGCCCTCCGCTAGCCTGTCGGAAGCTCGCGCTTCCGTCTTCGGGTCGTTCCCCAAACGCGTCCGTCCGGATCGGACAAGACAAACCCGCCATTCGCACTAGGTTCGCAGAAGTGAGGTTCCAGGGATTTACGACGCTTCGGCTTCGCGACTGCTGTCGCGCCATCGCCGTGAGAATCCGAGGGCCCAGGCAGGTACGCGACTGGGAAGCCCGCGAAATCGGGATGCGGAATGGAAGGACCCGAGTGGAAAGCCATGATGAAATCTCCCGGCACAAGCGTTGCGTCGTCCGCGACGAACCACGCCGTAGAGTCTATCGGCATTCCTTCTTCAAGTTCAGTGCTCAGGGGCAAAGGTGACTCGATCGCTCGCTACCCTATTCCACTTTGAACGCCTTGTCCACAATGGAATTGGGGTCGCGGCCCGCAGGGAGCATGGTGAATAACGATTGGCTTGGGCTTGCGGTGCGCACCACGGCCACGTCGCCCGAACGGCGGTCGACCACAAACAGCAGATGTCCGGCATCGGACAAGGCCATGGCGGCCGGTCCGTCGCCCACGTGGGCTGAGCCAACGCGCTTGCCGTCGTCGATGGAATACACGGTGACTTCCTGCGAGCGCTGGTTGGCCACATACAGCATTGCGTTGTCGCGCGAAACCAGGCCGAAAACGGGATCGGCGCCGATCATATAGGTGTCGCCCACTTCATCGGTGGTGTTGTAGATTTCGCTCACTGAATCCGAAAGGGAATTCGAGACAAAGATTTCGCCGCCATCGGGCTTGAGCGCGAGATCCGAAGGTCCGCGGCCCACATCCATCAGCGCTTCCAGTTGATCAGGCTGATTGGGACGGGCCTTGGAATTCGCCAGCGCAATCACCATCACCTGGTGGCCGGCGGAGCACGCGACAAATGCTTTGGAAGAATCCGGCAGAATCACGGGACTGGCCGCGCCGGGACAATTGCCAAACACCGCGCGCACATGGCCGTCCGCGGGATCCATCAGCGTTACGGAGTTGCCTGCCTGATTCGCCACCACCAGCGTCTTGCCGTCGGCGGCGAGCCGCGCTGCTACTGGCTGCTCGCCGGCGCCAAACTGCGCAATCTCCCGCCGCGCCTTCAGGTCGATGACAGAGATCGAATTCGATCCGGAGTTCGCGACGTACGCGCGCGCGCCGTCCGCGTCGAGGTCAATCGAAAGCGGCTGTCGATGCACGCCGATCGTCGCCACGACGGTGTTGTGCTCGGCGTCGATCACTGAAATGGAGCCGTTCGCGCCTGCTGCGCCCGCGTTCACCACATAGATTTCGTTGTGCGTGGGGCTTGCGGCAACGGCCACGGGATGCGGTCCCACGGCAAGCTCGCGGTCCACGCGCACATTCACAACGTCCAGCACGGTTACGGTGTCGCTGCCGCCATTCGTCACATAGACGTATTCGCGATAGTTGGGCGGGTATTGCGGAAAATCGTGCGGCCGGCAGGCGGTGACGGGGAGCAAGGCGGCGAGAAGGACGAAATGACGAATTCTCGCAGTGTGCGTACGGTTCACCTTGGAATTATGCCTCAGGGGCTAAAGCCCCTCAATCTTTCATGCCCTTTACGGCACGACTAAAGTCGTGCCTCTTCGCGTTGCGCTATGGCGTTTCGCGCGAGGTTACGGCCGACGATCGGCGCAATCTGTTCGATCTCGTTCATCATGGTGGCAAATTGCGCGGGGAACAACGACTGCGGGCCGTCGGAGACCGCGTTCTCGGGATGATTGTGCACCTCGACGATCAGGCCGTCGGCTCCCGCGGCAATCCCGGCCCGCGCCATGGGCAACACGCTGTCGCGCCGGCCAGTGCCGTGGCTGGGATCGACGAGGATGGGCAAATGGCTCACGCGCTGCAAGGCGGGCACAATGCTCAGGTCCAGCGTGTTGCGGGCGTGGTCAGAGAACGTGCGCACGCCGCGCTCGCACAAGATCACCTCGTAGTTGCCCTCGCTCATTACGTACTCGGCGGCCATCAGGAACTCTTCGAGCGTGGCGCTCATGCCGCGCTTGACCAGCACCGGCTTGCGCAGCCGTCCCGCCTTTTTAAGCAGCGAGAAGTTCTGCATGTTGCGCGCGCCGATCTGAATCACGTCGGCCCACTCCGCCACCAGATCGAGCGTCTCGGTATCGAGCGCCTCGGTCACGATGCGCAGCCCGAACTTGTCTCTGACTTCGGCCATGATTTTCAATGCTTCCAGGCCCAGCCCCTGAAACGCGTACGGCGAAGTGCGCGGCTTGTACGCGCCGCCGCGGAAGAACTGCGCGCCTGATGCGGCCACCTGTTCGGCAATGGCAAAGGCCTGCTCGCGGCTCTCAATGGAGCACGGGCCTGCAATCACGGCCAAATCGCGGCCGCCAATGCTCGCGCCGGTGGCAAAACGCACCACCGTGTCTTCTTCTTTCACATCGCGGCTGGCGAGTTTGTAGGCTTTGGATACGCGGATGACTTCCGCGACGCCGGAGAGCGATTCCAGATTCCCGCGGTTCACCTCGCCCTGATTGCCGGTGATGCCGATCGCGGTCCGTTGCGCCCCGGGCAACGGATGGGGACGGAAGCCCAACTGTTCAATATGGTCGCAGACCGCCTGGATCTCTCCCTGCGTCGCCTGCGCCTTCATCACTACCAACATGACACGCCCCCCGATCCCACAGTTTACCGGGTAGGAGAACGGAGGGCAATTTTCAGGCTGGATTGCGGGGTGTTTCGGATGGCTTGGATGTTCGGCCCACTCGCGGCATGAGGCAAAATCCGCGGACCTGAGGAATGGCGCGTAGAGGAACGGGTGAGGCTCGGCTTTAGTCGCGGTCGTCCCTTGCTTCAGAGCTTTTTGCGGCTACGATGGCGGGGGCAACAATCATACCGATGAAGGCCAGAGCAATGATGATGTCATGCATCGCGGGTTTCCCTGGGGCAGCATCCAATAACTGCCCACATGGGAATCATCGGTGGATCGCCGGGAATATCCAATACAACTAAACCGTAATGTTGCGCCTAAAGTGCTATTGCGGGAGGATGTTTCCCCGGTTCAAGAGTGGGAATTCTGCCGAAAGCGCGTCAAAATGCACGCGTGTATAGGCTGCTAAAGCTCTCAACGCGAAGGGGATTTGCCCGTGAGATTGGAGACGCTGGCACGCTCTGCTTCCTGCTTTTGCGTGCGCCACTTCATGCCTACCCACGCCAGATAGCCAAGCTGGATGGCCCAGGTGACCGTGTAGGCCGCCCGCATATAGAGGTGGTCGCGCAAAGCCGCGGCCGCATCGAGCTGGGCGGGCGTCAAACTCTGATTCCAGTCTGCCGGAGGGGCGGAGAGGATCAGGTGAAACGTCCAGACTAGGAGAGCGAGGGGGACGGCGAAGATCAGTCCGTTGGCGAGCTTTTTCATAGATCTCCTCATTTCTCGAGCGAATCGGGTTTCAGCAAGTCCGGGCGCAACTCAGGCCTCTAAAGCGCGCTGAGCTTCCGCGGCGGCGATCTTCTGTTGCTGCCGCTCGACACGATAACGCAACGCCAGGATCAGCACTCCCCACGCAAACCACGCCAGCATGTTCCACAAGAAAGCGCCCAGCATCGACGGGTCCATCCCCGAGTCGGCCCCCCCGCCAAAGACCGGCGCGGGGTGCTGGGTGGGAATCACTTTCTGGAAATGCGTGGAGAAATACACGATGGGAATGTCGAGTGCGCCGAAGATGTTGAGAACTGCGGCTACAGTCTGCATCTGCGGGCCCGCGGCAAAGCGCCGCAAGAGCAAGTAGCTCACATAGATAAGCCACAGGACCAGGGTGGTCGTCAGGCGCGCGTCCCAAGTCCACCACATGCCCCAGGCGCGGCGGCCCCAGATCGGTCCCGTGATCAGTACTACGGTGCAGAACACCACCCCGACTTCAGCCCCGGCCAGCGCCCAGGCATCGAAGATCTGTGCACGTCCGGCGTGCGTGTGCCGCGAAGCCAGATATCCGATCGATCCCACCAGGCTGACCGCGAAAAACGCAAATGCCACCGACGCCGACGGCACGTGGTAGTAGAAGATACGAAAGAGTTCGCCTTGCCTCGCGTCGTTGGGCGCAACATAAATGGCCTGGTAGTAACCCCAGACCATCAGAGCCAAAGTGATCAGAACGGAAGTGCCAATGAGAAGTCGTTTCATGGGGAACCTGAATGTCCTTAGTGTACGACGCAGACAGGTAAGGGATGTGATTTAAGTCACCCGGTTTGCGACCATTCAACGGGGTGTAATGTCCGCCGTTGTTCCGCCCTCTTCGCGTACCATGTTCTTGCCGGAAAAAATTCATGCGCGACCATCTCGCAACACTGATCGACGACTTTCGCCGCTTCGACCGCGAGATCGCAGTGGTGCACTATCGGGGGAACCGGCGCCACGTTACTACGTATGGAGATCTGGCGGGCCTCGCCGGCCGTGTTGCCGCGTTCCTGGCCGCGCAGGGCATCGTCCAGGGTGACCGCGTCCTGCTTTGGGCTGACAACAGCGCCGAGTGGATCGCCGCTTTCCACGGCTGCCTGTTGCGCGGGGTGCTGGCCGTTCCTCTCGACGCCGCCGGAAGCGCCGACTTTGCCGCGCGCGTAGCCGCGGATGTTCGCCCCAAATTGGCCGTCGGTGACGCGCTTCTGCTGGCTAAGCTGGCCGCGGCGCACACCGGGCCCGAGGTTCCGGTGCCTGCTTACCCCACCCTCGCTTTCCCCCCGCTTGCCTTCCCCACGCTGGCCTTCGAGGACTGGCTCAACCATCTTCCCGACGCGGAGATGGGCGCAGTCTCCGGCCTGTCGGCGGACACGCCGCTGCAGGTTCTCTTTACTTCCGGCACTACCGGCGAACCTAAAGGCGTGGTCCTGACCCACGGCAATGTGCTGTCCAGCGTGGGTCCCATCGAAGACGGCGCCCAGCCGTACATGCGCTACGAGCGGATCGTTCATCCCCTGCGCATTCTGCACACGCTTCCTCTGAGCCACGTCTTCGGCCAGACCATGGGGCTGTGGGTCCCGCCTATCTTCAGGGCTGAGCTGCACTTCGAAAGCCGGCTTGCCGCTCCGCACATCATCGAACTCATCCGCACTGAGCGCATCTCCGTTCTGGCTGCCGTGCCTCGCGTCCTGGCTCTCCTCAAAGCCCATCTGGAAGCGGCCCATCCCAGCCTGGCCGAACGTGCCGCCCGCTCGCAAACCCTCAGCTCCTGGCGCCGCTGGTGGCGTTTCCTTGCCGTGCATCGCGAGTTCGGTTTCAAGTTCTGGGCCTTCGTCTCCGGCGGCGGTGCGCTGCCCGGTCCGCTTGAGCAATTCTGGAACGCGCTCGGATTCGTGCTGGTGCAGGGCTACGGAATGACCGAGACCACCGCGCTCATCACGCTCAACCACCCCTTTCACGTCGCCAAGGGCACCATCGGCAAGCCGCTCGCCGGGCGTGAAGTCAAGCTCGCTCCCGACGGCGAGGTGCTCGTGCGCGGCCCCATGATCTCCGGCGCCACCTGGCAGGGCGGCGAACTCCGCCCGCGCCAGGACGAATGGTTGGCAACCGGTGACATTGCAGAGCGGCAAGAATCGGGCGAGCTGCGCTTTTTGGGGCGCAAGAGCGAGGTGATCGTCACCGCGGCGGGGCTCAACATCCATCCAGAGGACATTGAAGCGGCCATCGAGGAGCAGCCGGAGATCGCTGCCTGCGCGGTTGTCGCCATGGAGACTCCCACCGGCCCGGAGCCGTGCGCCGTACTGGCTTGCCGCGGGTCCGGATGTCAGGTTGCGGCGGCGATCGAACGCGCCAACACCCGGCTGGCCGAGTTCCAGCGCATTAGTAGATGGGTCTTATGGCCGGAACCCGATCTGCCCCGCACCTCCACCGGCAAAGTGCGGCGCAAGCCCGTGGCCGCATGGCTGGCCCGGATCCAGGCTGCAGCAGCGACCACCAGCAACGCCGGGCTAGGCAAGCATGAAGGTGAATTCGGACCCTCTTCCGATTGGCTGCTCGCACTCATCGCGCAAATCACCGGCGAGGCCCATCCCGGCGTGGGCGACGAACTGCGCCTGACAGAAGACCTGCATCTCGACAGCCTGGGCCGCGTGCAACTTTCCGCAGCCATCGAGGAGCGGGTGGGCATCGTGCAGGGCAACGGACTGCTCGAAGACGTGCACACGCTGGGCGAGTTGCGCAAATTGGTGGGTGGAGTGGAAACAGGGACCAAGGAACCAAGGGACCAAGGGACCGAGAAGACAGAAAGCGACGGGGCGACAGAGCAAGGGAGCAAGGGAGCGGGGCAGCAACAGAGTGTGATTCCTGCCGCACCGCGCGTCCATTTTGTCTATCCCGAGTGGCCGTGGTGGAAGCCGTTCCAATGGCTGCGCGTGACTTTTCTTGAGGTCATCCAGCGTCCGCTCACGTGGATACTGGCCGCACCGCGCGTCGTGGGACCCGCCCAGCCGTTGCCGCCGGGGCCGCTGCTGATTGTGGGCAACCACGTTTCGGCCTACGACGGCCCGTTGATTCAATATGCGCTCGCTGGCCCATTGCGCCGCCACATCGCCGCGGCCATGGCCGGCGACATGCTCGACGACTACCGGCACTGGCGCAACCCCGATTGGCCGCCGGGACACAAGGGCATCTGGCTGCTCGGCCCTCCTGCCTACTGGCTGGTGACGGCGTTCTATAACGTCTTTCCTCTGCCGCGCCAGCGCGATTTCCAGTTGAGCTTTGCCCACGCCGGCAAGGCCATGGATCGCGGCTACAGCGTCATGGTCTTTCCCGAGGGCACGCGCTCCGAAGGCCAACTGGCGCGCTTCCGGCCCGGCATCGGGCTGCTCGCCAAACAATGCGGCGTGCCTGTGGTGCCCACCGCGATCCGCGGCCTGGGCGAGATGAAAACCGGCCGCCGCCGCTGGTTCCGCTCCGGCATTCTCGAGGTGCACGTGGGCGAGGCCATCCGCTTCAAACCCGAGGACAGCGAGGCCGACATCACAGCGCGGCTGCACGACGAGGTCGAGCGGCTGCTGGGCGGGGAAGAGGCGAGTTAGCGGGCCGGCAGTGAACTGCACGGCAGGTGTTTGCCGAAACATAACTTCCGGGTGGGCGACCAACGGGCCAAAACGTCCCGTTGTAGTCGAAGATTGGTATATCAGAGTTACGGAGTGGCTGCAGGATTGGTGGTAAGCTTCCGCCATGCGTGGCATTGCAATCTTTCTACTCTTCCTCTGGCTGCCTGCGAGCGTTCTTGCGCAAGCCCCTATGGCCCGCGAGGTTGGAAATAGCCTTAGGACATCGACGGGCACCGAACTGAAACAGCTTCTGGAGCAGCTGGACCTTCCGCCTGAGATCGTAGATTATTACTCCTCCAGCGATATCATTGGCTTTCGCTGGTTCTACCTCAATTCGCGTCCTGGCACTTCGCTCAATGTTCTCGCTTTGCCTTGCTCGTCAATATTGGGTGCGCCCATTCTTCTACTGGAAAGAAGCGATAATCACTGGCATCTGCGCGACCATGAGGGAATGGACTGTCACTACGACGACTCTGCGAATGTCCAACTCGTCAGCCTCACGTCCAGGGAGCAATACGACCTGCTTCTGCACCATGACTGCCGAGGACGTGGCACGGGCTATATTGAGCAACATACCCGCGTACTGCAGATCGTTGGCACCCGATTCAAGCAAGTTTTGGATCGAGAAGACGTCGTCCATGCGTTCCCGCCGGGGGCCATTGGAACTTTCCAGGAGAGTACCTTTTTGCCGACCTCGCTCAACACGCTCGAACAGACACGTGAAGCCACCAACTATGATGAGAACGATCAGCCGATTCTGTCGGAAATTGCCATCACCCGCCGCTCCTTCCATTGGGATGGCCGTCGCTTTGTCGCTTCGCCATGGCAGCGCCTGCGCTGAGGGCTACGCGTCTTTTGCCGCGGCGTGGTACTCGCGCCGGATGCACTTCAGATCCACCGTTGGCTTGGGATACTGCATGTGCAGCGATTCCAGATGCTCCACGACGATGCGCGCGATGGCCAGGTTGCGAAACCATTTGTGGTCGGCGGGGATGATGAACCACGGCGCATGCTTGGTGCTGCACTGGGAGAGTGTTTCTTCGTAGGCGGCGGTGTAATCGTCCCAGAAGCCGCGTTCCTTGTAGTCGGCCTCGCTGATCTTCCATTGCTTGCTGGGGTCGTCGAGGCGCTCCTTGAAACGCTTCAGTTGCGCTTCCTTGGAGATGTGCAGGAAGAATTTGAGAATCTGCGTGCCGTTCGCGGCCAGGTTTTGCTCGAAGTTGTTGATCTCGTCGTAACGCTGGGACCAGATCGCTTTCGGCACAAGATTGTGCACGCGAACCACCAGAACATCTTCGTAATGTGAGCGGTTGAAGATGACCACTTCGCCGCGGGCAGGCGCGGCCTTGTGCGCGCGCCACAAAAAATCGTGGGCAGTTTCCAGGGCGGAGGGTTGCTTGAATGCCGCCACGCGGCAACCCTGCGGGTTCATCGCGCCCAGCACGTGGTTAATCACGCCATCTTTGCCGCCGGTATCCAGGGCCTGCAGGCAGATGAGAAGGGAATGGCTGTGCTCCGCGTAGAGCAGGTCCTGGAGCTCGCGGAGTTTCTGCTGATCGTCGGCGATCTCCCTGGCCGCGGACTTGTGGCTCTTGTGGCCATCCGTGAAGGCGGGATCGATCTTCTTGAGTTTTACTTTGGATCCCGGCGCAACTTTGAACCGTTCCAGGGTTTTCATCTCGCTTCTTTTCTCCGCATGCAGCCATGAAGGCGTTGCGCGCGGGAAGACTAGTCAGCATACTACTACGGCTCTAGCCTGGATGGCGCGAACGACAGGAGCAGGCGCCGTCACTGAATCCGCGGAGTAGCGCGAACAGCCACGCTGCCGGCTATTCTCGTTCCGCCGTGATCGCGAAGATCGCAATCCAATTCCGCTCGTCCGCGACCTTGCATCGCAGCGACGCAATCATTTCCGCTTCCCATCGCGGCGTGGAGTAGAGCAGGATCTGATACTGCTCGCGCGCCGCATCCTTGATGTACTCGATTGCCGCCTGAGTTTCCGATGCAACCGGCAGAATGCGCGTGCCATCGTGAATCATGTTGCCCTGTACCAGTTCAAATCCCCAGCGCAACGGAATCTCAGTCGCCTTCCCACTGGTAGTGAGGACCTCGCAGGTCGCAGCCACTTCTCCCGCTTTCCCGATCATGGGATATCCCAACGGCAAAGAGATGCTTCCCAGGACATGGAGCCGCGTGCAGCGCTGCCCAATCGGAATCTCGAGATCGAACCCGCTGCCGGCGACGAGTGGCCGAACGTGCCCCTCCACCAGTGCCGGACGAAACGGCGCGCCCGCCAGCTTGATCTCGCCTTCTGCGCTTTGCCGCCATAGTTCGAATTTCGATCCCGTCCGCGCCCACTGATCCCCGGCGCGCACCGTGGGCCAGAATTTTTCCATCGCTTCTTCAAACGCCTTCCACGCTCCGGCGTTCGCGGTTAGTGCCATATCAAGCGGAACGGGCGAGAGCGTGCTGCGCTTCGCCCACGGAATCCGGCGCAGCGGAAGAATCGCCGGCCTGGGCTCGACGGGCGCAAACTGTGGGCGGCCTTCAAACAGCCGTTTCAACTCCATGTATACTTCAGGCCGCGGCGCGCGTGATTCCGTCACCACGCCGGACTCGAGAATGCCGTCGTGCATCTCCGCATCGTCGCGCGTGTATTGCCTCAAATCCTGCCACGACCAGAACGACGTCCCCGCCACCTTTCCTTCTTTCTCCAGCTTCATGATCATGTTCACGGTGTCCTGCATTTCGGGCAGTCCCTGCCCGATTGCCCTGCCGCCCCACTCAGTAAATGTGAGCGGCTTGTTGGGACCATAGAGGTCCGCTTCCTTTTCAAATTCGGCCACATTGAACGTGTAAAGGTGCCGATCGAAGAAGTCCATGCCCGCCGCTTCAAAGAGAGGCTTGGAGATCTCCGCGTTGCGATCGTTTGCGGATGAGACGAGCCGGCCGAGCGGGTCGATCGCGTTGCATCGCCGCTTGCCTTCCCTTAGGAATTCCATCGTGAGAGAACATTCATTGGCCAGCATCCACGCCACCACGCTGGGTGAGTTCCAATCGCGCCGGATGGTGCGCTCCAGGATTTCGTAGCCAAGTTCCAATTCGCCGCGCGGTATGGAGTGGAAGTCCACCTGCCAATATCCCGGCTCTTCGCTCAACATCAGGCCCATTTCATCGGCAAACTCCACAATGTGCCGGTCGTGCGGATAGTGAACCAGGCGCACGAAATTGCAGCCGAGTTCCTTGATCATCCGCATGTCCTGGCGCTGCTGCGCGCGCGTCAGTGTAAAACCCTGGTCCTTCCACATGTCATGGCGGCACACTCCGTGCAGAACGCAGCGCTCCCCATTCAGGTGGAGCTCGTGGCCGGCAGCCTTGAACTCGCGAAATCCTGTGCGGCAAACCCAGGTATCGACGGCATCGCCCGACTTGAGCGACGCTTCAAGACGATAGAGATTTGGAGTGGACGGCGACCATAGCGCCGGATTCTCAACCTGGAAGTTCAACTCCGCCGACCCGGCGCCAGCCGGCAGCTTCACCGTCTGCGTCGCGTGCGCCGCTTCGACTTGATCGCGCGTAAGGCGCAGCGTCACCTCAGTATTGGCCGGCGCAGTGCTTGAAGTCATGACCTGCGCCGCGCATCGCGCCTCCGCGAAATCCCCGGTCAGCTCGTATTTCAGGCGTACATTGTCAATGAATGTCGCGGGACGCATCTCCACATAGACATCGCGAATGATTCCGCTGGAAGCCTCCCAGCCGGGATTCACGCCGAGCGCAATCGCGTCCGTTCCCGAGCCGTCAGCGAACGGTACAAGATCAGCCAGGTCGAGCGAAACTGAATTCGCGCCTTCCTTCGCGTGCGGGGTGAATTCAAATTCGTAAGGCGTATACGGCCCCATCGCGCCCAGGGCAACGCCATTGACCGATACCCGGCCGTAATAAGTAATCGCCTCGAAATGCGCAAAGGCACGCGTACCCGGTGCAAGCTTGGGCAACGTGAACTCGCGCTTCAGAACGGATTGCCCGATGGGCCGATTGGATGAAGGCACGGAGATAAAGTCGTAATGCGCTTGCTGCACCTGCCGTTTCCAGGTTCCGTTGAGATCCACACGCGCTCTCGGCTCCCCTGGGTTTGCCGCGGACTGCACGCCCTGGCCCGCTGGCGCCAATGCCGGTAGCGCTGCTGATGCGCCAAGGCTGAATAGAAAACTGCGGCGATTGATCGTCAACTGCGCACCCCTTGTACCCCTTACGCAGTTTACTCGGCACATGTCGACCCTAGCGGGACTCACGCGGACGGTAGTAGCAGGTGCCGCCGGCGACGACGGGCTTCCACAGAGACATGTCGGTGGGCTGCTCGCTGGAACCGAGGAAAAGAATGCCGTCGGGAGGGAGCAGGCGGTGTATGCCGGCGAGAAGCGTGCGACGCGTGGGCAGATCGAAGTAAAGCATGACGTTGCGCAGAAAAATCACATCGAAGCCATCGGTGGCGCGGTTGAACGGCAGCGATGTACCGCAGAGATTGGCCTGGCGGAAATGGCAGAGCTTGCGGACCTCGGGTTTGACGATCCAGTCTTCGCCTGCGCGGTCAAAGTAGCGGACCACGTAGCGCGCGGGCAAACCGCGGTTCATCTCGATGCGATGATAGCGGCCTGCCTTGGCTCGCTGGACTACTTCATTTGAGATGTCGGTGCCTTCGATGGCGAAATTCCACCCCGCCAGCATGGGAAAGTGCTCGAGCAGCATCATGGCCAGGCTGAAGGCCTCCTGGCCGGTGGCGCAGGCGGCGCTCCACATGCGGAGCGTGCGGTGCATGCGGCGCGCCTCGATGAGTTTGGACAGCAACTCCTGGCGCAGCAGATCGAAGGGGCGCATATCGCGGAAGAAGCTGGTCTCGTTGATGGTCATGGCCTCGGCGACCTCGCGCTCCAGCGCAGGATTTCTCCTGGCGCGCAGTTTGCGCACCAGTTCTTCGAGGCGCGTCATGCCCTGGTTGCGCAGAACCTTGGTGAGACGGGTGTCGAAGAGGTAGTCGCGCGAGGCGTCGAGGACGTTATGCGACACGTCGAAGACGAGTTGGCGGAGGTAGCCGTACTCGGGGCCCAGGGTTTGTTCCATGGCTAAACCGCCATCCGCGCAAACCTGGAAACTTCGGCGGGCGGCGCAGCCACGTGGCAGGTGACCATCATCCTTCAGACCTCGTCATCTTTCAAGCTCCCACCAGGCCAAGCATGGCCAGTTTTTCGTTCAGGGCCTCGTCATCGAAGGGCTTCATCAGATACTCGTCGGCGCCGGCCTCGAGGGCGCGCACGATGGATTCGTTCTCGGCCTCGGTGGTCACAATCATCACCTTCAGGTCGCGGTAGCCATCGGCGCGCAGCCGGCGTAGCATTTCCAGGCCATTCATCACCGGCATGTTCCAATCCACCAGCGCCAGGTCGAAGCTCAAGTCGCCGCGCAGCAGTTCCAGCCCAGCGCGGCCGTCGGCAGCCTCGTCGCACGCGATCCCGCGTTCCTCGAGCATGCCTCGCAAGTAGCCCCTTACGAAGCGCGAGTCGTCGACGATCAATGCGCGCATGTTGTTCCTCCTGGCATAAGTGCGTGCGGCAATCTCTAAGCCGCCGCGGCTGCACCCGGATGCGCCGGGTGAAGCTGTGCGGGGTCGAGCCGCTCGGGATCGAGCATGACGAGCAGGCCGTCTTTGAGCTTGTACGCGCCGTCCAGCAGCGCCCGGCGGCGCTCGTTGAGAATCGAGGGATTGGGCTCGTAGTCGGCCTCGGAGACGGCGAGCACCTCGCCCACCGAGTCCACCAGCAGTCCGAAGCATCCTCCCGCGCTCTCCAGAACCAGGATGTGCTGCAGGCGGTTGACGTGCGGAAGATCGAGCAGAGAACGCAGGCTCACGGTGGTGAGCACGTCGCCGCGATAGTGAATCAGGCCGCCCACAAAACCCGGCGCCAACGGAATGGGCTGCGGGCGGGTCGAGCCCACAATCTCAAGAATGTGCTGGATAGGGATGCCGAACAGTGTCGTGCCTACGCACACCGAGCACACTTCCACCAGCGCTTCATCTTTTTGTCCGCGATGCCTTGCGCTTATCTCCGTGCTCATCCCGAAGCCTCCGCTGCCGGCTGCCAGCTCTCAGGCGCGCCTTCAAGAACGGGCAGCGGCGGCACGCCGCCCAGATCTACCACGCTGGTCACGTGATCCTTCAGCAGCGTGACTCCCTCCGTGCGCGTTCCCGTCCCGGACTCGAAAAGATTGCTTCCGGAGGTTACGTCGAGCACGTGTGAAACCGCGATGCCCACTTGGCGATTGCCGTCGCGGCAAACCACGATCACTACCTTGCGTTGGGGATTGTCCTGCACCGCGGCGAGAACGCCGCCCGAGTCCTCGACCGGCAACAGTTGGCCTTCGAAATTGAGCACCGGCCGGTAGCCGATGTATTCGATCCGCGAAAGTGGAAGCTGCTCGATGCGCAGCACGTCGGCCAGCGGCACCGCAGCCCGACGCCCCACCACTTCCACCAGCAGATAGCGCATGCGCGCGGCTTCGCTCTCCCCTTCCGCGGCTTGCGCGGATTCCTCCTCGTCGCTCATGGTTACACCCGTCTTGATAGCGATCGCTCCGGGATCGAGAATGAGGGCGAGATCGGCATTGCCCAGAACCGTGGCGCCGGAAAATATTCCGATATCCTTGAGCACCGCGCTCAACGGCTTCACCACGATCTCTTCGGGATCGGCGAGCGAGTTGACGATCAAACCGAAACGGCGGCCATCGGCGTCGAGCACGGCGATGAAGTTGTCGCGATCGGTAGAGAGTTTGCACTCGTGGCCCGGCATCAGCAGCTGGTCCAGAAAAACCAGCGGAAGCAGACGGCCACGCAGCCGGTAAAGCGGCGCGCCTTCCATCCATTCGATGGCCGTGGCGGCGCGCTCGCGTGGAATGTGCACCAGCTCAGAAAGCGCGCCCTGCGGCAGCGCGAAACTCTGGCTGATGCTACGCACGATGAGCGCGGGAATAATGGCCAGCGTGAGCGGAATGCGCATGCGCAACGTGGTGCCCTTGCCCAAGCGCGAATCGATCTCCACTTTGCCGCCGATTTTTTCCACGTTGGTGCGAACTACGTCCATGCCCACGCCGCGCCCGCTCACCTTGGTAATCTCGGCTGCGGTGGAGAAACCGGGCAGGAAGATGAGCTGCAGCAGATCGCGCTCGCCCAGCTGCGCCGCGCGCTCCGGCGACACCAGCCCGCGCTCGATGGCCTTACTGCGAATCTTCTTCGACCGCAATGCCGGCGCCATCGTCACAGACTTCGATGATCACGTGGCTGCCCTCATGGGCAGCGCGCAGCGTCAATGTGCCCTCGGGATCCTTGCCCGCGGCTTCGCGCCGGTCGGACGGCTCAATGCCGTGATCGAGCGCATTGCGTACCGCGTGCGTCAGCGGGTCCTTGATGGCTTCGAGCAGGCTCTTGTCGAGTTCCGTCTCCTGGCCCTCCATCTGCAGACGCACGCGGCGGCCCAGCACATGCGTCAGATCGCGGACCATGCGCGGCATCTTGGAGAAGACGTTGGAGACGGGCTGCATGCGAGCCTTCATCACGGATTCACGGAGATCGGCCGTGACCATGTCGAGGCGGCGCGAGAGCAGCGTCATGTTGGGAACTGCGGTCGTGGCCTGCAGCACCTGGTTGCGGGTGAGCACCAGCTCGCCCACCAGATTCATCATGCGGTTCAGCAGGGTCACGTCCACGCGCAACGTACTTTCCGAAGCGGCTCCCTGCGCCCGCGCCTTGGCGGCTTCAGCGGGCGTGAACGCCGCGGCGTCGGCAGCAGCTTCCACGGGCTCCGGCGCTGGAATTTGGACGGCGGTAGAAGGTGCGGCGGTGGCGCGGGCGGCCTCTGCGACAGCCGGCTCTGGCACTGCGGCAGCGGCCTCGGCCTTGACTGCGGCTTTGCGCGCGGGGCGTGCGCCCCGGGAGCCGCGGCCTCTGCGAGGCGGCGCTGGAGCTTGCAGTCTTTCGAACTGCGCAATCAACGCG
This sequence comes from uncultured Acidobacteriota bacterium, assembly GCA_963729915.1. GTDB lineage: Bacteria > Acidobacteriota > Terriglobia > Terriglobales > Acidobacteriaceae > Telmatobacter. The sequence continues at coordinate 350,668 of CAVSQE010000003.1, read as the reverse complement.
GCGTCGTCTCCGTCTCCGTCGCCTTCGCAGCCCGCGGCTTCAATCGTCTTCAGCAGATCGCGCAACCCGTCCAGCAGGTGCAGCAGCACCGTGATCACGGTAGCGCCGGCGGTCAATTTGCCGTCACGCAGCAGGCCGAGCAGATTTTCGCCAGCGTGCGCCAGCTTTTCCAGGCGCTTGAAGCCGAGAAACCCCGTAGTGCCCTTGATGGTGTGCACGGAGCGGAAAATCTTGGCCAGGAGCTCTTTATCCTGCGGACGCTCTTCCAGTTCGGTCAGGCACCGCTCCATGCGGTCCAGCCCCTCCTGGCTCTCGATCAGGAACTCCCTTGTCAGATCGTCCATGGCTCCCATTCGTCTGTCCGGCAGGGTTCGCACCCCAGGCGCGGGCACTCAAGAGCCTTATCGGAAGGTCGGCGCACAACTTGAGAAAGGCAGGGAACAAGCCACCCCAGCGAACACAGACCGCTCGCCGGGGGCCCCGGCAGGGAACGAGGGAACAAGGGACAAGAGATCAGAGATCAGGAAACGCTAATTTGCCGAAGGCATTTCCACGTGGTCGATGACGAGAACCTGCACCGGGCCTTTGGCCGGCTCCAGCTTCAGACCCAACTGCTCTTCGAGAGCGGTGAAAAGCGAAGGGCCGGAATCAGCAGCGGCGTCGTCTGGAGTCCACTGGAGCTTGAGATTGTAGCGGCCGGCGATGCCGGTTTTGTCCACGACGTCGCGGCCAACAATCATCGATAGCTGTTCGGCCAGGGTGGAGACGCTGTTCGATGTCTGGACTTCGATGCGGTCACTTCCCCGATTGATGGATGTTCCGCTGTCCTGCAGGACGCCGAGCCTTGGTCCGCCTTTTGCGACCACAAGGGTGTAGATGGGCAGTTCACGCGTTTCAGTGTGCGTGACGAGCTTAAAGCGGTCGGCGAGGAGCGCCTGCACCATCTTCTCTTTCTGCTTACGGCCGGCGTCGGAGGCGAGATTGTGCAATTGCTGGTCAACCGAGGAGTCGGCTTTGGCATCGATGTCGAAGTAGGTTGAGTTGGCCCACGCAGTCGCGCCGAGAATCCGCGTCTCGGGCATGTCATAGGCCCAGTGAATCAGCTCGACGAGGGATAGGTTTTCGGCTTTGAAGTTGCCGTCTGCAGGCGAACTCCAAATGGAGTTGTGTTCATGCGGCTCGGGGATGTGACGATGGATGGCGGCAACATCGAAGACTGGAGCAGAAGAGGTGGCCGCCGCTGGCGCGGTCTGCTGCGGTGCGGCTGCACTCGCCTTTCCGCGCACGCCGACGAGAACCACGATCGCCATCCCGCCCAGAAACAGCCACGGCAGCAGAGCGCGTTCCCGGCAGTTGAATCGGCAACTGCTCAATCTCCTCAATTGCATCAGACCACTCCTCTTGGTCCCTTGGTCCCTCGGTCTCTGCCGGGGTCCCCAGCGAGCGATTTTTGCTCGATGGGGTGGCTTGGCCCCTGCTCCTCCCATGTATACATCCAGAGGTAAATGGATTAGCCTCTAATCTTCGCCCCATCTTGAGGATCGGGGCATCCACTATGACGAACCAGACCCAGGCGGCGCTCGAACCTCTGCTCAAGCTCGCCGAGCAGGCCGCGCAGAACTCTTATTCGCCGTATTCCAAGTTTCGAGTCGGAGCAGCGCTACGGCTCACCAACGGCGAAATCGTGACCGGAACCAACGTGGAAAATGTGAGCTACGGGCTCACCATTTGCGCCGAACGCGCGGCGCTGGTGCGGGCCATTTCCCAATTCGGGCCGGAGATTCGCATCGAAGCCGTGGCTGTTGCCAATCTCAACGGACTGCCCAGTCCGCCGTGCGGCGCCTGCCGGCAGGTGTTGGCCGAGTTCATCCTGCCCGACGCGCCCGTCGCATTCCCCACCAAAGAAGGCACGCGGATCATGCCCTTCAGCGAAGTGCTGCCGCTGGGCTTCGAGATGAAATTGAAATAGCGCCCTATGCCGGCTTTGACCGGAAGCCCTCGTAGGTCAGGTACGCGCCCAGCACCAGCAAAAATGCCGTCGCCAAATACACGTACGCTCCGCAGTTGAGCACTGCCTGGAAGAATCCCTCCAGCCACCTCGCCGGCAGAAACAAATAGGCAATACCCTTGATGAGTGTCAGCAAGCCCAACAGAGTCACGATGATTGTGACCAGGGGCTTTGACCACATATTGTGCGCGAGAACCATCGCCAGTCCCGCGAGCACAATGATCAACGCGATCCATCGTATGGCCAATGGGTCGTACACAACCGTGACGAGCGCAGCCGTATAGACCTGTTTGTGAAGCAGCATCGCCAGGCCGCAAATCAGGAAAAAGAGTCCAAGCAGCCGGCTGAGGAATAAAGTGCGGAAGGCCATGACGTTCTCCGTTTCGCAAAGGATTGTTGCGAACATCTTACGCCTTGGCGAATCCCGGAAACGCATGGCTCAAAGTGTTCTACAGCGGTATGTGACCGCGGCCGCGCACTCCGCAGCAGCTGCGGCTTCCGGCAACGCAACAGACAGCGTAGGCACAAAACGCCAAGAGCCGCGCCTTCTCTCCCGGCTCAATACGTCCTGCTGCTGAAGCTTCGGATCGTCATCAGCCCGCCCGACGCAATGGCGGTATAGCCGAGCGCGAGCAGCCACAGGCCGAATCCTGCCACGGATGAAAGCTGGGACACGAAGACTAAAGACAGGAGGATTGCCGGGCCGCAAAGCGCGCCGATCAGCACCAGGTAGCCAGCGATCATCAGTTTCCGCGAAGCCGTCGCCTTGCTGGAAAGGTAGCAGAGCGCGCCTGCGGCGATGGCGAGCAGAAGGATGAGATACGTGGCTCCGTCGGTCTTGCCCAGGTCGAATCCGTTGGCGCTTGTCCCTAGTATCGCTATGGATACCCAGGGCAGGAAGAAGCTGATTACAGCAGCAATCGCGCCCCCGCCGGAAATTTTCTCGCCCATTGACATTGAAGCGATCAGCGCACTCGCCATGGGCACAATCTGAGGAGCCGCGGGCGGAGTGATGGCCGCGGGAGCCGGGCCTAGCGCAGCCGTTCCCGGGATGGACGCTGGTTGAGCATTCATTCTGGCTCCGCAGTGCTCGCAGAACGCGGAGCCATCGGCGCTTGTCTTTCCACAGGCGGTACAGATCATTGCACATCTCCCTTCATCTGTTTTGGCACCATGAGGTCTCGAGCGGCATACCCGAGTTGCGGGTTCGGACAGACTTAGAACAAGATGCGCATTGGAAGGTGGGGAACCTCTCAAAGTCTCCGCTCCACGCCAAAAGCGCATCGCGAAGTTGCATCGTGTAGAAGGAATGCTAGGGAAATGCGCGGAGCAATGTCAAGCATGAAGTGATCCGGAACCAGCGTGTCGCGTCGCACCGCGGCGGGCCTTATGCGTTATTCTTATTGCCTTGCACTCCAGGGCGAAAACCATGCAATCGGACACCATTTCACCGCTGCACATGATCGACATTCTCCGTAAAAAGCGCGACGGCGGCGTGCTCAACGAACGCGAAATTCAATTTGTGGCTGGTGGCGCGGCCGATGGCTCCATTCCCGTGGACCAACTCGCGGCGTGGCTGATGGCCGCGTGGATTCGCGGGCTGTCGCTCGATGAGACGCGCGCGCTCACGCTGGCCATGCGCGACTCGGGCGTCAAGTTTGCGCCCGCCAACCTCGGCAAGCGTACGGTCGACAAGCATTCCTCGGGCGGGGTGGGCGACAAGACCAGTTTTCTGGTGGCGCCGCTGGCGGCGGCGTGCGGCGTGGCCGTGCCCATGATCAGCGGGCGCGCGCTGGGCCACACCGGCGGCACGCTCGACAAGCTGGAGGCGATTCCCGGCTACCGCACCGCGCTCACGCTGGACGAATTCGAGGCCGTGATTCGAAAGTGTGGCGCTTCCATCATCGGCCAGACCGACCAGTTGGCGCCCGCCGACCGCAAGCTCTATGCGCTGCGCGACCGCACAGGTACAGTCGAAAACCCGGGCCTGATCTGCGCGTCGATATTGAGCAAGAAGTTAGCCGCGGGGTTGAACGGCCTGGTGCTCGACGTGAAGACCGGCTCCGGCGCGTTTCTGCGCAAGATGGAAGACACGGAGTTTCTGGCGGCGCTGATGGTGGCCACGGCCGAGTCCGCCGGCACTGAGACCGTGGCGCTGCTGACCGACATGAGCCAGCCACTGGGACGCGCGGCCGGCAACTGGATCGAGCTGGTGGAGTGCGTGGAGTTGTTGCGCGGTGCGCGGCCCGCGTGGAGTGAAGACCTGCGCGAGCTTTCGCTCATCCTTGCCGGATGGATGATCCATCTGGGCGGCAAGGCGGCAACGCCCGAGGCCGGTTACTCGCTGGCTGAAGCGGCGCTCACCGACGGCGCCGGACTTGCTGCCTTTATGAAGATGGTCGACGCGCAAGGCGGCGATGTCTCTGTCTTCGACAATATGGAGTCGTTCCACAAGCCGGGTGCGACTTTGAAGGTGGACGCGTGGGAGAGCGGCTACGTGGCCGAGATGGATACCACGGCGCTGGGCTGGGCCGTGCAGCGCACCGGCGCCGGTCGCGAGAAGGCCGGCGAGCCGGTTGATCCGCACGCAGGCATCCTCTTCCATGCGCGGCGCGGCGCGTGCGTGGAACGCGGCCAGCTTTTCGCAACCATCTACGCGACCAACGCGGAGATGCTGGCCGAGCCTGTGGGGATCCTCAAAGCGGCGATTCACTTCTCCAAGACCCCGCCCGAAGCAGTCGCGTTGGTGGAACGCGCGTTTACACGCGAGGCAGCAGAGAAGTATCTGAAGAACAGTGGTCAGTGATCAGTGGTCAGAGGAAGTCCGATTGGCTCGCATTTCAGGCTTTTCGTTTGAAAGTCTGAAACAAGGTCTGGTTCATCCGTGAAGCGGATCGGTTATCATTTTCCATCTTCTGATTTGGGAATCGGTGATTAGGGACGCAAGAGAGACCCGCGTAGCGGTGTTGCAACTGACTACTGATCACTGACAACTGACGATTGTTTCTGCGGGAGGCAACTGCATTGGCACGATTCACCGGAGTGTTGGGAATTCTGGCCGTTCTACTGGCCGCGTGGCTGTTTTCTACCGATCGCAAGCGCATTCGCTGGCGCACCATTTTCTGGGGCCTGGGATTGCAGATCACGTTTGCCTTCCTGGTGCTGCGCTTTGGCCTGGGGCGCGATGCCATGTCATGGGCGGGCGGCGTGGTCACCAATATGCTTTCGGCCACCTTTGCCGGAACCAAGATCCTATTCGGTGAACTTGGGCTGCCCAACTCCGGCGCCTTCGGCAATCTGCTGGGACCCAACAAGGGCGCGATCTTCGCCTTTCAGGTTCTGCCCACCATCATCTTTATCTCCGCGTTCTTCGCGGTGCTCTATCACATCGGGGTGATGCAGAAAATCATTCGCGTGATGGCGTGGATCATGCTCAAGACCATGCGTATCTCGGGCGCGGAAAGCATGAACGTTGCGGCCTCCATCTTCATGGGGCAGACCGAAGCGCCGCTCACCATCCGGCCGTTCCTGTCGAAGGCCACGCGCAGCGAGCTGATGACCATCATGACCAGCGGCATGGCGCACGTGTCGGGTGGGATTATGGCCATGTACATTTCGCAGGGCGTGGAGGCGCGCCACCTGCTTTCGGCCGTCATCATGACCTCGCCGGGAACCATCCTGATGGCCAAGATGCTGGTGCCCGAAACCGAAGTGCCGGCCACCGAAGGCAAGGTCGTGATCCCCAAGGACGAGCTGCACGCCGACGAAAACTTCATCGGCGCCATCGCCCGCGGCACCATCGACGGCGGCAAACTGGCCATGAACGTCGGCATCATGCTGGTGAGTTTTCTGGCGCTGGTGGCGCTACTCGACATGATGTTGAGCTGGGTGCATGGTATGCCGTACACGCACTGGGTTCCCGGCTCGCTCGGGCAAATCCTGGGCTTCGCGTTCGCGCCCGTGGCGTGGCTCATCGGCGTGCCGTGGCACGACTGCATGGCCATCGGCAACCTGCTGGGCACGCGCATGGCGCTCAACGAGGTCATCGCCTACATCGGTCTGGGCGCGCAGAAGGCGACGCTGATGCCGCGCTCCTTCACCATTGCCACGTTTGCGCTTTGCGGATTCGCCAATCTGGGATCGATCGGCATGCAGATCGGAGGCATCGGCGCGCTGGTGCCCGAGCGCCGCAACGACCTGGCAAAGCTGGGCGTGCGCGCCATGTTGGCTGGAACCATGGCGAATCTGATCTCCGCCTCGATTGCGGGAATCTTCCTAGGGTAGCAACGCGATTGCAGTGAGGGCTCGGCCTTATCCCGGGTACGCGCCCATGATGTAGCCCTCGAGCGCCTGGATGGCGTGCTCCTGGCCGCTGATCACCCACTTCACCATGTCGCCGATGGAGATGACGCCCACCACTCTGTCGCCATCGAGCACGGGCAGATGGCGGAAGTGGCCCTGGGTCATCATGTTCATGCAATCGTCCACTGTGTGTTGCGGCGTTACGGAGATCACCGGGCTGGTCATGATCTCGCCGACTTTGGTGTCTCTTGAGGCGTGGCCCTGCAGAATGCCCTTGCGCGCGTAATCGCGCTCCGACAGGATGCCGACCAGCTCCGTTCCCGACATCACCATCAGGGCGCCAACATCGTACTCGGCCATCAGCGACAAGGCGTCGTGTACGGTCTGCTCGGGAGAAATGGGCAGGATTTTGTTGAAGGCCTTGTTCTTGAGCACCTGGTCAACGGTGTCGGTGATCTTCATCGGTTCCTCCATGGGCCTCAGCCAGGGATATGCCGCGTGACCCCCGTGATCGTCGGGGGCCATTGCCGTGGAAGAGAAGTATACGCTGGATTGCATTCCCCTGTCGTACCCCCTTTGCAGAACATGGGATGTGACAGGGGTCACAAATTAATGTTCAGCGGGAAACGCCCGGGGATTTCCGGGAGCCAGGGCCCGTCGCGCAATTGCTCGGAGCGTCAGGCGGCCGTCGCGGCTCGCAAGCGCCGGACGCGGTAGACGACCGTAAGGAAGGTGACGGTTCCGCAGGTCAAGAAGCTGGCGCCGAGACCGACGATGAGGGAGTTGTCGTGCTCGTAGATGCCATGCACCACCCCGATCACCTGCAGGATGCAAAAGCCGCCGAAGGTGACCAGCGAAATGCCCTCATCGCTTTTCTTGCGCCACACCGCAATGGCCTGGGGCACAAAAAGAGCCGCATTGCCCAGCAAAGCCAGCCCGAAGACAAACGTGACGATTTCCCTCATTCTTGATCGACCTCCGAAAATGCCGTAAGCGGAGAAGCGCTTTCTCCGATGATCGCAGAAAGACTGGGAGCTAGGGAGCTGGAGGAAGAGCAAACGGTGTATTGGATTGCCAGGAAGTGAGATTAGTTTTCCGTGCGGCGGGTACGGGTGAGCATGCGTGCGCCAAGAGCGCCCCCCGCGATGGCAAAGAGCACCAGAGTGCCCATCAGGAAAACGATCGCAACGAGGATCAGGCCGGCACGCCCTTCCGGAGAGACCAGGATGGCCTTGAATGCGGCAATGTTCTGCGCGTCAGCCCCGGTAGCTGTCACTTGCGCTTGCCACTGAGTCACAAGACTCTGCCAGAAGTCGTCGAAGGCACTGCCCTGGTGCATCCAGAAGCGCATGGCATAAAGAGACAGCCCACTCACGGCGGCGGCCGTCCAGCTTCCCACCACTCCTGTGACAAAGCCAATGCGCGCGCCGGCGCCAACGGTGATCCACGTGGGCCGGTGGCTGCGCATGTAAAGCGCTACCACCCATGCAGCGGCCGCGCCCATCAGGAGCAGGCCAAGGATGCTCACCGGGGAAAGCATGGAGCAGAGGATTCCGGCCGGAATCGCCAGGGGAAGGGTCGACCTTAGGGCCGAATTCCAATCAACCGAGTTCGCGTCGCGCACGGCCTCGCCCCAGCGTTCGCCATGTCCGGCGTTGCCAGAGTTCTCGGCGGAATAGACAAGCTGCGGCAGCCCGCAGTTGGGGCAAAAGCAATTCCCGTCCTGCACAGTCTGGTGACAGCGGCTGCAAGTCAATTCCATATTCAAAGCCTATAGCATTGCGCCTGGGAACGGGAACTCGAGCGGAGATGAGCCTGCATTGCGGGGCTGCGCTGTTGGATGAGGCGCGCGGCGGAGGTCGGGAATCCTGTCGCGCCCCGCGTCAACGCTGATCGTCCTGGCTGTGCTGGTCTGAAAGCACAGCCTCCGGTGTGCGCACTTTGTTTTTATAGCGGGCATCGCGCGCAGCGGCGTCACGCCGTACTTTGAGGATGCTGAAAATGCTGACGTAGAAACGCTCGCGGCAGTAGCGGCAACGCACGGGAGCACGAAGGGCAAGGAGATAGACCAGATCTTTGCGTTGGAGTTGAGATGGGCGCAGATTCCTCGATCCACATGCGGGGCAATGGGTGGTCATCTTGTGCACTTCCTCCCGTCGGAAGATCGAGAATATTGAGACCATCCTACTCCACAATCCGTAAAAGTCTGGATAAAGGCGGGAAAAGATCGACTGCAACGGTGCGGAGTATTTGCGGGACGAATCCCGCGCAACGTCAGGACGAGATCCCCGCCGAGCGCAGTTTGCCGGCCACGATGTTCACGGCTTCTGCCACAGCCTGGTCGAGCGTGAGGTGGGTCGAGTCCAGAAGCACCGAATCCTGCGCGGGTTTCAGCGGCGAATCGACCCGGTTGCGGTCGCGCTCGTCGCGGACGCGCAAATCGCGGATGATCTCGTCCGGCGGCGGAGTTGCCGCGGACTCTTGCCCACCCAGTTGGCCCAGTTGATCATAGCGGCGCAGGCCGCGCACTTCCGGCGCTGCATCCAGGAAGATCTTGACCTCGGCATGGGGGAAAACCACCGTCCCAATGTCGCGGCCCTCCATCACCACGCCGCCTTGAGCGCCCAACTGCTGCTGCAGGCGCACCATCCAGGCGCGAATCCTGGGAAAGACGCTTACGCGCGATGCCGCTTCCGTCACTAAGGGATTGCGGATGAGTCCGGTCACGTCCTCATCGTCGAGCAAGACGCGATTTTCTTCTTCGCCGGACTCGATGCGGATTGAGGTTTCCGCGGCCAGTCTCTCTAACCCACTACTCTCCTCCAAAGGCAGTCCCGCCCGAAGGGCCTTCAGGGCGAAGGCACGGTACATGGCCCCGGTTTCCAGGTTGAGCAGGCCGAAATGCCGGGCCAGTTGGCGGGCAATGGTGCTTTTTCCCGCGCCCGCGGGTCCGTCGATGGCGACAATAACTCTCGGCCCTGGATTGATGGTCAGGTTGCGGTTTTCTTCCGCGCTCATCCGCGTTTCCGTTTATCCACGCTTCTTCGACCGCTGCCTGGAGGGAGCGGTGAATCCGTAGCGCGCGCTGTTACCCGCTTTTGTGGATGCGGACAGTGCTGGCTTGCGACGCGAGCGTGCGTCTGTGCGCACATCTTTTCTGGTCACTGCTGGTCTGGCAACCGCGGTGCGCCGTGAAACCGGCCGTGCCGAAGACTTTGCCGCCGGCTTGCCGTTGGCTGCGTGCCCGTTGCTCAGGCTCCGTGCCGCGGCCGGCTTGGACTTGTGCAAGCCGTTGGCGCCGTTTGCACGGGAGCCATTCTGCTTGCTATGGCCGTTGCCATTTCCGTTTTTCGCTGTACCGCGTGCCCAGCGCACCGGCGCTGCATGGCGGGAACCGCTATTGGAGCGCGCGCCGTTGCTCCGCGACGCACCGCGAGCCACGCGGCCCTTCGAGGAGGTTGACGCAGGCTTGCGATTCCGGGTGTGAGCCGGCTTGCGGCTGAAATGCGGCCGCGTGGTTGAAGGCTTCTTCTCCTCGGCCTCGGCGGCGATCCGGGGCGCGATCTCCGCCGGCTTGCGCGTTGGGATTGGAGCAGGGACTGATGCAGCGGCTGGCGCGACATGCGATACCGCCGCAGACGGCTCGTGCACTTCGAACTCCCGCTCATAAGAGCGCAGGAATTGCGCCGAAGCCGGCATGGACGAACTCGAGTAGGAACCGCCGTAAAGCGAGGAGGGAGGCGTGAACTCGGGCAGTGTTCCCGCCACGTAAAATTGGGGTGCGTGCCCCATGGAAATCGTGTGCACCTGCCGCGTAGCAACCAATCCGCGCAGCACTTCGCGCACCTTGCTGCGTGCCGTCAGCGGGGCAAGGAACAGTTCTACCTCTTCCATGCTGGCAGCGATTACGGCCTGCAGATAAATGGAAGCCAGCACCGAAATCGCGGTCACCTGCGACGTGGATGCGCCCTCGGCGATGGCCTTCTGGTAACGCACGCGCAGCAGTTGCCATTGCGGCGTGCTGCCGGGCGCAGAGATCACAGGGATGATGCGCAGTTGCTGCCAGAGTTCGGTGATGGCGCGCAGAACCGCCGATTCCGACACTTCCCGGCCCAGCGCATGCTTCAACCGCGGGATGGTGGCGTCACCGGTTTCAAGATGCTTGTAGGCCTGGATGGCGAGCTGAGAAACCGCGCGCGACCCGGTCAGTTGCGGGCTGCGCCGCCAGTCGCGGTCGCCGCGCAGGGCGTAGACGTAAGGCAGAACCCAGCTGGCCACGACAAAATCCGGCTGCTCGCCGGGCTGTCCTTGCAAATTCAGGCGCACGGCAACGCCTTCGGTTTCCAGGCGAACCAGCAAGTCCTCGGCCAGGGTGACTATTTTGGCGGCGGGAGCCGGGCTGCGTTCACCGGCTACAGCTTCAACAAATGAAGGAGCGACGAAGGTGGCAAACTGCTTCCGTGGGAGGAACAGGCACAATCCCGTCTCCTCGATCCACGTCCGGGCATCCTCAAATGTGAGAGTCCCGACACCGTTCTGGCGCATCCTTTCGGCGCGCGATGCTTCCAGTTGTTCTGCTGTCAAAGAAAAACCTCACTTCCAAGCTGGCGAAATCACCTGCCGGCGCTCCTGAGAGCAACCGACCGCCTTCCAGGGATCCTAAAGACGGTGGAAGGCCCGCAGAATTTCCTTCCATGAATACAGCAAAGCTATGGGACGTCCATGCGGGCAACTGGTTGGGTGATCGGTCTTCGCAAGCTCTAACAATAACCATTCTATACGTTTTTGATCAAGAGCGGTATTCACCTTGATGGCAGAATGGCAGGCAATAGAGGCGGCAATCCGTGAGCGCAGCCGGTTAAGTGATTCATTCGGAAGGGGTTCATCGGAGTCGGCGGCGGATTGTTCGATGACTTCGCTCAGCGTCCGCTCCAGCTCGGCGCCCTCCAGTCCCACCGGAGCCGCTTTTACGGCAAGTGTCTGTGGCCCAAAGGGTTCCACCTCAAAACCGTTGGTTTCGAGCTCCTCAGCAATGCGCGCGAACACCACCATCTGCTCGGGCTTCAGCTCCACCAGCAAGGGCATCAGCAGGCGCTGGCGCTGCACCTGTTCCACCTGGCGGTCGCGCAGGATCTTCTCAAAAAGCACCCGTTCGTGTGCAACGTGCTGATCGATGATCCATAAGCCGTCCTCGCCGGCGGCCAGAATGAACGATTCGCGCAACTGTCCGAGGGGTTTCAGCGAGCCCAGCCGGTTCAGGCTGCTGGCCGCCTGCTCAGCTTCAACCCACGCCGCTGCATTCTCGGGGTTTTGGGCGTAAGTTTCTGATCCGTTGGGGCCAGGGCTGCACGATTCGGCGCCGGGAACCAGTGCTTGCGGGAACAGCGTTTTCGCCGCTTCGCCCCATGCCTCGTGGTCGAAGCTGCCCATCTCGAAGCGTTGCCCTTCGATTGCGCCTTGGCTCGTAAACGGCAATTTGCCGGGAATCGGAGTGGGCATTGCCGGCGTCAGTTGGAAGGACTCGGCGCCGGCGTGGCCGCCTGCAAAGACCTCTGGATCGGAATCGGGTGGGAGCAGCGGCGCGGCATCGCCGGGAGGGCCTGGGATCGGTGAAATTGCCGGAGGCATGAGCGATGGGCTGGCCGAAGGCTGGGAGTCGAGCGCAGCCAGGAATCCTGCCGCGGGCCGCGCCTTGATGAGCGCCGTGCGCAAGCTGTCGCGCACAAAATCGTGGACGAGACTCTGCTGGCGGAAGCGAACCTCAGTCTTCGCCGGATGCACGTTCACATCGACCTCTTCCGGCGGCATCTCCAGAAACAAAAGCACCACCGGGAAACTGGTCGGCGGAATCACGTTGCGATAGGCCTCCGTGATCGCGTGCAGCAGCAGCCGGTCGCGAATGAGGCGCTTGTTCACGAAGATGTAGATCGAATTGCGATTCAGCTTTTGCAATTCGGGCTTGGAATAAAAGCCGCTGAGCCGCAACGTGCCGGGCAGGCGTGGCGCGTCCTCCGGACTTCTTCTCCACGGAGGAGGTTCCGGCAAGCCGACGTGCGCCAAAGGTGCTTCGGCGGCCAGGGGCAGCAGTTGGCCTAGCGTTTCCTTGCCAAAGATCTGATAGATGCGCTCGGCGGTACGCGTCACCGGCGGCGCGGAGACGATGGTGTGGCTCGCCGAAACCAGCTCGAAGTGCTTCTCGGGATGGGCCAGCGCGTAATGCGTCACCAGCGCCGTCACGTGTGCCAGCTCAGTCGATTCCGCGCGCAGAAATTTGCGCCGCGCCGGCGTATTGAAGAAGAGATCGGAAACGGCGATCGTGGTTCCGCGGGGCAGGGCCGCATCCTCCACGCGATGAATCTTGCCGCCGGCGATTTCAACCCGAGTCCCTGCTCCAGAAGATTCGCCGTCCGCGCAGGACCCGGTTGCCGTGTCTAGCGTCACGCGCGCTACCGATGCGATGGAGGGCAGTGCCTCGCCGCGGAAGCCCAATGTCGCAATGGAGAGCAGATCGTCGGCGGTGCGCAGCTTGGAAGTAGCGTGGCGCTCAAAAGCCAGCAACGCGTCGTCACGGCTCATGCCCTGTCCGTCGTCGACGACGCGAATCAGCTTGCGTCCGCCGCCTTCGACTTCCACCTTGATACGCGTGGCGCCGGCGTCCAGCGCATTCTCCAACAGCTCCTTCACCACGGAGGCTGGACGGTCAACCACTTCGCCCGCGGCGATCTGATTCGCGACCTGGTCAGGAAGAATGCGGATGCGACCCATAAGAGATCAGGGTAACGCAGAAGGGCAGCGGAGTTAGCGGAGTTAGGCCCTCACCCCCGGTCCCTCGCTTTTGGGGACCGGGGAGACTGACGCAAGACTCTAGTTCGACGCCGGCGTGTTGGCCTTGGCTGACGGCGGCTTCACCTGTGCTGTTGCTGGTTTCGCTGGCTTGCCCTTGCCGTGTGCGGCGGGGGCAGGCGTTGTAGCCGGAGCTGAGGGCGCGGACAGTGTCGGGCCCTCCAGCATCGATGCCTTGCGAATCACCGCTTCCGGTGCTGTAGTCGTGAAGCCTGGGTTGTTGGTCAACTGCGCGCCGTACCATTGCGGCGGCAGAAACCACCTGGAGTCTCCGGCCGCGCTCATGTAGTCGTAGATCAGCTGCATGTTGGCCGGCAATACCGCGTGATCGCGCTCCGAAAGCGCCACATAAGCCTTCAATTCGCTTGTAATCTGATCCTTGTTCGCGGGATCGCCCTCTTCGATCAGCGCCACCGCGTATTCCATGTGCGCTGCCGGAATAGCGCCGCGGTCGGAATCCAGCTTGAGAGCTGTGGTCAGATGACTGATCGCATCCTGCCGCTCTCCGGGTGTGCGCGCGGTCAGCCGCTCCAGCTTGGCCAGATAGAAATGAGCCGAGGCATCGTCGGGCCGCTGCGAAACTGCGCTTTCCAGGTTTCTCTTCGCCACCGCGAACAGATCGTAATCCATGGCCAGGATGCCGTTGTCGCGGCGCACCGAAGCCACCATGGGTGTGAAATCGGGATCATCGGGATTGAAGCCTTTGCCCTTCACGCGCAGCTCGACTTCCGCCTTCAGTTGGCCGTTCAACAGCGCATTCAGGTGAGCCTCGCGCCCCTTCACGCGCGGCGCTGAGCCCATGAATCCCAGGCCCATGCGCGAGTCAGCCGTCACCACCTGATTGAGCGTAGTGAACAGGTGCTCGATCTGGCGCGGATCGTATCCCTGTTCCAGCATCAGGTGCATCGCCATGTCGTCGGCATCGTCTTCTTCTTTAGTGCCCCAGATCACCGGCTCCAGTTGCGGATGGATGAAGTAGTGGCCTACTTCCATCCCCGTGGCCAATCCCGCGCTACCGCCGAGCAGGGAACCCATCCGCAGCGGAATCAGCGCACCGCCCAATCCGGCGCCCATCACCATGGAGCCCACGTCGGTGACGATTTTCTCCTTCTCCGCCTTCTCTTTCGCCAGCTCCATCTCAATGTGCTTGTCGCGAATGCGCAGGTAGGCTTGCCGCAGCTCCAGGTGCGCGATCTCGTGCGCCAGCACGTAGCTCAGTTCGCCTTCCGTGTCGAGCATGGAAAGCAGGCCGGTAGAGATGTAGATGGTTCCGGTCGAGAGCGTCAGAGCCTTGGGGATGGGATCGTAAAGCACGCGGAAGGTATACACATTGCCGGAATTCCTGGGAACCAGCCGCTGTCCCACGTGATTCACGTAGCTCTGGATCACCGGGTTGACGTAGAGCCTTTGCCGGTCGAATGAGTCGTCGGCAATGGTGTCCTGCGCCATGCCCCAGTTCTCAGTCAGGTTGATGCCATAGGCCAGCTGCATATCGTTCTTGCGCAACTCATCCCATTCCTGCTGGATGGCATCCTGCACTTCGGGCATCTGCTCGATGCGGGCGATTTTATCCTTGTCCACATTGCTCAGGTCCACTACTGCATTCGGATCCTGCTGAGCGTTTTTTTTCTTCCCGGTAATGGCGTTGCCGATATTGTTGATTTGCGTAATGCCGGATGTAGACGTCGATTGCCCGGGCAACATCGCGCACAGTAGCAGGGCACAGGAGGGGATAGCGAGGAGTCTTTTCATCAAGACTCTCCTTTTTCATGTGACTTAGCATCGAAGAGATGCCGCCGGCCAGACTGGCGGGGGGGACGCCCGGTATCCCAGAGTATAGGCTCGGCGTTTTCGAGCGTCAACGAGAGTTTGGCCGCGTCGTTTGCGGCGTTCAGGCCCCAAAATGCACTTCAAAAGTGGGACGGGGCGCATGCTGAAAAAGACGCCTGCGCCCGGTCGGCGCCGGCGAGGTACGGTGTCGCGGTAATACCGCATGCAGAGACGCATGCCCGTAGTGTGACCTAAGGCACATGCCCATGACGGCTGCCACGCGACAATACTCGTGAGATGCCCGGCAAGCGCACCCGCCGGGGAGGAGAAGCAATTCATGAGCGATCTTGCCACGCTGGCTGAATCCGTTGCCGTTGATCCATTGGTGGGGCATCCCCCGGATTATCACGTGTTTCACAAGTTCATCGAGCGCTGCAAAGCTTTGCCCGCCATTACCACGGCCGTGGTTTGGCCCTTAAGCGATGTGGCACTGAAGGGCACTGTGGAAGCGGCTGCCGCCGGTCTCATTGAGCCCACGCTCATCGGCCCCGAGGTCAGGATGAAGGCGCTGGCCGCAAAGATGGGCGTCGACATCAGCAAGTTCCCCATCGTAGAAGCCGAAACCGAGGCCCAGGCGGCTACCGCGGCCGTGGTCATTTGCCGCGCGGGCAATGCGCTGGCGTTGATGAAGGGCAGTCTGCACACCGACGAGCTTTTGAAGCCGGCCATGCAGCGTGATACCGGCCTGCGCACGGCGCGGCGCATCTCGCACGTGTTCATCATGGATACCCCGGCCTACGCCCGCACCCTGCTCATTACCGACGCGGCCATCAACATCACTCCCGAGCTTGAAGACAAGATCGACATCGTGCAGAACGCCATCGACCTGGCGCATGCACTGGGCATTCCCGAGCCCAAGGTGGCGCTGCTTTCGGCCATTGAGACCGTAAATCCCAAAATCAAGTCCACACTCGACGCAGCCGCGCTGTGCAAGATGGCCGATCGCGGCCAGATCACCGGCGGCATCCTCGACGGGCCGCTGGCCTTCGACACTGCGGTGAGCGAGAAAGCGGCTGCCATCAAGAAGCTGGTTTCCCCGGTCACCGGCCAGGCCGACATTCTGGTGGTTCCGGATCTCGAGAGCGGAAACATGCTGGCCAAGCAGCTCGAATACCTGGGCGGCGCGCAACTGGCCGGCATTGTGCTCGGCGCACGGGTGCCCACCATCCTTACCAGCCGTGCGGATTCTGCGGAAACGCGGTTGGTGAGCTGCGCGGTCGCGGTGTTGCTGCACTACGCGGCGCATCCGGCGGTGAAGGTCTAGCTGACGCAGCGATTATTGCGGCGGCTAGGGCTACCGCCGTAAGATCGATTTAAGCGTCCACTGGATAAGAGGCCTTTGTGCCGATCTCCGCCACCGCGAACCGGTTTTTTCGCAGGGCAGCACCGCTACTCTGTGCCGCAGCTCTGCTGGCCGGCTGCGGTTCCAATTCTGAGCTGGGCTCCGGATCGGGCGCCCCGCCTACGCAGTCACCCGCCATCGGCACACAGCCGGCAAGCCAGATCGTGCCCATCAACCGCGCGGCTGCGTTTACGGTTAGCGCGACGGGAACCCAGCCGCTCAGCTATCAATGGAGCCGGAACGGGCAAGCGATACCGGGCGCGACAGACTCCTCTTACACGACGCCTCTTGTCGCGCTCACTGACAGCGGATCCACTTTCCAGGTAACGGTAAGCAATTCTTCGGGATCCGTCACCAGCAATGCCGCCACGCTGACCGCGGGCGCGCGCGCGCCGGCCATCGGAGACGTGCGCTACCTGCTTTGGCAGCAGGTGACGATTCCGTGGCCTCCCAGTGACGGAGGCGATGGGAACGACCTGGGAGCTAACGAGTACTCGTATGCGCATGCTTTAGGTACCCCCCTGGTAATGGGAGGGGGAGGTTGCGACTGGCCTTTCAGCATCCTGTGGCTGCCTCCGACCATGAACGGCTTCGCAATGTACTACCAGCAGGACTTTTACACTAATGGCACCTCGTGGGCATCGTGGCTGCAGTCGGTCTCTACTCCGAACGTGGTGATCACCTCGATTGACCTGGACGAGGGGCTCTGCAAAGATATGGCGGCCTCATGGGTGGCGACGGTGCCTCCGGGGCAGTTCGACTATCGGCTCGAAGAAGTTGCCCAGGACCAGGTGCAGGCGACCGTTGCCGCCGACGGCGCGGAAAGCCGGATCGTGACCGCCGCAACCTTCGATGATGCCTCAGGGCAGGTGATTCTGATCTCGTACGGATGGCAAGGAGACACCACGACTGTTTACGAGGCGCAGACGGTTGTCGCCACGCCGCAGGACGTCGTGAGCCAGGCGTTCAACCTGGGCAACGCGGGGTATTTCATCAGCGCCTTTGGGGGTAACCACACGGACGGCTACTTGCTGATTGGCATGCGCGTCCAAGGCGACACATTGCCCCGCGCAATCACAAACGACAGCCAAACCTTCGGAACCGCGCCGAAGGACACAGCTTACTACTCTGTCGTAGCATGGTTCGGCGACTCCGTGTCCAACATCGGCGCGACGATCTACGAGCAGTAATGAGACGCCCGTACCATCCTACGGCCTGGTGTTCAACGACAGCGGCGCGCTGCGCATGGACTGCGCCAGATCAACGACGGCGTCGCGGAATGAGGCGCGGCCAGATTACGGGCGGTATTCTTTTTTTGGCGTCAATTTCAACAGTTTTTGACGCTCGGCGAGCGCACGCGGCGAAACTTCGGCTGGTGGCGTAGCATCCTATCGGTACGCGACAAACGCGGGGCGTCCTTCCCCCAGCGGATTCTGAAGAATCCACATTCCGCGCCCCCGCATGGAGGTTTTATGTCGACCCAAACGACCCATCGATCCGAAGCGGCCAAAGAAGCGGCCAAAACCGACAGCCGCGATGGATTCAGCCCGGAGCAGGTGAAGACCCTGTCGAGCGCGCTGAATCCGTTGCTGGCGGATTTCTTCGCCCTCTACCTGAAAACGAAGAATTTTCATTGGCACATGAGCGGCCCGCACTTCCGCGATTACCATCTGCTGCTCGACGAGCAGGCTGACCAGATCTTCAAGGCCACCGACGATATTGCGGAACGGGTGCGCAAAATCGGCGGAGAGACCATTCGCTCCATCGGTCATATTGCGCGGCTGCAACGCATTGCCGACAACGACTACGAGTTTGTGCCGCCGCACGGCATGCTGGAGGAGCTGGCGGCCGACAACAAGGCGCTGGCGCAGAGCCTGCGCAAGGCGCACGAAGTGGCGGCGGACGCGAACGACTACGCAACCACCAGCCTGATTGAAGTCTGGATCGATGAGGCAGAGCGGCGTGCCTGGTTCCTATTTGAATCGACTCGCTAAGAGAGATCGGGGCAGCGGCTGGCGCGCCGCGGCGAGTTTCGCGCAAAACGCGCGTGCGAAACTTGAAGTATGTCGCGATCGTTGCCCGCGCTTATCTTTGACCTGGACGGAACCCTGACCGATTCGAAACCCGGCATCCTCGGCTGTCTGCGCGAAGTCCTGGAAGCACGCAAGATGAGCGGCTACGGCCCCCTCGACCGCTTCATCGGACCGCCCGTCGAGCAGTGGGCCGCGGAGTTATTGCCGCACGGCAGCGCGGAAGATCACGCGGTCCTTGCCCGCGACTACCGCGCCTGTTACGACCGCGTGGGCTGGAGCAACAACTCGGTGTATCCGGGCGTGGCCGAGCTTCTGGCCGAGTTGCACCGCGACGGCTTTCCGCTTTACGTCTGCACCTCGAAGCACGAGCACTTTGCCGTGCGCATCCTGGAGAGCTTCGGCATCGCGCAATATTTCCACGCCATCTACGGCGACAGGATCGAATACGCGAGTCACAGCAAGAGTGATCTGCTGGCGCTCATCCTCAGCCGGCACGCCATCGACAGTGCATCGGCCTGGATGGTGGGTGACCGCAGCTTCGACATCGAGGCCGCGCACAACAACGGCATTCGTTGCTTGGCCGCCGCGTGGGGCTACGGTTCGCCGGAAGAATTGGCGCAAGGCGATGCGGTTGCGGCCACGCCCGCGAAAGTGATGGAAATTGTCCGGGCCCAGGCGCCAGTCTCTGCCGCGACGCCGTGCATCGCTCTGGCATAGGCGCGCGGCTCGTGACGACAATTGACCTTTTGTGCCGGTTCCAGCATCTATCATGATGCTGGCCCTTCGCTCCCTGGTGCCAGGAGGCTGCTGAAGACGATGCCCACAATCGACGCAACCCCTATCGCTGCCGCTACCGGCGGCAGTTTCCTGCTCGAATCCCGCACTCCCGCCGAGATTTTTACTCCCGAAGACCTGAACGAGGAGCAGCGTCAGATCGCGGCCACAGCGGCTCGTTTCGCGCGCGAAGAGATTCTGCCCCGCGTCGCTTCAATCGAGGCCAAAGAGCCCGGCGCAATGGTCGCGTTGCTGCGCAAGGCCGCTGAATTAGGATTCACCGCCGTCGACATTCCCGAAGAATACGGCGGCATGGGATTGGATAAGGTGAGCTCGATGCTCATCACCGACCATATCTCGGTGCTGGCCAGTTTCTCCACTGCGTTCGGCGCGCACATCGGCATCGCGACCCTGCCTTTGGTTTGGTATGGGACTGAGGCCCAGAAGCAACGCTGCCTGCCGAAGCTCGCCACCTGCGAGTGGATCGGGGCGTATGGGCTTTCGGAAGCCAGCTCCGGTTCCGACGCCATGAACATTCGCACCCGCGCCACGCTTTCGCCCGACGGCGCACACTACATCCTGAACGGCGAGAAGCAGTGGCTCACCAATGGCGGCATCGCGGACCTGTACACGGTCTTTGCCAAGATTGACGGCGAAAAATTCTCCGCATTTTTGATCGAACGCGGCACGTCGGGTCTGACCGTAGGCGCAGAAGAGCACAAGCTGGGAATCCGCGGCTCGTCCACCTGCCCGCTGGTGTTGCAGGACTGCAAAATTCCCAAAGAAAATCTCCTCGGCGAAGCCGGCAAGGGTCACCACATCGCCTTCAACGTGCTGAACGTGGGCCGCTTCAAGCTGGGCGTGGCCTGCATCGGCGGCGCGCGGCATGCGCTCGCGGCCATGATCCGCTACGCCAAGGAGCGCCACGCCTTCGGCAAGGCGATCGCGGAATTCGGGCTGATCCAGCGCAAGATTTCTGCTTCCGCGACGCAACTTTATGCGGCTGAGAGCATGGCCTACCGCACCGCGGGCCTGATCGATGCGCGCTTGGCAAAACTTACTGCGGAGAATCCCGAACAGCGCGTTGACGCTGCGCGCAACATCGAGGAATACGCGGTCGAGTGTTCGATCCTCAAGATCTACGGATCGGAGATGCTTACGCTGGTGGCCGACGAACTGATTGCCACCATGGGCGGCTACGGCTACACCGAGGAGTATCCCGCGGAACGCACCTATCGCGATGCCCGCATCAATCGCATCTTTGAAGGCACCAACGAGATCAACCGGCTCATCGTCACTGGCTGGATGATGAAGCGCGCCCTAAGCGGCAAGCTACCGCTGCTCGCGGCCATCAAGCGCGTGATGGACGAGGTGACGGAGCCGCCTTCGCTCGACGGTGGGGCAAGCTCTGGCGAGCCGCTGACCCGTGAAGCAGAAATTCTATCCAAGACCAGGAAAACAACGCTCTTCGCCGCGGGCGTGGCCAGCCAGCGCTTCCTAACCGGTCTCGAAGACCAGCAGGAAATTGTCAGCGACCTGGCCGACATGATCAGCCACGTCTATGCGCTGGAATCGGCGCTGCTGCGCGCGCGCAAGTTGGCCGCAACCGGGCGCAACTCCGCCGAGCCTGCCACAGCCATGACCGCACTGCTGGCCGATGAAACCATGGCGCTGGCCGAGCAGGCGTCGCGCCGCGTGCTGGCCGCATGTGGTGAAGGCGATGTACTCATGACGCAACTCGCCATTCTGCGGCGACTGGCGCGCTTCACTCCGGCCGATGTTGTGGCCCTGAGCCGCACCGTCGCCCGGCACGCCATCGCGCTCGAACGCTACCCTATTTAAAGCGGCCCCTACCGATTCGGCTCATGCAAAACTATTCCGGCACAATACGACTTCTCCTCGCCCAAGCCGAAGGCATTCTTGCCGCGGGTCCGCATCCCGACCGCGCGCGGCGCGACGCCGAGGCGCTGCTGCTCGACGTGCTGCGAGGGCATTGGCGCATGACGAACCGGGCCTGGCTTATTGCTCATAAGGATGAAACTGTGCCGCACGACGCCGCGGTCACTTTTGGCGCATGGGTCACGCGACGGCTTGAGGGCGAGCCGACGCAGTACATCTGCGGCGAGACGGAGTTCTACCGCATGCCGTTTTATGTGAACCGCAACGTTCTCATCCCGCGGCCGGAAACCGAACTGCTGGTGGAAAAGGCCGTGCATCTGGCGCCGCTGGTTCGCAGGCCAAGAATGCTGGATGTGGGCACGGGCTCGGGCGCGATCGCCATCGCGCTGGCTCACGAGTGGCCAGATGCGGTGGTGACAGCGACCGATCTATCGACAGCTGCATTGGACGTCGCGCACCGCAACGCAGAACGCCTCGGGTTCGCAAAGCGCGTGCGATTCTTGCAAGGCGACCTGCTCGAGCCTGTAGTGGGCGAACACTTCGACATTGTCATTTCCAATCCGCCTTACGTGCCGCAGAGCGACCGCACCACGCTCGACGTTGAAGTCCGCGATTACGAACCTGCGCAGGCGCTCTTCGCCGGCGACGACGGCCTGGACGTTTATCGCCGCCTCATTCCAGCCGCGCTCGGCGCACTCGTTTCCGGCGGATACGTGCTGCTCGAGATCGGCTACGGCCAGCAGGAGGCGATCCGCGCGTTGCTCGTGGGCGCGGGATTCAACGGCGTTGAGTTCATCGACGACTTACAGAAGATTCCCCGCGTGGCCATTGCCCGGCGCCCGTGAGTCTTGATCCTGCCGTCACCAATCAATTCAGCGATGAGGGGAACTCAAGTTGGACGTTGACGCGGTGGCTGTCATCGTCGATGAGAAGGGAAACGTACTTTTCCGGCACCGTCTCGGCGTACGGAATGAATGTCGCGTTTTTCCCCAGCCACTGAGCAAGAATTCGCGGGCTATACACGTAGCCGTTTTCGAGTGGCTTCCACGCAGTCTGCAGCGCCTGCGCCATGCCAGGGCTAGGTTCCACCCCGTCGAGGAGGAGCCAGCCAAAGAGATACTGCGAGCCCTCATCGATGTCGATGGTCAAACCCACTGTGTGCTGCGCTTCGTTGTACTGAAGCTTTGGGACGGCCCCGAAGTTGATATACCCCAGCGCCTGGTAGGCCTTCTTCAGGCTATCGAGGCCTTTGCCAATGGCCGTGGCGTTGAAGCGGTCGCCATCATTGAGCGGAAACTGCGCGCGCAGAACTTCGATGTTGGTGATCTGCTTGTTGCCGGTGAAAATGATTTCGCTGAGCGTGTAGATTGCGCCGGCAGAGATCTGGACGGTCACGTCAACGGGTTGCCCGGCCGAGGGCATCGGCCCGGATGCAAGCTGTGGAATCTCCGCGCGTGCGTTGGCATAACCCAGGTCACGCAGGTTCTGCCGTATGCGCTCTTTCAACTCTTCAAGCGGATACGTGTGGCCCTGGTACTTCTGAACGATCTGCTGCCTCTCGGCCTCCGGCAAGTCTGCCGAGACGATAGTGAGCGTGCGCACGAGCACGGGATCATCTGGCGATGGAGCCGGCCTTTGCGCGAGAGCCGCGCACCCGAGAGACAAAAGGCAAAACAAGGCGACGGCGATTCGCATGATCCGCCTCCAAAGCAGGCTCGCAGGTCAGGTCATGAGACTTAATGGACGTTGCGGGCGTGATCGATGATTTGGACGCCTCGCCCAAGGAAACGTACCGGGCCTGGGTAAGGAACCGTCAAAACCCTACGCCTGGGCTCGGCCGGTCTTGTTCATTTCCTTGTAGAAGCCGAGATCTTCGCCCGAAAGCAGCTTGGTGATATAAGCAATCTGCCCGTAGTGCATGCCGAAGTGCTCGACTACGTGGTAGACCACGTAGACCCCGTTCGTGTGATAGCCCTGCACTTCGTAGTTCGCCAGAAGCTCGGCGGGCGTCAAGCGTTCAAGCACCTGGGCGGCTTCGTCGAGCGTTGCGCCCAGCCGCTCTAAAAGTTCTGCGGCCGTGGCGCCTTCTTTGGCCGCGAACTCGGCAGGGCGGTTGCGCTTGTCTTCACCGCGGTTGAACGAGGTTACAATCCACTGGCGCACGTTGCCGTTCAGATGCAATAGAAGGTTGCCGATCGAGTTCGAGGCATCGTTGGGCCGCCACCAGATCTGTTCCGTGGTGAGCGATTCGACGCACGTTTTCATGCGCGGCCAGTGCTGGCCGAAGAGAAGCTTGCGCGAGGTATCGAGAAACAGTGCGGTCAGTTCCAGTTCCTTTTCCGCCATCAACACTCCGTCCTTTCCAGCCGCCGCTGCATGCAAGAGACTCCGAGCCTAAATCAATTCGTAACCGGCGAACCAGTAACCGATCTCGAAGGCTGCCGTATCTTCGCCGTCGGAGCCATGGATCGCGTTCTCCTGGATCGATGCCGCGAACTTCTTGCGGATGGTTCCTTCCTTGGCATTCGCGGGGTTGGTGGCGCCCATCAGCTTGCGCAGGTCCGCAATGGCATTGTCCTTTTCCAGGACCATCAGGATCAGAGGCCCCGACGACATGAAATCGGTGAGGTCGTTGAAAAATGGTTTGTCGCGGTGGACGGCGTAGAAACCCTCCGCCTCCCGCTTTGTGATGGATTCCTTCTTGATGGCGACGATGCTGAAGCCGGCCTTGTCAATTTCGCTTAGGATAGCGGCGGTCGCGTTATTGCGGACTGCGTCCGGCTTGATGATGCTGAACGTGCGTTGTGACACTCGAAACTGCTCCTTGGAAGGGATATTTACACTCAATTCATTGTAGGGGTGGCCGGGGAGGGTCCAGAGTCGCTTCGGACCCAGGGAATCCAGAGTACTTTTCCACAGCCCCGAAACGCAGTACTTAGGTAAGGGGTTAAAGGGCCTCAAAACGTTTATTTCAGGTATGTTACGAAAGTTTTTCTGGATACTGAAAAGACCCCTGATCCCCTATAAGTTACCTTCGCGCACTGTCCGCCGGATCAGGGCTATATACCACAAAAGGCGTATGTAAGCCGCCGTTTTTGTGCTTACAAATTTCCTGTTTTCTGTTAAAACTTGAATGTATTCAAAAGTGTTCCGGGTGCGGTTACCGGACTTTCGGTTACTAATAACCCGATTTTGGGGATCACTTAATGATCGTAACTGTGCTCCAAATTGCGGCTGTCTTGGCTATCGTGCTGTACCTGGCTCGCTGGCGCAAGAGTGTGCAGCGTCGCAATTCGCAAACATGGGAGACTCTGCTGGCTAGCCTGCGCCCCGAATGGAGCGCGCGCGAGCTGAGCGAACAGTTCCTGTGGAAAGAGGGTTTGAGCGCCACGCCTGAAGATGCCTGGCAGCGCATGGATGGCCCCCGCGGATTGTGGGTGATGTACCAGAATGCGCGTGTCATGCTCGAAATGGCGGATTACGCAGCCAAGCATTGCGAGGGCGTCGATCGTCTGCTCATCGAAACCCTGCGCAGCGACGCGATGCAGATTCGCGTATGCGTGCTGTCGGCTCTGGTGCAATATGCGTTCACACACGCTGGCGAAGGAGTTCGCGTGAATGCGTACCGCGCCGCCTCAATGTACACCGGCATGGCGGCCCGCATGACGCAGTTGCTGCAGAATTACGCAGCCGTCCAGGTTCCGAATTTTGTCGCAGCAATGTAAACCGACAACCACCGCTCTTCAAACAAAGAACCCCGGTTTCGTCCGGGGTTCTTTCATTTCGTCACTTCTTCACTCACTTCACTTCTTCACTCTCTTCACTTTCAAAACTCACGCCTGATTCTCCGCAAGGAACCTGTTGATGGTTCCGTACTCGTCGTCCGTAAGCCGGAAGCTGAGCGCGGCCGCGGTTTCTTCCACTTGCCGTGGGCCGCGGCCGCCCACAATGGCTGCGGTAATGGCGGGATTGTGCAGCGTCCATGCCACGGCCACTACGCCAGGCGTGACGCCATGCTCGTTGCCGATGGTGCGCAGCAGTTCCACCAGCCTCAGGTTGCGGCCGAGGCGCGGCTCGCTGAACTCCACGTTCTTGCGGCGCCAGTCGTCCGCTGGCAGAGCGGCAATGCGTTCCGCAGTCATCTTGCCGGCCAGCAGGCCCGAGAGCATGGGCGAATAGTTGATTACGCCGATGCCCTTGGCCTGTACGAAGGGCAGGATCTCCGCCTCGATCGCGCGGCGCAGCATGGAATAGGGCGGCTGCAGGCTGGTGATGGGCGCGATCTTCATGGCGCGCTTCATCTGCTCCACATTGAAGTTCGACACCCCGATCCAGCGCAGCTTGCCCTGCTCGCGCATGCGGGTCAGCGCCTCCCATCCCTCTTCAATTTCGTTGTCGGGATTGGGCCAGTGGATTTGATACAAATCGATGGCTTCCACCTGCAGCCGCCGCAGCGAGCCTTCCACCTCTTCGGCCAGCGATGCGGCCTTGAGCGAGTTGTAGATGCTGCGGTCGGCGTGCCAGCGCATGGAGCATTTGGTGAAGATATGAGGCTTGTGCGGCGAGGATTTCACAGCGCGGCCGACTACCTCTTCCGAATGGCCCAGCCCGTACACGGCAGCGGTGTCGATCCAGTTGATGCCCAGTTCAAGCGCGCGATGGATGGCGGCGATAGAGTCGTTATCGTCCTGCGCGCCCCAGCTATATTGCCAGTCGCCCCCGCCGATGGCCCACGCGCCAAAGCCGATGGGGGTGAGTTCGAGATCGGAGTTGCCGAGAGTGCGCAGAGAGGGTGAAGCAGAAATTGTCATGGCAAAAGCATAGATCATGAGCGCCGGTTCGCGGGGCCGCGGCTCGATCCTTGACACATCCCGCCGCATTTCCTAAGCTCACTGACGACTCGCAACATTTCATCTGCCGCGCCGCTCCATCTCTTTGCTGCAATGAATTCCTGAAGCGAGCGGCGAGTGGCGGAGGCACGCACTGCAGCGGCGAAAGGAAGCCAGGCATGAATCCCAACGAACTGAATGGTGAAGCAGGCACGTTTACGCGACGCCGTTTGATGCAGCTGGGCGCAGCGGGCGCGATGAGCCTGGGCGCTCCCCGGCTGACGCATGCCGCGGAGACGGCGGTGCTTCGCAGCATGATGAACGTGCCCTTCGAAAAGCGCGAACCGCGCGTGGCCGTGATCGGCACCGGAGGGCGCGGCACGTCGCTGCTTGGCGACCTGCTCGCGGTGGACGCGCAGATTGCGGCGCTCTGCGACGTTGTGCCTTCCAAGGCCGAGCATGCCGCGTCCCTGGTGGTTGCGGCGGGACAGAAAAGACCTGCGCTCTACACCCAGGGGCCGCACCACTACGAGGAATTGGTGGCGCGTAACGACGTGGATTTGATTCTGGTGGCTACGCCGTGGACCTGGCACGCACCCATCGCGCTTGCCGCCATGGAGCACGGCAAGGACGTGGCCATTGAAGTGCCCGGCGTGCGAACCCTCGAAGAGTGCTGGCAGATTGTGCGCGCCTCAGAGCAGACGCGCAAGCACTGCATGATTCTCGAAAACTGCTGCTATGGCTACAACGAGACGCTGATCCTGCGCATGATTCACGCGGGCCTGTTCGGTGAGCTGCTTTACGGCGAGGGCGCCTATATTCACGATTTGCGCGAGGAGCTGTTTTCGAACGCCGGCGAGGGGCTGTGGCGGCGCACCGAACATACGTTGCGCAACGGCAATCTCTATCCCACGCACGGGCTCGGCCCGGTAGCGAATTACATGGGCATCCAGCGCGGTGACCGGTTCGCTTCATTGGTATCGATGAGCTCGCCGCAGCGCGGATTGGATTCATTTCGTAAAGCTCATCTCGAACCGGGCGATCCGCGCTGGCAGGAGCGCTACATCTGCGGCGACATGAGCACCACGCTGATCAAGACCGCGAAGGGGCTCACCATCACCGTCAAACACGCGGTCTCCACGCCGCATCCCTACGACCGCATCAACCTGATCGCCGGCACCAAGGGGCTGTTTCAGGACTATCCCCCGCGCATCTACTTTGACGGCATGAACAAAGATGAATCGTTTGCAATGCTCGATGCATACAAGCAGTACCAGCATCCGTTGTGGGAACGCGAAGGCGACATGGCGCGCAAGAGCGGCGGCCACGGCGGCATGGATCTGATCATGATCTACCGATTGCTCGAGTGCGTGCGCCAGGGCCTCGCGCCGGATCTCGATGTGTACGATTGTGCAGCGTGGGCAGCGGTCGCGCCGTTGAGCGTGGCATCCGTGCGCCGCGGCAGTGCGCCGGTTGAGTTTCCCGATTTCACCGGAGGTGGGTGGAAGGAACGGCCGATCTCGGCGATCGCCACCCAGGCGTGAGGTCGGCAAAACGGAAGCGCGTCGCGAAGTTCTAGTTGAGAAACATCGTGCGATACAGCGTGTCCCGCTGCACGGGCTTGAACCCGGCGTCGCGGATGATGCGCCGCAGTTCCTCTTCCGTGGTGCAGTTCGAGGTGCCTGCGGCCTTGACCACATTTTCTTCCAGCATCACGCTGCCCACGTCGTTGCCGCCGAAGTGGAGGCCCACTTCCAGCACCTTCAATCCCTGCGTCACCCAACTGGCCTGCACATTCTCAATGTTGTCGAGATAGAGGCGCGAGATAGCGAGAACCTTCAGGTACTCGACGCTCGTGGCTTCGTCCCAGCCGCGCCCGCCCAGCGCGGTGTTCTTGGGCTGAAAGCTCCAGGGGATGAAGGCGGTGAATCCGCCGGTTTCTTCCTGCAGGCGGCGCACCACATCGAAATGGTTAACGCGCTGCTCGAAGCTCTCGCCCACGCCGAACATCATGGTCGCGGTGGTGCGCATGCCGAGCTGGTGCGCCGTGCGGTGCACGCTTACCCAGTCCTCGGTGTCGCACTTCAGGCGCGCGATGCGATGCCGCACCTCGTCGTCGAGAATCTCCGCGCCGCCACCGGGAATCGAATCGAGCCCTGCGTCGCGCAGGCGCGCAATGGTGGTGCGCAGGTCGAGGTTGGAGTACTCGGCGATAGCCAGCACTTCCGATGCTGATAAACAATGCAGCCAGATCTGCGGAAAGCGCTGCTTGATGCCCGTGAACAGCCGCTCGAACCAGTCGATCTTGAGATCGGGATGAATGCCGCCCTGCATCAGCACGCCGGTTCCGCCCATCTCGAGAGTCTCCGCGATTTTGTCGTAAATCGTCTCGAAGTCGAGGATGTAGCCCTCGTCCGCGCGCGGGTCGGGCTTGCCGGCCCGGGGCAGCGGGCGGAAAAACGCGCAGAAGGTGCAGTACTCAGTGCAGAAGTTGGTGTAGTTGATGTTGCGGTCGATGATGTAGGTGACCACGCCCTCGGGGTGCAAACGCCGGCGCACGGCATCCGCCTCAAACCCCAAACCGATCAGGTCGGGAGAGTGGAAGTAGTCCAGGGCTTGCTCGCGCGAGATCGGCATACTTTGATTTTACAGGGATCAGGGATCAGGGATCAGGGATCAGGGATCAGGGATCGGGGCGGTCATCTGCGACGGAAAAGGAACAGTCCGCGGCTCAGCAGCGGGCGGCCTTGTGTGCGCGCCAGATTCGACGCCGTCGAAACGCCGCTAAATAGCACGAAGAAATCCAAAAACGCCCTGAAAAGGCCTCTTGTTTTTTCGGTGCTCACCGGGGAAGAACCTCACGTAATGCTGCTTTCGCTCTATCCGTCCATTTGATGGCCCGCAAGCCCGCGCGGTTGCAAAATTTCCAGCGGCCCAACCGGGCCCGATTCTGCGCGTCGAGTGTCTCGTCTCTGAAGTTCGCGTCAAAGATACTCGGTCATCCTGAGCGAAGTTTGGCCGATTTTTTGGCCAAACGGAGCCGAAGGACCTGCATTTTGGGGCTTCGATTCATGCCAAGAACTTCTGGGACACCACACTAGGTCCACACAAACGTGGCCTTGTCCTTATCCTTGCGCACACGGCCCACGGGGAAAACCTGTCCGTGCATCACGATATACACGCCGGGCGCGACGAGCCGCGCGGCAAGCAGGCTCTCAGTTAAGTTTTGCAGGCCGTCGCTGCCCTCGAACCCCAGCGGCGTCATGGCTCCGGTGAGAACAATGGGAACCTTGAGATCGGGAAGAGACTTCTCGAGGAAGCGCCCCGTTTCCACCATGGTGTCGGTGCCGTGCGAAATCACGATGGGCGCGCCTTCCGCAAGGAGTCCCGCCACGCGGTCTCTCACCTCGGCGCGATCTTCATCCGTCATCTCCAGGCTGTCTTTGTTCATCAGGTGCTCGGCGCGAATCTCGACGTCGGGCAAGCGGAGCATGCGCAGATAGCGCTCCAGCTTGGCCGCGCGATTCTCCACCACGCCGCTCTGCTCGGAATACACCTTCTCGATGGTTCCACCCGTCGAGATCAAGTAAATGCGCTGCATCGCCAGTTCCTTAGTGATTCTGCTTCTACGCGCAATAACGCTTCTGATGCCAGATCCACGCGGTGCGAACGATGTCGTCGAGTTGCGTGTAACGCGGTTTCCATCCCAGTTCGCGCATGGCTCTTGCTGAGCTCGCCACCAGCACAGCCGGATCGCCTGGCCGCCGCGGATGAATCTCCGCCGGAATGGGGTGTCCTGTAACGCGACGCGCGGACTCCAAAACGTCTCGCACGCTGAAACCCTGACCATTACCAAGGTTGTAGATGAGGGGGTCCTTCGGCGCGCTTTCGGCCCCTAGCGCGGCCAGCGCCAGCAGGTGCGCATCGGCCAAATCCGACACGTGAATGTAGTCGCGAACGCAGGTTCCGTCGGGCGTCGGATAGTCGTCGCCGTAGATGCGAATCGAGGTGCGCCGTCCCAGAGCGACGTCGAGAATCAGGGGAATCAGATGCGTCTCCGGCTGGTGCGATTCGCCGCGGACAATGCCATCAGGACCCTCCGCGGCGCCGGCCACGTTGAAGTAGCGCAGCGAGGCATATTGCAGTCCGTGAACACGATTCAGCCATGTGAGCATCTGCTCCACCAGGAGCTTGGATTGGCCGTATGGGTTGGTGGGCTCGAGACGCGCATCTTCTTGAATCGGAATGGATTGCGGCTCGCCGTAGACAGCTGCCGTGGAGGAGAAAACCAGCCGTCGCGGACCGCACGCTAACATGGCCTCGAGCAGTGAGAGCGTCGCTGCCGTGTTGTTGCGAAAGTAGATTTCCGGGCGCTGCATCGACTCGCCAGCCTCAATGAGTGCCGCAAAGTGAAGAACCGCATCAAAGGGTTCATGACCATTCCGCGCGGCGGTAAAAAGTTGCTCGAGGTGGGAACGGTCGCTCACCTCTCCCTCGATCAGTTCCACGCCCGGCGGCAAAAGGTCGCGGCGTCCGTGGCTCAGGTTGTCGTAAACAACGGCCTTATGGTCGTTTTCGGCCAAATATCCCGTTACGGTACTTCCGATGTATCCTGCACCGCCGGTAACCAAGATCTTCACAAAAAGACTGTCCTTTCCAAGACGGTTTAGGTTACTTTGAGTCTATAAGAGCAGTGCCTGACCGGGTGGTGGTACGAGCCTCCCGGCGGTCATTGCCGATGCCGGTCATTGGCCCACGCGGGAAGCAAGTGTACGGCGTTATAGTATTCCGAGCGTGGGAAACCGGAACCCTCAATTCTGGACTTGGGAATGATCGCTTTTGCCTGAATCAAGAGCGCGATTCCTTAGCAGTTGCCTCGGATATGTGGTGGAGGATTTGTATGTCCGAAGGCGCACCAGCGGGTCGTTCCGGCGGCAGGCTTTATGCGGCGAAAATACGCCGGGGTTGCTGGTTATGGTTCTACTGCCCAATCGGGTCATTGGATGAGACCATTGGGCTATCGGAGAGCACTTCGAGCAAACGTATAATGGTTTCTCCCCCTTCCTCTGCTTGCAATTTCAGCTGCAGATGGATCGATCGGTGCTACGAATCAGGAAAAAGCAGAGGATGCCGGGTAGCTGTGAACCGGAACCTCAAACGGCACGAAAGTATTTAACGTCATAATTTCATCGGCGGAAGCGCTCTCCGCACGGCTTGGTGGACTTACCAGAATTTCAATGAGCGTAGTACGGGTTCCTTGGCGAATGGTCGCCACAGTTCTTGCCGATAGTTTGTAAGAGTAATTTTGATTTTGCGCCGCTGGCGGCGGCCCCAAGCGAGGATTGAAACATGTCGATGAAGTATTCCCCTGGGCGGATGAACTTTGGCCTGCTCCCCGAGCCGGAGGGAAGGTCTCTTTCATTTGTCATCAGCTCGAGTCTGAACATGGCGATTCTTATTACCATTTTGCTCGCGGGCCTGATGGCGAAGCACGTGATTCAGCAGCACTATGAGATGACGGAGCTGATTATTCCCGCGACTCCGCCGCCTCCGGAGCACATCAAGCAGCCACCGCCGCCCCAGGTGCCTCCTCCACCGGAGCCGCCCAAGGTGGAATTGCAGCCCCGTCAGATTGAGATGCCGAAGCCCAAGCCGGAGCCGAAGCCCGTCCAGATGGAAGCCAAGGTGAACCTGCCGACAATGCAGGCCAAGCCGCAGATCGTTCTTGCACCGCAGCCCAAGGCTGCGCTCACCGCGGCCATGCCTGCCCAGGACAACAGTCACAAGCCCTCCACCGCGCCGGTACACCTGGGCGAAACCTTCGGCGTCACGCCGAATCCCAATGCGACGCGTCCGGCGACCGTGTCTGCCATCGGCAATCCCTATGGCGGCATGAACGGTCCGGCGGTCGCGCCCCATGGCGTGGTCGGATCGACGGGGATCGGGAACGGAACCAGGTCGGGCTCCAACTATGGCACTCAGGGCAGGGTCGCATCGGCCGGCATTCCGGGCGCCACCGGCACGTCGAAAACGGGATCGAACTACGGCCATGTGGGCTCGGCCGGAATTCCCACCACCACGCAGGTTGCAGCCGCTCCCAGGCAGGCTGCGGAACCGGTGGCGACCAATCTTGAAGTGCTTTCCAAGCCGCCGGTGCAGTACACGGCGGAGGCACGGCAGTTGAAAGTTCAGGGCGATGTGGTTCTGCGCGTTACCTTCCTTGCTTCAGGCCAGGTTGTCGTGCAGGGCGTCGTCCGCGGGCTGGGCCATGGACTTGATGAAGAGGCGCGCCGCGTGGCGCAGCAGATTCGTTTCCGTCCAGCAACACGGGACGGCCGGGCGGTAGACATCACCACCACTATTACCATTACGTTCCAGTTGGCGTAGCATCAAGAATGTCGGACACACGTGGCTCGTGCTCAGCCTTGACGCGCCGTAAGGCGCGGTAGGGAAGACGAAAGCCAGGAAGTATTTCACCAGGAGTTTCACATGACGTTTCGAAAGATCCCCCTCGCCCTGCTGATCTTCAGCCTCGGGGTAGGCTGCGCGTACGCGAAGAAACAACCCAAGTACGAGCAGGCCCGTCAACTCACCCCCGAGCAGGCTGCGCTGGTCCAGAGAGCCATCGCTCAAGAGAAGGTGCTGATCAAGAACATCCAGCAGCGCACGCCGCTTGTGGAGACCTACATTCAGGACACCAAGCCGGACGTGAAGCTCTACGAAGTCCCCATCGCGGACCACTACATGCTCAGCCGCGTGGACTTCAGCAAGGGCTTTTTCGACAAGACGTACACGCCCAAGCAGCAGCAGGCGGCCAAGCATGGCTTCTTCAAAGGTTCCCACGAAGCCATCACCGGTCTCACCAAGGCGCTGCATCTGGATACGCAGTTCACGTATTCCGACACCGGCTTCATGGAGATGATGTTCCTCGATCCCACCGGCTTCGACCAGCAGCACTACGTCTTCAGCTTTGTGCGCCGCGAGTTTCTTGGCACGGTGCGCACCTGGGTCTTCGACGTGCATCCCAAGGCTGACGTAAAAGGCATGGGCCGCTTCTACGGGCGCATCTGGATCGAGGATGACGGCGGCAACGTGGTGCGCTTCAACGGCACTTACACCGGCCCCACCGACGAGGATTCATCCAAGCACTACTTCCACTTCGACAGTTGGCGCATGAACGTGCAGCCCGGTATCTGGCTGCCCGTGGCCGTCTATGTTGAAGAAACCCAGCGCACCGAGGCCGACAAGTCCGTGGGCCTGAAGGCGCAGACGCACTTCTGGGGCTACTCGCTCAAGCTGCCCACCCGCGACAGCGAGAACGTGAGCGTGAAGGTCGATGACGCGGTGGACAAGAGCGAGGACTCGCAGGATGTGAGCCCGCTCCAGGCCTCGCGCATGTGGATCACGCAGGCTGAGAACAATGTGATCGACCGCCTGGTCGAAGCTGGCCTGGTGGCGCCTTTCGATGCCGGCGGTTATGAAGACAAGGTTCTGGGCCAGATCGTCATCAACCTGGTTGTGCCCAACAATCTGGCCTTCACCGATCAGATTCATTGCCGCGTCCTGCTCACCGACACCGTTGAAGCCACCACGGTGGGCAACACCATTCTCATCAGCAAGGGGCTTATCGACAGCCTGCCCAGCGAGGAAGCCATTGCCTCGGTAATCGCCATGGAACTGGCGCACATCGCCATGGGCCACCACATCGATACCCGCTACGCCTTCAACGACCGCCTGCTCTTCCCGGATGAGTCGACCTTCCAGCGCATCAACATGAACCACACCGATGTGGACAACGGAACCGCGGCGAAGCAGGCCATGATTTATCTGCAGGCCTCCATGTACAAGGACAAGCTGCCCAGCGCCGGCCTGTTCTACGAACAGCTCGCGGATCGCGCCAAGGTGCTGAAGGCGCTGAACTCGCCCCGCCTGGGTGATTCGCTGCTCAAGGCCGATGGCACGCCGTGGTTGGGCGATCTGGCCCACATGGCGCCCAAGATCAACTGGGACGATCTGTCGCAGACTGCAGCCCTGCCTCTGGGAAGCTGGCTGAAGACGGATCCGTGGGACGACAAGGTGCACATGCTGAACGCCAAGCGCTTCGCACCTATGAATGCCCGTGACAAGATGCCGTTCGAAGTCACGCCGATCTTCTACAAGCTGCAGCGCTATGACGAAGCAGCCGTGACGCCGCCAACCCCGGCAGCAGCACCGGCCCCGGCCAGCGGTGACCAACCGGTGGCCGCACCTGACAACAGTCCGCCGGCCCAGCCGCCGGCACAGCCACCGGCGCCACCCCAGAGCGGAGCTGCACCGCCGCCCGATCAGCAACCGGCACCGGCCGCCGCACAAAACCCGCAGTCATAATACAATGAACTTTCCGAGCCGGCGAAGTGCATCTAAGTAAATTAGGCACTTTGCCGGACTTGAAGCGTGAGTCAGATTGGTCTCCCCGCCGTTCGACGACTCACAGGAAGTGGATTTGCGTTGTGCTCATGAAACGTTGGACCTTAACGCTTTTCTGTGTCGCGTTTTCTTTCGCAGCAATCGTTTCCGCACATAGCCAGGTGGTGCCTGCTGCGACGGAGCGTGTGCTCAACGTCCGCGTCGGTGCATTTGCCTCGGCGTTTCAGCCCGACTACTTTGGCACCGGAGAAGCATACACCGCGCCCAACCGCATGTATGGTGCGGGCGCCTATGTGGACGCGCACTTCACCCGCTGGATTCAACCTGAAATCGAGGTCCGTTTTCTGGACTTCAATGAGTACCCTGAATTCGGCCAGACAATCAACCAGACAGAAAACACCTATTCAATCGGCGAGCGTCTCCCGATCAAGACCTTTCGCAAGTTCACGCCCTACGGCAAGTTTCTGGTTGGTTTTGGCAATGGCGACTTCCTCACCGGAAACGCCCTTGTGCTCACCTATGGCGGCGGCGTGGACTACCGGCTGAACCGAAAATTCACCATTCGCTGTGCTGACTTCGAGTACCAGCAATGGAAGATAAACTCGGCGCTCACGATCTATCCGTATGGCCTCAGCGCCGGCTTGAGCTACAGAATCTTCTAGGTACAGGGAATAGGGAATAGGACGGCGGTTCCTCAAAGGAACCGCCGTTTGTCTATTTCGGGCAGATTCATACTTTCAGTGAAGCTCTACCTTCCGCGATAAAGCCGCGGAACGCAGAAGCACATTCAGTTCAGTGATGGATCGAGGGTGGAGCGCTCAGCTTCAGGCTGCACAGCGAAGAGATTCAGTTGATAGGACTTCCTCATTTGCGGTATCAACTTTGAGAGGACGCGCAAGGTGGTCCGCGTTTGCAGGGATAGGCGCGAGCGCACAGTGGCGGGAATGTCCATCATGGAGTGGGATTCCACCAGGCGCAATCCGATCTTCCAGCCCTCAATTTCCATCGGGGCTTCGCACGCCCATGCGAAACGCGCCGCCAGATTCCTGCGCGCGTGGTCTTTATTCACGCGGTCAATCCCTTTGCGGGCGGCGGTGTCGAAGGCGAGGGTAGCCCCTGGGAAGTTGGCTGCGATCTGTGCCAGCGCTGCCTTGACCTCCGGTTCTGTCAGGTAGATGAAGACGGCCTCCGCCACGAAACAATACGGTCCGGGGCTTTGGCGGACCGCGGCGATCCAGGAGGTATCGAGAATCGATGCAGCCAGAGTTGTGCGCCGCTCGCTATCCAAAAAGAATTGCCGCCGCATCGCCACAGAATCGGGAAGGTCGAGATCGAACCAGTGAAGGGTTCCATTGTCGAGCCGCTCGAAGCGGGTGTTGAGTCCGGCGCCGATCTCGACCACGGTGCCCTGCGGATGGCGGCTGAGAAAACTCTTCACATACTCGTCGAAACTGGCGGTCCGCAAAACACACCCCATCATCCGCTGCCCTTGCGCGAATCTTTGGAAATCCCAATCGATGGATTCGACTATTGCCGCGGCTTTGTGATCATTCAGAATCGGATGCTTCCTGCGGGAGTCGAGCGCACGGGCGTAAAGCGGGACCAGGAGAGTCTCCTGCACCTCGCCGAGTTGGATGGACTGTTTCGATTCCATATTCGCCCCATCGTTATGCCAAGCGGAGGCCCGGGATTAGATGTGACCTTGCCCGGGCAAAACGTGCTCCTTCATGGCGCGACGTGCAGTGGTGCAGCCTTCGCAGTCGGCATGGCTACGTGCAATATCCGGGCCACCGTCGGCGCAATCTGGCGCATATCCACCAGCCCCAGGTCGCGATGGTGCGCGATGCCGGCCCCCACAGCAAAGAACGACGCGCGCATCTCGGGAAACTCCGGTGAGAATCCATGTGAGCCGCGCGTGCCGGCAATGGGCGTGATCAGGCTGCCCGAGAGCGCGCTGCCTGAATAGTAGCCGGGTTGGAACACCACCAGAAATGCCGCGTCAGGAAAGGCGCCCCGCTTGTGGATGGCCTCGCGATCGAGAACCTCCTTGATTCCGTTCCCGGGGTCCGCTGCCAGCTTCATCAGCATGTCGTGAACCTGTTGCTCGGTTGCATGGTCGTTGGGATCGTGCAACATGATGGCCGCCATGCCGCCCGCCATCCACGGCTCGGCCTTCCACGAGCTGATCTCCGGCGCCTTGGTCACGGGGTTCAAGGTGCCCTGCGCCAACCCCGCCTGCAAAAACGGAATTGCCAGGTTGATGGAGTGCGTAATGTTCATAAACCCGTGATCGGAAACGATGACCACGATGGCCGATGGGTTGATCGCGAACTCCTGGTGCGCCAGCCGCGCAATCATGCCGTCGATCGCTTCAAGATCCGCGCAGGCTTCGGGACTAAAGATTCCATGCGCGTGCTGGGCATCGTCCAGCGAGCTCAGGTGCAGCGTCATGAAAGTGGGCTTGTAACGTCGCAGAATCTCCAGGGCGTAGCGCGTCTTCGTCTCGTCGCCGCCGATGCTGGTGTCATTGCCGTTCATATAGGGGCCGGCCGCTGCCTCCAGTTGTTGCAGCAGTGTTGCAGGCCGCGCCAGCGCCGCCATCAGCATGCGGTCCTGCGGATCCGCTGAGCTCGAAACATTTCTATCGCGCCAGTACTCGGGAATCAGGAAATCCACGTCCGTAGCTCCCACGCTCACCGGCCAGCCCACGCTGGCCGTGCGCAGGCCGGCCTTGTGCGCCGCCTGCCACAGTGTCGGTGCGTGAATTCCCGCCGCATACCAGTTCCACGCGCCGCCGAATTGCTGCAAGGGATCGAACTCCTGGTTATTCGTGATGCCATGCTGGTCGGGCCAGACGCCGGTGAGCAGCGTGGTGTGGCTGGGATAGGTGATGGTCGGCCAGATGCCCACCACGCCCTCCGCATAAGTGCCATCGCGCAGCAGCGTGCGCAGGTAAGGAATCTTCATGCCGTGTGCGTCGGCCTGGGTGATGTATTCGGGCTTGAGCCCGTCAATCGAGATCATCAGCACCGGCGCGGCGTGCGCGACCGATGCCATGGGCAAGAGAATCAACCAAAACCAGAAAAATACGGAAAAACGGCGGACGACGGCGTTCATGCGGAGTGCTCCTCAAGAGATTTTGCTGGGTTCAAACGGGCCGGCCGCAACTCTGAACGCACAAGCGAGCGAAATCCGTCTGCGGGGGAAGTATACAGGAACCGTGAATCGGAAATCGTGAACCGGGGACAGCAAGCAACGGGCAATGGCCGGAGGTCAGGGCTGGTTCTGGCCAGACTTCCTCACCGATGCCTGCAACTCGAGGATCTGCAGTTGAACCTGCCTGATTTCTTTGAGCATTTCGACCCGGCTCCGGTTGACGAAGTGCTTGAGGATCTCAACGGCTCCAACAAGGGTCAGCAAAAGCCATGTCATCTCGGCCAGATGCCCGTGCGGAGTGGAAATCCAATTCCCTCCGCGGTACAAGGTGAGCACCAGGAAGAATGCGATGACATAGAGCCAGAGTGCGCCGACGCCCCATTTTTCGCGGCGGAATGCGCGTTGATTCTTCTGCAACGACGCTTCCACTTCCTTGCGGTAGGTTTCCAGATTTTCCGGCTGCGGCATGCGCGCCAGCAGACGTTCGCGCAGATTTTCATTTTGCTTTTCCATAATTACCTCCATTCAGAACTTCCTTCATTGCCCGCTTGGCATAATGCATGCGGGATTTCACCGTTCCTTCGGAACACCCCACGACTTCGGCGATCTCGGCGATCGACAGATCCTCAAGAAAATACAGAACCAGAACCTCGCGATGTGGAAAACTGATTTCGCTCAGTGCTTGATGAATTTCCGCCGCATCTTCATTCGCAAACGAAGGCTCCTCAGCCTCGACAAACTCCTCGTATTGAGACTGCTCGACCGCCTCACGCCGGGAGTTCTTTCTAATGCGATCCACGGCGATTCCATGCACGATGGCATACAACCACGGTCGCAGTGCGCCGGGATCTTTCAGCTTGCGAATACCGCGAAAGACCTTGAGCCACACGTCCTGAAGCACATCGAGCGCGCTATCCGCATTACCCGTCAGAGTGATCGCGTAATAGAGCAAGGGACGCTCCATCACCGCAATGAGGTCCTCGAATGCGCCCGGATCGCCGGTTTGGCATCGAAGCGCCATCCACTCGTACTGCGCTCGATTCTCGTTTTCCATGTGCATTCGTTATATATGTCGCAGCAGAAGCGCTGCCGGTTCAATGGATGGGAAGGTTTCAGTTCGGTTACGCAAAAAGGGCTGCCCCGAAGAGCAGCCCTTTAGTTTGATCGTCTTTCAGACGGCGAAGCCGCGTCTGCCCCACCGCAGGTGGTTATGCCGGTGAGGGCGAGCCCTCCGGAATGCTTCCGGTGCCGCTGCGGCTCTCGGGCTTCAGCACCTGCTGCGGCGTGCCGTCGCCATCGCCGGGCCCGGCCAGATTGGAGCGCAGCGCAGGCAATTCCTTGCCTTCGATCAGCAGCCTCAGCTCTTCGTTGTCGATGGTCTCGCGCTCCAGCAATGCCGCTGCAATGCGATGCATGGCGTCCGGGTTCGCTTCGAGAATCGTGTGCGCCGACTGATACGCTTCGTCGATCAGGCGCCGCACTTCCAGGTCGATCTGCCGCGCCGTCTCTTCGCTGAAATCGCGGTGTTGCGCGATTTCGCGTCCCAGGAAGATCTGCTCTTCCTTTTTGCCGAAGGTCAGCGGTCCCAGGCGGCTCATGCCGTACTCGCACACCATGGCGCGCGCCAACTCAGTAGCCCGCTCAATGTCGTTGCCCGCGCCCGTAGACATCTGCTTCAGGAAGATCTCCTCGGCCACGCGCCCGCCGTACATCATCGCCAGCCGCGTTTCCAGATACTCCCGCGTGTAGTTGTGCCGGTCGTCGGGTAGATGCACCGTGACGCCCAGCGCCATGCCGCGGGGAATGATCGTGACCTTGTGCACCGGGTCGGAGTGTTCGCGCTTCGACGACACCAATGCGTGACCGGCCTCGTGATACGCTGTAACGCGCTTCTCCTCGTCGCTCAGCAGCATCGACTTGCGCTCGGCGCCCATCAGCACTTTGTCTTTGGCCAGCTCAAAGTCGTACATGGTTACTTGCTTGCGGTTTAGGCGCGCGGCATTCAACGCCGCCTCGTTCACCATATTGGCAAGATCGGCGCCACTGAAGCCCGGCGTTCCGCGGGCGAGCACGTTCAAATTCGTATCGTCCGATACCGGAACTTTCTTGATGTGTACCTTGAGCACTTCCTCGCGCCCGCGTATGTCGGGCAGGCCCACCACTACGCGGCGGTCGAAGCGGCCGGGGCGCAGCAGCGCGGGATCCAGCACGTCGGGGCGGTTGGTAGCCGCCACTAAAATGACTCCGTCATTCGACTCGAAGCCGTCCATCTCCACGAGCAACTGATTCAGCGTCTGCTCGCGCTCGTCGTGTCCGCCGCCCAGGCCGGCGCCGCGATGGCGGCCGACCGCGTCGATTTCGTCGATGAAGATGATGCAGGGCGCGTTCTTCTTGCCCTGCTCGAACAGGTCGCGCACGCGGCTCGCGCCCACGCCCACGAACATCTCTACAAAATCCGATCCGGAAATTGAGAAGAAGGGAACATTGGCTTCGCCAGCTACGGCGCGCGCCAGCAGGGTTTTGCCGGTGCCCGGAGGTCCAACGAGCAGCACGCCCTTGGGAATGCGCCCGCCCAGCTTCTGAAACTTTTGTGGCTCGCGCAGGTACTCGATGATCTCTTTCAGTTCTTCCTTAGCCTCATCCACGCCGGCCACGTCTTTGAACGTAACCTTCTTCTGCTGCATCGAGAGCAGGCGCGCGCGGCTCTTCCCGAACGAGAGCGCCTTGTTGCCGCCCGACTGCATCTGGCGCAGCATGAAGAACCACACCAGGATGATCAGAATGAACGGGCCTACATTGATCAGCAGGGGAAGCAGGAAGTTGTTCTGCTCCGGCTTAACCGTGAAGTTGACCTTGTGACTGGGGTCCAGCATCGCCTTCTGCAGGTCTTCGTAGTTGGCCGGCAGAATGGTGTGGAACTCGTCTTTGGGCGAGGTCTTGAGATGTCCTTTTAGTTCATTGCCCTGGATGGTGGCATCCTGCACCTGGTTGTTCTGTACCTTGTCATACAGATCGGAGTAGGAATACTCCACCTCTTTACCCATGTTCGCGCTCCTCTGCACGATGGCCCACAGCATCATCAGGCAGATGGCGATAAACACCCAGAACATGATCGTTTTGACGCTTGAATTCACCAACCACTCCTTTTCGCGGCGAAGGAGATGCCGTTCCCGCGACCTCCGTACTTCGTCTCTGGCAAAGCCACTCATTCTTTAGACGTCCGAACGCCCGTCAAAGTGGCAAGAAGTACACAATTCCCGCAGGCGCACACCAACAGGACGCCGCCCCCGGAAGCAGTAAGCAAATTGTACTCCCTGGCCGGAAAAACTGGCAGCAAATCCACTGCCGCAAAAGGGGTAGAACCCCGTGCATCACCGTTACTTTGAGCGGGTAAGCGGCGCGGCCTCAGAGCCTTCCGGCGCCGCAACCTCTGTGACCGCAAGGCCGGGTTCTGGCTCCAACTCCACGCCCTTCATCCAAACCACGCGCCCGCCAGCCTCCAGCACCGGCCAAATCGCCCGCTCGGTCCCGGTAACGTGCTTGCGTTCCAGCACTTCCTTCACTTTGCGCAGCCCGCTGGAGTAGTGCAGCCGCACCCGGTCGCCGGGTTTCCAGTTGCGTAGAGTGGCCGATTGCGGCAGGCCGCCGCCGCCAACCTTTCCATTTTCAGTAATTTGCTGATCGGAGAGCGTAATGCGGAGATGCACTCCGAACTCCGGCGCGTCGATGGCTCCGGGAATGGCCACGGTATACCGCAGTTCCGGCGCTCCCGCGCTTCTGCCCTTGGCGGGATCCGGAGCTACGGAAAGCCTCAGTTCCCGCGCGGTCCGCTCGGCACACAGGCATTGCGGCAACGCCAGCCTTTGCCCGGCCCGGCCACCGAGCGCCAGGGACCGCACCGCTTCCGTTGCGGCAAAGTCGAGCGCGCTACCCAACCGCTCCGCTGCATGGCGTACCAGCCGCCGCTGCAGCGCCGGAGCGAGCGCCGCCAGACGGCTCACTTCAATGGCCAGGCCCTCGCCAGTCGCCCGGCCGCCGCCACGTGACGCTTTCCCCGGCAGAATCAGTTGTGGCGCCACCCGGGCCAGCTCCGCCCGCCACCATGCCTCCTCGTCGTGCGCCAACTCCGCCATCTGCGCCAGGTGCTCGCGCAGCCGCGGGTTCCAGCCTTCGAGCAGCGGCAGCAGCTCATGCCGGATGCGGTTGCGCGTAAAGCTCAAATGGCGATTCGAGCTATCCTCGCGCCAGTCCTGCCCCAGCCCGCGCAAGTACGCCTCGATTTCGGCGCGCGTGACGCCCAGCAGCGGCCGCACGACGCAGCCCTCCGCGTACTCGAGCTTCGGACTGATTCCTGCCAAACCCTCGGTCCACGCGCCGCGCAGAAACTTGGCCAGCACCGTTTCCGCCTGGTCGTCGATCGTATGCGCCGTCGCCACTGCGTGGAGCACCACTGCGTGGGGCAGCCCTTTGGACATGAGTTGCTGGAACCACGAATAGCGCAGCCGCCGCGCAGCTTCCTCAATCGTCTCGGCCGGTTTGCCAGATTGCGCATCGGCTCGCGCCTCGGCAGCCGCGTCCACCCGCGCCTCGTGAAACGGCACGTCCAGCTTTGCCGCCAGCGCCCGGCAGAATTCCAGATCGCCGTCGGCCTCTGCGCCGCGCAATCCGTGGTGCAGGTGCGCAGCATGGAGCACAAGGCCCAGTTCCTGGCGTCGCGCCGCCAAAGCACGCAGCAGCGCTACCGAGTCTGCCCCGCCAGAGAGCGCCACGGCCAGCCGCATGCCAGGCTTCAGCAGCGTGGTGTCAAGCGGCAGGGAGGTAGGCTTCGCAGGACTCACGCAACGATAATACGGCGCTGGCTCCTGCCGCGCAGCGAAAAACTCTAGCTACACTTTTTCGGGCATGCTCACTGTCACGCGCCTTTATACTGGCTCGATATGGAGATCCGTACTGCTGAAATTACCGATGCCGCCCTCATCTCTGCGCATCGCAGGGCCATGTTTGCAGAAATCCACGCGCTCGACGAATCCCTTATGACTGCGCTGGAGCGCCGTTCCGTCAGTTGGACCGAGCGCATGATTCGCGAAAGCAAATACTTCGGATGGATCGCGA
Organism: uncultured Acidobacteriota bacterium; assembly: GCA_963729915.1. Lineage (GTDB taxonomy): Bacteria > Acidobacteriota > Terriglobia > Terriglobales > Acidobacteriaceae > Telmatobacter. Next base: position 308,134 of record CAVSQE010000003.1, on the reverse strand, counting down.
CGGACGCGGGCCGGCCCGTGGCCTCGGCAGGCCTTTTGATTCTCGACTGGCCGCCCCATCCCTTCGATCCCGAGGGCGAGCTGCGCGGCTATCTGCTCAACGTGTACGTGGAACCGGAATACCGGAAACGTGGACTGGCACATGATCTTGTTGAGCGGTGCATGGCTGAAGCGCGCCGGCGTGGCATTCGCGTGGTCACGCTGCACAGCTCGCAAGCGGGACGGCCGATTTATGAGCGCTTCGGTTTCCGCGCTACCAACGAGATGATGCACACGGAGCCGGCTGAAAACTGAGAGCTTGCCGTTGTATACTCGCAGAGCCATGCAAGTCTTTGTCATACTTCCCGCCGCGGGACTGGGCACCCGCATGGCGGGTCCGCAGCCCAACCCGCAGCCTAAGCAGTTTCTCGCCCTTGATGGCGTACCCATCCTCATTCACTCGTTGCGCGCCTTTGCCGCGGCGCCGCGCGTCACGTCGATTTACGTGGCCGTGCGCAAGCCGGATATGGAGCGCGCCGAGGCGCAAGTGGCCGAGTACGGTTTTGCCGGCCGCGTGCACGTGGTGGAAGGCGGCGAGAGGCGTCAGGAATCCGTGGCCAATGCGCTCAACGTCCTGCCCGCCGAAGCAGACGATATCGTGCTCGTCCACGACGCCGTGCGCCCGCTTATCGACGTGGCCACGATCGAGCGCACCATCGACGCAGTGGCCGAAAACGGCGCGGCAATTGTGGGCATGCCCGCCACTGACACCATCAAGCAGGTCGAGCGCACCGCGCATGGAGCGCTGATCACCGCAACCATTCCGCGCGAGTTCGTGGTGCAGGCGCAAACGCCGCAGGGCTTCCGCTACGGCCTGCTGCAACGCGCCTTTGCCGAGGCCGACGCCGACGGCTTTGTGGGCACCGACGAGGCCTCGCTGCTGGAGCGCGCCGGAATTCCCGTAGCCGTAGTGCATGGTTCTCAGGTTAATCTGAAGATTACGCAGCCCGGCGACCTGGAACTGGCTGAGTTCTACTTGAAGCAGCGGAGCTCGCGGAGTTAGCGACGACCCGGAAACGCAGCACCGCCGCAGTGACGCCGGAAGCACAACTACTCTGCCCCACGCAGGCGATTGAACATGGGAAAGACGGACATACGCATCGGTTTTGGCTATGACTCGCACGAGTTCAAGCCTGGCGTAGCGCTGCGCATTGGCGGCATGACGCTCGACCACCCCGAGGGCCTGGCCGGCCACTCCGACGGCGACGTGCTGCTCCACGCCATCACCGACGCGCTGCTGGGCGCCGTGGCCGCCGGCGACATCGGCAGCTTCTTTCCGCCCGGCGACCCGCGCTGGAAAGATGCCGACTCCGCCATCTTTCTCAATCTCGCGCTCGAAGAGTTGCAACACGCGGGCTATCGCGTCGTGAATGTCGACACCACGCTGGTTCTTGCCGCACCCAAAATCTCGCCCATCGCCAGCGAAATGTGTTCCCGCGTCGCCGACCTGCTCGGCGTCGAAATGGATCAGGTGAGCATCAAGGCCAAAACTCCTGAAGGCCTGAACCTCGATCACGTCGCCCAGTGCCACGCCGTCGTGCTCGTGGAGCGCGTGCAGGAACCCGAAGAGCTCAAGAGCATGGAAGCGGTCATCGAAACCCAACGCCAGCTTGAAGACGTGGTCGAAGATCTGCTCTCGTCAGTCCACGGCGTGCCGAAAAAGCGCGTCGTTTCTCCGGTTTACGACACCGAAGACATCACCTAGCGCCCTGTTCTCAAGGTTCGAATCAAAAACACTCTGTCATCCTGAGCGACGTTTGGCCCGCATCTGGGCCAAACGGAGTCGAAGGACCTGCATTTGAGGATTTCGGCTTAGGCTACAAACTTGTGGGCTACGGTCTGCTCGCACTATTCGAACGCAGGCATCTGTGAGTGCGGTTTTTCATTGCGGATTCCGAAGTTTCGCTGTACCTTGGCAGCAAAGTTTTCATCCCATTCCGGAGCGCTCACTATGAACTTTCTGGCGATGCTTCTGCAAGATACGCTGCAAAGTCCGTCCGATGCCATGCAGCAGTCGGTGCAGCACGCGATGATGATGATGATTCCCATCTTTATGGTTGTGGGCATCATCGCCCTGGCCATCATCCTCATTCCCTTCTGGTTCATCTGCAAGAAGGCGGGAATGTCGCCCTGGCTTACGCTGTTGAATATCATTCCGCTGGGCAATCTGGTGCTCATTTACGTGCTAGCCTTTGCGGAGTGGAAGGTGGTTCCGGTCGCGCAACTCGCGCCGTATCCCGGAGGGTATCCAACCCTTCCGCCGCAATATCCGCCCGTTCCGCCCACTGCTTGAGGCGCGGCCCTCCTCCCGCAGGGCGCTCCCTCATGCTTGCGCAGGCCTCCGACGCGCTTGTAGAATGAAGCCGCGCGAAACTGCGAACATTCGGGGGTGAACGATGGGCGATTTACTGCAACCGTGGCACCTGATGTTGATCGGCACCATTCTTGTGTTTCCCACTGTCTTTCTCGGCGTCATTCCGTTCTGGTTCATTTGCAAAAAGGCCGGATTTTCGCCGTTTCTCTCTCTCTTGAATCTCATACCCTTCTGCATGGGCACATTGGTGTTGGTCTATTTCCTGGCATTCGCTCCATGGAAGCCGGCCGGCGAGCCGCATACCGCCGCCCCGCCCGTAGCCTGAGACGGGCGCGGACTGCGGTGCGATAGCATCGTGAATGAAAGCCATCGTCACGATGACCGATTCAGCCGCCCCAGTGCCCGCGCGTCCGCGCGTCCGATTTGCGCCCTCGCCGACCGGTTTTCTTCACGTCGGCAGCGCGCGCACGTTTATCTTCAACTGGCTCTATGCCCGCCACAACGGCGGGACGATGATCTTGCGCCTTGACGACACCGACGTCGAGCGCAATACCTACGCCAGCGTGCAATCCATCTTCGAAGGCCTGCGCTGGTTGGGCCTCGACTGGGACGAAGAGTACAAGCAATCCGAACGCCTTGAACTTCACCGGGCTGCAGCCTTCCAAATCCAGGAAAAGAACCTCGCCTATCGCGACTTCACCCCCGCCCACGCGACAGACGACGAGAACTCCTCCGCGCAGGGCGCATGGCTTTTCAATCCCGGCATGCGCGAAATGAGCCGCGAGGAGTGCGACCGCCGCGCCGCCGCGGGCGAGCCGTTCGCGCTGCGCTATCGCGTCCCGCGCGGTCGAAGGTCGCATCCTGCATTTTGTCGACGGTGTTTATGGCGCGCAGTCCCGACCCGCCGACGAGGTCGAAGACTTTGCACTGCTTCGTTCAGACGGCATGCCCACGTATCACCTTGCCTCGTGCGTCGACGATGCCGATCTCCGCATCAGCCACATCATTCGCGGCCAGGATCACCTGACCAACACCTACAAACACGTGCTGATCTTTGAGGCGCTCGGTGGCTCGACGCCGCAGTTCGCGCATCTGCCGCTGCTCGTCGCTCCTGACGGCACCAAGCTGTCGAAACGGAAACACGGCCCGGTGGTCAGCGTCACCACCTATCGCGATGCCGGCTTTTTGCCGCAGGCCTTCGTCAACTTCCTCTGCCTGCTGGGCTGGTCGCCCAAGAACGATCGCGATTTTCTGACCGTCGACGAGATCACGTGACCTGTTCACTCTCGAAGGCGTCAATCGCTCCAACGCCGTCAGTCAACTTTACCGAAGAAGACCCATTCGATCCCAAAGCCGTGTGGCTCAACTCCGAGCACATCCGCGCGCTGCCCGTCGACGAGCTGAGCCGCTGCCTTGACGCCATTCTTCGCGCAAGCTGGATTCCATCCAACACCGGAAAAACTCGAAGCCGTCACGCCGCTCATCCGCGAGCGCATCAAGCTGCTGCGCGATGCCGTCTCCGCCGCCGACTTTTTCTTCGTTCGACAACTGGCTCCCTACGATCCCGCGGAGCTGATCCCCCCAAGAAAGGAGATTCGCCGGGCGATGCGTAGCCATGGCCTTGCGCGTTCTCCAAACCGCGCAGCAGGTTCTCGCCAACGCTGCGTTCGATCACGACTCGCTGGACGCGGCTTTGCGTGGCGCCGCAACGCAACTTGGCTTAAAGGCCGGGCCGATGTTCCAACCCATCCGCGTCGCCGTCTGCGGACGCAAGAACGCCCCGCCGCTTTTTGAAACTCTGATTGTTCTCGGCCGCGAAGTCTGCCTCGCCCGCATCCGCCAGGCCGAAGAAAACATACAATCGCTCGTTTGAGCAAAAGCTTTATCGTGGAATCAGGAACCGAAGTAAGGAATCCCGAGCAATGACCGACGCCAATGCAGCCATGAGCCAGTCCCACCCGGAAAGCCCCGAAGCTCGCACTCCCTCCAACTTCCTAAGCGACATCATCGCCGAGGACGTGCGCACGCAAAAATTCGGCGACGCGCAGATCCAGACTCGCTTTCCACCCGAGCCCAACGGCTACCTGCACATCGGCCACGCCAAAGCCATCTGCATCGATTTCGGCCTCGCCGACGAGTTCGGCGGCAAGACCAACCTGCGCTTCGACGACACCAATCCCGAGAAGGAAGAGACCGAGTACGTCAACGCCATCCAGGAAGACATCCATTGGCTCGGCTTCGATTGGGAGAAACTCTGTTACGCCTCCGACTATTTCGGTCAGCTCTACGAATGGGCCATCCAGCTAATCAAGGCGGGCAAGGCCTACGTTGACGATCTAACTGCCGACGAAATTCGCCAGCACCGCGGCACGCTTACCGAGCCGGGCACGGACAGTCCTTATCGCGATCGCTCAGTCGAAGAAAATCTTGACCTCTTTGTCCGCATGAAGCAAGGCGAGTTCCCCGACGGCTCGCGTGTTCTGAGAGCAAAAATCGACATGAGTTCGCCCAACCTGAACATGCGCGATCCGGTCATGTACCGCATTCTCCACGCCACGCATCATCGCACCGGCGACGAGTGGTGCATCTATCCCATGTACGACTACGCGCACGGCCAGTCGGATTCGATCGAGCACGTCACTCACTCCATGTGCTCCCTGGAGTTTGCCGACCACCAGCCGCTCTATCGCTGGTTCATCGAGCAGCTCGGCATCTTTCCTTCGCAACAAATTGAATTTGACCGCCTCAGCATCACCTACACGCTGATGAGCAAGCGCAAGCTCCTGCAACTCGTGCAGGAAGGCCGCGTGAACGGATGGGACGATCCGCGCATGCCGACGCTCTCCGGGGTCCGCCGCCGCGGGTACACGCCTGAAGCCATCCGCGCCTTCGTCACCACGGCCGGAGTTTCGCGAACCAATGGCATTGTTGACATCGAAATGCTCGAGCACTTTCAGCGCGACGATCTCAACCACCGTTCGCGCCGCGCCATGGCGGTGTTGCACCCGCTCAAGGTGGTCATCGACAACTATCCCGCCGACCAAAAAGAGGAGTTCGTCGAGGTTGCGAACAACCCCGAAGATCCTGAAGCCGGGACCCGCCAGGTGCCGTTTTCGCGCGAGCTGTATATCGAGCAGGACGACTTTCGCGAAGTGCCTCCGCCGAAGTACTACCGGCTCAGTCCCGGCAAGGAAGTTCGCCTGCGCAACGCCTATTTCATCACCGCGCGGGACGTTGTGAAGGACGCAGCTGGCAACGTGGTAGAGGTGCATTGCACCTACGATCCGCTGAGTCGCGGCGGCCAGTCGCCCGACGGTCGCAAGGTCAAGTCGACGATGCACTGGGTCTCGGCCGCACACGCCGTCTCTGCCGAAATCCGCCTCTACGACAAGCTCTTCCTGAAGCCCGATCCCTACGACCTCGAGGAAGGCCAGGACGTTCTCGACAATCTGAACCCCAACTCGCTCGAAATTGTGAGCGACGCCAAGTTGGAGCCTTCATTGGCCAGCGCCAAGCCGGGCGACCGCTTCCAGTTCGAGCGCGTGGGCTATTTTTGCGTGGATCCGGACTCATCCGAAACCAGGAAAGTATTCAACCGGACGTTGCCGCTCAAAGACACCTGGGCCAAGATCGAAAAGAAATCGGGAGCGTAATACAAACGGCAGTCGAACCGTAGCGCCGGCTTCCTAGCCGGCTGTAGCGTGGACCTCCCGGCCCACGCTCGTCATTTCGTATTACAATCCCCACCATGGTAGATCCAAGTCAGCCTCTCCCAATCAGTGGGGATGTGGCCCTCCTCGGCGCCGCGCAGCCTCTTTACGGCGAGGTGCACATTCGCAATCGTGGCCGTCTGCCGCACTGGGAAAAGGATTGCGGTCTCTACTTCATCACGTTTCGTCTGGCCGATTCGCTTCCCCGGGCCGTGCTCAAAAAGGTTGCGGAGCGTCACTTAATTCTGGGGGCGGCCAAATCATCGGGAGCGCGGCTTCGTCCAGAGCAGAAGGCGGAACTCGCTGAGTACAGTCCGCGCCGTATGGAAGAGTATTACGACCGCGGATTGGGAAGCTGTGCGCTGGCAGATCAGCGCATCGCGGGCGCGGTGGCCGCGGCATTGCGCTTCAAGGAAGGCAAACACTACCGGCTTCTGGCCTGGTGCATCATGCCCAATCATGTTCACGTCGTGGTACGCCTGCTGCCTGGAGCCGATCTCGCGACGGTCTTGAAGAGCTGGAAACAGTTTTCATCGAAATCCGCGAATTTGGTTCTTGGGCAGAGAGGCCGTTTTTGGCAGAAAGAGTACTACGACCGCCTGATCCGAAACGAGCAGGAATATTCCCGCGCCATCCAGTACGTTGTCGAGAATCCGGTCAAGGCAGGACTGAAGAGCTGGCCATGGGTGTGGAGCGCGAACTTGGAAGTCCGCGCTACAGCCGGCTAGGAAGCCGGCGCTACTGCCAATATGCCCCTCAAGAATGCCTGCGCCAAGATCGAAAAGAAGGCCGGGGCCTGGCGCCCCGCCGCCGTCTCACAAATCCGGGATCTTGACCACGGTGGCAAACCAGTTCTTCACCGAATCCACGAGTTCAGGATGCATGTGGCCATAGACCAAGGCGCACGCAAGGATTACGGCAAACAAAGCAATTACGATCAGCATTGAATTCGACGACGAACCGGCCATTCACTCTCTCCTCGAAAATCGACCGCAGTCGGATGTCCCAGTTCTCGCCCCTGAGACCCGGGAAAGCACGCATCCTGGTACCCCTCACGAAAAGCTAGCAGCTAGAAGCTAGGAGCTAGAAGCTGCGTCACTACTTCCCAATCACATCAATCGCCACCGTGATTGTTTTCGGCGGCATGCACTGGTTCTGGTCGCAGGCCTGGTAGTGCAGTTTGCCCTGCACCAGGTGGTTGCCCGCCGTGGCCACAAGACGCGCCTGGATGATGAACTCGCCGGTGTACACGCTCAGCTTGGTGGTGGGATCGATGGGCAGCGCCATCACCGTGCCTGCCGGATACGTAGCGGTTTGGAGCTGCACGCCCGAGCCATTTGGAATCGAAAACTCGGTCGGAATCAGGAAGTCGTCGCTGGGCGTGTGAGAGTTGATGTGCAGCCCCTGCGCGATGCGGAAGTGCAGCGCCACTTGGGTCGGCTTGCCCACCGGCACGCTTACCTGCTCGGGAAATAGATACGTCACCGCGTAAGTTTTCAGCAGCGGCCGGCTCTGCGCGGGCGAACTCGCGCCCTGCCCATGCGCAGCCACCGCGCCCACCGCGAGTGCCGCAATCATCGCAAGGGTTACGCCTTTCAAGAATTTCATCGCTCCCAAATCCTTCATTAGACTTAAAAGCCGGCCCGCTGACTTGCTGACTCGCCGACATGCCGGCTTGCTCAGTTTGCCAACGCCTTCTCAATCTTGCTCTCAAGGTCCTGCTCCGAGGTCAAACCCACCTGCGCCGCAACCACCACGCCCTTGCGGTCCACGAAGAACGAAGTCGGCAGATTGTCGAGGCCGCCGTAATCGCCGCTAATGGAGTCGCCGTCGAGCAGCACTGGATACGGTACCTTCTCCTCTGCGACGAACTTGCCCGCGGCGGCCGTGGCCTTCGCCCATCCGTCCTTGTCGCTTTTTTTCAGGTCGTCGCCTTCCGTGTCCACGCCCAGCACCTCGAAGCCCTGCGCCGCATACTTGTCGCGCAGTTCAACAATCCAGGGCGTTTCGATCCGGCAGGGTCCGCACCACGTGGCCCAGAAGTTGATCATCACTGCCTTGCCCCGGTAACTAGCCAACGAGACCTTGTTCCCGGTCAGATCGTTAAGCGCGAAAGCCGGCGCGGGCTTGCCGCTGAGCGGAGAAACGTATTCGGGCGCGCCGCCTCCAGGCACGGGCACCAGCTTGCCCTGCCCCACGCCGGCGAGCAGGCGCTCGGCCTCCTGCCGGCGATACTCCCAGTTCGCCCATCCCGCCCACGCGAAGATAGCCAGAATCAAAAGGGTAGCGCCCAGAACCAGAGTGTTGCGCCGCACGGGGAAAGACTTCATGGGACTATTCTACGAGGCGCAGACCGTGAATCGTGATTAGTGAAACGTGATTCGCAGTCGGCTCGCTGCCATCGGCCCACGGCTCACGATCCACGGTCCACGGTCCACGTCGTAAGCTGTTACCATCAAAGGCCGATGAGTACTCACAAGCAAGAGGACGCGTTCCAGCCGGCGGCACTGGTGCGCACGGAGGCAGCCGCGCTCGAGGTTCTCGCCGCGCGCCTCGAGGGGCCGATGGCCGCGTCCTTCGCCCGCGCCGTCGACATGATCCTCCATTGCGGCGAGTCCAATGGCCGCGTCGTGGTCACCGGCATGGGCAAAAGCGGCATCATCGCGCAGAAGATCGCCGCCACGCTCAGCTCCACTGGCTCGCCGTCTCTGTTTCTGCACCCCGCCGAGGCGGTGCATGGCGACTTGGGCGTACTCATGCCCGGCGACGTGGTCATCGCCCTCTCAGCCAGCGGCGAAACAGAGGAGATTCTGCGCCTACTCGCCACCCTCAAGCGCAAAGGCGACGCGCTGATCACGTTCTGCTGCAATCTGCAATCCACTTTGGCGCAAGCGAGCGACGTAGCCCTCGATTGCTCGGTCGAGCGCGAAGCCTGCGGATTGAATCTCGCGCCCACAGCTTCCACCACCGCTATGCTCGCGCTGGGCGATGCGCTGGCCGTCGCCGTCAGCCTGCGCAAGGGCTTTCGCGCCGAGGATTTCGCCGAGCTGCACCCCGGCGGCAAGTTGGGCAAGCAACTTGCCAGGGTACGCGAGCTCATGCACTCCGGCGAGGACATCCCCGCCGTCACGCCGTTCACGTCCATGGCCGATGTCATCTTCGAGATGTCGTCGAAGAAGCTCGGCATCACCACGGTGCAGGAGGATGGCCGCTTGCGTGGGGTCATTTCAGACGGAGACCTGCGGCGTCTGCTCGAGCGCGAGGGCGGCGCGGCGCTCAGCAAAGCCGCCGGCGAAGCCATGAACCCGCATCCACGCACGATTGCCGGCGACGAACTAGCGGCCCGGGCGCTCGCCATCCTCGAAGAGCGCAAGATTACTTCGCTGGTCGTCGTCGATGCGGACGGAAAAGTCGAAGGCATCGTGCATCTGCACGATCTGTGGGGCGTGGAGCTGATCTGAATTAGCGAAGCCATCGCTCAAAGGAAAACTACATGTCATTAACCAGCCAGATTCAAGACAAGAATAGTCCAGTCCGCCAATTTTTCACGGAATTTGAGAAGAAAGACGGCACGAGGAATTGTCTTGCTTTGTTGCAAAGCACAGCTCCCATACGGCCGCTGTCATTTACTCCATCGTCAAATATCGTTTACGCCTTTATGGGAACAACAACGGATTATTTAATTCGATACGCGGCAAATGGAAACGCACTACATTTCGAAAGTACCATCGCTTCAGAAGCGGGTTCCAGGGCACGATTAACGGGGGCATCTGATGAAGTTATCCAACATTTGGAAAGCCTATTCAAGATTGGAAAACAAAATCTGGATGGCAGAGATGCCTCCGATTACAAAGCAATCTACTCGGCCACAGCCCTAGCCATTCTGGATGGTTTTTATCGGTCAGGCTGTCTACCGGGACGGTTCCTCGAAGCAATTCAGAGAGACAAGAAAGAAGCCATAAAGAAACACAACGGGAGAAACCTTAAGGAGAAGACAACGAACTATTTGTTCAGTGAATATTTTGCAAATCTTGGTGGAGACCAATATGCAAAGGAAATTTCAGGTCTGATCCAATTGTATGTAAGCGCCAGCAAGGACCATGGAAGCGAGCTTTTTGACACGAAAATTGTTGTATTCAATCGAGCGCTAGGAAATTCCGGGCTAGTTGGAGGCGCGGACTTCGATTGCGTTATCAAAGGCGAGAACCGATTAGTTCTAACCGACATTAAGACGACAACCAAGCCGTTAACAATCGGACACCTCCGTCAAATCATCGGCTACGCACTCCTTTATGACGAGAAGAAAGACGATTTCAAATTTACCCACATTGGAATTTACCATTCACGCTCTGGATCATTTCGTTCCTTGCCCATAGACAGCGTAATCGAAATGACTCTGGCCGGTTTTAACTCCGTCGGCGCAGCACGAAAAGCATTCATTGCGGCGATACAAAATCTTTAGCAGCGTAGTCCAGCATGTAAAAATAGACAATTGACGAATTGAGGAACGAGCACACATCGCTATGCATCGTTGGTCGAAACTCTTCATCCCCACTCTTCGCGAGGCCCCGGCAGACGCCGAAGTGGCCAGCCACAAGTTTCTGCTGCGCGCCGGCTACATCCGCCAGCTCGGCGCGGGCATCTACAACTACCTCCCTCTCGGTCAGCGCACGCTGAACAAGATCATCGGCATCGTGCGCGAGGAGATGGACAAGATCGGCCAGGAGTTTTACCTGCCCGCCATTCAGCCGCGCGAGCTGTGGGAGGAGAGCGGCCGCTGGGCGACCATGGGCGACAACATGTTCCGCCTCAAGGACCGCAAGGGCGCGGACCTGTGCCTGGGCATGACGCACGAAGAAAACATGACCTCGATTGCGCGCGGCGAGTTGCGCAGCTACAAGCAGTTGCCGCAAATCTGGTACCAGATTCAGACCAAGTTCCGCGACGAGCCGCGGCCCAAGTCGGGCCTGCTGCGCGTGCGCCAGTTCATCATGAAGGACGCGTACTCCTTCGACATCGACGAAGCGGGTCTCGACAAGAGCTTCAACCTGCATGACGCGGCGTATCGCGCCATCTTCACGCGCTGCGGCCTCAAGTTTGTTGCCGTTGAGGCCGATTCGGGCGCCATGGGTGGCTCGCAATCGCAGGAGTTCATGGTCTACACCGACGCCGGCGAGGACTTCATCGCAAGTTGTCCGGTGTGCGGTTACGCAGCGAATCTGGAGAAGGCGACCTCACGCCTCGACGCCGTTGCCGAGATGGAGCCGACGGGAGACGGCAACCCGGAGTTGGTGTCAACGCCCGGTTGCGGAGCAATCGCCGACGTGGCTGCGTTCTTCAAGATATCGCCGGCATCCGACATCAAGTGTGTGGCCTACATGGCGCTCAAGCACGGTGCGAAAGCAAAAGATGGCAGCCGGAAAGATACCTGGCACGGCGTGGCCACATTCCTGCGCGGCGATCACCAGGTGAACGAGACCAAGCTGTTGGGCGCTATCGGCGCTGCGGAGCTGCGCACCATGCAGGCCGAAGAATTGCAGCAATACTTTAACGGTCCTGCGGGATTTCTCGGGCCTGTGGGGCTCAAGCACGATGCGCAGCCGCTCGGCGAAGGCCTGACAGTGATTGTCGATCGCGCCCTCGAAGGCCGCAAGAACATGGTCTGCGGCGCCAACCAGCTCGACTACCACTTGCGCAACGTGACGCCGGGCCGCGATTTCACGTGGACGCTTGCCGCCGACATTCGCAGTGTGAACGAGGGCGAGGGTTGCCCGAAAGATGGTTGTGCGGGCAAGCTCGTCGTCGGCAAAGCCGTCGAAGTCGGGCACATCTTCAAGCTCGGCTACAAATATTCCGAGTCCATGGGCGCGCACGTGCTCGACGTGAACGGCAAGGAAGTGACGCCGATCATGGGCAGCTATGGCATCGGCATCGAACGCATTTTGACGGCGGCCATTGAACAGGCCAACGACACCAACGGTTTTTGCCTGGCGGCTTCGATTGCGCCCTTCACAGTGGTGGTGACGATTACGAACGTGGGCGACGCGGCGCTGCGCGAAACCGGCGAAAAACTTGCCTCCGAACTTGAAGCTGCGGGCCTCGACGTGCTGCTGGATGACAGAGACGAACGTGCCGGCGTCAAATTTAAGGACGCAGACTTGGTCGGCATCCCCTACCGCATCAACGTGGGCAAGAAGGCTGCCGCGGGCCAGGTGGAACTGGTGACGCGCTCCACCAGTACCAGCGTGGATGTAGGCTTGAACGATGTGGTGGCGCTGGTGAAGAAGCGCGTCGCAGAAGAAAAGCTGCTGGAAGACAGCTATTAGAGCGCGAACTTCCAGCTCTTTGTGTGCGTATCTGAATGTTGACCCTGGCCAATGATGCAGGAGCCAATTGAAGCGAGAAAGGCTAGAAGCTAGCAGCTGAAAGCTGTTTTTCAGGAGCGGCGATGGCGTTACGAATCCGGTTCGCGAAGCCCGCAGGGGGCCATCAACTCAGGTCGCGGATTCTGTGGTACCTGCTGGCAGCCTTCGGCTGTGTCGCGTTGGTGGGCATCTGCGTCTTCACCTTTTTCTACATCAAGTACACGGGCGTTGTGAACGAACGGCTCAAGCAGCCGATCTTCGCCAATACCGCCCAGATCTATGCCGCACCGCGCGAGGTGCGGCCGGGACAAAAGCTCAGCGTCCACCTGATCGCCAACGAGCTGCGCGAGGCCGGCTACACCGCCGACGGCGCCGCGCAACCCTCGCCGCTCGGCACGTATAGCGAAGGTGTGCAGCAGATTACCGTGCATCCCGGCCCGCAATCGTTTCACGCGCCCGACAGCGCCACCATCCACGTCAGCGGCGGCGTGGTCGAGGCCATCAGCGACGAGCGCGGCCAGTCGCTTTCGAGCTACGAGCTCGAAGCCGCTGCTCATCACCGGCTTGAGCGAAGGCGCGCAGCGCACCAAGCGCCGCCTGCTCACCTACGACGAAATCCCCCCCAACCTGGTGCATGCCGTCATCGCCATCGAGGACCGGCGCTTTTTTGAGCACGGCGGCATCGATTATTGGCGCATCCTGGGCGCCATGCGCAACGACATATTTCACTTGCATCGCTACAGGGAAGGCGCATCCACGCTCACGCAGCAGTTGGCGCGCGGGTTCTTCCTTACGCCTGAGCAGACCTATTCACGCAAGATGCGCGAGGCCGTGATCAGCATCATCCTCGAACATCGCTTCGATAAGAAGCAGATCTTCGCCATGTACGCCAATGAAATCAATCTCGGGCAACTCGGCAGCTTTTCCGTCAACGGTTTCGGCGAAGCGTCGCAGGCCTATTTCGGCAAGGATGTGGGCCAGCTCGACTTGGCCGAGTGCGCTCTGCTCGCAGGAATTATCCAGAGCCCGAGCCGGCTGAATCCCTTCCGCCACGCGGACCGTGCGATTGAGCGCCGCAACCTGGTGCTCGATGCGATGGTGGAAACCGGCGCCATCACCAAGGAGCAAGCCGAAACCGCGAAGCGAGAGCCGCTGCATCTCAAGCCCGGCAGCGTAGACGCCAGCGAAGCGCCGTATTTTGTCAACCTGGTACACGATCAACTGACGCAACGCCTCGGCGATCGCGACTTCAATCGCGAAGGGCTGCGCATTTACACCTCGCTCGATCCCGACTTACAGCGCATCGCCACCTCGGCCGTGGATTCGACCGTTCACGTTGTCAACCAGTTGGTAGACAAAGTCCATGCGCGCGACAAAAAGCTGGGCAAGCCGTACATATATCCGCAGGTGGCCCTCATTGCGCTTGATCCTCATACCGGCCAGGTGCTGGCTCTCGTAGGAGGGCGCAGCTACGGCACATCGCAGGTGAACCACGCGGTTTCGCATCGGCCCACCGGCTCTATCTTCAAGCCGTTTGTTTATGCTTCAGCCTTTCAGACTGCTGTAGAAGGCACCGTGCTGCCCGGGCAAACCGCACTGTTTTCGCCTGTCACCATGCTCAGCGACGAGCCGACCACCTACGGCGCGGGAACCCCCTACGAATACACGCCGCACAACTTTATCAACGAGCATTATGGCCAGATGACCGCTCGTTACGCCCTGATGCAGTCGGATAACATTGCCACCATCGAGTTGGCGAGCTGGGTGGGATTCGATCGCGTGGCCGAACTGGCCCGCGAATCTGGCGTCAAGACCGCGCAGGGCACGCCTTCGATGCCGATTGGTTCCTACGATGCCACGCCCCTCGACATGGCAGGCGCCTACACCATCTATGCCAACAAAGGCCTGCACATCGATCCGTGGATGCTGTCCAGCGTGCGCACCTCCACCGGCGACATCGTTGTCAACTACACGCCCACCACGCGCCAGATCCTCGATCCCCGCGTTGCCTACCTGACGACCAGCATGTTGGAAGCCGTGATGAATAACGGAACTGCAGCGAGCGTTCGCGGATTGGGATTTACCGCCCCCGCTGCCGGCAAGACGGGCACCGATCACGACGCCTGGTTCGCGGGCTATACAAGCAACCTGCTTTGCATCGTGTGGGTCGGCAATGACGACTACACCCCGCTCGATCCGGAGAACCTCGGTCGCGTCCAGGGTGCACGCGCCGCCGCGCCTATATGGGCGGCGTTCATGAAGCAGGCCGTCCAGTTGCCACAGTACTCCGACACCAACGAATTCACGCCGCCTGAAGGTGTGCAGATCATCACTCTCGACAGGAACACCAACCTGCTGGCCGACGGCGCCTGCCCCGAGGATTACACCGCGGCCTTCCTCGATGGCACTGCGCCCACCGACACCTGCGATCACAAAGGTATGGGCGGCGACGATCACCGCAACATCCTGCAGAAAATCTTCGGCCTCGGCAAACCGACGAACTAGTCGCGGCTTCGGCTGTAGCGCCGGTCTCCAGACCGGCTGTCGTGCGGGTCTCTAGGCCCGCACATTATCCATCCACATCGGAACCATCCGGCATGGGCTGGCAGCGCGGGCACCAGAAGGTGACACGCGCATCCACGCCCTGAATGCGACGCCGGATCGCCTCGCCGCAGCGCCGGCAGGGTTCGCCCGCGCGCCCGTATACCCACAGGCTGTCACCGGGATCGGAGGCATGCGTCGTCCGCCGCTGCTGCCCGCGATAGGTCACGATCATGTCGCCTGAATCCTCGAGCACATTGGCCTTGAGCAGCTTTTGCGCGCTGGCAATGGCGGCCGCGGCCTCGTCGCGGGTCAGAGTTCCGACGGTGCGAAACGGATTCAGGCCATTGACGAAACAGATCTCCGATTTGAAGACGTTGCCCACTCCGGCCATCACACTCTGATCGAGCAAGGCGTCGGCGATGGCTTCATCCGGGCGTGCCGTCAGCCGTTGCAGCGCCGCCGCAACGTCGAACTCCAAGCGCAGCAAATCGTTTTCCGGAACCGCGACGCGCAGATCGCGTTCGAGTGATTGTGCCGTATGCATGCGCGCCACGGGCACGCGAAAGCCCACCGCCTGGTACTCGGCGTTTTCGATCACGATACGCATGTGGATGTGCGCAAGCTGCCAGCGCTCGCCGCGCCGGTAGATGTGCCAGCGCCCGTTCATCAGCAGATGCGAGGCCAGAATGCCGCCTCCCGAAAAATGCACCAGCAGCCATTTACCGCGTGCCTCCACGCGGTCCACCGTCTGCCCTGCCAGCGGCGTGTCGTCGTTAAAGCGCGTGAGCCACGGGAACGTGGAGCGAAACGCGATCACAGGTTTGCCCACCAGCACGCGACCCAAATTGCGCGCCGTGCGAAAAATCGTGTCGCCTTCGGGCATGATCTATTGCACCCCGGGCCGGGACGGCTGCGCGTGCGTCACAGGCAATGGAATCCTGCGCAGGTGCATGCCGAGCGGGCCGGGATGAAAGCCCGCATCCATGAGGAAACGCGCCATAAAGTGCGCGGCCACCGGCTGGCCGTTGACGGTCGTAATGAGTACGCCCTCGTGGCTGTGCGCGTGCATCCGCATTTGGCCGCGCGTGCACAGGAAATGCGCCAGCCCCGAAGCCGTTTGCGAGCGCTCCGGCTCCTCGGCGGGCAAAAACACCAGCAGGTTGGGATTGCCGCGTTTGAGCCACGCCACCAGACGGCCGTTGCGCAGAATCACTTCCGCGTACGCCGCGCGCGTCAGTACGCGTGGCGCTGACTCCGAATCCTCTTCAGCCACCGGCAACTCTGGCCAGCGCAAAATCGAACCATACGGGTTCGCCGGATCCGTAGCCGCCAACTGCACGAACTCCGGCTTCTCGGCTGGCGGCTCGGTGCGCAGTTGGCGCAGCAGGTCCACGGCAGCCGGCAGCGCGAATTGCGTAGCGCCCAGGCCGCCGACAAAATAACCGCGGCGGATACGTCCGCTTTCTTCGAGAGCCTTCAGCACATCGTAGACCGCACTGAATCCTCCCGGCACACTTTCCGAAGCGACCGATTCGCGCAGCAGCACTCCGTAGCGGTGGAGTAGTTGCAGCGCGAGTGCATGGCTGCGCTCGGTGGTAGTGTGTTCCACTTCTCCCGTCCGAGGGTCTGCTGCACGCAGTGCTGCCCAGCGCCCTTGTGCCGTCGGTGGCGTAGTCCGCCGTGAGCGAAACACCATTCCCGTTTGCAGCCGCCGTGGCGCTCGCGCACTCTCAGGCCGGGCAATGTACGCGCGCAGGGCGTGCAGTGAGTCGTTGGTAATCAGCCCGCGCCACACCAGACTCCAAAGCGCTTCGATGGTCTCGCCGGGATAGCCGCCGCCCGTCGCCTGGTGCAGCGCATCGAAGAAGCTCGCGCCAGTGGATTCGAGCACCGCGAGCAGTTTTTCCTCGCGCTCGGTCAGCGGTTCTACTAACGGTCGCCTTTGCGCCAGCAGCGGCAGCTTGTCGGCAAGAAATAACGCGATGCGGCCGTCGCGCTCGCCGATCGGCTCGACTCCGGCCCACGTCACTTCACCCGCGGCGACGAGCGTATCCAGCCCCGCAGGCGTGTAGTCGGCAATGCGCGCGGGCAGAATCGACGTTTCGAGCAGCGACGCCGGCAGCGGCGCGCCCTGCAGGTTTTCAATCGCGTCCAGCAGTGCATCCAGATGCGCCATGCCCGTGCGCCGTGGCGCCAGCAGCCCCTGCCAATGCGTGAGGAAGCGCGCCAGCGTGTGCTGCTCCACCGGTTCCACTTCGCGGCGCAGCCGGGCCAGCGACTTGCGCCGGATCTGCCGCAGAATCTCCGCATCGCACCACTCGCGATGGAGTCCGCCCGGCCGGAATCCGCCTTCCAGCACGCGGCCTTCCGCCGCAAGCTGCCGCAGCACATGTTCCACTGCCTCCGCGTCCAGCGCAAACCGGTCCGCAGCCTCGCGCAGCGTGAACGGCCCATGCGTGCGCGCGTAGCGTCGCACCAGTTCGAGCACCGGATGCGCCACCGGCTCCAGCAGTGCAACCGCCAGCCCCGGCGGCAAGGGGATGCCCAGCCCATCGCGATAACGCGCGGCGTCTTCGGCGGCGATCAGCCGTTTCTCGCCGGCGATGCGCAGTTCGAGCAATCGCCGCGAGCGAAGCAAGCGGTCGATATGCGTAAGCAAATCCATAGAGATTACTCTTCGTGCCAGCTCTTCGCGCGAAAGGTCGCCCAACTTCAGACACAGATCGTGCATGCCGTCGGCCGATCGCGCCCGGAAATTTTCCGCAAGACATTGCGCAGCCTCTTCCACGTCTGCAATCGCCGCAGGATCGAGAAGCTCGCGCAAGTCGGCCTCGCCCAGCAACTCGCGCAACTGATCCTGGTCGATGGAGAGTGCCTGGGCGCGGCGCTCGGCCAATGGCGCGTCGCCATCGTAAAGAAAATTGGCAACGTAGCTGAAAAGCAGCGACGAGGCAAACGGCGAGGGCTTGCGCGTCTCCACTACGTGTACGCGCAGCTTCCGTTGTTCGATCTCCTGGAGGATTTCGACCAGGGCTGGCATGTCGAACACATCGCGCAAGCACTCGCGATAGGTCTCGAGCAGCAGCGGGAACGAGGGATACCGCGAAGCCACGCTGAGCAGATCGTAGGAACGCTTGCGCAACTGCCACAGCGGCGAACGCTGATCGGCGCGGCGCCGCGGCAGCAGCAACGCGCGGCCCGCAGCCTCGCGAAAACGCCCGGCAAACAGCGCCGTCGAGCCCAACTGCCGCAGCACAAGCTGCATGGCCTCGGCCGCTTCCACCAGAATCCAGTCCGCATCGGGCGGCTCGTCGGTGTCAGGGAAGCGCAGCACAAATCCGTCATCGCCCCACAGTGTCTCCACCTCGGGACCGCCGGCGGCGCGGATGCGCGCGCTCACCGCCATGGCCCAGGGAATGTGGATGCGGCTGCCGAATGGCGTCAACACGCACACGCGCCAGTCGCCCAGCTCATCGCGGCAGCGCTCGACAACAATGGTCCGGTCGTCGGGAACCTGCCCGGTCGCTTCGGCCTGGTCGTCGAGAAAGCGCAGCAGATTTTCCGCCGCACCGGGATCGAGATCGTGCTCGGTCACGAGGCGCGTGAGCGCAGCCGGCTGCGGCAATGCGCGCAGCTCGCGCACCATGGCGCCGATGCGCCGGCCAAACTCCAGCGGGCGTCCCGGCCCGTCGCCTTTCCAGAACGGCATCTTGCCCGGCTCGCCGGGTGCGGGCGTCACCAGCACGCGGTCGTGCGTAATGTCGGTAATGCGCCAAGTTGACGCGCCCAGAATGAAAGTCTCATTGGGGTGCGACTCGAAGACCATCTCTTCGTCAAGCTCGCCCACGCGCACCGATTTGCCCTCAGTGAACGCAAGGAAGACGCCATAGAGACCGCGGTCGGGAATGGTTCCGGCGTTGAGAATGGCGAGCCGCGCCGCTCCATCGCGCGCCGTGACCACATTGCGCACGCGATCCCATGTCAATCGCGGGCGCAGCTCGCCGAACTCATCGGAGGGGTAGCGGCCGCTGAGCAGATCGAGCACGCCCTCGAAGGCCTTTCGCGAAAGCGATCCAAACGGCGCCGCCCGCCGCACCAGGTCGAAGAGATAGTCGACCGAAACTTCGGCCGAAGCGGAGTCAGCAGAGCCGGATCCGTTCGTGCTTTCGGGCGCTTGCGGCGCTTCTTCTTCGAACAGGAGTGGTGAAGATTTGCCCCTCGCGGAGTTTTTTCTGATCCCTGACCCCTGATCCCTGATCCCTGCTTTTCCCGCACTTGCAACAATCGCCACCAACTGCTGGCAAAGCACGTCGAGCGGATTGCGCGGAAACCGCGTGGACTCGATGTGCCCTTCGTGCATGGCGCGCGTCACGGCGGCGCAGGCCACAAGATCGGCGCGGTACTTGGGAAACAGAATTCCTTCGCTCACCGTGTCCACGTGGTGGCCGGCGCGGCCGATGCGCTGCATACCGCTGGCCACCGAAGGCGGCGACTCGATCTGAATCACAAGATCCACCGCTCCCATGTCGATGCCCAGCTCCAGAGTCGAAGTCGCGCAGAGCGCACGAATCTGCCCCGCCTTGAGCTGCTCCTCGATGACGGTGCGCTGCGCTGCGGCCAGCGACCCGTGATGCGCCCGGGCAATCGGTTCGCCGGCCAGGTCGTTGAGCGCACCGGCCAGCCGCTCCGCCGTTTGGCGTGCGTTCACAAACAGAATTGTCGAGTTGCGCTCGCGAATAATTTCCAGCAGCCGCGGGTGGATCGCGTTCCAGATGGAGACGCGCCGCGGCGTCTGCGAGGCCGGTCCCGAAGGAATCTCCTCCATCTCCCCGAGCCGGGCCATGTCCTCCACCGGAACCTCGATGCGCAGCTTGAGTTGCTTGCGCGCAGTGGCGTTCACGATGGTGACGGGCCGATAGCGCAATGCACCGGAATCGGCAATCTCGCCTAAATCGGGCCCGTCACCCTTCAAATCATGGCTGTCATCCTGAGCGACTGCAGCGCTAGCGGAGGGAGTCGCAGGACCTGCGGTTGATTTTCGCCGGCTTCCCGAAAATGCATGATCCTTCGCCACAACTGCATCTGCGGAATCGCCTATAGCCGAATCATCGGCAGCAGCGGACCGCCCCGCCGACTCGCTGACTTGCTGACCCGCTGACTCGCTTTCTCGCGTTCGCTCAACGTCAATGCCACCCAGAAACCGCGCGACCTCCTCGAGCGGACGCTGCGTGGCCGAGAGCCCAATGCGCTGCAGAGGCTTCCCCGTCAGCGCCTCCAACCGTTCCAAAGTCAGAGAAAGATGCGCGCCGCGTTTGGTGGGCACCAGCGCATGAATCTCGTCCAGGATCACGGTCTCCACTGTGCGTAGCGCCTCGGCCGCCTGCGAGGTCAGGATCAGGTAGAGCGATTCGGGCGTAGTAATCAGAATGTCAGCGGGATGGCGCGCGAAGCGGGCGCGTTCGCGCTGCGGCGTGTCGCCGGTACGCACGCTGATCTCCGGCTCGTGGAACGCAACACCCATGCGCCGCGCCATGTTGGCCATGCCGGCCAGCGGCGAGCGCAAATTCCGCTCCACGTCCACGGCCAGCGCCTTCAGCGGCGACACATAAACGATGCGGCAACCGCGCCGATCTTCTCGCGCCGCATTCCGGCCCCTGTTTTCTTGGTCCCTTGGTCCCTTGGTCTCTGCCGGGGTCCCCGGCGGGCGATTTGTGCCCGCTGGGGTAGCTTGCTCCCTTTCTTCCAGCATCAGCCGGTCCAGGCACCACAAAAACGCGGCCAGCGTCTTGCCGGTGCCGGTTGGCGCCAGGATCAGCGCGTTCTCTCCGCGCGCAATCACCGGCCAGCCCAGGCGCTGCGGCGCTGTGGGCGCGTCAAAGACCGCCTTGAACCACGCGGCCGTCACCGGGTGAAAGCAGGCGAACGGATCGGTGCTGGCCGCGATCTTCGGACCGGATTTGGATTTCTCTTCAGACACGCTTTTCTGAGAGTAGCGCAAGAGGGATGGCGAACACAAAGCGAAAAACAGAGAGCAAGATAGCTAGGGGATAGGGAGTAGATAATAGGGAACAGAAGATACGCAGTCTCTCCTGCTCGCTACGCCCAACTCCCCATTGGCCATTCCCTACTGCCTGTCTTTTCCCAGCCGCGCCACGCTGAACTGCGCTCCGGCGAACAGGATCAGTCCCGAAATATACGCCCAGAACAGCAAGCTCACGGAAATGTAAAACGGGCCGTACATGCTCAGATCGATGTGAGGAATTACCGTGGCAAAGATAAACCGGGCGATCAGCCAGATGATGCCCGTGATAATCGATGTGCGCAAAACCGGCCGCCAGGGCACCTTCCGGTTGGGGAGCACGTAATAGACCGAAAAGAGGAAAAGGATCGCCGCTGCGCCGCTGGAGACCGTCAGGCAAAGAAAGGTGATTCCATCGGTGGTCCAGGTGATGAAGCCATTCGCGCTGTGGAAAGTGACGAAGCCGAGCGCGGCTTTTACCCACACGGTCGCGCTCATGCTGAGGAGCGCGAGCGCGGCCATCAAAATCGCCAGCCCGAAGGCGATGGACTGGTTGAAGAGGTAATTGCGGCTCTTGGCCACTCCCCAGGCCTGATTGAGCGCAACCTCCAAAGGCAGAAAAATTCCCGTGCAGGCGATGAGAATCATCACCAGCGAGAGAACCTGTGCGCTCTTATGGTGCAGCAGCGGCAAAACGGCTTCACTGAAGATCGTGTTGACCAGCCAGCCCTGCTGCTTGGCTGCGGACGGCAGGTAGTAATTCACCATCTGGTTCAACCACGCCCTTCATAGCCTCCGAGTGGAAGACCGAAAGCGCCAGCGTGTAGAGCAGCACCACGAAGGGAATGAAAGAAATGATGGCGTTGGCGGCCACGCTGAAAGCGAAGGTGTGCACTTCGCTGTCGAGCAGGTAGGCAATGAGAGCGGTGCCTTGCTTGCGCCACTGGTACCACTTGGTGCGCGTCACCGGCTGCGCGGGGCCAGAGGCCGCAGCAGCCAGCGTGGCGCCGGCGCTCTCCATGCCGCTCGCGGCTTCGGAAGCAATGCCGGACACGGATTTCAATTCATCAGCCAAGTGTCAATCCTTCTTGCAGTCAGGAAATCTCACGAGTTCCATCGCAATTGTGCAATTGCGGGAAGGCGCTGCTTTTAAGGATAGTTGCTCAGGCCGGAACCGTGCTGGGCCGTGCGACTACCTGAGCTCCGCACGATTTCACGAGCGATTCATGCCTGCGTCGTCTTTCCGCAACCGGCCCAGCGCCCATCGCGCGGCCGCACGCAAGCCCTCGTCGCTGGCCGCGGCCCACTCTTCGAGCCTGGCCGCGTACTGGGCAAGCCCGCTGTTGCCCATGGCAATCGCCACGTTGCGCCGCAGGCCCTGGAATCCCGTCCTCCGCACCGGCGAGCCGTTGAACTCGCGTTCGAAGGACTTCTCGTCCAGAGAGCCCAGCCAATCCAGCGCGGGGTTGACGAGTTCTGACCGCGGTTCAAGTTCCGCATCAACAACGATCGGCCCGCTGCGCAGCGATTTTTCATTCCACGGGCACACATCCTGGCAGATGTCGCAACCAAAGACCTGGCGGCCCATACCGGGCATCAGTTCCTCGGCAATCGGCCCCTTGTGCTCGATGGTCAAGTAGGAGATGCACCGCGTCGCGTCCATCTGGTAGGGCGCATCGAGCGCATGCGTCGGGCAGGCCTCAATGCAGCGTCGGCAAGTACCGCACCGGTCGGGAACCGCCACCGGCGTTTTGCTTTTTGGACTGACTTCGAGCGACGTCAGCAGCACCGCCAAAAATCCAAAAGAGCCCAGTTGCGGATGAATCAGGCACGTATTCTTGCCCGTCCATCCCAGCCCGGCAGCCACGGCGAGCGAGCGCTCCACCAAGGGACCGGTGTCGACATAGCAGCGCGACTCGAACTCGCCTAACTCCGCGTGCAGCCGCGCCTCCACATCGCGCAGCCGCTTGAGCAGCACTTTGTGATAATCGCTCGGCCGCCGCTCGCCCTTTGCTCCGGCTCGGCCAGGCAATACACGGCCGCTCCAGGCATACCGCGCAATCCACGCGCTCCCGCGCTTTGGCGTTTTGGTGGAGGGCGGTAAGGAGGGGGAGAGGTAGCTGGCAAAGCACACCAGCGCCGAGCGCGCCCAGGGGAAGGGAACGCCCACGCGCTCCCGCGTCAGCCGCCCGTCTTCGCCGGTCCGCTTGAGATATTGCATGGACCCCGCGCGCCCCGAGCGCACCCACGCGGCAAATCGCCCCGCATCGCGCTCCTCATCCGCGTAAGGAAGTGCCACCAGGCCGGCCTCGGTAAACCCTGCCGCCAGCGCCAGAGCCCGCGCCCGCTCGCGCGCCAAGCCAATTGCAGGGACGGCGGCTGTGGACGGCGCAGGATGGGCGGATTCAGTCGACATGGGGACTCGCCTCGAGGACCGCATTTTGCTCGGCAATCTCAGAATATTCTCTCGCATGCGAATCGGCGCGCGGCCCGTCTCCCGCAGCCCCGCGGCATTGCCCCGATGGGTGCATTTGCCGCATTGTCATGGGACCGCTTTCTGAAGCAACTGCTAACATTCCCGCGCCGGGGTACAATTGTGCGAAACATCAAACTGGGAAACCGGTCCCTCAGGAACTGCGAATGCACCCTCAGCCTTTCCCCATTGGTCCAACGGCCGCGAATCCGGCCCCTCGAGCGCAGACGCCGCTCAGTCTCTACCTCATTCTGGTTTGCATCGTCGGCTCAACCGGCGGATTCCTGTTTGGCTTCGATACCTCGGTGATCTCCGGAGTCATCGAGTACATCGCGAGCCCCAGGGTTTTCAACCTCGGCGAATTTGCCAAGGGATGGACGGTAAGCTGCATCATCATCGGCTGCATGATCGGCTGCGTGCTGGCCGGCCCCCTGAGCAGCCGCTTCGGACGCAAGAAGACGCTGCTCGTTACCGCACTGGTCTTTCTGGCTTCCTCGCTTGGTTGCGCCCTGTCTGCCACCCTCCAAGCATTCATTACATTCCGCGTCGTGGCTGGAATTGCTGTGGGCGCGGCGTCCATGCTGGCGCCCATCTACATCGCCGAACTGGCTCCGCCGCGGCATCGCGGCAAGCTCGTTTCGCTCAATCTCTTCGCCATCTTTCTGGGACAATCGTCCGCCTTTTATTCCAATTATTTTTTGCGCGACTTCGGCGGCGCTGAAAACTGGCGCTGGATGCTCGCGGTCATGGCCGTTCCCTCGTTCCTGTTGTTTGCCGCACTGCTATTTGCCCCGGAAAGCCCGCGATGGCTGATCGAGAAACGCCGCTATCGGCCCGCGCTGCACATTCTGACGCGCATCAACGGAGCCAGGGAGGCCGACCTCGAGCTCAACGAAATCCGCGATTCGATGCAAAACGAGACACGCGAGAAATTTGTCGAGTGCTTCCACCATGGAACGCGTAACGTCTTGATCATCGGAATTCTTCTGGCGATCTTCCAGCAAGTGACCGGCATTAATGTCGTCATGTACTACGCGCCGTCCATCTTCAAATCGGCGGGCTTCGGTAACAGCTCAGCGCTCTTTCAAACCGCATTGATGGGCCTGGTCAACCTGACGTTCTCCGTCGTCTCCATGTTCTTTGTCGATAAGGTCGGGCGCAAACCGCTCATGGTCATCGGCAGCATCGGCATGGCCATCGCCATGTTTCTTCTGGCCCTCACCTTCATCAGCGGTCATGCTCAAGGCTATTTTGTGCTCATCTGCATCATGGGTTACCTGGCCGCGTTCGGCTTCTCGCTGGGGCCCGTGGTTTGGGTGCTGATCTCCGAGCTGTTTCCCAATCGCGTTCGCAGTTATGCGGTGGCCATCGCAACCTTCATGCTTTGGGGAGCGAACTTTGTTGTCTCGCTCACATTCCCTTATTTGTTGAGCCACCTCCAGGGATGGTGTTTCGTGATTTACGGAGCCATGTGTGTGCTCTGCCTGCTTTTTGTCGTGAAGTCTCTCAAAGAGACAAAAGGCAAGACACTGGAGCAGATTGAAAGCGAGATTGCGGGGTACGGCGCGCAGCCGAAATAGGGAGCGTTTCAAGAAACCGGTCTTGTATCAGTCCCTCACCGGCGTTTCCGGCCTCGATGGATGAAACATGCTGAGGTGGTTCGTATTCGCGGAGGGAGCAGGGGCCTTCAGGCCCCTGAAAGATGAAGTTAGTGGTCCCGGCCTTTAGGCTCGGGCCTTTTCATCGATCGCTTGTTTTGTTGAATTTGCATTCCTGCTTCTTTCTAGGGCACGACCTTGCGGCCGCTGAAAAATGACCTGGCCATGTTTTGTAACAAGGGCACGGCTTCAGCCGGGCCGCAAAAGGCGCAAAATGAATGGGGTTTTAACCCCTGCGGGATTCGTGCCCAATCCGCTGGGCCATTTTTAAAACACGCTTTAGATTTGCGGTTGCGTGCTACCGCGAACGAACTCCTGAACCGGGAACGGCGTAAGACCCGGGGCCCCCGGCGTCGGGTCTTTGACGCTGGGGTGGAAATTGGAAGGAGCAAAATGATGATCGGATTGGAAAAATATGGCGGCGGAGAGTCGCCCGCCCTGGAGCAAACCGTCTCTGAAAGCATTCAGACCGGCTTTGTCGAGGCCGATCTGGCCATGCATCCCGAGGAAAAAGAAATTCTGCGGCAATTGGCCGAAGCTGTGGCAACCTTGGCCGCGCATCCAATGATGCAAGCCAAGCGCGAGCTGTGGCGCAGGCACAATCGGCTTGAAGCCACGCGGCCAGTCATCTTTTGCGATCCCGAAAATGGCTGGAACGAAATCGTCACCGAGCAGCAACTGCGTTGCAAAACCAAGATCGCGCGCCGCTGGGAGATGAACCTACGCAAGGAAATCTTCTGGGGCGAAGAGATGGGTGACGATCGTCCGGTTGAGGCGATCTTCAACGTGCCGTACACCACCTCGCCCGACAACTGGGGCGCAGAAATCAAATTCCACAAGGCCGAGCAACTGGGATCGTTCGTTTGGGACAGCCCCATCAAGGACTACGCGCAAGACCTACCGCGAATCCATCCCTTGACCTTTGAGATCGACTGGAATGTTTCGAACGCGAGCTTCCAGTTGGCCAAAGAAATCTTCGGCGGCATTCTCGCGGTCCGCCAAAAAGGCACCTGGTGGTGGTCGCTGGGCATCACCTATCCCGCCATTTTGCTCCGCGGCATGCAGAACATGTTTACCGACTTCCGCGATTATCCCGACGAGATCCGGCAATTGTTTTCCATCATCCTCGAAGGTCACATGAAGAAGCTGGATTATCTTGAGGCGAACCATCTGCTCTCGCTCAACAACGACGGCACCTACGTCGGATCCGGCGGATACGGCTATACCGATGAGTTGCCGCAGCCGGACTTCGACGGCGTCGTGCGTTTGAAAGACATGTGGGGATTTACCGAGAGCCAGGAATCGGTCGGAGTTTCTCCGCGCATGTATGAGGAATTCATCTTTCCCTATGAAAGGCCGATCATGGAGCGCTTCGGCCTCACCTGCTACGGCTGTTGCGAGCCGCTGCACTCGCGCTGGAATGTGGTCAAACATCACCACGGCCTGCGCCGCGTTTCCTGCTCGGCATGGGCGAATCTCGAGAAGATGGCGGCCAATCTGGGCAGCGACTACATCCTTTCGCTCAAGCCCAATCCCGCCGTTCTCGCGGTGCCGTCGCCCGATTGGGGCGCGATCCGCAGCTATTTACGCCAGACCGTAGAGACCTGCAAAGGCTGCCGCCTCGAAATCATCATGAAGGACAATCACACGCTCGCCAACCACCCCGAGCACGCCGTGGAGTGGGCGCGGATCGCCCGCGAAGAGGTGGGCGCTATTCGCAACTGAAAACACGGAATGCGTATTCCATGAAAGGTATGGGATTATGCGACAGGCTAGTCTTCTTTTCTTGTGCATTCTTTCTTTTAATGCAGTTACCCTCCATAGCCAAAATCAGGCTCAACAAGCGCCGCCGGTCAACGCACCGGATAGCAACGTCCGGCGCTTTGAAATCGGCGGACAATTCACCGACTTTGTCCTCGGGACGCCCAACGAGTACGGTGTGCCGAAATTCGCTTTCGGACCCTCGGCCGGGTTCAACCTGAATAGGCACCTTGCGCTCGATTCTTCATACGTATCGATGAACACTCCATCAGGATTATTTCCGTCTTCGGGTGGACGTGCATCTGTATTCGTGGGCGGGGTACGGGCGGAGGCCCGGGCAAAGCACTACGGATTGTTCGCGTACGGCCGCCCAGGGCTGCTCCACTACACTGATTACGCCGTGACGGAACCCGCACCAGGCTTCACGACGGCCACCTTCAACAGTCCAGGTACATCTCACTTCGTCGCCAACGTAGGCGGCGGCTTCGAGTATTTTGCGCCGTCCCGCGTTCGCGCAAGAGCGGAGCTCGGCGATCTGCTGGAGTACAACTATTGCGCCAACTGCTACATTAAGCACTGGACGAATCACCTGCAGCTTTCGATTGGCGTGTACGCCATGATCGGCAAACCCGTGGCCGGAAACCCGTTCGATGCCGACGGCGGGCGGCCGCATCGTTTCTTCGATAGAACGAATCTTCTACTCCTCGGAGCCAGTCTGCTGGGGCAGAGCGCAGACGCCATTACTACCCAACGCTTTCACAGCCATGGCGGGGTGGAAGGGGATCCGCTCGCAAGGCCGTTCGTCGACCAGGGTTGGAGTGGGCAGGTTGGCGCAGCCGTCGTCGAAAACACTTCCCAGATATTTGTCATGTACCTGTTGCACAAGATGGGCCATCACAGGGTTGAGAAGACCGTTCCCTTGGCAGATGCGTTCGTCCACGGATACGAGGGTTATCACAACCTGCAACACCGATAGCGGCCTGTTCCTGATTTCGGTTCCGAGCAGACCGTGGCGGGAACGCTGTGCCGAATCTCGCGGCCTTGGAACTTCCTGCCCGCTCCCTGCGTATACCTCATCACTGCCCGTCCCCATGGAGACACACGATGACCATTCAAATCTTTGAGTCCAACGAATTTACTGAACTGGTGCGCGGCAATGAACAGCAGTTGATCGAGCGCCTGCAGCCGCTGGTGCGCCGGCAAAACGTAACGCTCGACCTCGATAACATCGAGCGCATCGACGCCGCCGGCCTCGCCGCGCTCATCACGCTCTACTGCGACGCGTGCCAGGCCGGCTACCGCTTCACCATCGCGAATCCCTCGCCGCATGTGCTGGAAATTCTTGCCATCGTAGGCCTGGAGCGGATTTTGACGACGCAACGCGAGGCCGAAGCTTCCTTCGAGTGCATGCAACTGCAGGAAACCGCCGCCTGATTTCCGCGAAAACCTGCCAAAATCGCACCGGATCACCGCCTTCGTGTCAGATTGCGATACTTCATATCTGGTCTTGAAACAGCCCTCCCCCTGCCGAGCGCCCCTGTGCCACGGGTCACAGGCAGCCCTAACCCCCAGACGCTATTCCTGTTTACGACACTGACCGCCCAACCCGGTCCATGCTCAGTCCCATATTTTCAGGGAGCTATCGTTTGCTCAGCCTCTTTGCTGCTTCCAGTTGGCGCGCTGGGCCTCCGTTCCGTTACCCTTTCATATGGACCGCGAAGCGGAATCCTACGATGGAGATTTGAATCAATGACTCAAGCTGTATTGGAACCACCCCTCGCCGATGCGACCTCAAGTTCAACTGAACAGTATGTGTATTTCTTTGGCGGCGGCACGGCCGATGGCAATGGAAAAATGAAGGACGTGCTCGGTGGCAAAGGCGCTGGCCTGGCCGAGATGACCAACGCGGGTCTGCCGGTTCCTCCCGGATTCACCATCCAGACCGAGGCCTGTCGCGAATACATGCGCGGCAACGTGAGCCCGAAGATCGACAAAGAGATCCTCGCCGCTCTTGAAAAGCTGGAGCAACTGCAAGGCCAGAAGCTGGGCAAGGGCGAAAATCCGCTGCTGGTTTCAGTCCGTTCCGGCGCAAAGTTTTCCATGCCCGGCATGATGGACACGATTCTGAACCTGGGCCTCAACGATAAGGCTGTCGAGGCTCTGGCCAAGCGCAGCGATAATCCCCGCTTTGCATACGATTCCTACCGCCGCCTCATCCAGATGTTCGGCGACGTGGTCCTCGACGTTCCCAAGAAAAAGTTCGAGCACATCTTCGACGGCGTAAAGGCCGCGAAGAAAGTGAAGTACGACTACGACCTCCAGCCTGACGCACTACAGAAGATCATTTCCGAATACAAAAAGCTGATTAAGAAAGAAACCGGCAAGGACTTCCCGCAGGATCCGCTGGAGCAACTGTTCGCCGCCCGTGACGCCGTTTTCCGCAGTTGGCAAAACGAGCGCGCCAAGACCTATCGCCGCATCAACCACATCGACGATTCGATTGGTACCGCCGTCAACGTGCAGGCCATGGTCTTCGGCAACCTGGGTGAAAACTCTGGTACCGGCGTAGGCTTCACGCGCAATCCCGCCACCGGCGAGCACGTGTTCTTCGGCGAGTACCTGATGAACGCGCAGGGCGAAGACGTGGTCTCGGGCGTGCGCACGCCCAATCCCATCAGCGAACTTGAGCAGGGCATGCCCAAGGTCTACGACCAGCTGAAGGACATCACGCGGCGCATGGAAAAGCACTATCGCGACATGCAGGACTTTGAGTTCACCATTCAGGATGGCAAGCTCTACATGCTGCAAACGCGCAACGGCAAGCGCACCGGCCTAGCCGCGGTCCGCATCGCCATCGACATGGTGCGCGAGGGCCTCATCACGCAAGAGGAAGCCATCTTCCGCGTCGAGCCCAACCAGCTCTACGACTTCCTGGTTCCGCGCCTCGTGGAAAAGGGCGAGAAGATCGAAGTGCTCGCCACCGGTCTGCCGGCTTCGCCCGGCGCGGCTGTCGGCCAAATCGTTTTCACCGCCGAAGAAGCCGTAAAGCAACATCAGAAAGGCTGGAAGTCCATCATTCTGGTCCGCGGCGAAACCACCCCTGAGGACATCGCCGGCATGGAAGTTGCCGACGGCATCCTGACCTCGCGTGGCGGCATGACCTCGCACGCCGCAGTCGTTACCCGCGGCATGGGCAAGTGCTGCGTGGCCGGCGCAGGCGACTGCGTGGTCGACGAAGCCAAGAAGGAACTGCGCGTGAAGGGCAAAACCTTCAGGCATGGAGATTACCTCTCGCTCGACGGCACCACCGGCCGCGTCATCGCCGGCCAGCTCAAGACGCTCGAAGCCCAGCCCGACGATCCCGATCTCGTGAAGTTCATGAGCTGGGTCGATCCGGTCCGCAGGCTTCAGGTTTGGGCTAATGCCGATATTCCGCGCGACGCCAAAACCGCGCGTGCATTCGGCGCCCAGGGCATCGGCCTCTGCCGTACCGAGCACATGTTCTTTGCTGAAGATCGCATCGAGCACATGCGCGCCATGATTTTGGCCGACAACGAGAAAGATCGCCGCGTAGCTCTCAAGAAACTATTGCCCATGCAGCGTTCCGATTTCGCCGGCCTCTTTAAGGCCATGGAATCGCTGCCCGTGGTCATCCGTTTGATCGACCCGCCGCTGCACGAGTTCCTGCCCAAGCGCGAGGATCTGCTGGTTGAAATCCAGCACCTCCAGGACACCAAGCCGCGCTCGCCCAAGCTCAAGGAGCTGCGCACGCTGCTGGCGCGCGTTGAAGAGCTGCACGAGCAGAATCCCATGCTCGGGTTGCGTGGATGCCGCCTCGGCATTACCTTCCCCGAGATCACCGAGATGCAGGCGCGCGCAATTATTGAGGCTGCAGTATCGGTAAAGTCAAAGGGCGGGGAGCCCCATCCCGAGATTATGATTCCGCTGGTCGGGTCGATCGAAGAGATGCGCAACCAGACCGCCATCGTCCGCCGCGTCGCCGACGAAGTCTTCGCGGAGAAGGGTGCCAAGGTCAACTACAAAGTTGGCACCATGATCGAGATTCCGCGCGCCGCCTTGACCGCCGATCAGATCGCCGAGGAAGCCGAGTTCTTCTCGTTCGGCACCAATGACCTCACGCAGACCACCTTCGGCATCTCGCGTGACGACATCAACAACTTCCTGCCCGCGTATCTCAAGCTCGGCATCTTCAAGCAGGATCCCTTCGCCACCCTCGACCAGGTGGGCGTAGGACAACTGGTAAAGATGGCCGTGGCCAAGGGACGCAACACCCGGCCCAATCTGAAGGTCGGCATCTGCGGCGAACATGGCGGCGATCCCGAGTCCGTCAAGTTCTGCCACAGGATCGATCTCAACTACGTTTCCTGCTCGCCCTTCCGCCTGCTCACGGCGCGTCTCGCCGCTGCGCAGGCGGCTCTCGAAGAAAAGACAGGAACGACCCACACCAACAAGTAGGCCTCATCAATTAGCTCTCCTCCAGGGCCAATCCAAGGGCGCAGCCAATCGGCTGCGCCTTCGGTTTTTTGCGAACTTTCGTCGATCGACCCAGCACGAAAATGGGTGCCCCACATCCGGGGCCCCCACGGACAGGTCCAAGTCCGTGGGGTGGAGATCTCGATTCTGAGATGTGGGAAAGCACGAACCCCGCGCGCCTTTCTCGGCTCAGCACGAACGATGGGTGCCCCACCCTCGCGACGTTCTTGTTTTTGTCGCTAGGGTGGGATCGCACGAGCCTCAATAATCCCTTCTCAACTCCGCACGATCATGGGTGCCCCACATCTCGATTCTGAGATGTGGGGAAGCACGAACCTAAACCATCCCCACTTTATGCAGCCACCCCTGATATCAACCGCGAAAGCGGCTGTCATACCGAGCGTAGCCGAGAGCCTGCCCTGAGCGGAGATCGCGCAGCGATCGGAGTCGAACGGGGATCTGCGGTTGCCTTTGGCGCTGTTCGCATCCGAGGGAATCGCGAAACCCGCCTCGCAGACGCACGATTCGCGCATCGGCGATTTTGCGTCAACTTGTACTCAGTTCGGCATTCTTGGGTGACCAGGTCCACGCCCGCCAGATGATGACCGAGGTGCACACGGTTTCGATCGTCGCGAAGAACAAATACTCAGGAAGAGCGGGCGTCCGGGCGCCGAAAAAAGGCGGAACGTAGGTCAGGACACCGTTGACAAGGGTCAAAATTATACCCGCGACGATATTCGCCAGCCGGTTCGCTCTAAACGGAAGTAGCCGGCACGCCACAATCATGGCGATGGGTATTTCCATCAAGACCGCTGAGCCCGCCAGAGCCCATGGTGGGAGATGTGGATGTGCGGCGCCGGCTACATTGAGCGAGCCAACAACATCCCACAGGGCAAGCACGTCCGCATACAGGTAGTTTAGTAACGCGAAGAGCCAAAACAGAGACAACCGCTCCTTTATGTCATGCATGTCAACCTCCTGCGGAATAGCTACGGTCCCGGGGCAGAATAAGTTCCAGATGCCCAATCGCCGCCCGGCCCCGATCCCTCGTTCCTTTCTCCGAACCACAACGAGGGTGCCCCACCTTCGCCGATTCGCGCCTTTCGCGAATCGGTTAAGGTGGGACGGTACGAACTTCAACAACCCCTGCTCAACTCCGCACGATCAAGGGTGCCCCACACCCCGGGGCCCCCACGGACAGGTCCAAGTCCGTGGGGTGGACATCTCGATTCTGAGATGTGGGAAAGCACGAACCTCAACTATCCTCAATTTACGCAGCCATCCCCGCAAACAACCGCGAAAGCGGTTGTCATCCCGAGCGCAGCCGAGGGACCTGCGGTTGCCTTTGGCGCTGTTCGCATTCCCAGGAATCGCAGTTTCTGGATGGCCGGCGTCGCGCATGGAAGAAATCGACAACAGAGGCGGGAATTCCCATGTTTCAATTCAGCCCTATTTCAATACAATAGAGTAGGGAGAGGTTCATGGAAGGGTCAACGTATCTTGGAAAAGTCACGGGCGCCGACCCGGAGCAGTTTGCGATGATTACGATGCAGTCGGACAACAGCGCCATAAAGAGGGTCTCGTTCTTCACCGAGTCCGAGTTCCGGGAGTTCTCCCAAGTCAACGGAAAACCGGGGCTGACCGAAGGTGACATTGATGCAATGATTGAGAACGCGCGGAAGCACTTGGTGTGACCATGGCCGGGCGCCCCACGTCTCGCCGCTTTCGCGAGACATGGAATGAACCGGGGAGAGAAGGGATATTCACCAATTTCCGTTCCCTCGAGAACCTGGGGAA
Source organism: uncultured Acidobacteriota bacterium (assembly GCA_963729915.1). Classification (GTDB taxonomy): domain Bacteria; phylum Acidobacteriota; class Terriglobia; order Terriglobales; family Acidobacteriaceae; genus Telmatobacter. The sequence goes on along the minus strand of CAVSQE010000003.1, from coordinate 274,961 downwards.
CGTTCCGCCTGTCCTCAGTTTTCACTCGTGATGCAGCCGAAGCGCTTGCGGGGCGACACATCGACGTATTGGCCTACTCACATTGTGAACAGGTGTTAGATAGCGGGAGGGCCGCTCAATGACTCGACCTAGCCTCTTGTTACTTTGCTGCACGCTGTATTTGGTACCAGTTGTCTGCGCTCAACCGGCAATGGCCGGTCAGAGAACCCCTAGCAAACCCGACGTGCGTCTTCAGCGTATCGCTGAACCGCCGGAACTGGCTGGCGAGCCTGGACCATTACCAACCCCGCCAAGCCCAGCCTCCTTGCAGTTCATACAAAGCAAAGCAATCACCACAGCAGACCCGCATGATGTCAAGAGCCTTGGTCCGGCAATCCAAGAACTTACTGGACTGATTCACCTTGAGCCGACCAATTCAGATTTTTATTTACTACGGGCAACTTTTTCGTGCTACATCCGCGCAAATTCCGCAGAAATCCTCAATGACATCTCCCGGTCTATTTCGTTGCACGAGCAATCAACATCATCCGCCTATCCCACGCTCAGGGACCACTATGTGCTAAAGGCAAAGATTGAGTTTGAGAGGGGTCATTTTGAGGACTCAATGCGCAACCTAGATGTGGCGATTAGGGAAAATTATGAAGATGCCAAGGACGTGTTTGACGACGGGAATACAAAGCCGACTACCACCACACAACCCTGCGTGTGGACTCTGGCGGATTTGGACAAACTGGAACGACGGTTTCCACAAGATTATCGCCCGCCTCTGTATCGCGGGCTTTATCTGACTTTCTTCTACAGCTTCGATTTGGACTCCGACTACAGCCCTGTGTTCGAGGCGTTCCATCGAGCGGCCACCCTCAATCCCGCCTCAGCGCTGCCAGAGTTTTATATTGGTGAGCTGTACAGCATAGGTCCCTTGGGTGGTCTGATGTCTATTAAAAACGCGCAGTGCTTAGACGAGGTTGTGCCAAGGACACCCAAGTGTCTTGCCCTTGATGAAGTCCATCGCTCTGCGGTGCGGTCATTGACCAGAGCAATCGCGCTAGACCCGAAATTCGAACCTGCGTATGCGCTCAGAGCAATTGCCTTCGCCGATTTAAAAGAATATCGCCAAGCGGTACGGGATTACGACGAGGTGTTGGGACTAAAACCTGAGCCCGAGGATGCTCGAATTGCCTACAACGACCGTGGGCTGGCGTATGTCTCGTTGGGGGAATTCCAATCAGCAGTTCAGGATTTCACCAAGTCCATCGCAATAGGGTGCAAGGAGTCCTGCGGTTCATACGAGAACCGTGCCAATGCATACATTAAATTGCACGAGTATCCAAAGGCAATTGAGGACATTAGCGCCGCAATAAAACAATATCTTTCCTCTGCGGTGTACCAGATGAACATTGACCAGTTTCGTCGGATATATCCGGAGTTTGACGCGATGCCTGACGATGTACTGTGCGAAAAGTTGAGAGCGCTGTTTTTCCCTCAGATGAAATACGCGGATTTTGCAAAGCAGTTCTTGATGGAGGCAAAAGACTTTGAATCAACAGTACTTCCAGATTTCTACCTGAAACGTGGCGATGCGTATGCCGCGATGAAGCAAATGCGAAAAGCGAATGCTGAATACGACCGCGTTTCGCGCGGGTTCCCTGAATACGCGCCCTATGCGTTTGACCAAGTGAACGGAAAACGTGTCAGGAAGCTGGAATGACCCCGTTTCCCCCCCAACATTTTTTATTGCGGAAGCGGTTCCGGCAGGACCGCCGCCTATTTGGGGACCAGGGCAGGCAGTCCTCGGCAATCGGCCTGTATCGCCCCCGCCCCATCATCTCGGAAGTCAAGAGCCCATTTCCAAAGCCAACTGAATCTAAAGAACTTAATGGAGCCTTTTCGCTGCAGATTAATTCCGCAGATTCTCTAAGCTTGTCTCAGGCTCCAGGGAGACCTCGGGAACGGACCGAAAACCCTCCAGCCTTGCAGTCCCGTAAACCCCGGTATATACCCGGCCCCTAACTCCTTTGCTCTCTAATATCTGCGGGTAAAGATATGCTTTCTCAGATATTTACGCGGCACGCCATCGCGTAAAGCGATGAAAGCAGAGTATTTGCTTACAGAAATAAGGGAGGGGAAGGGGGGCAGGTGCCAGGATGAAATCTGATTGTCGGCGCATCAGGCCGTCCGGTACGCAACGCGGAAGTTTCGCGCCAGCCGCAGCATCTATCATCAGAGGGCAGCCTGTTTTTCACGCAGGCCATCTGCCTCTGGATCGAAAGCCATGCCCAACCTTCCCTCACGCCATGTTGCGCGAAATCTACGAGCAGCCCCAGGCGCTCGAGCGCACGATGCATCTTTATCTTTCCGGCGGAGCCTTGAAGCCGGAGATGGCCGCGGAACTCGCGCACTGGCCCAACGCCGCGGGCGAAGTCCTTATCGCCGCCAGCGGATCCAGCCGTCACAGTGGCCTCTACGGCGAAATTCTTCTCGAAGACCTCTGCGGCCTTGCGGTCGACGTCGAATACGCGAGCGAGTACTGTTGCCGCGGCGGCCCAGGCTATGTCGACCTGCGCCATCCCAGCGTGCTTGTCCTCTCGCAATCCGGCGAAACCAGCGACACTCTCGCCGCGCTTGAAGAAGCGCATCGCCAGGGCCACAAGACTCTCGCCATTACCAATCACGCCGAGTCCACCATGGCCATCGAGGCCGATGTCTCCATGCCGCTGGCCGCAGGCGTGGAAAAAGCCATTCCCGCCACCAAGAGCTTCACCTGCCAGTTGGCCGTGCTCTATCTGCTGGCGCTTTACGAAGGTGTCCGCCTGGGTCGCATGGATTCCGCCGCCGTCTCCGTGCACATCGCCGAACTCACCGCACTCCCCGGCGAGCTTGCCGCGCAACTCGATGCATGGCGCGAGCAAGCGGCCGCGTTGGCCGCGAAGTACGCATCGGCCGTTACGTTTCTCTATCTCGGTCGCGGCATTCATTATGCCATCGCCCGCGAGGGCGCACTGAAGTTGAAGGAATCTTCCTACGTGCACGCCGAGGGCTACCCTGTTGGCGAGCTCAAGCACGGCCCCAACGCCCTGGTCAGCGATCGCGTGCCGCTCGTCGTCCTCGCCACGGTCGATCGCACCCTCGAAGCCTCAGTGTTGCGCTACGAAAAAACGCTACAGCTCCTCGCCGACTTGAAAGCGCAGGGCGCCCGCGTCATCGCGCTGGCCAACGCAGGCGATACGCAGGTTCCCGCGCTCGCGACGGATTGCATTTTTATTCCGCCAGCCAGCGAATATCTGCTGCCCATTCTTGAAGTAGTCCCGCTGCAGCTCTTCGCCTACTTTATGGCGCTCGAGCACGGTGTCAACGTGGATCGGCCGCGGAATCTCTCCAAAGCCGTCGTCGAAAAGTAAGATCGAGCCCGGAACGAAGAGCTAGAAGCTAGCGGCTAGAAGCTGCCTTACCTTCAAAGTGCGCCTCAATCTCCTCCAGCGTTTTCCCCTTCGTCTCCGGCAGGAAAAACGCCGCGACGGCGAGATAGACCACCGTGCAGCCCGCGAACAGGAAGAACATCGACGAGTAGCCATGCTTGCTCACGAAGGGCAGAAAGATGGCGGCGATTGTGGTCGATACCATCTGATTGAGAACCAGCGCAATGCTCATGCCGTTCGAGCGGATGCGCGTGGGCATCAGCTCGCTCAACGCCAGCCACACCACCACGCCCGGTCCCAGAGCGTAGAACGCGATAAACAGATAAAGCCCCATCGCCACCAGCCAGCCGTGACTGGCTTCAGGCACGCTGCCCACCAGCGCTTTCTCGATCTTCAGCGGTGCGCTCTGCGCGGCCCTGAGGTTGGCGAAGGGATTCTTGAAAATGGCCTCGATCCTGTTTGCCGGCACGCAACTGGCGCGGGTGATTTTGATGGGCGCGACGGCCGGATCGTCTGAACGCACAAAACTTGTCGCGGCAGTAAAGTCGCCGTAGGAGTAAATAATCGCCAGCGAAGCGCGATGGCTGTCGATGGCGCGTCCTGCATCGCCCGTGGCGCTCAGCAGTTCGCTCGCCTCTGCCGGGTCGAATCGCAAAGTCAGATCCTGGTTGGGTCCGGCCATCGCCTGCACGGCGTTACGGCAATCCACGCCAATCTTTTCCGTCGTCCGAAAGAGCAACCCCACGCTCGCCGTGGCCACGATCACGCCGAATGTGCCCATAATGATCAGGAATCTTCTACCCTTGCGGTCCACCAGGACCATGCCGATCGTGGTCGCCAGAAAGTTCACAACCGTAAAAATCACGTAGCCCCAGTGCGACGCAAGATCGCTCAATCCGCTCTGCAGCAGAATGCCTGCGTTGTACCCGATGATGGAGTTGATACCCGTGGCCTGATTGAAGGCGAGAATGACGCAGGCCAGCAGAAAGGGAATCAGATATTTGCGCCGCAGCAGAGAATCGCGAACCCGATCACCGGTCGAGCTTGCCGACGCATGCGCCGTAGCCGCCATCTCTTCGAGCTCCAGCGCCGCTTGTTCGGGGCTCCGCGACTTGAGCAACGCGTTATAGGCCGCCTCTCTGCGTTGGCGCCGGAACAGCCATCGCGGCGACTCGGTGACGAAAAAGCTGCCCAATACAAACAGCAGTCCCGGCGGCAGCGAAACCCAGAAGATGCTTCGCCACGCATGATCCTCGAAGACGTGGAGAGCCGTTGCGTCGTTGAGCTTCATCACGGCCGCGACGCGATAGCTGAAGTACATGCCAATCAGCGCCGCAACCACGATGCCCAGTGTCAGCAACCATTGAAAGATGGCTGTGCCCTTTCCGCGATTCGATGCGGAGAGGCACTCGGCAAGATACAGCGGCACCACTACGCCGATCACTCCACCGCTCATGCCCTGCAGCAACCGCCCGGAGAGCAGCGGCGCGTAACCCTGCGAATATGCGATGACCGGAATGCTCAGCGCAAAAGCGCATCCGCTCAGGACCATCAGCGGCTTGCGGCCCATCCAGTCAGCCAGCAACCCGGCAAACAGCGTCGATAGCACGCTGCCTGCCAGCACGGCCGCCACGACGGAGGAAAGTTGCGTGGTCGTCAGCCCCGATGTGTCTGCCAGATAGGGGTACGCTCCGCCAATGATCCCGACATCGATGCCGTAAAGCAGGCCGCCCAGGCCCGCCACCAGCAGTAGAAATGCGTTGTAGCGGCGTATCGCGGCAGAATCGGCCGGCGTTGCTTCATGCGGAGACCCGGTGGCGCTCATCTTCTTCATCCAACCCTTTCACTCCTCGGTGCGCGATCCGGGACGCAGCGCTTGTCGAAGAGCAAAATCTCGCGATTCCCCAGTCTACAATGGTCGCAACGGGTCCATCTGCTCCAAACCCCTCAACTCAAGGCGGTCGCAATTGGCAAGTCGCAAACCCTCCTCCGTCACTCCTCTCCGCGCTGTCGCGATGCTTCTCTCCGTCGTCACCGCGTCCGTACTTTGCGCCGCACAAACACAGGTCAAGCTTTTGCCCGCGCCGCGCGAAGCAAACTTTGGCCAAACTACCGATCTCCCGGCTAGAATTCTCGTCGCCGTTCCCGGCCGTGATGCGGAAGACGAGCTCGCCGCGCGCGATCTCGAAGACGCAATCAAGCGCATCGCTCCCTCTGCCGACGAATCCCACGCCGCCGCGCAGCCACCCTATCGCGTCACGCTTCTGCGCACTGACTCTGCAGAAGCCAAGGCCGTCCTGGCGCACGCTAACCTCGCTTTTGACTCAGTGATGGAATCGGAGGGCTACGTCCTCATCGTCGAGGCCCACGAGGCCACCATTATCGGCGCCACCGGCGCAGGCGTCTTTTACGGTGTGCAAACCTTCAAGCAATTGCTGCCGTTGCCCGGCGCGGCCCGCGTGCTGCCCACGGGCACTGTGCGCGACTGGCCGGCAATGAAATATAGAGGCATTGACGACGATCTTTCGCGCGGCCCGTTTCCCACACTGGAATTCCAGAAGCATCAGATTCGCGTCTTCGCCGCATTCAAGATCAACATCTATTCGCCCTACTTCGAGCACACGCTGCTTTATCCCGACCAGCCGTTGGCCGCGCCGCCCGGCAGCTCGCTCACACCGGCCGAGGCCGCGGAGCTGGTGACCTACGCGCGCCAGTATCACGTCACCATCATCCCCGAGCAGGAGGCCTTTGGCCATCTGCACCACGTGCTCAAATACGAGCTCTACCAGGATCTGGCGGAGACTCCGCACGGCCATGTGCTCGCCCCCGGCCAGGACGGCACGCTCCCGCTCATCAAGGATTGGTTCACGCAAATCGCGCAGGAGTTTCCCTCGCCCTTCATCCACATCGGCGCCGACGAAACCTTCGATCTCGGTGCAGGCCGCACCCGCGAAGCAGTTGAACAAAAAGGCTATGGGCCGGTGTATGTCGACTTCCTCAAGCAGATTCACGACACGCTCGCACCCCTCAACCGCCGCCTGCTCTTCTGGGGCGATATCGGCGACGCCAATCCCGATGCCGTCTCCGCCTTGCCCAAAGACATGATTGCCGTGCCCTGGAATTACTGGAGCACCAGCGGATTCGATAAAATGATCGAGCCTTTCGCCAAGAACGGCATCGAAACCTGGGTCGCGCCTGGCGACGCAAATTGGAACGAGGTCTATCCCGTCGCCAAAACCGCGCTCTGGAACATTCAGGGATTCATTCGCGACGGGCAGCGGCTGGGATCGACCGGCGCGCTCACCACCGTGTGGAATGACGACGGCGAAGGCCTCTTCAACATGGATTGGTACGGCGTACTCTTCGGCGCTGTGGCCGCGTGGCAACCCGGCGAAAGCTCCATCGCCGATTACCAGGACGCCTACGGCGCCATCTTCCATCTCGATCCTACGGGCAAAATCAACGAAGCCGAAAAAGAGCTGATGGCCGCGCAGGAATCCATCGCCGCCGCCAAAACCCGCATGAACAGCGATGAGCTTTTCTGGCTCGATCCCTGGTGTGCGCAGGGACAGGAAGTTTCTTTGAAGCTCCTGCCGCAAGCACACGATCTGCGTATCCACGCCGAGCGCGCCATCGTGTTGCTGGCGCAGGTCCGCGCCGCCAATCCCAGACTTCTCCAAACTGACGCGCTCACCGCCATGGACCTCGGAGCGCGCCGTCTCGATTTCATCGGCCTCAAGTTCCAGCTCGCCCAGGAAATCGCCTCCGCCTACGCGCAGGCCTTCGCGCAGCAGCACGACAAGACGCAGCGCCAGGTGGCAAGCCGCATGCTCGAGGAGATCAGCAGCGACAATGGCCGCTGCCAGGATCTGCGCGACGGCTACTCGGCGCTCAAGGCCGAGTACAGCCAGGTCTGGCTCGGTGAAAATCGCCCCTACTGGCTCAATAACGTCACTGTTCGTTACGACCTGGAAATCGAGCGCTGGCAGCGCCGTGGCAACCAGTTTCAGACCACGGTCCGCGCCTGGCATAGCGGCCAGGATCTGCCTGCGGCCTCCTCGCTCGGCTTGCCCGCGCCCGCCCCGCTCAGTTCACCTGCGCCGCCTGAAGGCGCACACTAAACTGCCATTTCTAAAAGAGAAGGGAATCAAAACCCGCATCTGAACCAATTCGATTACCATCGGTAAGATTTTTCACCTTACCGCCGCGCCCAGGATGCACACTAGAAGTATGTTTGAGCGCACCTCCCAGGACGCGCTCCCCCTGGTCCTGCTCATCGACGATGACCTGGTTAGCCGTGAAGTCACAGCCACGGTTCTTACCATGAATGGCTACACCGTTCACACTGCGGAGAATGGCGCCGCAGCCCTTGTGCTGCTCAGCGCTGCGGGAGATCGTCCGCCGTCGCTCCAACCCGATGTGATCCTCATGGATTCGCAGATGCCCGGCCTGAACGGAACGCAGTTGATCGGCGAGCTCCGCGCGCGCAGCCAGGCGCGCATCTACGTTGTCAGCGGCAGCAACCCCCCACTTGAACTCACGGCAGCCGCCGACGGCTTCCTGCTCAAGCCCTTCAGCGCCGAAGCTTTCCGCAGGCTTCTTGATGGCGGCAAGTCTGAAGCCGCGGTATCGCGGCTCGATCCCAACGAGCCCGCGGTTAACGCGGAAATTCTCGCCCAGTTCCGCAAACTCATGCCCGAGCCCGCGGTGCGCCAGGTGTACCAGGCCGTTGTCACCGATCTCGGCCAGCGCATTGACGTGCTGGCGGACGCCATGGCCAGGGGCGACGTGGCCGAAGTCCGGCGCATCGGCCACGCCATCAAAGGCGGTTGCGGCATGGCCGGGGCCGTCGAGGCTGCCCGGCTGGGCGCGCTGCTCGAATCCGGAGTGAGCCAGTCCGGGGATAACCAGTTGGATAACGGCGCGGCTTTACTCCGCGATTTGCGCGCCGCTACCCGGCGGTTGCAGAATATGCTGGATGCAGAGATGCCTGTCTGACCTGCCGCATCTCTTTACGCGCGGGCAGGCTCTAGTGGAGGCATATAGCAATTATGGATCGACCCATTCGAATCGTTCTCGCTGATGACCATCCGGTCGTTCGCATTGGCGTGCGCAACATGCTCACGGAATCCGAAGGCTTTGACGTCGTGGGCGACGCCACCGATGGCGATGAGGCCATTACGGAAACTCTCGAAAAGCAACCCGATATTCTTCTTCTCGATGTTTCCATGCCGCGGCTGCCCGGCCTTGAAGCCATGCGCGCCATCATGAACGGCCCTTCAACGGCCAAGATCCTGCTGCTTACGTCCACCATTACCACGCAGCAGATCATTGAGGCGCTGCATATCGGTGCGCGCGGCATCGTGCTCAAAGACGCGCTTGCCAGTCACTTGCAGACGGCTATCCGCACCGTTCACGCCGGCGACTACTGGATTGGCGGCAAGCGCGTGGTCAATCTCGTCTCCGCCTTGCACGACTTGATGCAGCAGGCCGCCGTCCCACAGCGCAAAACTTACGGCCTCACTCCGCGCGAGCTCGAGGTCGTCGGTTGCATCGTCGAAGGATGCTCTAACCGCGATATCGCCAAGCAGTTCACTCTGAGCGAAGAAACCGTCAAGCGCCATCTCTCGAATATCTTCGACAAGACCGGTGTCTCCACGCGCCTCGAGCTGGCCTTATTCGCGATCGCGCATCATCTGGTCACTCCGCAGTAGCAACTTTCGCCGGCTCAAAGGTATACGACAGCGTGCCGGATTGAACCGGGCTGTGCGTGTCGAGCAGAATCCGGTAAATCTCGCTTCCCCAGCTTTCGCGCAACCCCCCGTCGGTCAACGGGATTGCCTTGATCTTCAGCGCGAGTTGCGTGGCATCGAACCTGAGCAGGCACACTGCGCCGCTTCCGTCAGCCAGCTTCATGGTCACGCTGCCGTTGTTGGTATTCGCGATCCTTGGTGTCATCACCGTGAAGCTCACCGGCACGGCTCGTTCCAGATCGAATTCCTCGGTGATGATGACCTGGTCCAGCTTCCGGTCCAGCCTCACAGTGCGAATCCACTTCTTGATGCCCGCTTCCTTCGGATACGCTTTCGCGATGTCGAACGAAACCGTCGCATGCTGATCGTTAGTTTCGTACTTCCGGTCCGTCGCCTCGAATTCCCCTCCGTTCTGCTGCATCACGCCGCCTACCGTGGGCAAATTGTGATACGCCGACTGCATCGTCCAAATCGAATAGCGGTCGCGTCCGAAAGTCTTGGCTGTGTACTGCTCCACGCCCACGTCAATCGCTACCGGCTGCCCGTCCAGATAAATCACGAAATTTCCCGTGTCGTTGTGGCTGTGGCTGCGCCCGTTGTTCGAGGCCAGCACTGCTACGTACATGCCCTCGGTCGAGCCGGCTTTTTCGCGCGCCGTCATTAAGCCAAAGTCGGGATACCACGCGTCGCGCACCAGCACGTCCTGCCTTTTCGCGCTGCGTACCTCCGCGGCATCAAGCACCGCAGGCAGCGAGCGCAATAGGCTGGTCAGGTTCTCATTCAACGCGCGGTCCAGGCCTTGTCCCTGTGCATTCCATCCGCTTTTCTCCGCATAAAATGCGCCGAACGCCTCCAGCTCTTCGTCGTGCACCGCTTTGCCGAAACGATAGAGCACGTCGCCCGAAGGTGCGGCCCTGCGATGCACGTCGCCGTAGGCCACATAATCGTCGCCGGCGATGTGCGCGCTTAGAATGAACCGTCCCATCGCATCCAGAAACGGATTGCCAAGAATCTTCGTCGCGTTGTCGGTGGCCGACTCCAGCGCCCAGATCACGTCAAACAAACTCAGCACCGAGCGGGAGTAATAGCCCGGGCCCTCCTCTTCGGCCGCGTCCGGCCAATAGTCGTTCCAGTACGCATCCACGCTGCGCGCAATGCGCACCGTTTCCGCAATTCGCAGCTGAGCGTCGTCCTCGAGGATCAGGTTCGTCACCAGCAGGTTCGAGTTGATCCACGGATTCCAGTTGTTCAGCCGGTGATCCTGCTTCTGCCCTCCCAGGCCCATCCATGTAAAGTCGTTGCGTTCGCGCGCCAGCTTCAGCATCTTGTGCTCGACTTCGATCTTGATCCGCTTGTTCACCAGCGGCGACACCCGGTCGAGTTGCGGCCCCAGCAGATAATTCGTCCACGCCAGCAGTTGTGCCGTCTCCGCTGAAAACAATTCGATGATCGGTTCGCTCACGTCCGGTAGTCCCACGCCCGCTTTTTGCGCGCCCAGATGCGCCGGCGCACCCCAGTACGTCTCCTCGCAAATCAGCCACACACCGTTCACGATCTCGTTGACGAACCGTCCCTTGCCCTCTAGGCACTCGGCCAGGATCAGATGTTGCAGCATGGCGCGGCGGCCAAAGCTGTCGGCCTCGAACCGGCTGCGAGTGCCGTTGCGTTTGAAGTCGAGAAATGTCGAGGCCAGCAGCTCCTTCCAGCCCGCCTTCTGGTCGGCCTCTGCCCGCGCCACGATCGCCGCGCGAATGTCACCTGGAACCGCCTCCCACGCCGCGCGCTCGCTCCACGTGGGATACGGATGCCACGCGCCGGGGGCCACCAGGTGGCTCTCGAGAAACGTTTCCGTGTAAGTTGTGCTCAGCAAATCGTGTGGCGCGACCAGAAGCGCCTTCTCACGGGACGGCGCGTTCTCCTGCGCGGCCAGCGCAAGATTGGTCAAAGATTGCAAGAACCCCTGCTGGGAATGTAAAAACTTCTGCTGTCCCGCGAGCACAAGACTACCGGCCATAAAATGACGGCGATTCATCAACTCTCCTGATTCCGCGAGCCAGTATACAGTCACGAGCATGCCGCGTTCTTCGGGGTGCGGCGCAAACCTCCACGCAGAACGAAAATCCTCCGCATTCCGTGGCATGATTCACGCCTACGCGCTATTCTGATGCTTCGATTCAGGATGTTTTTCTTCAGGCAGGTGCGCGCATGGGTGAATTAAGCAGAATCGGCATTGCTCTCGATTCCGATCTTCTAAAACGTTTCGACTGCTCCATTGAGAAGAGCGGCTACACGAACCGCTCGGAAGCATTCAGGGATCTGATCCGCGACCGGCTGGTCCGTGAGCAGACCGCCGCGCCCGGCGCAACCGTCGTCGGCACCGTGACCCTCATCTTCGATCACCACGCCTCTGGAATCACTGAGAAGCTGACCGAGGTGCAGCACGAGCATCACGACCTGGTCGTGTCGACGAGCCACGCCCATCTCGATCATGACTCCTGCCTTGAAGTACTGATCGTGCACGGTAACGCCGCACGTGTCCAGCACTTCGCCGACATCCTCATCGGCCTCAAAGGCGTGCAGCACGGCCGCCTGGTGATGACCGTGCCCTCGCTCGATGCTGGGCACGAACACCCGCACTCCCACACGCACGACCATCCGCACGAACACAGCCACTAGGCGGTCGTTGTGGCCGCCAGCCGCTTATTTAGCACGATTCCTGCCAGGATCACGCTGAGGATGAGCGCCGCGAACAGCAGCAGCCAGCCCCAATACTGAACCGGATGGCGCAGAACTCGGACGAAATGGCGTCCGTAGTGATCGGCGACGATTGCGACGAGTGTGTAACGTACGCCGCGGCAAATGGTCACGACCGTCAGAAATTTCGCGCGGCCATAATTCGAAGCACCTGCCACGGCAAACAAAAAGCTTGTAGGGAACGGAAACGGTATTGCCGTTGACGCAATAAGAGCGCCGGTGCCCCACTTTTGGAAGAAGTGGAGCATTCCATTCACCTTCCGGCTTCCAAACTTGCTGTGCAGGTAAGCGGATCCGGCCCTGCGCGCGATTCGGAACGTGAAGTAGGCTCCAATCACTGACCCTGCCGTTGCGACTGCCGCAAACTCGTACCACGGATTGGTTTGCCGGGCAGCGAGAATTGCCGTCAAAATGTCAGGGCCGCCAAAGGTTGGCAGAGGAGAGCTATCGATAATCGCAACGAAGAAGAGTCCGAATGCTCCCAGGTGGCCAAGCACAGAAATAATGCCTTGTCCCCGAGGCAGGGTGGAACTTTGGATCAGGACGTTAAGCATGACGGCACTATATCAACTTTGCGGGATCCTGATCGAAGCTGCGCCTGGACGGTCGTCGTCAATCTGGAAGCCGCCGCCTCACCGCTCCACCTTGACCCCGAAGTGATACGTCAGGTTCACGCTCGCATACGAAGGAATCCTGACGCCCACTACTTCATTCACAGGATTCGCGGCAACCAATCCATTGCCGCCCAGGCCCACAGCACCCGGCGCAAAGACGCCGGCACTCGCAAAGTTCTCCGTGGTCTGGCCGGTCCAGCCGCTCGCAATCATGGTGTTCACGCCCAGGTTGATTCGCCCCTCCATGAACGGCCGCGACGCGGCAAAGCGGAATTCCTTGTTGGGCTCGCCCGCGCAGTAATAGTTGAGCGCATTCGGGTCGTCGCTCAGATAGCTGGCTTCGCTGCATCCCTGGCCCACCACCTTGCGCCCCACGTACTCAAATTCGCCCTTGGCCTCGAGGTGAAACGGCAGCTTCTCGTACGTCCCCATCACGTCGCCGATGAGCCGCGGCGCCTCCGGCACGACGGAAAATGACAGCTGCACCAGCCGCGCGTCCGCCTGCTCAAAGGTGGCCTGCACCGATCCGTTGTGCAGCGTCTGTCGCACCGTCGCCGCCAGAAACCGAATGCGTCCCGGACCCAGGTCGAATTGCAATCCCTGGTCGGGATCGATCTTGCCGTATTCCGCGGTCTGCGTTTCGTGGCCCAGCGTCAGCTTCACGTCGGTTTTATGGATGGTCTTGCTCGCCACTAATTGATACGAACGCGCGGTTTCAACGGGATCAACTGCCGTCGGGCCATCGAGCGCGGTGCCTTCGCGCGGATCCTCGGTGAAAAAGGACTTCCCGAAACTTACCGAGATCAGCGGCGCAAGCCATTTGGGATTGGGCACGAATGTCAGCGTGGCCTTGGGCGAATTCAGCCCCACCAACTTGCTCCACGAGTTCGCCGGCGTCATCGAATCCTGGTTGTCGATGAAAATCTCGTCGTGCCGCCAGCCCGCATAGTAGTTGAAGTGACTGCTCAGCGATCCTTGCGCGGCCACGTACGGCGTCACCGGCGAAATCGTCACACTGTTTCCGTCGATCTTCACGAACGCACCGTAATCGCTGGGCATAGCCGCGTTGTAAAAGTTGTAGTGATCCAGATCGTCGCGCCGCGGCGCTTCGCGCTCGTAATCTGTCCCCGCCATCAGTGTCAGTTGGTTCGAAATCTTGTCCACGTACACGCCGCTCGCTCCGCCCACCGTGCGAAACTCGCTCTGCCGGATCAGCCCCAGCCCGAAATCAGAGAACAGCGACAGATTGTAGGTGCGGAAGAACCCCGAAAGCTGAGTCTCCTTGCCTTCGCCCAGCTTCCACTCATCGTTCAACGCAAGAAGCGTGGTGTGCGTCTGATCCTTCTGCCGCGGATCGATGGTATCGGGGTACTCCACCCATCCCGCCGCCGCATCCACCGCATTGAATCCGAAGATGGGCCGCAATCCCGCCACATACCCGTAGCCGAGATAGGCAATGCCAAACAAACTGAGCGTATGCCCGCCCGCGTGAATCGTCTGCCCGCCGTTGAACTTGAATTGCTTGCGGTGCTCCAGCCGGTCAAGGAACCCGTTGCCGTAGGAGCCCTCCATCGCCGCCCACGAATTTTCTGAAGGGCTCATGCCCGCCGTCGCCGTCAGGTCGCGTGAGTCTCCCGTCATCGTGAAGAACGGCGCCATGTGGCTGCGCAGTCCGTAGATCGCAGCCATATTCAGCGCATGATTGCCCTCGCGCACGTTGAAGGCGCCACCGTCCACCTGCACGCTCTCAATCGCGCTCGCGATATAAATGTTCGGGTCCGCGTAGCCGTTTCCGTGCGCGTTCGCCGACAAATTATTCGGCACCAGGTACGTTCCCACCCGCACGTATTGCGCGATGGGCTCGCCGTGGTCACCCGCCACACCCGGCGCGAAATATTGCGGCGCCTTGATGCCGCTCGACGCGGTCTCGATGGGATAGCCGGGAATCGAAATGGGCGCGCCCGGCCTTCCCGGATTCGCGTCCAGCAAATCCTCGGTGGCAAACACCTTCACCGCCGGATCGGGCGACATCACGTCGCCCCTGGTCACGTCGGCCGTCACCACGACGGTCTCGCGCACTTCAGGCTGCAGCCGGATGGCAAGATCGCTGCCCCCGTCCGTGACCATCACACTCTTCTGCAATTTCTGGTAATGTGCCGCGCTTACACGCAGTTCATACGTTCCTGGCTTGAGCATTTGCAGTGCGAACCGTCCCTCGGTGTCGCTCACCGCTCGCTGCGTAGCACCGCTCTCCGCGCTCAATTCCACCGTCGCGCCCGCAATCGCATCGCCTTGCCCGTCGCTCACGGCTCCCAAAACCGCAACCCCATCAACCGCGTGCGCCAGCAGCCCCGCAAAGACTGCAAACAGGCCGAGTGCTACGATTTTCGATTTTTTGTGAGGCATAGCTGAAACGTAACTGCCGCCTTGCACGGCTGCCTGTGAGCCAAGTCACACGTTCTTGAGATTCGTGCTACCGGGTTAAACAATAGAGAGATAGGGCCACAATCTGGCGCAATGGATGCGAGCTTTTAAAGGGCTTATTTTGCGCTTGGCGCCGGTCGCGCCTCGGCATGCACCGCGCCTTTACCAAGCGCCGGCAACGTGCCCCGCGGGAAGTCCGTCGAACGCCGCACCACCAACCGGGTCTGAATCGGCCACTCCCGCTGCGCGGCTCCGGGATGGCCCGGTTCGATCCCGGCGCGCAGCGCCTCCACGGACGCCGCAGCCAAATCTCTGCACGACATCTGCACCGTCGTCAGCGGCGGTAGCATGAACTGCGCCAGGTGAATGTCGTCGAATCCCACCACCGAAATATCCCTGGGAACCTGGTGCGTGGTTTCGTCCAGCGCATGCAGCACACCGATGGCGGTCATGTCGTTGGAGCAGACGACCGCTGTGGGCAGCTCCGGCGTTTTCAGTAACTGTTCCATCGCCGCCTTGCCGCTCTCCATGGTGTGCTTGCCTTCAACCATCGACGCGGCCGGAACCGTCAGTCCCAGCTCGGCCATCGCTCTGCGGAAGGCGTCGCGCCGTATCGCCGCCGTCCGCAAGTGCAGCGGACCCGAGATGAATGCGATCTGCCGGTGTCCGAGCGCGGCCAGGTGCTGCACCGCCTCGCGAATCCCCTCGCCATAATTCACCTTCAGCACGCGCACGTTGGGCAGCTCCGGCCCCGCGTCCACGAAGACCAGGGGAAACCCCTGCTCCACCAGCTTCTGCACCAGCTCTTCTTCAATGCCGAAGGTCATCACGGCCACGCCATCCACGTTGCGCTGCAGCATGCGCCGGATGAGCGACTCCGTGCGCGCCGCATCGTAATTCGTCGAACCGATCATCACCTCGTAGCCCTGTGCTACGGCCAGATTCTCGAACTCCTGCACCAGCTCAGGGAAAAATGGATTGGTGATTTCGGAAACGATGAGGCCCAGGATGCGGCTGCGCCCCGACACCAGTGCCCGCGCCTGGGTATTGGGCACGTAGCCCACCTCGGCCACGGCCTTCCACACGCGCTTGGCCAGCGCGGGATCGACCGTAGGAATGCGATTCACCACGCGCGAAACGGTGGCGATGGAAACACGTGCGCGCTTGGCCACGTCGTGGATGTTGATGTTGGCGCGGCGTCGCTGGGAGGACTTCTTTGTCCGGTCCATGAGAAGAGAATTGTACGCTTTTCCCGGCGTTTCTCAACCGGCCATGAACCAAATCACGCGGAAAACCCTCTTGAATCGCTGCATTTAGCCTCGCCCTACGCTTGCAAGATGCTCCGCAGGGCAGGGAACAAGCTAGCGTCTAAGAAAACGCTTCCCGGGCGATTTTTCTGTCGCTATGGGTGGTTTTGCCCGCCCGCCACAACCTCAAGTCCGTGCCGCAGCAGCGGCAGAATCGACTCAAGGCTTTCTTCGGCGCCACGCTTGCTGCCCGGCAGATTCACGATAAGCGTTTTGCCGCGCAGTCCTGCCACGCCGCGCGAGAGCCACGCGAATGTATTGCGCTCCGCACCCTTTGCGCGCATGGCCTCAGCCAATCCCGGCGCTTCGCGGTCGATCACGCGGCGCGTTGCCTCGGGTGTACGATCACGCGGCCCCAGCCCCGTGCCGCCCACGGTCAGCGCCAGTGCCGCGCCCTTGCGTTCTAGCTCCTCGAGAGCCGCGGCAATCGCATCCTCTTCGTCCGGGAGCAGCGCCGTTTCCATTTCGGCCTGCGGCCACGCGTCGCGCAACAAAGACACCACCGCCGGGCCAGCCGTGTCGACGAGTTGTCCGGCCGAGCAGCGGTCCGAAATGGTGAGCACTGCAAATAGCATGGCCTGATTCTATTCGCTCATTGCGCCTGCAGCACCTTGATCGTGTGCAGCCACGTCTCCATCAGCTTGGGCCAATCCATGATGGGGAAATCCCTTGGCCGCAGTCCGAATCCGTGGCCGCCTTCCGCGTATATGTGCAGCTCCGCCGGCACTTTCGCGTTCTTCAGTTGCATGAAATACGTCACCGAGCTCTCCACGTGTGCCGTGTAGTCGTTCTCGGCTTGCAGAAGAAACGTGGGCGGCGTATTCGCCGTGGGCTGAATATCGGGACTGGGCGCAAAGTTCTGGTTGGCCATGGCCAGGTAGCCGGGATAGATCACGACCGCGAAGTCCGGCCGGCAGCTCAACGCGTCGGCCGCGTCGATCGGATCGTATATCCGCTTGTCGTAATGGTTGCTGATCGCCGCCGACAAGTGCGCGCCCGCTGAAAATCCCATCACGCCCACGCGATTCGGATCGATCCCCCATTCCGCTGCGTGCTGCCGCACCAGGCCCACGGCCCGTTGCGCGTCCTGCAACGCCGCGGTCGATTTGGGATACGGCCCGCTGCCCGGCACGCGATATTTCAGCAAGACACAGTTGACGCCGATCTGGTTCAGCCAATCGCAAACCTCCGTGCCTTCCAGATCCATCGACAGAATCTGGTAGCTGCCGCCGGGAAACACCACGACCGCCGCACCCGTGTTCTTGCCCTTTGCTGGAAACACCGTAATGGTCGGCGTGGACACGTTCGTGAGGCGCATGTAAGGCCGGCCGGCCATCATTTTCGATGGCGCACCGGTCTCGGGCGGTACGTCGGCTTTCGCGCCTGGCGCAGTTCCCGGCCAGATCGGCATGGTTACGAGTCCGGCTGGCGGCGTCCATCCCGGAGAGGGAGTTGAGGGGTTGGCCGGGGCTTGTGCCCAGGTGCCAGCGGCACTCAATGCAGCCGCGGCAACAAGTAGTTTCTTGCTCATGTTCGGGACCTCCCGGATCGAATGTGTTTCAGAGCGTAAATGTTCTTGTTCAAATCCGCGCAGCGATCGTTGCAGCGCTGCCTGTGCCTGCCAAACACACGCCGCCATCAGTAACGCGTGTGCCCGCTATCTTTGTACTGCTCCAGAAGCTTGGTCAGCCGCGCCACAATCTCGGGCCGCTGCGCCCACAGGTTGTAGAGCTCGTGCGGATCGTCGGCCAGATTGTAAAGTTGACCTTGTACGCCACCCGGAGCCGGATCCACCGTCGCGGGCGGCGTAAACCCTCCGCTGCCCAGTCCCAGTTCCAGCTTCCAGTTGCCCTCGCGGATCGAGAACATGCCGCTATTCGAGAGCTCGATGATGTCTTTGCGAATCGGCACATGGGGCTGGCGCTCGAGCGCCGGCAGCAGATTGAAGCTGTCCTCGCCCGCATCCGGTGGCAGCGGCCGGTGCAGAATTGCCGCCAGCGTTCCCATTAAATCTGTTAATGATGCTGTCTCATTGCACACCGTGTTCGCCGGGATATGTCCCGGCCAGCGCGCCATGAACGGAATGCGATGCCCGGCCTCCCAGATATCGGCCTTCTCGCCGCGCCAGCCCGCATTGGCGCGATGCGGATAGGTCGCAATGTCCTGGTCGTTCCACCAGGCGCCGTTGTCGCTGGTCACCACCACCAGTGTGTTCTGGTCCATGCCCAATTCGTGCACCGTATCCAGCACGCGTCCGATCATCGCGTCCACCTCGGCCACGTAATCGCCATACAATCCCGCGCCCGATTTGCCCTTGTACTCCGGCAGCGGAACCCACGGCGTGTGCGGCGAGGGCATGGCGAAGTAGAGGAAGAACGGCTGCTCCTTGTGCTGCGCGCGCTGGTGCAGAATCTCGACTGCCTTATCGGTCAGCGTTGGCAATACCTGTGGAATGTCGAAGTGCGGCGCGCGCAATCCCGCTCTCCAGTAGTAGCCGTGCGGCGTATTCGCGCCGGCTTCCTGAACTGTCGGCAGCTCCACCGTATGTTCGTTCTCAAAGTAGAGGTACGGCTGCATATCGAGCGACGCCGGAATGCCGAAGTAATAATCGAAACCGTGCGCGTTCGGTCCCGGCATTAGCGGCTGCGTGTAGTCGGTCTTCTCAGCGTTGCCCAGGCCCAGGTGCCACTTGCCCACGCCCGCCGTGTAATATCCCTCCGCCTTCAGCATCGACGGCACCGTCATGCGTCCCGGCTCAATCAAATCCGGGGACTCGCCGTTGAGCACGCCCTTTTTCAGCCGCCCGCGCCAGCTGTAGCGCCCTGTCAAAATGCTGTAGCGGCTCGGCGTGCACACCGCGCTCGATGCATGCATATCGGTAAACCGTATGCCCTGGCGCGCAAACGTGTTGCAATGCGGCGTGGGGATTGCGGAGTGCGCGTTGTATTCATCGATATCGCCCCAGCCCAGGTCGTCGGCCAGAATGTACACCACGTTCGGCTTGCCCGCAGGTTTGCCCGCGGCGCGCATCATCGTGGGCGCGCTCAGCATCCACGCCGCCGCTCCCAGGCGCGTGCAGAACGCGCGCCGATCCACTGCTCCTGTGCTCATTCCTATGGTCTCCGATGGGTTGAGAGGAAATCTCCGACCTTCGAGGCAATCAATTTATATCGGGGACAGCTTGTTCTTGTAAACGCATTCTTCCCTCATCGTCGCCATGGGTCTGCAGTGCGCGCTTACCTCATGGTCATTGAAAGCCCTGCCTCAGCCAAAGCAACACTCGGCATAAATGTGATTTAAATCACGTTTCGCGGTGCGCTCTGGCACATCCCGGCCCTTGCGTCGGTGACACGCTTGCGCATATGAGGTGTATGCCATGCGGGATTCTGACACCCGCCGCTGGACGCATCCGGAAACCATTCTCGTCGCCACTGACCTGAGTGATCTGGACCATCTCATGCCGTTTGCCCTCGAACAGGCCCGCGATGCCGGCGCCCGCATCATTCTTCTGCACGTGCTGTCCACTACTGCGGCCTTTACTGCCGACCCCACCGGCATGCCCTACTACGACACCGGCGGAGCCCTGGAGATTGCGGAGCAGATGATGCATCCGTGGTGCGAAGTTGCCGCCCGTCTCGGCATTCGCTGCGATTCCCTGGCCCGCGAAGGCCATCCCACGCAACAGATTGTAGCCGCAGTTCGCCAGTTTCATGTGGACCGCGTGCTACTTGGAACTCGGAGCCGGGGCAAGCTTGGCAGGTTGCTCATCGGCTCCGTGGCAGAACAAGTGCTGCGCTCGGTCTACCTCCCGGTCATCACCGTGGGACCCGAGGCTCATCTCCCGGTGGATAAGGGCGAAGAACGCGTCGTCCTGTATGCCACCACACTTCGAGAGACCTCTCGCCCGAGCGCGGCGCTTGCCTGCCAGGCGGCCGCGGCCCAAAGGGCAAGACTGGTTCTGCTGCACGTTCTGCCGCCCATCTCAGAGATGGAGCGCAAAGGCCTGCCCACTGGATTGGACTCCTCGGCCATGCTCGAATTGCGCATTCTCGCCGCGCAAACGGGAGCCGAATGCTGCTCCGCCGTCGAGCCGGTCGTCGCCCACGGCAATCCTTCAATCGAAATTCTCGCCCTGGCGGCCGAACGCCACGCCAGCCTCATCGTGCTTGGCGCCGCGCGCAGCCCCGCCTTTGAGATTCTTACTCGCGACCACACCGTCCACCGCGTGCTGGCCCACGCGCGCTGTCCTGTACTCACGTTGCGCGAGCCGCAGGCGATGCCGGAAGAGACGCACGCCGTTACCGCCAGCGCCCATCGCTAGTCCCGCACGACGAGGTTTTGCTCGTGATCAACCGGTGATTTCCAGTTGCATTTCAGTTAAAACACCGCACCCGGAGCCGATTTGAACCAAATCGTGCACCCGTTATCCACGTGTTTTTGTTGCGTCTTAGGGTTCCACCCCGTTTATCCACGCGCCAATCCGGCTGAGACTTGGCATAATCGCTGCAAGAGCGCTTCCTGCGTGACTGTTCAAGAACGTCGCGGCGGGATCGGGAGCGCGCCAGCGCATTCTGTTTTGCAAGTCGGAATGCAAGGCGTAACCCCGGCACTGCCTCGCACTACCTATGGGAGCACACGAGTGACCACCTATCGGCGTCAGGACGTTTTGCGCATCTTCGAGATGAGTTCCCGTCAATTGCAAGCATGGGAACGAGCCGGATTGATTCCCCAACAGGAAATTTATAGCTTTCAGGATCTGGGGCAACTGCGCATCCTGTGCGCGCTGCGCGCTGAAGACGTGCCGGCGGCCTCGATCCGCGACTCCATCCGCGCCATGAAGGCCGTCTCCGGTATGGCCAACCCGCTCCTCGAGACGCGCGTGATGCGTACCGGTACCCGTCTGGCCTTCCGCCATCACGGCGCCATGGTTGACCCCATCCGCCGCCAATTGCTCTTCGACTTCGAGCGCGGTGGCCAGCAGTCCTTCGCCGCGGCTGACGCGGAACCCGAGCCCCTGCGCCGTCCCGTGCCCGCAGGTCCGCGCGACCTTCAGGAACGTTTCCTAGCTGCGGTCCGTGCCGAGGAAGCCGGCGAAAAGCCGCGCGCCATCTCCCTCTATGAGGAGATTCTCAACCTCGATCCGGACTACGCCGCGGCCTGCATCAATCTCGGAACCATCTACTTCCATCTCCGCCAGTATGACCGCGCTGAGGAGCTCTACCGCCGCGCCACCGTGGCCGATCCCGGTTATGTGCTGGCGTATTTCGATCTCGGCAACGTGCTCGATGAGCTCGAGCGTCTCGACGAATCCATCGCCGCCTATCGCAAAGCCGTCACCCTCTCGCCGGCCTACGCCGACGCCCACTACAACCTGGCGCTGGCCTATGAACGCAGCGGCCAGCAACGTCCCGCGCTCCGCCACTGGCGCGCCTATGTCAAGCTCGACAACCACGGGCCTTGGGCCGATCACGCCCGCGGCCAGATGCGCAAGCTCCTCAGCCGCGAAAAGCTGGCGATCGTTTCCCGCGCCCGCCACTTCGTCGCTCCGCGCAAGGGCAAGGCCGCGTTACGGCTGGCGTAGCGCCCGGCCCCGAAAGTCCGCATCAAAAAATGCACTGTCATCCTGAGCGAGTTCGCTGCGGCGAACGAGTCGAAGGACCTGCGGTTGTTCTTTCCACTTCGATCTGTCGAACTTCTGGGATACAGCATCGAGCGCGAAGCAGGAAGGGCCTCACCTTACAGGCATTTGGCCCGCCGCCCGCGCCACTTCGGCGATATGCGCTGGCCGTGTGCGGCAGCAGCCTCCCACCATTTGCGCTCCAGCGCGGAACCACTCCGCAGCCTGCGTTCCAAACTCCGCCGCGTCGCTCGTTCCCGTCCAGCAACGCCGCGCCGCATCCCATCCCTCGCCGGAGTTGGGATACACAATGATCGGCAACTCGGAGCCCTTGCGCAATGCGCCAATCAGCGCAGGAATCCAGCGCGGCGGAACGCAGTTCACGCCAATCGCCACGGTTTGCGGAAACGAAGCAACCTGCGCCGCGCATTCGGCCACGCTCTCGCCGTGCGACACATGCGTCTCGTCGCGACAAGAAAAGCTGAACCACGCGCGTAGTTCAGGCCAAGGTTCCATCGCCTCGCCCACGGCGCGTGCCTCTTCGAGGGAAGGGAAGGTCTCAAACGCCAGTAGATCGGGCCGCTGCGGCTCCGGCGCGTCCGCAAACACCGCAATCCGCTCGCGGTGAAACTTCACCAGATCCGCATACGAACAATCGTAATTGCCATGATATTCGCCGCCATTGTGCAGCGCCGCGCCGTAAGGCCCCAGTGACCCGGCGACCAGCACGCGCCGCCCGGGAAACTCGGTAATCGGCGTCCGCGCCAACTCCACCGAGCGCAGCAACGCGGCATCGGCGCGCTCCGCGGAAAAACCCACCTCCGCGTAGCCCATGCGCGACACCTGGTAGCTGCACGTGGCAAGGCACTCCGCGCCGGCAGCGATGTAGGCGCGATGCACGGCAACCAGCTTCTCCGGCTCGTCCTCGAGCACGTGCGCCGACCACAACGGCCCGTCGATGCGCGCGCCTTGATACTCGAGCTCGGATGCCAGCCCGCCGTCGATCACGCGAATGCCGTCGAGAACGCTGGTATCTGACATGAGAGCTTCTAGCCTCTAGCTCCTAGCTTCTAGCGTTTGCGTCGCGGACGCAAGCGCGGAGCCAAGGGCACGCCGTCCGTAAAAACGGGCCGCCACTTTTCGATGTTGGAATGGGATCGAAAACTCGGCTTACTGCGAACCAGCTAGAAGCTAGGAGCTAGAAGCTGCCTTCAGACCTTCTGCGTCCTCTGCACCTGGCGCACGCCGCCCACGCGCTTCAGCCCCAGCACCATGCGATTCAGGTGGCGCACATCCTCGGCCTCGACGATAAACTCGATAATCGCTTCGCCTTCATCGTCGCGCTTGAGTTCCACGCCGCGAATATCGGCATTTTCGTCGGAGATCACCGCGGTCAGTTCCTTCAGCATGCCGGTGCGGTCGTCGCAGAAGACGGTGATTTTCACCGGGTAGCGTTGCGGCTTTCCAGCAGAGTCGCCCGCGCGCGACCATTCCACGTTGATCCTCCGGTCGCTTTCGTAGAGCAGGTTCTGCACGTTGGGGCAGCCCCGCGCATGCACGGCCACGCCTTTGCCGCGCGTTACGTAGCCCACAATCTCCTCGCCGCGAATGGGGTTGCAACATCGCGCGCGATAAACGAGCAGATCGTTCTGACCCTCCACCTGCAGCGAATCGGAGCTGGTCAACTGCAGCCGGCGCACCGCGTCGCTTGTGCCCGCTTCGCCTGGCTTAGTTTCCGAGCTCGTCTCGGTCTCCAGCAGCTTGACGAATCCCGGCGCCACTTTGCTCAACACCTGGTGCGCAGTGTGCTTGCCCTGGCCCAGCGTCGCCAGCAAGTCCGATGCCGTAGCCACGCCGAACTCCTGTGCCACGCGGCTCAGTTCCTGGTCGTTGACTTGCGTCATCGGCACCTTGAACTTGCGCGCTTCGCGGTCCAGCAGTTTTCTGCCGATCTCCACGGCCCGCTCTCGCTGGTCCTCGTTCAGCCAGTGCTTGATCTTGTTGCGCGCGCGCGGGCTCTTCACAAACGTGAGCCAGTCGCGGCTCGGCTTATGATCTTTCTGCGTCACAATCTCCACGATGTCGCCAGTCCGCAGCTTGGTGCGCAGCGGCACCATGCGCCCGTTAATCTTGGCGCTCACGCAGGTGTGACCCACTTCGGTGTGAATCGTATACGCGAAATCCACCGGCGTCGACCCCGCCGGAACCACCACGACTTTCCCCTTCGGCGTGAACGTGTACACCTCGTCGGGATACAGGTCCATCTTCAGGCTGGAGAGGAATTCGTTGGGATCCGTCATCTCCTTCTGCCACTCCACCAGTTGGCGGATCCAGTTCATTCGCTCTTCATCGCGGGCCGTCACGGCGGAGCCGCCGCCCGACTTGTACTTCCAGTGCGCGGCAATGCCCTCCTCGGCAATGCGATGCATCTCTTCGGTGCGGATCTGGACTTCAAACTGGTGTCCGCTCGCGCCCATCACCGTGGTGTGCAGCGATTGATAGCGGTTGGCCCGCGGAATGGCGATGAAATCCTTGATGCGTCCCGGCACCGGCCGCCACAACGTGTGAATCAAACCGAACACTGCATAGCACGAAGTCACGTCCTCGGTGATCACGCGCACCGCCAGCAGGTCGTATACCTGGTCGAAGGACACCTTGGTGCGCTCAATCTTCTGGTAGATAGAATAGAGGCGCTTGATGCGCCACTCCACACGCGCCTGGATGCCGTTCTCGCGCAGTTGCTCCACCAGGGTGTCTTCCACGCCGCGCAGGAACTGTTCACCCTCAATGCGCCGCGCCTCCACGGCCGCCGACACCTGCTCGTAAGCCACGGGATCCGTGTAGCGGAATGCCAGATCTTCGAGCTCGCCGCGCACCTTGCCCATGCCCAGCCGGTGCGCCAGCGGCGCGTAGATATCGAGCGTCTCGCGCGCAATCGCCTCTTGCCGATCCGGTTGCAGGTGCTCCAGGGTGCGCATATTGTGCAGCCGGTCTGCCAGCTTGATCAGCACCACGCGCACATCGCTCACCATGGCCAGCAGCATCTTGCGCACGTTCTCCGCCTGCCGGTCCTCACGGTTGGCAAACTGGATCTTGTCGATCTTGGTCACGCCCTCGACAATGTGCGCCACCTGGTCGCCGAATCGCTCGTCAATCTCCTCGCTGGTCGCCGGCGTATCCTCTACGGCATCGTGCAGCAGGGCAGCGGCAATGGCCGTTGCATCCAGCTTCATCTCCGCCAGCACTTCGGCCACTTCGAGCGGATGCACAATGTAGGGCTCGCCGCTGGCGCGGGTTTGCCCCTCGTGGTGGCTCACGCAGAACTCCCACGCCTTTCGAATCAACGAGATGTCTTCATGGGGCCGATTGGCCTGGACCTGCCGCAGAAGAGCTTCAAAACGCTCCGCAATCGGCCGCGGATCTTTGCGGCGAGCCGCAGTGCCCGGGCTCAAGGCCGGCGCCGCTCCTGTTTCGCTTTCGGGAGCGCTTGGAACCTCGATTGGCGTGGTGTGGCGGGCAGTCGCCATGCTTCATTATAGGCCGCTTGCGATCTGCGGACATCAAAGCCTCCATTTCCATCCAGGTTCTCTCCATAAATACCGAGACCGCCCGGGCATTCCCGCAGGTACCCGAATCTCCTGTCCAGGTATTGCTCGTCACATATCTCCATGTGGAAAAAGGCGCTTAATATCTCCCCCGGAGGTTGTAACGGAGGAGATCATGCCGAAAACCCTCTTTTTGGCCGGATTGGCCGCGGTAGTTGTAGCGGGCGTTGCATACGCCAATCAGTTGACAGCGAAGACGGTCATCATTCCGGTAAGCAAGGCGCCGGCGAACAACGGCAAGCAAATGTACGTGAACTATTGCGCGCCCTGCCACGGTGTGGACGGCAAGGGGAACGGCCCTGTGGCCGCGGCCTTGAAGACGCAGCCCACCAACCTGGCCGTATTAAGCAGAAACCACGGAGGGAAGTTTCCCTCGACTCACATCGCTTCGGTGCTGCAGTTCGGCACTGCGCATCCATCGCACGGCTCGGCGGAAATGCCGCTGTGGGGACCTGCGCTTGGGTCTGGGGATTCAGCTCCGAGCGAGAACGACGTCAGAGCGCTCAGAATCAGCAACCTGAGCCGTTATCTGCAGACGCTGCAGGAGAAATAGCTGCTCGATCCTTTGGCTTCCCGCCCCGGCGGTTTACCTTGGGAGGGGAGCCAATGAGAAAACCACACAAGCCGGAGACGGCCGCACCGCCGCGCAAGCACCGCGCAAAGACATCGGCGCCAGTTGTTGCGCAGAGCGGCCCCACTGCGGCATTCCCTCGCAGTGTGCCCGCGCGCCGCGAATCCTCACCCTCCACCCGCGGCGCCTTGCGCCCATCCGCGACCAAGCCGCCTGCCGCCCCGTTCGGCGCCATTGTTAACCGCCGTGCCGCCGACCGTTTGCGCAGCGGCTATCTCTGGGTCTACGCATCCGACGTGGTCGCCGTCACTCTTCCCAACCCGAAAGAATCGCTTATTCCCGTCGCCGACCAGCGCGGAATCTTTCTCGGCACAGCGCTTTATAGCCCTGCATCGCAAATCGCGTTGCGGATGGTCTCACGAGAAGCGCTCGACCACGCTGCGTGGCTAGAACTGCTCGTATCGCGTCTGCGTGCGGCCATCGCGCGCCGCAAGCCCATGCTCGACGCGGTCAACGACGCCTGCCGCCTTTGTTTCAGCGAGGCCGATGAACTGCCCGGCCTCATCGTTGACAAGTACGGCGAGATCGCAGTGGTGCAACGCTTGACCAAAGGTCTGCTCGCCGCAGGCGTTAGTGAAGCATGCGTGCGTGTCCTGCGCGAGGAACTGGCGCCCGCGGCCATTTTCGAGCGCCCCGATCCGCGCATCCGCGAACTTGAAAGCTTGCCCGCGCCCAGTGCCGATCCGCTATGGATGGCCGATCCCCCGCGTCCCGTCGTATCCACGGAGTTTCATCTGAACGGCCTCGTCTTTCATTACGACGCCAACGCCGGCCAGAAGACCGGAGCCTTTCTCGATCAGCGCACCAACTACGCCGCCGCGCAACAATGGGCGCAGCGCCTCGGTACGACCGGTCGCGCGCTCGACGTCTGCTGCTACCAGGGTGGTTTCGCTCTGCATCTTGCCCAGGTTTGCCGGCAGGTCACCGGTATCGATGCCTCGCGCGCCTCGCTGGAAGTGGCGGAGCACAACCTCCAGGCCAACCGCGCCCACATCTCCGCCGATGTTGACTGGGTCGAGGCCGACGCCTTCGAGATTCTCCGCGATTGGTCACAGGCTCGCGAAACATTTGACGCCATCGTTCTCGATCCGCCGGCCTTCGCTAAAACCAAGCGCGCCGTCGAGGGTGCGCTGCGTGGTTACAAGGAGCTGAACCTTCGCGTGCTCAAAATGCTGCGCCCCGGCGGTCTGCTCGTTACCTGCTCCTGCTCGCATCACGTGAGCTGGGCCGATCTCGAATCCGCCGTGGCCGCGGCCGCCGCCGATGCCTCGCGCCGTGTGCGGCTTCTCGAGCGCCGTGGCGCCGCCCCCGACCATCCGGTCATCCTCAACTTGCCCGAGACTGAATACCTCAAATGTCTGGTGCTTGAGGTGGAATAAAGCAGGGAGCAAGTGCGCAAGCGAAAGCAGCGCGACTGATTGTCAAATGTGCAACATAACGCGACGCGTGTTCCACGGGCCGCACCCTTATGTTTGTTACAGGGTTTCTATATGTTTCCCTTAGGAGGGTTGGTTCATGCTGGATACATCGCGTGGAGGTGCATGCAGCGATGATCTGGCTCCGGTACACATTGCTCCTGTTGATCTTTCCCGCATATTTGATCGCCCTGTCACGCCGCTGGTGGACGACGATTCCGCTGTGGCTGGTTTCAACTTCTGTCATGCTGACGCAATTCCTGATGAGTGCCAGGCAGCGCGATCTAATCGTCGGTGGAACGAATCAGCTCGGATTCGTCTACGTGGGAGAAATGACCAAGATCATGCTCATTCCCATTGCAGTGCAGTTCGCGATCATTCTGCGCGGCATGGGAATTGGCGCCGGCAGTCAAGCCAACCATGGCTCGCGAAAGCTGGCTGAAGCTTTCGATGCCGGCGAGCGTTGAGCCGTTGATCCCGATTGCGGGCAACGGTTATCGTCCGCGTCTTGTGAACCACCGAATCCAGCCAAAAAACGTTCGCCGCGCAGAATTCTTGTTCCCTCGGTCCCTTGGTCCCTCGGTCCCTGCTTTTAACTCCGCCAGTGCCTGCTTCACCTGCGCGCGTAGCGCTTCGGCCTCGAGTGCGCAGGAGCGCAGATACGCCGACACCGTCAATCCGGCTTCAGCGGCGCGTTGATGCAACCGTGCGCACTCCGCCCTGCTCAGGCGAATGGTCACGCTCGCCGAGCGTAGATTGCGGTCCGGAGCAGTGCCGGATTTCCAACCTGGCGTGGCGTCCGCTGCAGCTGTAGCGCCTGCGACATCGATTTTGATCGCCGCCTCCGCGCTTGCATCGCTTCCCAAGTCGCCCGTGGGAATCGCCGATCGATCCACCCGACCCGAATCGCGATCCAGCGGCCGGTAACGCGTATGCGCGCGCAGGGCGCGTTCGTAGCTGAGAGTGGCCACGTCTTCGCCCAGGTCGCTCGAGTTCCACAGCGGCGCATCGGCTGAGGCGTCAGATGGGGGCGAGGGCGGCGGCGAAGCAAGCGTGGCCAGCAGTCCCGCGAAACTGGAAAGGGAAGGGGAGGGATGGGCTGGAGCGGGTTGCTGCATGGGTTGGAGCATACTGCAGCTCTCACCCGCATGCGTGAGAACATTCCAATGCAACGTGCGGCGTCATCCCAATTCGGACACACCCGCGCACCATTCCCAAATCGGCACGTTACCGTCGCCGCGGCCCCGCAGCCCGTCAGTTCACTGTGGCTCGAGCCGCGGGATCTGGCAGAATCCTTCCCGGCAGACGCAGCATAGCACTTATCGTCTCCGCCGGTACGGGACGCGAAAACAGGAATCCCTGCCCGAAGCGGCAGCCCAGTTGCCGCAGCAGTGTGTATTGCTCGTGCGTCTCAATTCCTTCCGCCACCACGTCCATGCCCATCACCCGCGCCAGCTCCACAATGGTGCGCACAATCTGCAGCGGCTGCTCGCCTTCGGTCATGCGCATCACAAACGAGCGGTCGATCTTCAGCACATCGAAGGGTAGCGAATGCAGATGGTTCAATGAACTATATCCCGTGCCGAAATCGTCCATCAGCAGCGAGACGCCCAGCCGTCGCAGGCTCCCCAGCACCTCCATTGCCGTGCCCGGATCGGGAATCAGGCTTGACTCGGTCATCTCCAGGCCGAGCTGCTGGCTTGAGACGCCAAACCGGCGCAACAGCGCCTCCACATGATCGGCCAGTCCCTGGCGCGAGAATTGCCGCGCCGAAAGATTCACGCACACGCGCGGCCCGGCGTGCTCGGGATTCTCGGCGCGCCATTGCCCGATCTGGTTGCAGGCCTCCGACAGCCCCCAGTCTCCGATCGGCAAAATCAGCCCTGTCTCCTCGGCAATGGGAATGAAATCCATCGGCGGAATGAGTCCGCGATCCGGATGGTCCCAGCGAATCAGTGCCTCAAGGCCAACGATGCGCCGCGTGGCCAGCTCCACCTCCGGCTGGTAATACAGCACAAACTGCTTCTTCTCCAGGGCCTGCCGCAGGTCCGACTTGCGCGGCCAAATTCCTGTCACCGCCTCCACCGGGCGAGCCTGCCGCTGGCGGTGTCCGTTGATCGCCTTGCGCAATCTGCGCAACTCCAGTTGGCCCGCTGCGATATCGGCTAGGCTCTCCAGCATGCGCAACTCAGTCACCGCCATGGGCCGTCGCGGCTGGCATGAAAAGATGGTCAGCACGCCTAGGATCTTGCCATCCGTAGTGCGCACCGGAGCGCTGGCGAATGAAAGTGGATCGAGCCGGCGGAGCGGCAGCCGACTCACCCGCAAGTCGGGATCATCGTTGATATTCGAAACCACCACTGGGCCGTCCTCGGCCAGCACGCGCTCAAAGATCGATTGCTGTCGCGGCATCTCCCGTACCGGCTCGCCCCAGTACGATTTGATCCACACCCGGCTCTCGTCGGCAAACCCCAACAGAACTGTGTCAGCTTTGAAATACTCGGCGGCCAGGCGCGTGATGGCATCAAAGTTCGCTTCCGGCGCAGTGTCCAGAATTCCCGTCGAGGCCAGTGCTTCGAGCCTCGCGTCCTCTTCTTGACCATCCAACCTGCCAATTCCGAGTTCCGCTTGTAGCATTACTTTCTCCAGGACCTCAGAACCCCGACCGGCAGTCCAATCGAATCAAGAAACGCACCTCGATCTTTTCCGAGCCCGATGCGCACCGTATGTCTCCCGTAGCCAGCACGTTTTCCTGGGGTAACTGCCCAGGAAATTCAGCCGCTGGCCGGTCTCCGGGCATAGCCGTAGGTTCCGTACCTTTCTTATCGGAAGAGGCGGTCAATTCATGAGGTTACGCACGGACATCCGCCTTTAGATACCGGTCAGCGCGCATGGGGCGTAACGGCATAGCGGTTCTCCAATCGGTCTAAAGCGGGGTGAAATCGCAAAGTGGCTTTTTCATTAAGAAATAGCCACCTTGGAAAGCACTCAAAACGCCTCATAGTAATTGGAGAACCGCTCGAATCACTTCTGTTTGTTGGGTTGTCCTGTTTCGGTCCAAAGGAACGTGAGCTGATCCGTCCCATCCTGGATCTCCTGCTCGACGCTCACTCCGGATGAGTGTCCGCCGGCGACACTGTAGTGCAGCAAAATCGGCCGTCCGCTTGACGAATCCGCCTGCAGCAGCACCGTCATCTTGCGCGCGTGCAGCGGATCCACCCGCGTGTCGCTGGCTCCGGTAAAGAAGAAAACCGCCGGATAAGCTGTGTCCTTCTTCACGTTCTGGTAAGGCGAATACTTGAGCAGATACGCAAACTGCTTCTCGTTGTCCGCCGATCCGTATTCTGTCGTCCACAGCCGGCCTTCCTCGAACTTCTGATAGCGCAGCATGTCGAGCAGCGGATAGCCGCACTCCACCGCCGCGAACAGATCTGGCCGCTGAGTAATCGAGGCGCCCATCAGCAGTCCGCCGTTCGACCGGCCCATGATGGCGAAATGTGCAGTTGACGTGTACTTGTTCGCAATCAGGTACTCAGCCGCGGCGAACCAGTCGTCAAAGACATTTTGTTTTTTCTCAAACATTGCCTGCTCGTGCCATTTCTCGCCGTACTCGTTCCCTCCGCGCAGGTTGGGCAGTGCAAACCAGCCGCCTTGTTCCATCCACCAAGCGTACACTGGATTCCATCCCGGCAGTTCGCTCACTTCGAATCCGCCGTACCCAGTCATCAGCAGCCGCTCCGTTCCGTCCTGCTTCAGCCCTTTCTTGCCTGCAATGAACATGGGCACGCGCGTGCCGTCTTTCGAGGTGTAGAAGACCTGCTTCAGCTCGTATTGGCTGGTGTCAAACGGAACCTTGGGCTGGGCGAAGACATCGGTCTTGCCGGTCAGCGAATCCAACCGGTAAATCGTGGGCGGCGCAATGAACGACTCGAAGCTGTAAAAGCCATACTTGTCTATGGTTCGGCCAGAGACAATCGATGCCGACCCGATGCCGTCGTACGCCACCGTGCCCGCTGCTTTGCCGTCCAACGTGTACACCGTTGTCTCCGTCTTCACGTCGTGCAGCCGGTTGACGTAAATCTTGTTGCCCACAATGTTGAAGCCCTCAATCGCATCCTTCGCTTCCGGCACAATCGTGGTCCACTCATCGGGCAGAGTGCCGGGATCGGCCTTCAGAATCCGCCCATTGGGCGCTTTGTAGTCGGTCTTCACATACCAGGCACCTTTCACGTAGTCCGCGGAAAATCGCGACTCCATGCCCCACACCAGCACATTGAAGAAGGAATTCGGCTTCGTCAGATCACGAAAAACAATATCCACGCGTTTTGCGGGCACGCCCCGGTCCACTTCCACCACCAAATAATGCGCATCGTCGGTCACATAGGCCTCAAGCAAGTCGCTCGGGCCCAGCTCTTCGCCGCGAAACTCATTACCAAAAAGAAGAGCATCATGGGAAACGCGCTCTCCCCATGTATGTTCAAACAAAAGTGACCTCTTCGCATCCATGCGCGAGTAGTAGAGGCCGTGCCCGTCCGGAGTAAAGCACACAGAGAGATAATTGGCGCTCGGCAGCTCATCCTGCATCGACTTTCCGGTCTTCAAATTGAATACGTGCACCGTAGTTTCGTCCGAGCCGCCCTCGCGTACCCCGTACGCCACCAGCGTTCCGTCGCGCGACACATCCTCCAACTCGATGGACGTGTTGGGATCGCGGCTGAACTGCGCCGGATCGATAAGCCGCTTGTCTTTTTCCGCCCATCCGTGCCGCACGTAGATCGACGCCTGATCCTCGCCTGCCAGCAGCTTCTCAAAAAAAAGGTCGTCGCCGCGCGCGATCGGCACCGTCCACGTCGTCACGTGCTCCAGTTGGTCCAGATCGTCGGCAATCTGCGGACGGATGCGCGCCTGCTGCATGTAAGCCGCCGTGTAAGCATTTTCGGCGTCGATAAAATCCTTGGTCTCCTGGCTCTCTGCATTCTCCAGCCAGCGATAGTTGTCCACTACCTTGGCGCCAAAGTAAACGTCCGTCACCGGCGTCACTTGCGCGTCCGGCGGGGCCGGCAGCGTGATTCCGCCGCGCCCATGGATCGTCCGGCCCACGGCCATTGAAACAAGAAGGCACTGCAAGGCCACACTCCCAAGAACGTTTCTCATTGATCTCTCCATCTGCACTTAGCGGTGCGAATGCGGCCTCTGCCGCCAAGAACACTCAACGCTCCACCAGCTTGAACTGCGCGCCGCCCTTTTCTCGGAGAAACAACAAACGGAAGCTCCTCCTGTCATAAACCTCTGGTTCATTGCCCCGACGGATCAGTATCAGATTCTGTGTCACGCTAAGGCTCCGGGCTCCTTCCAACAATTTTGGTTCGATGCCAAGAACCTCAGTTGCCGGACGAGAACGCCGCGTGCTGAGATCGAGCACCGAAAACCGGATGGGATCGGGAACCAGCCCACTCGGAAGAGCGGCATAAAGAATGGAATGGTTATCCAACCAGCATTCTGCGTATGCCTGCTCCTCTCCCTTCTGCTCAAACCAACTGCTCAAGTCAATGGAGGTCTTTGCCTCCAGCAGAGTCAGCTCCGAACCAGCTTCGTGACTCCACAAAATGCGGGCACCGTCTGGCGACCAATGAGGGCCATTCGAGTACCCCGGCCCGTCCTGTTCCTTCAAGAGCGTAGATTCAAGAACGCGAGTTTCGGAACTGCGGAAATCCAGCACGGCAAGGGGGCCAGACGCTAAGACAGCATCCCACGCGCCGGGACCGGAATCGTGAACGGCAAAAACGAGCAGGTCGCCGGTCCGATCAAATTCTGGATCGGCATAGACCTCCCGCTCTTCTCTGTTGATTCTTCCACGTTCGCTCTCCGAAACTTCCTTGTCCTTGCTGGTGAGTTTCTTGAAGTAGAGCGGCCGCGCAATAAGATTTTGCAACTGTCCCGTCTTCGCATCCACCAGGTACAAGCTGCCGCCCCATTGACCCGCACTCTGAATTACCAGGCGTCCCGATGCAGGAGAGAATGCGATGGCTTCGATATCGACAGTCACCGGAATCTGCCGCAACGTCTTTCCATCGGCGGACGCCAGAACAACGGTACGGCCATTTGCATAAACGACGGCGGGTTTCTGCCCGTAAACGGCTGCCAATGACAGTAAAGCCGCCAAACAGAAGGTGCTTCTGACAGAACGCATAGCCGACCTCTCCGTTCAGGCCAACCATATCCTAACCCATTATCGAAGGCTGTCCGCTTGTGTCACGCTCCCTTATAGAATCGTCTGCAGTGGCAAGCTCGCCCCCAAATCAGCCGCCTACCCCATCATCGCCCGGCGCACGCTCCCGGTGGGCGCGCTTTCTGGCCGCCTTTCATCCCACCCATGCGCACAGCGTCTTCTCGGCCACGGTTGTGCTCATGGTGTCCACGTTTCTGTCACGCATCATCGGGCTGGTGCGAGTCAAGTACATCGTCTGGCTCTTCGGCCGCGGTGCCGAGGCCGATGCCTTCAATGCCGCATTCGTGCTGCCCGACATGATCTCCTACTTCCTCGTCGGCGGCGCAGCCTCCATCGCATTTGTCAGCATCCTCACCCGCTATCGCGAAGAGGGCCGCGAGGACGAAGGCCGGCGCTCGCTCTCCGTCATCCTCACCACTATGTACCTGGTGCTGGGCGCGGCCATCGTGCTCGCCGAAATCTTCGCTCCCTGGTACGTGCGCTGGTGGTTCATCGGTTTCGATCCGAAGAAGGCTGCGCTCTGCGTATCGCTCACCCGCATTCTGCTGCCAGCGCAGTTGTGCTTCTTCGCCGGCGGCGTCTTCGGCTCAGTCCTGTTAGTGCGCAAGCAATTCAGCGTGCAGGCAGTGGCGCCGCTTATCTACGGCCTGGGAACCATCGTCGGCGGCCTGCTCCTGGTCAAGCGCATGGGCGTCTCCTCGCTCGCCCTGGGCACCGTGGCCGGAGCCATTCTCGGGCCATTTCTCCTCAACTGGTTCTTCGCGCACCGCGCCGGCACGCGCTACCGCTGGATTCTCGACTGGCGCGATCCCGGTTTTCGCGAGTGGGTGCGTCTATCTCTGCCTCTCATGGCCGGCATTTCCCTCGTCACCGCCGATAACTGGATCATTGCCCACTTCGCCTCCACCATCGGCGGCGCGGTTTCGCTCATGAGCTACGCCAAGCAGCTCTTCACCGCGCCCATGTCCATGCTGGCCCAGGCCGCCGGCGCCGCCTCCATGCCGTTTTTCGCCAGCCTCTGGTCGCGCGACCGTCACTACGAGTTCGCCACCGGCGTTGCCGACTCTGTCTCGCGCGTGGCCTCGCTCGGTTTGCTCGCCGCCTCCGGCATGGTGGTGCTGGGTTGGCCGGCCATCGATCTCATCTTTACCGGCGGGCGCTTCTCAGCCGCCGACGCACGCGAGTGCAGCCTCTACTTCGCCATTTTTTCCGTCTCCATATTTCTCTGGTCCGCGCAGGCCATCTACGCGCGCGCCTTCTACGCCGCCGGAGTCACTTTCGCGCCCATGGTTGCCAGCACCATCGTCACCGCGGTCTCGCTGCCCATCTATGACGCGTTCTTCCACTGGCGCGGCGCCACGGGGCTGGCGCTCGCCTCCAATGCGGGCATCGTCCTGCAAACTCTCACCTTCGCCCTGCTCCTGCATCAGCGGCGCATGGTTTCACTCGCCAGTCTGGATTATGCCGAGATGGGCCGCTGCCTTCTGGCTGCGTTCACCAGCGGAATTGGTGCGGGTCTCCTCGCCTGGGGGCTCAACCATCTCTACGTCCATTTGCCAACTCTTTCCGCACACCGCCATGCCCACTCTTTCAGCGATGCCGTCATCCTCGTCGCCAGCGTGACTCTCTGGACGCTTATCGCCAAGTGGACTCTGGAAAAATCCGGCTCCGCTCTGCCGCGCGTGGTCCTGCGTCGCCTCGGTCTCGCCTGAAGATCCCCCTGCGCGCCGCCGTCTCCCCGACCGTCAACCGCGCATCCCGCGAATCATGCTCACCCGCGGGAGCGGATGTTGACTTCCTTCACTACCTTCACTTGCCCCAAAAAACACAAAAGCGCCTTTGACCTGCAAAGGCGCTCTCGTGAGCAGAATTGGGCGCTGCAGACCTTACTGGACGGGTTTCTGCAACTCGGGCGTGGTCGTCATCGATGCCTGATTGTTTGGAGCCGATCCGGTATGGGCCTGCATCGGCTTGGCATCTGCCTTGCGGATATCGATGCCGCCCTTGAAGAACGCGCCATCTTCGATGCTGATGCGTGCCGCGGCAACATCGCCGCTCAGCGCGCCTTCCGCACGGATGTCCACGCGGTCCGAGGCCGACACGTTGCCGCGCACCTTGCCCATCACCACAACTTCGCGCGCGGTCACGTTGGCGCCCACCGTGCCGTTGCGGCCGATGGTCACGCGGTTGCCGGGCAAGCTGATCGACCCTTCCACTTTGCCATCGATATAGAGAGATTCCGTGCCGGAGATCTCTCCCTTCACAAACAGGCCCTTGCTGATCACGGCCTGGTCGCCTGCAGGTGCTGCATTGCTCCTTGCGGATTCAACGCTCGCCACAGGTGTCGCTGGACGCTGCGTTTCCGGGCTGGAGATGGGAATTGATGGTTCAGACTGACTTGGTTTCCACATTGCGCTCAAGGTAGGTTCCTTTTCTGTCCGATCAGGACTGGGAATTGCCAAGGCAAGGCCAGTGGCTCGAACCCCAAAAAATGAATAACAATGCCAGGCGCAGGACTTGTCACGCGCCGCAAATGCTTTCCGTCCGAAGGCCAGGCAAGCTGCTGTTCCTTTTCCCGGCATCGACCGTCTCCCACATTCTACGGCAAAGCGCAAATTCCTGCGCCCACTCCAGGACGACATTCTGTTACCTTCGGAGTTGCCCGGACCCCTCGATTCATTTTGGCGCGTGCGCAAGTGAAGAACAGGCTCTAATCTTGGCGTATGACCGATCGCGAACTCGTGGCGCGCATCGCCTCCCTGGCGGGGCGCAAGGCCGGTTACAAGCAGTTGGTCCGCGAACTGGGCCTGGGCGGCGGGCGTGAGCGCCGGCTTCTCCTCGAGCAATTGGCCCGTCTCACCCTCCGCGGCCAGCTCGTTCAGCTCGATCGCGAGCATTGGAGCCTTCCCAATGCCCCCTCCCGCTCGGGACCACGCCCCGATTCAGGTTCATCCGGCAATCTGCTTGCCGGTCGCCTCGACCTGCACCGCGATGGCTACGGCTTCGTTCGCCCCAATCGCCGATCCGGCGCTCCCGGTGCGCCGCGGGCAGCGGAGATTGAAGATGTTTTCATCCCGCCCAATGAGATTGGCGACGCCATGCAGGGCGATCAGGTTCTGGTCGATGTCGATCCGCCTAAGGCCGACGGTCGCATGTCAGGCCGTATCCTTCGGATTCTGGAGCGCCGCAACCCTACCGTCGTCGGCACGTTCCACTACGCAGATCCCGGGCGCGGTTACCGGCAAAACGTCGTCATTCCCTTCGATGAACGCATGACGCAGCCCATCGTCATTCCACCCGACGCGGAGATCCCTCCGGCCTCCGCGTCCTCCTCGCCGCATCGAGTTCTGGGTAGTGAAGCACTCTCTGCTCCAAAACACGAAAGCCCGGAGGGCCTCGTTGTTGACACGGAGATCACCAGTTGGCCCACGCCAACGCGTCCCCCCATCGGCCGCGTGATCGAAATCCTCGGAGCTCCCGATGATTTTGGCGTCGACGTGGAAATGATGATCCGCAAGCACCAGTTGCCGCGCATCTTTCCCGACAATGTCCTCGCCGAAGCTCGATCAGTCGCCCATCTCGACCAAAAGGCAGCAGCCCGCAGGGCCGACTTTCGCGGCTTGCCCATCGTCACCATCGACGGCGAGACCGCCCGCGACTTCGACGACGCCGTCCTCGTCACCGATCGCGCCGACGGAGGCTACGAGCTTCAGGTCCACATCGCCGACGTGGCCGAATACGTCCAACCCAACTCCGCGCTCGATCTCGAAGCCCGTCTGCGCGGCAACAGCGTCTACTTCCCCGATCGCGCCATCCCCATGCTGCCGCAGGAGCTCTCCACAGACATCT
The DNA here is from genome assembly GCA_963729915.1 of uncultured Acidobacteriota bacterium. GTDB lineage: Bacteria > Acidobacteriota > Terriglobia > Terriglobales > Acidobacteriaceae > Telmatobacter. Next base: position 237,347 of record CAVSQE010000003.1, on the reverse strand, counting down.
GCAGCCTTCGCCCTCACGAAGACCGCCTCGTGCTCAGCTGCATCATGCAACTCGATGTGGCCGGCCGCATCGAAAGCTTCGAAATCGTCGAGGGTGTCATCCGCTCCGCCGCGCGCATGACCTATACGGAAGTCCACGCAATTCTCGAGGGCGACGCCGAAACGCGGGCGCGCCACTCCGCACTGGTGCCGGAATTTGAGCGCATGAAAAAGCTTGCCGTCCTCATGAACCAGCGCCGCGAGGAGCGCGGATCGATCGATTTCGATCTTCCCGAGCCCGTCATCGAGTTCGATGAGCACGGCGAAATGCGCGGCATCACCCGCACCGAGCGCACCTGGGCCAACCGCCTCATCGAGGAGTTCATGCTCGCCGCCAACGAGTGTGTGGCCGTCTGGATTGAAGATCTCGGCGTTCCTTCGCTCTACCGTATCCACGAGAAACCCGCGCCGCGCCGCGTCGTCCAGTTTGAAGAACTCGCCGCGAGCTTCGGCTATTCTCTAGGTCTTGGACCACTTCCGGTGAAGCGCGTACAACTCCGCGCTGAGCGCCGCGATGCGCATGGCCGCGGCCGCAATCCGCGCCAGCACGAAGTGCCTGAGGACATTGCCGTCACGCCGCGCATGTATCAAAAGCTCACCGCGCGCATCGAGGGCAAGCCGGAAGAGCGCATTCTAAGCTACTTGATGCTGCGCTCGCTCAGCCAGGCGCGCTATTCCGAAGTGAACGAAGGCCATTTCGCGCTGGCCGCGCCCACCTACACCCACTTCACCTCGCCCATCCGCCGCTATCCCGATCTCATCGTGCACCGCATCACCAAGGCTCTACTCCGCGCCGGCGTCTCCGGCCGCCGAACCGTCACCCAGGCGCGCCTCGCTTCACCCTGGTCGCATCCAAACGTAGCGCCGGTCTCCAGACCGGCTGTAGTGCGGGCGTCCACGCCCGCACATGTCCATCTTTCTCAGTTTGCGGGTGCCCCGAGTCCGGATTTTCGGACCCGGGAACGCACAGTCCCCATCCCGGAACCCGAGCTCGCCCAGATTGCCGACGAATCGAGCACTGCCGAGCGCCGCGCCGCCGAGGCCGAGCGCGAGCTTGTCGAGTGGAAGAAGGTGCGCTTCATGCAGGACCGCGTCGGCGACGAGTTTGCCGCCCTCGTGCTCAACCCCGCCAAATACGGCCTCTTCGTCGAGCTCACCGATCTCTTTGTGGAGGGCCTCGTCCCCATCGATACCCTCCGCGGTGATCGCTACACTTGGCGCGAGAATACCCACGAGATCGTGGGCGAACGTACCGGCCGTCGTTTCCGCGTCGGCGACCGCGTCCAGGTGATCCTCGACCGCATCCTCGCGCAAGAGCGCAAGCTGCAGTTCGCGCTGGTGGAAGAAGAGCTTCCTCTCACGGGCCGCAAGCCCGCGCCGCCCTCATCCAAAGCGAAGAAACGCGCAAAAAAGGAGGCTCTGCGGGGCAAGAAGGCGACGCGCTTCAATAAAAAACGGAAGCGCCGCTAAAGCCTGTCGTTCACCTTCGCTCGCGCCAAAGTGAAGAACAGGCTTCGTGGATCGCCGGCTGGCGCCGTTTCTGCGAAACGCTCTAAGCGCCCGCCTGTTTCTGAGCGAGCGGACCAATGATGGGAATCACAAACTTCCCGCCCTGAAACGCCTTGATGATGGCGATCAGCCAGAGAATGAATAGCAACAGGGCCGCCACCAGGTGAAACAATGGCAAAATAATCCAGCCCGCGACCGGTATGAAGGCAAGCACCATGGAAATGATCCAGACGCCCACCCAGGCTACCGCCAGAAAGATCGACTGCCAGGCATGGAACTTCACCTTGGGGTTTGTGTTGTAAGGCGCAACCACCAGGAAGATGATCGCCGGGATAAAGGTCAGGTAGGCAAGGCCGCTCGCGGCATCGTCGGAGAGCCCTGTGTTAGCTCCTGTTGCATTCGGATCAGCCATGGAAGCTCCTTATTGGTGAAACTGGTGAAATTTTCCTGATGGGAAGAACGCCCCACCCCGTCTGCGATCAGAGACATCCCGTTTTCGCAGCCCCCGGGTCAGGCGCTGAGCTGAGGGCACCAGAACACCGCAACTCGCACTCTCTTGTCAAGCAAAATCGCGCGCTTACTTCTTTGCCTGCTGCTCCGCAAGCTCCCCGATCACAGGCAGCTTGAACCGCTTGCCCATTGCCGCATTCACCACGCAGGCGATCCACACCGCGATCCAGAACAGTTCGATCGCCCGCCACGCCACAAGGTGCAGGCGGGGTGTGAACAGCAGCGCGAATACCAGCAGAAAGGCCAGCACGACGTTCACCGCAAACGCCCCCAGCGAGAGAAGGATCGATTGCCAGGAGTGGTAGCGAACGTACGGGTTCCGGCTATAGGTCTCCAGGACCAGGAAAAGAATTGCCGGGATGAACGTGAGATAGGCAATAGCCCCGGCCGCGTGGTCCGAGAGCACGAATGCGCCTTCGACAGCATCCGGTTTTGCCATGGCATCTCCTATCGGGCAAGGGGCTCGGCGGGGCCACAGCGGGGAGTGTGAAGCTGGGGCTGCAAGTAGAAAAACCGCCCGCCGGACGCCTTGTCAAGCAGTTTCTCCGCGCCGCAATCGCCGCAACCGGCTCCGTCTCCCTGCATCCCATACAATAGTTACGGGAGTATTTCTTCGCATGGCGCACACCGTTTTTTGCGTTCGTTACAAAAAGGAGATGGAGGGGCTCGACGAGCCGCCCTTCGACTCGGAATTTGGCCAGAAAATCTATAAAAACGTCTCCAAGGCAGCCTGGGACGAGTGGCTCAACCGCCAGAAAATGCTGCTGAACGAGTACCGCCTGCAGCCCTGGCTGCCCCAGGCGCAGCAGTTCCTCGTCGAGCAGATGGAGGAGTTCTTTTTCGGCTCCGGCTCGGCCCTGCCCGCGGACTTCGTGCCGCCAGAGCATTAACGCACCGCATGAACCGCGCCACCGCGGCATCGGTGTAAACTAATCAAAGACCCCAGAAGCCGGCTCGACAAGAGCCGGCTGCGTTATGTCGGGACGTGGCTCAGCCTGGTAGAGCACTCGCTTGGGGTGCGAGGGGTCGGCAGTTCAAATCTGCCCGTCCCGACCATTTCAGTCTTACCAACACCTTTCGTCGAGAGAAGGTCTTCGTGGCCGACCCGCGAAGCGCCCCAACCTGTCATCCGCCTTAGCGGATGACACGAATTGAGACTGCGAGGGGAGCTCGGCGAAGCCGAGCCTTTCGGCAGTTCAAATCTGCCCGTCCCGACCATTCATCACCAAATCTTCCCAATGACGCTTCGCGAAGGCAGGAAAGAACTGCCGACCCGCGAAGCATCACGCCCTTCACGGCGCAAGCGCCTCTTCGGCCATGGTCACAATTTCGTCGGCAATAGCCAGAGAAGCAGTGGCCGCCGGGCTGGGCGCATTCAGCACGTGGAGCGCTCCCGCTGCCCGCACGAAATGAAAATCCTGCACCAATTCGCCTTCCGGTGAAAGCGCTTGCGCCCGCACGCCCGACCCTCCCGGCATCAGGTCGTCCATCGTCAGCTCCGGTACCAGCCGTTGCAGCGACCGGCAAAACAAATGCTTGCTATACGAGCGCTTGAACTCTTCCCAGCACATGCGCGGATAACGCAGAAAGAATCGCCAGAATCCGCCGTAGGTGAACGTCTCCAGCGTATCGCGCAGAGAGAAATCTCTTTTGCGATAACCTTCGCGCGCAAACGCCAGTACTGCGTTCGGCCCGCATTCCACGCCGCCATGGATCAGCCGCGTGTAGTGCACGCCCAGAAAAGGAAATTGCGGGTCCGGCACCGGGTAGAGCAGGTTCCGCACCAGGTACTGCCGCTTCGGCTTGAGCATGTAATACTCGCCGCGGAAGGGGACAGTTTTTGCCGGCTCGCGACTGCCCGCCTTCCGTCCCACGCGGTCGCAATGCAATCCCGCGCAGTTGATCACAAAATCTGCTTCGTAGTCCCCGCTGCGCGTGTCGATCGTCCAATGGTTCTTCCTGCGCAGTCGCATCACCTCAGAGGAAAACCGGATCTCGCCTCCGCGCGCGCCAATCTCCTTGACCATCGCTGCACACACCGCCGCGTAGTCCACAATCCCTTCCTGGGGCACGCGAATCCCAGCCAGTCCCGCCGCATGAGGCTCATACGCGCGAATCCGCTCCGCGTCCAGCAGCTCCAGTCCCTCAAGTCCGTTGGCCTTGCCACGCTCGAACAGCGCCTGCATCCAGGGAATCTCCTCCGGCTCTGTAGCCACCACGGTCTTGCCGCACAACTCGTAGGGCACGCCGTGCTGCTGGCAGAAAGCGGTCATCCGCCGGATTCCCTCCACCGCCATGCGCGCCCTCTTTGAACCCGGTTTGTAGTAGAGCCCGCAATGCAACACTCCGCTGTTGTGCCCGGTCTGGTGCTGTCCCGCGCTCTTCTCTTTCTCCAACAAGAGCACGTTCGTCGCGGGATGCCGCTTGAGAAGCTGGTGCGCCGTCGCCAGTCCCACAATCCCTCCGCCTATGATTGCAACCTTCACCGCCATCGCACGCACCTCGTCTGCCAGTATCCTCCCAAAATCCCAATTCAAAAAATGCGCTGTCATCCTGAACGAGTCCGACGCCGCGCGTAGAGAAACGGAGGGCGGGTCGAAGGCTCTGCATTTGCTTTTCGCAATTTCAACTCAGTATGAACGGGGCACCCCAGAGCCTATTCTGAGCAAAGTCAATGGCCCCCGATTACGGGAACTCGGATCGCGCGAACCGAAAGCCGCAATTGGGCCCAACGCAAGCCCCGCTTCACAACCCCACCCTCCGCCCCTGATAATGGGCGGCGGTTAACACCAAACCCGCTGCGGCCAACGCAGTCCGGGCCGGGGGTCCGTTTTGAGCCCAAGAACTCGTCGTGAATTCCTGAAAGATGCCTCGCTTCTCGGCGCAAGCATCACCACTCTCCCTGAAAAAAACCTCTTCGCCGCTGCCTTTCCGCAGTCGCTTGCGTCCGCCGCTCCGGGCATACGCGAGGTCGCACTCTCCTGGCTCAGCGAGAAACCGCCTGTCACGGCCACCGGCGTCAGTTGGGGAGTGCCCTTTCCGCAGGGCGCAGTCCAGTGCAACGCTCCCTTCGGTCTCACCATCGGCGACAATCATCTCCCGCTGCAAAGCTGGCCGCTTGCTTACTGGCCCGATGGTTCCATCAAGTGGAGTGGCTTCGCCAGCGTTGTCCCCGCTGGATTCGCAGGTCCTGCAACCCTCGCGACCAAGGCCCCGCCCGCCGGAACTCCCGGACCTCTTCCCGTCACCGTCAAGAACGACGGCAAATCTCTGCTCGTCGACACCGGCGCCATCCAGTGTTCCATCCCGCTGACCGGCGCAAAGATCTTTAACTCCATCAGCATGGGCGGCAAGTCCATCGCCGGCGCGGCCCAGCTCGTCTGCATTCTCCAGCACGGCCCCTCGACGGAAGACGATCTCTCGCCCGTCCGCGAAAAACACGTGAGCGCCGTCAAGCACGTCACCGTCGAGCAATCCGGTCCCGTCCGCGCCGTAGTCAAAATCGAGGGCATGCATCGGGGCGCTGTTTCCAAGCGTGAATGGCTGCCGTTCGTTGTCCGCCTCTACTTCTACAGCGGCCAAACCGAAATCCGCCTCGTCCATTCCATCGTCTTCGACGGCGATCAGGAGAAGGATTTCGTGCGCGGCCTCGGCCTCGAGTTTGACGTGCCTCTGCGCGACGAGCCGCGCAACCGCACCGTGCGCTTCGCCGGTCCCGATGGCGGCATGTGGTCTGAGCCGCTCCAGCCCGGCGGCGGCAGCATCGCGCAGGAAACCGGCCAGAACTTCGCCGGCAATCCCATCTTCCTGAAAAACGCCATCTGGGACAATTTCAAACTCATGCAGCCCACGCCGCACGGCTTCACGATCGTCAAGCGCACCAATCCCCAAAGCGCCTGGGTCTTCTCCGTCGCGGGTACGCGCGCGCCCGGCTTTGCTTTTGCCGGAGATCTCGGCGGAGGTCTCGGCGTCAGCGTCAAAAACTTCTGGCAGTCCCATCCTTCCAGCCTCGAAATTCGCCGCGCCGCCGCTCCCATTGCGAATCTTGTCGCCTGGCTCTGGTCGCCCGATGCGCCCGAGATGGACATGCGCCACTACGACACCCACGCGCACGGTCTCGACGCGTCCTATGAGGATGTGCAACCCGGCCTGAGCACTGCCTATGGCGTGGCCCGCACCAGCGAGCTCACCCTCTATCCATGCGCCTCCTGGCCCACCCGTGCTGAAAGTGCCGCGCTCGCCGCCGGCCAGGAGCGGCCGCTTCTCACCGCTGCGCCCGCGTATATTCAATCCACCGGCGTCTTCGGCGCGTGGAGCCTGCCCCTCCGCGACACGCCCTTCAAAAAATCCATCGAAGACGGCCTCGACTCCGTTCTCGCCTACTACCAGCGCCAGGTCGACGACCGCTCCTGGTACGGCTTCTGGCAGTTCGGCGACTTCATGCACTCCTACTCCGCGCCGCGCCACGTCTGGCATTACGACTGGGGCGGCCACGCCTGGGACAACACCGAACTTGGCGCACCGCTCTGGCTCTGGTCGAGCTATCTCCGCAGCGGCCGTGCCGATCTCTTCCGCCTCGCCGAGGCGCACACGCGCAACACCAGCGAGACCTGCGTGTATCATCTAGGCCCCATGAAGGGCCTCGGCTCCCGTCACAACGTCATCAAGTGGGGTGACGGCGCCAAGGAAGCTCGCATCAGCCAGGCCGCGCACTGGCGCTTCTTCTACTACCTCACCACCGACGAGCGCGCCGGCGACATCATGCACATGGTCGCGGAATCCGCCGGCATCGCCGTCGCCAAGTACGATCCCATGCGCGAAGCCGCGCCGCGCACGCCCTCGGAGCCGGCAGTCCGCATCCGCATCGGCCCCGACTGGTTCGCCATCGCCGGCAACTGGATGACGGAGTGGGAGCGCACCAATGATGCGCACTGGCGCGACCGCATTCTCGCCGGCGTCGACTCCATCGTCGCCATGCCCTTCGGCCTTGAAACCGGCAGGCACACACCGCGCTACACAGCGGAAGCGGCCATCGTCGGCTTCGATAACTCCACCGGCAAGCTCACCCCCATCCCCGATCCCGCGACGAAAACATTTGCTCCGGCCAACTACAACCTCGCCACCATCCAGGGCGGCGCTGAAGTCATGTTCGAGCTCGTACCCTTGCTCGGCCGCAACGATTTGGCCGCCGTCTGGCTGCGCATGTGCCGCATCGGTATCGCGCCCGCTGAAGTCTGGCAAAAAGACAACGTCACGGGCAACGAGGGCGCCGACGCAGGCTACGTCATCCCCGGCCAGAGCGGTCCCCGTCTCGCTGCCTGGGCCTACGCCAAGACCGGCGATAAGACCTTTGCGCTGAAGGCCATCGCCGGTTTGCTCTCCCAGGGCGGCGGCATTGCTACTCCGCACCTCGTCTCCGGGCCCGACTCGCTTCATCCCGTGGAAGAGGACCCCCGCATCAACACCAACGAAGCGTCACAAACCGGTCTTCAGGCCATTGAAATTCTGGAGCTCTGCAAAGATCTGTTGCCCACCGAGGCCGCAGTGCGTACTCCGCGCTTCCCGCGCACTCGCCCCGCGCCCGCACCGCCTCGCTAAAGCAGTTCGTATGATCGCCGTACTCGAGTGCTCCGTGCCCCATCCTTGCGACTTGTTTCTGTCGCAAGGGTGGGAGACCACCGCCGTTGGATACAGCACCTGTGGTTTCCCTCTAAGCCCAGCATTCGCATCATTGCGGGTTCCGCGCGCTGGAACCCGGTCTCTCGCGCATTTGCCAGCCTTGCTGAAATCGATTTATCTTGAATCATCAATCCGTTTTAAGGGAGAGTGTCGCAACCGGCCTGTGCAAGCGGACGCAATGCCGTTTTTGGGCAAGTGCTTCGCCTGCAATCGGGCTGTGCCGCTGCGGCATCCATCTCCTGCATGATGTGCGGAGCAGAGGAGTATTTCGATGGCGCAGAATGTCGAGCTCTACGATGCAATTTTGAACGGCGACGCCAAGAAGGCGCGAGCCGCCACGGAAGCAGCCATCGCCGCAGGCGGCCAGCCTATGGCCCTCATTCAGGAATCGATGGTTCCGGCCATGGATGAGGTCGGCCGTCTCTTCGAGTGCGAAGAATACTTCGTTCCCGAGCTCTTGCTCGCTGGCCGCGCCATGAAGGTCGCATTGGAGCTGCTCAAGCCGCTGCTCGCCGCCTCCGGCCAGAAGATGGCGGTCCGCGTGGTCATCGGCACCGTCAAAGGCGACCTGCACGACATCGGCAAGAACATCGTCGCCTCCATGCTCGAGGGCAGCGGATTCGAAGTCATCGATCTCGGCACCGACGTGTCTCCGGAAAACTTCGTCACCGCTGTCGTAGAGCGCAAGCCGCACGTGGTCTGCATGTCGGCGCTGCTCACCGTCACCATGCCGGCCATGAAGCTCACCATCGACGCGCTTCAGACCGCGGGTCTCCGCACGCAGGTCAAGGTGCTCATCGGCGGCGCGCCCGTCACGCACCAATACGCAAAGGAAATCGGCGCTGACGGCTATAGCGAGAATGCCAACGGCGCAGTCGGTCTCGTCAAGAATCTCCTTGCCGGGGAGGCAGTCTGACAAGTCGCCTGACAAATTCAGAGACGAATCGTGGCCTCTTTCTCCGTCTCGCCGCCCAGGGCCTGTCAATGCCCATAGGCGCTGACCTCGTCTTGCACGAAGAGCCGGACCCGGAATCCGTTCGCAACAATGGCCCCGCTCTGGGCCGAGTAATCGAGCGCACGGCCCGTCGCTGGAATACTCCACTCGCCATTCCGCTTATGGATCTGCGTCTCGAGAAGGCCGATCTTCTCGCGCGCATCGGTGTCTCCGTCCAGGATGCAGACGCATTTCACTTCGCCGCTCCACTCGATGACGCCACCCTGGCTGCGCTCTGTGCCGAGGAAGCGGTTCCCAACTGTCCCGGCAGCGCCGCACGCAACAAAGCTCTGCGTTACATTGTCTCGATCCCCGACCTTTTTCCCGTCGGCATGGCCATCGGTCCCTTCTCTCTCGTCACGCGGTTGATGGCCGATCCCATCGCTGCCGCAGCCATGGCAGGCCGCGGTCAGGCTCCCGAGAACTCCGATGACGTGCGGCTTCTTTTTCAATGTCTCCAGGCCGCTGAGGCCGCAATCCATCGTTCCGTGCGCAGCCAGATCGCTCACGGCGCGCGCGCCATTATGATCTGTGAGCCTGCGGCAAACACCTGCTTCCTTTCCCCGCGCCAACTCAAAGCCGGCTCCAGCATCTTCGAGCGCCTTGTCATGGAACCCAATCTGCGCCTCAAGGCCGAGCTCGACGATGGTTCTTGCGATCTCATCTTTCACGATTGCGGCGAGCTTATCGATCTCATGGTCGAAGCCTTCGCACATCGCCTTCATCCTGTCGTTCTCAGCCTGGGCGGTTCGCGCAAGCTGTGGGAAGACGCGCGCCTCGTGCCCGGCGACGTCGTCCTCTACGGCAACCTTCCCACCAAGTCATTCTATTCAGATGGCGCCTTGCCGGTTGAGGAAGTCGTGCGCCGCACCCGCGAACTGCTCACGAACATGAAGGCCTGCGGTCATCCCCACATCCTCGGCTCCGAGTGTGATGTCCTCTCGGTTCCCGATGCCCGGGCCACGATTTTGAAAAAAGTGGATGCAATGATGTCCGTCACTGCCCCGACCGATGCTTTGCTGAAAGCTAATAGCTAGTGTTCTGAGTCAGAAGTTCGCATCATAATGATCGGTCATCCTGAGCGAAGTTTGCCGCGCTTTGCGCGGCAAACGGAGTCGAAGGACCCGCATTTGTCCTTCAATGAACTTCAGACTCACCACAATGAAAGCTGCATTCATGCGCCTCAAACTCATCCATTGCCAGGTCTTCACGCGCGAAATCGAGCACGTCGTCTCCCGCTCTGCACACACGGTCGACCTCGAATCCATTCCCATGGGTCTGCACTCGCTTGGCGTCGAGATGCGCCCCCACCTCCAAGACCGAATCGCCGCGGCCGACAGCGCCGGCTACGACGCCATTCTTCTCGGCTACGCCTTGTGCGGCCGTGGCACTGAGGGCCTCCGCGCCGGCGGCACGCCACTCGTTGTTCCCCGCGCTCACGACTGCATCGGTGTGCTCATGGGCAGCCGCCATCGCTACGCCTCTTATTTTCAGGACCACCCCGGCATCTACTATCGCTCGCCCGGCTGGGTCGAATTTCAAACTCCCGATCTCAAGCTCCAGCCCGCTTTTCCCTCGCAAAAAAATCCCCTGGGCGAGCAAACCACGCTCGACGAATTCATCGCCAAATACGGCGAAGACAACGGCCGCTATCTCTACGAGCAGTTCTCCGCTTTCCGTCGCCACTACTCCGGCCTCACCTACATCTCCACCGGCATCGCGTCCGACGAAACCTGCCGCACCCAGGCGCGCGCCGAAGCCGCAAAAGAAGGATGGGCCTTCGAGGAGGTTTCGGGCTCGCTCACCCTCCTCGAGCGCCTCGTCAACGGCCGTTGGGATGCAGCCGATTTTCTCGTCGTTGCGCCAGGCGCGCAAATCCGCGCCACGCTCGACGACGGCATTGTGGAAGCCGTATGACTCTCGACCCATCATCGTCGGCGTCCTCATCGTCAGATCGCGTGAGCATCCGCCTCGAGCCGCTTTCCGTCGAACTCGAACTCCCGCGCGGCGGCTCGCTCGTCTCCGGCCTCGCTGCCCACGGCTTCGAATTCCCCTGCGGCGGCACGGGCGAGTGCGGCGGTTGCCAGGTGCGCGTGCTTTCGGGATCGCTTTCTGTCACTGAGGCTGACTCCGCAGCGCTCACCCCCGATCAACTCGCCAAAGGCTGGCGTCTCGCCTGCCAGGCACGTGCTGAGGAGCCGGTCGTTCTCGAGTGCGGCCAGTGGCACATGGAGATCCTCGCGGATAAGGAGGTCTCTTCGGCACAACTTCAGTCCAAAGCCAATAAAAAGATAGCCATCGATCTCGGCACCACCACCATCGCCGCGCAACTCCTCGATGCCGCAACGGGCGACGTGCTCGGCGTCGAAACCGCGCTTAATCCCCAGGCCGCCTTCGGCTCCGATGTCATGAGCCGCATCCGCGCCGCGCTCGAGGGCCAAAACCTCACTACGCCCATCCGCGCCGCGCTCGGCCAGCTTGTCGCGCGCCTCACCCGCGACCGCGCATCGCAAGTTGACGAAGTCCTGCTCGTAGGCAACACCGTCATGCACCATCTGTTCAGCGGTCTCGATGTCGAGCCGCTCTCTCACGTGCCTTTTCAGTCGCCGCATCTTGCCGAGCAGTGCTTCACCGCGCGCGATCTCGGCTGGGATCTGCCCTCCGATTGCGTGATCCGCTTCGCCCGCTGCATCGGCGGCTTCGTCGGTTCGGACATTCTCGCCGGCATCGCCGCTTCGGGCATCGCGCTTGGCGATGATCTCTCTGCGCTCGTCGATCTCGGCACCAACGGCGAGATCGCAATCGGCAATCGCCATGGCATCGTCTGCGCCTCCACCGCCGCCGGTCCCGCCTTTGAAGCAGGTGCTATCCGCATGGGCATGCGCGCCGTCACTGGCGCCATCGCCTACGTTTCACTCGAGAATGGCGCGCTCCGCCCCACCGTTCTTGGCGACGTCGCGCCGCGCGGCATCTGTGGCAGCGGCCTTGTCGACGCCGTCGCCGCAGGTCTGCGGTCAGCTTCCATTCTCTCGAACGGCCGCATCGCCGATGGCTCAAAGATCTTTCCCATCGCGCCGCCCGTAGTTCTCTACCAATCCGACATTCGCGAGCTGCAACTCGCCAAGGGCGCCATCGCTGCCGGCTTCCGTCTGCTCCTCAAGCGTCGCGGCGCCCAGGCGCGCTCGCTCCGCGCCATCCATCTCGCCGGCGCCTTCGGCAACTACGTGCAAATCGAGAGCGCCCTCCGCATCGGCCTCCTCGAAGCGCCGCACGCGCTCATCCACGCCGCCGGCAACACCGCCCTCCGCGGCGCAAAAATGCTGCTTCTTGCTGATGAACCCCCGCTCCCACCCATCGAGCACATCAGCCTCGCCGCCGACCCGGCCTTCCAGCATGAGTTCGCAGCCTGCATGTCCTTCCCTGAACTGCACAATCTGTAAGCGGCACGAAAAGCGGGTGCCCCACATCTCGATTTTGAGATGTGGGAAAGCACGATCCTCGATCGTCCACTTTCAATCGAGTACAAATTAGTCGGCGGGCACACCCCGTGCACTCACCGCGCCCCTTTTGTTATCGTTGTCCTTTGCTTCGTAAGGAGAGCAGAACCGCACCCATGCCTCACCCACAAATTAAATTCGGCACCGACGGCTGGCGCGGCGTCATCGCCGACGACTTCACCTTTGCCAACGTGCGCACCGCCGCCGAGGCCATCGCGGCCTACATTCACGCGCAGGAAGATCCGGAAAAAGGCCTCTGCGTCGCCTACGACACGCGCTTCGGATCGAAAGCATTTGCGCGCGCCTGCGCTGAGGTCGTCGCGGCCACCGGCATTCCCGTGCAACTCGCTAACGCCGTCACGCCCACACCGGCCCTGAGTTTCGGCGTGCGAGAACGCGGCGCTGCTGGCGGCATCATGATCACTTCGTCGCACAATCCGGCGCAATGGAATGGCGTCAAGTACAAGGGCTGGTACGGCGGCTCGGGCAAGCCCTCCATGATTACGGCCATCGAGTCGTACCTCGGCCAGCCCGTCCCGCGCGCATCGCAACCCGCGCCCATTACCGAAGTCGACTTCCTGCCCACCTACCTCAAAGCCATTGAGAGCTTCGCCGATCTCGACCTCATCGCCAAATCGGGCATGAAGTTCTGCATCGACTCCATGTATGGTGCCGGCGGCACGATTCTGTCGGACATCTTCAATCGCATTGGCGTAGCCAACGTTCCCATCCGCTTCAATCCCGATCCGCTCTTCCCTGGCATCAATCCTGAGCCAATCGAGCCCAACATCCGCGCTCTCGGCGAAGCGACGGTCGCCAACCACTGCCAGGCCGGCCTCTGCACCGACGGCGACGCCGACCGCATCGGGGCGACCGATGAAAATGGCATCTTCGTCGACCCGCACAAAATCTACTCCGTGCTCCTCAGTTGGGTCTTGAAGTACAAGGGCTGGCCCGGCGCCGTCACGCGCGCCTTCAACACCACCAAAATGCTCGACCGCATCGCGAAAAAATACAACCGCGAGCTCATCGAGCACGGCATCGGTTTCAAATACGTCGTCGACCTCATGCTGGAGCGCGAAATTGTCATGGGCGGAGAAGAGTCCGGCGGCATCGGCCTCCAGCGTCATCTGCCCGAGCGCGATGGTCTGATTAACTGCCTCTTGCTCGCCAACGTCATGGCAGAGGAAGGCAAAACCCTCGGGCAACTTGTAGCGGATTTGCAGGCCGAATACGGCGAGCATCAGTACGGTCGCATCGATCTCCACATCTCCGACGACGTCAAGAATGCCGCCATCGCGCGAGCCCGCGCACTCCCCATCGGCGACACCAGCTTCGCCGGCATGCCCATCCTGCGCCAGGAGAATCTCGATGGAGTGAAGTTCTACCTGGATAATCCGGAAGCAAAGAAAAAGCCCAACGCCGCCGAAACCTGGCTACTCTTACGCGCCAGCGGCACCGAGCCGCTCATGCGCATCTACACCGAGTCCTGCTCCAAGGAATCCGTCGCGAAGCTCCTAGATTCCGCGCGCGCATTTGCGATGGGCAAATAGCCGAGCATGGCAAGGCATCGGGTGGCACACCACCACCCTCGCCCCACCGCAAAAAACTAGTAGCTAAAAGCTAGCGGCTGCCTTTTCACTTCGGCTGCGACAGCACCTGCATCGCCGGATGCAGTGGCAATCCCGTCGGCTTGTACGCATAAGTGTCGCCGGTCTCCGCGCGCAGAGCCGCCAGCCGCTCCTTCAGGTGCGCCGTCAGCTCCTCGTATCCTGATTTGCCGTAGAGATTGTGCGCCTCATCCGGATCCTTCTCCAGATCGTAAAGCTCAAACTCCTCCGGCTCCAGGAAAAAATCGATCAATTTATATCGCTTTGTCCGCACCCCGCGGCACGGCCGCACATTTTCAAATCCCGGATACTCGTAATACTCGTAGAGCCAATCCTCGCGCCACTGCACGTCGGCCTTTCCCTCGGCCAGCAGCATCATGCTCTTGCCTTGCATCTCCGCCGTCGCGGGCAGTCCCGCTAATCTCCAGCAGCGTCGGCGCCATGTCGAGATTCAGCACCATCTCCTCTGATGTCGTTCCCGCCTTCACGCGCCCCGGCCAGCGCACCATCATCGGCACGCGAATCGACGGCTCATACATCAAGCGCTTGTCATACAAATGATGCTCGCCCAGCAGAAATCCATGGTCCGAGCTCAGCACAATCGCCGTGCGATCCAGCAGCTTCTGCCGTTCCAACTCAGCCAGCACCGCGCCCACGTTGCGATCGTTGTCTTCCACGCCCGCGTAATGATCCTTCACCAACTCCTCGAGCGACCGCGGATCGTCGGTGAACACCTCCGACCATCCGATCTTGTCGTCCGCCTCGGCCACGGCGCGCGGCTTGTCCGCGTAGCCCGTCTGGTCCTCGTCGAAACGTCTCCGGGTTTGGGAATCGCCACGCCGTTGAAATCATTCACCAGATCCTTCGGCCGGTAGAACGGCGCATGCGGCGCATAGAACCACAAAAACATGCAGAATGGCTTTTCGTGTTTCTGCTTGAGCCAACCCACAGCCTTCTGCGTCAGCAGCGTGTCCACATACTCGCCTTCGTAGAGCGTCTCCGGCCCGTACTTGCCCTTTACGCCCTCGGTGATCCGCGGCCGGTAGTAATCCGCCTGGCCCACAAATCCGAAGTAGTAGTCCCAGTAGTGGTCCATCAGCGCGCCGGCAACGTGCGACTTGCCCAGAAACGCTGTCTCGTACCCGGCCTTCTGCAGCAGGTCCGACACCAGCGGAAACCGCGCCGGCACCGTCCCCTCCACATTCGACACCGCGCCCGTAGTATGCGAGTAGAGCCCGGTCAGCATCGTGGCCCGCGACGGCAGGCACAGCGCATTCACCACGAACGCGTTGTGAAAGGTACATCCCTCCGTAGCGATCCGGTCCATGTTCGGGGTATGCAAAATCCGGTTGCCCGCCGAAGAAAACTCATCGGCCCGCACCCCCTCGCCCACAATGCACAAAATATTCGGTCGCTCGCGATGCTCATCCAGGCCGCGCGCAAACCCTTCCAGTGCGCTCAGGTTCACCGCCGTCGCGCCTATTGACGCGCCCAACGCCTTCAACACCGTTCGCCGGCTTTCCATGCCTTCCTCGCTTGTTCTTTACTGAACGGCCCCGCTCATCCATGTCGCGCAGCGTTTACACAATCACCGCAATCTTCGCGCGTTTCCCGAGACGGATCGGGGGCATGTCGGTTGGCGGCGGGTTAGAGGAACATATAAGGTCACCCTTGTTCCAACTCCCTTGATCTCGAGCGCCCCCTCCTTGATCTTGCGCTGAGCTTCCGAATTCGAGGACGCGAGCCCCATAGCAACCAACAATCTGTCCAGTCGAAGCGGTCGATTCACTTGCCATCCGATCTCCTGCACTGAGACAGTCACCCTTTCAACTTCGTCTGGGATTTCATTTTGTCGATGCATTCGCCCCCAGTCATCGGCCGCCTTGATGGTCTCTTCCCGGGAATGGAATCCAGACACGATCGTAAATGCCAAATTCACCTTGACTGCCATTGGATGCTGCCCGCCGTTTGCTACCTGATCCCTTAAGCGATTCACCTCGCTCTGAGGGACGTCGGTCAGCAACACCCAATACTTCCACATCAGCTCATCGCTGATGCTCATCAGCTTCCCGTACATCTCGCTCGCTGGCTCGTTGATCCCGATCGCGTTATTTAGAGACTTGCTCATTTTCTGAACGCCGTCCATACCCTCAAGAATCGGCGTCATCAACACGATCTGCGGCTTCTGCCCGTAGTCGCGCTGCAACTCACGGCCCATCAAAAGTTGAATTTCTGGTCCGTGCCGCCGAGTTCGACGTCGCACTCCAAGGCAACGGAATCGTAGCCCTGCACCAGCGGATAAAGAAGTTCGTGAAGCTGATGTCCTGCTCGGCATGGAATCGCGTGAGGAATTCCTTGCGGTCAAGCATCTGCGAGAGAGTGACCTTTGCGGACAGGCCGATCAGGCCGACATAACCAAGTTTGCCCAGCCACTCGCTGTTGTAGCGCACCTCGGTTGTCTTCTCATCTAGAATGCGGAACACCTGCTGCTTTATATGTCTCTGCGTTCTCGTCGATCTCAGCGCGCGTCAGCGGCTTGCGCGTCACGTTGCGTCCCGTCGGGTCGCCGATCAGCGACGTCAAATCGCCCATCAGAAAAATCACCGTATGCCCGAGCTGCTGAAAGTGCCTGAGCTTGCGCATCAGCACCGTATGCCCCAGGTGCAGATCAGGCGCCGTCGGGTCGAACCCCGCCTTCACGCGCAGCGGTCGCCCCGTCTTGCGGCTCTCTTCCAGGCGCTCGCGCAAATCGCTCACGCGGATAATCTCCGCCGCGCCCTTCTCCAGCAGATCCATTTGTTCGTCAACAGGTTTAAACGTGCTCATCTTGTTTCTCAGTATAAATTTCGCTGCTGCCCGCCCGCACCGATGAAACGCTATACTTGCCGCCATGAAGCGCACCCACCGTAGTTCCGCTCGATTTATATCCCAAGTGGTTCATCAACGCGCAGATCTTTTGGATCATCTTCGGGACCGGAGTTCTCTATAATGGTTTCCTCGTACTGTCGATAGCTGGCAGGCAGGAGAAACCTACAACCTGCCCCAGGGCATTGCCTATTCCGTTATAGGCCTGGTGGTGGTCATCGTCGCATTTATTATGGTGAACGCAACGGTCAACCGGCTGCAGTCGAAGATCCCCTCCGATCCAGAGCCGAGTGAAACCGAACTTCGTTAGCCGTCTCCGCCTTTCCGCTATAATCAACCCATGCACCATCCCGACCATCCCGCCTTCACCATCGCCCGCGCAACCGCGGCTGCGGCGGCTCCCGCCGCCTAGACTCCGCCTCACCTCATCCCAAAATTCAGTTTTCAGTGATCAGTTGTCAGTCAACAGTCCGGGATCTGCTCCGCGCCACTGTTCACTCGTTTACTGACAACTGACAACCGACAACCGACAACTGACCACTGACCACTGTCTTACACTGGAGTAGCCATGGAAGAGTTCTCTCGCATTCAGCGCTTGCCCGCCTACGTCTTCAACATCACCGGCGAGATGAAGACCGCCGCCCGCCGCCGCGGCGAAGACATCATCGACTTCGGCATGGGTAATCCCGACGGCGCCACGCCCGCCCACATCGTCGACAAGCTCGTTGAAGCGGCCCGCAAGCCGCCCACGCATCGCTACTCCGTCTCGCGCGGCCTGCCCCGCCTGCGCAAGGCCATCTGCAATTGGTACCAGACGCGCTACGGCGTCGAACTCGATCCCGAATCCGAGGCCATCGTCACCATTGGCTCCAAGGAGGGCATCGCCCATCTCTGTCTCGCCATTCTCGATTCGCGCGACACCGTGCTCGTGCCTAATCCCTCCTACCCCATCCATATATACGGCCCCGTCATCGCCGGCGCGCACATCGTCAGCGTCCCCGTCCACGACCAGGAAAGTTTTCTTCGCGCAACTTGAGGAGCTTATCCCGCGCATGACTCCGCGCCCCAAGGCCCTCATCGTCAACTTCCCCTCGAACCCCACCACTGAATGTGTGGAGCTGCCGTTCCTCGAGCGACTGGTCGCGCTGGCCCGCGAGCACGGCTTCTATCTCATTCAGGATCTCGCCTACGCCGACATCGCCTTCGACGGCTACAAGCCGCCCAGCGTCATGCAGGTTCCCGGCGCGAAAGACGTCGCCGTCGAGTTCTTCACGCTCTCGAAGTCCTACAACATGCCCGGCTGGCGCGTCGGCTTCATGGTCGGCAACAAGAAGCTTGTCGCCGCGCTCGCGCGCCTCAAGAGCTACTTCGACTACGGCACCTTCACGCCCATCCAGGTCGCAGCCATCGCCGCATTGGAAGGCCCTCAAGACTGCGTTGCGCAAATCTGCGACATCTACCGCCGCCGCCGCGACGTGCTCATCGAAGGCCTCAACAAGGCCGGCTGGGCCGTGGCTTCGCCCAAGGCGACCATGTTCGTCTGGGCCAAAATTCCCGAGGCGTACCGCGAGCTCGGCTCGCTTGAGTTCTCCAAGCTCCTGCTCACCGAAGCCAAAGTGGCCGTCAGTCCCGGCATCGGCTTCGGCGAACACGGCGACCAGCACGTGCGCTTCGCCCTCATCGAAAACGAGGAGCGAACCCGCCAGGCGCTGCGGGGCATCAGGCAGATGCTGGCCAAAGGCGTAGTCCCCGCGTAGCGCAAAAAGCTCCCGTAGGGAGCGCAAGAAGTTAGCCCAGGACATGCCCGCGGCGGAGCCGCGGAGGCGCAGTCCTGGGAACCCGGGCCGTTTTTCGGGAATAACTAAGTACGCGGCGCAGCCGCGCCGTAGCCCCCCGCCTCCTTCGATCTGTCATCTTGAGCGACATAAATCGTATGTCATCCTGAGCGAGTTCCGGCGCGCCGGGACGAGTCGAAGGACCTGCATTTGCCTTTCACGCAATCGGAGTCGAACGGAAACCTCTAATTCGTCCCCACCCTCACCTCCGAGCAGGTCCAGGTTACCTCACCAGAGATCAGGACGCTCCCCGGATCCTGCAAAGGCCCGAACGTGAACGAGCCCGAAGCGTCGGGGTTGATCACCATCGTCCCAATGTTGGTTGGAAACGCGAAGATGTGCGTGTCCTGCGAACCCGGCGGGGTGTCCGCATCCATCTGCGTCGCGACTAGGCCGGAACCCGTGTATGTGCCTGGGCCGTGATAGGGCGCGGCCGCAGTATCGGTCCCGAAGGTGTGCCCGCCGCCCACCGGCCCGCCATTGCCACCGGTAGTGTCCATTGGAATCGGCACATAGAACATCGCCTTGCCCGTGCCGTCGTGCTGGCCCGTTCCGCCCTTCGCCACGCCGGCACACGTCTGCACCGTCAGGCGAGCATCATAGGACCCGCTGAAGCTAACGCCTCCGCTGATCGAGACGGTGGCGTGCAAAACCGCTGTCTTCGTGTTTCGGGCGTTCCGCGTGCCGCCACTGTAGCCGACACAAGCAGGACCACGGCCACAGCCGATGCTGCCGCCGGACCTACCTTCCTTAGAATCGCGAGGTTCACATCCGCCTCCTCTTGCCAGGCCGGGGGGAGCCGTGCCGAGCAAACCTTTCCTCTGTCTGGGCCACATGATACGACCTCCAGGCCAAACTGGGACCACTTCGCCAGGGATGACCGCGCGTGCGTTGGGCTTGTGCTTTCCCGCATCTCCGAAGCGAAATCTGAGACGCCCGATTCCCAAGCTGAGACGCACCCCGCCCCGGAGGTATAACGTTACTGTCAGCCCGCCGTGCGGAAACTTCCCAGCCGCATGTGGCGGCTTGGGGTCATGATTGCCTTCGACGCTGAACATGGAGCGGTCCATCATCCCGTGGATCGCCGCCACCGCCTCTGGATTCGCCCTTCGATCCTGATCGGAGCCGTCGCTCTCATCGCATCGCTGGTGGCTGCGGCGTGGATTGAGATGGCCGTAGGCGGCCTGCCGCACATTCCGCCTGTCCCCGTGGTGTACCCCAACAACTTTGCCGGCCCGCACGGATTCCCGCTCTGGGCCCGCTACTGCCATTTCTTCAACTTCCTCTTCGTCACCATGCTCATCCGCAGTGGCCTGTCGATTCTGGCCGATCATCCGCGGCTCTATTTCAACGACGACTGCACACCGGGCAGTGAGTGGATTCGCCTGACGCCGCTCAAGGTTCCGACCGACCGCCTGTGGACAGCCAAGGACGATGCCCGCTATCTGACTCCGCTCGTTGGCACGCCCGGCTACCGGCACACCATTGGTCTGGCGCGCGTGTGGCACTTTATCAACGTGCACGGCTTCATCCTTTGCGGCGTGTACTTCGTCGCCATGCTCTGTACCACTGAGCAATGGAAGCGCCTGATCCCCACTTCGCCAACCGTGATCGTGCAGGCGTGGAACACTTGGGTTCACTACGCCACTTTCCATCTGCCGGCCGAGCCCAATGGCTTTTACGGCTACAACGCACTGCAACAGATCGCCTACTTCACGGTGGTCTTTGTCTTTGGGCCACTGGCGATCCTCACCGGCATCGCCATGTCGCCAGCCGTGGTGAATCACTTCACCTGGTATGCGCGCATCTTTGGCGGCCGGCAATCCGCCCGCTCCATCCACTTCCTCACCATGCTCAGTTTTCTGGCGTTTCTGGTGGTGCACATCACGCTGGTAGTGATGACCGGATTCGCGCGCAACATGAACCACATCGTTCTCGGCACCAACGACGAAGGCCGGTTGGGCATGTGGCTGGGCTTCGTCGGCATTGGCGTCGTGTTACTTTGCTGGATCGCTGCTCACTATCTCTCGTGGTATCAGCCGCGCATGCTGCAGCATGCGCTCAAATTCGTCGCCTATCCCATGCAACTGCTGACGCTGAACCGGCTCTTGCCGCAGCAGACGTATTCAGAGAAGGACATCTCGCCTTACATGTGGCCGAATGGCAAGTTGCCCGTGCGTGACGACTGGAAGCGTTTGGCCGAGGGCAGTTTCCGCGATTTCAAGCTGAAGGTTGGCGGCCTGGTCGAAAATCCCGTTGAGCTTTCGCTGGCCGACCTGCGCAAGCTGGGCGAAGCGGAACACATCGCCATGCATCACTGCATCCAGGGCTGGAGCGGCATTGCCAAGTGGGGCGGCATCCCCATGAAGACCCTGATCGAGCTCGTCCGCCCCAGGTCGGAAGCGCACACCGTGGCCTTCTTCTCGTTTGGTGAAGCGCTCTACGGCGGGCCCTACTACGACACGCAGAGCCTTGAAAACGTGCTCAAGCCGCAATGCCTGCTTGCTTCCGAGATGAATGGCCAGCCGCTCCCCGGGGTCTACGGCGCTCCGCTGCGCCTGCGCGTCGAAAATCAGCTCGGCTACAAGATGGTGAAGTGGATCGAGCGCATCGAATTTGTCGAGTCGGAAAAGAAACTTGGCAAAGGCGAGGGCGGCAAGAACGAAGACGACGAGTACTTCGATCTTCTGCCCAACATCTAGCGGAAAAACTCTTCAAAGACCGCAAGAAGTGTCAGGGCACGACTTTACGGCTTGCTGAAAGACTCGGTTTTTCGTCTGTCGGAGGGAGCGGGAGGCTTCAGCCTCCCGAATAAAGGTCGTGATTCAGCGCGGCTTTAGCCACGGGCCCTTCTTCCATGACGTCGGAGAAACATTTTCAGCAAGCTGTTTAGTCGTGCCGAATAGCACAGGATAATTGAGGGGTTTTAACCCCTGAAGGAATGGGCGAAGTCCACTAGCCTATTCATGAAACATGTTGTAAGAAGTCGAAGGACGCACATTGCGAGTTGAAGGCGCGAGCAGCAGTGGCAGAGGAACCGAGCACGTTGCGGTGCTGCTCGAGCGCCTGCGACTGGCGTGGCTCCTCGACCATTTTCCGCCCCGCGCGGTGTGGTCCATCTACATCTTTGTCAACGGCTTCTTAACCATCGCCCTGCTGGCGCTGTTGGCGGTCGTCACCGGCAGCCCGTTTGTTTTTCCGTCCCTCGGCCCCACAGCTTATCTGCTTTTCATCTCGCCGCTTCAGGAAAGCTCCAGCCCGCGCAATACCATCCTGGGCCACGCCATCGGCCTCGTCTGTGGCTATGGCGCCTACGTCGTCACGGGCGCTGCCAGCGTGCCCTACGGCGTGCATCCGGGCGTCTACTGGCCAAGAATTCTTGCCGCCGCGCTTTCGCTCTCGGCCACCGGCGCGCTGATGGTCCTGTTACACGCCGACCATCCGCCCGCGGGCGCCACCACACTCATCGTCTCGCTGGGCATCATCTCAACGCCCAAAGCGCTCGTGATGATTGAAGTGGCAGTTTTCCTGCTCGTCGCCCAGGCCCTCGTCATCAATCGCCTGGCCGGGTTGCCGTATCCCCTTTGGAAATACGACCCCAAGCCCAATCCGCATTGATCGGCTGCGTGTGCAGCGGCCCCAGGTCTCACCCTTGACAGCCTAATCCGGGCCCCAACCCCACGCGCCCTGTCATCCTGAGTAGCAAAAATTGCATGTCATCCTGGGCAACAGAAATAGGACGTCATCCTGAGCGAGTCCAGGCGCGCCGGGACGAGTCGAAGGACCTGCATTTGCTTTTCCCCGCGATCGCAGTCGAACGGGGACCTGCATTTGCTTTTCCCGCGATCGGAGCCGAATGGGGACCTGCATTTGCCTTTCCCGCGATCGCAGTCGAACGGGGACCTGCATTTGCTTTTCGCCTTGTATCAGGGCATGAGTTCAATCACGCCGCAAACTGCCCGCCCATTTTTTAAGAAATCAAGTATGCGGCACAGCCGCGATGAAACACCCGCAATTTTCTCCGAGCGCAGATCGAGAAGCTCCCGGAGGGAGCGCAAGAAGTTAGCCCAGGACAAACCCGCGGCGGAGCCGTGCGGGCGCAGTCCTGGGAACCCGGACCGTTTTTCAGAAATAACCAAGTACGCGGCGCAGCCGCGCCGCGGCCCCTGGCCTCCTTCGATCGGTCATCCTGAGCGAGTCCCGGCGCTCCGGGACGAGTCGAAGGACCTGCATTTGCTTTTCCCGCGATCGAAGTCGAATGGGGACCCACATTCGCCTTTCGCCTTGTATCAGGGCATGAGTTCACTCACGCCGCAAACCGCCCGCCCATATTTCGAGAAATCAAGTACGCGGCGAAGCCGCGCCGAAAGACCTGCAATTTACTTTTCTTCGGGCTCAGAGGGGGAAGTCCCATGAAATCAATCGAAATGTCCGACAGCAAATGACTAGACTAACCCAAATCGTAATACTTGTAGTCACTATTCAGATTTGGGGCAGCACTATCACCACAACTGTATCTTGCGGATCATTCGAGGGAATTGGGTCTTCGCGGACGTGTAGGGGAGAGTTATGGAGGGCTTTGGATAATCCTTTTGCAGCCCTCCGAGTATTCTCTGTTGCGTTGGGGTTAACATCGACCCACACCCCATTTCCGCCCATATTTGTGGGGGACATCGCAGGGGAAGGCGACCACCCAGATGTCTTCAAAAAATACCAGAGCCTCATCGCAACTTGCATCATTTCGTCATCGGAAGAGTGGGAACCGGAAAACCTAACCTCGACCTTTTGTAGGGCAAACGG
This sequence comes from uncultured Acidobacteriota bacterium, assembly GCA_963729915.1. GTDB lineage: Bacteria > Acidobacteriota > Terriglobia > Terriglobales > Acidobacteriaceae > Telmatobacter. Next base: position 214,010 of record CAVSQE010000003.1, on the reverse strand, counting down.
CTTTAGCTCGGCGATGATCTTGTCCGCGGTTTTACCATACAGCAATTTATATCGCGGACCTTGGGCGGCGATTCTAGTATCGATACCATCCAGTTTGGTTGACGCTACGTCAAGCCGCATTTCGAGGGCATCGGCTTTCGTTTTCAATTCATCCGCCTTGGCGGAGGCATCTTTTGCTTGCGAGTCAAGAGAGCCAATTACCTGCGCTGATAGTTCATCATTCCTTTGGCCGTACTTGTATCCAACAATCTCAGCGGTCACCGCTAACCAAAAGAAAATTAGCCCAATTCCCGCGACAACCCGCGCCCTATCGGGATTTTTCTTGTCCAGCAGGTGTGCTGCTGAATCGAATGCAACGAGTAGCGAAAAGCACACTATCGCTGCGACCTCTAAATCGCTATGCACTTTCCTAACTGAATCTAGCGAGTCCCACCACGGGAGAGAAACAGCGAGGTTTATCATCGTTGTTTGCTCACTTCTGGTCGCGCTTTTTGCTCGTACCTTCCTCTATGTACAGCAATTGCGAGACGGAAAAGAAAAGTGCGATAATCCTAGCAGACCAAAATAAGTAAACCGAAGAAAATCGAAAAGCCTCCGTCGCCGGAATACCGGACATTTACGAAGGCTTTGTCTACCGCGTTTTCAATTTCGAAGGCCGAACTCCAGCAGCGTCTGGCAGAGGCCGAGAAAGACAAAGTTTCTCGTTATACCCGATACAAGCACGACTCCTCAATGCCCCAGTCTTAGAAACTGGGAGGCACCTTGCCGGCCAGTTCTGCGTAACCCCGTCTCTTCCCCGAAATCTGCGATGCCGTCGGCATAAACCTATCCGCATCGGTGAGCGGATATTCCCTGGTCGCCCGGTTGTTGAAACACTCCTGCACCAACCACCCCACAAAAATTCATTTTCTCTCTCCCGCCCCCGCGGTATACCCTAAGCCCCAGTCCATTTGGCCCAAGCCGAGCCTCACGGGTCAACCCATCCCAACAATCCAACATTCCCCGAGGAGGAGAAATCATGAAATTCATGGTGGTATGGAAGATTACCCCCGGCCATTACAAGGCTGCCGTTGAACGCTTCCTGAAAACGGGCGCACCCCCGCCGGCCGGAGGCAAAACCCTGGGCCGATGGCACGTTCCAGGGTCAGCGCAGGGCTGGCACCTGATTGAAGCGAGCGGTCCGGAGGCTCTTGCCGAACATGCCTTCGAATGGGGAGACGTAATCACGTTGGAAATCCATCCAGTCGTTGAGGACGCCGCTGCCGGAGCCGCCGCGCAAAAGGCGCTCGGCAAATAGCGCGATGCCCCATCCCGGCTCCCCCGGCTGGGTTTCTTCCGCTTCCACCGCCGCCGAGCTGCGACTGCCCGCCTCGAAGCGCGAAAGCGAGCCGGTAAAGTCAAGCCCGCGCCCTCACCAACCCAATGCAAACAACTGAAAACAAGCTGCAAAATCTGCGCACTGATTTGCGGAATATTTCCCCCTCCGCGCGCACAATGGTTCCATGGGCCAGGAACGATGCTCGTCTTCGATCTTCCCGTTTTTCGCGCCGCGCCCTTCGCAGTGATTTCATTTCCAAGCCGCTCTTGTCTTCTTAGCTGGAGGCAGGAGGCCGGACCTGGGAGGCTGAAAGCTGAAAGCGGCTCCAAAGTCCCTTGCATCAAGACTTTGCGGCTTAATCCTTTTGTTATCAGCAGCTTACGCGACACCACCAAAACAGCTAACCCTTCTGGAATCACGACTTTAGCTGAAAACGGGGGGGAACCCCCCCGGGGTGTACCGAGTAGTAAACATCGTTGCGGCTAACGGATAAACCGGGGGCACGGCTAGGTCCTACTCCATCACCTTCACCCGCACCGGTCCCATCAACCCGCCCGACATCAACCCCGATAAATTCTCCGTTGGGCCGGGGCGAAAGGCTCGCGGATCGCGCAGGGCCATGGCGTTGTAGAGCGTGTTGGTCACTGCAATCTCCAGTGCGTTTTCTCCCGGCTGCACCAGGCTCGTAATGTCCACCTGATACGGACGCAGCAGCAGCGTCGTCGCGTGTTTGCCGTTCACCGTCACCTCGGCCACATCGCGCACATTGCCCAGGTCAAGAATCAACCGGCTTCCCGCATCTGCCGCCACGGTGAACGTCGTCGAATACACGCCGCGCCCTGAAAATCCGCGCAGCTCGCTGTCGAGCGACCAGTCAATCAACTCCGGCAGCTCGCGATGGAATTCCGCCGTCTTGCCGGAAGGAACCAGGCCCGTCGCCGTGAGCTTCCATCCGCCCGCACCAACAGGCTCCATCCGCATCAACTTGCCGGGCGGCTGCACCGGCGCAGCCGCCGCCCCGCTGCTCTCTGGATCGAAGACGATCAGCGCCGACCCAAACGGCTCCAGATCGAGCTTGACCTCAGTCCAATCACCCTTGCGCCGGGGTCCGGCAATCGCTGCCGTCTGCCCGGTCCACGGATCCCACAACGCCGGCGCGCCTTCCGCTTCAAACTCCGCATGCACGTGCCGCGCCGCATCGGTTTCGTTGCGCAGAAAATACGCATTCATCTTCCCGATCCGCTTTTGAATAAAAGACAGCGCCTCGCCGTGGAACCTCACATTCGGCTCCGCAACGCGCCCCAGCTCTGTCACCAACTCCGCGTTCTCGGCGTTCACAGACACATTCGGCAATCCGCGCATCGCCGCCATCGCCGTCTGCACGCGCTGTGCATTCTCCAGGTGTTCGTCTGCATGCGATGGCATCTGCTCCGCAAACAGAACAGGCAATCCAGCGCTAGCCCAACTCTCGATCTTCTCCGCCAGCGCCGCGTCGATCATGTCGAGCGCGGGCAGAACCAGTGCCCGATACTGCGCTCCGCCCCGCGTCACCAGCATTTTGTTGCGAATCGTGCAGCGCAGCAGCGAGTCCACATTCAGGTGGTCGTAGTTGTAACCCGCATCCATCAGCGCCTGGTTCAACTTCGGTGGAGGCGGCGCGCCGTCCGCGCCATGCGCTAGGTCATTCCGGTAGAGTGCCACCGCGGCCACGTTGGTTCCCGCCTGCGAAAGGTACTGCACGCGCGCCATGTAATCGTTCAGCTGCCCAATATATGGCCACAGCGGATTCAGCTCGTTGAACTGCGACGAGTAATTCCCCTCGCCAAATCGACCGGTAAACGGGTGCCAGCCCGGCGCTGGAACTTCGGGCATGATGTACCCAAAGCCGTGATACACAATCGCGTTGATGCCCGCCGTCAGCAACTCGTCCGCCGCAAGCTTCACCTTCTCCGGCGTGGTTTCGTACACGGCGTTGGTCCACACAAACGATTCGCTGCCTACAATCGCGCGCCCTTCCACATGCGCAGCCGAAGCTGCCATCTTCAGGAAGTCGTATCCACCATCCCAGAAGAGATCCTCGGTCTCCGGAATGTCCGCCTCGCCGTAGATCCGCAATATATCTGCCGGAGCCCCGTGCGCCTGCGTGCGCGAAAGCAACTTGTGTTCGTGTGCCCACCGGTTGAACTGTCCGTAAAATCTCTCCGCCATCAAATCCGACAGGGTCTGCCGGTAATCGTGACGCACTGCGTCGCCAATCCCCGCCATGTCGTAAACAGGCCGATCCACAAACTCGCCATACGGCTCCGCGTTCGTCTGCACTTTCAGGATCGGCAAGTAGGGCAGCAAATCGTATCCGCGCCTCCGCTTGAACTCCGCAAGAAAATCGTCGCTCCAGAAAAGATTCGCGCCCACCTCAAGGCTGTCGCAGAAAACCGCGCGCATTCCATTGCCAAAATATTTCCCGATGTACGGAATCGCATTGTCGCCCACGCGTTTCGCATGCGCCGCGAATGCTTCGGCGCTCAAGTGGTCCATCACAAACTGCGGACCCTCTCCCGCGCCCGCGTTCACCCGTTGTCCCGTCGGCGCCTGGCCAAAGACAAAAAGCTGCCACGTCCCCGGCGGCACATCCCAACTCAACGTTCCATCCGGCTCAAGGCGCGCGGTCAAATCCACCTGCGTGCCCGCTTCCAACTCGCCCGATTTCGACGCGCTCCGCTGTCGTCCGCCGCCTAGGTTCCACTCCCACCGCGCATCCGTACCGCGCACCGCCACCACAGCCACTACCTTCGTGCGCTTCCGCATGCGCTCGGCCCAACCCTCCGGCAACCCCATCAGCCAGCCAGGAGGATTGGCCGGATCGCCGTCGTCGATCGAGGGAACATCGACGCGCTCGCGAAACTTCGTCGGCCCCGCAACAGACAAGTGAGTCCAGCGCAACTCAATCGAAGCCAGCTCCGGCGTAATGTCGTACCCACCGCCAAAAGGCCAGCCCGATCCAAACGTGTAATCGATAAACAATCCGTGCTTTCGCGCTTCGTCAATCGCCGCACCCACGTGCTCAAAGAAAGGCGGCGTAGCAAAACCACTTACGCGCTTCTGTTGCGCTTCCGGCATGGCCGCAAAATCAAATCCCTTATTGAACGCCTGGATCTCCGCGCCGCCAAAACCGGCCTTGTCGAGCACGCCGATCTCGCGGCGCAACTCTTCCTCTGTCACATCGTTTCCCGGCCACCACCACCGCGCAATTGGCCGATACTTCTTTTCGGGCGAAAGAAACTGCTGCCGGATCGAAGCGCTGCTGCTGGCGCTCTCGGCCGTCTGATTCGCGGGGGCTGATGCGGCAGCTGCCAGAGCTTGTGCTTTGCCGGCCAGGCTGCGCATTGTGACTGCGCCACTTACCAAAGCGGAATTGCGAAGAAAGGCTCTACGGTTCTGTCTCATGCGATTGGTATGCTCCGTCTCCCTGACCATTCTCTACGATGGGGCAGGGAAAGAACACAGAAATGAGATACCGGTCCCGCTCGCTCCACAGGCCTGCTAGAATACCCGCACCATGGCCGATGCGATCTGGAAGGAGTACGAACTCTTCTGCCCGGTGTGCAACGCGTACTTCAAGCAATTAGTGGTGCTGCACAAGGTGCCGGAGAACTTCGACATCAAGCCCTATCTCGCCGGATTCGTGGAGAGCCACGATCACAAGGCCAGGCAAGAGGCGCAGCGGAAGAAAGCGGATGCCGGCGGGTCGGGGGACGCACCGCAATCGTGACTTCAGCCCCTTCGCACCGAAGTGCGTCAATCGCCCAATTATTTATTGCACCGTGATCGATGCAAAACGCGTCCGACCTAGCCGGCAAAGTCTCTTCTGCGGAGTTTTTGAGCGGCTTTTTTCGGGTGATTGCTGCTCAAATTGGCGCATGATTGCTGAGAATTTCGTGGTTGGCCCGCAGAAAAATGCGTTTCTGCACCAAGCCTGGTGAAATCCACAAATTTACTTGACTTTTGCACTTGCTTCCACAGATTGATCGGACGTACTGTCTCTTCAACTGATGACCCGTTAGGGCATCGGAGTTGGTTGCCGGAAGGCTGGAAGAAGAGACAGTCGGCGCAAGCCGGAAGTTGATCGCCAGCAAGGTTGACGGAGTGGACAGCCGGTGAGAACCGGAGGATGGCCGCCAGCCCGGACAGAGGGTGAAACCTGAGGCGCAAGCCGCAGAGGGATCGCTGGACGCACCAGAAGATGCAAAAGCCGACGCAAGTCGGAAGTTGTTAAGCTGGAAGATTCCGGAAGATGCAAGGGCCGGTGGAAACGGAATACTCATCGACGGCTCCGCCGTCGATGCAAGGTTCGGTTGAAACAAGGAGTGCATCAGAGGCTCAGCCGGAGAAGGAGCCACGAGGCGCAAGCCGAGTGGTTCACGGCCGGTGAAGGCGGAGGGTGAAGCAGCCGGTGCAAACTGGAGGCGGAGCCAGCCGAGTGGTAGGGGCAGCATAAGGCGCAAGCCGGATGAAGCCGCCAGCCGAGCTAAAGGACGGCACCGATGCGAATCGGAGGTAGGTCGTCGGCCTTGCCGGAGGAAGGATCGTCGGGCGCAAGCCTGATGGGTCGCCGAAGGTCGAGCGGATGTGCGGAACAGTCGACGCGAGTCGGAGGTTTGCAGCCGGTCGAGCCGAGGGCACGAGACCGATCCGAGCCGGGGGGTTGGCCACCGGTCGAGCCGGAGTGCAAGCCGTCGACGCAAGTCGAAGGTTCTGTGCCGGCGCAGCCAGAGGATACAGCGCCAGCGAAAGCTGGAGGGCGGCCACTGGGGGAGCTGGGGGACGCAACACCGGTTGTACTGCGAGTGATCAAGATTGAAACGCCAGAGGCTTCGGTCTCTGGCGTTTTCAATTTTTGGGGGCTTTTTAGGGCGCGGTCGCGGTTCTTCTATCCGCCGCGGGCTTCGCCAACTCCGCAACCGCCTCTTGCCTGTGTGCCGCAGTACAGCAGCATACCTTTGCGCCGCACTACACTGGATGCGGAGAATCCCTATGCGATTGGGTCCAAGTGGAAGGGCCGGCGTCTTCGCCGCTCTCATGGTGTTGTGTGTTGCTCCGGGCGGGATGCGTGCCGCGGGGCAATGGGCCGCGCCGTCGCCTTCGAGCGCGTCGTCCATTCCTACCTCCGTGCTGCTTCAGCCGGAAGAACTGAGCCATCTGCTGCGAACGCCGGGCGCGGAAAAGCCGCTCATTCTCCAGGTAGGTTCGCATGTGCTGTTTGCCCAGGCACATATCCCGAAGTCAGAGTACGCCGGAGCGGGCTCGCAGGATGCCGGCGCGCAAGTCTTGCGCAATCGCGTTGCATCCCTGCCGCGCAAAACTTACATCGTCCTCTATTGCGGCTGTTGTCCGTGGGGCCGCTGTCCTAACGTGGGGCCAGCCTACAAGCTGCTGCTCGACATGGGATTCACGCGCGTAAAGGTCTTGTATCTCGCGGACAACTTTGGCGCAGACTGGGTCAACAAGGGGTTTCCGGTTGAGAGTGGACACTAGAGCGCCGCGTGCGGTGATCGCACTCTGCAATGTGCTCCTCGTCGCGCTCCTCGCCGCATCTTTCACGGTTGCAGCGGCGCAAGCCGCGCCTGCTGCGCAGAATCTGCTTAACAAGAGGGCTCCGGATTTCACGCGTCAGGATCTCGACGGTCGCACGCTGCATCTCAACGCCTTTCGCGGCAAGGTTGTGCTGCTCAACTTCTGGGCGACCTGGTGCGCGCCCTGCCAGGTGGAGATGCCGGTCTTCGCCGCATGGCAGCGCCAGTACGGGCCGCAGGGATTCGCAATCGTCGGCATCTCAATGGATGACGATGCTGCTGCGGCGCGCCAGTTGGTCGAGCGGCTCAAGCTCGACTATCCCGTAGCCATGGGGGACGCGCGGCTCGGCCTGCGTTACGGCGGCGTCCTGGGTCTGCCGCTTTCGTTTCTCATCGACCGCAATGGCGTGGTCCGCGCGCGCTTCGAGGGCGAAACCGATGTGAAAGTGATGAAGAGTCAGCTGCGCGCGCTGCTCACCGAACCTGCGCCGAAAAAATAGCTCTTCGTCGCAGACGCGACCGCCTCATGTTCGCAATCCCTACAATCCTTCGACTTGTGAAGTAGACTGGCGCAGAGGTGGCGATGAAGCTCGGCCTGGGACTCTACCGGCACATGTTGAACGACGAATATTATGCGTTCGCCGTGCAGGCCGGTTGCACGCACGTTATCGCGCACCTCGTCGACTATTTCCGGCAGGGCGACGTCGATTCCTCGAACAACCGACCCTCGAATAACCAGCCGACAGGCGGCAAAGACCAGCCATGGGGCATGGCCGGCGACCCCGATCGTCTTTGGACGGCGGCCGAACTGATCGCGTTGCGCAAGCAGGTTGAAGCTGCGGGACTCGCGCTCGAAGGCATCGAGAATCTCGATCCTGCGCACTGGTACGACATTCTTCTCGACGGTCCGCAACGCGCACGGCACATGCGCAACGTGCACGACCTTTTGCGCGCCATGGGCGAGGCTGGCATTCCCACGCTCGGCTACAACTTCTCCATTGCCGGCGTTGCAGGCCGCACCAGCGGTCCCTTCGCGCGCGGCGGCGCGGAATCCGTCGGCATGGACGGCCCTGTTGACGCGCCCATTCCCAATGGCCAGGTGTGGAACATGATCGTCGATGCCGACGCGCCCAAGGGCACGCTGCCCGCGATCTCGCACGACGAGCTTTGGCGCCGCCTGCAGCGCTTTCTTGAGGAGGCGCTGCCGGTCGCGGAAAAAGCCGGCGTGCGCCTGGCCGCGCACCCCGACGATCCGCCCACCCCCACCATGCGCCAACAGCCGCGCCTCGTCTATCAGCCGGACATGTACCAGCGGCTGATCGACATTTCGCCGAGCCTCAGCAACATGCTGGAATTCTGCCTTGGCACGCTCGCCGAGATGACCGAAGGCGACATCTACCAAACCGTCGAACGCTACAGCGTCCAGCATCGCCTTGCTTACGTGCATTTCCGCAACATCCGCGGCAAGGCTCCGCATTATCACGAGACGTTTATCGACGATGGCGACGTGGACATGCTGCGTATTCTCTGGATCCTCGCGAAGAACGGCTTCGATGGCGTCGTCATTCCCGATCACGCTCCGCAAATGACCTGCTCTGCGCCGTGGCATGCGGGCATGGCGCACACACTGGGCTTTTTGAAGGCCGGGTTGATGGCCATCGAGCGCGAATTCGTTCCAGCGCCGAAGGACGCTAAGACGCTACGCTCAGCGGTGTAGGCTCAGCGAATGCTAATTCGGCGACGGCCTGTCCACGTGGTCGATCACAATCACATCCACAATCGTCTTCGTCGCCCCCAGCTTGAGCCCAAGCTGCTCCTGGAGCGCCGTACCCAACACCGGCGCGGCATTGGGACCGGGGTTCTGCCACCTGTCGGGCCACCACTTCAGCTTGAAGTCGTACCTGCCCGCAATCCCGGTCTGATCCACCACCGGCTTCCCTTCTTCTTCACCTCCCATTGTCTGCAGATTCTCGGCCAGATCCGCCATGGAGAAATTCGTGTACTGCACTTCGAGTCCGGTGCTACTTCCATTCCCCCTCTCGTCGGACAGCCCATTAGGATCGCCCAGGCTCTTCGTCAACCTCGCTCCACTCTTCCCCACCGTGATCGCATAGACGGAGAGTTCCTTCTTTTCATGATGGATCGCGAGCTGGAAGCGATCCGCCAGCAGCTTCTGGATCATCGCCCCTATCTGCCTTTTGTTGGGTTTGCCCGCCACATCCGCAATGCCGTCGATATCGTAATGCTGCTCGTCGAGCCAGGACGGCCCACCCTCGAGCTGCGTCCGGTGAATGCCATAGGCAATCTCGATCATTTCACTCACGGTGTGATTTTCAACCCAGACGCGGCGTCCCTCAGCACCGTATCCATCGACACGGTCATCGGGCTTGCTCTCCTTGATGGTCGCAACTTCGAACGCCGGATCGGCATCCTGAGCCATAAGCTTATCCGGCTCTGGAATCGCCCATGCCGCGTCCCCGGTCGCCCGCACCAGGTTCAGCGCATACGAACCCGACCCCTGGGTGAACATCCCCGCAATCGAGGTCCCGTCCGTGCTTACCGTTCCCAAATAGGTTGCCTCGATGGCAGGGATGGCGAACTTCAGCATTGCGCCCTTCAGGACCATTGAGGGAACTATCGACGCTTCGCCCGAATCGACCCTGTAGAGTACGCCCTGCCAGCCGGCGTCTCCCTTCGATATCTTTACGACGACGCGCTGGCCATCGCCCATTTGCAATTTACCTTGCCAGTTCCCGGTGATGTCCGGCGCATTCTGGGCCGGCAGAGACCGGTACGACAGGCTCAAGATGATGAATGTAGCGAAGGTTGCGGCTTTCCCGGCTTCGCGCAACCAGTTTCTGCCGGGACTTTCACTTTGAATTACATCTGTGCCTGCCATTGCAGCAAGCCTTTCTCGACCTCGACACCATACCTTCGCAGATTCAGGCGGCAGCATGCAGCGGGGAGCGATACATTCTGCGCAATTCCGGTTTGCCGGCAAGTCTAACACTCTCGCGAGGAGTCCGCTGCGATTCACCGCAAACTTCTCAGAGATAATAGTGGAGAAAGGTAAAGTCTCGCACTGGCGTTAGCCGGAAAGGATTTCATTCCCCTGATCCTCGACAAATTCAATCTCAAAGGCAAAACCGCTCTGGTCACCGGCTCGTCGCGCGGCTTGGGCGCGGCCATAGCAGTTGGCCTGGCGCAGGCCGGCGCCAACGTCGCTGTGCACGGTTCCGGCACGGCTCCCAAAGCTACGCAGCACAAGATCGAAGCCGCCGGGGCAAAAGTCATCGCGCTGGTGGGCGACGTGGGCTCGCCGGCGGTGTGCGCGCGGCTAGTGGAAGAGACTGTGAGGCATTTCGGCGCCATCGACATTCTGGTCAACAACGCAGGCATCATTCGCCGCGCTCCTGCCGCCGAGTATTCCGAAGAGGATTGGCTGGCGGTGATTGACGTGAATCTCTCCAGCGTCTTCCGGCTCACGCAACACGCGGGCCGGCACATGCTCAAGCAGGGGTCGGGCAAGGTCATTAACATCGCCTCACTGCTCACGTTTCAGGGCGGCATTCTGGTGCCCGCCTATGCGGCGGCCAAAGGCGGCGTGGGCCAGCTGACAAAGGCGTTTGCCAACGAGTGGGCGTCAAAAGGCGTGAATGTGAACGCCATCGCGCCCGGCTATATGGATACCGACAACACCGAGGCGCTGCGCAAGAATCCCGAGCGCGCGCGGCAGATTCTGGAACGCATTCCCGCCGGCAGCTGGGGCCATCCCGAAGACCTTGCCGGGGCCGCGGTGTTTCTCGCTTCCCCGGCGAGCGATTATATTCACGGTCATATTCTGGTGGTGGACGGCGGATGGCTGAATCGGTAGAAAGACAGGGACCAAGGGACCGAGGGAACAGCCAATAGCCAGTAGCCGGTAGCTAACTGCTAAGAGCAAAATGCTGACAGCCGATAGGGTGGGGCCGTAAGCTTGAATTCGAGAACAGCCATGCCAGAATCCGCAGTCATCTATACGGCCACCGATGCTACCAAGGTCACCACGCCCGAACCGGGCATGTTGCGCCAGGTCCTCGCGTACAACCCGCACCTAATGTTGGTGCGTCACACCTTTGAGAAAGGTTGGAAAGGTGCGCGCCACAGCCATCCTCATCATCAGATGGTCTATGTGGTGCGCGGTCATATCCGTTTCGAGGCCGAGAGTAAAAGCTGGGAGATGCAAGCCGGCGACAGCATCGTGGTTGACGGCGGCGTGGAGCACGAGGCGGCGGCCCTCGAAGCCTCTGAAGTGCTCGACATCTTCACGCCTTATCGCCAGGATTACGCATAAGCTGCGGACCGCGTTTCCGATGCCACCGGTATCCCGCGTCGCACAATATTGAGGAGACCCAGATGAAGAATCGTTGGATTGCAATTCCCGCGCTCGTATGCGCGCTTTCCGCCGTCACATTTGCGCAACCCCCCGCGGCTGGCGCCGGCATCACGGGCATTGCGCACATCGCCTTCCGCGTCAGCGACCTCGATCGCGAGATCGCGTTCCTGGGCAAGCTCGGCTACGAAGAGTCCTTCGCCATGACCAACGCCGGCAAGACCACGGAGGTTTTCATCAAGGTCAACGACCGGCAGTTTATCGAGCTCTATCCGCGGACCGATCCCAAGCAGCCCCTGGGCTGGATGCATGTCTGCTTCGAGGCCGGTGATCTGAACGCTTTGATCAAGTTCTACGACTCCACCGGGCTCAAGGCCGCGCCGGTGCGCAAAGCGGCCGCCGGCAACCTGATCTCTTCAACGAACGATCCGGAAGGCCGCGTGACCGAGTTCACGCAGTACATGCCGGGCTCGCGGCACACTCTGGACCGCGGCCAGCACCTGGGCGTGAACCGCGTCTCCACGGAGCTGATGGGCTTCGACCTGCCCGTAAGAGAGGGCGCGGCGGAAAAGGAGTTCTACGTCGATCTCGGTTTCGAGGCGCAGGCTGCGAACGGCAACGTGCGCTTGACCACGCCCGGCGCTCCCGATGTGCGACTTGAGCTGCGCCCCGCTAGCCCCGGCGCCCTGCCGGAGTTTCTGTTTCCCGTGCCCGATGCGCGCAGAGCCGCCGGTGCATTGAAAAGCGCCGGCGTGAAATTCGACCGCGACGGAAAGATCCTTTTCGTCCGCGATCCCGACGGCAACGATTTTGTTTTCCTTGAGACGGGTTCCGAGCGCAGATAGAACCTCATGCTGTGGAAGCACTCGATCGAATCGATTTGCTTGACGGAAGCTTCGCGGTCTACCAGGTATAAGTGGTGACAAGAACGGGCGGGCCGGCTTTCCCGCCGATGACGTTCGTCTTGAGCACCACTTCCAGGTTCTTGTTCTCCCAGCCGCGCGGCAATTTCGCCGAAAGCTCCACGAGATGTCGCGGCGATTGCACAAATTCGCCCGCGGCTTCAGTTCCGTAGGGTCCGATTCCTGCAATCACCAACACGGGTCCCTCTGTGGTGGGATCGTGAAACCGCGTCACGATTGCGTAGTCGGTGGTGATCGAAAGGTAGGGCGCGGAACTGTCCAGGCTCCATCCCGTCGGCCCCGGATTTGCCGTATCGTCGATGCTTTCCATCCCGTTAGCCGCAATACTGAAATGAAATCGAAGCGGAGCCGTCAGGCGGAGCGTCCAGAGGTTGTTGAGGGCGCCCACTAGGACGATGGGACGCGAACGAATGTCTTCCAGGCTGGTCTCCTGAGACTCCTTCACATCGTAGGTCTTCTTGTGGTTTTCGAGAACGCCTGTAAGGTGAGCCAGCGCGATGGCGATCGAAACCGAGACGTGGTGATACGGATTGTTCAGGTGCTCGCCGAACGTTGTCGTCTGCGAGGGCGGCTGCATGTCGTTGGGATGGGTGGTTCCCAGCACGATCAGCACCGGCCGCGGCGCATTGAACAGGGAACCCCAGAGTTTCGACGTGGCGGCCTCGCCGCTCGTTGAGGCCTCATGGTAGAGATATCCCGCAATTCCGGCCCCCACCAGCAACATCGCAGCCAGGCCGACGAGCATGACGCGAACCCAGACCCGGCGTTGGCGCGTGGCGCTCTCCAAGGAGGTCAATCGCTCCGGGTATGCATCTGCGTCGGCGGCGTCCGGTCCGCGCAGCAGGAACTCGGGAGCATAGGAGCCGAGCGGAAGCTCGATCTGAACCCGCGAAGCATCACCATTTTCGTGGTAGTACTGGGCGATCCGCTTTCTCACCTCGCCGGCGCTTACGCGGACCACGGGATCAGCATTTGTGTCATAGCCCGGGTCGCGGCCGAAGACCTCAACGCCCAGCGTCCGCTCCTTCAAATCGCCTATGCGGTTATCGAGCGCCGCATCCACCACGTACTGCAGCAGGGCAGGGTAGCGCTTGCTGCCCCGGAAATGGTAGCTGGATAAGATGGCCTCCAACTCCTGCAGCACAGCGTCACGTTCTTCCGCCGTGCCAGGCATCCAAGGCGTCGTCGTGTGCCCGTTTTCAGAACTTGTACCCATTGGGGCCAACTCGCACGTCGTAGCATACCCCACTTTGCAAAGCGTTGTCACGGAGAAATCATGCCGGATTTGCTCTTAATGGAAGCGGATTGATCAACGTTGACCATTTCGGTAAGGCTTTTATTTTCAGCAAGAAACTGCATCTATTTCACGGAAGACGGTTTGTAGCATACGGTAGCACCCTTGCGAAGAAGTGCCACCAGCTTAGAATGGCCCGGCATGAAAAAGCGCAGAGGCGTACTGTCCGAAACCTTCCAGGAAGGAAAGGGGGTTGGTGTGCCTCGTCGAGGTGAGGGGATGCGCGTGCATATTTCTCTGCTCTTGCAGCACGCCGGTGCCTGGTTTTTTCGTCTCGGAATGACCGCATGAAAAGGCGGCAGCCGCCACTGAGAAAGAGGCTCTTGAAGCGAGCCCGAGACCGCCAGTCGTGCAGTCCGGGCATCCGTTCCCAGGGCTGTTTTAGCCAAAACAACGAATTCAAAGATGTTGACTAACGGAGGATTAAATGATGCAACGCAGACTACTCAGGCCGATTCTAGGGTCGATTTTCCTGCTCCTGCTGGGATGCTCGCAGGGGCTTTGGGGGCAGGCAGTATCCGCCACTCTTGTAGGAACAGTGACCGATAACTCCGGCGCCACTGTTCCCAAGGCAATGGTGACAATTACCGAGACTGCCACCGGAATCACTCATACCGATATCACCAACGAAAGCGGCAACTATACGTTTCCCAATCTCACCCCCGGGACCTACTCGGTGACGGTTACATCGAAGGGTTTCAAGAAGGAAGTCCGGGTCGGCATCGATGTGGCGGTTAACACTACCACCCGCGTGGACATTGCGCTGCAGCCGGGCGCCGTTACGGAGACGGTGACAGTGACCGGAGCGCCTCCCATCATGGAGACCGACCGCGCCGATGTGAGCACGAACCTCGAGGCGCAGACTCTCAACTCCATGCCGGTCATGGTGAACCAGAACTTCCAGTCGCTGCTCACCCTGGCTCCCGGCGTGGGGCCGCCGGTCTTCCAGCACTCGCAGTTCTTCAATGCCTCCAGCTCCATCCAGACTGAAGTCAACGGCCAGCCGCGCGTGGGCAACAGCTATCAGATCGAGGGCGTGGATGACGACGAGCGCACCGGGCTGCTGCAAATCATGATTCCGCCTGAACAGGCCATCGACACCGTTGACGTGGCGACCTCCAACTATGAGCCTGAGCTGGGCCGCGCGGTCGGCACGGTCGCCAACGTGATCCTCAAGTCCGGCACCAACCAGTTCCACGGCCAAGTCGCCGAATACGTGCAAAACAACGACATGGATGCGCGTGCCTATTTCAATTCCAGCGTGGGTCACGTCGCCTACAACTACTTCGGCGGCGCCGTCGGCGGCCCCATCAAGAAAGACAAGCTGTTCTTCTTCGGCGATTTCTTCCGCTCTCCAGACCACGAGGCGAATAACAACACTCTCACCATTCCCTCGCCCACCTGGTACACCTGCAACACCGCGGGTTATATCGACTTGAGCGGCGCGCTCAACAGCAGCAAGGCCGCGGGACAGATTTACGATCCCGGCACCGGGAACTCCTCCGGACAGGGCCGCAGTGCTTACCCCAACAATCAGATTCCGTGCACGTCGGCGGCCGCGGGGGCCGAAAGCACCGTCAGCAACCCCATCGTCACTTTTGTGGATCCAATCGCTCTCAAGCTGATGGGCCTCATGAAGCCGCCCAACTACGGGAGCTCTTCCACCTGGTCCACCTACTCTGTCACCAACAACTACACCGCTATCCTCCCCTTCCAGAAGACCACCAACCGCTACGACGCCAAGATCGACTATCAGGTCACATCCAAGGATCACCTGAGCGGCCGCTACGAGCGTGAGGACATCAACATCTTCCAGGCGCCGGTGTGGGGGGCTGCGGGAGGCGGTCCCGCGCAGAGCGCATTCCAGGGAACGGGAATTCAGCATGTGTACAGTACCGGCCTGAATTACGACCGGGCGTTTTCCAGCACCCTGCTCACCGAAGCGCGTTTCGGCGTGGCCCACTACAGCAATAGCGCCACCCAGAGCGACTACGGCCAGAACGATGCCACGACCATCGGCATTCCCGGCATCAACATCAGCCCGTTCACCAGCGGACAGGTCCGCATCAACATGGGCGACTTCAGCGGCAACCCGCTCATCGGGTACTCCGTGTCCCTGCCCTGGTTGCGTGACGAGACCAATGTCGATGCGGTGAACCACTGGACCAAGATCGTCCGTAACCACACCTTCAAATTCGGTGTGGACGTGCGGCGCGTTCATGACAACCTGTTGCAGGACCAGACCTACGGCGCCAGCGGCGCCATCACCTTCTCTGAAGGCAACACCGCCTGCGCCAACTGCAGCACCACCAGCGGCACCACGGCTACCAATATCGGCAACGAGATGGCCAGCCTCCTGCTGGATCAGCCCTCCACGGTGGGCCGCGACGTGAACACCTACTTCCCGCGCTACAACCAGTGGTGGATCTTCGCCTTCGGCGGCGACAAATGGCAGGTTACGCCCAAACTGACGCTGGACCTTGGCCTGCGCTGGGAGCTATATCCCCCGGCAACGCCCGGAACTCCTCAGGGATTCTCCAACTACAACCCGACCAACAATACGCTCGTGATCGCCGGCGTGGGCGGCAACGCGAACAACCTGGGGATGAACACAAAGTACGACTACTTCGCGCCGCGCGTGGGCTTTGCCTACCGCTTGAGCGAAAAGACTGTGGTTCGCGGCGGCTTCGGCATCAGCTATACGCCGTTTGAGGACAACACCTACGCGTACAACTATCCCGTCCGCGCCAACAACGGCTACACCGCGCCCAACTCGTACCAGCCGGCGGTGCTCACCACCAGCACAGGCACATGTACCGCACCAACCAATTTCACATTCAAGTGCGGATTTCCGGCTCCGGTTGCGGTAGCCATTCCTTCGAACGGGATCATTAACGCCACTGGGGCGCTGCTCGCCCAGTCGGAGTTCTACATCCCGCTCAATTACCACAATCCCTACGTTGACTCGTGGAACGTCGCGATCCAGCAGGCCCTGCCGATGCAGTGGAACGCGCAGTTGAGTTACGTGGGCAATCACGGCACGCGCATGGGCGTTGGCCAGAACATCAACCTGGCCTCCGCGCTGAACCTGGGATCGGCTGGTTATCCGCTGAATATCGCATTTGGGAAAACAGCGTCGGTGACCGAGGACTTTTTAGGCTTTTCAACGAACTATTCGTCGCTGCAAGCTGAGTTGAACCGCCACTTCACGGGAGATCTGGGCGTGACCACGTCGTTCACCTGGGGCAGAGGCCTGAACTACGCGTCGGGCAGCGGCGACGACGACGGCGGCCTTATCTTCTGGCTCGATCCGCGCCACAGCTATGGGCCGACCGACTTCGACCACAAATTCAACTTAGAGGAAAGCGTCAACTGGATTCTGCCCTTCGGGCCACACCAGAGGTGGCTGAATTCCGGTCCGGTTGCCTCTATTGTTGGCGGCTGGCAGCTCTCCGGGGTGATTTCCGCCTACTCCGGCCTGCCGATGAACATCACCGCCAGCGGCACCAACATCAACACCTCCGGCATGACGCAGATGGCGAACATCTCTGGCGGCTTCCATGCCCTCCACGGCATAGGAGCCGGAAACCAATGGTTCGACAAAACTGAATTTTCGCAGCCAACGGGTTGCACCGGCGCCGTGGGGACCGCGTGCCCCCTGGTGTACGGGACGAGCATCGGCAACGTCAGCCGGAACGCGTACCGCGGGCCGGGATACATCCAGAACAACGCATCGCTGTTCAAGACCTTTGTTCTGCACGAAAGCTGGACGTTCGACTTCCGCTGCGATGCATTCCAGCTCACCAACTCGCCCCAGTTCCAAAGCCCGTCCAGCTCCTTCACCAGTGGAACCTTTGGACAGGTCACTAGTACGGTCGGCAGTGGTACTGGGATCAATGGGATCGGCGGCGGCCGGTCACTGCAACTCGCAGGTATTCTGCGCTTCTAAGCCAACCCGCACCGCGACTCTCGCAGGGCGGCGGTGCAACAACCTCTTGATCGGTTTTTGACTTATGGGCCAGCCATCGCATTCCGCGATGGCTGGCCTTTTCATGCCGGTGATAACTGTTCGTTGAACAGGCCCCGGCGCGCATTCGGGTCGACGCTGATTCCGGGCGTCTGCCTTCACGTATCGGTAGAATGATCTTTCCGTGCCCAAGCCCAAAGCCAAGCCGCACGCGCAATCGCAAAAGCCGCCCGCGCCAGCGCGCAAGCCGCACGTCTTCGCCGGCGTGCGTCTCGACCTGCTGATTTATCTGGCGCTGCTCCTGGCGACTTTCGCGGTCTATGAGCAGGTTCGCCACTTCGACTTCGTCAACTACGACGATCCCGATTACACCACCGGCAACGTGCACGTCCGGCTGGGGCTCACCGCGCAGGGGCTGGAATGGGCGGTGACTTCCCGCGATGCAGCGAACTGGTTCCCGGTGACCTGGGTCTCCCACATGCTCGACGCCCAAATCTTTGGCACGGATAGCGGCTGGAGCCATCTGCACAATGTACTGCTGCACGCGCTGGCAGCCATCCTGTTGTGTATGTTTCTTCAGCGGGCGACGGGCACTCGCTGGCGTAGCGCTTTGGTGGCGTTTATCTTTGCTCTGCACCCGCTGCATGTGGAGTCTGTGGCCTGGGTGGCCGAGCGCAAAGATGTACTCAGCGCCTGCTTCTGGTTTCTCGCCTTATGGACTTATGTTCGATACACTGAGCGTCCAGGCTGGGTTCGATACCTGGCGGTAGCTTTGAGTTTGTGCCTGGGGCTGATGGCCAAGCCGATGGTGGTCACGCTTCCATTCGTCCTGTTGCTCCTGGATTTCTGGCCGCTCGCACGTTTGCGGCAGCGCTGGCGCAAGGCCATTTGGGAAAAACTTCCGCTGCTGGGGCTTTCAGGCGCCGCCGCCGCCATCACTTACCTGGTGCAGGAACATGCCGGCGCGGTGAAAGCTCTGCCGCTCGGAACCCGTCTGGCAAACGCGACGCTTTCCTGCGCGCTCTATATCGTCAAGACTTTCTGGCCGACGAGGCTCGCGGTTTTCTATCCTTACCCGCGCAGCTTCGAATTATTGCCGATTCTCGCCGCGGGGTTTCTGTTGGCCGTCGTCACCGCCCGCGTCATCGTGCTGCGCCGCCGTGCGCCGTACCTGTTGTCGGGTTGGGGCTGGTTCGCGATCACGTTACTTCCTGTCATCGGGCTGGTGCAGGTGGGTGGCCAAGCCCGCGCCGATCGTTACATGTACATTCCCATGGTGGGCCTTCTGATCATGCTGGTGTGGAGCGCAGCGGAGATTTTAGAAAAGTGGCACGCTAAGGTGTTAGCGGTTCCCTTGACCGCAGCGGCTTGCCTGGCCTGCGCCGCGCTCACCTGGATCCAAGTCGGGTATTGGCGCAACAGCGAGACACTGTTCCGGTACGGGCTCGCAGTCACAGAGGCCAATTCCGTGGCCTTTCACAACCTGGGCAGTTATCTCATGGTTTCGCCGGGGCGCCTGTCCGAGGCGATTCCGTATCTCGAAGCCGCAGTGCGCATCGACCCCGACTCCGCGCCTGCGCACACCGACCTCGGAAGCGCGCTGGCTAGAACTGGCCGCCTGCCTGAAGCCATCGCGCAATTCGAAGAGGCCATTCTGCTGGCACCGAATGCGCCCATCCCCCACAACAATCTGGGCAGCGCCCTGACTGAGGCCGGACGCGTGCCCGAGGCTATCGCCGAATTCCAAACAGCGCTGCGGCTGGACCCCGGCTACGACGAAGCGCGCCGCAATTTGGCCGCGGCCCAGGCCGGCGGCTCGGCAGAAACGCATCGCGCCCGCGGCGTCGCCCTGCTGAAGGCTGGCGACGCCGCGGGCGCCATCGCGGAGTTTGAATCTGCCTTGCGCATCGATCCCAACGATGCCGATGCCGAGAACAACCTGGGGGTCGCGCTCTCCAGTTTCCCCGAGCGTCAACGCGAGGCCATTGCCCACTTTGAAGTCGCCGTTCGACTGAGGCCAGATTTTGCCGACGCACAGTTGAACCTGGGCGTGGCGCTCTCCGGTATCCCCGGTCGCCTCCCCGAGGCGCTGCGTCACCTGGAAGAAGCCGACCGCCTGAGGCCGGACCCGGAGTTAGAGCGAGCGATCGCGCATCTCAAGGGCGGAGCGACAGTGAGGTAACGGCGGGGGCTGGAATTCTCGTGTCAGTTGCGGGCCACGTGTGCGGCGGCTGCCCGGTCCTGTGCCAGCATTTGCGCCAAGGCCTTTTCCGGGCACATATGATGCGCCTCGCGCACGTCGAGTTCGTTCTCCGTCTCCACGCACGAAGCGATGGTCATAAAGCAGTCGAGGCAACGCGAGTTGTAGCTGCCGTTTTCGTTTTGTGTGCGGCTATACATGACGAGACCGTCGGGGGGAAATACCCTTCGATCCTAGGCGCATTCTGGATTCTTCAGGCGTGACTCTCATCACCTAGGGATGTTTACGGCGCAGCAGCGTGGGATGGCGCGCCGTGCAGCGCGCTCAGTATGCCGGCGTTCCCACGTTCTCCCACTGATTGGAATGGCTCTTAAGGTACCAGCACGGCGTTTCTCCGCCGTGAGGAAACAGTGCGAGGTCGCAGGCAACGTCTTCGGTTCCCAGAAAGTCATACTCCGTCTTTTGGCCTTTAAGCGGAACCGACATGAATTGACTCACCGTCACGCTGGACTGTGGCGATCCTCGCAGGACGTAGAAGATCCAGTCGATCGCAAAGGAGACAATCACCACGACCACAAATGCGGCAAGCACGCGAAGAATCCACCCACCGAGCCATCGCATCAGGGTTCGATCTCCTTCTTGCGCGGGGCTTGCTCTTTGAGCGCTACGCTAAAACTTCACGCTGCCTGCACGCGGCGAAATGCCGCTCAGCTCTGCGGCGCGCGCCTCGGCGTATGCGGCCGCGCCGATCAGCGCAGTGCGGCTCTCCAGAATCACGCGCACCGGCGTATTCACCAGTAACTGGCTCAGGCGTCCCTTGTCTGTGAAGGCCTTCATGAAGGTTCCGTCCTTCAACTTCTCCAGAATGCGCGGCGCGATGCCGCCGCCCACATACAGCCCGCCTACCGACAGAATCTTCAGCGCCAGATTGCCGGCCTCTGCGCCGTAGGCCGAAACAAACATATCCAGCGCCCTCTCGCAGATCGCGCTCTTGGCGTTCAGCGCCGCTTCCGTGATGGCCGCGTTGGGATCTTCCTGGGTCATGCGCTCCGCCAGCCAAGCCGGCTCTTCCATGCCCCTCACCTCGCGCAGAAACTCGTAACAGTTGGTCAGTCCCTGGCCGCTCACCACGCGCTCAAAGCTGATGCGCCCATCGTATTTCTGGCGCAGAAAGCGCAGCAGGTCGATTTCGTCCTCGTTGCGCGGCGCGTAGTCCGAGTGGCCGCCCTCGGACGGGTAAGGCACGTAATCGCGCCCATCGAAAACTAAGAACGCCTCGCCCAGCCCCGTTCCCGCCGAGATCAACGCGCGGTTTCCCACCTGCCGGGCATCGCCCTCGCTCAAGGTGTAAGTCTGCTCCGGCCCAAGCTCGGCGATGCCGTACCCGTTCGCCTGCAAATCATTGATAAGAAAAACGTAATCAATCTTCAGGTTGCGCGACAGCTCACGGCTGTCCAGCGTCCAGGGCAGGTTGGTGAGCCGCAGCCTCCCCTCCCGCACCGGCCCCGGCACGCCAAAGCACGCCGCGGTCACTTTTTCGGAGACGATAAACTCCTTCACGATCGCTTCCAGCCCCGGATAGTCCTTGGCCGGGACCTGCTTGTCGCGTGAATGCTTCAAATTACCATCAATAAAATCAAACAGCGCCAGATGAACCTTGGTGCCGCCTACATCGCCTGCCAGAATCATTCCGTCCTCTCGAGAACCCCACAGCGTTGCGCATCAGGCGCAGGCAGTAGGGCCGCTGCCGCCTGGTCCAGAAGCAACGTCAGTATACCGCCCACAGGTCTGATCAACTGGCTGGGCAGCCGCTCAGGATCGCGCGTGCCCGTGAATACCTCTTTTAGAATCTGCGCTTTATCCGTACCACCTATGAGGAAGAAGACTTGCGATCCGCGGTTGATCACCGGCCAGGTCAGTGTGACCCGCCACGCGTCTTTGGCCTCCACATGGTTGGCCACAGCCAGCCGTCCCAGCTCGTGCAGAGCCGGAGTGTGGGGAAAAAGAGACGCAGTGTGTCCATCTGGACCCATCCCCAGTTGCACGACATCGAATCGGGGAAGTTCTGCGCCCTCCAGCCGGAAGCCGTTGCGCAGTTCCGACTCGTACCGCGCCGCGGCTGCCTCCGGCTCCAGCTCGCCTTCCATGCGGTGAATCTGCTCCGGCTGCAGCGGCACGTGGTCCAGCATCGCCTCGCGCGTTATGCGGTAGTTCGAATCAGGGTCGTCCGGCGGTACGCATCGCTCGTCGACCCACCACAGGTCGAGCTTCGACCACGGCATGCGCGCCCGCCACGGCTGGGCCGGGTCGGCCAGCAGCGCAAACGCGGCTTTGGGCGTGGACCCGCCGCTGATCGCAATCCTCGCGCGACCGCGGGCGGCCACGGCGCGCTCGGCCTGCTCCACAAAATATTGCGCAGCGCGCGCGGCAAGTGCAGCCGCATCCGTCGCAACGCAATACAGGATCTTCAGTTCCTGAGGCATGGGGAATGCTCCTCTGGCTTCTACATTAAATGGATGAGGAATGCGTTCACGAGTGTTGGTGACTGCAAGAAAGCGGGCGGCCTACCGCCCTAAATATACCCGGTACTGCTGCTCCAGCACGCCGGCGGCGCGCGCAAGCAGCAGCTTCGACACGTTGTATTGGTACAGACTTTCGACCAGGTTATTGTCGGCGGTGGCCAGCGTGGCCTGCGCCGTCACCAGGGGGAGATTGTCATCGACGCCCGCGTTCACGCGGTCGGTCTCGTCGCTCAGCGCGCGCGTGGCCAAGTCCACATTCGATCGCGCCACGTCGACGAGCTTTTGGTTCGCGCCCACGTCGAGCAGCGCCGCGCGCACCTGTTCGTCGATGTGGTTGCGCAGATCGGCAAGCTGCGCGTCGATCGAATCCATCTCCGCCTTGGACGCATCTTCATCGCCGCGCAGCCGCGCTTCGCGGAAGATGGGAAAATTCAGCGTCCCCGCGGCGACGAAATCGCCATGCGTACCCGCGCCGTTCACGGTGCTGGTGCCGTAGTAGCTGTAAAAGCTGAGCGTGGGCAACCGCTGGCTGCGATAGACGGCGTGTACGGCTTTGTATTCCGCGGCCTGGTTCCGCAGGTTCTGGTAGTCCTGGCGGCTGCGGTAAGCCAGCGCTCGCACCTCTTCCGGAGTTTGCTCGGCCAGGTCGCTGTAGGGCGCGGGATCGGTGAGCGTAATCTCCTCACCGGGATCGATGCCGATCTCGCGCTTCAGCAGGATCAAATCTTTCCCTTGCTGATTCTGGGCTGCAATCAGAGCCTGCTGTTGCGCTTCAAGCTGCACGCGCGCGCGCAACTCATCTAGATTGGCCGCGGTCCCAGCTTCGTGCGCCGCATGTACGTGATCGAGCAACAGTTGCGCCTCGGCCACCAGAGCCATTGCGTTCTCCACTTGGGATTGGTCAGCAATGGCTCGCAGATACGCGATTGCCACCTGCTGCACCACCTCGCCGCGCGCCGACATCTTGTTGAAATATGCTGACCGCTCCGCCGCGCCCGCTGCCTTCCAGCCTTCGATCACCGGCCCGGAAAACAGAATCTGGTTAAAGTGAATTTGTCCTTCGGTCAGATCGTCGCGCGTGATGAGTGAGAGCCCTGCCGGTGGTTTGCCGCCGGGAAACAACGACGAGAATTCGCCAATTACGCTGGGCCCAAAACCAAGCGCCGCCAGGTTGTGCATGTAGTAGCCGGTGTCGCCGGTGAGCCAGATGGTCGGCAAAAACGCCTGCATCGCCTCGGTCTTCATGCCATGCAGCGTTTTCTCGCCGTTCTGTGCTTCTTGCAGTCCCAGGTTGTTTTTCAGGCCCCGTTGTACGGCGTCGTCCAGCGACAACTTGAGCGGCTCGCCCGTCACCGGCTGAACGGTGATGCTGCCGTAAAAGGGATTAGCCGCCGACGACGGGTTCTGCCCCTGCGCCCACTTCGCTCCGGCACAAATCTCCACCAAAACCAGTAGAAAAAGCGCGGGCGCGGTTCGCCTCAGGCTAAATTGAAACCGTGCATTCACTGCCATCATTTTCTCAGATGCGCCTCCGGGCGCGAGGGTTCAGACTCCCGGAAGAAATTCAATCGATTCCGGCCCGAAAATGAAATACGACCGTGAAAACACTCATGCATCGGCGGCCACGGGCACTGGCGCGCCGCTTGCATAAGGCCCTCCCACTAATCTGCCGGCCACTATTCCACGGGATGGATCCACATGGCGTTGCCGCCGCCGGAAACCATGTGCACGTCGAGCACCGTCGTGCGGTCCACCGTCTGCTTGGTCAGCACCGTGTGCGTCGGCTCCTCGGCTGCGTCCGGCGCATCGGCGTAGATCTCTGCTACATATTTCCCATCGCCCAGAAAGTTCAACGACACCTTCACGTCACGCGCGTCCCAGTCGGTGAGCGAACCCACATACCAATCGTTGCCGCTGCGCCGCGCCAGCGTGATCCACTGCATTGGCATGCCGCCGATTGACCGCACCTCATCCCACGTGCACGGAACACGCTTGATGAAATCGAATTCCTTTTGCCCCGCATAGGCCTCCGGGTAATCCGACACCATCTCGAGTTCGCTCTCGAAGACGACGTACAGGGCCAACTCCTGGGCGCGCGTGTTCAGCCCCATGGGCATAAAACGCTGCGCCACAAAGTGCTCCAGGTTGGTGTTGTTGAATGCGCCCGGCGTGTAATCCATGGGCCCGGCCAGCATGCGCGTAAAGGGCAGCGTCGCGTTATGCGCCGGTGTCACCCGCGCCGTCCCTTCAGATACTCCTTGCCCATCACGCCTTCGCGCGTCATCAGGTTCGGATAGGTGCGCCGCAACCCGTCCGGCTTGAACGCGCCGTGGTAATCGATCATCAGATGATGCTCGGCGGCTGCGGCCACTACTTTCCGGTACCACTCCACCATCCATTGATCGTCGCGATTCATGAAGTCGATTTTCACGCCCGCGATGCCCCACTGTTCAAAGAGCGGAAACGCCTGGTCCATGTACTTGTCCACCGAGGTCCAATGCGCCCAGATCCACAGCTTCACATTCTTTTCTTTCGCGTAGCGCACAAGCACGGGCATGTCGATGTTGGGCGACACGTGGGTGATATCGGCTAGTCGCGGCTCCGCGCTTGTAGCACTCGGATCCTTGGCCTCCCAACCCGCATCGATGAGCATGTAGGGGAAGCCCGACGCCGACGCAAAGTCGATGTAGTGCTTCATGATCTCGGTGCTCACGCCCGGCTTGACGGAGAGGCTGGGCGCAGCGTCGCCGCTCCACCAGTCCCACGCCGATTTCCCCGCTTTGATCCACGAGGTGTCGGCGATCTGCGACGGCGGATTCAGATTGAGAACGATGTTCGATTCGATCAGCTTGCCGGGCTTATCGGCAATCATCAGCACACGCCACGGGCTGGAGAACGGAGTTTCCGTTTCCACTGCATAGCTGGGATCGATATTGCCCGCGCGATCCTCGTGCGGCGACAGATCGGCACGCACCGTGCGGCTGGCGAACCCCTCTGCCTTACGCAGGTACATGCCGGAGTAGTGCTCAATGTCCGTCTCGGTGATGGCCACCCATCCCACGCCCGGCGCGTTCGCAAGGTACGGCAGCCCGATGAGCCAGTCCGCATGCAGCCCGCTCACATTGCGCAGTTGATACTCGTCCTCCCACGACGATTGATATCCATCCAGAATCAGCGGGTAGGTGGAAGCGTCCTGGGCGAAGGAGAATTGCGTCAGCTCGTGCGCAATGCGCGTTTGGCCAATCGCCGGCTGTTTGGGAACCAGATAGCGAAACGCCACGCCGTCGTCGAATGCCCTGACTTCGATCGAAAGCTTGCGTCCGGTCGCATCTTCGAAATCCGCGCGCACGCCGTTGTAGTGGTCGCGTACTTCTCGTGTCTTGCCCACGGGGAGGGTATAAGTGTCGTCGGCGCTCTCCGCTTGCTCGCCGGTTTTGCGCATGCCGGGTCCTAGGGCGGGTTGCCCGACCAGATCCAGCCCCAGCTTGGACGCGACAAGGAGCGGCTTGCCGTGAAAGTTGACCGTGTAGCGCAGGCCATTTGCGGCGCCGTCCTCCGCGAAAAGGCGCAGCGTGATCTGGCCGTTGGGCGATGTCACCGTGGCCGCGGCCGTCCCTGTATCGCCGGGGGTTTGTGCATACAGAAATCCAGCGGCAACAAAAAGCGCGAGCAGGCAGATCCCGGCGTAGCGAAGCGTGGACATGATTCCTCCGTGGCGGACGGCTGGTTCGCTCTTGGTTCACACAGCCTTGCCAGCCACGCGCCAGTATACGTGGGCGTCGCTACCCGCCGAAGCTACATTGCGGGAGCGGGCGAATTGCCCTCCTTGCGGCGGCGCTGGTCGTGGTAGAGCACGGCCAATGCGGTGGTCAGGGCCGAGTAGACGAGCAAAACGGTGACGACAATCATCAGCACGTAACCCAGCACGCCGAGGCCCACGAGGGTGAAGAATGCCGGAGATCCGACAGTGACATGCGCCAACATGGCTCCTAATGCGACCAACGATGCCAGGATGCCAAGGACGAGCATGCACGCAAGTTGCACCGCGTACACGGCTGCGTAGACCACCAGAATCACCAGAAAGATGCGTCCTTTGGAACCGCGCGTGAGTTGGGCGCTGCGCCGGAGAGCCGCCCGTGCCGTCAGATTTTCTTCCATACTGGCCGGGAAGGCCAGCGCGAAGCGCAACATGATCAGGATGGAATAGGCGATCACGCACAGATACATGAGCACGATCAGCGGAATGAGGATGAACGGGAAGCCGGAGATCGGGGCATTCGCCGGAAGGTGGTGCATCCGTGCGAACGCAGTGCCAATCCCGATCGACGCCGCGAGCACGACAATCGGCACCGCCAGGTAAAGGGTCCACAGAATCAACAGCCACAGGTAACGGCCAAAGTGGCTCCAGGCCGCGCGATAGGCTTCGCGAAAGGTGGCAGTGCCCCCGCGATCGGCTTGAACAGCGGCATGGATAGCGGCGGGCAGATAAAGCGCACAAACGAGGAGAAGAAGCGGCTCGCCGATGAGAAAGATCGCGATGAAATACGGCGGAAAGGCTGACGGCGAGATGGGATTGCCAGCCATGAGCGTGCTAAAGATTTTCATCTCGAAACTCACCACGGCCGCAGTGAACAGGAAAATAGCGGCCGCGGGAACGCTCACTATGCCGAAGAAGAGCTTCCAGTGCGTCCGCATTAGGCGGTATATGTGGTCCAGGATCTGGCCGAAGGTGAGAACTCCCGGCGGCAGAGGGGCGGAAGTCGATACATAGACAGGCGTAGGAATACCCGGTTCGTTCATAGCATCCCTCCGATTGATGTAAATCAGACTCGGAGGGATACTAGCACAGGCCGGAAACTCTTTTATCTTGCGGAGGCGGATTGTTCTGCGGATGAACTTTGCCGCATGCGGCAAGAGCGTTGCGGCCGGCGCATCTCATGCAAAATGCAGCGGCTTCGCAACGTCGATCGGCGGGCCGCAAGACCTCTCAAAGTGTTGTCCAAAAATGCGCCGAGCGCTCCATCCTGGATCGGTCGGGGCGCTCGGAAGGTCTTCCATTATTATGGCAACGGTAAAAACTTCTTACCCGCCCATGAACATACCGCCGTTCACATCCAGCACGTGGCCGGTAATGTACGACGCCGCGTCCGAGGCCAGGAACTTCACCGCCTGCGCCACATCCTTGGGCGTGCCACGGCGTCCGAGGGGAACCGTCGCCAGCATGGCCTTGGACACCTCTTCGCTCAGCACCGCCGTCATGGGGGTTTCAATGTATCCCGGCGCTACTGCGTTCACGGTAATGTTCCGCGAGGCCACCTCGCGCGCCAGCGACCGCGTAAGCCCGATCAGGCCCGCCTTCGACGCCGCGTAGTTCACCTGGCCAGCCTGTCCCGCGCGTCCCACAACGCTGGCGATGTTCACAATGCGTCCCCAGCGGTTCTTCAGCATGGGGCTCAGCAGCGCCTGCGTCAGCAGAAAAGCTCCCGTCAGGTTGATGCTCAGCACCAGGTCCCAGTCCGCGAGCTTCATGCGCAGCATCAGATTGTCGCGCGTAATGCCCGCGTTGTTCACGAGAATTTCGATCTTCCCGAACTTCTCAATGATGGCCTTGGCCCCGGCCTCAATCGACTCCTGGTTCGACACGTTCACCGTGAACGCCGAGGCATCGATCCCCTGGGCCTTCATCTCGGCCACGGTCTCCGCCAGCTTGGCCTCGTTCACGTCGGCCAGTACGATCACGGCGCCGGCCGCAGCCAGCTCCTCGGCAATCGCGCGTCCAATGCCCTGCGCTCCGCCCGTGACCAGCGCAATTCTTCCCTGCAAATCACCCATGTTTTCTGTTGACCTCTGCGAAAGCTCATTGAGGCGAGCTACGCCTTTCCAGTGGTGATTATAAAGGGCGCAAGCGAATGAGTGATGGAGGAAGGGGGAAGCGGTCAGGCGATCCCGATATCTTCAAGGAACGCTGCGTTTTGCCACTTACTTCATATGAGGATACATGCAGCTACCTGCGTTAATAACCGAAACTCCCGTCGCGGAAACCTTGAGAATGGTATATGGGGGTATCACTGCCGAAGGATGAAATTCTGTTTCTCCTGTCAGGTATTCCTTGATGGTCAACGGAATATCTGTTGATTCGGTAAGGCGGAGCCAGTCTTTTGCTTCGCTATACCCCAGAGTAAATGCGCTCGGAGTGAGTTGGCTCGTAGCGTCGCTCGGAGTCTCTGTTCTCGTCCGGGTTGGGGTGCTTCCGGCGTCAAAGTCTTCGTAGTAGCCGAGCACCACTGCCCTAGGTTTCCCATCCTGGCCTACTCCAACAACAGCAAACTCCTCCAAACCAAGTTGATCGATAAGTTCGTCGCGTATCGCAGACGCGGGCCAAGAGGCCACTTCGTGAACTACCCTCTGATAAGTGCGCCAGAAGCTCAGATCAAGAGCATTGGCCTTAGCATTTAATCCGCCCGTCGTCTGCATCGCCGCTTCCACAATAGGACGGATGTCGAGAACGACTGCGAGCTTGCCTTTCACGTCATGAGCGGTAAGGTAGGCTCCGCCGGCGTGCGCCACGAAAACTCCACCATATTGTTCGAGCTTGCAATGTGGAACGGGAGCGCCTGTGCCGCTGAGTGAATGACGCGTCCATCCTCCGTCGGTCCCAACAAACAGTTCGCCTCGCCCGTAAATAATAAGGACACTCGTCGCGTGCGCACAGCTCAACGCGAGCCACGCGAGCAAGAACGAATAGAGTAGTGGACGGCGCAGCCGGAATAGTAGCATGCCAATCCCTGCTTTTCCTTTACTTTTAGGTGGGCGTAGCCGCGACCGCGACCGGCCGCGCCGCCAATGCGGTGTGCACCAGCTCCGCCGGCCAGATGTAGACCGCTAGGCGCCGCGAATAGTGCAGGACGGGCTCCATCTTCGGCAACTCAATGCCTACCGCCGTCGCCAGATCGTTGCGCTCGATCTCCGCTTCCGCTTCCTCAAGCGGCCAGGGCACGTGGTGCAAGTTAGCGCGGATCGGCTGTCCGGCCCGGTTGGTGCTGAACACGCAACTGCGCTCGGAAAAGAAGTATTCGAGCGATCCCGGCGGAATCTCCGCTGTCTTGTGCGTCGGCCCCAATCCCCGGTAGCGCGCTTTGAAGATCACTTGGGGTCGCGAGAACCGCCGCCGGCTGTAAAACGCGAACTCCCGTTCCGACCGCTGCTCGAGGTGCATTTCCGCCAGCTTGTAAGGCAGGTGATAGGCGACATGCGCCACCGCAACCGCCAACAGATTGCTGGAATCGACGGAAAAACAGTAGATTCCCGGCGTTCCCGTGAACCGGTCGCGCACATAGGTCCGCAAATTGAGGTCAGGAAAGTTGCGCAGCCCCGGAATGGACGGTACGCCGCGGATTTTGATGCGGTCCAGCCAGAAGGGCACGGCTCCCAGCCACGCCGAACCTTGATAGGAATCGGCTTCTAGCCAATCGGGAAGCAATGCGTCCATTACGGAGCCCGCAATCGGCCAGTGTGCAAAAAGGAGATCGTTCCAGCGCTGGGTCATAGCCCAACGACCCGGCGGCAAAGGCCGCGGTTTGTGCGACGTCCGCACCAAGAACTCCCGCACCAAAAACTCCTGTCCCAAAGCGCGCGTGTCGACGCTCCCGCGCTTCTCTCCGGGGTCGCGCTCTTTTGGGCGCTTCGCCTTCCGGCTACGATCTATTATTCACCTTTGCAGTCTCCAAAGTGAAGAACAGGCTCTATGACGTATTCTGTCCGCGAGACGATCCTCATGTCCAGTGAATCTTTTCTGCCTCCGGGCGCCCGCACGCAGTCTGAAGTTTTCGCCGTTCATGGCGCCGATCCCGAGATCCTCGCCTTCGCCATGGCCAAATACTCCCGCTCTTCGCTCTCCATGCGGGAGTCCCTGAACGAGATCAGCGCCCAGCGCGCCGAGCAGTTCCTGAATACCTTTTATTTTCAGTACGGCCATCGCTCCATCGCCGACCTGGCCCACATCGCCTTTGCGGTCGAGCGGCTGAGCCTGCTGGCTGCCATCGTGCTCGTCGACGAGGCCCGCTGGGACGGCCAGGAGCGCTCCACGCGCTACCAGAACTTTCTTGAATCCGGCTGGTTTTTCCCTGGTTTTGGAGAAGACACCGCTTCGGCGACTCTCTATTCCAAGACCATAGAAAGTCTCTTCGGCGCCTACCAGCGCGTTTCTGCCTCGGTTCTTCGACCTGCTGCGCGGCCGCGTCGCGCGCCCCGAGACCCTCAAGCCCGAGGCCTACGAGCGCACACTCCGCGCCCGCGCCTTCGACGTCGCCCGCTACCTGTTGCCGCTGGCCACCAACACGTCACTTGGGCAAATTGTGAGTGCCCGCACGCTTGAAACCCAGGTTTCGCGGCTGCTCTCCAGCCCTATCGCCGAAGTACGCCTGCTGGGTGAGAAACTGCGCGAGGCCGCTATCGGCCCTGCCTGGAACCTGAACGCCCGCGCCGCCCAGGCATTCATCGATAAACTCTCCGCCGCGGGCGAAGCCTGCGGCCCTCTCGCTGCTGAAGCCGCCGCCCTTTTCACGCGCGAGATCCGCACTGCGCCCACGCTGGTCAAGTACGCCCAGCCCAATCCCTACCTCATTCAATCGCAAGCCGAGTTGGCGCAAGCGGCAATCGAAGTTCTCGCACCGCTCTTCTCCAAAGGGCTGCCCCACGCAATGGTGGATTTGGTGGAGCGCACCGAATCACTCGAAGTCGAACTTGCGGCGACGCTCCTCTATCCCGTCAGCCACCACTCCTACCGCCAGATCCGTGACCTCGTAGCTTCGTTCCCCGTCGCACGCATCAACGAAATCATCGAGCTGGGGGTGAGGCACCGTGGCCGTCACGACGAGTTGCTTCGCGCGTTTCACGCCGGAGCCGCGCTGCGATTCGATTTACTCATGGACATCGGCGGCTTCCGCGACATGCACCGCCATCGCCGCTGCACGCAAATCATCCAGGGATTCACGTCGCAGCACGGCTACGAGACTCCGGGCGCGGGCGACCTGCCCGCCGGACCGCAGAACGACTTCGATATTCTGGCCGCGGCTGGCGTCCTCGACGATTACCGCTCCGCCATCGAATCCGCGCACCACGCCGCCGCCGAAATCGCCGCCGGCTCCGCTCCCGAGGCCGCGCAATCGGCGCAGTATCTCTTCCCTCTGGCCACCCGCATCCGCTCGCTTTTCAAAATGGATTTCGCCGAGGCCCAGTACATTACCGAGCTGCGTTCCGGCCCTGCCGGCCACTTCAGCTATCGCCGCGTGGCCTGGGAAATGTTTTTAGCCCTCGAGCGCCAGCACCCGGTGCTGGCAAAGCACATCCGGGTCACGGACTTTACGCAGCCGATCGATCTGTTCCAGCGATAGAAGCTAGCTCCGCTGCCGCTTCTCCTACCACCCCATCTCCCGCATGTGGTCCAGGATGATCTCGCTGTAGTGATCCATGCGGTCGGGACGCCGCTTCAGCGGTAACGGCAACACCGCGGCCAGTCGCGCCGCCTCGTCCCGGTTGATCTTCCGCGCGGAAGTTCCGTAGTATGCGCGGCTCGCCGCCTCCACGCCGTAAATTCCCGGGCCCCACTCCACCTCGTTCAGATAGAGCTCCAGAATGCGCTGCTTGCCGAGCACGAGTTCGGCCAGAGGCACCAGCGTGAACTCCGCGCCCTTGCGCAAAATCGAGCGGCCCGTGCCGAAGAACAAGTTCTTCACCAACTGCTGCGTAATCGTCGATCCGCCGCGGATGCGACGGCCGCCCTGCATATCGTCTTCGGCGGCGATCTCCATCGCTTGCCAGTCGAAGCCATGGTGCTGGTAGAAGCGCTCGTCCTCGGCGGCGATGACGGCGTGCTGCAAATTGGGCGAAATCTGGCTCAGGGGAACAAATTGGTAGCGCAGGTGATAGGGCTTGTGATGGATCCAGGCCTCGACGCGCCGCTCCATGTGTACCGCGGTGGTCGGCGGGTCGATCCACTTGGCCGCAACTAACGTCAGCGCGGCCAGCAGCCAGCAAGCGCCCAGGCCGATCGCCAGCCATAGCAGAATCGATCGCAGGGAAACCTTCCTGCGCGGCGTTTTCGGGCGAATGGTTGGCTTGGCCGTCACATTCCAGAATAATCGCCGGAGGCGCCAACCCTTGCCGATAAGCTGCCATCCTGAGCGGGAACGAGGTGAAGGACCTGCACTTAGGAAAGTTCGCCGAACAACGACCCCTGGCACCTGACCGGTGGCGTATACTCAGCGAGTTCCCAAATCCCCACGGGCTCCGTACGTCACCATTTTCGAAGACCCCGCACGCTCCCCTTGTTGGCGAAGGCCTTCATTCCAATCACGCCCGGCTGCAATGCCGGACCTTCAAGTGTTGCAACCGCACCCTGCGCCTGCAACCCGGAGGTTATTCATGATTTGGATCCAAAGAAGAGTTTTCTGCCTTTTCATCTGCGCGATGGCAGTTGTCGCGAGCGCAACGCTGGTTACGCCAGCCTCTGCTCAGGATGAAAACATCCGGAGCGTCACGTTCTACACCGTCAAGCCCGACCGCATCGGCGATTTTCAGGCCGCAATCAAGGAATACAACGCCATCTTGGCCAAAGCCGGATCGGACCGCTATAGCTCCATGTGGGTTGGGCTCACCGGCGCCCATGAGTACGCACGCGTGCAGATGTACTCCAAGTGGGCCGACCTCGACGCCTCCATCGATTCCGACCCCAAGCTAAAAGATCACGCCGCCGACCTTACACGCATCAGCATACGCATCATCGATTGCACCGAGAGCTGGCACCGCGACATCGACGTCGTCATGCCAGAACTCAGCCTGCCCGATACCGGCGACGTGCCCAAGATGATTCGGGTTCTCGTTACCCAGGTGCGCGCCGATAAGTACCATGAGTATCTCGACCTCCAGAAAAACGAAATCCTGCCAGCCGTCACCAGGGCCGCACCGAAAAGCTATAACTTTGCCGAGAAGCGCTTTGGTGTCTTCGGTCCGGAATTCGTCTCCGTCACCGGATTCACCAACTGGGCCGATCTCGATGGCGGCATTGGTGCTCAAAAAGGACTCAGCAAAGACGAGTACCAGGCTCTGCTGAGCAAGGTCCGCGGACTGATCGTGCAAAGTCAGTACATCATCTATCGCTACGAGCCCGATGTAAGCTACCTGCCCTCTCCCACCGCGAAATAAACCCGGGCGAGACGGTGCTGAAGGCCGATCGCCGATAACCGGGAATCGGAGAAGGGGGATATTTCCCCCTTCGGCGCTGTGCGAAAATTGAACCTTGCACACGCAGTCCAGTTTTCGCCTGCTCGTGGTCCGTCTCGGCGCCATGGGCGACATTCTCCACGCGCTGCCCGCGGTGACGGCGCTGCGGCAGGCGCATCCTTCCTGGCAGATCGGCTGGGTGGTCGAGCCGCGCTGGCAGGCGTTGCTAAGAGCAGGGATCAGCCCGGCCCGCGGCAGCGCCATGCCGGTTGTCGACCGGCTGCATTTTGCCGCCAGCCGCGCCTGGAAGCGCCATCCGTTGAACGGCAAGACCCTAAGCCAGATCAAGGAGTTGCGCCGTGAACTGCGCGCCGCCCAGTACAACGCGGTGCTCGACCTGCAGGGAGCCATTCGCTCGGCCGTCATTGGCCGCATGACCGGTTGCGTGCGCCGCATCGGCGAAGCCCGGCCGCGCGAGTGGCCTGCGCACTGGTTCTTCACCGAGCGCATTGTGACGCACGGCGCGCACGTGATTGAACAGGATGTGGAGTTGGCCTCGGCCGTGGCCGGCGATCCTCTTTCGGCCACCGCTCCTTTACTGCCCATCGACCCCGAGGCGGAGAGATGGTGCGGCAGTTGGCTCGCGGAGCGCGTGGCTCCAGACAAAGCGGGGCCGCTGGCGTTGATCATCCCCGGAGCAGGTTGGGGCGCCAAGCGCTGGCCGCCCGAGCGTTACGCGGCTGCCGCTAAAGGGCTGAAAGAGCGCGGTATGCAGGTCCTGGTCAACGCTGCCCCCGGAGAAGAATCGCTGGCCGCGCCCATTACAGTCGGAGGCAACGCAATTCCAGTCACCACCACGCTTCCACAGTTGATTGCGCTCACGCGCCGCATCGCACTCTGCATTGGCGGAGACACGGGGCCGATCCATCTGGCCAGCGCTCTCGGCCGGCCGGTAGTGGGCATTTACGGACCCACCGATCCCAGCCGCAATGGGCCTTATGGCACGTGCGCCCGCGTCCTGCGCAATCCCGAAAGTCGCCGCGACCACTCCCGCCGCGACGCCCCCGAACCAGGCCTGCTGACGATCACGCCGGAAGATGTTTTAAAGGCCGCCGACGAACTTCTTGCGGAGGAGGGGGCCAAGTGACTTCCCACAAATCTCGTCCAAAAGGCTGCCCCACGCAGTGGCAGTGGGGGGCGCGGCGGATTCGCGTGCCGCTGGGCTTTGTTACCGCTGCGGTCTATGTTTTTGAAGTCGCCCGCCGTCCTGCGCACCCAGTCGCCATCGCGTGGAGCCTGGCGCTTGTGTTGCCAGGCTTGGTGTTGCGCGCCGCCGCATCGGGGACGGTCAAGAAAAATCGCGAGCTTGCAGTAACCGGTCCGTACGCCTACACGCGCAATCCGCTCTACCTGGGTTCGATGATGATTGCCGCGGGCTTTGCCGTGGCGCTGCTCAGTTGGCCGCTGGCACTGCTGCTCGCAGCAGGCTTCGCCATCATCTACATTCCCGTGATCGCTTCGGAAGAACGATTTCTCCACGATACATTTCCTGGCTTCGAGGACTAT
The DNA here is from genome assembly GCA_963729915.1 of uncultured Acidobacteriota bacterium. Classification (GTDB taxonomy): domain Bacteria; phylum Acidobacteriota; class Terriglobia; order Terriglobales; family Acidobacteriaceae; genus Telmatobacter. Next base: position 179,058 of record CAVSQE010000003.1, on the reverse strand, counting down.
TGCCAACGGGTTCCCCGGCTCATTCCACGCCTCACTCCGGCCAAAGCCCAAAGCAGTGAGGCAGATGTGCTCGATGTAGAGGCCGCCGATGCTTCTTCCGGAGGTTTCTCCTTCGCCCTCTATCGCAAGCACCGCGAGTACAATGCTGCAATAGGGGCCGCACTGCTGTACTTGAGTTTGCTCTATCTGCGGCCGGCGCTGGAGGCACTCCTCGACCGGTACCGGTAAGCACTTTGCGCAACCACAGAGTCCAACAAAACAGGATCGCTCTAACCCATAAGGAACCGTGCCGTACATTGAAGACACGTGCCAACGCAGTCAGCCTCTTTTGCGCTTTAGCCCTGGCAGCAGCAGCCTTTGGCCAACAGGCCAGCATGCTTGCGCCGCCGCGCTCCGGCTACAGCTTTCCCCAGAAGCAAACCCTCACTTACGCCGTGGATTGGCGCGTCTTTCCCGCGGGCACCGCGGTCGTCCACTTTGAGCAGGCCGGCGACCGCGAGCGTATCGCCGCCTCGGCCGACACCATGGGCGCCATCAACCTGCTGTTTCACGTGTCGGACCACTTCCAGTCCAACTTCGACCGCGTGCGCGGCTGCACGTACGACTTCGACAAGCAGACTGTGGAAGGACGCCGGCAGATCAACTCCACGCTGCGGCTGGACTATGGGAGTGCGAAGTCGGTTCTGGATGAGAAGAACCAGGTGACAGGACAGACCAAGCACCTGGAAGCGGCAGTCAACGGCTGTCTCACCGACCTGCTGACCGGCGTGTTCTACGCCTCGTCGCAGCCGATGACGCTGGGCCACAACTTTGTGATTCCCGTCGTCGATGGCATGCGCACCGTGCCGGTGACGATGAAGGTCGAGGGACGCGAAGAGATCAAGACCACGCTCGGCACGTTCAAAACGCTGCGCGTGCAGCCTACCGCGGATGCGGGCGTGGTGAGAAACCGCGGCGACATCTGGATCTGGTACACGGATGACGAGCGGCATTTGCCGGTGCAGATGCGCGCGCGGCTGTTCTGGGGAACGATCACGTTTCGGCTGATCGGGAACGAAGCCAAGTGAAGAACTGAACCGTTGGCTGCGCGCCGATCGCACAATCTCACAGAAACGCACAAAGTGTGAGGCTGTGAGATTTTGTCGCGTAAGCGGCTGATTTTGCTTTGCTTACGGGTTTCACAGTTTCACAACTCGTTTTTTGGGCGACGAATCAGGGTGCTGTAGTTCGTGGATCGTGGGCCGTGGTGCGTGGTCGCCCGACCAGGGGAGGGGGGCTTCGCCAGCTTCTAGCCTCTAGCTTCTAGCTCCTGGCTTCCTGCTCGTGCCGGGGAGGGGGGAGGGGGTGGCCAGGGAGTGGTATCTGGCCAACAAGGCATCGAAGAATTGGGAGTGCGGATGAATTGCCTGGCCTGGGAGCAACTCATAGAACGATTGTGCGCCGGAAGGGCGAAATTATATGCAAATCCCAGTAAATTTCTTTGCGGGGCGGAGCGCGATCCGAAAGTCCTTGCAGGTGTACACTTTCTCTTCGCGAAGTTAGGGTTTCGCTCCGCGCGATGAGGGTTGCCATGCGTCTTGGTTCAACTTTTCTGGTTTCTGCCGCTCTTTTCTTATTTCCCGGCTTCAGTTCAGCTCAAAACAGCGTTCCTGTGGGCGGAACTTCGCCGGCGGGGTCGCAACCTGCGGCCGCCGCGCGCCCCACGACCCCTGCCGCTAAGCGGCCAATGACTTTCGAAGACATGATGGCGATGAAGCGGCTGGGAGATACTGCCGTTTCGCCCGACGGGAAGTGGCTGGCGTACTCCGTAACGACCGCAAATCTCGTCCAAAACACAAAAACAATGGAATTGTGGATGCAGGCGATTGCGGGCCCGGCGTCCGAGAGTTCGGCCCCGTTCAAGCTGGCGATGGGCGAGGCCGGCGATAGCGGCGTGCAGTTCGCGCCAGACAGCAAACGGATTCTGTTCCTCTCGGGTCGCGAAGGCGGCCAGCAAATCTGGATTGCGGACTTCGATGCGGCGACTGGTGCGACGAGCCACGCCCGCAAGCTGACTGCGATTGCGACGGGGGCGGGCAATGCTAAGTGGTCGCCGGACATGAAGTCGATTGTGTTCACGTCGGCCGTGTATCCCGATTGCCCAGCGATTACGATGGCGGATTTCAAGACGGGCAACCAGTGCAACGCAGAGCTGGATGCGGCATTGGCCGCGAGCCCGGTGAAGGCGCAAATCTTCACGCACCTTTTGTATCGCCACTGGGACCACTACACAGGGTATAAGCGTTCGCACTTGTTCCTGGTTTCAGTTGATGGCGGCGGAATGCGCGATCTGAATCCGGAGGATACGCACGACGTGCCGCCGTTTTCGTTGGAAGGGAGCGGCTGCGGGTGCAATTTCTCGCCAGATGCAAAGGAGCTGGCGTTTACGGAGAAGCTCGTCGACAATCCGGCGATCTCGACCAGCGCCAGCATCTTCACGTTGGACTTGACTGATCCCTCGTCCAAAGGCAGGAGAATAAGCACGTCGGCGGGCGGGAACTTTGATCCGGCGTATTCGCCGGATGGGAAATATCTCGCTTGGCGTTCGCAGGTCCGCGCTGGCTACGAGAGCGATAAATTCCGGCTCGTACTCTACTACCGTGGCGCGAATCCGATGATTAAGGACGTTCTGCCCGATTTCGACTACTGGGTAGATGAGTTTGCCTGGGTTCCTGTCGGTTTCGTACCAGAGATTTACTTCACGGCCGCACGTCATGGCGAGGAGAGCGTCTATGCCACGAGACCACTGAATGGCGATTTGAAACTCATCGCCAGCGGAGCGGAGTACAGTGATTTACACCCGTTCTACCACAATCCCTTGCCCCCTCCCGGTCATTTCTGTGTCGAAGGATGTGATAGTGTCGGGCTCTTCGCCACAGTAATGAAGGTGGACCTTCCCGCGGAGGTGATGTCCACAACCGAGAGCAAGGCGGCGGCTTTTGGCCCGTGTCCGGCGAGAGACAGACTTCATTTGCAACCCGGCTTCAACGGCTTTTGGAGTTCGGAGGCCGCGCACTATGACAGCCTCATTGACTGTCTGCCTGGAGCCAGTCACCTCCCGCAATTCGTCACTCACCTCAACAACGCGCTGCTGGCGCAGCTCGATCTGCCCAAGATGGAGTCATTCTGGTTCACCGCCAAGGACGGAACGAAGCTCGAGGGTTTCCTGATTCGCCCGCCAGGTTTCGATGCGACGAAGAAATATCCGGTAAAGTTTCTGATTCATGGCGGGCCGGAGGGGAACTGGGGCGACGATTGGAGCTACCGCTGGAACGCGGAGCTGTTTGCCGCGAACGGCTACGTCGTGATCATGATCAACATGCGCGGGTCAACGGGCTACGGGCAGGCAATTGTGGACGGCGTGAACGGCGACTGGGGCGGCAAGCCGTTTACCGACCTGATGACGGGGCTAGATTACACGGAACAGCATTACCCCTTCATCGACAAGGATCGCGAGTGCGCACTGGGCGCAAGCTACGGCGGCTACATGGCGAACTGGGTGCTGGGACACACCAACCGCTTCAAATGCATCGTGAGCCACGACGGCATGTTCAATGCCGAGTCGGCCTTCGGCACAACAGAGGAAGACTGGTTCAACATCTGGGAGTTCAAGGGGCATCCGTGGGACTACTACGGCAAGCCCGACGCTGAGAATCCCTACAGGAAGTGGTCGCCGTCGCTCTATGCCAAAAACTTCAAAACGCCGACGCTGGTCGTGCATGGGCAGTTGGATTACCGGCTCGATGTGAGCGAAGGGTTCCAGCTCTTCGACACGCTGCAGATGCTGGGCGTGCCGTCGAAGATGCTGTACTTTCCCGATGAGGGCCACTGGGTGCTGAAGCCGCAGAACTCGCAGCTCTGGTGGAAGACGGTGAACGATTGGGTCGATGAGTGGACGAAAAGCAGGGACTAGGGCGTATCGACATCTAGTCAGCATGTAAATGCCTGATAAATAAAAATGCTGTCATCCTGAGCGAAGCAGGTGCGGCTTTTTGCACCTGCGGAGTCGAAGGACCTGCGGTTGTCTCTTGTCGGCGAGACGGCTCTCAGCGCACAATTTCAGAAACGTTTGCCTCATCTATATGTCGATGCCGACTCGGGACGTAAGGACCAGGGATATAGGAACGCAGGCGCGAAAGCACGATGCCATTTGGAAGAAAAGCCGCGAAGAAGAAGGAGCCGCTCGGCGAAGCGGGTCTGTACGACTATGCCGTGAAGGCGCTGGGCCGTCAGATGCGGACCGAGGCGGAGTTGCGGCGGCTGATGGGGACGCGGGCGGAGCCGGGCGAGCACGGCGAGGCCGCGGTGCAGGCCGTCCTGGCACGACTCAAACAAAACCATTATCTGGACGATAAGTCCTTTGCCGAGACCTACGCGCGGCTGCGGCAGCAGAACGAGAAGCTGGGCGCGCGGCGCGTGCGCAACGATCTGCAGCAGAAGGGCGTTCGCGCCGAGGTGATTGAAGAAGCGGTGGGCGCGCGCTACGGCGAGACCAACGAGGAGACCCTGGCGCGCGAGTATCTGAGCCGGAAACGCATTCCAAAGCCTGAGAGTCCGAAGGACACGGCGCGCGTGGTGCGGCGGTTGATGACGGCAGGATTCGCGACGGGAACGATCTACAAGATTCTGCGCCGGTGGGACGTGCCGGAAGAAGAGCTGGCCGGGCTGGAGAATATGGAAGCGGAAACCCGGGAAGAGTGAAGCGAAGAACAGCTTCTAGCTGCTGGTTCCTGGCTTCTAGTGTTCTGTCCCTGAAGTTCGCAACATAAACGCTGCGGTCATCCTGAGCACTTAAATCGGATGTCATCCTGAGCAACGTTTGGCCATTTTGGGCCAAACGGAGTCGAAGGACCTGCATTTCGGGATGCCGAGTTCCGCATAGAACTTCTGGGACACCACACCAGCGGGGTGCCCCCGGTCCCTCGCATTTGGGGACCGGGGATAGATACACTAAAAGCTATGCAATTTCGCTCGGGAAATGAGATACGCGAGCTGTTTCTGCACTTCTTTGAGACGAAGGGGCACCGTCGTGTGCACTCTTCCTCGCTGGTGCCTGCCAATGATCCGACCCTGCTGTTTACCAACGCGGGCATGAACCAGTTCAAAGACCTTTTTCTGGGCGCGGAGAAGCGGGAGTATACGCGGGCCACGACCAGCCAGAAGTGCGTGCGTGCGGGCGGCAAGCATAACGATTTGGAGAATGTGGGCTTTACGCGCCGGCATCATACGTTCTTCGAGATGTTGGGCAACTTCTCATTTGGCGACTACTTCAAGCGCGACGCGATCCAGTTCGCGTGGGAGCTAGTGACCAGCCCCGAATGGATGGGCCTTCCCAAAGACCGGCTGTACGTAACGATCTTCGAGGGCGCCGACTCCGCGGGTTGGAACGTCCCGCGCGACGACGAGGCCGAACAGTTCTGGATCGAGACGGGCGTCGCCAAGGACCGCATCTTTCAATACGGCCTCAAAGACAATTTCTGGCAGATGGGCGAGACGGGGCCGTGCGGGCCGTGCAGCGAGATCTTCTACGACATGGGGATCGAGGCTGCCGAGACTCCCGGTGTTGACAAGCCGTTCGGGCACGACGATGCTCGCTACGTGGAGATCTGGAATTTAGTTTTCATGCAGTTTGATCGTTCTGCCGCAATAGATGCTTCGGGCAAGACGGCGTACAAGCTGACGCCTCTACCCAAGCCCTCGATCGATACGGGAATGGGCCTTGAGCGCGTGGCGGCGGTGCTGCAGGGGAAGATTTCGAACTTCGAAACGGATTTGTTTACGCCGTTGATTGAGAAGGCGGCGGAATTCACGAAATTCAAGTACAGCGAGCTGTTTGCGAGAGAGGTTTCCGCCGAGCTTCCTCCCCGGCCACCGGAAGAAGAGCTCCGTTTGCGTTACGAGAAACAGCGGCTCGAGTCCGCGAGCCTGCGGATCATTGCCGATCATGCACGGGCCGCGACTTTCCTGATCGGTGACGGTGTGGTGCCGTCGAACGAGGGACGCGGGTATGTGCTGCGCAAGATCATGCGCCGCGCAATACGTCACGGCAGATTGTTGGGACAGGAAAAGCCGTTCCTGTTTGAGATGGTGTTTGCGGTGCGGGATCTGATGCAGGGTGCGTATCCGGAGTTGAAGGATTCGGCGGAGCGCGTGGCGAAGGTGGTGGAAGCCGAAGAGAAGCAATTCGACCGCGTGCTGAAGGAGGGGAGCAGCCGGCTGGACTTCGAACTTGCGCTAGCGGTCGGAAGGATGGTCACGCAGCTTATTGCTGAACATGGGAATGCAATCGACGCAAATGCGATCAACAGGGAATATCTCCAATTGCTCCGAACTGGCATCGCAGACCCGAGAAGAACCGAAGCCATCCAATGGGGAGTCGGATTCGTGTTCTATGTGACGGGCCAGCAAGGCAGGGTTGCTCTGGAGGGGGAAACAGCTTTCCATCTCTATGAGACATACGGCTTACCGCTGGATTTCATAGTGGATGCTGCACGTGATCTTGCAGTTGAGGTTGACCTCAAGGGTTTTGAAGCCGCGCGAGCCGAAGAGCAGGCGCGCGCTCGGGCATCGTGGAAGGGCGGATCGCAGAAGACGGCGAGTCCTGCATTTCGCGATTTGCCGAAGACGGTGTTTGAGGGCTATCGGCAACTAACTTCGACCAACTGCGAAGTGCTGGCCATTGTGAAGGGCGGCGTGGGTGTTCCGGCGGCTTCGCCGGGCGATGAAGTGGAAGTCGTCCTCGACCACACCAGTTTCTACGGCGACTCGGGCGGGCAGGTTGGTGATCTCGGTGTCTTTCTCACCGTTGATGGGAACTCGACTGTTGCCGAAATCGTGGGCTGCGTGCTGCCGGTGCAGGGCGTGCGGGCGCACAAAGCGATTTTGAAGCAGGGGCTTGCCGTGGGCGACCTGGTGACTACGCAGGTGAACGGCGAGCGGCGCGACGCGATCCAGCGCAATCACACCGGCACGCATTTGCTGCACGCGGCGTTGCGCCAGGTGTTGGGAACGCATGTGAAGCAGGCGGGTTCGGCGGTGCACCCGGACCGGCTACGCTTCGACTTCTCGCACTTTGCGCAAGTGGCCGACGAAGAGCTCCAGGAGATAGAAAATATCGTCAACCGCGAAGTGCTCAAAAACGCCAAAGTCGAAACGCTCGAGGACGTGCCCATCGACGTCGCGGTGAGCGAATATCACGCGATGGCGCTGTTCGGCGAAAAGTACGGCGACAAGGTAAGGGTGGTGCGGCTCGCGGACGGCTTCTCGACGGAGCTGTGCGGCGGCACGCACACGGCGGCGACGGGCGAGATCGGACTGTTCAAGCTGACCGGCGAAGAGTCGGTTTCTTCCGGCGTGCGCAGGATTGAGGCCATCAGCGGATTGGGGTCGCTGGACACGTTCCGGCGCGACTTTGAGCTGGCGCAGGTGGCGGGGCAATTTGTTCCATCGGTCGAGAATCTTTCGGAGGGGCTGAAGGCGAAATTCGCTTCGCAAGAAGACGAGCTGAAGAAGCTGCGGCGCGAGATTGAAGAGATGCGCATGAAGTCGGCGGCCGGAGGATTGGATGAGGCCGTCTCTCGAGCTGTCGATGTGAATGGCGTGAAGGTGTTGACGCATCGCGCCGACGGGCTGGAGCGCGGACAACTGCGCACACTCGTTGACAACTTGAAAGGGAAGCTGGGTGAGGGCGTGGTGGTGCTGGGCTCGGCGCAGCCAGAGGGCAGGGTGGCCATCATTGCCGGTGTTACGCCGGGACTGACGAAGCGCATTCAAGCCGGGAAATTGGCGGGCGCGGTAGCGAAGCTAGTCGGCGGATCGGGCGGCGGGAAACCGGAGATTGCCGAGGCTGGCGGCAAGGATCAGGCGCAGATTGACGCGGCGCTTGCGGCTGCGGCGAAGATTGTGGGCGAGTTACTGGCATAAGGCCGTTTCCTGGCGTGGCGTGTCGTAAGCTTTCCCCATGGCGAAGTTCGATGAGGATCCCGCGAAGATCGCGGCATTGCGCGTGCGTTTGCTGGACTGGTACGCGCGCCATCGCCGCGACTTGCCATGGCGGCAGGTCTCGGATCCTTACTCCATCTGGGTTTCGGAGATCATGCTGCAGCAGACGCGCGTGGCCGTGGTGGTGGATCGCTACCAGAAATTCATGGAGCGGTTTCCCACGCTGATCGCGCTGGCGCTGGCTCCCGAACAAGATGTGCTGGCGCTGTGGAGCGGGCTGGGCTACTACCGGCGCGCGCGCATGCTGCACAAGGCGGCGCAGTTTGTGGCGGCGCATCAGGGCGGAAATTTGCCGCTGCGGGCGGAGGAGTTGCGCAGGCTGCCGGGGATTGGTGCGTATACGGCGGCGGCGGTGGCCAGCATTGCGCACGGCGAGCCGGTGGCCGTGGTAGATGGCAACGTGGAGCGCGTGCTGTGCCGGCTGGCAGGCTGGGAGGCGGGCAGCCGCAAAGGGGGCGGGGCCACGCTGCGGCGCAAGATTGAAGATCTGGTTGGAAAATTGCTCGATCCTGCGCGGCCCGGCGACTTTAACCAGGCCATCATGGAACTGGGCGCAACGGTGTGCGCGCCGCGAAATCCGCAATGCCTGGTGTGTCCGTTGGCCGTTGATTGCAAGACGCAAGGCGAGCACAAAACACCACGGCGTGCTCCGATGATGAGCCGCGCCGTGGGCTACGCGCTCTCAGTACGGACGGGTTCGGCGCCAGAAAAGCGCAGCGGGACGGGCGCGCGCGAAGTGCTGCTGGAACAGCGGCCAGCGCAACAAACGGTGATGCCGGGCATGTGGGAGCTGCCGACGTTGGCGCGCGCCGATGTTCCGCAGAAGGACCTGCGCATGACCGTGCGCCACGCCATTATGCAGGTGAATTACTACGTGCGCATCCGGACCGTGTTTGAGGACGATATCGAGGGGATGACGGTGGTGGGCGGGGAGCGGCGCTGGGTGCCGTTGCGCGAAGCCGCAGGGATGGCGCTGACGGGACTGGCGCGCAAGGTGCTGGCGCGGGCGCATCTGTTGCCGGCTCCGCCGCTGGATAGCATCGCGCCGACGAAGAGCAAAGAAAAAGCGTGAGTTGGAGGTCCATGCGATCCCACCCTAAACGCACAAAACGCGTTTGGGTTGGGGGACTTGAATGCGCGCAGAATCAGGTGATTAGAATCACAACGTTTTCTATTTAAACAAAGCATTTACGTGAATTCTGTTGACAATTGACACGCGCAACATAGATTGTTTGCAAGAATCTAATCCTCTACCGCATGTCTTCGCGAAGGCGCGACCCCCAACCCGCTCATGAACGGTGACATTCTGCGCAGCCACGCAGTTGCGCGTGCGACGAGGAACACAATTTGGGCCTAAGGAGCAATTGTCATGCGTCGCATCGCGATCAGCTTTCTCCTGGTGGTTCTGGTGGCCAGTGCCAGAGCGCAATTCGATACCGCAACCGTTCTTGGAACCGTGACCGATCCCAGCGGGGCAGTGGTTGCGCGCTGCAATGTGGTATTACGCAACACGGCAACGGCAGTGGAGCAGACAGCCGTGACGGACGACCGGGGCGAGTACCGATTCGTGGACATCTCGATTGGCAACTATGAGCTGAAAGTGACGGCGCAGGGGTTTCAAGGGGCTGCTGCAAAGTTCGACCTGACGGTGGGCGCGCGTCAGCGCGTGGACGTGCAACTGAAGGTGGCGTTGACCAGCACCTCGGTGACGACTACGGCTGAAGCAGCGCAACTTGAGACGGATTCCAGCGAGCACAGCCAGGTGGTGGCGGCGCGGGAGATTGCATCATTGCCTCTGAATGGCCGCGAGTACTCTCAGCTGGTTGAGCTCTCGACGGGCGTGGTTCCCAGCCCCAGCAACCTGACCCAGGAGAGCTACGGCAACCGCGACGGCGCGTTCATCGTGAACGGTCTGCGCAGCGTATACACCAACTACCTGCTGGACGGCGTGGACAACAATTTCTACGGCACGTCGAACCAGGGCTTCAGCAACGAAGTGGTGCAGTTGGCGCCGGATTCGGTGGCCGAATTCCGCGTGGTGACCGACAATGAGAGCGCGGAGTACGGCCGCGCGGGCGGAGCCACCATCAACGCGGTCACCAAGTACGGCACCAACGAATGGCACGGCGGCGCATGGGAGTATTTGCGCAACACCAACCTGAACGCCGAAGGCTATTTCCTGCCCAATGTGGGCGGCAAGCCGGCGCAGCACCGCAACCAGTTCGGCGGCGACTTCGGCGGCCCGGTCAAGAAAGACAAGCTGTTCTTCTTTGTCGATTACGAAGGCTACCGCCAAACCTCGTCGTTCACCGACGAGGCTTCGCTGCCCTCCTGCGCGGAGCGCGGCGAAACGGGGACGACGAGCTGCAGCGGTTCGCTCGGCTACTATCTGATCGATGATAAGGACACGACGAACCCGACGGGGGTTCTCCCTGTCGACGATCCCTGCCCCTGGATCGGCGGCGGAACTCCCGGCGGATACCCCCCCACCTACCCGCCGCCGGGAAGCGGGTCGGGCAACGTCAACCCCTGCAACTCTTCCACTTCTTTCGGGCTAGGCCTGGAGTATGGCTATTACGGGGGAAAGAACTTCACAAACGGCGCGGTTCCCAATGCGTATGTCATCCCCTTTGCCGCGGCGGTTCTGTCGAACCTGCCCAGCCCCACGAATACCAACGAGTACAACAACTACGTGATTCTGCACCCGTCAAGCTACGATCGCGACAAAGGCGACATGAAGCTGGATTGGACGCCACGCGAAAGCTTGCGCCTCTTCGTGCGTTACTCGCAAAGCCGATTGAACGCCTACGATCCAGGCAGCATTTACCCGCAAGGCGAGATTGGGACCCCCAACCCAGTTGGCGACAATGGCGACGGCCAGATCTACGCGCCCATCAAGGCCATTGCGGGCGGGGCTACGTGGACCATTAACCCGGTGTCGGTGCTCGAAGCCCGCTTCGGCTTTTCCAGCATGCAAGCCGGCAAGAAGCCCGCACTGGCCGGGCAAAACACCATGACCGGCGGCCTGGCGCTGTCTGGCCTGCCCACCGATCCGCAATACCTCGGCGGTATCACGTATCAATACTTCATCGACGGCGGATTCACCAGCCTGGGCCGCCTGTGGACCAGTCCGCAGTATCAAAATCCGACCATGTGGGATCCCAAGGTCAATTACACGAGGCTGATGGGGAGTCACAGCATCAAGGCCGGTATTGAGTATCAGATGCTGCACGTGGCGCAACAGGACCTGCATCCTGTCTTGGGCGGAAACGTCTACACCGAATCCAACGCGGGAGCCGGCTATCTCTATTCCAGTGGCAGTGTTGGTTCCAGCACTTGTACATACTCGCCGACAACCTGCCCGTACGGCCCAACTGCCTCAACGGAAGAGAACACCCGCATGCTGGACTACGCCGACTTTTTGTTCGGCTACCAGGCCCTGATCGGCCTCGCCAGCCCCACCGTCAGCCAGTTGCGTAGTTGGGGATGGGCCGGCTATCTGCAGGACGACTGGAAGGCAAGCCGAAAGTTGACGTTAAACCTGGGCCTGCGCTATGAGTTCGACACGCCGATCTACGAGGCCAATAACGAACTGGCCAACTTCAACCCCAGCAATCCGACGGTCCCGATCCAGGCCAGTTCCAGCAATCGCTACACCATCAACCCGAATAAGGCGGACCTCGGGCCGCGGTTCGGCGCAGCATTCCAAGTGGATAACGCGACCGTGATCCGGGGCGGTTTCGGCATCAGCTACTCGCACTGGAACCGCGTGGGCTCGAATTATCTCAGCATGAACCCGCCCAACGGCGTGGTCGCGCTGCAGGTCTCGGCTCCCAGCACAGCAGACTATAGCAACGTGCAGAGCGGCTTTCCTGCCAACATGGTCAGCCCCACGAACTTCAGCCCGTGGTTCGATACCATGCAATACATGCCGCCGAGCTCGCCCGATACGCAGGTGCGGAGCTGGTTCTTCGGCGTGCAGCGCGACCTGACCCACAGCTGGCTGCTCGATCTTACCTACGTGGGCAACTACGGGTTGAACGAGATCATCGTCAACGACATCAACCAGGCCACGACGGCCGGTTCGGCTCCGCTCAATCTGTCGCTGGGGGGCACAGCAAGCACGAGCCGCGTTCCCTATGTGTACAACTACACCGTCGCCGGCATCCTGCCCGAGGCCTATTCCGATTACGAGGGCCTGCAAGCCAAGGTGGAGAAACGCTTCTCGCAGGGACTTTACCTGCTGGAATCCTTCACGTGGTCCAAGGACATCGACATCGCGCCACAGGCTCTCGACGGCGGCGGCAACTGTGACAACTGCGGCAACGGCATTCCCTCGGTGCAGAATATCTACAATGTGGCGGGCGACCGCGGCATCTCCGCGTATAACCACCCCTTCATCAACACCACCACTGCGGTCTGGTCGCTGCCGGTCGGCAAGGGCCAGCGGCTGCTGCCCAACGCCAGCCGGCTTCTGGATGAGTTTGTTGGCGGATGGCAGGCCACGGGGATTGTTTCCGGGCGCAGCGGCGATCCGCTCGACTTTGCCTATAACCCGAACAACGACCAGGCGGTTTCGCCCCTCACCAGCGTGGACGGCCGCAACTCCTACCGGCCCAACATCAGTGGGGCAGGGGTGGCCGCACATCGAACCCTCGACGCGGACGGATACCCGCAGTATCTCAACGTGGCCGCCTTCAGCAGTCCGGCTCTCGCGCCTCCCTCCGGCAGCACCACATTCAATGCCTTCGGCGATTACCCGCGCAATTCCATTCGCGGATACGATTACTGGGATGTCGACATGGGCCTGAGCAAGGAATTTACAGTCACCGAAAAAACCCACCTCCAGCTCCGGGCCGAAGCCTTCAACCTCTTCAACCACACCAATTTCGGCGACCCGAATACGATCCTGCCGAATTTTGGCCCCAGCGTTACGCTCTCTTCTGCAAACGCGGGAACCTTCGGCGAGATCAATTCAACCCTTCCCGCGCGCGAGCTGCAGGTGGCGGGGAAGATCGTGTTCTAGCCACGAGGGCTGCGGATTACGGCGATTCGGCGCCAACGATAAAGGCCTCTTCCGCGTGGAGGAGGCCTTTGTTGTCTCCGCGACAGCGGAAGGCTTCAGTAGTAATCGGCGCAGCTGAGATAGTAGCCGCACCAGGTGCAGACCAGTTTGCAGTGGTGGCCGGTGAGGCGATGACCGCAAGTGGGGCAGACCTGGCAGTGGTGATCGACGGGTGCGTCGGCTGACGGCGTGTTTTGGTCCGCGCCGGGCGGAGCGGTGCCGGACACACCACTTTGTGAGATTTCTGCCGCGGAATGGGCGGGAAAATCGGAATTCAGGGCGCGGGGCCGTTCCGGCAACATGCCCGACAGATTAGCATGGAATGAGGGCAAGTGCCGCCTGGGATTTGGGCGGCTCCGACGGATCAACGGCCGGCCCCGCCGCATCTTTCCCTTCGGCGCTCCCGGCAACCCAATCAAGCAACCACTGGATTCTTGAATCCCCCAAGGAGGGACTATGGCTAGCAAGGCAAGTGCGGTTTGGACTGGTTCACTGAAGGAAGGCAAGGGCACGATCTCGACGGCAACGGGCGTGCTCAACAACGCCAACTATTCGTTCGCCACGCGGTTTGAAGGCGCCACGAGCGGCACCACGCCGGAGGAACTGATTGCGGCGGCGCACGCGAGCTGCTTCTCGATGGCTCTGGGCGCACAACTGGGCGGCGCGGGCTTGACACCCAACAGCATCGAAACCCAGGCGGCCGTGACCCTGGCCAAGGTGGATGGAGGCTTCGCGGTCACCAAGATCGCGCTGACCACAACAGCCAGCGTTCCCGGCGCCACCAAGGAAGTTTTCGACAAGGCGGCTGCGGACGCCAAGGCCGGCTGCCCGATCTCGAAGCTGTTTGCGAACAACACCGAGATCACGCTCGACGCGAAATTGGTGTAGACGCGGACTGGTGTAATCGCGAAACGGATGGAGAGACCGGGGCGAAGAGCCCCGGTCGCAACTTATTGAATCCGCGGGCGGAATTTGACACCACGTTCCGCATTTGCGAGACTCAGAGTTGCTGCCTGCTCAGGCGCGACCCGTTTGAGCGCTGTCTCGTGCCGAAGTGGCGGAATTGGCAGACGCGCGTGGTTCAGGTCCACGTACTCGCAAGGGTGTGGGGGTTCGAGTCCCTTCTTCGGCACCAGCCATTTAGAATGAAGGGTTTAGGTTTTCTTCCTAAGAAAAGCCAGCGGTAAAGCTCAGTTTTCCTCATTTTTCGGTATTGACCGAGAGGAGAACTTTGATACCAATGGCAACCCAAAGTACAGTACCAAACCTTACTCTCAGTCAGGACGCACGGCTATACAAGTACGTCCGTCTTCCGAGCGGCTGGAAATACCTCCGTGCCGACTACAGCGAAAGCTTTGGCGTGAAGCCTCACTCTGTGTTCTTACCCAAAACGAAGACCCCAACCGTTGTTGAAGGCGGCAAGTACGTTGCCAGCGACGGCGGCAAATGGCATCCTCTGAGCCCAGACCCGAATGAGGCGTGGACGCTGTTTAAGCTCTACCGCAATGAGGGGCGGAAGTCTCAGCTTGAAGTGAAGTCTCAACAACTCAGGCAACAACTCGCGACCGGGCAAAAGGCGGTAGTGAAAGAAGAAAAGCCCAAAGTCCTCACGGTCGGCGATGCAATTGGAAATTTCCTGAAATCGTACCGACTCAAGATTCTGTCGGGTGGACGCAAGCCGCGCACATATGACGCGATTGAAGACATCCTCGTCGCGTTCAAAGCGGCCATCGGAGAGGAAACTCCGCTGGCGGCTGTGACCCGCGAATCAGCCATCACCTACATCGCGACGTTGAAGAAGCGGACGGGTGAAGACACGACCAAGACCACCAAAGAAAACCACTTCATCTACATCCAGAAAATGCTCAGGGCGTCGGGCGTCAATATTTTTGAGGAGGGCGATTGCCCGAAGGCTCCCAGTGGGTCGAGTGAGGACATCCGCGTCTACTCCGACGATGAACTCAAGAAAATATTCGACGCGGCCAGCGACTACCACCGCATGTGCTGGAAGACCCTGCTCATGTCTGGCGTGCGTGAGGAGGAACTGACTCACCTGTACAAGCGGGATGTGCGGATGAACGATGACGGAAGTTGGATTATCCGTGTTGAGGGCAAGCCTGAACTCAAGGACTGGACTCCCAAGACGCACGAGGAAAGGAACGTCAACATTCCCGCTTACCTTGGCAAGGAACTTGTTGAGTTCAGCAAGCGGTACATGCCCAATAGCCCGATGCTGTTCCCCACCATGCCCCGGCACGGTTCCAAGGGCGGCAAGGTAAACGGTAGGCTCTTGGACGCTCTCAAAAGGGACGCAAAAAGGGCCGGGTTGAACCCGGAAGATTTCTGGCTTCATGGGTTCCGCTCCACCTATGCCACACGCGCCATACGAGCCGGGAATGGACATTGCGGATGTACGGGCACAGTTGGGACATGCACCGGGAAGCAACACCATCTGGAAGTACGTACAGGCGGCTCGTAGCGGTGAACGTCAGGCCGCTGTTGAGCTAGTCTTCCCCGAGTTCTAGTGAGCGGAGCAACTCGCAAGCCCTGCCGAAGAACGGCTGCTGCAAAACTCCGCTTGCCCCGTACTGTAACTCAAGAAAGCGCCAGAGTATTCTTCGGCCAGTTGAGCCCCGGCCACGACCCCTGCTCCAGTGGCCGAAAAGGCGTTCGGCCACTTCTTTTTAAATTCGGAGGACCACAGTGGAATTACATGTCTTCAAGGTCTGGCTCGATAATCAGCCGCTTGAAAGTCTGGTTTCGAGCAATTTGCTTGCGAAGCTCGATAGGGTCTGTTGACCTTTCCTCGGGCGGAATAACCGTGTGGGAGAACTCAGCCGTGACTAAGCATGGAACATCCCGGAACTGGTCAAGGATGAGGGATGTGCTGTTGTAATCCCGGTTGAGGTTTTCGAGCAGCGCAAGCACCCGCTCTAGCTTGATGTCGCCGAGGTATTCGTCGAATACATCTCCGTCTTTTGCTGTAGGCACGTCAGCCATGTGTTACTCTCCATTCTTAAACTTGAAATCAAAGTTGCAAGTTTTATGCGCTCTTCGCTCCGGTACGAACCGCAGTCTCAGGAACCCAACTGCCATCCGGCTGTTGAATGAGACGTGGCTGCTTTCGCGTTTCCTGAATGACGTTCGGTTGGTCCAGGCTCGGTATGAATTTCACCTGCACCTTCTTCGTGGTGGGTTCCCCCACTCTCACTGACTTGCACTCTGACGGGCCCCATTTTGATGGTCTCGTTCGTGACCTGCACCTTCATTTTTGTTACTTTGTCTGCCAAGTTGCTTTCTCCCTTACCACTCCTGTTGGTGGGCACCATTGCCCGGTACATCACTTTGTCGCTTTGAACGCATAAACAGGCTCGTACTTGTGGCTTATAGACTTGTCCGTTCCCACCATCTTGCTCAAAGCAAGCTGTAGAGTCTCCACCAGCTTGAATCCCGTATCCTTCGCTAGAGCGAGAAAGTCTTTCGTCAGGGTTGGGTAGGTTTTGGTGTTTGCAAGGTTCATCACCAGCCATCCATCGCGCTTTAGACCTACCCGGCAATTCTCCAGAGTCATCCGCATGTACTCGTTCATCCACAGTTCATTCGTGGGGAAGCGAATGCATGACTGTGTTGGCTCATCGCTGTACCGCTCATGCCCTCCATACGGAGGCGACCACAGACACATCGACAAGCTACCGGACTTCGGCCTGTAGTCTTCGCTTCCGATGCAGATAGGGTCTACGATTGGAGACGGGTATCCCA
Organism: uncultured Acidobacteriota bacterium; assembly: GCA_963729915.1. GTDB lineage: Bacteria > Acidobacteriota > Terriglobia > Terriglobales > Acidobacteriaceae > Telmatobacter. Next base: position 162,194 of record CAVSQE010000003.1, on the reverse strand, counting down.
TCGCATTCAACAGGCGAGGCAGTTCGTCTTTCATTTCCATAAGACCGGCATGTGTGAGCGAACTTGGGTCGGTTGCAACATACTTCGTGACCCGTGGGCACACGAGAGCGCCCAAAAGTCTGCCTCCCCATCCGGCTGAACAATCCCATACAACTCCACCCGCAGATGGCAAGTAGCGATGATAGAGAGCCGCCGCGCTGCCAGCGGGGAAGCTGCACACACCTTGAGCCCCTGAGTAGCAACGAAGAGCCTTACGTAGGTCACTGTCACTCTCACACGGCCCCAGAGCCCTACGCCGTGCCAAGGCGTCGTCAAGGTGATGCCTAAATACCTGCATTGGCGATAACATTTTTCCGCATGACACTGACCAGCTATGCGGATGGAAATGCCAGCAGAGAGGTTGGCCGAACCCGGTCTGTCTGATAATCCCATCTTGTATCCATTCGCTGTAATCCCGGTCTAGCAGGGTGAGTAGCTCCTCTCGCTTTTCTTCACGGTTGAGGCTGTAGATAGGAAACTCGGAAGTATTCATGCCGCCCTCCCTACAAGGAAGCGCACTCGCGCCTGTCGCACGATAGTGAGGCTCGTGCCGCTCTCTTCTGCTAACCGTTCATCCGTCCAGTCAGGGTGCGACTTTGCGAGTTTGGTGATACCCTCGTGCATGTCCCGGCAACCCGCGCAATCAAAGGTGGTGGGAATCACAAACAGCTTCGGCGCTTCGACCGGGGAGATGGTGACCTTCTCATACTTGGCAACGGCCTTCGATACATCACGACCGCTCTTCACAGCGGCGATAACGGCATCCGCTGCCAGCGACTTTTTGTATAAGGCTGCTTGCTGCCGTCTATCGAGTGGCGTGATGGGCTTTGTTTTCGGCTCAGACTTACGACCGGGATTTCTCAGCTTGGTGATGTGGCGTTGAATTGTTATCAGTGAGCAATCCAGCTTTTTTGCATACGCACGAGCATACTCAGTCCATGAGGGCAGACCGGCATCCTTCAATACCTTCTTGCGGTCGGAGCCCCTCTGAGAAAGCAGCGACTGCATCTCTGCAAGATGCGGAGCGAGGCGCTTCAATGTATAGGCGAACTCTCCGGCCAGCCCGGTCAGAGTCTTGTCGAGCCTGTCGTACTTAGCCTTCGTCGCCTTTACGTCCAGAGCCATCCGCCTTCATCCTTTCTCCATCCATTGCAGCACAAGAAAAAATTTCCGAACAAGTATATTTTCCTAGTACCGCTCCGTAGACGCACAATTCATCGCGTCACCTGATAGAGCGTTTTCGTCGGCTGTTTGAGCGGCATACCTGCCGGACCTTTAATGAACGGCGGGATATGGATGTATTTGTGTTCCCCGGTCGATGGGTAGAACTGCTTACGCCAGTGCTTGAAATCGGCACCGACCACCCACCGGCATGACCAGTCGATGTCACGATGGCCGGAGGTGCCCCGGCTTTCATGTCGCGCCAGACGCCTAAGCGTCACGATTCGGACATCCGGCCTGATTCTCATCCCCTTGCGGGACGCCATGGAGCGCACGAGGGGACTTGTTTTCTCAACATCAACATCGGTCATCACCGGCTGAGACATCACATAGAAGAGCGAGTAAATCCACGAAACAAACTTCTTCTGGCAATCTTCGACGTTACTCATCAACTCACTTATCGTCTGTCCCGGCCTCGGCGTAAACCAGAACCGCACCACTTGTATCCCCGTAAGAGTCAGACCAAAAAGCATAATCATGTATTGGTCAGGTTCAAGTTCCCACCATCCCACCGAAAAGAGGTAGCCATCACCTTCCGGCTCGAACCTTACAGGGACAAATCCATCGAGCCACATCCAGCCTCTTTGTGTGGGCATCCAACGCGGTTCCCAAGTCATGTCGGCGGGGATGTTATCGGCGCATTGCTTGACAGTCGAGAGTACATCATCGCTGATATAGAAGTTGTCACCCCCTGCGAGTATGGCGGTGTTCAAATCGTTTATCCATTTCTCGCGCTCATCCATACCGGCTCCCAAGACAGCTAAAGGTATATGAGTGAAATAGTGAAGCCACTTGGCTTGTTCTTCGATTGCTCTCAAGTGCGCGACCAGCATCAGTGCCCCCTTCATTCTCAGAGGCTAGAGGCGTCGGACAACAAAAGGGACTCCTGTATGAACTTTGTTCACAGACGGGCGCGAAAACCCGCATAAATACTGGGGATTGTGGGTTGGTTTAATTAACGTGCTTTAACAAGCCCGGTCTGGTCATTGACCGTCTTGAGAACGGACTGGAGATTTTCATAGTTGGCAGCGGCCTTGGCTGCTCTTCTGGCGTGGGTAATGAGGGTACGAACCGATTGCTGACCTACGGCTTTCGTCCAAGTGCCGTATTGCCTGTTGAGCTTCGTCCATGGCAATCGTTGGTATTTATCCAGAACCGCGCATATATCTAAATTGGTCGCTACTGGTTTCTTCAAAAGGAGCCGACGCACCGGGGCGTGCTTCAGAAGTAAAGCAACATTTCCCTCGGTCTTGGTGTATAGTCTCTTTCCTGTCGCCATGCCTTGCATGAATCCGATAGCGAGACAGAAGATTCCATATTCTCTGAGGGTATTCGTAGCGATGGCATCACGGTAGAGCCAACCTCGGTTTAACCACTTGAAGATTTCCTCAGCGGTCCTGACTATACCATCGAACCTACCGGGGGTCTTACAGGCAATAACGAGAGCCCACATATCGACGTGTCTTCTCAATTCATCAGGGCTCTTACATCCGCATACGGTAGCAACCAACGCCGTCAATTGCTTATCATCACTGAACGGTTTGAAGAGGGGCATTCCAGATTTGCTTTTCGGCATGTCACCGATTATAGGACCGCTCCGAAGCAGATGGAGGCACGCAGGACAGTAGAGTCAGTTTACGGGTCTCTCTAAGCCCCAAACTCACGTCAATGTGACGCGAGTTTGTTCTAGTCCGCTTCGTACACCGCGTCCGCCAGCTTACTCATCACCACCGTGATTCGGTAAATCGCCCAGTGGGATGTCTCTTTGAGCAAATGCCACTCCACTGTGTCTCCGACATTCAGTTGCGAATACGGGGTGGAATCGCTCACACAATGAGTGCAATCTATCCACGACAAATGACCTTCATTGTTTTTGAGCGTCAAAGTCTTTCTATACTTATAGAGTATTGTTGCAACGGGCACAGTGACCTGCCTTCATAAAGCGCCCAAGTGGGGCTCTGATTAAATGGCAGGTACACTTCAACTGCTCCAATAAGCGGGTTCCTACTTTAGACAACCATATCGACGGGTATAGTACAGTCCTTCACATTCTTGAGTAATTGAGGGTCGCCTTTCTCACCGGGAAAATACCAGAACGAGCGCCCACCGCTCTTGTCGCTCTCTATGCCCAACTTGTTCTTTGCGCGATAGAGGGTCGCTTGTGCTACGCCTTCCTGTTCAGCTTTCTTATAAACATCCGCCGCAAAGCCGGGGACGGTCTCTCGCAGCACAGCAATAGCAACGTTGCTTGCCCGGTCGTCGCGGCCCTCGCGGGTCTTGGCACGCTCGGCTTGCAATAAATCATTGGCGTCTACATCGGTCTCCTTGCCCCATTCAATTTTCGGATGAGTTGTCTTCTTTCCACGAATCTCAACCTCAGCATCGACGATGCGATACTCGAATCCCGTTTTCTTTTTCAGCACGTTTCCCTTGGCGAGAGCCATCCTGTACAACTCTTTGTCTTCCGAGTCCCGTGAAAACGTCCACACCGCACGAGCAGCACCGGCAACGGATGAAGCCCCCATGACCTTTTGCAGCGCGTCCACGTCGCTACGCTTGGAGCTATGAACCAAAGCCAGAATTGTGACGCCTGTCTTGGCCGCGAGTTGAATCAGCTTGTCAAACATGGGTCTAACTTCCTCATCCTTATTGATGTTCAAACCCCCTAAATAACTGGTGATGGGGTCGAGTACCAGCAGAGCAATGTCAGGGTTGGTCTTCATAGCCTTCACCAGCGTCGTGAGGTCGCGCTGCAAGTTAAGGTTGGCGGTATGTTCGTTGTCGCTGTCTGGCCTCCGCATGGTCAGTTTCGGAAGCAACACGTTGTTAAGGTCGGCACCGGCTGCTTTCAACCTCGGAACCAAAGTGTCGGCTGCATCATCCTCTGACGAGGCAAACAATACCTTGCGGCGACCGTAAACATTTCTCTCGCCATCCGGCCAATTCGAGCCGGTAGTAATGTGTGCAACAAAATCGACCATGCAAAGAGATTTTCCACAATCGGGCTTTCCAGAGATAATGACAATCTTCCCCGCTGGAATCCGGTTAGGCCAGAGCCATTGCATCTCTTCCATTTCGACCGCAGATGCTAATTGCGCATTCAGGTTGAACGTCCAATTGTCTTCGTCACGGGTACTGCCCAAATGGATTAGCTCGGATGTATCGACCGCATGGATGTCCTCTTCATCTTCGTCGAGGTTGACATCCAGTTTCGCCAACTCCCCACGCAGCCAACGTGCAGCGGCGTCGGGGCCAATCTCTTTGTATTTGTCGGGCGACTTACGAGCGCCAATGGAGATAGCAGCCGCAGTCTTGTAAATCTGAACGTCCCATTGCTTGCGGGAATCTGCGAAAAGAGCGTCAAGCAGCAAGTTGTTGTCGAGCGACGTATCGGGCTCATAGTTGGCTAGTCCGCGTAAGTCTTGCTCGATTGCTTCCGTTTTCTCAAATTCCGCAACGCCATCGTGACCTGCCCCTGGAAATCTCTACCAGTTGAAACTGGAGTTCTCTCGTAATCTAAGCGGGAGGACGGAGTATGAAGAAGAGCCGTTACACGGAAGAGCAGATCATCGGGATATTGAAGCAGCACGAGGCCGGGGTGAAGACGGCGGATCTGTGCCGGGAGCACGGGATCAGCGCGGCGACGTTCTATGGCTGGAAGTCGAAGTTCGGCGGCATGGAGGTCAGCGAGGCACAACGGCTGAAGGCGATGGAGGACGAGAACCGTCGACTGAAGCTGTTGGTGGCGGAGTTGAGCCTGCACGGCGAGGCGCTGAAGGCAGTCATAAGAAAAAACGGCTGGAGCTTGCCGGTCTAAGAGAAGAGGTTGCGTTCATCTCGGTCGAGTTCCGGCTGAGCGAACGCACGGCCTGCAAGCTGCTGGGCGTTGAGCGGTCGAGCTATCGCTATGAGCCTCGGCCGGACCGCAACATCGAACTGCGCGAGGCGTTGGTGAAGCTGGCTCGGCAGAAGCCGCGTTACGGCTATCGACGGCTGCATGCGCTTTTGAGCCGTCGTGGTCACGAGGTGAACGTGAAGCGTGTCTACCGGCTGTATTTGGAAGAACGGCTGGCGGTTCGGCGCCGGAAGCGCAAGCATCTGGTGCGGGATCGTGCCCTGGCGCCGCGGCTGATCCGGCCCAACCAGGAGTGGGCGATGGACTTCATCGTGGATGGACTGGCGACGGGGAGGATGGTGCGCATCCTCAGCGTGGTGGATGCGTACACGCGTGAGTGTCTGGCGCTGGAGGCCGACACCAGCCTGGGCAGCGGACGCGTGACACGTGTGCTGGACAGACTGATCGAAGAGCGCGGCCGGCCGGAGAACGTGCGCTCGGACAACGGCCCGGAGTTCACCTCGCGGCGCATGCTGGGCTGGGCAGAGGACTGGAAGGTGGGGCTGGTGCACATCCAGCCGGGAAGGCCGATGCAGAATGGCCATGTCGAAAGCTTCCACGGGAGGTTGCGCGACGAGTGCCTCAACGCGCACTGGTTCCGCACGCTGAATGATATAAGGAGTACCCTCGAAAGCTGGCGGCAGGAGTACAACTTCGAGCGTCCGCACAGCTCGCTCGACTACAGAACGCCAGAGGAGTTCAGACAGAGAGCAGGCTATGCGGATGTGGAAAGCAAAGAACGCTTCCCACATCCGCACAGCCTCGACGGCGGCTGCGAGTTAATCTCGAAGCTAAACCAAAACCGGGAAACTCCAGTTATCAATGGTTGAGAAATCGGGGGCAGGTCAATCGGGATTGATACGGACGTACTGTATGAGCGCGTCTACGCTGCCGGGTGTACGGCCACACTTTTGATAATGGATGAGAGCGGCGGAGAAGGTTGCGCGGGAGATGGCGTCCTCATTGCAGCGGGAAGCTATCCAGTCGAATTTCTTGGCGTTCTTGGCGTACAGGCTGTGTAGGTCTTGGCGGCACAATCTGTATAGCATTTCTATCGCGTAGTCAGCCATTACTTGATTCTCCACACACGGACGACAGGACGTTGTGTTTTACGCCGAAACACCATTTTGTACTTACGCTTGTAATGGGCAAGCACGGGGCAAAGGTTGTTGTAGAGGTCAAGCGGGAAAGTGGTGGACTCACCCACCTTCAATGTGAGTAATTCCTTAAACTCGTGTCGAGGGGGTGGAACAGGTGTTGAGTTATCAACTAGCATTGTCTATACTCCTATATAGAGATACCGGAGTATAGAAATGTGCTTGATTTACGAGATTAGCTTATGAAGGGCGACTGAAACGTCGAAACGGGAACGGAACTTCTCATCACTTCTCACATCACCGGACGGTGATAAATGAGAAGTTGAGAAATGAGAAGTAGATGAATATAGTAATGAATAATTGAATGATAATATATATTATAAAAGACTTACCTCCCGTTCCTGATAAGTTCCCACCCGCTCCACTTCTCACTTATCAACTTCTCACTTCTCATAATGCCGTTGGTGAGAAGCGGTTCCTCGCCGGTCGCGGTACCTTTTCAATTCCAAATTTCTACAAAAGTCGTTCATGCCCTCAGCACGCAATTCATCCCAGCTTCTCGCTGGCAGACGGTGACAAGTGTGACTTGAAATCGCCGAAACGTTTAAACGCTCTCTGCCGCCTTCGAGATTCACCGCGTTCGGCTCCGTTCGCAGAATCGCCGACGAAAGATTTGTTCACTACCAGATGTTTCTATGAAGGTGTTGACGCCCTGCACGCGCAATTCAGAATCGAGGCCACTTTATGGATGAACACTATTTCGCTCCCGAGATGCTCCTCACTGAGAGCGGCTGCTATAAGCCGCTGTGCCCGGTCGAGGACCTGTACGTAGCAGGTGAGATTGTCAATCGCTGGCACCACCGGGAGCAATCTCGTCACCTGAAAGACCTGCACGAGCGCCAAATGCTGGAATTCGATGCCACTCTTGCTGAACTACTTTTCCGCAGAAAACAGATGCTCTGCCGTTTCGGGCGCAAGGGCCAATGGAGCATTTGGTTGCGGCAACAAAAGATATCGAGGAGCACAGCGGACAGGCTGGTCGCACAATACGCTGCATCCCACGGTCTCGCCGATGAATTGCGCCATCGGGACATCGCCGAGCCCCTTGAAGGCAATGTGTGTTTGGCCGCTCACCGGACGAACAGACGGCTCAAGAACATGCTGAGCACGCCACGGTCGCAGATGACGTTCCTTCGTTGTATGGCAATCCTATTCGAGCTAGGAGTGGAACTCGGTCCCGACGGCTCTGTGCATTTCTCGCTGTCGCAACCGTCCAACGAGGAAGTGCTCTCTGACAGAGTTCCAAACGTCGTTCAGGTGCTGGACGACGGGTCGGTGGTGCCGGTTGACTACGAAGTGAGAGACGAGGGAAGCGAGTGACGATAGCAGAACTCGTTCAGCACATCGCCACGTTGAAAGATTACCCTAGCATCAACGTTAGTAAAAAACATTGAAGATTAACTTCCCAATCGGTCGGTTTTGATTGACCTTGCCATCTGGTCAAGGCCGTTGTAGATAGCCTCAATTTCCCGTGGATTGGTTCTAAACCATTCTCTTCCGCGTGAGTTCGTGATTCGCTTTCCGGCATACTCCAACAGCGCATGAATCAAAGTTTCGAGCGTAGGCGAGTCCCTTGTACGAATGACTAGGGGAACAATCGGTTCGCTAGGAAAGGCGGTATACGACCCTTGAGCAATGAGTCGTGCGGTGACATCGCCTCCGGTCCGGCCGATTTTGCAGGCCCATGAACAATCTCCCTTGAGATTCGCCGACTCAAACTCGCTCTTGGCATACCAGACGTAAACCGACTCGTGTCCTTCGCCAATCACCTTTGCAGGTTCCAATGGCCCAAGGTTAGGCAGATTCTGCTTACAGTAGGGTGCATGTGTGGTCATGCACAGTGGACACAACTTCCATTTCTGACAACGTGAGCACGTTCCTAGGTGATTGCTGCAATAAGGGTCTCCACACTCCCAGCACTTCTGTTGTGCTGGTACAGGGTTATCGCAGCCGTTAAACGCACATGACTCCATGGTTAACCTCTGGAAGAGCCAATCGTAGAATAGCGAACCCTACTTCTTCCTCAACCATTCGAACACAGCCCACGTCGCCGCCAAATCTTCCTCGTTGTACTTCAGAATTTCTGCCATCCGGGCGTTGCGTTCGTTCTCATCGTTCGTCTCGGTCGCCAGTATAAACTGTGCCATCGCCCAACTTCCGCCATATTCGTCCTGAGTCCTCTTGAAGCCGACGTACTGCTCAACGACTTTGAGGGAGTAGCTCGGCAGAGGGCAGAACGATTGAGTTCTTGGTTATCGGCAAGAGGTCGAGCAGATTCCGGAGAACTCGGTGCGGCAATTCCGTTCGGGTCGCCATATCGGTCGATGTACATCTCAATGTGGATGCGTTCGTAGTGGTGCCAGTGAACGAAATGGGATGTCGCCATACTCGGCGAAAATCGCATCCGCCGTTTCGAAGGAATCTTCTCCCAGCCTTCGCGGTCGCCATCGCTCCAAACCCCGACGTGACGCCCAAGAACTTGCCGGGATTCTTCCCATAGACCTGCATTCCCCACAGATATACCTTTTCAAGGTCGTCAAGCTGGGGCGGCAAGCCCTTCGAGGTCGAACATGACGAAGTTCTCGCTGGCGGGGAGCACCGGAGACGCCAGAAGTCGCTCCTGCTTGGTTGTCAGCACTTCGGCATTGAGGAGAATCCTGTCGGCCTTCTTGCCGACCTTCTGCTGCTTGGCTCCCCATGGTCGCTTCAGTTCACTGAGCCGGTTCGCGTCATAACCGGCAACGAGTTCTCCGGCTGTGCAGAATGCCATCGCTGTGAAGCTGGCGTGCCAGACCTTGGTCAACGTCCATGACGAGTGAAACGTCCTGCTGTTTCGAGCGCCCTCGGCCAGCAAGGTCGCCGCAAATCCGCAACTGCCGCATTTCGACCATCCAACGGCTCGTATGGCTCCGTGGTCAGCTGCTTCAATTCGACAACTTCTGCAAGTTGACGAGTGCGCCGGTTCCGCCGTCGTAAGGAACCTCAACAATCGCGCCAGTACCCGTATGCACTTCCAGCCGCTTCGCCGCCATGCCCACGGCTCGTTCGATAAAGCCAACCGTAAAGTTGAACTTGAAGAACGATTTCCTCGTGGTGGTTTTCATCGACCTTCCGGGAGAGTTTCGAATCGCGGATGATGTATCCGTCGCCGTCGAGAATGAGGTAATCGGGACGCCCAACGACAACTACATCGGCTCCGCCGATTGTGGTTTGGACTCGGAACTCGCCCTGATATATGACTGGGACACAAGCATGGATTGCCTCCAGCGTTTTGGCTGCTTGTTGCTCAGGCTCCACCGCGCTGATGTCCTCGTAGGTTCCCAGCGTGGCAAGATGGCTCTGCTCGTGTCGCCGCCCAAGCTGCTCGATGATTTCGTCGTACGCACCCGGCTCAGCTTCCTGAACGTCGTGTTCGCGGAGATAGACGCGCAATTGGCACGGCTCAGGTCGAAACAGACTAACGATGTCGGACGCCGAAAGTCTCATACGTAGTTCCTGTGCGGTCCAGTTTAGACCGATGCGTCAACACCGTCCATCGTTCGAGAGTGTTATCCTCGTCCACCCCGCCAGTCGCCATTTTCTCGCTTGAAAATGGAAAAATCGCCACTCCGCCGTCCTCGGCGTCCAGAGCCCCGTGGAGCGTTGGGATGACCGGGGATGGGGCGGATGGGTGCTCAGGAGGTACGCAATCCCGCTTTGAGTTTATTGACCACCTTAGTGGGGCATTTTGAAGCTTGGCGAGAACTGGAGACAAACGTCAATTAGGCTCATCATTGGCTCCGCTTTTAGATTCCCCGGAGTGGATGCCAACGCCGGGGGCTATCGACGCGGTCTCCGCCTCTTTAGCCAACGCTCGTGTATGAACATATTCGAATTGATGAGCAATCGTCGTCGAAAGGTCTCTGTTTGACGGGCCATCGTACACGGGATTCGCGACTTCATCGCCATAGACTTTCACTACGCATTCATGCAGCAGCGATGGAGTCACCAGCCTACATACTCTGTCGTACGTGTTGCCGTCGAAATCTCCCGGATGAGTTCCCGACACGGAATAAGAAATTGGCAAAAAACCCGATATGAACTGAATGGCATCACCGGGATACTGCTTGAAGTCGTTTGCTAGAAATTGACGGGCCTCCGCCTCATGTCCGCCGCGAGCCACAAGTTCGAAGTACATTGTTGCTTGTCGTGGTTCTTCGAAAATCTCCCTTCCTTTCGAATGAATGTACTCTTCGATACGAGTAGCCAATGATTTCCATAGTGCAATATCTTCTTCCTTAGTCAGCCTCCTGTTCTCCGGTGGAGTGTCGTTTCCCGAGGATGTCCAACGCACAACTCGGCAAGCGAACGAAAGCGGCTCACCTTCCAATGCAAGGGTTTCTGCTACTCCATAGCGATTTTCAGGCTCTATTTGCCTTAGCAACCTGCTGATGAGCATTGCCGCTTGATTTGATGGGTCCGTTGGGGAGAGAAAAGTATCAAACGCGGGGAATAGGTCTCCGGTGTGTGCAATCGAAAGGGCTAGGTTTCTGGCGCTGTTAGGTGACAGTTCATCCGCCTTCGACCTTAGCTTTGAAATAGCAAGCCCTGCATTTGAAGGCTTGATTAACTCCTTGAGCATTGTGGCTACTACATCAGTTGAGCCTGATTCAAGACAGGAGATAAGTGCCGCAATCCTGTGGTCAGAAATATCCCCTTCCGGAACAGAGTATGTGAAGTATCGGTCGAAATACTCAGGAGAGGCGATACGTTTAAGCTTTGCCCATCCTCCTTCCCAATCTGGGCCGTAGAGGCTTTCGCCGAATCTGGGAAAGAGCGATTGCAACAATTTCAAAAAAGACTTTGCCTCATCCGGTTGAAGATTCTTCTCTATTTCTGCCTTGAGTTGGGCGCGACGGTCAGGAAGCGTCTTCTTGTTAAGTATGCCGCCACTCTGTTCTGTAAGCAGTTGCTTATTGTATTTAATTGCCTTGTACGCTTTCGGGTTGAAGACACGAATCCCTTCAATGAGCATCAGGTCAACTTCATGCACTTCACCCTTGTTGATGCCGAGGGCGAATGCGATTGCGTTCGCATACCGTTTCGCCATTCTCGGTGTCTTGAGCCGCATTCCGATGCTGTCTGAGAAGGTCTGTGCGAAATCGTGAAACTGCGACTCTGTGAGCTGGACGCTTGCCATCTGAAGTGCTTCATCTACTGCTTCAAAAGCGAACTGCCCCAGTGCGCCACGAGGAATCGCCGGAAGGTCAAGCGGAACCTGAACGATTTTTTCGAGGAACGATTGCCCTGCCTGTGTTCTCTCTGCTTCGACAGCCGTAAATCTTTCGCCTATCGCATTCGCCACCATTTCAGCATCAAACGCAAGGACGTATGAAACGTTCTCAAAGTCGCCCGTCAATTTCACCAGCTTAAAAACCGCCTGAATCTCTGTTTTCTCCAAACGGTCAATGTCATCCATGAGGATGACAACCCTCTTCTTGTTGTCCGCGAGTATCTTTTCGACTCGACGTTTTTCTTCTTCGAGGTCGATGTCTCCGAGTAGTTCGCCAGCATCCTTCAAGGCCCCACCAACTCCCGACTTGAGCACATCTAGGAACTTCCCATACTTAGCTAATGCTTTACCTAGTTCTTCCTTTCCTGTATTGATTTTCGTTCCAAGTGCATTAGCCAAGGTGGCGAAAAATGACTTGAGCAGCGTGGCCTCATCAGGAAATCGCCACGGATTGAACCGCACGACAACAACATCCTCCAATGTGCTAAGTTCACGGTCAACGAAGTTCAGTACGGTCGTCTTCCCGTCACCCCAAGCGCCATAAATCGCAATTACGAAACTGCTCGGGTCGGTTCGAGATGCGATGGTATCCGCAATTCGCTTGGCGAACGGCCACCTGCTGAACCTGTCTTCAGCGGGATTGGAAATCGGGGCGTCTGCGACGTACGATGTCATTTTCTTTCTCCCACAAGGAAGGATGTGGCTTGAGGGTTCTCTCAAATCCGATTTGCATTGGGCAGATAAAAATCGTCCGCTGAAAACAGTGTCCAATCGTTCTGGCATTTCCCATTCGCGCCAAGCCAGTGGAAATCGCATCTATGAGAGCACACTTGCTCATCCGCAGAAAGCATCGCGAAGGTGTTATGACGCGCAATGATTTTGGTTGTGATGGTCGGGATGGTCACCGGCTCTTGCGTCCCGATGAGCAGGAGATGTCGGTTTGCCGCGTAAGTTACCACCCCTTCACGTTTGAATCCAACTGGATGTCCGGAGGGTGCGTCGATACCTACTGGGCTATCGGAGCTAATGAATTGCCCTGTGGGGCTTAAGAGCCAGCACCAACACATGCTCTTTAAACTCTTGTCAATCTCCTGCACGATTACTGGCCAATGTTGAAGATATTCGACAGGCCGGGCAGAACGAACAGCTTTACCAGATGCAAGCGCATCGACAATTGTTGAATAATCCGCATCTCGCTGATTCGCATTTACACCTGCCTTTTGCAGGGTGGTGCCCCACATTACGGGAGTGCTAAGAGCAGAGTCGGTGACATGGGAATACACCGTGTTGCCAACGACTGCACGAGATGTTGGTACTCGAACCCATTGGATTGCCATGTACTCTAGCAACATCGAGAGTTCGAATGTGTTTTGCGGCCCACGCTTCTCTTCATTCAGAGCCCTGAGTATTGGCGCAATCTCATTCTCAATTCCCGAGAACATCTTCTCAATTTTCAAGGGGTCAGAAAGCGCCGGATTTTCGATTCGGTTCAGGTCGCGGCGGTGCCCCACTTCTGATGGTTTGCAGCGCCATTGCTTCTTTCGCTTCAGGTCGGTTACAAACAGAAACCCATTCGCTTCGCCCGAGTCCGTGAAGCCAGCAAGCCAGCATTTCGGTACGAAATGGTGCGCCCTAGCGTCTTTAGCAGCCATCGTCACTCTTCCACTAATGGTCGCACGCAAATCTCGTCTCGAACCGATGGAAGTCATTATTGCTCTTGGGTCTCCGGTGCGGCAATGATGCCCTCCCCCCACCAGCCAGAACAGTCCAGCGGATTCAACGATTTCCTGTCAGCGTTGACCGTCCCCGCCCATGAGACTACGCTAGGAGATTGAGAATCTATCACTTACGGGTGCATCGGGGAATATGGTCACAGCCGCCAAGTCCACCAAGAGACAGCCACGCACGAAAAAGGCCGACCAGTCGCCGGTCGCTACTATCGCGTTCCCTGCCATGGCGGCGGAACACCTTGACATCCCTACGTTGGAGACGTGGCTGTGGGATGCCGCCTGTGCCATTCGGGGGGCGGCGGACGCCCCCAAGTTCAAGGACTTCATCCTGCCGCTGGTCTTCTTCAAGCGGCTTTCGGACGTGTTTGACGACGAGTTCGCCGGGCAGGTGGCCGAGTTCGGAGACGAGGAAGTCGCCCGTGAGGTCATCAAGGCCGACCACGAGGACGCCCTCAAGAACAACCGCAAGCCCATCGTCCGCTTCTTCATTCCGCACGAGTACCGTTGGGATGCCGTTCGGCACCATGCCGCCGATGGCACGCTCGGGCAGTTCGTCACCGACGCGATGCGTGACGTTGCCAAACACAACCCCGAACTCCTCGGCGTCCTCGACATCAAGGACTACAACGAGCGGCAGAGCGGCCAGCGTACCCTCGATGACGACCGCCTCGCGACTCTCATTGAGGTCATCAGCCGCCACCGGCTGGGGCTGAAGAATGCCGAGCCGGACATCCTCGGCAGAGCCTACGAGTACCTGCTGCGGAAGTTCGCCGAAGGCCAAGGCCAATCGGCGGGTGAGTTCTACACGCCCAAAGAAGTCGGCTGGCTGATGGCGCACTTGCTCGACCCCAAGCCCTACACCACCGTCTACGACCCGACCTGCGGCTCGGCTGGTCTACTCATCAAGGCGCGGCTCCTCTTTGAGCAGAAGAACCCGGCGCAGAAGAGCAAGGCTCCCAAGCTGCATGGACAGGAGATGAACCCGGTCACCTTCGCCATGGCGAAGATGAACATGTTCCTGCACGACTACACGGATTCACTCTTCGCCATCGGCGACACGTTCACCAAACCCGGATTCGCTGCCGAGGGTGCCGGGCTCAAGCGGTTCGACTATGTTGTCGCGAACCCGATGTGGAATCAGGACAACTATGGAGAGTCGCTCTACGAGAATGACCAATGGAAGCGGTTCGAGTTGGGCTCCGCACCCTCATCCTCAGCGGACTGGGGATGGCTGCAACACATCGCGGCCTCGCTGAACGACTCAGGCCGTGCCGCCGTGGTGCTCGATACCGGAGCAGTCTCGCGCGGCTCGGGCAGTAAGGGCTCGAACAAGGAGAAGACTATCCGGCAAGCGTTCGTAGAGGCTGACCTCATCGAGGCGGTCGTGCTGCTCCCGGAGAACCTCTTCTACAACACTAGTGCGCCGGGCATCGTCGTGGTGCTCAATCGCCACAAGAACAATGGACGCAAGGGACAGTTCCTGCTCATCAATGCGTCAGAATTCTTCGTGAAGAAGAAGCCGAAGAACGAATTGACGGAGCAGGGCATCGCCGCCGCCGCCGAGGTCTTTCACAAGTGGGAGTCGCGAGATAAGTTTAGCCGGGTGGTGACTCTGGAGGATGTGAAGGAGGCAGATTTCAATCTGAGCCCCTCTCTGTTTGTGGAAACAAACGACAAGAAGCAGCACCGTAATCTGTCAGCCATCATCACCGACTTGAAGGCTGCAAGTGAAGCCCGTCAGAAAGCTGATGCAGAGTTATCTCGAATTCTCAGCAAGTTGTCCATGGGGAGTAGCTAGGCATGACTCCCATGAGCATACATCCGTGGAGCAGCGCACCGCTCTCGAATAGTGAACTGTTTGAGTTCGAAAGTGGCATTTGGACAGGCAAGAAGCCTCCATTCGCGACCTGCTGCGTGCTTCGGAATACGAACTTTGTTGACGACGGTACGTTGGATTTTGCGGACGTTGCCGAGATTGAGATTGAGGCGAGGGTTCTGGAGCGCAAAACCCTGCTTCCGGGCGACATTATTCTCGAACGGTCAGGCGGAGGCCCGACTCAGCCGGTCGGAAGGGTCGCCTTCTTCGACAGGCAAGACAGACGATATTGCTTTAGCAATTTCACAACTCGCTTGCGTGTGTGCAGACCGGAAGTCATTGATTCCCACTTTTTACATCTCTATCTTCATCTCGTGCATTTGTCAGGGCGCACGGAGAAATTGCAAAGGCGCACTACTGGAATTCGGAATCTTGATTTTGGGGAGTATCAGAAGGTTCCTGTTCCACTTCCTTCGCCTCCCATACAGAGAGCAGTGGCGCACGTTTTGTTAACCGTGCAAGAAGCAAAGGAGGCACGGCAACGCGAGTTGGTTCTGGAGCGTGAACGCAAAGCCGCCCTCATGGAGTATCTCTTCACTCGCGGCACTCGCAGCGAAGATGAATTTGAGCCAGAGAGGACATTGCCACGCGGGTGGAACCTGATACAAGCGGGAGAGCTAATCGCTGACGGGCCGCAGAATGGACTCTACAAGCACTCAGATTCTTACGGGTCAGGTACACGAATTCTGAGAATCAACGATTTCGACAACGAGGGGCTACTCATTTCTTCCGCACTCAACCGAGTGCGCCTAACCGGCCAAGAGATAAGCCTCTATCAACTAAGAGAAAGCGACATTCTCATCAATCGAGTGAACAGCTTGTCGCATCTTGGTAAATCGCTGCTCGTTCGAGACGCTTCAGAGCCCACTGTCTTCGAGTCCAATATGATGCGACTTCGCGTCGATGAAGCTACAGTCCTGCCGAGCTACTTCTTCCGCCACTTACAAACGGAATCAACCCGGAACTATTTGCGCGGAAGAGCAAAGAGGGCAGTCGCCCAATCGAGTGTTAGCCAAGGCGATATTCGTTCCATTCAGATTTCGATTCCTCCTCTTGCTGAGCAACAGGTGATTGTGGACGTGTTGGATGCGTGTGACAGGAAACTGAAGAGCCTCGCAGATGAACTGGCTCTGTTGCAGGAGTTGTTTAACGCTTTGCTCGAAGAACTGATGACTGGCAAGGTTGGCGTAGATGGGTTGATTGACGGAGGCTCGAACGGATGAGTGAACGCTCCGCAGTACAGAATCCGATGCTGAAGTACGCGCAAGAGATTGGTTGGGAGTACGTCACTCCCGGCGATGCCCTTGCATTCCGTGGCGGCGACACCGGCCTCTACTTCACCGGCATCCTCGAAGCCCAGCTTATCCGGCTGAACACCGGCATCGTGGACTTGAGCCGCACGCCGGACATCCTCCGCCGCATGAATCTGCTGAAGCCGACCATCGAAGGCAACAAGGAAGCACACTCGTGGTTGCGTGGAGAGCAGTCAGTCTTTGTCCCCGAGGAGAACCGGGAACGCAACGTCAAGGTCATCGACTTCGAGCATCCTGAGAACAACGTCTACCACGTGACTGACGAGTGGTGGCAGAAGAGCACGGTCTACAGCAACCGTGCGGATGTGGTCTTCCTGATTAACGGCATCCCGGTCGCCATCGCGGAACTGAAGAACGCCACGAAGCAGGACGGCATTGCCCTCGGCGTTGACCAGATTCGCCGGTACCACAAGGAAACGCCCGAGATGTTCGTCGCCACGCAGGTCTTCGAGGTCTCGCAGCTTCTCGACTTCTACTATGGCGTCACGTGGAGCACCGCACGGAAGAACCTGTTCAACTGGCACGACGAACAGCCGGGCAACTACGAGAACAAGGTCAAGGCGTTCTTCAGCCGCACCCGCTTCCTCCGGCTTGTCCGCGATTACGTCATTTTCATGACGGAGAACGACGAACTGACGAAGAAGATTCTTCGCCAGCACCAGACGCGGGCCGTCGAGAAGGTCGTCCTGCGGGTTGCCGAACCGGCGAAGAGGCGGGGACTCATCTGGCACACGCAGGGCAGCGGCAAAACCCTGACCATGTTGACGGTAGCGGCCAAGCTATTGCGCGAGGTTCGAGGCGCAGAGAAACCGACCGTACTCATGCTCATCGACCGGAACGAACTCGAAGGGCAGCTTCTGAAGAACATCGACGGATACGGCATCAAGAGCGTGAAGGTCGCCGACAGCAAGCGGGAACTTCAGGACATCCTCGGCTCCGACTATCGCGGCCTTGTCGTCTCGATGATTCACAAGTTCGATGACATCCCGGCCAACATCAACACCCGTGAGAGCGTCGTCGTGCTCGTGGATGAAGCGCACCGCACGACGGGCGGCGACTTGGGCAACTACCTGATGGGCGCCCTGCCGAACGCGACCTACATCGGCTTCACCGGAACGCCCATTGACCGGCTCTCGCAGGGGCAGGGCACATTCAAGGTATTCGGCGGCGATGACGAAGAGGGATACCTCGACAAGTATTCCATCGCCGAGTCCATCGCGGATGGCACCACGGTCAAACTGAACTACGCCCTTGCTCCCTCTGACCTGACGGTGGACAAGGAGGTGCTTGAGAAGCGGTTCCTGAGTCTGGCTGAATCCGAAGGCGTCAGCGATATTGAGGAGTTGAACGCCATCCTCGACCGTGCGGTTGAGTTGAAGGAGATGATGAAGTCTCCCGACCGCGTGGCGAAGATTGCGGCGTTCGTCGCGGAGCACTTCCTCAAGAACGTGGAGCCGATGGGCTTCAAGGCGTTTCTCGTTGCCGTTGACCGCGAGGCATGTGCTCTCTACAAGAAGGAACTCGACAAGCATCTGCCGCCAGACTACTCGCGTGTGGTTTACTCTCCTTCCCACGGCGACCGTCAAGAACTGAAGGCGTATTACATCAACGAGGATGAGGAGAAGAAACTTCGCAAGGACTTCATCAGGAAGACCGAGAAGCCGAAAATCCTCATCGTCACTGAGAAATTGCTGACCGGCTTCGACGCGCCCATTCTCTACTGCATGTACCTCGACAAGCCGATGCGCGACCACGTTCTGCTTCAGGCCATCGCACGGGTGAACCGGCCTTACGAGGACGAAGCTGGACAGGTTAAGCCGTTCGGGTTTGTGCTCGACTTCGTTGGCATCTTCGAGAAGCTGGAAAAGGCTCTCGCGTTCGATTCCGATGTGGTGGCCTCGGTCATCCAGAACATCGACGTGCTGAAGCAACTGTTCGCCACGATGATGCAGCAACAGGCTCCGGCGTATCTGCCGTTTGCGAAGGGATGGGATGACAAGGCCAAGGAACGGGCAATCGCGCACTTCGAGGACAAGGAGCGGCGGGGCGTCTTCTTCAAGTTCTTCCGCCAGCTTCAGAACGTGTACGAGGTCATCTCGCCGGACGCCTTCCTGCGCCCGTTCATGGACGAGTACCTCGCAGTGGCTGAACTGTACGCTCTGATTCGGAATGCCTACAGCGACCGCATCTATGTTGACCGCGAAGTCGCGAACAAAACCCGCGAGTTGCTTCAGACGCACACGATTACCGGGCAGCTTGAGATACCGGGGGCGATTCAGACGCTGGGTGCCGAGGAACTCGCAAAGCTGAAGCAGAGCGATACAACCGACACAACGAAAATCCTGAACTTGCGAAAAATCTTGTCATCCATTGTCGCCGAGGACGGGCTATCAAAGCCTTTCCTGATTTCAATCGGGGACCGCGCAGAGAAGTTGGTCGAGGCTTACGAGAATCGCCAGATTGCCACGCAACAGGCTCTGCTCGATTTCGAGAAACTAGCCACTGAGGCTGTCGAGGCCGAAGCGGAGCGGCAACGGTTGGGGCTTGATGAGAATGCCTTCGCAATCTACAAGGTGGTTCTGACAGATTCACCGGGCTTCAATGCAGATGAATCAAAGGCACTCAACGCCCTGTTTGAGCAGCACTCGGACTACAGATGGAACGATGACCAGAAGAGCAAGCTGAGGACGGAACTGTACAAGGCACTTCGTCCGAAGGTTGGAACGGGAAAAATGATTGAGGTCACGAACCGCCTCTTCAACATTCAGCGCGTATGACGAAATCAAAGCAAAAACCGGCGACCGCCCGATGGCAGGATGTGGATGAACTGCGCTGGGCGGTTCGGAACTGGGTAACGCGAATCGGCGTGAAGAGCGTGCAAGTCCACGTGAGGCCGATGAAGCGCAAGTGGGCGTCCATGTCCAGTTCGGGGCGACTGACACTCGATGCCCTGCTACTGAAGTTGCCCAAGGAACTTGGCGAGTATGTCATCGTCCACGAACTCGTCCACCGCCTCGCGCCCAATCATGGCAAGGTCTTCAAAAGCTTCATGCTGGCCTACCTGCCGGATTGGGAGGAGCGGGAAGCGCGGCTTCAGAAGAAGGCCAGATTGGGTGCATGACGACAGGGCTCGTGTGCGAAAGCGCATCAATGTGCTTCGAATACCTCAGCAGACAGGACGCCGCAACCCAATGAAGTAGCTCCCGGTCGGCAAAAGTTGGTAGAACATCCCTCCAGCATTCAGCAGGGCTTCAAATGTCAGCTTGAGAGGCTCGAAGACCTGTAGGTCATGCCATGAATCTGCGTACCCCTGATGCAGACCACGCACGTTCTCCTCGTACCGTTCAAAGATGAGCTTGAACCACGGCGTTTGGTTGACCAAGGAGTGAAACTCAGGAGCTTTTTCCGCGACCGTTGCATCGAGTCCATGAATATGGCCGACTAGGTATGAAGTGCGAACAAGAAGAGTTCCGTAGACCTGCACGAGTTCATTCTCGGTTTTCTGAATTTCGGCAGGGCCGGAATGACGCTCGAAGCATTCACCCCCACGTTGCATGGCGCTTGAGAGCATTCCGCAGAGCAAATCCGAGTAGTTCTTGCAGTATGTATCAACACCCCAAGCCGCGCTGAGCCGACTCGCAATGTACTCGTTCCAACACATATGAGCCAAGTTGAACAGCCGACCGTCGCGATAGTCGGGAATGCTTGTCCCATAGAGGTCGGGGAATGCACGGCTTTCCATCAGGTGGTCATGTGCGTGTGCGGCTTCATGAGCTAGTGTATGGACGGCCTCTTGGTAAACTTCACAATTGGGCTTTAGGAGGGCGCGTGAAATTCCTGAATAAAGAACAATGTGTGTCTTGAGTCGCCCATTGCGGATGACCGGCACAGCCATTGCCGCTCCAGTTCCGAACTCGTCATTGCTCGGTGTGAGTGGCTGCGTAGTTGCGAATCCTCGTTCAACCTGTGCGAGAGCCACAGGATAATCATCAGCGATGGTGACAGCTTCTACTCCCTCAAGATTCAGGGATGCCCCGAGGATTCTTAAGAAAATAAGAGTTGTCTGCCACACGTCCTGAGCTTCATCCTCCGACTGGTACCGTCCATCAACATGAATTCCAATGTTAGGTGGCAGAGTAGATTTTTCGACCAGTGCTGCGATTTCTGAGTTGCCAAGCTCAGGACTTTCATCGGGCGGATTGTCTGGCGTCATGGAGCCACAATAGCACCCTCGCTTTCGGGTCTTCGTGCAGATGCGACAATACAATTTTGAGAGAGGAAGAAACTGATGACCGAACCAACCTACGAAGAACTGAAGGCACAACTCGAAGCACTCAAGGCCAAGGAAGCACGCAGTGGAAGCATGAGCTTCAAGGTAAGCGATAAGGGCGGAGTTTCCGTTTACGGACTTGGCCGCTTCCCGGTCACGCTTTATTACGAGCAGTGGATAAAGCTTTTAGACAGGGCGCAGGATTTGCGCGAATTCCTTGAAGAGAACAAGAGCAAGCTCAAGCTGAAGGAGTAGGCTGCTGAACTACCTTTGCCCTTCCTGCCGTTTCTTTTGAGCATCCGCCTTTCGCTTCCGCCTAGTTCTTTCCCTCGCTTCCTTCGTGCGCCCATCGACCCCGCCTTTGTCCCACAGCGTTGACCTGCACTTCTTCGAGGCACAGAGCTTAGGATGGGGCACTTGCGGAAGCCATGCGAACCCACAAACGTCGCAAACCGCCACTTTTTGCATTCGCCAACCCATGTCTGGATTATACATTCTGCCCACAGCGCACAATGCTCTTGATTTCCGGTAGGCATCCGTCTATAATATGTCCTATGGTCAATATGCGAACAGGACATATACCGTGGGATGCGAGTCAAGTATGGGAAATGCTTTGGGTAGGTGGCATCGCCGATGCCGAGGAACTCGCGGGAGGCAATCCGCATGGCATCACGACGGTCGTGTCGCTGTCGGAGGTTCCGGTCGAAGGCAAGCGCCGGGGCGTCAACTACCTCCACTTGCCCGTCGCATACGACGAGCCGGTGCCCGTTCGGCAATTTGACCGCATCCTCGACGCCCTCGGCGAGAACATCAGTTGGGGCACCGTACTCCTTCACTGCGGTCAGGGGATGAGCCGGGCTCCCGGCATGGCCGCTGCTTACATGCACGCTGTCGGCTACAAGAATTTCGACGCCGCACTCAGGGAGATTCGGCGAGTTCGTACTCTCGTCAGTCCATCAGACAATCTGCTAGACACCATTAGGAGGCATTTGTGATGAAACGATGCGCGATTTACGCCCGTGTGAGCACGCCTGACCAGCATGTGGACAACCAGCTACACGACCTCCGGCAGTTTGCCGCTCAACGTGGCTTCGAAGTCGTGGCTGAATACACCGACGTGGGCATCTCCGGCAGAAAGGTTCGGCGTCCGGGTCTCGATTCGATGCTGCGTGATGGTCGGAAACGGAAATTCTCCGTGCTCATCGTCGCCGCATTCGACCGGCTTGCCCGTTCCACCAAGCACTTTCTCGGCGTTGTGGACGAGTTGGATTCGCTTGGCATTGAGTTCATCTCTCGCAGGGAAAACATCGCCACGGATGGCGCGATGGGCAGATTGTTCATCACGCTCATCAGCAGCATCGCCGAACTGGAGGCTGACCTGATTAAGGAGCGCGTCCGTGCGGGAATTCGGCGTCGGCGGCTCGAAGGTCTTCCAGTCGGACGCCAGCCGCTCGACGTTGACCACGAGTCCATCGTCGCCGACCGGCTCTCCGGCATGAGCCTTACTGACGTAGCCAAGCGGTATGGCGTGAGTCGAGCCAGCGTCGTCAGGTGGGTTCGCATGGAACGACAGTCGAGCCCTGCGCCGTCCACTCCGTCGCAACCCATTTACGAATTCAGTCAGGAAGTGGCCGCGTGATGGACAGAGTGATTGTCAGATTTCGTCCAAGCCGCAAGGTGCAGAGCCTTCCGAGTGACTCTCTCAGTTTGGCTCTGACTTCTCTCGCCGACGCAGTTGAACTCCAACCGCTGCTCTGCGAGGCGACAGAGGCTGGAAAGGTGCTGGCGTTCGATGTCTACCAGAATCGGCAGGGGCATCCATTTCTCATCAACATCAAACAAGAGGAATTGTGAAGAGCGCGGACGACAGGTCGGTTAGTCCCAACACGCAGTACAGTACCTACAACGGTCGTCTATCCAGCCAGACAGTCATCGTGTCAGAACCGAGCGGGAAGGTGACGACCACCCTTACTATCAATGGCAAGCTGCGCCCTGACCTTTGGCTATTTCGACACCGGCAAGCCTAGCGTCCGATAGATTGCATCAGTTCTGAGATTTTCACTTCCAATGCATCTGCCAGCCGCGCCAGCGCCCTAAGCCCAATCTCCCGTTTACCGGCCTCAAGTTCGTTTATATGCGTCTTGCTCAACTCTGCATGAGCGGCAAGGTCAATCTGCCTCCAGCCGCGCTCCCGGCGTAGTTCCCGGATTTTTCGACCGAGCCGGATGCAGATGTCTATTGCCATCTCAACAGCATCTGACTATTCTTCAAATGAGAGTTCAGGTATGCCTGAACTTTGAATCAGCAGGACTCCAACGTGGAAACCGTGATTCTTGGTGTCGTGTTTCTGATTCTCGTAGGAGTTGAATCGTGAATATTCCCTCTCCAGACAATCAGTCAGGCCGGGAATTGACCTACCTACCAAGTTTTCGGCACATGCTGAGCGTGCAAGGGCGGCGGAAAGAAGTAGGGCAGAATGAATAATCACGACCGTCAAGAGCAGCAAGACCGAGTGTTCGGGGCCCTTGACGTGGCGACTGCACCCATTCGAACGGCAAAGAGCATGGTGCAGACAGTTCTCATCATCGTGCTGCTCATTGCGATTGGAGTGGGGTACCCAATTTACCTTGTCTGTGCCGGACAACCAGTCACCGCAATTTCACTTGTGGTTTCCGGGTCAACAATCCTCGCTGTTCTCACCTTCATTTACGCTCCCTATTACTTCATATTCGGTGGAATGGCTCTTGCAGCCGCATTCATATGGGGTGTGTGCGCTCACGAAGATTTCATGTATGCTCACAACTTCAACGGATGGGGGCTTGCGTGGCTATTTTTTGGCTTTCTCGCCTTCGGCGTTGTACAGAGGTTCATCCGTCACCGCATCTTTGACCCTCCGAAGCGAGAGCGCCTGAGTTTTGTGGAGCAGTTGAATAAAGAAAGCCATGAACGGGAATACAACGCCATGAGTCCACAGGGCCGTGAGACCATGACTGGTCTCTTTGGCGAGAATTACTTCGATTG
Source organism: uncultured Acidobacteriota bacterium (assembly GCA_963729915.1). Classification (GTDB taxonomy): domain Bacteria; phylum Acidobacteriota; class Terriglobia; order Terriglobales; family Acidobacteriaceae; genus Telmatobacter. The sequence goes on along the minus strand of CAVSQE010000003.1, from coordinate 138,400 downwards.
GCCGATGGTGGATAGCCCCAAATTCCGTGAGACGATGACCGGACTCTACGGTTCCAACCCTCTCAATTGGCCGGGGCTAGATGAAAGATGTAGCTCGGATGTAGACACTAAGGAAGAAGATGACAATGGCCTTTCGAAAAAGGGCAAACCGGGGTGGTCAAAATAGCCTCTGAAAACGCTGCCGTAAGTCCCTTGTCATCAGAGCGTCGAAAAAACTGACCTTGTGGTCACTGGGGTTTGTTCTGTGAGCCGCTCAAGGACGAACAAATGAAAGTCTCGGCACTTGCTAACCACTCGAACGCAAATGAGGCGCTCAGGTATCGGCGTCGATGATGGTGAGAATGTCGGTTGCGCTCATATCGAACGGTGTGTCGCAGATGTTGTTACTGTGGCGCGTCAGAGGACTTTCGCTGGAGATTAGCGTTCAACGTTATTTGTCCGCCAGCCGTGATTGTCAGCGACTTCTCCCATGGCACGAAGCCACTAAGTTCAACCCGCACCGAGTGGTCGCCGGATTTAATCTGGAAGGTCGAGGGAGTGCTTCCTGCAAACTTGCCGTCCAACATAATGTCGGCTCCGTCAGGAGTTGATTTCACAGTCACCTGTGCTGTTGCTTCTATTGCAGGTGCTTGTGAGCCTTCGGGCTGGCTGGAATCTGGCTTGAGGGTCTCATTGATTTGGACAGCTTTGTCCAATTCAGACCAGAACCGTACCGCCTCCTTATCCTTCGCCTTCCCCACACCAAACACCTGTGGGTTTCCCACAGCCTGAGCGACCGTGATAGATACCACCGTCTCGTTGTTATCTGCCTCCCGGCAGATTGCACTCAGTACGAGCGAGAATTGACCACCGGAAAAAAAGCTGACGGTATATCCTTCTTTAACGGCGGACTTCAAGTTGTAGTCACGTGAGGCCACCTGTACCACCGCTGCATAGACCTTTTCAATTGGAACGTCGTAGGTCTTCGTCAGCGGAGTCTGATTCTTGTCTGCGGCAAACGCCAAGGAACCACAGGCAAGCACGCCGATTAGTGTGACAATCTTCCGCAGCATGTTGTTTTCTCCCGGACATAAGGATAATGCAGACCGAACCCTCTCGCTCCAATGCGGAACTCAGTTCGAGCCTTAACCTCTCTCCGAATTCCCCTTAGATTCATTTCTTGATTTGTTTGCTCCTAATTCCGATGCCTTCCAAGGCAGATGCTATACGGCGATTCAGGCACTGCCTGTTCGTCTCCACAGTTCCCTCAGATGGATGCCATCGTGATACTTTCCCCCTATCGAAGGCAAATTCAATGTGGTGCTTACCAACCTTTGCTTGTTGTTCGTACCAATAGAATCTAGGAAGTTGCTTGGGGTATTTCTTGTGCCACTTTCCTAGAAATTCGTACCTCTTCTTTGAAACAAACCTGTGCCTCTTAGCTTTCTCATCAATTCTCTGAAGCGGCCCTTTCCGATGCTCTTGGCGGAGACGACCTGTCTGTTCGGTAGTCCGGTCTTCGAAATACAGGGTTTCTTTGTGGTGTTTTGTCTTCGTGCTGAAAAGATAATTGCTCGATGTGAAGAGCGTCTCATGTACCATGCTGCCGTCCTTGCTCCGACCGTCTATGGGCGATGACACGTTTCGCGTCTTCGGTAAAATCGTCTCGCATGTGTATTGCCCACCGTGCAGTGCATTTGGTGCGAATGATTAAAACCAGTTCTGTGCCGCTGCAATACGCTCACGGGTTGCTGCGCTCAGCCTCCCTTGTCTCCTGTAACTGCAAGCGGTGCATCACATCCCAAATGCGGTGCAGTGCGTCCACATAAGCCGAGGTCATATTCTTGGCACGCGAGAACCTGCTCGTCTCGTTCTTGAAGTTTGACCAAGTTTGTTCCGCAGCCAATTCAGCCAGCGTTGCCACCCATGCGGCCTTTGGCAGGATGATGCGATACCTGTAGTCCCGTCCGTCCCAGCTTAGGATTTCGGCTTTCCCTAATTCAGAGTCGGGAAAGCAGTTCTTCAGACTTACCAAATGCTCATGCAGTCTTGCCCTTACCATCACAGTGTCGGGACTGATTGTACCGTCTGGTTTGCTGGCACAGGCGATTGAGAAGAAACCGTATCTGGTGAAAATCCACATGAGCAATTCCTTTCGCGTACATCAACGAAGGCGCTTGCTGCCTGATTCACTTCGGGTAACTGCGGCAAACCCCAACGTGGTTACGCCTCGTCCTCAGACCGAAATCCTGAAAGATTCAAGCGGCTCATCCACTCCGGTATTGAGTCGAAGATAAAATTGGCCGTCGGATTTAGGGCAAACGAGAAGGAGGTAGTGCTTGCGCTTTGTGGTTTTATTCTCAGACACACTCAGGGCGTCTAGTTTTGAATGCATCCATTCATTCGGAATGGCAAACGCCTCAGGCCGTGCAACGCAACCTAGGACGAATAGCCCCGTTGCCCCCTGACTCAAGAATTTGTCCCACTCAGTGTGGTAGGCGTACCAATAGCAACCGTCTGAATATTCTTTCGAAACGGTAATTGCTGCCCGGAATGTCTTGTCTGCGCTCCAAAACTGAGCGCGGCTCTTCTTAACGAGTGGTGGGTGACTCAGTCCCAGTTTTTCGACAATTGAATTGCGAACAGCCTCAATAAGGTCAGAGGGTGTTTGCTGGTGTGCTTTTGTCGCATCATACTCTTGCTCGGCTTCGTCAGACGCTTCGTCCTCAAGAACTGCGGACGCATCTTCCGCAACAGTAAAGGCGATGCCAATGATTTTATCCAGCCTCGTGTACTCAAACGGAATCAGCAATTCGTGAATCTTCTCAATTGATGCGGAATCGGGTGTTTCCTTCAGCAAGACCAACTGCTTAAGGGCCTCAACGCCGATTATGCGAACGTCCCAAGCGTGGCGGGAGCCACGAACTTGTTCCTCCCAGCCTCCAGTGTCCTGCCGTCCGACGACAAGAAGGATTGAAGAAGAAGGAGATATCTTCTTCGAATCTATGAGTTGGCTTCGATATTTCGCAACTGTGTCCAGATTGATGTTGTAAGCATCTGTTGTCTTTACCTCAACGACAATCGCATGACCCTTCCCATCCAGCCAAAGACCATCGTAATTACCGGCGTTAGGTTTGCCTTGATAAAGTCCGAATTCAACGCTGTATTCCAATCGCATTCCCAACTCATTCACGACATCCTGAAGAACGCTTCCGGATTTCTCAAACTTCTCCGCCAGACAGGAGTCTGCATACGCAAACAGATGTTCAGTCTTCGCAATGTGAAGGTATTCGCGAAATTCCTTACAGCACTCTGAACCGTCAGTTAACTTGCCGTCGCCACACATGGCTACCAGTTGGGAAATTTCCTTTTTGTATAGCGCAGCAGGGTCGTTCTTCAAAAGGCTCATTAAGACTGACATTTTCTTCCTCGCGTGCAAATGCTGATTATTGCTGTCTTTTTATTCTCCGAACGGTACAGGTTTAACACTCTAACAGTGTAGGCGATTTGAGACAAAGGTGATTCGCTACACCACTCCCAAAATCCAACTCTCGATTATGGCGACCTCTCGTTCGTCAGGGGTCAGCGTGGGCTTGAGGAAGCCGTTCATCGCTGGAAGGACTTGCGGGGGTGTAGACTGTCGGATACAAGAGGAAACTTACCGTGAAGACCTATCTGACAGTTGCGGTGCTGTTGTCCGCTGTCATTCCTGCCATGTCTCAGAATGCTGCTCCTGAGCCGGAATTCAACGATGTATTCACTGCTCTCGTTGAAGGCAAATTGATACCTCTTGAGCGCGAGTCGGCAACGATTCATGCCGGAGGAGGCGGGTTCATGGTTGTTGGCACAAAAGCCGCCTATGAGATTCCCGGAAACAAGTCTCCCGTCAGATTCCATACTGCTCAACCCCTCGTATTTGTCGTCAGAACTGCGCTGGCCTCAACATCGGTTGACCCGAACACGTTTTATGTTTTGCGGCGGTTGGACAGCAAGAAGAAAACACGAGAAGCGGTTTTTATGACCGGACATTTTAGCCCGGTTGGCGGCTCCACGAAGACAGACCTAATGAATGGAACGCTTCCTGTTAGTTTCACTCATTATGGCGCTTCGTCGCTCAAGTTATCGGTAGACCAACTACCGCCCGGAGAATATGCCCTCAGCTTTTCGACTGGACCGACCGTCTTTTGCTTCGGCATAGACTGACGGTATAGAAGCCATGGCAGACCGGCGTGCGTCGATGTCGCGACCTCGCCCTGAACCCCGAACCCGAAGACGGACTCCGCGACTGGCTTCAATGAACTACTCAAATCGTACCGGAAAGTTTCGCACATGCCCGTGCTTTGCTACTCTGTGGGGTTCTTGTCGTGATGATATGGGCGGCGATGCACGATGCACTTGGAGAACGAGAATGAATGCGTCAATCAACCAGCACAACGTAGGCAGAATCGCGGAGCGAATTGTCTCGAACGAACTGGAATATCGCGGCTTCCGGGTAAGCGACCTCAATAAGGAAGGAACGTCCGCGAATGCCGACCTCCTTGCTGCTAAGGATGGAAAGACGTGGCAGATTCAGGTCAAGGGAGCATCGGAAGAGAACGGATGGTGGGTTAACTATGGCTTTGGCAACCAAGAGAAAATTGACGGCGAGAAGCCAATGTTCAATGCCGTGTCCAGCTTCTATTCTGCTCAGGTCGTGGTTCTGGTCTCGGTTCGAAGCCCCTCGGCATACAAGTGTGTTGTCCTCCCTGTCGCGGAGGCCGAACGAGCCGCTCAGCTAAACCTAGACCATGCCTACCGAACCCCAAGACTAGATGGAGCGAAGAAGAAACCGGGTAAGGTATGGGTCTCGCTTGGCTATGTACCAAAGCCGAGAGACGCATCAAGGATGCCGATTCTTAAGGCGGAGCAGGAGATTCTAAACCGATTCATCGACAATTGGGACATTGAGAATACAACCCCTTAGAAGTGCATCGAAGGATGCGAGAACAAGCGGTGGCTATATACACGAGAGCGACCGCCAATCGGGGTCACATCCTGCTAGTCGTATCCGGTACCCTCCGAAACACCCGATTGAAAACTTCGTAGGCGAGGTCAACCGACTCCTCGATAGCTTTGCCGGTCGGCACCACCCGCACATTAGCCTACCGTTCCCGAGCCAGCCGGATACCGGTGATTCTGGACGCCGACGACGCCTACAAAATGCTTCCTATATATAGTGGCGTTCGGAGGGCGTTTTCGCGACAAGCCCCAAACTATTTTTTCGGTAGCTCCACCGGATGGCATTCCACATCGTCCAGCGCATCGGCAACACAAGCCTATCGTTTCCTCACCTTGGCATATTGCTCCTCGGTGAGCCTCAGGAATATTCCGCCCCTCCCCTTCTCAATCCCCTGATTCACCATCAGCCGGGTTTCTTGGTCGGTGAATCCCCCGGCGTGTTCTATCAGTTCGACCACCTTGTCAGAGGATGCGAAGTGCAATCGCTTGGGTAGGGGAGTCTGGAGGTCAGCCTCAAGGAACTGGCACTGCCAGCCATAGCGGTCTTGGAACGACAGATACACGCGGTGGGTTCGGTCTTGCGGGGGCATACGGGTCTCACCGTCAAACATCATCGGCCTTCGGTCCGTCGCTGGTGAACCACGAGTTGGTCGGGTCGCCCGAGAAAGACCTCGCTCGGCAGGTACCGACGCAGTTCGCCGCACAGGGGGCACTCGACGGCGACGGACTGAAAGGGGAATTCCTCCCGCCCGGACGGCACGTCGCGGCGGCGGCTTGAGTCAAACGAGTCTGACCCAATCCTGCCCTTCAGAAGCCTTCCTAAACCCTTCCTAAATCCTAAGGCTTCCTAAATCGTCCTAAGGCAGGGGCGTCACCCTATCCAAAAAATGCAGTCTTGTTGCAAAAAGTCAGGTCGTCCTAAAACCTTGCTTTTTTAGAACCGAAGTTTTAGCATCATTCGTGGGGAAATTCGGCTCCGCCTTCCTAATCCCTTCTTCGGCACCAGCTTATCAAGCAAAATCTTTAGAGTCTTCCAATTCACTCAAAATCAAGGCTTTATAGGAAATGGTCAAAGTCTCCGTAGTCTCTCGTGTGGCGAGCTTTGGCCTGTAGGATGCCACTTTTCTCTAGCTAATCAAGCTAGAGTGCTCATTCTTTGACTGCCGCACTCGCCAAACCGCAAACTCGGCGCCACAGTGAAGGTGGAGGCCAGTTTGGTTAGGAGACCGGCGTGAGTTCATGGTTCAAAGTGACAAGAAAAGACTGGGCAGTGATGGATGAGTTTGAACCTGTCTGGTTAGAGAATGGTGGCCGGACTTCCAGAACTCCGCACAGATTAGTCTTCTGACAGCGATCTGTGCGTCAGATGTGTGCCTGAGTAAAACTGTCGATTCACGGAATTCTGGCGGGCAAAGGCAGGACTGCACGAGGAAGCTTCTAACCGCCTTTCCTCGGAGAAGTCCTCCATTTTCTCGGCACACTTCTAGCACACCAGCTGACTCGCGGCCTCAGGAAGCTTGCAATCAGTGGGCTGGGGCTGACTATGCCGGATCAGTCGCCGCAATTCTGTCCCACCTTTAGCCGGATGCTACGGCCTTCCCCGGGAGTGATCCGGCTGAACTCCGCCGTGACAGGGTAGCGCTAATTCTAATTTCTATTCGGCGATTCTAAGAATTGGAAGACAACTCGAAGGCTATCCCCTTTCGCGCTGCTTGAATCAACGGGGCGTCGTGATCGGCTTTGCTCCTCGTGTAGTCTGCCGTGAGCGGATCGGTGGTGGTATCGATGGCCGCATTGGTTGTGCAACTGCCGGGCAGAAAGACACGGAAGCACGTGGTGCATCCTCCGGCGCGGCGATGGCTGCGGAAGCTGATCCTGCCTTCGTATTTCTGCACAATACCCTTGCTGATCCACAATCCAAGGCCCGTTCCCTTGTTTGACTTGGTAGTGAAGAAAGGCTCGAAGAGCCGTCGCGCATCCCCTGGTTGAATGCCCTTTCCGGTATCGACGATGGAGATGACGATGCTGCTGCGGCCGCTGGTCCAATCTGTGGCCTCGCGCACGCTGACGCCAAGCGTGCCGCCTTCAGGCATGGCCTGGATGGCATTGCCGATGAGGTTGAGAAATACCTGTCGCAGCTCCACGGGAAATCCGCGCATCTGCGCCGAAATCGAGAACTTCTTGCGCAGCTCGATGCGACTGGACTTGAGCAATCGGTCTTGCAGTCCGAGCACGTCTTCCAGCAGCTCATTGATTTGAACGGGAATGGGAAACTTGGACTCTCGGTAGAAGGTGAGCGTTTGCCGGGTGATATGGCTGATGCGCTCCAGTTCCTGTTCTGCCATATCGGCATAGCGCTCGGCTTCGGCGCTGAGCGAAGGATGACGGCGCAGCAGATAAAAAGGTTGGTAACGGCGGCTAGCGGATTGTTGATCTCGTGGGCGATGATGCCAGCCACGCGGCCCATCGCCGCCAGCTTTTCGGTCTCGCGCAATGCCTGTTCGGCTTGCAATTGCACGGTAATGTCGCGGATCACCTCAAGGACCGCGTCGCCTTCGTGGTTGATGCTTTTGCGGCAGGCTACCACGATCTCGGTTCCGTTCCTGGTCTTCTGAATCAGGTTGCCTTGCCAGCGCCGCTGCTCCTCGAGGGCGCGATGGATCTCTTCAGTAGGAACCGGAAAGACGGTCTGCAAGAGAATGTGAAGGTCACGGCCAATTGCTTCCTGACGCGACCAACCGTAGAGATTCTCTGCGCCGGAGTTCCAAAACTGGATGCGGCCCCCTGCATCGCGCACCATGATCGCTTCCGACGCAACCTCGAGCAGCTCCGCGCGCATGCGAAACTGCATCTCGCTCTTTCGCAACTCCTCTGTGCGCTCGATGACGCGACGCTCGAGATAGAGATTCAGCGTTTCCAGCATGCGCGTCTTGCGGTGCAGTTCCACGAAGACGCCGATTTTGGCGCGCAACACCTCGGGCACCACGGGCACGGAGATGTAATCCACTGCTCCGCTGCGATAGCCCTGGATGCGATCTGAATCGGTGAGGTGAACGCCGGAGATGAAGATGATTGCAGTCTTCTGAAAGCGGGGATGCTGCCGGATGACGGCTGCCAATTCAAATCCGTCCACGTCGGGCATGCTTACATCCATGAGGACCACGGCCACGTCGGTCTTGAGCAGAATATTGAGAGCCTCGCTGGCGGAGGTCGCCTTGATCAGGTTCTCTCCCAACTCGGCAAGAATCACCTCATAGCTCAGGAGCTTGCCCGGTTGGTCGTCGACCATGAGAATGTTTGCTTTCTCGTCCGACGTCATAGCTCGCTCTCCTTGGCCCCCGTCCCCGTGAGTTTTCCTCATCCTCCGCGATCTCTACCGGTGCAGCCACATGCGCAGCGCTGAGAGCAACTGCTCCGTGTTCACCGGCTTGGCCAGATACTCCGAAGCTCCGGCTTCGAGGCATCTTTCGCGGTCTCCCTTCATTGCCTTGGCTGTCAGTGCAATAATGGGCAGCCGCCGCAATGCCGGATTCTGCCGGATCACCTGCATGGTTTCGTAACCGTCCATCTCCGGCATCATGATGTCCATGAGCACGATGGCCAGATCGGGCGTGGATTCGATCATTTGAATGGCCTCGCGCCCGGTGCCGGCCGAGAGCACCGTCATGCCGCGGCGTTCGAGCACGCTGCTGACCGCAAAGATGTTGCGCACGTCGTCGTCCACGACCAGCACCTTGCGTCCGACCAAAGCATCGTCTGACCGATGCAGCCGATCGAGCATCTGCTGCTTTTCGCGCGGCAGGTCGGCGATTACGCGATGCAGGAAGAGAGCGGTTTCGTCGAGCAGCCGCTCCGGCGATTCCACATCCTTCACCACTACGCTGCGCGCCAGCGTGTGCAGTTGCGCGTCCTCATCGGGCGTCAGCTCCCGGCCGGTAAAGACGACCACCGGCAGGTCCTTGAGATTGGGAGTGTCGCGAAGCTCCGCCAATACCTCGAATCCAGTCATATCGGGCAGGCGCAGGTCGAGCACAACGCAATCGTAGTTTCCTTCAGACAGCGCCAGGAGCGCGGACTCGCCAGACGCCACCACATCGATGTCGATGTCCTCGTTGCCGAGCAACTCGCTCGTCGCTGAACTGCTCTGCTGGATTGTCTTCGACCAGCAGCAAGCGCTTGCGCCGCGGTTGCGAGTACTCCCAGATGCGCGTGAGCGCCGCATCCAGATCCTGCGGCGAGGACGGCTTGGTGACGAAGGCGAAGGCACCGCGCGACAGTCCATGATGCCGGTCCTCATCGAGCGTGAGCATCTGCACGGGAATGTGGCGCGTTGCCGGATCCTGCTTGAGGTGATTGAGCACCGTCCAGCCGAGCATGTCGGGCAGGAATACGTCGAGCGAGATGGCAGCCGGATGGTACTCGCGGGCAAGCGTGAGCGCCTCCGTTCCGGTGTTCGCAATCAGCACCTTGAATCCCTTATCGCGCGACAGATCGCACAGAACGCGCGCGTAGTACGGATCGTCTTCTACGATCAGCAGCACGGCGTCGCCCGACTCCAGGGTCTGGCGATCGTCTTCAATCCGCGCTTCCTGCTCGACCACCGTAACCGTGGTAAGGAACGCCGGCATGGCGGCGGCAACCCCGGCCTTCTCGCTCTTTGGCATGTTGGGCGCAGCCGGACCGACGTAGGTCTGGGGCAGATAGAGGGTAAACGTGCTGCCCTGGCCAGGCGCGCTCTTGAGCTGGATTTCGCCGCCAAGCAGATTGGCAAGCTCGCGGCTGATAGCCAGGCCAAGACCGGTTCCGCCAAACTTGCGGCTGGTTCCTGCGTCGGCCTGCTGGAAGGCTTCAAAGATGATGCGCTGCTTTTCTGCCGGGATTCCGATGCCGGTATCGGAAACCTGGAACGCGATCACGGACCCGGCGCCGTTGAGAACGGGGTGCTCGCTGCTCCATCCGCCGTCAACGCTGGAAACGGTGAGCCGCACGCTGCCTTGCTCCGTGAATTTGAATGCGTTCGAAAGCAGATTCTTGAGCACCTGCTGCAAACGCTTGGAGTCGGTGACCAGGCTGCGGCCCATGTTGGGATCGGCAATGACGTCGAAGAACAGCTTGCGGTTCTCTGCCTCGTGGCGGAAGGGACGCGCCACCGCTTCCAGGACCGCGCCGAAGAAGACCTCTTCCGCCTCCACCGAAACCGTTCCCGATTCGATCTTCGACAAATCGAGAATGTCGCTGATCAGGTTCAGCAAGTCAGTGCCGGCGCCGTGAATGGTGCGCGCAAACTCCACTTGCTTGGGCGTCAAGCTGCCATCCGGATTTTCCGCAAGCTGCTGGCCCAGCACCAAGATGCTGTTGAGCGGCGTGCGTAGTTCGTGCGACATGTTGGCAAGGAACTCCGACTTGTACTTCGAGGTCAGCGCCAGCTCGCGAACCTTTTCTTCCAGTGCGCGCCGCGCCTGCTCGATCTCCTGGTTCTTGCGTTCCACTTCGTAGTTCTGCTCGGCTAGTTGCTGGGCCTTTTGCGCCAACTGTTCGTTGGTCTGCTGCAACTCTTTCTGTTGCGTCTGCAACTCAGTGGCCAACTGCTGCGACTGCTTCAGCAGGCCTTCAGTCTGCATGGTTGCTTCAATGGAGTTGAGCACGATGCCGATCGACGCCGTTAACTGCTCAAGGAAAGCCAGGTGCGAAGCCGTAAATGAGCCCAGACTGGCTAACTCAATCACCGCCTTCACGCGATCTTCAAACAACACCGGCAAGACGATCACGTTCTTGGGCGGTGCTTTGAAAAGTCCGGACCGAATAGGGGCGGTCTTCTTTGGCAACTCGGAGATCAACATGCGGCGTTTTTCTGCCGCGCATTGACCCACCAGCCCTTCACCGATTCGCACTTCCTGCACGTAGCCCTCCGGAGTATCGGCAAATGTGGAGAGCAATACCAACGTGCCCTGCCCCGATGCCGGAGCTTCGCTGCCCATCTGATAAATCACGCCTTGTTGCGCGTTCACCAGCGGCGCCAGTTCCGAGAGCAGCATTCTGCCCACCGTGCTCAGGTCGCGCTGGCCCTGCAACATGCCTGTAAACCGCGCCAGATTGGTCTTGAGCCAGTCCTGCTCGGTATTGCGGTCTGTCGTCAAGCGCAGGTTGTCGATCATGGTGTTCAGGTTGTCTTTGAGTTCGGCCACTTCGCCGCTGGCTTCCACCTGAATCGACCGCGTCAAATCGCCCTTGGTTACGGCCGTTGCCACTTCGGCAATGGCGCGCACCTGGTTGGTCAGGTTATCGGCCAGCAGGTTCACGTTGCCGGTCAAATCCTTCCACGTACCGGCAGCGCCGGGCACGTTGGCCTGGCCGCCAAGCCGGCCTTCCACGCCCACTTCGCGCGCCACGGTTGTCACCTGATCGGCAAAGGTGGCTAGCGTATCCGTCATATTGTTGATGGTCTCGGCCAGCGCAGCCACTTCGCCCTTGGCGTTCACGGTGAGCTTTTGCGTGAGCGCTCCGTTGGCCACGGCTGTAACCACCTTCACAATGCCGCGCACCTGTTCGGTAAGGTTGGCGGCCATCACATTCACGTTGTCCGTCAAATCCTTCCACGTACCGGCCACGCCCGAAACCAGAGCCTGCCCGCCGAGCTTGCCTTCCGTTCCCACTTCGCGGGCCACGCGCGTCACTTCGGCAGCGAATGCATTCAACTGGTCCACCATCGTATTGATAGTGTCCTTGAGCTCGAGAATTTCGCCCTTCACATCGACGGTGATTTTGCGGCTCAAGTCACCGCGTGCCACGGCCGTAGTTACTTCGGCGATGTTTCTGACTTGCGCCGTCAGGTTGCCGGCCATGGCGTTGACTGAGTCCGTGTGATCCTTCCACGTACCGGCAACGCCTGGCACGTTCGCCTGTCCGCCCAGTCGGCCTTCCGATCCCACTTCGCGCGCTACGCGCGTTACTTCGGCAGCGAACGACCTGAGCTGTTCCACCATGGTGTTCATGGTTTCCTTGAGCTGCAGAATTTCGCCGCGCACGTCCACCGTAATCTTGCGTGAGAGATCGCCGTTGGCAATTGCCGTTGCCACTTCGGCGATATTTCTGACCTGCGCCGTCAGGTTGCCGGCCATGAAGTTGACCGAGTCGGAAAGATCCTTCCACGTACCGGCAACGCCCGGCACCTGCGCCTGACCGCCCAGCTTGCCGTCGGTGCCAACTTCGCGGGCCACGCGCGTCACTTCGCCGGCGAACGCATTCAACTGATCCACCATGGTGTTGATGGTGTTCTTGAGCTCGAGAATTTCGCCCTTCACGTCCACCGTGATTTTGCGGCTCAAATCGCCGCGGGCCACGGCGGTTGTGACTTCGGCAATGTTTCTGACCTGCCCGGTCAGGTTGCCGGCCATCGAGTTCACCGAGTCCGTCAAATCCTTCCACGTTCCCGCAACGCTCGGCACGTTGGCCTGACCGCCCAGTCGGCCTTCCGTACCCACTTCGCGGGCCACGCGCGTCACTTCGCCTGCGAAACGGTTTAGCTGGTCCACCATGGTGTTGATGGTTTCCTTGAGCAGCAGAATTTCGCCGCTCACGTTCACCGTGATCTTCTTGGAAAGATCGCCAGTGGCAATTGCCGTGGAAACTTCAGCGATGTTTCTGACTTGAGCAGTCAGGTTGCCGGCCATCGCGTTGACGGAGTCGGTCAAATCCTTCCACGTGCCAGCGACGCCCGGCACCTGCGCCTGTCCACCCAGCTTGCCGTCGGTTCCTACTTCACGGGCCACGCGCGTCACTTCCGCGGCGAACGCATTCAACTGGTCCACCATCGTGTTCAACGTGTCCTTGAGTTCCAGGATTTCGTCCTTTACATCCACCGTGATCTTGCGGCTCAAGTCGCCGCGCGCTACAGCCGTGGCCACTTCAGCAATATTTCTTACCTGGCCCGTGAGGTTACTGGCCATGAAGTTCACGTTATCGGTCAGATCCTTCCACGTACCCGCAACGCCCGAGACCTGCGCCTGCCCGCCGAGCTTTCCGTCGGTTCCCACCTCGCGGGCCACGCGCGTCACTTCGCCGGCAAACGCGTTGAGCTGGTCCACCATGGTGTTGATGGTGTTCTTGAGCTCGAGAATCTCGCCCTTCACATCGACCGTGATCTTGCGGCTCAAGTCGCCTCGGGCTACGGCGGTTGTGACCTCGGCAATGTTTCTGACCTGCGCGGTCAGGTTGCCGGCCATCGAGTTCACCGAATCCGTCAAATCCTTCCACGTACCAGCCACGCCGGGCACGTTGGCTTGGCCGCCGAGCCGCCCTTCCGTACCGACTTCGCGGGCCACGCGCGTCACTTCGCCGGCGAACCGGTTGAGCTGGTCCACCATCGTGTTCAGCGTTTCTTTCAACTGCAAGATTTCGCCGCGCACGTCCACGGTGATCTTGCGGGACAAATCGCCATTGGCAATGGCAGTCGCGACTTCGGCAATGTTTCTGACCTGGCCGGTCAGGTTGCCGGCCATAAAGTTCACGTTGTCGGTAAGATCCTTCCAGGTTCCAGCCACGCCGGGCACATTGGCCTGACCGCCCAGCTTGCCTTCCGTACCCACTTCGCGGGCCACGCGCGTCACTTCGCCCGCGAACGCGTTCAGCTGATCCACCATCGTATTGATGGTGTCTTTCAGCTCCAGAATTTCGCCCTTCACGTCGACGGTGATTTTGCGGCTCAAGTCGCCGCGGGCTACGGCCGTCGTGACCTCGGCAATGTTTCTCACCTGGCCTGTCAGGTTCGAGGCCATCGAATTCACCGAGTCCGTCAGATCCTTCCAAGTACCGGCCACGCCCGGCACCACGGCCTGTCCACCAAGCTTGCCGTCCGTTCCCACCTCGCGAGCGACGCGCGTCACCTCAGAAGTGAACACGCCCAACTGCTGAATCATGGTGTTCACAATGTTTGCGGAGCGCAGAAACTCTCCTTCAAGCGGCCGTCCGTCCACGTCCAGACGGACTGTCTGCGTCAAATTGCCCTGCGCCACGGCGGCAATCGCGCGCGTCACTTCGGTGGTGGGCCGCAGCAGGTCTTCCACCAGCGTGTTCACTGAGACTTCCATCTCGTCCCATGCCCCGCGCCGAGTCTCCACGCGGATCCGCTCCCGCGTCTTGCCCTCTTTGCCCACCGCCTAGCCGACGCGCCTCAACTCCGATGCCATCTGCTCATTGGCGGTGACGATCTCGTTGAAATTGTGGGCAATTTTGCCGGGCAGCCCGGTCCAGGTGACCGGCAGGCGCACGCTGAAGTCGCCATTCTTCATGGTTTCAAGGCTCTGAAGAACCGCGGCCAGGTACTCTTGCTCAGGCGGCGTCTCCAGAACAGAAACCGAGGCAGGGAGTAATGCAGGGAGCGACGGGAATTCCGGCGCCATTTGCCCGTTGGTGGGCTTTGGAGCAGTGGTCTCCATGGATGTGCACTCCTGGCGAGGGAAGCTAAACAAACAGGGATATCCGGGCACTGGGAGAGGCCCGAAATATCCCGCGATTGAAAACAGTCCCCAACTAATACGAAGTGAAAAAACAGGCCGGAACTGCTATGAGGTGAGAGGGTAGATGCGAAGAATCGAAAAGTGGTTGTATGGTGCGAAATTCAGTGCAGCCGCATTTGAGCCGACTTTTTCGTGAACGGCCAGTGGTGGCGGCAACTGCTTTATCTTCTGTGATTTTCACCATTGAGCGCTGAAAGGCGCCCAGACATCCCCCTTTCGTGAGAGCCGCATCCAATCACTATTCACTATCCTTTCGGGGGAGAGGCATGGGGCCGGTTGTCTTGTTGAACGCGTTGCTGAAAGGTATGGGCCGCGAAGTTGAATGCGAAGTGATGGTGCGTAGATCTCCGCCCGGGATCACGGCAGAAACCTCGTCTTTGTCTACTTATTCGGATTGCAGGATTTTGACGGCGCCATCCGATCTACCCGATGGCGAATATGCCATTCATTTGGATTCCCAAGTCATCCCCGTTCTTCGGCGTCGGGGACGATGGCTCTAGCCAAGCCACCCTTTTCTCAATTGCCACCATCTAAACGGCCAAGAACGGTTGGATTTACCGCTCGCCCTCCGAGCGGCCGTCCCTGGCGTTGTTGTTGTTGAATCTCCGCCATCAAGGTACGTGCTCGATGTTTTTGCATGAGGCACGAAGCGCGACAGTTCAAACTGGATGGTGGAGTGTGGGAGATTTAGCGGGCGGACGCCTTCTGGATGACAGGGATGGACTAGGCCGGGTGCTGGCCTACAGTCATCGCTACGATTTTCAGACCGGATTCCTGAATTACAGACCGTTTGAAGAAGCGCTTGCGTCGCTGCTGCGCAACCGGCTGGCAGGCCGGCAGTATGCTCTGCTCTGGATCGACGTCCAGAATCTGCGCCAGGAGTTCCTTCTGCGCGGAGCGGAGGGCGATGAGGCGATGGTTCGGCAAATCGCGGAATCACTGCGGGAAACCGTTGGCGCCGACGCTTTGTTGGGGCGTCTTGGCGGCAGTTCCTTTTTGGCGGCTATGCCGGCGGCCAAGTTCAACACCGAAGACCGGTATCGGGTTCAAACGATTGCGGACAGTGTGAGGACGCTTGTTGTCTCCGCGAGAGAGGTCAAGCCTGAGATTGCCGCGGGAGCGGCCTTTTTCCCCGCAGATACAGAATCCTCGCCGGAGCTGATTCGGTTTGCCGGCCTGGCAGCAGCGCGCGCCGCCTCCGAGAAATGCTCCGCCGTGATTCCCTTCCATCCGGAGATGAACAACCAGATTCTGCGCGATATCCAACTGGAGTCGGAGATGCGTAAGGGGCTGGAGGAGGGCCAGTTCAGCACCGTCTACCAGCCCAAAGTGGATTTGAAAACATGTTACATACTGGGCGCGGAGGCTCTGATGCGCTGGCGCCATCCGCAGCGGGGCCAGGTCTCGCCCAATGAATTCATCCCCATCGCAGAACGGTCGCGGCTGATTCACCGGATCTTTGAGTCTTGCTTGCGTTCCGCACTCAAGGATGTGCTGCGTTGGCGCGACCAGGGGCTGGAATTGCCTGTCATTTCAATCAACGTTAAGGCGGCCGACGTGCGCAGGCAGGACTTTGTGCGCGACGTGCGCCGGATTGTCGAAGAGATTCCGATTGCGCCCACCGAGCTGGAGCTGGAAGTGACTGAGTCCATGCTGGTGGACGACGAGGGTCTGTTTGACGTGCGGCTACGGCAGTTACGGGGCACCGGTGTGCGCATCGCCATCGACGACTTCGGTACTCGCTACACCAGCTTTAATATGCTCAAGCACTTGCCCTTTAACTCCATGAAGATCGACCGCTGCTTCGTGAACGGCATTCACCGCTCTGAGAACATGAGGACACTCTGCCAAACCATTGTGGCGATGGCGCATAGCCTGACGCTGCAGACCGTGGCGGAGGGAATTGAAGACCGCGACGAGCTTGAAATCTTGCGGCAGATGGGCTGCAAAGCAGGGCAGGGATTTCTTTTTCAGTCGCCGATCCCGGCAGAGGAGTTTGCGAAGTTTCTGCGCCTGTGGCCGGTGCGCAACAGCTTCTTCGGCTTTACGCAACCGCGGCACGTGACAAGCGTGTTCGGAACTTAACTTACAACACCTCAGCTCGTACCTCTACGAAAATCAAGAACAGTCTTGTCAATCGGAATGTCGGTTGCGCTTGGCGATACCTCGTCGTTTAGATGATTGTCCAGGTGGCGTGTGACCAGAGAAGGTAACGACGATGTCGTTCCTCATCCTCTCTCCGATAATTGATGACTTAGAAATAGGCTCAGTAAATAATGGGGGCGGCAAGTATCTTACGGACCTTTGGATGAACAATGCGAAGACAGGAAGCCTGCCGACGGATTGCAAATTGCCAGCATCTAGACCGCTATAAACCGATCTACCCGCACAGCCGACAATCAAGTTCAGACGAAGCACTGATCTGAGTTGACCACAAATCGCCAAATAGCTCATCGAGGAGTCGGTTAGCACCGATAATGTATGGTCCGCCGCGCGACTGCAAGGAAAAAGCGTGGACGAGAAGACAAGTCTGCGCAAATGTATTCGGCCTTTAGTGTGGAGATCAGCTCTCCTGGCCAGGATGAGTTGCGCGCGCGTCAGTCCCATCCCCAAGTGCGGTCGGAAAGTCTGCATCGGCTAACCGGGGATCCGCGTTTCCCGTGAACGGGGTAACCCCTCCCGGGATCTAAGCTTAGCGACAGCAGACACCTCCAGAGAACTGAGAGGCTGCTGAGGAGAGTAGCCGTTGGGCATTGACTACACTCTGCGGTTGCGAAATTCCTGGCCTATCGTCCGAATTGTGTCGCTGTCGAGCAGCTGCGCCGCGCGGGGAAACACGAGTTGCTCTTCGAGCTGGATGTGCGCAGCGTAGAGCTCCTTCAAACGCGCAGTGCCGGACGCGAGCTGCTGGGCGTCGAACGCAACCAACGAGCCGTCGGAAATCCACTTCAGATAGAGGGATTCCACAACCGCGTGAAGGCCGTTGGCGGTCTCATGATCATCCTCCAGGCCTTGGATTTCCTCAAGCGCGCCACTCCCTGATGCGGCCCTGAGCCGGGGAAACAACGACTCCTCTTCGTCCGCGGTGTGGCGCTCGCCGCCCACACGAAAATATTGGAGGGCCGCTTGAATTGCTTCTACTTCTTCTCCAGACAACGCCCGGCCCTGTGCGCGTCCGACGACGATGCAGAGAATGTCGAGAAAATGCTCGATCCTGCGATGGCAGTCCTTGAGCATCCCGAGCGGATCATCGAATCCGCTATCGGGCTTTGCGCCAATCTGTATCCCCACCGGCGTTCCTCCAGTTGCATTATCAAAGATTCCTGGGCCTCAATGCCAGGCTGATCGCATAATCGATTGCGCTATGCGCCCTGGAGCACATGCAGGCTAGTCGCTGTCTTTGGCGCCGCAGAGGGGCTCAAGTATCCGCGAGGAATATACGAGCAACAAGGTTCTTCTCCATGCGGATTGCCGGTGAGCGCATACGCTCTCGCGCGCGAACCGCCGCAGATTTCCTTGAACTCGCAGGCGCCGCATTTGCCTTCGAGCTTCCAAGTGTCTCTTAATCCTTGAAAGAGCGGAGATTCGCGGTAGATCGTGCTCAGCGGCTGGTGTCGAATGTTGCCGGCGGAAACAGGCAGAAATCCGCTGGGAAATACTTCTCCGACGTGGGAGATGAACACAAACCCCTTCCCGTCGTTCAGTCCGCGCGGAGCTCTGCCGATGGCGTCTGTGACCTTCTCCTGCATGACAGCTTGTTCACCGGCCTTGCGTTCCGCTACTCTCTGTTGCAAGAGAAATCGGCGATAGTGCTGGGCTTCCGTGGTCTTGATATCGAAGCTTGCCGACTTTGAGAGGCGGTAGATTTTCTCGAATACTTGTTCGAACTCGCCGGCACTCAGGAGGTCGTTCAATTTGCCACGGCCTGTGGGGACCAGGAAGAAAACGCTCCAGAGAGTGATATTGAGGCTCTCCATGAGCGCAACGATCGCATCGATTTCGCCGATATTTCTGCGGCTGAAAGTTGTGTTGATCTGCACGGGCAAGCCAATCTCGTTGGCCCAGCGAACGGCATCGAGCGTTCTCGCGAACGATCCGTTCAGGCCTCGAAAAGCATCGTGGGTTGAGGAGCTGGCTCCGTCCATGCTGACGGCCAGCCTGGCGAGACCTGCCTCTTTGAGCCGTACAACAATCTCCCGTGTCAGCAAGGGCGTGGCGCTTGGCGTCAAAGACACTCTTACTCCGCGAGAACGGGCATGGCAAATCAGCTCAAACAAATCGGGCCGCTTGATTGGATCTCCACCGGTGAGCACGAAGACGGGTATGCGCATTGCCGCAATTTGATCGATCAGCGCCTTGCCTTCGCTGGTACTCAATTCCATGGGATGACGGTCCGGTTGAGCCGATGCGCGGCAATGCACGCAGGCCAGATCGCAGGCCTGGGTCACTTCCCAGATGGCGATGAATGGCCGCTCGTTGAAATCAATCGCGTTGATTTGCGGGTTCATGCACCCATCACATCGCGCCGGGGTTGCGTCGCGCAGTGACTAAAGTCCCAACTGCTAGAATTTCGGGGTGACCACGCCGCGCACCGATCTCGCCACTGTCCTCGAAAAGACGCCGCTGTTTTCGGGCCTATCGCAGACCGAGTTGAAAATGCTCGCCATACGCACGGTACGCAAGTTGTTCAACGCGGGAGAGTTGCTTTTCTCCGAGGGCGAGCCCTGCAGTGGGCTCCATATCATTGCTAATGGTAAAGTGCGAATCTTCAAAACATCGGTAAATGGCCGCGAACAGGTTCTTGCCGTGAATACCCCGGGCGAGTCGGTTGCCGAATTGCCTGTCTTTGATGGAGGCCCCTACCCGGCTTCGGCGGTGGCAATCGAAGACGTCGAGATCGCATTTATATCGCGGCGGGACTTTCATGCATTTTGCCTCGAGCATCCTGAGGTTCCGCTGAAAGTTCTCTCCGTAGTCGGGGCTCGACTGCGCCGCCTGGTCGGCATCATCGAGGAGCTTTCATTCACCACCATCCGGCAGCGCCTTATCTCGGCGCTGGTCAAACTGGCACAGACCGAAGGCGCGAAAACGGAGCGCGGCATTGAGTTTCAATTGCCTGCGACCCATCAGGAACTGGCGAATCAGCTGGGGACGGTCCGCGAACTGATCTCGCGGAATCTCATGCGGCTCCAGGCTGAGGGATTGTTGGACGTGGACGCCCGGCAGATCGTAGTGAAGGACATAAAGGGCTTAAGTGCGCTGCTTGAGTCGAGTTCATAGACTTTCTTGCCACCTAGTGACATAAGTTACTGTGCCTGTCCCCATCGTTCTCTACCGTTGCAGGTGGAGAATGCTTATGCCAGTCTTGACGCAGTCCATCCGCGAGATTGTTTCCAGCCAGTCGTCTGCGGCGGCGGTTTTGCAGCGTTTTGACATCGACCTCTGTTCGCACGCCGACGAATCGCTCAAACAGGCTTGCGCGGAGTTGCAGCTCTCAGTCGATCAGGTTCTCGAAAAACTTTCCGACGCTGCTGCGAAGGAGAATGGCGCTGCCCCAGCCGATCTCGCCGGCTATTCGTTGAACCGGCTCATCCAGCACATCGTTCGTACGCATCATCAGTACGTTCGTAGCGAGCTGCCGCGGTTGGTTGAGATGGCGCATAAGCTCACCGGGAAACACGGAGATCGTGCGCCCAAGTTGAAGGAAGTCGAGAACTTGCTGGACGCGCTTCACGCCGAAATGTTTGCCCACCTTCAGAAAGAGGAACAGGTGTTGTTTCCATTCATTGCGCAAATGGAAGAAGAGGCCGCTGGGTTCGCGTCACCAGCGCACGCCTGCTTCCAGACCGTGGCCCAACCGGTTTCCATGATGGTTCGGGAACACGAATCGGCCGAAGGTCTGGTTGCACAGATGCGCGGACTGACGAACGAATTCAACGCTCCCGCATGGGCGTGCCCCACGCACATCGCGCTCTATACCTGGCTCAAAAAGTTTGAGAGCGATCTCAGACAGCATGTGCATCTCGAAAACGACATTCTTTTTCCACGCGCAATCGAGATGGAATCCGCATTGAATCAACGGAGGTAAGTATGCCAGCCATTGCCGAGATCAATCCCGCGCCTCACGGGGAAGCAACCGATCCTATCCAGGCGACTGTTCGGCGGGAGCGTTTGAAAAGCCTGATGCTCCGTGCCTGGATTTTTGCCGGGCTGTTCTTTATGGCGCTTCCGGGCACTTTGCTGGGCTTTTCAAACCTGATGGCGATCAGTACGCATCACGGACTCGCCGGTCTGCCGGCAGCGTGGATCCAGGGCCACGGCCACGCGCAAGTATTCGGATGGATCGGTAGTTTCATTCTCGGCATCGGATTTTATTCGCAGCCATCGCATGGGCGGTCGGTGATCAAGATTCCGCTGACTTGCTTCGTTTTGTGGACCTCAGGCGTTGCCATGCGCTGGACAGCAAGCATTTACGGTTGGCATTGGCGCTCGGTATTCCCGATCTCTGCCGGATTCGAGTTGATCGCAGTTCTTTTATTCATCGCTGCCGCGTCCCGGCACAAACTGCCAGAGCGGGCGCAGGGCAAGCGCGCCAAGCCGCGCATGGAACTGTGGATGGTTTCCGTGCTGATGGGAACCGCCGGGCTCGCAGCTTTGGCCATCTTCAACTTCATTGAATGCGTGCGCCTGGCAGTCAATGGGACGCTTCTCGCCTTTCCACACACTCTCGACCAGAAATACCTGGTATTGCTTGCCTGGGGTTTCCTCGTGCCAGTGGTCTGGGGATTCTCCGCGCGCTGGTTGCCAACCTTCCTCGCAATTGACCAGCCGAGCACACCCATATTTTGCACCGCTTTGTTCCTGGACCTGATGGGCGTTGTCTTCGGCGTCTCCGGTTGGACCATCGCGGCGACGATTTTGCTCACCTCGGGCTCAGTCGCAGTCGGGCTAGCATTGCATCTGACGCAGCGTCCTCACGGTCCGGCCAAGGTGCAGGGAATTCATTCCAGCTTTCCGTCGTTCATTCGCATTGCCTATGCATGGCTTGTAATCGCCGGCTCAATGAGTGTTTGGGCCGCAATCGCCGATCAAAACGGAGGCATCTGGGGCGCTTCTCGCCATGCGCTCACGGTCGGATTCGCCGCTACCATGGTTTTTACCATCGGCCCGCGTATCCTGCCGCATTTTGCCGGCATCTATTCGATCTTCAGCAAGCGCCTGATGTTTATGAGTCTCGTGCTTCTGCAAACGGGCTGCACGCTTCGCGTCTTGTCTGAGCCTCTTGCCTACGAAGGGTTCCTGGCCACCGCGTGGAAGACACTGCCCGTGTCGGGAATGCTGGAACTCGGCGGAGTGCTTCTCTTCGCGACGAACATCGCGCTTACCTTCGCACTTGGCCGGTCTGCGATTGCGCCGAACCATGAGCGTGCCCTTTCTTCGCCCTGCTGAGTCGAGTGATTTGGATCACATGCAATAGGTCGCGCCACGATGCACTCTATGTACATCGCAATACGATGTATTCGCTTTACGCTCAGGTACGGCGTTTTCATCGTCTTTGTGACTAAAGTCCCTGCAATCCTCTTCTTCCCGTCCTAACTTTTCAATTAGCAGTAAACATTTTTGCGAATTCTTAAGTACGAATTGAGGCAAACCATGAGCTATAAGCGTTATTGGGTCGCGCTGGCCATCGTCATCATCGGGTCTTTCGCAGTTTTAGGTGGCGTGGGGCGAAAAATGATCAGTCAGGCTCCTCCCCTCCCGGATGTCTACACCACAGACGGGCAGTTTCTATTTACGGGTACTTCCATCACCGATGGCCAAGGCGTCTGGCAATCCATCGGCGGCCAGGAGATTGGGACCGTGTGGGGCCACGGCGCCTACGTCGCTCCCGATTGGAGCGCCGACTGGCTGCATCGCGAGTCGGAGATTCTGCTCAACAGTTGGGCGGCCAAGGCCGGAGCAGTGGACTTTGCCTCTCTCGGCCTGGATCAACAGGCTGTTTTCAGGGCTCGGCTCATCCGCGAGATGCGGACCAACACATACGATGCCGCGCGGAACCGCGTGACGATCGATGAAGATCGCGCTGCCGCGTTTCAGCAATTGGCCGCATATTACTCAAATGTCTTCGCCGCGGGGCGTGCAGACTATGCAATTCCGCAAGGCGCTTTGACAGATGCCGTCAAACAAAAACAGCTCGCGGCATTCTTCTGGTGGACCTCATGGGCCGCCAGCACGGAGCGGCCGGGTTCGACAACAACCTATACGAACAACTGGCCGCATGAGCCGCTGGTGGGCAACGAACCCACGCCGGGTGCGGTGCTTTGGAGCGTGATCAGTTTTGTGGGTCTGTTGGCAGGTATCGGCGGCCTTGTGTGGTGGTACGCGTCGCAGGAGAAGGTCGTTGTTCATGGGCCCTATCCCGAAAAAGACCCCTTCCTGGCAATGCAACCTACACCCTCGCAGCGCGCCACAATGAAGTATTTCTTTGTTGTGATGGCGCTGTGGGGTGTGCAGATTTTGATGGGCGTGCTGACTGCGCACTACGGAGTGGAAGGTCACGGATTCTACGGCTTCCCTCTGGATCGCTATTTACCTTACGCCGTTACACGTACGTGGCATCTGCAACTCGCCATCTTCTGGATTGCTACCTCGTGGCTGGCAACCGGACTATACGTTGGTCCAGCGATCAGCGGGCATGAGCCAAAGTTTCAACGACTCGGCGTCAACACGCTGTTCGGCGCGCTCGTCCTGGTGGTCGGCGGCTCGCTTGCCGGCGAATGGCTGGGCATTCAGCAGCGTCTCGGCAACATGTGGTTCTGGTTTGGCAGTCAGGGTTATGAATATGTCGATCTCGGCCGGTTCTGGCAGATTCTGTTGTTCGTCGGTCTCGTTTTATGGCTTGTCCTGATGGTTGCGGCTCTTAAGCCTGCACTCGTCCGCAAGAGCGAGGACCGGTCACTTCTGACGCTTTTCCTCATCTCCAGCATCGCCATTCCGCTCTTCTATGCTGCGGGCCTCATGTACGGTCAACGCAGCAATCTGGTTACGGCGGAATACTGGCGCTGGTGGGTCGTGCACCTCTGGGTAGAAGGCTTCTTTGAAGTATTTGCGACGGTTGTCATCGGATTCCTCTTCACGCGGCTCAAGTTGATCGAGATTCGTACTGCGACCCGAGCCGCACTTTTTTCGACGACGATCTTCCTTTCCGGTGGGATCATCGGCACCTTTCATCACCTTTACTTCGCAGGCGCTACGCCCGCGGTGATTGGCCTCGGTGCGATTTTCAGCGCCTTTGAAGTGGTGCCGCTCGCATTGATTGGTTATGAAGCGTGGGACCACCTGCGCATCGCGCAGCCTACCAAGAAGTCGCCTTGGATCGCAAATTACAAGTGGCCCATTTACTTCTTCGTCGCGGTCGCATTCTGGAACATGGTGGGGGCCGGACTGTTCGGATTTCTCATCAACCCACCCATCTCGCTGTATTACGTGCAGGGTCTCAACCTGACGCCGCTTCACGGCCACACTGCATTGTTCGGCGTTTATGGGATGCTCGGGCTGGCCCTCACGCTCTTTTGCCTTCGCGCTTTGAGTCCCGGCCGTACCTGGAAGCAAGGTGCTTTGAAGATTTCTTTCTGGTCGCTCAATGTAGGCCTGACCCTCATGTCCGTCTTCAGCCTGCTGCCGGTTGGGCTGTTGCAAGCCTGGGCATCGATTCAGCACGGTACATGGTACGCACGGTCTGCCGAGTTCATGCAGTCGGGTTCGATGCAGACGCTGCGCTGGATGCGAGTTCCCGGCGACATCGTGTTCTCCATCGGCGCGGCGGCGTTCGCGTGGTTTGTGCTGGGGCTATTGACCGGACACTCCTACGACAAGGGGCAGTCAAGTGATCCGGGTCTTTCGTCGCACGAAACACAAGAGGAACGCGAAGAAGCGCTTGCGGCTCGCTGATTGTAACGGTAGCAATTCATGCGGCGTCTTCGATGAAGGGAATTCTCCTTCGAAGGCGCCGCAATGAACAGTGTTCGATGCCCGCTCAAACGAATTCGGACGCTGCGCGCGTCACTCACCGACGGCATCCATTTCGCATGCGAGAGCAGCTTTTGGGAGTTCCGTCTTCCGGGAACCGCGATAGCTGAAGACCCTAATGCGATCCAGCGCCGCGGATGCCCAGGTGTTCTGCCACTTCACTCCGAATTCAAGCAAGATCAAAACAGCGGCTGCGACGAGGAATGCAAAGCACAGGAGGCCTGTCCCATAACTTCCCGAGATATCCTTGAGCGCTCCGAGTGCCGAGGGAAGAAAAAAGCCGCCCAGGCCGCCTGCAGCGCCCACGATGCCGGTGATGAGTTCGATTTCCGAGAGAAATCGCTGTGGCGCGATTTGGAATATTGCGCCATTGCCCATGCCCAACATTCCCATTGACAAGAACAGCATGGGAACCACGATGGCGAGTGGAGGAAGACTGCTGAGAATCGTCAAACTGACAGCAACACCAAGAAAGATACCGAGCAGCAATCGATAGCCGCCAATCCTATCTGCGAGCCATCCTCCAACCGGGCGCAAAAAGCTCCCAGACAAGACCACGAGCGTTGTATAGTCGCCGGCCTGCACTTTCGTCAGATGATATTGGTCGTGGAAAAAGACCGTGAGAAAACTGGCGAGGCCAAGGAATCCGCCAAAGGTAAGGCTGTAGAGGAAGCACAACCTCCAGGTATCTCCCTGGGCGAGCAGTCGCGCGTATTGGTTCCAGGCCCTGGGCGCGGACATGGTGGGGCTGTTTTTCGCTGCGAAAAAGAAGACCGCAAGCACTAGCGCAACGGGCAGGAGCGCCATGCCGAAAACAGCGTGCCAGCCGAAATGCTGTGCGAGGCGCGATCCAAAGAATGTGATGATAAGAGTCCCGGAGTTACCGGCGCCGGCAATGCCCATGGCCAGGCCCTGGTGCTCCGCGGGATACCATCGGCCGGCCAGCGGCAGAGCAACGGCAAAACTTGCTCCGGCAATACCCAGCATGAATCCGATGAGATAGAACTGCCACAGAGTCGTAGCGAAATGCCATCCGAGAATCAATGGCACCAGGGTGAGGCTAAGGCCGATGAGACCCGCGCGCCGGCCGCCCACGCGATCCGCAAGTAATGCGAGAATGGGCCGGAAGATCGAACCACCTAGTAACGGGATCGCAGTCAGCAGGCCCTTCTGCGTCGCCGAAAGGTGAATTTGCTCGGCGATGAATGGCGTCATCGGCCCAAAAAGGATCCACACCATAAAGCTGACGTCGAAGTAGAGAAACGCCGCGATGAGAGTCGGCAAGTGACCGCTTGCAATGAATGATTTCTTGTTCATCTATGACCTCCGGCTAAGGTTGAAAATGAGTACGGGTGAGAGAGCAACCTAATTCGCATTCAGCGGACTGCGCTCAACGCGTACGGCGCACTGCTTGTAATTCGGCTCACGCGAAATGGGATCGAAGGCGCTTTGCGTAATCTGATTTGCATTGCTCTCAACAAAGTGAAAGGGAAGAAATACCTGTCCTGGCGCGACGATCTCTGTGATGCGTAGCTCTACTTTGCTGACGCGCCCGCGCGCAGAAATCACTTCGACACGATCATGCGGTCTTAGCCCCAGCTTTCCTGCATCCAGCGGATTCATCTCCAACCATGCACGCGGCGACATGCGCTGAAGAATGGAAATGCCTCCGGTCTTGGTGCGCGTGTGCCAGTGCTCGACAGTGCGTCCGGTATTGAGGATCAACGGATATTCGCGGTGCGGCTGTTCGGGGAAGGGCGCCCATTGCGTGGGCAGGAGCCTCGCACGGCCATCATCGGTCTGAAATTCACCATCGGTGTAAAGGCGGCGCGCTGCCGCTGGCTGCGTGGGAGCGCCCTTGGGAAATGGCCACTGGATTCCGCCCGTTGTTTCCAGTGCTGCGTAAGTGATGCCGGAGTAATCGCAAAGCCGCCCCGCAGTTACGCGACGCCACTCGTTGAATGCGTCGGAAGGACCCCGCCAGCCGGGAAAGAGTTCTTCACGGCAGCCGAGCCTTGCGGCGACAGCGAGAAAGATATCGAAGTCGCTCCGCGCTTCCCCCGGCGGATGAACGGCAGTGGTTACTTTGCTTACGCGTCGCTCGGAGTTGGTGTAGGTTCCCTCTTTCTCGCCCCAGATGGCCGCAGGCAAAACCAGGTCTGCCAGTTCGGTTGTCGGAGTCGGATGAAAGCCATCTTGCACGACGAGAAAATCCAGGTTTGCCAAGCCTTGTTTGAGTACATCGATGTTGGGAAAGGAAACCAGGGGATTTGTGCCGATGATCCAGAGTGCGCGAATTCTACGCGACACGGTGGCTTCGATAATGTCGGGATAGGCAAGACCGCGTTTGGTGGGAATGCGTTCGACCGGCAGATTCCACAACCGGGCGAGTTCCTCCCGATCTTCAGCCGATTCGAATTTGCGATAACCCGGAAGTCCCGAGGAGAATCCTGCTTCGCGCGTGCCCATGGCGTTGCATTGCCCGGTGATGGAAAAAGGCGATGCGCCTGCGCGCCCGATATTGCCCGTGATCAGCGCTAGATTGTTGATGGCGTTGACCGTCTCGGTACCTTTGGTGCTGTGGTTGACGCCCATTGTCCAACCGATGAACGCCGCCTTTGCGTTGCCATATAAAAGCGCGGTTTTCCGAATCAAGTCGGGAGGCAGCCCGGTAATCTCCGCGGCATAGTCCAGCGTGTACGGTTCGAGCGATGCGCAGAGTTCCGCGAATCCAGTTGTATGCTGCTCGACATATTGCTTGTCGTAGAGTTCTTCTTCGATCAGTATGCGCAAGATGGCGTTGATCAGTGCGAGATCGGATCGAGGCTTCAATGGCAGATAGACGTCGGCCATCATTGCAGTCTTGGTGACGCGCGGATCGGCCACGATCAGCGTCTTGGCCGAGTTGGCTTCAAGGCGCGTGCAAAGGATGGGATGATTCTCCGCAACATTCGCGCCAATGAGCAGGATGACATCGGCTACCTCAAGATCTTCATAGGCGCCCGGAGGGCCATCGCTGCCGAAGGAGCGCTTGTAGCCCGCAACCGCAGTTGACATGCAGAGCGTGGTGTTGCCATCGTAGTTGTTGGTGCCAAATCCCAGCTGCACCAGTTTGCCCAGCGCGTAGAACTCTTCGGTGACTAACTGCCCCGTGCTCACGATGCCCAGCGATTCCGGTCCGTGTTTTTGTTGAACTTCTTGAAATCGCTTCACGAGAGTATCGATGGCTTCGTCCCAGCCAATGCGGGCAAGCTGACCGTCTTTGCGCAGCAGCGGATACCTGGCGCGATCTTCGGCGTCGATGGCGTAGTGTTCTGCCAAGCCTTTGGGGCAAAGTTTGCCAAAATTGACGAGATGATCGGGATTGCCGCGTACGCTCACGACTTTGCCGGCGCGCACACCCAGTTGCATTCCGCAACCCACTGAACAATATCCGCAGGTGCTGTTTACCCAACGATCGGCGTGCTTGCGCGTTGCCGTAAAGCCCAGAACCGGATCTTCGCCGTAGCTATACTCTTCCGAACGGATATCCAATCCGCTCTTGCGCGCCAGCCAATCGATAACGTTCATGCGGCCTCCGCGGAGAGATACTCGGTGGCCATATTGGTTGGAACCACACTGACGAAGAACAAATAGCGGCTCAATAGCTCGCCGGCAATCAGAGAAAGCGCAACCGTTACCGCCATCCATCTGGACTCCGCAAACGGCAAAATCAGGATGCACACAATCAACAACAGGAGACGGAAGAACAGATGGTTGCCGAGCACAGTGAACAAGAGCGTGTAGGTGCCTCGCCGTTCATGGGCATAGGATCGGGCAAGCCAGACGATTTTCAGTCCAGTCAAAAGCAGGACGGCGACGCCGGTGACGGTCGCAGCGGTTTGCGCCCGCAAAGATGCGCCGGTGAGAATGTTTGCTCCGGCGGAGCCTAGCAAAATCGCCGTCAAATAGAACTCCAGGATGGTGAACGGCGAATTCCATGCTGGGCGTCCCGGAACCAGATACAGGCGCGCACTTGCGCCCACTCCCCCAATCCCAAACATGACGGTCAAGCCGCCAAGGATCGAAGTTCCAGGCAGGTGCAACCACAGCGCCGCGGAGTAAGCGGCCGCCGCGCCGGCAAATAGCGTGAACAGCAACACTTCGCGGCTCAGCCAGGAGCGGCGCCACATTTTCAGTGCGCGTACGGCGTGAATGGGGCGGCCCAGGTGCAGTGTGGAGGCTGACAGAGCCACAAAGGCCACAAACAAGGCAACGAGCGCCGCTGCGCGATGCGCATTGGCGCTGAAGACCTGCAGCAGCCAGATGGAAGCGAACGCGCCGACGGAGAGTTGCGTGAGAACCGTCATCACGACCAATGGCCAGTGGGGTTGCTCGAGGCGCAATCGGTTGAGATCGACTTTTCGCACATCGCGAGGCATCCGGGCGGGAAGCGTGATGCGCGTGGTCGAAAGGCTATCGTCCGCAGAGGGCATGCCGGGCGAATTAGCATCGATGCGGTATGCCTCGCGCCACTCGTTCGTGCGGACGGTCTCAATGCGAATGGCGTTCTCGGGGCAGGCAGAAGCGCAAGCCGGTTGTTGTCCCTGGGCTAGCCTTCCGTAGCACATGTCGCACTTGCCCACCACGCCGCGTTCGGGGTTGTACTGCGGCACGCCATAAGAGCAGTTCCAGGTGCAGTACTGGCAGCCAATGCAGATATCGGCGCTGTGGCGAACGATTCCGGTGGGGCCGTCCTTGGAATATGCGTCCACCGGACATCCCGTCATGCAGGTAGGTTCAAGGCAGTGGTTGCATCCCATCGACAGATAGTGGCGAAGCGTGTCCGGGTAGGTTCCGCCTTCGATTTCACCGACACGACGCCATAGAATGTCCGCGGGGTTCCCATTTTGCTCGTTGCAGGCCACCACGCAGCATTTGCACCCAATGCACTTGGTCATGTCGAAGTGAAAGCGATACTGTTCGCCGGGGCCGGGCGGAGGCGGCAACTCAATGTTGGAACCGATGCCGCACAAGGAAGCCACTACCCCTTCGGCGGGAATCGTCGCGGTGGTCAGGCAGAAGGTGTTGTCACCTTCCTGGACTCGTTCGAGTAGGGGCAGTTCCACGTATTGGCTCCATCCGTACGCAAGTTTGGCGCAGATTGCGAAGAGGTTTCCTGGTCAGGACACAAGCCAAGTTCGGTAGTCACAACCGAATCGAGACGCTGAAAGTCCTGCTGGTTTTTGGTGTGCTTATTCTGTGGCTGCTAGGCCGGGCTCTTCGCGGAGCCTTCTGGAAATCGCTCCAGTTTGGGGAAACTGCCGGCGCGCGGGGCCGGTCCATTACAAGCGGAGCGGCTGGAACAGTGCCACTCCGCATGGAGCGATTGCCTCGAGCATAATGTGAAATCGGATGGAGTGCAAGGGGGGATGCTCCATTCGTACCAAAAAATTGTTCCATACATTGAGTTCGCTGGAACGTAGTGTCTCTCTATTGCATTCCACATGAACTACATGTTAGGGAACAATCAGGACATTTATTCTTGGAGTGCCAAAATGGTTGGGGCGGATTTTAGCGGCTTGCGAGTTCTTTCACTAGAATCGCGCCGCGCGGTTGAAGTCGCAAAGCTCATCCGCACCTACGGCGGTGAGCCGCTGACGGCCCCTGCCATGCGCGAAGTTCCTCTCGAGTCCAATCAACCTATTATCGATTTCACCGAAGCCTTATTACGCGGCGCGTTCGATCTGGTCATCTTCACCACCGGGGTCGGGGTCCGCACGCTTGTCAAAAACGTCTCCGAACATTTTGACCGCGAGCAATTTCTCGCGGCCCTCCGCAGGGTAAAGATTGCAGCCCGCGGGCCCAAGTCCTCCAGCGCGCTCCGCGAGTTAGAGATTCCCATCACGGTGATTGCGCCGGAGCCGTTTACCTGGCGCTCCCTGGTGCCCGCCCTGGAGGCCAAACTCGGCTCATCTCTCCAAGGCATGAACATCGCTGTGCAGGAATACGGCACTTCGAATCCAGAACTGCTGACGGCGCTCGCCGAGAAAAGCGTCTCCATTACTCGCCTGTTGGTTTATCAGTGGGCATTGCCGGAGGACATTCAACCATTGCGCGAGGCTGTCCTGGCCCTTGCCCACGGCCACATCGACGTCGTCCTTTTTATGAATGCGGGGCAGGTCGCGCATTTGTTTCTCATGGCCGAGCGAATGGGTTACACCGAATCGCTCCACGAAGGATTTCGCTCGACGGTGATCGGTTCCATCGGCCCCAGCACGACGGAAGGCCTATCTCTCTATGGGCTGCAACCGGATTATGAGCCAACGCAATCGAAGATGGGCTTCCTCATCAAAGAGATTGCGCAGAAATCGAGCGACCTCCTGGAACAAAAGCGATCGGCTGCCGCGCTTCACGTTCCCCGCATACCGCTGCCTCCCGTGAGCCCGCTTCTGCGCGGAGAACCATCCGTGCAGGAAAAGCCCGCGCTCTCGGGCGTCGAATTTCTGCACGAAATCGGAAGCCGCATGGCTGCGTCGGACCCGCTCCATAGCGTCCTTGATCGTATCGTAGATTTCGCTTGCTCGGTCATCAATTGCGACTCGTGCTTTGTCTATGTTCTCGAAGACAATCAATTGGTGCTGCGCGCGTCGAAGAATCCGCATTCCGACGTTGTCGATCATCTCGGCCTTTGGCTTGGCCAGGGAATCACAGGCTGGGTAGGGTGGCATCGTGAACCTGTCGCCATCCCTGCCAGGGCGTTGAAAGATCCGCGCTTCAAACGCTTCAAGGACTTGCCTGAAGATACCTTCGAAGCCTTTCTCTCCGTGCCCATTCTTTGCCGCGGAAAGCTGGTCGGCGTCATCAATCTGCAACATCGAAAGCCTTATCAGCACACGGAGAATGAAGTTCGTCTGCTTACCATGGTTGGTCATCTGGTGGGAGCGGAACTGGAAAGGGCTCGGCTTGAAACCGAAAACCTTCAGCTCTCCGATCGGCTGGAATCGCGCAAGCACATTGAAAAGGCCAAGGGAGTGCTGCAGCGCGACTTTGGCCTCGATGAAGACTCGGCCTACAAAGCCATGCAGCGCGAGAGCCGGCAGCGCCGTAAGTCGATGCGCGAGATTGCCGAGGCCATTGTGCTGAACGACGAGCTTCGCAAGAACCGTCTTGGCGAAATCGCCAAGACGGTGGCCAGCGAGACTGCACCTCAAGCAGCGATCGATGCCCCGAATCTGCTCAACCGC
This sequence comes from uncultured Acidobacteriota bacterium, assembly GCA_963729915.1. GTDB lineage: Bacteria > Acidobacteriota > Terriglobia > Terriglobales > Acidobacteriaceae > Telmatobacter. Next base: position 106,653 of record CAVSQE010000003.1, on the reverse strand, counting down.
CGATCCTGAGTAAAGATCTGGCGCATCGGAGACTGCGGCGTCCGCCGTTCGATGAAGTTCACTTCTGTTTCATTCCGCCCTGGTTAAGTCCCCAGTGGTACACGAATTCCACGTATCCATACTGCATGTTTCGGTCGGTGGGATAGATCGCTGCCACCACTGTTTTGCCCTGGGCATCGGCGTAGTAGAAATTGAGCGCCACATTTTTGCTCACCTGCCAATCGGCGCTGATGTCGGGAACCGAAGCCAGAGAAGTGTGGCCATTCGCGGGACGCCCCGTATATCCAAATACCTTATTGTCGTAAGCTCCGCCGCCCAAATACCACAGATCGTTCGGCGAAGTAAGTTGCAGCCAGTGCAGATCGGCGCGGAGGGAGAGACGTTTGGCGGGTTTGTCCATCAACTGCACAAACTCGTCGCTGTTGTTCATCAAGTTGTAGAAAGGCAGCCTGGCATACACGCGCGGTGTGGGCAGCAACTGGAAGAAGGTATTGTGCGTACCGTCGGTGGCGTTGTTATCGCCGCTCGACCGAAACCAGCCGCCGCGCAGCCAGGGCGTTGTCGCCAGCTTGGTCAACTGATATCCGCCTTCCACGGCAGCGGCGCTTGCGCTGTGGCCCAGCTCTCCCCAGCTTCCGTTCTGCAGTGCGCCCCAAAAGAGAAAGTCGAATTGCCCGGGCCCGGCGGGAGCAGCCGCAAGCATGTCGCCGCCGTAGGTGCCAATGCGGATGTTTTCGTGATCGGCCGAGCGCACCGCCAGTGCGCGATTGTCTGTCTTGGTCACGAGACGCCCGTCGTGATAGCCGCTTGCAAAGGCCCTCCAAAGAACATGCCCCTTGAACTCCGAACGCGTGAAGGCAAGGTATTGAAGGTCGACATTCAACTCTGGGTTGCCGTTCATGTTGAAGACGCCCTGATCGGCGCGGGCCGCCATCGTGGTGAGGTTCCACGAGCCTGAGCCGTAATGAGCGTCGATTCCATCGAAGCTGCGCTGTGCGGTGGAGAAGCCAAAGTTGCCGATCAGCCGGTCGGAAATGCGGTTGGTTTGCAGCCATCCGATGGTCGGGTTCTTGGTCTGCATCTCTCGCCCGTCGAAAAACTCAAAACGTCCCACTTGCAGGTTAGTGTTCTCGCCGTTGTAGCGCACATAGCCCTGTTTAAGAAACGCCGCCACCGGATAGGAGTTCGTGTTGGATGCATAGTACGTGCCGCCCAGGCCCAGCTGACCTTGCGCGGTGACAGGAGAAATGGCGTCGTTCGGCGCGTCGAGCACGGAAGGTTGCGCCAACTCCAATGCCCAGTCCCAACGGTGAATGCGCTGCGCTACGCCGATGCGCAGCAGCGACTCGACGTAGTCGTATGTGTTGGCCTCGGGCGGAGCAGCGAACCACTGCCAGGCGTCCACGCGAGTGCGGTCGTAGATAGTAGCGGATATGGGGGAAGCACTGGATGCGTTTTGCGCACCGCAAAACGTTGCGGCCACGATGAATAAGAGAGCGATTGATGCCGAAATACGAAAGTTTTTGATCATTTTTATCTCCAAATTGGTTTTTCGCGCCAGATGAATGAAATCTCCCAGTGCTCACGTCGTACACGTGTCGTGTATGAGCAACCGGGAACGGCCTCAAGAGCAAGCAAGAACTAGATCAGGCTTCGACTGCTTCCGGCTGCGCTGCCGGAAGTGGTTCGGCGATCATGGCAAGGGCCGGCGTTACACCCGTCGTGCGCTTAGGGGCACGGAGCCAGAGCATCGGCAGGCCTACGAAGAGGAATCCTCCGGCGAGATTGCCGAGAGTGACAGGAAGCTGGTTCCATAGCCACCAATCGCTTAACGAGACCGGTGCCCCCAACCACATACCGGCCGGGATGATGAACATGTTGACGACCGAGTGCTCATAGCCCAGAGCGAAGAACATGAAGATGGGCAACCAGCAGCCGGCAATTTTGCCCAGCGTCGATCGCGAGGTCTGTCCCATCACCACGCCCATGCAGACCATCCAGTTGCAAAGCATTCCTTTCAGGATGGCGAGCCATACTCCGTTCGCCCCAAGCTTTTCGTAACCCAGCGTCTTGGCCTGGGCGGCAGCGACGATTAACCCCGCGGCGCCGCTTGCGGGGACATGATGGAATTGCGTTTGCACGGCGGCATACATCCACGCGTAAAGGCAGGCGCCAGCAAGATTCCCTGCAAAGACCCACGCCAAATTTCCCAGGACGCGGAACACGCTAACTTCGCCGGCCAGCCAGGCCGCCGGGACCATGGCAAAACTACCCGTGACCAGTTCCAGTCCGAGAATCACTATCATGGCAAAACCAACTGGGAACAGAATGGCGCCAACCATCGGCGGCAGGCCCTGAGCATTCGCCGTGAAAGCAACGGTTGTAGCGAATCCGAGCAATGCACCGGAAAGAATCCCGCGCAGAACTAACTGGCTTGCCGGCAGCCGCGATTTTGCTGCGCCATTAGCGACAAAAGTCTCGGCAACCTCAGAAGGGTTGATGTAATCCATAACGGTTCCTCTCATCCCGATGTGAGTGTCTAACTACACGAACGCGCACGCGCGCGTAGCTCGCAAAATCTGAATTGAAATGTTTGGGATGCTCAGCGGAGAGCGGGGAAAACCTCAATAGATCGAACAACGGGCACAGCACGGTGCCCCTGGATCCACTTCACTTGATGATTAACATACACGAAAATTCATTTCAAGCAAAATTCACAGTCACTATTCGGGTTTAGATCATTGCGGACAGCAAAAGCCGGCGCTGCAACGCCGCCGAAGCGAAACGCCTTATTGCGGTCGCCTGGGAAACGCGCTATGATTCGCAGTATAGGAAAGACTTTGACGTCTTCTCCTGTCACCCGTGCCCTGCACCATGCCGTGTAGCGGTCATTCACCTCGACAGTTTAGTCCGTCCGCGCTCCGCGATGAGCCTTGAATCCTCCGCATTGCTTGCGGTGTTTGATTTTGGTCTCGACGCCGATCCGCGCCTCTCAGTGCGAAGGAGCGTTTACAGGACACAGCTGCGCATTCCGCTGGGTGCAAGCTTCATTTGAGGACATTGGCATGGAAACGATGGCGCCTCCCAATTCGGCTGCATTTACAACGGAGCAGAAGGAGTATCTTCTCGGCTTCTTTGCAGGCATGACCCAACAGGGCGCACGTCCGTTTGTGGGGTTGACTGCGAACGGCCTCCTCACCGGCGATCCGGCTTCAGGAGTTCGAAATCAGGCGGAGCCCGCGGAGGAGACCTGGTTCGGCACTCCGGTCTCCGAAATCTGCAAGGAAGAACTCTGGAAATATGAGCAGAATCCGCTGGATATTTGGGACAGACTCATGGCGCATGCCGAGGAAAACCGTGCGCCAGCGCCCGAGGACATCTTCCGATTCAAATCTCATGGCTTGTTCTATGTGGCCCCAGCGCAGGACTCGTTCATGCTGCGACTGCGCATACCTGGAGGGATTCTTTCCGCACATCAGATGCGCGGTCTTGCAACCATGGCGGAGGAGTGGGGTTCGCGCCGCGCGGACATCACCACGCGCGCCAACCTGCAGATTCGTGAGTTTCAACCCCGAGACATCGTCCGCGTGCTCAACAAGGTGAATGAGCTCGGGCTCACTGCGCGCGGCTCAGGCGCCGATAACATACGCAACATCACTGCATCGCCGATTACAGGTATCGACCCTGCTGAACTTTGCGACGTAGCTCCACTCTCCGACGCGCTCCACCACTACATTCTGAATTCGCGCGATCTATATGGACTGCCGCGCAAGTTCAACGTGGCTTTCGATAACGGCGGCGCCATCAGCGTGGTTGCGGATACCAACGACATCGGATTCGTCGCCACGCGAGTTGGCGAAGGGCGCGGCGTTCCCGCTGGCGTCTATTTCCGGGCTCTGCTATGCGGAATTACCGGGCACAAACAATTCGCTGCCGATTGCGGTTTGCTTTTGCGTCCGGAACAAACGGTAGCTGTTGCAGCCGCCATGATTCGCGTCTTTCAAGAAAATGGTGATCGCACGGATCGGAAGAAAGCGCGGTTGAAGTATCTTGTGGACCGCTGGGGAGTCGAGAAGTTCATCGCCGAAACCGAAAAGCGGCTTGCCTTCCCGCTAATACGCCTTCCTGCCGAAGAATGCGAGCCGCGCCATCCGATCGATCGCGCAGGGCATGTCGGCGTTCATCCGCAACGCCAGCCAGGCCTGAATTACATCGGAGTATCGGTCCCGGTCGGCCGTCTGCCGGTACAGCAAATGCTTGCGGTTGCCGATGTGGCGAGCTCATTCGGAAGCGGTGAATTGCGCCTCACCCTTTGGCAGAATCTTCTGATACCCAACATCCCCGACGAAAGAATTGAAGAGGCGCTTGCGGGCCTACGCGCCGCGGGCCTGGATTGCACCGCAGGCACGGTGATGCGCGGAACCGTGGCGTGCACCGGGAATCGCGGCTGCCGTTATTCGGCCACCGATACCAAATCTCATGCCGTTGCGCTAGCCAATCTTCTTGATTCCCGTTTCAAGATCGAGCAGCCTGTGAATCTGCACGTCACGGGTTGCCCTCACTCCTGTGCGCAGCACTACATTGGCGACATCGGCCTTCTCGGCACGAAAGTTGGCGGTGAGGAAGGCTATCAGGTCGTCATCGGCGGTGGTTCCGATCAGGATCGCGGGCTGGCTCGCGAGTTGATCCCCGCGATTCCGTTCAGTGAGCTGCCTCCGGTGATGGAACAGCTCTTTGATGCGTACACCGAACAGCGCACGCCCAATGAAACCTTTCTCGAATTCAGCCGCAGGCACAGTATTGCAGAGCTGCAATCGTTGAGTGCGGTGAAGGAGCATGTATAGCTATGGTTGCAAGTGTCCCCTATATTCCCGATAACGCCCCATTTACTCCCGAGCAGCGCGCGTGGCTCAACGGCTTGCTCGCTGGAATCTACTCGTCGGCTCCGCAGCCGGGGCCGGAGATGGCGAAACCTTCGCTTCGCATCGCTGTGCTGTATGCGTCGCAGTCAGGCACCGCCGAGGGGCTGGCGCGCAAGCTGGCTAAAGAGTTGAAAGCCCAGGGTCATGTGCCTGCTGTCTCCACGTTAGTGGGCTACACGCCGGCGGCGCTGGCGACGGAAAGATACGCTTTGTTTCTCGCCAGCACCTATGGCGATGGAGACGCACCGGACGGCGTGCAACCCTTCTATGAGCAGCTTTGCCTGGAGCACTTTCCCCGTTTTGAAAATCTCTCTTACGCCGTGTTCGCGCTCGGCGACAAGCACTACGAACATTTCTGCAAATTTGGCTGCGACCTGGACAGTAAACTCGCTGCGCTGGGGGCAAACCCGATCTGCAACAGAGTCGACTGTGATGTGGAAGTAGGCGAGCCCTTTCAGCAGTGGAAAGCGGCGTTGCTCCCCCGGCTGGATGAAATCGCAGCCGCAAGAGCGGCGGGCACGCGCGCACCAGGATCGAATCTCGATGCATCGAAACCGAAACGTGAAGCTGTCTCCGGACCTGCCATAAAGGCGGACTCTCCAGCAGATTCATCCGCTGTGCCGAATCCTTCGCGAGAGAACCCGGCGCTTGCGCCTCTCGTGGATAAGAGAAATCTTGCGCATGGAGACTCCAGCAAGGAGACTCTTCATCTGGCTTTTTCGATCGAGGGCACCGGCATTTCCTATGAAGCCGGCGATGCCTGCGGCGTGGTCCCGCACAACGACCTCAACCTGGTTGCAGAGATTCTGCAAACCCTGCAGTTCAATGGGAATGAAAAGGTTCAATGCGGCAAGGATAGCTCAATGACTCTCCACAAAGCGCTCAGCCACCATCTGCAGATTACCCGGCTGGTGCGCAAAACAGTGAGCGAATATGCTGCATTGGGTAAGTGCGCAAAGCTCCTGGATTTGCTTTCGCCGGATCATCGCGCACAGCTCGACGCGTACATCTTCGATCGCGGTTTCATCGATCTACTCACTGAATTTCCCGGCGTTGTGGTGGATCCCGCAGAGTTAGTGGCCATGTTGCCAAAGCTGACACCCCGCCTCTATTCCATTTCCTCGAGCCCATTGGCGCACTCCGGCCAGGTCCACACAACGGTTGCTGTCGTCCGGTACTCGTCGCACAATCGCGACCGCGGCGGCGTTTGCTCTACGCTCTTCGCAGATCGCGCGGCGATCTCCGATCGTTTGCCGATCTACATTCAGCCGAACAGAAAATTCCGCCTTCCGCAACCTGATGTGCCGATCATCATGATCGGCCCTGGCACAGGCATCGCGCCTTTCCGTGCCTTCTTGCATGAACGCCGCGTGCTCGGCGCAAGGGGCCGCAACTGGCTATTCTTCGGCGAGCGCAACGCAAAGACCGACTTTCTCTATCGCGAGGAGCTAGAGGCCATGCGCGCCGACGGCCACCTTACGCGGCTCGATACGGCATTCTCTCGCGATCAGCAAGACAAAGTCTACGTTCAGGACAGGATGATGGAGCAGGCGCCTTCGCTTTGGAGTTGGTTGCAGGATGGCGCCAGCGTGTATGTTTGTGGCGACGCTTCGCGCATGGCGAAGGACGTACATGCCGCACTGCATCGGATCGTGGAGAAACAGGGCGGCATGACGGCGCTGGCGGCCGAAGAATATGTGTATGCCTTGAAGGAAGACCACCGCTACCATCGCGACGTGTATTGACGAATTAGGATACAGGGGTGGAGTGCGACCGTTTCGATAGAGAGGGTGCTCTTATGCGTGGGCATATCCATTTTCTTCGTTGCCCAGTTGGCAAGTCTGAAGACTCTATATGAAGCTGCGAATCAATGGAAATTGATTGTGCCTTCGTGTATCGCGTTCAGTAATCGTCCGCCTGATACAGGCCGGACGAATCAAGGAGATATGTTTGCAAATGAGCGCCCACTGCGCTGAGGAAGAAGGTGTAAAGGGCTGATGTTCGCCTTCCCAGAATTCTTCCCGGCAAATGTGAAAGCGGATTTTGTATTGTTCCCTGACCGCCTGACTTCCTCTCATGATGCTCGGGCGCTAGCCTTTTCGTGGTGTAGCGATGCTGCTAAACTAAGTTCTGCTGCACAATAGGCGCGTAGCTCAGTTGGTTAGAGCGCTTCCTTGACACGGAAGAGGTCAGCGGTTCGAATCCGCTCGTGCCTACCATTTCCCCTTTAAAAACAAGCACTTAGGGGCATGAGCTCTTCCTTCACCTTTGAATCATGGTTGGTCATGGTTTGAAGTTGCGGAAGGCTCATCAGGCTATTGAATGCAAGGGCCTGAGCGGCCCGCCTTTCCTCGGCGACTGATTGCTGATCGATGCCGGGACGAGTTCCTTTGGAGTTAGCATGGACAATGCGAGGGGCGAAGGATCGAGCGCGTGACCTGGGATCGACCTTCGAGGTGAGCGCTGTGGGCATGAACAAATTGCAGCTGGATGCACGCACCGCGTTGGATGGGATTGTGCGGGACGGGATGTTGCTCGCGATCGGCGGGTTTGGTTTGTGCGGCATACCCGAAGCATTGATTCTGGCCTTGCGCGATACCAGTGTGCGTGACCTGACCATCGCGAGCAACAATGCAGGCGTCGACGGCTGGGGGCTTGGGTTATTGCTCGAACGCCATCAAGTGAAGAAGATGATTTCAAGCTATGTGGGCGAGAACGTCGAGTTTGAACGGCAATTTCTCCAGGGTGAGTTGGAAGTAGAATTCTGTCCGCAAGGCACGCTCGCGGAGCGCATGCGAGCGGGAGGCGCCGGAATTCCCGGCTTCTACACGCGGACCGGGGTGGGCACCCTGGTTGCCGAGGGCAAAGAGCACAAGGAGTTCAACGGAATCACGTACATTCTGGAACGAGGGATCCAGGCCGATGTGGCCCTGGTGAAAGCCTGGAAAGCCGACCTGCACGGCAATCTCGTCTATCGCCGCACCGCGCGCAACTTCAATCCCCAGGTAGCCACGTGCAGCAAGATTACCGTGGCCGAGGCAGAGATGATTGTCGAGCCGGGCGAACTCGATCCGGATGAGATTCACACGCCGGGAATTTTTGTTCACCGCCTGGTGCATAATCCTAATCCAGAGAAGCGCATTGAGAAGATGACGACGCGCGAGGGATAAATCGGTGGCATGGACTCGTGAACAGATGGCAGCGCGCGCAGCGAGAGAGCTCGAAGACGGTTTCTATGTAAACCTCGGGATTGGGATTCCCACTCTGGTCGCAAACTTTATTCCCGCGGAGATGAGCGTGACCTTGCAATCGGAAAACGGACTGCTGGGCATGGGGCCGTTTCCGCGCGCATCGGAGGTTGACGCCGATCTGATCAACGCGGGAAAGGAAACGGTGACCTTTGTTTCCGGTGCGGCGACATTCTCAAGCGCCGACTCGTTCGCCATGATTCGCGGCGGGCACATCGACCTTGCGATTCTGGGCGCGATGCAGGTGTCAGAACGCGGCGATCTGGCAAATTGGATGATTCCCGGTAAGCGCGTGAAAGGCATGGGCGGCGCGATGGATCTTGTTTCCGGAGTGCGGCGCGTGATTGTCCTGATGGAGCACAATACTCCGGATGGAACGGCCAAGCTGCTGCGCAGTTGCACATTGCCTTTGACAGGAACCGGCGTGGTCGAACGTGTGATCACCGACCTTTGCGTACTCGATGTCACGGCCGCAGGATTTGAAGTGATCGAGCGCGCCGCCGATGTCACGCGCGAGGAAGTCGAACGGCGAACCGAAGCAATTGTACGCTTCAGCGGCGCGGCTTAGCCCGCGATCCTTTTTCCCACGCCGGTTTCCGCTTTTCGAGAAACGCGGTGATCCCTTCTCGAAAATCCGCAGTCTCGCGAGATCTTGCATTGGCCTCGAGCGCTTGAGCAACCGCTGCGTCGAGCCATGCTCTGTTCTGCTGCGCAAGGAGCTGCTTGGTTGCATGCAGCGATTGCGGGCTATTTGCGATCAGCACATCCGCCAGCGCTTGTACGCGCTCGGTGAGTTTTTCTGGAGCCACAATCTCGTTGACCAACCCCAGGCGATGGGCCTCTTCCGCATCGCAGAGCCGGCCGGTGAGCAGCAGGTCCCGGCTCCGTTTGTCTCCAATCTGAAGGACAAGAAAAGCGGATACGAGTGCGGGCACAAAGCCGATCCGCACCTCAGTGAATCCAAATTTCGCCGCCGGCGTCGCCAGAGTGAAGTCGCAGATGATGGCCAATCCCGCACCTCCGGCGATGGCTGCTCCATGGACCGCAGCGATGGTCGGGATGGGCAATTCATAGAGCGCCAGGAAGAGGCGGGCGATGCGCTCTGCATCCGCGCGGTGTTCAGCCGCGCTCTTGTCTTGCATAGCTTGCAGCGCCGATAAATCCAGGCCGGAACAGAATGCTTCGCCGGCCCCGGTCAACACCAGCACGCGACAACTGCTTGAGGCTGCGTCTTCCAGCGCGGCAATCAGCTCTGTCTGCATCTCGGGCGTCATCGCGTTGCGCCGCTCGGGACGGTTCAGCGTGATCGTCCGCACCGACGCACTCTCCGCAACCGTAATCGTCTTGAAGTTCAATCGATCCTCCTTCGCCATGGGCCACTTCCTAGTCCACTCCGCAGTCCGGCCGCGTTGCTCTCGAAAGCTTCGCTAGCGGTCACGCCGGAGTTCCGCAGTTGGCGGCGATCTCCGCGCTGAGCCGGAGCAAGCCGTTCAGAGGACCCAGCTTCGGAAGCGACGCGCCGCACTCCGTCAACACTGCAATCAAAGCCTCCGTGGGCAAGTTCCCTACCAGCGCATCCTGTGCGAACGGGCATCCGCCCAACCCGCCGATGGCTGCGTCAAAGCGCCTGCAACCCGCAACGTATGCAGCGCGAATGCGAGCGGCCGCTTGCCCCCGTCTTGCATGGAGATGGACTCCCAACTCGACGCCACCGCATCCCTCGAGCACCGCTGCAGTTGTATCCGCGATTTGGGCGGGCGATGCGAGCCCCACTGTGTCAGCAACGGAGATTGTGCGCACGCCGAGCGCGGTGAGTTGTTCGCATCCCTCGATGACGGCGCCGATGCCCCATGATTCGCCGTAGGGATTACCGAAGGCCATGGAAAGATAGGCGACGGTGTCCAATCCCGCGCTCAAAGCGAGCGCTTGCACGGCTTCCAATTCGTGCAGCGATTCTTGCGGCGTTTGATGTTGGTTGCGGCGAAGAAATTCGGCGGAGATCGAATAGGGAAATCCCAGCGTGCTGACCGAGCCGGTTCGAATTGCCCGCTCCGCGCCTTTGCAGTTCACCACGATCCCGATGATCTCAACGTCATCAGGAGGATTCAGCAATTCGAGCACGCGCTCGGAATCCGCCATTTGCGGAACGGCCGTGGGGGAGACAAAGCTGACCGCGTCAATGTGCTTGAAGCCTGCGGCCAACAGATCGCGAAGGTAGGCGGCTTTATTTTCGGAAGGGATAGGCGTCGGCAGTCCTTGCCAGGCGTCGCGCGGGCACTCGATTATTTTGACCAAGTCTTCCATTTACTCTTTCAGCCTATCAATCGATTCCGCATCGCCCCGCCTCTGCCTGGCTTGCACGCCAACCGGCGCCGAGGGCGCGCCCGCCCGTGACGGCCAGTTACCCGCGCGACGGATAAACCTTGAGGATCTCCCTGGCAATCACCATACGCTGAATCTCGCTGGTGCCTTCGCCGATGGTGCACAGCTTGACGTCGCGGTAAAACTTCTCCACTGGATAGTCTTTGATGAAGCCATAGCCGCCAAACAACTGCACGGCCTCGTCGCAAATGCGCACAGCCACCTCGCTCGCGAACAACTTCGCCATGGACGATTCGCGCGTCACTTTGCGTCCTGCGTCCTTGAGCACTGCGGCACGTTGCGTCAGCAGGCGCGCCGCATCCAACTCAGTCGCCATGTCCGCCAACTTCCACTGAATGCCTTGAAACTCGGCGATGGCCTTGCCGAACTGACGGCGCTCCTTGACGTACTTCAACGCCGCATCCAGCGCGCCGCGACCGATGCCAAGCGCCAAAGCCGCAATCGAGATCCTGCCGCCGTCGAGCACGCGCATGGCGTCGATGAATCCTTCGCCCTCCGCGCCGAGCAGGTTTTCCTCGGGAATTTCGCAGTCTTCGAAGATCAGCTCGCTGGTATCGCTGGCCCGCAGTCCCAGCTTGTTTTCCTTCTTGCCGGGCCGAAATCCCTTCGTTCCCTTTTCCACGACGAACGCGGACAATCCATGGGTGCCCTTGCTTTTGTCGGTCACGGCGATGACGACCGCGAGATCTGCGTAGCGCCCGTTGGTGATGAAGGTTTTGTTGCCGTTCAGAATATAGCGGTTGCCTTTCTTCACTGCCGTGGTGCGCGCGTTACTGGCATCTGAGCCGGAGCCAGGCTCGGTGAGCGCCCAGGCTGCCAGCCACTCGCCGCTCGCCAGCCGCGGAACATATTCTCTCTTCTGCGCCTCGGTACCGGCGAGAAAAATATGATTTGTCCCCAGGGAATTATGTGCCGCCAACGTGAGTCCAACGGAGCCGTCAACGGCCGAGATTTCTTCGATGGCGAGCACGTAGTCGACGTAGCCCAGCGCGGCACCGCCATACTCGGCTGGGACGATCACTCCGAGCAGGCCCATCTTGCCCAGCATCTTTACCGCGGCCAGAGGAAATTCGCTGGTCTCGTCCCATGCCGCCACGTGGGGCGCAATCTCCCGCGCTGCAAACTCGCGGATCTCGCGGCGCAAATGTTCCTGCTGTTCGGTGAGCAGAAACGGATACAACGTGTCAGTCTTATCAGACGGCTCCAATTCAACTTGCATACTCAGGCTCCTTCGCGGGGATTTCGAATGCCCAGTTCTCTTGCTTCACGGTTTGATGCCGTTCTGTTCCGCTCGAATCGCGCAGCGGCCCGAAGAAATATCTCCTCAGGTTTGCAAGACGCCGGGATTAAATCGGGGAAGATCGGGATTCAGAGAGCAAGCTTCCAGCGCCTGGATCAGTATTTGTCGAGTTTGGGCCGGATCGATAATGGCATCGATCCAAAGCCGCGCCGCGCCGTAGCGCGGATCGGCCTGCGCGTCGTAAGTGGCGCGAATATCGTTGACGATCGCAGTCTTCTCCGCTTCCGTCAGCGTCTTGCCGTCGCGCTCCAACTGCCGGGCGCGCACCTCAGCCAGTGTTGCCGCGGCCGAGGCTCCGCTCATCACCGCATAGCGCGCCGTGGGCCACGCAAAGAGAAAACGCGGATCGTAGGCCTTGCCGCACATCGCGTAGTGACCGGCGCCAAAACTGCCGCCGACGATCACCGTAATCTTCGGCACCACGCTTGTGCTCACCGCCGAAACCATCTTGGCGCCGGCGCGAATGATTCCCGACCACTCCGCCTCCTTGCCCACCATGAATCCGTTGACATCGTGCAGAAAAATGAGCGGCACGAGACTTTGATTGCAATCCATGATGAAGCGCGCGGCCTTCTGCGCACCCTCGGTGTAGATGACGCCGCCGACCTCCATCTGCGTCATTCCTGCGGCCGGGCCCATGGACACTGTCTGGTTCTGGTTGATCTTCTGATTAGCTACGATGCCCACGGCGCGCCCGCCCATCCACGCGTACCCGCAGAGGACCGTGCGGCCGAACTCCGCTTTATACTCGTCGAACTCGCTGCGGTCGACAATGCGTGAAATCACCTCGCGCATATCGTAGACGTTGCTTGCGCCCGGCTCCGGGTTCAGCAAACTATACACATCCTCGGCAGCGAACTTCGGCGCGTCGCGCAGCGCGTCGAATTCACGATGTCGAAAGATCTCCGGAGCGGGCGGCCGTTCGCCCATCTTCGCGACCAGCGAGCGCAGCCGCTCCAGGCAGAGTTGGTCGTTTGGCTCCTTGAAGTCGACTGTCCCCGAGATTGCCGCGTGCATTGCCGCGCCGCCCAACTCCTCCGCGCCCGTCTTCTGTCCGATGGCCGCTTGCACCAGCGACGGCCCAGCCAAAAACAATCCCGACCCCTCGGTCATCAACACGGTGTCGGTCATCACCGGAAGATAGGCCCCGCCGGCTACGCACATGCCCATGATGGCTGTGATCTGCGGGATTCCCAGTGAACTCATCACCGCGTTGTTGCGAAAGATGCGCCCGAAATCGTCGGTGTCTGGGAACACATCCTCCTGCAAGGGCAGAAACACGCCCGACGAATCCACTAGGTAGAGCGTGGGAATGCGGTTGTCCATGGCGATGGTCTGCGCGCGCAGCACTTTCTTCGCGGTCATGGGAAAGAATGCGCCGGCCTTTACCGTGGCGTCGTTGGCCACGATCATGCACAGACGCCCGCATACTTTCCCCAGCCCGGTTACGACCCCCGCGCCCGGTGCGCCACCGTATTCCGTATGCATCTCGTGTGCCGCCCACAGCCCCAGCTCCAGGAACTCTGCGCCTTCATCGAGCAGGAGATGGAGCCGCTCTCTCGCCGTAAGTCGGCCTTTGCCGTGCTGCGCTTCCGCCGCCTTTGCCCCGCCCCCCAGCCGAATTGCATCTTCTTCCGCGCGCAGGGCGGCCAGCAGCGCCAGCAACGCTTTGCGATTGGCCACTGCCCGTGCTGACGCGAAGTCCGTTGCCGAGTGCAATTCGTTTTCGAACTTCAACTCCTCCGTCATCCCGCCTCCTTGAGGGCGCGAGAGGACTCCGGAAGGTGAGAGCGGTCCGTTCCTCTTACTCATAGACTGCACCTGAAATGGTTCCGCTGCATAGGCCGAATCCGATCCTCGGCAATCCCGGCCTCTGCGCGTAAGCGCGAAACGTAACCCGGTCGCCATCCTCCAGCCAGGTCCGCACCTCTCCGCTGGGCAAACGGATGGGTTCCATGTTGTGCCGCTTCTCCAGCAGGCAACCTTCCGAACCGGCGTCGGGACCGGAAACTGTGCCCGTTGCCAGCAGGTCGCCGGGGCGCAGGTTACAGCCGTTGCTGGTGTGGTGGGCAACTAACTGCGCGATGGTCCAGTAGAGATTGCTCAGATTGCTTAGGCTCAAGAACATCGGAGCCGATCCCGACTCGCGCATGCGGCGCGACTCAAGAGAAGCCTCCAGCCAAAGGTCGATACCGGCGAGATTGGGGCGATCCCGCTCTGCGTCGGTAGAACGCAGGTACGCGACCGGCGCAGGGTCGCCGGATACGCGTTCACGAGCGCGAACACGGTAGGGAGTCAGCGCTTCGAGAGGAACGATCCACGGAGAGATGGTGGTAGCGAAGCTTTTTGCCAGGAAGGGCCCCAGCGGCTGATATTCCCACGACTGGATGTCGCGCGCCGACCAGTCGTTGACCAGGCACAGGCCGAAGACGTGGGCCTCGGCTTGATTGATCGGGATCGGCTGTCCAAGCGGATTGCCCGGACCCACAAAGATCCCCACTTCCAATTCGTAATCTAGCGCTCGTGTTGGCCCGAATACCGGCTCGCCTTCAGGGGGCTTCGTCTGTCCACACGGCCTGCGGATCTCGATTCCACTGGCCACGATGGAGGATGCGCGGCCGTGATAGCCGATGGGGATGTATTTGTAGTTGGGCAGCAGGGGATTGTCGGGGCGAAATAGCTTACCGACCCGCGTGGCGTGATCGATGGAGGCATAAAAGTCTGTGTAGTCGCCAATCTCCGCGGGGAGTTGCATCTCCGCTTCATGTATGGGCAACAGGAGCGGCCTGACGCGGTCCTGTGTCTCAGAGCTGGCCTTGTCTGCGTCGAGCAACGCGGTGAGATGGCGGCGCAGAGCGGTCCACGCTGTGGGCCCGAGAGCCATGAGCGGATTGAGGTGCTGCGCACGGCATGCGTCTCGAGTTTCCTCGGATAGTCCAGCCAGCAGCCCGTGTTCTGCGCACGCATGCAGATCGAGAATCCGATCGCCGATGGCGACACCGATGTGGAAGCCCTCGCCATGACGGAAGACTCCATAAGGCAGGTTCTGAATCGGAAAATCTGAGGCGGGATCATTCGCCGATGCGAGCCAGCTTTTCAGCCCCATCCCCGCTCCTTCCAATCGATCATGCTCATACCCTGGCCGGTTCCGCGACGCGATCGGACGCGACGAAGCGTTTTTTCAGACTCTGCCAGCATTCAAAATACTCGTGTTGCAGAATTCTGGCTTGCATGGCGAACTCCGTGGGGCGCACGGCTAACTGAGTCTCGAACATGAAGGCCAGTGTGCCGGCAAGGTACTGGGGCTCAAGGCGGTCCGTGCTAGCGCGCTCGAAGGTTTCAGCATCGGGGCCGTGGCCCGCTGTGCAATTGTGCATGCTGGCGCCGCCGGGAACAAATCCTTCGGCCTTGGCATCGTAGGCGCCAAAGACAAGGCCCATGAATTCGCTCATTAGGTTGCGGTGAAACCAGGGCGGGCGGAAGGTGTGCTGGGCGACGATCCAGCGCGGGGGAAAGATCGCGAAGTCGCAGTTGGCGGTACCGGGAATGGCCGACGGCGCAGTGAGAACGGTGTAGATGGACGGGTCGGGATGGTCGAAGGAAACCGTGTTGATGCAGTTGAAGAGCGAGAGGTCGTATTTATACGGCGCGTAATTGCCGTGCCAGGCGACGACATCGAGGGGCGAATGATCGATAGCCGCCTGCCAGAGGCGCCCGAGGAATTTGGAGACAATGTGAAATTCGCCGTCGCGATCTTCGTACGCGGCGGTCGGTGCTTTAAAGTCGCGCGGATTCGCCAACCCGTTGGCGCCGATGGGGCCGAGCTCGGGTAGGCGAAAGGTTTGCCCATAGTTCTCGCAGATGTAGCCGCGGGCCTGGCTTTCAAGCAACTCGGCACGGAACTTGACGCCGCGCGGAATGACGCAGATTTCGCCGGGCGCTACCTCAAGGATGCCCAGTTCGGTGTGGAGGCTGAGAGCTCCCATCTGCGGAACAATGAGCATCTCGCCGTCGGCGCTTGAAAAGAAGCGGTCGCGCATGGAGGCGTTGGCGGCGTAGAGATGAATGGCGACACCGATGTGCATAGCGGGATCGCCATTGCCGCCGAGCGTGACGATGCCGTCAAGGAAATCCGTTTTCTGTTCCGGCAGCGGCAGCGGATCCCAGCGCAATTGATTTGGCGTGGTTGGCGTCTCAGTGAATGGCCCGCTGCGGATCAGGCCCACGGGGATTTCTGCATACGGTCGGTGCGTGACCGAGGGGCGAATGCGATAGGTCCAAGTGCGGCGATTCGTAGAGCGCGGAGCCGTAAACGGCGTACCGCTGAACTGCTCGGTGTAAAGGCCGAGGGGATGGTTCTGCGGCGCATTCTGGCCGACGGGCAGCGCTCCGGGAACAGCCTCCGTCGCAAACTCATTCGCGAATCCTGTCTGATACCGAATCTCGTGTTTCATTCTGTTCCTCTCACAGGCTGCCGCTTGCGGCGCGCCTCTCCGCCTCGTGCATGGCTTCGTAAATCTGGTCGAAACTACTGACGGCGAACAGCAACTTGTGCAGTTCGTCGACTTTTACCCTTGTTGACAGCACCTCGTCGAGCGAGAAGCGATGGATGGCGCAATGACCATCGATCACGTTTCTGCACTCGCGGTGCGAACTGATGAGACCGCTGCCGTAAACCTTCATCTCTCCGCGCTGCAAGATCACACCGAACTCGACTGTGTACCAGAAGAGACGGCCTAGTTTCTCAAGGACCGCAGCGTCGGAGATGGACGCGCAGACGCGGCCGTAGTGCTCGAGGAAATCCGCAAACACTTTGTGCGAGTGCATGGGCACGTGGCCGAAGACATCGTGAAAGATGTCGGGCTCGGGCGTGTATTCGAGCGACTCGCGGCTGCGCAGCCACGTTGTGGTGGGAAAGTTGCGGCTGGCAAGCATCTCAAAGAAGGCCGGCGCGGGCAGAAATCCACTCACCGGCGTTGAACTCCAGCCAGTTCTAGGCGCAAGGCGGGCGCTGATCGACTCGAGATTCGGCAGCCGGTCTGCCTGGAGTCCGATGATCTCAAAGCCATCGAGATATTCGCGCGCCGCATGTTTTTCAAGTTCGGGCAGTACGCGCCCCACCAACTCCGCCCACACCGTGTGCTGTTCGGCGTTGTTGGCAGCATAGTTCTGCCGGATGATGTAGGGTGCAGCGGCTGAAAGCACTTCGGTGTTCATGGCTTGCCTCCGCTACAAATTGCCGCGTTCCCGCTGCTCACGCTCAATAGCCTCAAAGAGCGCCTTGAAGTTGCCCTTGCCGAAGCTGCGGCTACCTTTGCGCTGAATGATCTCAAAGAACAGTGTGGGACGGTCTTCGACGGTGCGCGTGAAGATCTGCAGCATGTAGCCTTCGTCGTCGCGATCGGCCAGAATTCCCAGGTCCTCCAATTCGTCGACCGGCTCGTCAATCTTGCCCACGCGGCTTTGCAACTCGGTGTAGTACGTGTGCGGCACGCGCAGGAATTCGATGCCCTGTTCGCGCAGCTTGTTGACCGTGTGCAGAATGTCATCGGTGGCCAGAGCGATGTGCTGCACGCCGGGGCCGGGATAAAAATCGAGATACTCCTCGACCTGCGATTTCTTTTTGCCTTCGGCCGGCTCGTTAATGGGGAATTTCACGTAGCCGTTGCCGTTGGCCATCACCTTCGACATGAGCGCCGAGTAGTCGGTGGAGATGTCTTTGTCATCGAAGTGCTGATAGAGCGAAAACCCCATGACGTTGGCGTAGAAGTCGACCCACTGGTTCATTTCATGCCAGCCGACGTTGCCAACCATGTGGTCGATGTGGAGAAGGCCGACCGGGCGCGCTACCGGATCGCTCGCGATGGAGCGGAAGCCGGGAAGGAATGGCCCGAGGTAGCCACTGCGCTCTACAAAGGTGTGAATGGTATCGCCATAGGTGCGAATGCTCGCAAGAACGGCCGTGCCTTGCTCGTCGGAGACAATGTGCGGCTCTTCGACGGTGACCGCGCCACGACTGGTGGTTTCATACCAAGCCTGGCGTGCATCGTCCACCCAGAGTGCAATGACGCGGACACCGTCTCCGTGCAGTTGAATGTGTTGGGCAATCGGATGCTGGCTGCGCAGGGGCGTGGTGAGCACGAAACGAATCTTTCCCTGTTGCACTACATACGAAGCGCGATCGCGCTGGCCAGTTTCCGGGCCTGCGTAAGCGACCAGCCGCATGCCAAAGGCGGTTCGGTAGAAATACGCCGCCTGGCGCGCATTGCCCACGTAGAACTCCACGTGATCGGTCCCTTTGAGGGGCAGAAAATCCGCGCCAACAGAGGGCGAAGCGGTGGGCAGAGTCAGGACTTGCGCGGAAGCCGAACGGGGGAATGCGTTCATAGCCACCTTCGTTGGATGCAGAGCGCGTCAATAAGGGCCACGTGTTCTTTCTATGGCCTAGCATAGGCCTGCACACAAAGTCAGAAAATGGCGATTGTATTGAAGAAAGGCTGGAACTGCTTAACAGAGTTAAGCATAATAGAGTTGTTGCTTAAGGATTGCAGGCACATGCCGCACAGGACCGTTCCCAATACCTTCGAACTCGATGCTGTTGCGTGGAAGATACTCGAAGCCCTGCAACAGAATGCTCGCGAGTCGTTTGCAGAGATTGGCAGACAGATTGGCCTCTCCACGCCCGCAGTTGCCGAACGCGTCCACCGTCTTGAAGAAGCGGGCGTCATCACGGGCTACCATGTCGCACTCGACATCGCAAAGTTGGGCGTTCCCATCCGGGTTCTGGTGCGCCTCACCATCCCTGGCGGCGATTTGCAGATCACCCGCTCGGTGACTGCGATCAAAGAGCTGAACGAGATCAGCCGATGCTACCGCATCACCGGCGACGAATCCTTTGTGATTGAGGCCAACGTCGTCTCCATCCGCCATTTGGAAGCCCTCATCGACAAACTGTCAGCGCTCGGAGCCACGTCGACCTCGACAGTGCTTTCTTCGCCAGTGCAGCGGCGGGAATATCGTGCCAAACAGATCGAGGCCTTCGGCAGGTTCCTCTAGCGTGCTTTCCCACATCTCAAAATCGAGATTTGGGGCACCCATTGTTCGTGCTGGGTTGAAGTGACGCGATGAAGTTCGTGCTATCCCACCCTAAACGCACTGAACGCGTTCAGGATGGGGCACGGAGCTCTGAGACTTAGCAATCAAGGAACCGCTCGAAGGAGCGGGTGACCGGACGGGATCAGGTGCGCGGCGCACAGGTGGATTCGCGCAGCACAAACCGCGTCTTGTACTCGAAGTTGGTTTTCTTGGGCGTGTGCTGAATCTCCTCGACAAGCGCACGGAAGGCCAGGCTGGCAAGCTCGCGGGGAGAAAACTGGATGGAGGAGAGCGGCGGCTGCGTGTACTGGCAGATGGTGAGGTCGTCGAATCCGATGAGGGCAATGTCTCTTCCGGCCTGCAGTCCCCGCGCGGCCAGGGTTTTCATGGCGCCGACAGCGGCCACATCGTTACAACACAAGACGGCGGTGGGCGGCTTGGGAAGGCTGAGCAAAAAGCCCATGCCCTGCGCGCCGCCATCCCATGTGTGATCGCACTCGGCCACCAGTTCCTTGTCGAAAGTGTAGCCGCAAATCTTCATGGCCTTGCGCAGCGCGTCGTAGCGAGTGTGCATGCTGCTCCAGCCCAGTCGCCCGCTGATATAGCCGATGCGCTGATGCCCGAAGTCGACCAGATGCTTGATAGCGTCTTTGAAGCCGGGCAGATAGTTGATGCGCACATTGCGCACACCGCGCAGATCGTGATCGGCGCCGGCATAGACCACGGGCACGTCGATTTGCGCTTTGGCCAACTGCTCTTCCATGCCGAAGGTGAGTGCGGCGATGCCTTCGACCTGGCGCTCCTGCATCCGCGTGGCGCACACGGCGATGTGCTCCGGACGGGTTTCGGTATCAGCAAAGCTCACGAGGACTTCGTAGCCTTGTTCGACGGCGGCGCGCTCGAAGTAGAGCATAACCTCGGAGAAAAATGGATTGCCGCCGCTCAACTCAGAGACGATGAGGCCGACGGTGTGGCTGCGGCCGCGCGCCAGAGCACGCGCCTGGAAGTTGGGCCGGTAGCCGACTTCCTGAATGATGGCCTGCACACGGCGGACCAGCTTTGGGTCAACGGAATCAACCTGATTGATGACGCGGGAAACGGTGGAATGAGAAACACGGGCGCGCTTGGCAATCTCTCTGATATTCATGCACTTCCCCATACCGGACGGCTGCCATGCAGCGCCTTTTGGAAACCGGTCACTCGCACGGCTTGCAGTTCGACTCCGAGTATATCAGCAGATTGCGGCCAGGTCAGTGCCGGGTGTCTTGGAGCGGGAATGTCAACGGTGGTCTGGATTGGGGCTGATGCCTGAGGGCCAGCGCGGGCGAAACTTGAGCACGTAGAAGCTGCCGATAAACAGAAGGAGAATGCCGCCCCAAAGTCCGGGATGATATTGCACGAGAATCGCCTGCGACGGCTGCGACCAGTCGACGATGGAAGTGATGAGAATAATGACTCCATAGATGGTTAGCAGCAGTCCGATGAAAAACCAAACTGGCAACATGTGACGACGTTCGCGCATTGTCAAACTCCTTTTCGCGGAAGGTTATTTTGCCGCAGCCGCGGCGGGGCCGATGACGGTTGTGAAGCTCATCCACCAGGAGTCGCCGCTTTGCGCAATCTTGAATTCCGATGGCTTTGCATCCGATGGGTGCTTGCCGTTCACGAGCACATCGGCCGCTGCAGGCTGCTTTGCGAACGGCCCGAGGCGCATGGAAACCGGGCCCAACGGACGGTCGGCTGCAATCACCAGCATCATGCGATCACCGGCACGGCGCAGGTCATAATGCAGCCACGCGGTCTCTGTTTTTCCATTGTGCTCCACGAGCGCGGGATATTTGGAGACGGCAACTTCGCTCCAGCCGTAAGGCAGGCGCGGCATGATGCGCAGACGCTGCGGCTGGTTGTCGTCGACGCCGATGAGAAGGCGGAAGATTTTGACGATCTCCGCTTCCTGGACGCCGTTGCCCTGATCGCCTGTGCGGAAGACGTAGCGGCCGGTGGGATCGACCTGCACGCCTTCAGGCACGACGAAGGAATGAATCTCTGCGTCGTAGGTTTCGCGGGCGGTCCAGTCGAGCATGGGGGTGACATCTTTCATGCGGTCGAGGAGTAAGGCCGCCTGGGTGACGAAGCCCTGGCCGTAACCCATGGCCCAGCCATAGAAACCGAAGGGGCGATAGGTGTCGATTAAGCGTTGATACGCAGCCTCATTCACAGGACGCCAAGCCGGATCGTCATCCTGCGGAGCGAAGCCGCGGTAATCCGCGAGGAAGATGAGCGGGCCGAGCACGGTACTTTGATTGGGCCAGCCTGCGTCATCGAGCGTCCACACGCGGCCGTATTTGGGATCGGCGATGGCGTAGCGGGCGGGAATCGCGGCCCGCATTTTGGCGGCGCGATCGCGCCACAATGCAGCGGATTGGGTTTCGCCGATGGAATCGGCCATCTGCGCCAGAGCTTCGAGGGCGGTCATGCAAACCGCGTCGGGATAGACAGAGTAGCCTTTGCCCGCGGCGGACTCGCCGGTGGTGTAGAGCACTCCATTCTTTGCGCCAGTAACGTCCGCATGATCGAACTGCCAGGGAATCCAATCGCCGGCGGCTTTTACGTCGGGCCAACGCGCACGAAGCCATGCGTCGCGATCGGGAACGCGCTGCCAGAGTTTGTAGATAAAGAGTGCAATCAGACCGTGGCCGTCATTCTCAAACGGTTGCGCGAAGTCCGGACGGTTGATCACGCGGTTCCAGTGCGGCGGAAGCGAAACGCCCTTGTAGTTGAGCGAGGGGTTCTGCAGCCAACTGCGTGCGGATCGGAAGGCGAAATCGGCAGTGGGCATGGTCTTGCTGAGGAAGCCGAGTTCGGTGAGCTCCTGCAAGCTGCGGCCCAGGTCGCGCGACCATGCATCGCCATAATAGACGCCCACATTCTTGCGGAAGGTGCCGAATTCGCCGCCCGCTGAACGCGGATCGCCGGACCAGGCCAGGGCGTTGCGCGTGGACGTGTGATAGGTGCCATCGGCGTCGATCTTGTCAAGCATGTCCTGAACGTTGGCGTAAAACGCATTCTGCAGCGCGACGGCTTGGTTATTGCCCTTGAATATGACACGCGGGCCGGAGTAACCGGCGGGGATTTCGGCCTGAATGGGCGACTTGAAATCGGCCTCGGTGGAATAGAAGGCATCGCTTAGAGCGGTGAGACGTTTTTTGGAATCAGCGTCGTCGACACCGGCAGGGCGCAGGGATTTTTCTGCAATGAACTTACGGAAATCGGGAGTGAGTTCGCCGGCGTCAATGGGCAGCGCTCCGGGAATTCTCGCGTCGGGCGCGACCTCTACCGTGATGCCGGCGACGGCGACGGAGCCGTGCTTTTCCGGCGAGTTGGTGATTTCGATGCTGGCGAGCGGAGCGTTTTTGGGTGCGATGACGGCCACATAGTTGCCATCGTCTACCGGCGCGGCGGGGTAGAGTCGCATGGACCGTTGGAAGGCATAGCGCAAGCGCGCGTCGGTGGGAAACGGCTCGCGCGTTTGATAAAACGGCAGACCCCACCAGACGCTTTCACCGAGGATGAGCGGGTAGTCCTGCATGGAGCCGTCGGCGTAATGCAGGTGAATTGTGCCCAGGTTGTCACCGACGATGTAGCGAGCGGCGTAGGTGAGGGGGCCGGACCATGCAGAAGGCCGCTGGGTCTCAATCAAGCCGAGGAGGAAGATTTTTTTGACGGTGACACCGACGCCGGCTTGAATGACGTCCTTGGTTGCCGGATGCGAGGGAGTCGAAAGAAAGGGGACGCCGTAGCGGTAGAGCATTTGCCCGGTTGCGGAATCGTTCTGGGCGATGTGCAGAGCGAGAAAGCGATCGGGAGGGGGCGTGTTGTTGGTTGCGGCAAAGGCCGGGGATGCGACCGCGAGCAGCGCGAGGATCGCAGCGCTGAGGAAACATTTTCGGGTTGTTGTTCGATTTTGCATTTTGATGTTCAGGCCGTGAATCCCTCAGGGGCTAAAGCCCCGCGTTCATTTAGTTGCATTTGCGGCACGACTAAAGTCGTGCCCTGACACTTCGTGCTTCAACGTCGCATCGTTCGGCGAGCTCTGAAATCGTGTCCTGATGCTTCGTGCCCAAATGGCGCATTTTTCAGCAAGCTCTGAAGTCATGCCTAGATACAAACCGGCCGATACGATGCGTCCTACCAGAACATCCATTGCAGGATGCCGAAGAAGATGGCGACACCGCCTGCCCAGAAGAGCGGAGTTTTCCAGAAGGGCAGATGTTCGTTCTTCGGGAACATGGTGGCGCCCCAGGTGAGTCCGGACAATTGCTCTTCAGTCTTGGGCTTGGTGAACAGACTGACGACGATGGTGACGAAAACACAAATGAGCAGCGACCAAAGCGCGCGATAGACGTTCTCGGCCATGTCTTTGGCATCGGGCGAGAGCGCCACGTAGCGGATCCATGAGGGGTGGATCTTGACGGCGATGTACATGGCCACGGAGGAGCCGGTGCCGGCGAGAAGGCCCCAGAAGCCGCCTTTCGGCGTGGCGCGCTTCCAGACCATGCCGATCAGCACGGTGCCGAAAAGGGGCGAGATGAAGAAGCCGACCAGCGCCTGCATGTAATCCATGATGCTTTTGAAGTTGGTGACGAAGTAGGCGGTGCCGATGGAGAGAAAGACGCCGATGAGGGTGCACCAGCGGCCGATGCGGACGTAGTGCGCGTCGGACTGCCCCTTGCGGATGTAGGGCTGGTAGATGTCGTAGGTCCACACGGTGGCGAAGGCGCTGACGTTGCCGGCCATGCCCGACATGAAGCCGGCGATGAGCGCGGTGATGCCGAGACCCAGCAGGCCCGGCCCGGCGTAACGCGCCAGCATGAGCGGCAGCACTTCGTTGTAGCTGTGCAGGCCGGGCTGCATAGCGCTTTCGGGCACCAGATGATAGGGCAGAACAGCGAGACCGAGGAGACCGGGAAGAATCACGATCAAGGGCACAACCATTTTGAAATACGAGGCGATGATCGGCGCCAGTTGCGCGGAGCGCAGGTCCTTGGCGGCCATGGCGCGCTGCACGACAAGGAAGTCCGTGGTCCAGTATCCGCAGGCAATGGCGCCGCCGAGGCCAAAGACGATGCCGGTCCAGTGCACACCCATGGGGTTGCCGGAGAATGTGCCGAGCGTGCTCCAGAGATGGACGTAATCGTTGGAATGGACCTGCTGGAAGATGCGCGCTTTGAGGCCGCCCCAACCGCCGACTTCAATCATGCCGAGGATAGGAATGATGAGCGCACCGAGCCAGATGAGAAAGAACTGCAGAACCTCGTTGAAAATAGCGGAATACAAACCGCCCAGAGCGACATAAACGGCCACGGTGAGCGAGGAAACCCAGATGCTGAAGTGGATGTTCCAACCCAGCACGACCTTCATGACGATGGCCATGGCATACATGTTGATGCCCGACATGAGGATGGTCATGAAGGCGAAGGAGATGCCGCTCAAGGCGCGCGCGGATTCGCCATAGCGCAATTGCAGATAGCCGGGAACCGAGTGGGTTTTGGAGAGGTAGTAGAAGGGCATCATCACCAGCCCGAGGAAGACCATGGACGGGAAGGCGGCGATCCAGTAGAAGTGCGCGGCGAGAATGCCGTACTGATAGGTGGAGGCGGCCCAGCCCATGAGTTCGATGGCGCCCAGATTGGCGGAGAGAAAACTGAGGCCCGCGACCCATGCGGTCATCTCGCGGCCGGCCATGAAGAAATCGTTGGAGGTGTTCGCGTACCGCCGGAGGTATACGCCGATGCCCAGCACCATGACGAAATAAATGGCGATGATGAGGACATCAGGAAGGGCAAGCGTGACGAGCCTGTTGGGCGATTGCAACAGAAATGCGGCGGCAAGGGTGTACGGGAAAACCATCGAACCTTCCTTCAACTCGGATGAGCGGACCCAGGACTGCAGTGCTTCGCGGGGATGGAGAAGCACGGAGATTCCTTATCGGAGTTGCGTTACTTGACCTCGAAGATCTTCTCCATGCGCACCCATTTTTCGCCAGGGCGGGCATGGGGAAGGGGCTTTTGAAACTTCCACATGAGTTCTTCCCACTTTCGCATTTCGGGGCTGGCGCTGTCAGCAGCCGCTTTGGCTTCGAGGTCGAAGTTGTCGGTGGTTTCGAGAACCATGACGAGGCGGTTGCCCGCGAGATAAATCTCCTGGCTCAGCACACCTTTGGCCCGAATGCGTTCGAGCACCTCGGGCCAGATGTTTTCCTGCCTGTGATAACGCTTGTATTCGGCAATCAGGTCAGGATTATCATGCAAATCCAATGCAAAGCAGTAGGTCTTCATAAAAAGTGAACGGGTGAAATAAGTGAATGAGTGAAGTGTGGCACCGAGTCCCGCGACGGACTTGGTTAGTCGGCCAGTACCAGATCCTCGCATTCGCGGAAATAGCGGATGCTGGTTTCGACGAGGGCATCTAGTTTGGGTTTGTTGGGCTTGCCGTGCATCGCCGGGTACGGGTCGCCGCCAGGGCCGAGGGGTTCGAAGGTTACGAAGCGGTCGCCCTGGTTGAAGCCGATGACGTAAAGGGCGCGAATGATGGTTGCCAGGTCCATTGATCCTTCGCCCATGGCGCAGCGGTTGCTGTCGGCCATGTGCAGATTCACGAGCTGGTCGCCGGCATCGAGAATGGCGTCGCCGATGTGCCGCTCTTCCGACTGCATGTGGTAAACATCGCCGTTGATGTGACCTATGCCGGGATGATTGACCTGGGCCAGGTAGCGCTTGGCGTCCGCAATGGTGTGCACGAGGCTTACTTCGGCGGAACGGATGGGCTCGATGGTGGCCTTGATGCCATGCTTGACGAACAGATCGCCGCGCATGGCGAGCGTCTCAGCTGAGCGCTCGAATTCGACGTCGTCGTAGGCCTTGGGCCGTCCCACCGCGCCGGGCACTACAAGTAGGTAGCTGCCGCCCACGGCGCGCGTAAAGGGAACTTCGCGGTCGAGATAATCCAGAGCGGCCTGACGGCATACGGCGCGGTTGCACGCCAGATCGTTGTCGGCAGAGAACATGCCGCATACGCCGGAGACCTTGAGGCCGTGATCGCCGAGAATCGTCAGCGTCTCGTCCACCTTGTAGCCGAGGCTGGGACCGTAGTGATTGCCGTGCAGCTCGATATAAGGAACCTTGGATTTGTCAAGCCGCGCGGCCGACTCGGCCAGCGACTCTCTGCCAAATCCCCAGTTGCTCCAGGAAAGTTTGAGCCGCGTTTTGAGCTGGTCAGGTTTCAGCTCGCGGAAGCGATCCTGAATCTTGTTGTTACTCTCTTCAAAATGCTGCTGACGCATGGTTGCGTCCTCCTGTAGAGTGCCGAGTTTCCCGGGTTTCAAAAGCGAGACTCGGGGCACCCAATGATTGTGCAGGATCAAGCGGCCAGGAACTTAGAGCCGCGCATGATCTCCAACGGCGGGCATCTTGGCGTGCACGTCGGGCCCAAAGTAGCGCAGCGTCACCAGCGGGTCCGTTTTGGAGTGATTCTCAAAGGTCACGCCCGCGACGGCTGCTTCGTGCGAAATGAACACCTCGTCCTGGGTCAACTGCCCGAAGCGAATAATCGACGGGCAGTCCACATCGAGCTTGCCGATGCGTCCATGGCCCTGGGTGACGATGATGCCGCTGGCACCGGGGTCGCGAAGGGTGCAGCGCGCTCCCGGCTCGACGGTGAGTTCGCGGGCGCTGAACTTCTGTGCGCCGGCGATGGTTCCGTAGACGATCCAGCGATCGACATAACCCTCACTGGCAGTATCGGCCACGGGGATCGGCTCCAAATAATGTTGGTTCTTGAAGTCGTCGACAAGGTTGGCCGGGTAGTCGACCAGATCGGCCAGGAAATCGAAGTCCCAGTGCTTGTCTTCGGGAACGTCCTGGGTGAGCAGGCTGCGCGGCACCGGCCGCGCTTCCACCATGGACTGGAACATGGCCAGCACATCGCTGCCCCACTGCGGTTCATAGGTCAGCAGGGAACCCGGCGCATGCAAAATGCGCGGCGGCACCAGCCAGCCCGTGCCGGGCTTGAGCCGGTAGGCCTTCGAGCAGTCCAGAATTCCGTTGTCACCTGTGTCCCAAGCCTCAAGGCAGGCGCGGATCTGCTCACGCGTTGTGCCCGGCTCCAATCCGAAGTAGGTATGAGGAAAATTGCCGTCGGTTGCGTTCTGTTGCGGAGGAAAATAGTAGCCCTCCGGTTTGCCTTGACGCCCCACGAGTTTGGCCTGCTCATCACTTTGATGAAGATGATGCATGATGGGGCCCATATTGTCGAAGAACTTGCTGTAGACGGGCCAGCGATGGTACTTCTCCCAGATCGCCTTGCCCACCAGCCGCTGCCCCTCGGCCTCAACCGCCTCCTTCAATGTGAAGTGCTGGCTCTCAGAGACCACAAAGCTCAGGCCCTCGTCGGGTGTGCGGTTGTCGTTCATGGCCGGTGTAGTGGAAGCGAACCAACGCTCGTCGATGCCGCCGCGGTGCGCGCCATAGGCGTACAAATCGCGGGCATCAAGCTTTAGCCTGCGACCGGGTTGCGTATAGACCCGCGGCACCCATGTAGGGGCGAGCCTGAGAATGCCTTCGCCGGCTTCAAGAGCCTGCCGGGTTGCTGTGTTTACTGCTATGGACGTGCTCATCTGTCTCTCCGTTATTGATTGCGTCCGCCAGCTGGTTCGGCTATCTTGCAAGTGCCGAACACGAAATCCGCCAGCAACCGGTCTCACAACCTGGTCGCAAAGACCTTACATTGTTGGAAGCTTCGCCGTCAAGGCGAAAAGGCACAGTACTGCGCAGATTGTTGTAAGTATATCATTATAAACTATTTACATAGAACATTGCGGCACGTGGTGGGGCAGGTGAACGGCGAAGAAACCATGGGAACCGCTCACTTAGATCAGTATCGCTATCGATGTTTTGCTTCATAATAAGTATTTTATAATCAATAAGATAAAATAAAAATACCGGTTTCTCAAAAATTTCTTGACAAAGATAAGAGCGTTTGCATAGGATTCCGGCGGGCGCGAAAAAGGGGTCATTCGCCCTTCCGAACCGACAATTAGGAGGAATCCCGCATGTTTGAGCAAACAATTGCAAGCAATCGCCAAGTGACAACGAATTCAATAACGCGCACAACGCGCAATCACCCGCAAAATCCTAACTGGGCAGGCTGGTTTGGCCGTGGTCTGGCCGCTCTGAGCATCGCCCTCATGGTTCTATTCGCGGTCCGGACATCCGCCCAAGAGGCGGACCAGGGCGCCATTATCGGCGTGGTCACGGACTCGACCGGCGCGGTCATTCCGAACGCCGATGTGACGCTGACGGACGTCGGTACAGGCCTGGTGGTGAAGGCCAAGTCAAACGCCAGCGGCAACTACTTCTTTGGGCCCATCAAGACCGGAAACTATACGGTCAGCGCGTCTGCAGCGAACTTTGAAACCACGGTTGAGCCGAACATCGTGGTGCACGTTCAAGACCGCCTGAACATTCCGTTGGCTCTCAAGCCCGGCAAAACATCGGAGACGATCACGGTAACATCTGTGGCGCCGATCATGCAGACGCAGACCGCGGAAACGGCCGTAGACGTCGATACAAAATTCCTGAACGACGCGCCGCTGGCGAACCGTAACTGGATTTTTATCGCCCAGGAAGCGCCGGGCTCGACGCCTTTCGTCGGCCGCGGCTCGGGCAACGGCGATTTTTCGTCCAACGGCCAGCATGAAGAGCAGAACAATTACATGCTCGACGGCGCCGACAACAACACCATGAACAGCGACTACATCAACGGGTTCGACTTACAGCATCGCGCCTCCGCCGGATGCCATCGACGAGTTCAAGATGGAAACCAGCAACTACAGCGCAGAGATCGGCCGCGGGCACGGCGCGGTAATCAACGCCACCACCAAGTCCGGCACCAACGCAATCCACGGGGATCTCTGGGAGTACAACAGAAATACGAAACTGGACGCGCTGGTTTGGACTCAGGCCCCAGGCTCGACCCCGGCGGTGTTCCACATGAATCAATTCGGCGCTACCCTGGGCGGACCGATCATCAAGAACAAGCTGTTTTTCTTTGGCGACATCCAGGATGCGCGCTATGTAGTCGGAGCGAATCCGAGCACGTATACAGTGCCCACGCCGCGCATGCGGCAGGGTGATTTCAGCGAACTATTGAATCCGGCCTTTACCCAGGGTTCTTGTCCGACGGTGCTGTACGTGCCCAACAGCAATACCGGCACGTATTCGTGCAGCAGCAACGTAGTCCATACCGCGCCGACCGGCACGCTGCAGCAATCCGGCACCAGCCAGTATACGTATGATGGAAACACGTTCGCCGCTGGTCAGAACGTCTTCAGCCCTGCCCAACTCGATACAGTCGCCCAGAAACTCATTCAGGCCTTCCCCTGCCCCAACTACTCTCCTGCCGGCACAGCTAATTATGGGCAAAAGAATGGCGGATGGAGTACGACGACCGGCTGCAACGCTACGAGCGATACGGATATGGGAGCGACCGGCAGCAACTACCAGGTGGACCTGAACGAGGACTCGGATCCGATCAATTGGGATGGAAAACTCGATTGGAACATCAGTTCCAAAGACCTGGCCACTTTCCGTGTCGACTACCAGCACATCATGAACGTCTTTGTTGCGCCCCTGGGCCCGATCCTCGACGGCATCGGCAGCAACCAGGGCCACACGCAGAGCTATTTGAGTTCGAACTACATGTTTGGCGAGACGCACACCTTCTCGTCCACGCTGATCAACGAATTCCGTTTCGCCTTCAACTGGGGCAACGACCAGAACCTGCAGTACAACGACAACGTCAACATCTCGGCTAACTACGGATTGAACGGCGTTCCGTTCAACGCGGGCCCACAGAACGGCGGCCTGCCGGCGATATCGACCAGCTGGCAAGCCTTTGGAGCCCACGGCAACGATCCGGCCCATGAAGGCCAGAACAATTACCAGATTCTCGACAACGTGACGAAAATCTTCGGCAACCACTCGCTGAAAATGGGCTTCCAGGCGATGCCGATGCGCTTTTACAGTACGGCGGCCGGGACCCCCCGCGGAGCCTACAACTACGCGAGCACCTATACCGGTGTGACGGGATTAGGCGGCCCCGGTGGATATGCGGGCGCTGACTTCCTCGCCCTGGGCACAGCAATTGGCGGCGGGTATACCGGGACCGACAACATGGCCAGCGGTAGCATCAGCAGCTATGTGGTGAACCACTATGTCCACCAATATATTGGCGCCTTTGTCCAGGACGACTGGAAAATGACGCAAAAGTTCACCCTGAACCTTGGGCTCCGCTACGAGTTCTTCACACCCAAATTGGAACAGTCCGACCAGTGGGCGAACTTTGTGCAGGAAACCGAAACGATGACGTCCAACGGCGGGACGGGAACGGCGAAGCTGCTGATTCCGGCGAGCCAATCGGGAATCAAGCTCGACCCGAACCTCATTGCATTGCTCAACGCGGATAACGTGACGATCACCTACGATTCCAACCGGCACCTTGTTGACTACCCGAAGATGAACTGGTCGCCGCGCATCGGCGGCTCCTACCAGATCGACAACAAGACTGTCATTCGCATGGGATTTGGCGTCTTCATGGGCGGCTTTGAGCCGGGCGGCGGCTCGGCTCTCACGCAGAACCCGCCTTACTACATGACTGCAAACCTGGCGAGCTTGCCTTCCTGCACGCAGGGAACCTACTGCGGGTCGCAGTATGCCTTCAACAATACTCTCGAGAACGGTTTCGGAGGGTTCCTGGCGTCGGGCGGAATCGAGCACTTCGCCACCTTCCCGAACATCCAGGAAGCGGGGACGGGACCGAACCCGACGATGCACATGCCGTACACCATGAACTACAACCTGAGCGTGCAACGTGCCTTCTGGGAAGGGACGACGGCAACGGTGAACTACGTGGGCAGCGTGGGCCGCCACCTGGTGACTTTGTACAACAACCCTGACCAACCGCTGGCGGTTACGATTGGCGGCGAGTCGGGCAACGGGTTCACGCCCTTCCCGCATTTTGCCGGGTCCCAGTGGATGGGGTGGACGGGTCGAAGCTCGTATAACTCCCTACAGGCTACGGTGCAGAAGCACTATGGCCATGGCCTGAGCTTCCTGGGCACGTATACCTGGGCCCACGCGTTCGATAACACGATCGACCTGCTGGGCGGCGATTACGGTGCTTACAAGCAGTCCTATCTCATCCCCATCAATACGGAATGGGGGCAGTCCGGCTACGATATCCGGCAGCGCGCCGTGGTGAATGTCGATTACGACCTGCCGTTCGGAGTTGGCCGGCAATTCGTCAACCGGCCGGGCGTGCTGGACCGCATCGTTGGCGGATGGAAGACCGACATGGAGTGGTGGGCCCAGACCGGCCAGCCGTTCACGGTCTCGATCAGCAGAAACTCGGGCTTCGGAAATGCCAACGGTGGCGAGAGCAACAGCGCCATTAAGGTCGCCAATGCGTACTCAAACAACTTGACGCCTCCGGCTAATTACAATGGCCCGCTGACCACCAGCGGAATGACCACAGGGGCGGCGTCGAATACGGCTGCGAACGTTTGCGCGGCTCAGACCAAGACAAGGCAGCGTTGGTTTAACCCGTGCGCTTTTGCCGATCCGCTTGCCGTCGGCAGCTCGAACAATGCAGCCTCCGCTGCGCTTCTGGCGCCCTACCAAACCGGCACTTTCAGCTATGCTTCGGGGCCAGTTGGCGTTGACAACTCGCTTTGCGACGGATTGGGATGCACCACCACCGCTACCGGAGCGACTGCCGGGACTCCGGTTCCGTACGTCACCGGCTACCCGGCCGTGGCGCCTTTCTTTGGCGGCCCCAAGAACAGCGTTTCCGGGCCCGGCAATTGGAAGTTGAACGCCTCGATGTTCAAGGACTTCAGGACTTTCCACGAACAGTACCTGGAGTTTCGCGCCGACGCTTTCAACATCCTCAACCACCCGAGCCTCGGCAACCCCGGCAGCACCAACACGGATATCGGCGCCAACGTGGTGCAGATTACCGGGACGGGTTCCAACCAGAATCTCACGATCGACGCACGCTTCTTCCAGCTCTCCGGGAAGTACGTGTTCTAGATTGAACCGCTGTTGTTGATGCAGTGCAGTACCTTGAGGCCGCTCGCAGTTGGGCGGCCTCATTGCATGTACGGAATAGACTTACCCTGCAGGAGAAAATGTGAATCGGCGTAGGTTTAATCAGCTAGCCGGCATGGCCGGCATGGGCGCGCTCTTGGGGCGCAATGCAGTTTCCGCGGCAATCTCTTCACAGATGGGGAACAACTCCGCGTCGAACGGCCGCGGAATGGGCGACCGCTATCTTGTGGGCGCGGCCTATTACCCGGAATGGTGGCCGTCGGGCGAGTGGGAGATCGATTTCCGCGAGATGGGGGAGCTGGGCATCAACGCCGCTCGCATGGGCGAATTCGCGTGGGCGCTGTTTGAGCCCTCGCCTGGCAATTTCGACTTCGACTGGATGGATCGCGCGCTTGCAATTGCGGGACGCAATGGCGTCAGTGCGATTCTCTGCACGCCTACGGCATCGATTCCACCATGGCTTTATCAACAATATCCCGATGTGCTGAGCGGCAATCAACTGGGCCCATACACCTATGGCGGGCGCAAGGGGTACAACACCAACAGCGCGCACTATCTTGACGCATGCACACGTATTGTGACGGCGCTCGCCGAACATTATGGACAGAATCCGGCGGTCATCGGCTGGCAGCTCGACAACGAGCCGGGCAACCCATTTCAGGAGTACGATCCAGTCTCGGAGAAGGCGTTTCAGGAGTGGCTGAAGAAGCGGTACGGAACGCTCGACGAGTTGAATCGCGTTTGGAACGGCGCGTTTTGGAGCAACAAATATTCGGATTGGTCGCAGATTCATTTTCCGACCAACTCTGCCGAGGGAGGATGGCAGCCGGCGATCAGTCTTGACTACCGCCGATTCTTCTCCGACTCGTTTCTGAATCACCTGCACAGGCAGGCCAACATCCTACACGCAAAAACCGAGAAACAGTTTGTGCTCACCAACTGGTCGTCGCCCACCGGCGCGGTGGACGCGTTCACGGCAGGCGCGGAGTTTCTGGATGCAAGCGCCTGGGACAACTATGTGAGCGCACCGGGTCTGAGCCGATTCCAACGCCAGTACACGTCCGGCTTTCTGAGCGACGTGACCCGCTGCGCTGGTCCGCATCAGCGATTCATCTGCGCGGAACAAAACGCCTACGTGCCACCGAATGCGCCAGTCGAGGGACTGCGGCTTCAAGCCTACTGCGACTTGGCGCACGGCAGCCACGGGCAGCTTTATTTTGAGTGGCGACGTCCGCTGGCCGGCAACGAAGAGCATCGCCCCTCGTTTATCAAGGGATTTGACGGAAAGATCAATCCAGCCAAGCCGATGCTCGAGCAGATTGCCAAGGAGATGGCGCGTATCGGTCCGCGCGTTGCCAATGCCACCACGCGTTCCGACATTGCGCTTTTCTACGACTATCCCAATTCGTGGGCGCAAGGCTCGGGAGGTGTCGGTGATCCGCATCCGAGCTACGGCGAGGTGCAGCGCTTCTACACGGGGCTGAAAGTGCTGGGGCAGAACATCGATGTGGTCCCGGTGACTACCGAACTTGCGGGCTACAAAGTGGTAGCAGCGCCCAACATTCGGCTCATCGACGACGCAACGATTGAGCGGCTCAAGCAGTTTGTCGCGCAAGGCGGCACACTTCTACTCAACTACCGCGCCGCCACGCAGAATATGGATAACAGCATGCGGCGCACGCTTTCGCCGGGAACGTTCGCCGAAATTGCGGGGGTGCAATCCGAGGCGATTCTCGATCTATTTGAATACAATTCGCAGAACGGGAATCTCGATGCAAATCTTCAGGCCGGACTGGGAATCCGCTTTGCAGGAAGCGGCGCGACCTACAGCCCGCGAACTGCACTCGAAAGCCTGACGCTGCATGGGGCCGAAGCGATCGCGACGATTCGCGGCGGCGGAGGCATGGAAGGCGGGCCGGCGGTGACGCGTAATCAACACGGTCGCGGCTGGGTGATTTACGTTGGGTGCGATGCGACCACCGACGACTTCTACGAGGCTGTGACGCACTTGGCCGGCGCCGCCAGTGGGCTCACGCCGCTGATTCAAGCTCCCTATGGAGTGGAAGTGACGAGCCGGCAGGACGGCGCAACGACTTACTATTTCCTCCTGAACCTGACCGAGACTCCGCACAAGAACATTGCGTTGGCGAAGCCCATGGACGATTTGATTCAGGATCGACATGGAATCACGCAAGTGTCGTTAGGGCCGCTGGAGGTTGCGGTAGTGGCGTCGTAGTAGCCGCGCTTGATGTGGGCGCTGAGAGTTGCGGCCATGATGATGGATGAAAGCCAGGATCGCATGACGAAGAAAGCGATGCAACACCCAATCTCACGCAGAAAATTTGTGCAGGCTTGTTCGACGACGGCTGCCCTGACGCCGTTGGCGGCCTGCATGGACTGGGCCACACCCAAAGCCTGGGGAGCGCAAACAAGCGGTCTCGCGCAACGCGTACTCGGCCTCGATCGCGATTGGCTCTTCGCGGGCAAATCCACCGCTGCGGCCCTCGATCCTGGCTATGACGACAGATCGTCGGCGCGCGTGACACTGCCGCACAAAGTGGCCGAGCTTTCCTGGCGCAATTGGTCTCCAGAGGCGTGGGAGGATCTGTTCGTTTATCGCCACCATTTTGCGGTTCCTACAGCGTGGCGGGGACTGCGCGTGTTTCTCCATTTTGATCGCGTGATGGCCAGCGCAACCGCAGTGGTGAACGGCCATAGCCTGGAACCGCACGCGGGGGGATTCCTTCCGTTCGACCGCGAGATTACTGGCCTTACAACTGAGGAAGACAACGTGCTTGCGGTTGCGGTGGATTCACGCTGGGAGAACGTGCCGCCGGCTGGCTCGCGGCGCGGGGCAGTTGCGGTGGATTATCTGCTGCCCGGCGGGATCACGGGATCCGTCGAGCTGCGCGCGTTGCCTGCGGTTTTTATACGCGAGGTATTTGCCAAGCCGGTCGATGTGCTCGAACCCAGCCGGCGCGTTGAAATCACTTGCCGCGTCGATGCGGCTGCGCCGCTTCCAGCACACGTTCGGCTGGAGGCTGCACTCCACTGGGGCGAACAAATGATTGCCAGGTCCACGCAGAGCGTGCAGATGGAAAAGTCCGATCAGGAATTCCATCTGACACTCAGCAATCTCGGCAACATCCAGTTTTGGGATACGGACCATCCGCATCTCTATCGCATGGAGGTCGCACTTTTTCTCGACGAGCGTCCCATGCATCGGTCCGCCACGCGTATCGGCTTCCGCGAAGCGCGCTTCGCAATCGATGGATTTTTCCTGAATGGGCGCCACGCGCGCTTGTTCGGATTGAATCGTCATGAGCTCTATCCATATCTTGGCTTCGCTGCGCCAGCGCGCCTGCTGCGCCGCGACGCGGAGATTCTGCGCAAGCAATTCAACTGCAATATCGTGCGCTGCTCGCACTATCCGCAGTCGGAAGCGTTTTTGGATGCGTGTGACGAGCTGGGATTGATGGTGTGGCAGGAGCCACCGGGCTGGCAGTACATCGGCGACGAAAGCTGGCAAGATCTGACGGTGCACGATGTGGAAGCGATGATCCGCCGCGACCGCAATCACGCAGCGATTGTGATTTGGGGCGTGCGCATCAACGAGTCGCACAACGATCCCGCGCTCTATCGCCGCACGCGGGAGCTGGCCAAGTCGCTCGATGATTCGCGGCCCACGTCGGGCACCATGACACCTGACTCGAGAAAGAACTGGCAGCAGGAGTGGCACCAGGATGTGTTTGCATTCGACGATTATCATGCCGCGCCCGATCACAGTGTGGGCATTCTCGATCCTGTCGAAGGGTATCCTTACATGATCACGGAGACGGTGGGGCAGTTTAATTACGCGTCTGGCAAGGGATTCGCGGTGCGATACCGGAAGGCAGGCGACATTGTGCAGCAGACAAGCCAGGCGATTTATCACGCGCAGGCTCACAACAGGGTCGCGGACCACGAACGCATTGCGGGAACGATCGCGTGGTGCGCGTTCGACTACGCGAGCCTGATGAATGACTACGAGGCGATCAAATGTCCCGGCATCGCCGACGTCTTCCGCCTGCCGAAACTGGGGGCCGCGTTTTATCTGGCGCAGGTTGAGCCATCGGTAAGGCCGGTGATCGAGCCGAGTTTTTACTGGGACTTCGGACCGCAAACGCCGTCAGGCCCGGGCGAGCACGCCGCCATCTTCTCGAATTGCGAGCGGCTTGAGCTTTTCATCGACGGCCAGCCCCATGCGACGCTCAAGCCAGATCGCGCGAACTTCGCGAATCTGAAGTTTCCGCCCTTCTTCACCGACCTGAAGCTGGACGGATCGGCACATCCTGAGCTGCGCATCGACGGCTACGTGGGCAACAAGCGTGTGCTTTCGCGTTCATTTTCTTCGAACCGCGCGACGGATCGCTTCTGGTTGCATGCGGACGATGTGGAGCTTGCGAACGACGGCGCGGATAGCACGCGACTTGCCTTCGCGGTGGTCGACAAGTTCGGGGCGCCGCGCGCATTTGCGGGAGGGGACGTTGCGCTGGCTCTCGACGGCCCCGGAGTGATCGTTGGCGACAATCCTTTTGCTATGGAAGCGAACGGAGGCGCTGGCGCGGTATACATCCGGACCGTCCCCGGCCGCGTGGGAACGATTCGCGTCACAGCACGCCACTCTATGCTGGGCGCTGGCACAGTGGAAATCCGCGTGAGGCCGCAAGAGAACGGAGCCTAATCCGGCCGCTGCATTTTTACTGCATGGCGGCAGCGGCAATGAGCGCGTCGAGCGCAGAAGTTTGCCGCGTGGCGTCGGCCGAGTCGAAGGGCCCTTGCCAGGGCGCTCCGAATTCGCAGTTCGGACCCTGGTCGCTGGCCACGATACTTTTCGCGTTGGCATCGGCGAAGGCCTGGTAGCGGGGATCGGGATCGGCAACGTAAAGTGCCATCAAGTTGCGCAGGAAGACGCCTTTGAACTGCGGCTCGTCACCCCCTGAAATGGTTCCCGGATCAGTGAGGATGCCGTTCTGGGCGAGGTTGGCGATGGCCGCGTTGGCAATGGCTTCGGCCTGCGGCAACAGCGTGGGGTCGTTGTCGGCGTGGTAAAGCTCCACGAGTCCGCCGAGAATGACGCCCTGGTTATAGCTCCACGTTGTGCCGCCGTTGTTGGTGCAGGCGCTGGGGTTGGAAGAATTCAAACCATCGTTGATGAGATTCTGCGAATTGATCATGCCGGAGTTCTTGAACCACGCCCACTCCTGCTGCGCCCAGTTCAGGTAAGAGGCTGAAACGCTTCCCGATGTGCGGTTGGCGAGTTTGGCGGCGATGGTGAGGAAAAGCTCGTTCGGGATGGCGTTCTTGTAGGTGCGGGCGGTGCTCCACCAGACTCCGCCGCCGCAGGTGGAGTCCCAAGCGCCGGTGATGGACGTGAAAATAGTCTCCGCCATGGAGAGGTATGCGGGGTTGCCGGTCACGTCATAAGCGTCAATCCAAGCTAGTGCCCACCAGCCATTGTTGTCGTAATACATATTGACGAAGTTCGCATGCGATGCCTGTGCCATGGAGAATGTGTTCGATATGACTGAGTAGTACGAAGTGCCGCCGCTTACGTGCTCGTAGTTTGCCAGGACGGTGATGGAGTTGGCGGAGTTCCACCAGCCAGAGGGAGAAGCGTAGAGGCCGGTGGCGGGCAAGTACCATTGCTGCAAGGTCTGGATGCCGGAAGCTGCCTGCTGAGTGTAGCTTTGCGCCGCGGTGGCGGCACTTCCGGGATTGGCGGGTGGCAGTATGGCACCGCCGCAACCAGTTGGAGCCAGAATGGCGAAGAGGCAGAAGGCAACGACCGGAACTGTGCAGGAGCTTTTCACGGGATTTGTATTTTCTTGCCGGCCGGCGAGAAATCAGTGCGCGAAACGCGCTGCAGCGTGCGTCGGGCCTCGTCTGTGACCGGTCTCTAGGGCCAGCCTGATTGTACACGCGTACATGCGGAATTTGCTCGCG
The DNA here is from genome assembly GCA_963729915.1 of uncultured Acidobacteriota bacterium. Taxonomy (GTDB): domain Bacteria; phylum Acidobacteriota; class Terriglobia; order Terriglobales; family Acidobacteriaceae; genus Telmatobacter. The sequence continues at coordinate 68,555 of CAVSQE010000003.1, read as the reverse complement.
GCGGTGCCGACTTTACGCGGCGATCGGAGCCGTCCGCTGGCGTTGCGGAATAATCGATCGCGTTCATCGCGTTTGCGCCCCGTAGACTGAGGAGAGAGGTTTGGCGCAATGCAATGGCCGGCTCAATTCTTGCTCTCCGCGCTTTCGGCAGCCCAGTTTCCCAAGGCCGACGTGCCGGAGATCGCGTTTCTGGGGCGATCGAACGTAGGCAAGTCGAGCCTGCTGAACGCGCTGGTGGGCGAGAAGGCCGCGAAGGTTTCTTCCACGCCGGGGCGCACGCGCGCTATCAATTTTTTCTCGATTTCGGACGCGCGGGGCAAGCCGAAGATGGTGTTTGCCGATCTGCCTGGATACGGGTACGCGAAGATTTCCAGATCCATCTCGGCGGGCTGGCCGGCATTCATCGAGCCCTATCTCGCGGAACGTCCCACGCTGGCGCTGTGCATCTGCCTTGTGGACGGCAATGTGCCGCCACGCCCCAATGATCGCCAGTTGCTGGACTGGTTGCGCGCGGCGGGTCGGGACTTTGTGGTGGTTGCCACCAAGATTGACCGGATGAGCGGCAACGAGCGCACGCGCAACCTGGCGGTACTGAAGAAGGCGCTCGATGTCGAGGAGCTTTTGCCGGTTTCAGCGAAGACGGGGTATGGGCTGAAGGAACTGCGGGCGCGAATTGAAGAGGCAGGGGCCAGGGACTAGGGAACTGGGTGTTCGCCGGGTTCAAAGCAATGCTTCTCCTCGAGACCGCGCGCATCGCGCCAGCGAATTTCAACCGGCACACTGATCTCTCCACGCTGGACGAGCTTTTGCACTCGCTCCGTGAAGCGCGAAGCGACTTGCTTGCTGCAGGCGAGGGCGCGAGTCGACTGCGCCGTACGGCCCAGGTAGCGCGGAGCCAGACGCAGCCAGCGGCGAGCGGCCCAGGCGTCCGTGTCGAGACATTCGAGAGCGATTGCATCCAGTTTCGGCAGCCACCCGGCAGGCGCTGAGGCGACCCTCCAGGTCAAGAGAGCAGGCGTCAAGAGAGCGGGCGACTCGGTCCCGGTGGGTAACGCACCTTCCACAACGGATCGCAACAGATCGGGCCGCACGCCGCGCTCGTTCATTTCGCGCTCCATGGCCGACGGGGCCATGGAGACACAGACGGAGACCGTCTCGCGCTTGCGAAGCTGGTTCTTGAGGATGCGCAGGGATTCGTCGAGCGAAGTGACGAGGAAATCGGTGATAGCTTCGCGAATAGCCTGCTTTTGCGTGGTGAGGTCTGCCGATGCGACGAGCGTGGCCGCACCGGCGATGTTGGCCGCGACGACGAGGGCGCGGCCTTCCTCATCCATTTCTCCTGCATAGAAGAGGCTGCCGCCAAGGCCCGATTCCGGATCGGCGTTCGGGGAGGCGATCAGCTTTGCGTAGGCGTGGGCCACGCGCGCGACAAAATCGAGAACGTCATGAGATGGAGGATCTAATGCCACGGGTCTATCTTAACGACCGGTGGGGCTGCGGGACGAACGGCGTGAAGGCTAATTCTGCTGCTCGCGCCAGGTACGTTTCCTGACGAAGAAAACGAACTCGCCGGGCTTGGCAGTGTAATGGGTCTGGCTGCATTCGTTGGGAGCGACCAGGCCCGACTGCAGGATCTGGGAGATGGGATACCAAACGTCTCTTTCTTTGTCGGTTTCTTTTGCGACATCGCAGTTGATGTAGGTCTCAATCGATAAGTCATAGGTCGCCTTGACGGCGATTTCGCGGGCATCGGAAGGAAGCGTGACGATGACGGTTCCGTCGTCGTTCATGTCGCACCCATTCGTTGTGCACGGTGTCATGGTGATCGATGCGCACCAGATAGTTTGCAGCTTTTAGGGGCAACCCGGTTTTACCATCGAGCAAGCGGATATGAATGGTGTTTTCCGATTGGGCGTGAAGACCGGCGCAAAGAACAGCGGCGGATAAGAGCGCGACGAAGGTGCGGATAGCTGGCATATTGGCGTGGCTCCGATGAAAGACAACCGCAGATCCTTCGACTCGTCCGCCTGCGGCGGACTCGCTCAGGATGACAAGGCTATACTATGCGTTTTGAATCGCCGCGGCAGGTCAAAAGCGAATGGCACTTACTCAGGGAGTTACCAGGAAGAATAAGGCTGGCCGTCGGTGCCCGTATCGGTCGAGCCGGAGTGAACGTCGGTGATGCCAGGCTCGGTCTCATCCAGCGAGACCATGGAATCGCTGCTTTCTGTGACCCAGGTATCTTTGCTGCGGGTCATGGGATCCTCGGGAATTGCGCGCAGATAGCCGTCCTGAATCAAGTCGTCGAGCGACTGCGGGCCCTTCTGCTTGTCCATGGTGTAGGTGTCAATGGCGGTGCGCATGGTCTGCAGGTCTTCCTTGAGCGCAGCCTCGCGCGCGTGCCTGATGGCGCCCACAAAGCTGGGAATGGCGAGGGTGATGAGAATGCCGATAATGGCCATCACGATCATCAGCTCGATGAGGGTAAAGCCGGATTGTGTGCGATCCTTGCGCAAATGCGTTTCCTCAGCCGTTCTCACCACGTCGCATACTTGGTTCCGTCAAGGGCCGTTCCCTGCGACTTGGAATGCACATCGAAGACACTCTGCCCGCCCCACGAATCGGAATCGGGATCGTCCTGCATGGAGCGTAATCCCCAGTCGGTTTGGCCCGTCATGGGATCCACGGGAATCTTACGGAGAAATCTCACCTTCTTGCCTTGTACGTCGACGCCGTTGACCAGTGTCTCAAGGTCGGGTGGGTAGTTCTGGCTCTCAATCTTGGTTTGGAATCCGCCCCTGTCGGCTGCGTCCTTGTACTTATCGATGGCGTCGCGCATCATCCACAGATCGGCACGGAGCTCGCGTTCCTTTTGCCGCTTGACCTGAAAGCGCACGAGGGGTAACGCGGCCGACATGAGAATGGTGAGGATGGCCGTGGTCACGATCAGCTCAGCCAGCGTCAAGCCGCGTTCGCTGTTCCGCATCGGAATGGGGCGTTGCCGACTCATGCGCGCGATTTCCTACTTGACCACAATCGTGGCCTGTCCAGCCTGCGCCGGTACCTTTTGCTCCGCGCCATTCAGCGAGAAGCGCATGATGCTCAGACCGCTCTGGCCCGGGGCCTTGGCCTGGAAGGTGAGAACGCATACCACGCCCGTACCAGTTACGCCGGGCGTTCCCGGCGGGCGCGAGGCGCTGACAACCACGGAACCCGGCTCGACTTCCACGTGACTGAGTCCCGTTGGCTGGCCATCGCGGCTCAGGAGATTTCCGGCCACAGCACCTGCCAATTGCAGCTTTGCAGGATCGTACTGCAACTGCATTGCAAGGGAAGTGACATCCGTTCCTCCGTTGAGCACCACGGGAACCTGGAAGGTGGTGCCTGCGGCCATGGGCGTCGCGGGCCCATTGAGAGCCAGGCTGGCAACTGCCACGGGCGGCGCGGGCGCAGCCGCCACGGGAGGAGCCGCGGCCACCGGAGGCTGAGCGGTGGATAGATTGGGCTGCGGCACTGCCGCTTGCGCGGTGGCGGTAGGGCCGCCATTGGCTCCCATATCGGCGCGCAACTGCGCCAGCATCTGCGGCGCGGCCTCGATTGCGCTCTGTGAGGGAATGGTTCCAACGGTGGGGCGCTCGACCGGCATGGTGCGCGCCGTGGGCACTACTGCCGGTGTAGCGTTGTTTTCGTTGTCGGCATGGCGCAGCTCGATGGAAGCCTGCCCCAGGCCGGTGTCGATGACGCGCAAGTTGGCCTGGTCCAGCTCCTGCGAGCGCACGATATGCGGCACCACCACGAAGACAATGTCGTCGTCCTGGATGGTGTGATCCTTGGAACCGAAGATGTACTTGAGGATGGGGATGGCGCTCAATCCGGGAATTCCGGTCCAATTCTGCGCCTCCTGGTTGTCCTGAATGCCGCCCAGGATGCTGGCTTCGCCCTCGCGAAGGCGAATGACCTGGTCGATGACGCGCTGGCTGAAGATGGGCTCGGTAACGCCGCTGATGGTTTCAGTCCCGCTCTCCGCCGAGACCTCGATCTTGATCTTCAGGGTGACGTCGTGGTCATAGTGGACGCTGGGCGTCATTTCGATATTCACGCCGACGTCCTGATACTGGAACTGGGTGTTGACGAGAGAACTGACGAGCGCAGTGGCAGCGCCGGTCTGGTAAGAACCGGTGGCGATGGGGATCTTGGAGCCGATCTTCATGGTGGCCTTCTGCGCGTCAGTGGCGCGGATGCGCGGGCTCTGCAAGACCTTGGTGTTGTTGTCAGTGAGCAGCAGGTTGAGCGTGGCCGACCCTACGGTGACTGCGAAGTTGGTGGAGTTGAGATGGGCAAGGTTATATAGCGTCGGGCTGGTGGTCGTGCTTGTCGAGCTGGAGGAACTGGAGGAGCTCGAACTGCACGTATTGCTCTGCGCGCAACTGGGCTGCAGCGTCACCCCGAAGGCGCTCGGCCATTGCAGGCCCAGCGTCTTCTCCCAGTTTTTGCTCACTTCGAGGACCGCGATGTCAACCACGACTTCGCCCCGGGGCTTATCGAGATCGTCGATCAACTGTTGCGCCAGCAGAAGCTCGTCGGGCGTGCCACGCATGACTATGGCGTTCTGGCTTTGCACCGGAAAGGCCTTGGCGGTCGGCATGACATTGCGGATGGCCGTGGCGACGTCGTTGAGATCGTTCTGCTGCCATGCGTTGGTCAGATAGAAGGTCTGCACCGCCTGTTCGTCCAAGTCGCGGCGCTTGGTGGGAGTGTTCTGGGCTACGAAGATGGTATTGTTCGTGACTGGCCGCCAGAAGGTATTGGACATTACGCTGACAACGCGCAGAGCATCGAGCAGCGAAACGTTGTTCAGGTCAACCTCAATGCGGGTGGAGTGGTAGTCGGGATCGAAGAGGACGTTGACGCCGGCGGCCTTGCCCACTGTCTCATAGACCACTTTGGAGTCCTCTGCCATGTGCAGAGAGAGCGGCTCATTCGAGACCGGTTTGAGCTCCGGTGGAGACTCGATGGACTGGAGCTGCTCGGCTTCCGCGGGGGGCTCGGGAATTCCCACGTCGGGCACCGGCGCGCTTTCACCCTGCTTCTGGCGGAGGCGGGCGATCTCCTGCTGCGCGGCTTCGTTGCTGGGGTCGATCTCTGCGGCGTGGAGGAATTCGCCCAGCGCGGCCTGGGTATCGCCGGCCTGCTCCAGCTTGCGGCCATTGCTGACATGGACCGAAGACGCGGTGACGCGTACGCGCGAAAGCGCAATCTTGAACTGCGTGTCCCTGGGGTTCTTTTTGAGCGCCTTCTGATAGTCGTCGAAGGCAGTGTCGTAGTCTTCGCGAGCTTCGGCGGCCTGGCCCTGCTTGTAATCGGCGTTGGCGGACTCGGCGTAGACCTTCGCGTCCCGCAGGCCAAAGCTTGCAGCTACGGCCAGCAGAACGATGGCGAAGACAGTTCTCGATGTCATGATTCCGGCTACGGCCGGAGCGGGCGTGCTGCGATTCATCCTACTCCCCGGCGTTTCGCCTTTCGTTTGTGCGGGTCCGCCCGCGCTATCCCCGGCGGCAAGTTGCAGCCCGGAACGCAAATCTCCGGCGGGTGTCCCGATGAGAATCCTGGTGCCGATCACTAGCGAAAAACGCTGCTTCATTTTAACAAAGCCTTGCTGACCTTAGTCGAAAACCGCGCCGATGCGATCGCAAAACTAGAGTGGGTGTATCTCGGAGCCATTACACTCAAGTCAACGCGACCAACCCGGGGCCCCCGACGACAGGTTTTCGTCGTTGAGGTGGGAGCAACAGGGAGCGGCAACCTGAACACAGGCCAGACAGGATGCGGTAACTCTGGTTTTGCCGTACGATGAAGATTCAAGGAAGCTTGCTCGTGCCCCGCCAAACCAGTCACATTACCGCTCCCAAAGACGCCCCGGCCGCGAAAAAAGCGGCCCAGCCGCGCGACCCTGTGGCCAGCGGCGAGCGCGATGCCGCGCACAACCGGGCTGCCAGCCATAATTACTTTCTCCTGGAGAAATTCGAGGCCGGCGTGGCGCTGCGCGGCACCGAGGTGAAGTCGATCCGCGAGGGCAAGGCCAACCTGAAAGACTCCTACGGACTCATCAAGGGTGGCGAGGCGTTCCTGCTGAATCTGCATATTGGACCCTACTCCCACGGCAACATGGCCAACCACGATGAGACGCGTACTCGCAAACTCCTGCTGCATCGCGAGGAAGTTCGCAAGCTACTCTCCAAGACGCAGATCAAGGGGCATACGCTCATCCCCACGCGGCTCTATTTCCGGAAGGGAAGGGTGAAGTGCGAGTTGGCGGTGGCCAAGGGCAAGCAGGACTGGGATAAGCGGGAGACGGAGCGGCGGCGGGAGGCCGACCGGGAGACAACGGCGGCGATCAAGGCCAATAAACATCGAGGCGGACGGTAAGGCAGCTACTTGACCCCATCTGCTACCTTTGCATCGCGGCCAGGGCAGGATCAGATTCTTCGCCCTCTTCTTCGTCCTCTCGAATACGGTTCCAGGTGCGATATTTCCAAGGCTGAACCTCCTCGAGTGTGGTGATTTTGGGATCGAACTTCAACTGTCCACTGGTTTCTTTGATTTTTTCCAACCCCTGATTGAGCTTTGCTTTGAGGCCTTCGGGGATGAAAAGCCAGGGCTTAACCCCCCAATTGGCCGGAAGATTGTTGTATTTCTTGTCGATCAGAGCTCGACAGATCTCGTTCCAGTGCTCGTTCCATGCGTTTAATCGCTGCAGTAGGGCCTTGAGCGTCTCGCTGTAGGTGACCTCGCAAAGGAAGACGGTTTCGGACTTAAAATCAGCGGCAATTGCGTCGCAAATCCAACTTTTCCCTTTGGAGGGTTGATCACCCGGTTCAATTTGAATTGTGCATTCGGTATTGATGAATACGGAGCGGTCAGCCCGCAGGTAATCGTACACAACGCCCTGATAGTAGTCGCCCATTGGTCCCCCTGCAGAGTCTGCGTTTGCCGGACTGCGGCGTTCACTGGCCGAATTGATCCTAAGACCAATCTGATCGGCAAGTGAATGGCACGAATGGGGGAAGCGTCAGCGGATCGCGTTGACTTCGATGCCGAGGTTCTCCCGGGCGGCGTAAGTCATTTCGACGGCGGCCTTGCGCTGGATGGCGAGGGCCAGGCTGGCGAGAACCGCCGGGCTAGCCAAGCCACTCTTCCATCTCGGTCTGGGGCTTGTCGTACCTCTCCTGCACCAGGTCGCTGGAAGCCGGAGTTCCGGGTTTGGAGATCATTTTGGGCTCGTTGTGAATTCTGCTGGTCCGGGCTGGGTAAGGAGCCCGGAGGGGCTCAATGCGGAGAACGCCGTCCTCGAGCGACATGACAACGCTGTCGCCGAGCTTCACTCCCATGCCCTTGCGGATCACAGCGGGAACGACGATGCGGCCGTTTTGGTTGATGCGAGCTTGAATGCCCACTATTTTCATTGAAATGCACTCATAAATGACACAATATGACATTTATGTATTGATGTCAATCGATGAAAAATGACATAAAGTGTCATAATGTTGACACTGTTCACACACACTCGGATTTCGGCGCTTTCGGTGGCGGAGGGATTTGCCACAACCGATGCTGCCCATGAAGAATAAGCACATGCGGACTGAGATTTCTTTTGCCCCGATTGCGGGGATTGCTACCGAACTGCTGGCCGTTCTGGCCGTCAACATCCAAACCGCCAAAGGCTCCAATACGGATCTTGGGGCCAAACCGCAGCCTACGCTGCTGACCACCGACGCCGCTGTGCAGGCAGCCGCGGCCGGGGTGCTGGCGACCGGCGAGTATAAAGCCGGTACGAACGAGGCCGTTTTGATTCACGCGCCAGCGGGACTCGCGGCCAAGCGGCTGCTGATCGTGGGGCTCGGCAAGCTGGCGAAGGCCACCGTGCACGGTGGGCGGGAGGCTGCGGGAACGGCTGTCCGGTTTGCCAAGCCGAGAGGGATTCGAGAGGTCGCATTCGCACTTCCCTCGCCCGAAAGTCTGCCCCACGCAGTGGTGACGCGCGCCGCCGTAGAGGGCGCGCTGGTGGGGGATTTCGATGCCGACACCTACCGCAGCGAGCGCAAGGACCAGAGCGTTCAGAACTTAACGATCGCGGCGGCGAATATGGACCGGCCCGAGATCGAAGCCGCGGTGCGAGAGGGCGTGATTCTTGGCGAGAGCCAGAACTTTGCGCGATCGCTGGTGAACGAGCCGGGCAACAAGCTGACGCCCACGATTCTGGGACAACGCGCGGCACAGATGGCGGATGAAGTTGGACTGGGTTGGGAGATCCACTCGACCGAAATGCTGCACCAGCTGAAGATGGGCGCGTTCTGGAGCGTGGCGCAAGGATCGGCGGAGCCGCCGGCGCTGATCGTATTGCGCTACGAGCCGACGGGCGTTAAGGATGGGCCGGTTCTCGGCCTCGTCGGCAAGGGCATTACTTTCGATACCGGAGGCATCTCCATCAAGCCTTCAGACAACATGGAGAAGATGAAGTACGACATGGCGGGTGGTGCAGCCATGATCGGGGCCATGCGCGCCGTTGCGCTGCTGAAGCCCAAGGTGCGCGTGATTGCGATTGTATGTGCGGCCGAAAATATGCCTTCGGGCACGGCGCAAAAACCTGGCGACGTGCAGACGGCCATGTCGGGAAAGACCATCGAGATCATCAACACCGACGCCGAAGGGCGGCTGGTGCTGGCCGACGGAATTACTTACGCACGGCAGCTCGGGGCGACTCACTTGATTGATGCGGCGACACTGACCGGCGCCATTTCCGTCGCGCTGGGCAAGACCACTGGTGGTGTGTTCTCGAATGACGATTCGACGTATAGCAAATTCGAAGCTGCGCTAGCTGTTTCCGGCGAGAAGTTCTGGCGCCTTCCGCTGGGCGAAGAGTACGCGGATTTGATCAAGTCGGATATCGGCGACATTAAGAACACGGGCGGCCGCTATGGCGGAGCCAGCATCGCCGCCGAGTTCCTGCACACGTTCGCGGAAGACACGCCGTGGATTCATCTCGATATTGCGGGAGCGGCATGGGTTGAGGATTCGCGGCCGTACATTGCCAAGGGACCCAGCGGGATTGCAATGCGATCGATTTTTGAGTGGGTGCGGAGCTACTAGAGCGTGTATTAAGAACGGTTAATTCGATCCCGGTTGGTCCACTTCAAGGGCTAAAGCCCACACTCTTGTCCTTGCTGTTACGGCCCGGCTAAAGCCGTGCCCTTTTTACAAAGCACATTGCGAAGAGGCTGTTGCGGCATGCGACCACTCGCGGGAGGAGTTCACGGGTCGTGACCATTTACAAGGCTGATTTTTGAGATTCGACCTACGCGCTCTTGAGGAGAGTCGCGCCGAGGTCGTTCTCCGTAAGCGCCGAGTCCGAGAGCTGGCTTCCTTTTCCACATTTGAATTCCCTCATTGTGCAATCGCGCCATGAAGTTATGACGCGTCGGGCCGATGCAGAAATGTGAACGTCTTGCGCAGTGCTGTGCCCGCCCGATTGGGGCAAATGGCAGCGGAAGGTGTAATGCCAAGGGAGGGAAGTTTCGATGACGGATCGGACTGAACTACTCGAAGCCGCCTTCGACAACGTTCCTGAGGGGGTGGGGCTTTTTGACGGGGAAGGCGCAGTGATGTTCTGGAACCAGGCGGCGCAAGGCATCACCGGTTATACGGCCGTGGAATTGCAGGGGCGGGGACTTCCCGAGTGCCTGGAGCCGCTGCTGGCGGCGGAAAGCAGCAACGAGGAGCTGCGTGCTCCAGCTGCCGTGACAGAGGTGCGGCGCTCGCTGGCGCAGGCGCGGCATAAGCTGGGTCACGCGGTGCCGGTGATCGCTAGAGTTCTGGTTTTGCGCAACGGGATGGGCGAACGTATCGGCGCTGCTTTGTTGTTTCATCCCGCGGAAAGCCTTGACGCATTGCCTCATGGCGAATCGGACGAACAGCTGGGAGCAACGGAGAGCCGCGCGGAACTGGAAGAGCGGCTGCAAACGGAGTTCGACGACTTCGCGCGCGGCGGACCTCCATTGGGAGTTTTGTGGATGAGCATCGATCAGGCAGAGGAACTGCGCAAGACGCACGGCGTTGCCGCGTGCAACGCCATGCTGGAGAAGATCCGCCACGCCGTCGCGCAAGGCCTGCGCCCGGCAGAGGAGATGGGCCGCTGGGGAGACGATGAATTTCTGATCGTTGCGCATGAGCGCAACGAAGGCATGCTGGCGGCTCATGGACAGATGCTGGCCGGCCTGGCCCGCACCGCCGACTTTCGCTGGTGGGGCGACCGCATCTCGCTCACGGTGAGCATTGGCGCGGCACAGGCCTGCGACGATTCCACTGAAACTTTAGTGCGACTGCTGCTGCGGGCCCGTGAGGCCATGGAAACCAGCAACCGCGAAGGCGGCAACCGCGCGACGGCTGCCGCGTGCAAGAGCGCCTCATTCGGCGCGCAGGGGGAATCGCCATGTTTGCCATCATAGGCATCTTCCTGGTTTTCGCAGCCATCATCGGCGGCTTCCTTATGGAGAAAGGGCACATGGCTGTGCTCGTTCAGCCGGCTGAGCTGCTGATCATTGCCGGGGCGGCCGCGGGAACGCTTCTAGTCGCGAATCCGACGCGCATTCTCAAGGCGATCGCAGCCGGCCTTGCCGGCACCCTCAAAGGCTCGCCATTCACGAAGGCGCGCTACCTGAGCACGCTCAAAATGATGTACCAATTTCTGAACAAAGTGCGCAAAGAGGGGCTGCTGGCCGTGGAGATGGACGTGGAAAAGCCCGAGGAAAGCGCAATCTTCAAGAATTATCCCGAATTTGTCACCGACCATCATGCGCGCGACTTTGTTTGCGATACGCTGCGCACGGCCATTACCGGCGGCGTGGAACCGTTCGACATGGACCAGATGATGGAGCTGGATATGGAAGTGCACCATCATGAAGCCGTGCAGCCGGTTGACTCGTTGACCACGGTGGCGGACTCGCTGCCCGGCCTGGGCATTGTGGCCGCGGTGCTGGGCGTGGTGATCACCATGGGGGCGCTGGGCGGGCCGCCGGAAGAGATTGGCAAACATGTGGCCGCGGCGCTGGTGGGGACGTTTCTCGGCATTCTGCTTTGCTACGGCGTGGTGGGGCCGCTGGCAGCCAACATGGGCAAGGTGGCCGCTGAACACAACGAGTATCTGCATATGTTGCGCGTGTTGTTGCTGGCGTTTCTGAAAGGCTCTGCGCCCATGATCGCCATCGAAATGGGACGGCGTGCGATTCCGGCGCACGCACGGCCGGGGTTCGACGAGATGGAGAAGCACTGCAAGAACAAGATTGAGCCGGTGGAAGCAGCAGCGCCGGTGGCAGCGGCGGCGTAGGAGCAGAGGAATCCAATGGCGGTCAAAGCGCAACCGATCATCGTGATCAAGAAGAAAGGCGGTCACGGAGGCCACCACGGGGGCGCATGGAAGGTAGCCTACGCCGACTTCGTGACCGCGATGATGGCGCTGTTTATCGTGCTGTGGCTGATGAGCCAGAGCGATCAAGTGAAAAAGGCCGTGGCGGGCTACTTCAACGACCCCAAGGGGACTGCGACGCTGATGGGTACGACGATGTCGGGCACGGGCAACGTTACAACACCGGCGGCGGACCCGAATCAGAAGCAACTGCAGGACCTGAAGGAGAAACTGGAGAACGAAATTCAGGCGCGCAAGGATCTGGAGAAACTGAACAAGCAAATTGAGATGACGATTACGTCGGAGGGGCTGCGCATCGAGCTGCTGGAAGACAAAAACGGCACCTTTTACCAGAGCGGCAGCGCGAAATTGAGTCCCAGCGGTCAGGAACTGCTTGCGTTGCTGGCTACGGAGCTGAAGACCCTGCCGAACCAACTGCAAATCGAGGGCCACACCGACGCCGCGCAGTACTCGCACGACGCCGACTACAGCAACTGGGAGCTTTCAGCCGACCGCGCCAATTCCGCGCGCCGCCTGCTGCAGCAGGATGGAGTGCGCGCCGACCAGGTGACGCAGGTACGCGGCTACGCCGACCAGTTGCTGCGCGTAAAGAGCAATCCCTACGACCCTTCGAACCGACGCATTTCCATTCTGGTGAAAAACAACGACAATGCGCCGCCGCCGCAACTGGAGCACGTGCGCGTGGTGAGTGGTGCTTCCGGAGCTGCGCCATCTGGACCTGCGCCCGGCGCACCGGCCAAAACCCCTGCGTATTCGCAAGTATTGGCGTCCGACTTGAAGAACCAACACGCAGCGGTGCAAGTGAGAGCGAAGAAACCGTAGCCTCTGAACGATTGAGGATGATCTGGAGACCATGCCGGACGCGGTTACACAAGTGTTCGGATCAGGGCATTTCGGGCGGTGCTACAATTGGCTAATTTCACATCCCAGGATGCGGCGGGCCAACTGCAGAAGGATTGGTCAGATGCCCAAGACGCGAAGAGACTTCCTGCGTTCCGGAGCCGGCCTGACGATGGGCATGATGGGAATGGCAGCGGTGAAAGCCCATTCCACTGAGCGGCCCATTGGCGAGCCACAACAACCAGTCCCGGCGAGCCAAGAGGCGGCGACGCCTGATGCTGGTGCAAGTGTCCAGGTCCCAAAGATGAAATTCGGCGGGGCCGAGATTGGCCGTCTCGTCCTCGGTTGCAACCCGATCAACGGCACCTCGCATTTCAACGCAACATACAACGGGCTGATGCGCGAGTGGTTTACCGCCGAACGTGCTTGCGCGACGATGCACCGCGCCGTATCGTACGGGATCAACGCGTTCAACCATAGCAACGCTGGTCATTCCGTGCAGTACTGGAAACAATTCCAGGCCGACGGCGGCCAAATGCATTTGATTGCAGGCGATCAGAGCAATGACGACCCGGTCGCGGTGGTGAAAGACCTGAAGCCACATGCGTTCCATCGCCAAGGCGAAGTGGTGGATGTGGCCTTCAAGACCGGCAAGATGAATGACATAAGGGAGTGGTGCAAGCGCGTTCGCGACACGGGAACGATGGTGGGCGTGGCCACGCACAAGCCGGAAGTTATCGCACTTATTGAGGAGCAGGGCTGGGACATTGATTACTTTTGCGGCTGCGTTTACAACCGCACGAGAACTGAAGACGAGTGGAGAAAAGTCCTGAATGGGGAATTGATGGAGATGCCCCGCGAGATCTACATGCAAAGCGATCCGCCGCGCATGTTCAAGATGATGCGCCAGACTCCCAAACCCTGCTTCGCCTTCAAAATTCTTGCCGCTGGCCGAGTCGCGCCCGACCAGGTCGAACTGGCCTTCCGTACCGCGTTCTCCAGCATCAAGCCGATCGACGGTGTTTGGGTGGGCATGTTCCCGAAAGATAGCGATCAGATACGACAAAACGCCGAAATTGTCCATCGCGTCCTGGCTGTGGCGTGACTTCAGGACCGCGGCCTGAGAGATCGGTCTCTCAAAAACGGGACTTGCCCTGCCGGCATGGTGTAGTCTGGTCTGCGGATCAGCAAGCGTTTACCGGAGGGAAAGTTCCATGGCAATCGTCGCCGGCGTGGATTTCGGCACACTCAGCGTTCGCGTCACTCTCGTTGACAGCAAGACGGGGCCGGTCGGGACCGCATCGGCGTCCTATCCGCTCCATCGGCGCCGCGACGATCCCAACTATGCGACGCAGTCGCATGCCGATCAGATGGCGGCTCTGGCCGCGGCCACAAAGGACGCGCTCAAGGCTACGGGTGTGAACGGAGCCGAGGTTGCCGCGATCGCGCTCGACACTACAGGCTCCAGCGTGATTCCGGTGGGCGAGGGATTGGAGCCGCTCGACGAATACTATCTGTGGTGCGATCATCGCGCCTTTGCCGAGGCCGAGGAAATCACCCACAAGGCGCACGAATTGGGTTTTGAAGGCATTGCATGGTGCGGCGGCGTCTACTCGCACGAATGGGGCTTTGCCAAACTCTTGCATTGGCTGCGCCATAACCCGGAGAAGCGCGCCCGTTTTGTCACGGCGCTCGAGCACTGCGACATGGTTGCGGCCACGCTCTCGGGCGTGACCGAGGTGAGCGCGCTGAAGCGTAGCGCTTGCGCCATGGGCCACAAATGGATGTGGAATCCCAAGTGGGGCGGCCTGCCGCCGGAAGAGTTTCTGGTCGCGGTCGACCCGCTGCTGGCAGGAGTACGCGCCAAGATGGGCGGCGAATACCTAACCAGCGACAAAATCGCCGGGCATCTTTCGGCAAAGTGGGCCACGGAACTCGGGCTGCGCGCCGGAATCCCGATCCCGGTTGGCGCGTTCGATGCGCACTGGGACGCGATCGGCGCGAACATCCGCGAAGGCGACGTGGTGAACGTGGTCGGCACGTCGACATGCATTATGGCCATGGCGCCAAAAGCGAAACTGATTCCCGGCGTTTGCGGCGTGGTGCCGGGGAGTGTGCATCCGCAGTTCACGGGCATTGAAGCGGGCTTGTCGGCGGTGGGCGACATCTTCGACGCGATTGCCAAGCGCGCGAATACGACAGTGGCCGCGCTCTCGGAGGGGCTCGATGCGTGGAAGGCTGGCCAGACGGGACTTCTGCGGCTGAGCTGGGACAACGGCGATCGCACCGTGCTGGTGAATCCCGAACTTGGCGGCGTGACGCTGGGCTGGAACCTGGTGCACACGGCGCAGGACGAGCTGTTCGCGGCGATTGAAGGCACCGCATTCCACACGCGCATCATCCTGGAACGCATGGCCGAGCACGGCGTGCGCATCGATCGCGTAATCAGTGCGGGCGGCATTCCGCAGAAGAACGAGATTCTGAACCAGGTCTATGCCAATGTGCTGAACAAGCCGGTGCTTGTGCCCGCGGGAATTCCCACTAGCCTGGGGTCGGGAATATTTGCGCTGCTCGCCGCCGGGGTCTACAAGACCATCGAAGAGGCGCAGGCCGCAGTCTGTCTACCGTTCCGCACCGTCAAGCCGGACGCGAAGGCCGCCGCGGTGTATGAGCAGCTTTACCCGCTCTATCGCGATGTGTACTTTGCACTGGGCGAACGCGATGCGCCGCCTGCCGCGTTGGGCAACGTTCTGCCCGAATTGAGAAAGATTGCGGCGCAGGTGCAAAAGGCGGGTTGACAAGCGGCGATTGGGTTTAGAATTCGGCGTGGCAGGAGAACGTCATGAAAGTTATGGGAATCTTTCTCCGTTTCGCCTTCGTTGCAACCACCTCCATGGCCATCCTACTGCCGGTTTGCGGCGCGCCTGCCGCACCGGCGCAGGCTCCAACTGCGATCAACGACCTGAATGGAACCTGGGTCAACGTCGATGCAAACACGCGTGGACTGGTGCAGATTGAGATCCACGGCAACAAAATTCACCCCTACGGCGCGTGCCATCCAGACCCATGTGACTGGGGCGTGTTGAAAGCCAAGAGCTTTGCCGCCAGCGTGGACTCTTCCGCTCCCACGTCCTTGCTGGCCAAGCAGACAACCAGCTTCAGCCACGTGGAGATTACGCTCTCGCTGGAGCGCGATGGAAGGCTGCGCGCGGAGGTGTTCACGCACTTTACCGACAACAGCGGGCGGGCGGACTACCGTACGGTCAATTACTTTACGCGCTTCCGGCGCGCATACGCTCCGTAGTGCCGGTTATTCACTATCCCGAGGGCGCCGCTGGGAGCACACGGCTCCCCGCTTGCTCAACAGCGCCGAGCGGTTTAGTGTGGTTTTCACAATCTAAATTGCCGGGTGCCCCTTGCCTTCTTCATTTCTGCGTATTTATTTGCCTTGCCTGTTTGTCGCGTTGATTGCATCGACACTGTGTGCGGCCGCGACTGCGCAATCATTGCCGGAAGCTCCGTATGCCGCACCGTCGGCCGAGCCGTGGAGCGCGCCGCACTTCTCGATCGATCCCAAGACCCTATACCAGGCCGCAACCGATGTGCCCGCGCCCGATGGCGTGAACGTGACAGAACTCTGCGACGACGAGAGCTATACCTTCGACGGTGCCGGGCGGCAGGTGCACGTGGGCCACTTCATCTATAAGGTGCTGACACAGAAAGGGGCGGAAGGCTGGGATTCGCTCTCCGTGAGTTGGGAACCCTGGCACGAAGCCCGGCCCGTGATCCGCGCGCGCGTGATCGCGCCCGACTTCACGGTGCACACTCTCGATCCCAATACCATTACGGAGGCCCCGGCACGCGGCGGCGACTACAAAACCTACAGCGACGGCAAGCGCCTGCGCGCGCCGCTGCCGGCCATTGCGCCCGGAGTGGTGGTGGAAGAGGAATACACGGAGACGGAAACGGAGCCGCTGTATGTAGCGGGCCGCGTGGGGCGTGTTGTGCTCGGCCAGGAAGATGTGCCCGTGGCGCACAGTCGCGTGGTTTTCGATGCTCCCGTGGCACTGCCGCTGCGCACGAATCTTCTACTGCTACCCGGCGTCAAGCCGGTGCGCACCGAGTCCGGTGGGCGCGTCACGCTCACGTTCGACGTGGGACCGCTGGAAGCAATCGATAACCGGGAACCGTATCTGCCTCCCGAGACGGTGTTCTTCCCGATCATCGAATACTCCAGCGGCGCATCATGGCAGAGCATCGCGGCGGAGTATGGGAAGGTTGTGGACGACCGCACCCATTCACCCGAGGTACAAGCCGTGGTGACGCCGCTGATCGCCGGCAAGAAAACCGTTGCCGAAAAAGAGGCTGTCATTCTGGATTACCTGGATCGCGAGGTTCGTTACACGGGCATCGAATTTGGCGAAGCCGCGATTCTGCCTCATGACCCCGCTGAAACGCTGGCGAAGGGTTATGGCGACTGCAAGGACAAGGCCACGCTGCTGGTGGCGATGCTGCGCGCCGCGGGTATTCCTGCATACGTGACCCTGCTCGATGCGGAAGCGCGCATGGATGTGCCCGTGGATCTGCCCGGCATGGGACTGTTCGATCACGCGATTGTCTACGTACCCGGCAAAAATCCAATTTGGATCGATGCCACCGACCGCTACGCGCAACTGGGCCAGGTGCCGATGGGCGATCAGGGCCGTTTGTCGCTCATCACGAGCAACGCCACGACTGCGCTCGTCAAGATCCCTGAATCCTCTTCACACGATAACGGTGTGATAGAAACGCGTGAGTTCACGCTGACAGACAACGGTCCCGCAAACGTGGTCGAAGTTACGCAGCCAAAGGGCATTTTGGAATCGAGCTACCGCGGTTTCTATGCCGACAAGCCCGACAAAGACACCCGCGAGGCGCTTCGCGGCTACATCAAATCCGAGTACCTCTGCGACGAACTCAGCCAGGTTGAGCGCACCGAACCCGCCGATCTTTCGCAGCCGTTCAAGCTCACCATCGCCTGCGAAAAGGCGAAGCGCGGATATACGGAACTCGAAAGCGCGCAGGCCGCGATCCGCCTCGACCGGATCTTCCAGTTCCTGCCCGACGAGTTGAAACAGAAAGACGATTCCGACGAGAAGAAGACTACCGGCCCCGATAAGCCAAAGAAGCTGCGTGGCGAAGATTGGTGGCTGCCTGCGGCCTTCACGACGGAGTGGAACTATCGCTTCATCCCGCCCGCGGGATTTATTCCCAAGGAATTGCCCAAGGACGTGACCATTGCGCTAGGCCCCGCGCAACTGACGGAGACGTTCACCACCGGCAAAGGCGGAGTGGTGCTGGCGCACCTGGTCTTCGATTCCGTGAAGCGCCGTTATACCGCGGCCGAAGCAACGGCGCTGCGCAATGAAGTTGCCGATCTAATCAACGGCCCCGCCATTCTCATCGACTTTGAGCCGCAAGGCGAGGCGCTGCTGCGCGACGGCAAGGTGAAGGAGGCGCTGGCCAGCTATCGCGCGCTGGTGGCGCTCGATCCCAATGCGGCCGTGCATCATTTGCAGGTGGCCAATGTGCTGCTTCAGGCCGGCATGGGCGAAGCCGCGCGCGCCGAGGCGCGACTCGCCGTGAAGCTCGACCCCACTTCGGCACTGGCCGAGCGCGTACTGGCCGAGATCCTGAAACACGACCTCGTGGGACGCGAACTGCGTCCGGGAAGCGACCTGACCGGCGCGGCCGACGCCTATCGCGCGGCCATCAAGCTCGATCCCGACGATCACACCGCGCAAGCCGATCTGGCGATTCTGCTTGAATACGATTCCGTGGGACGCCGTTACAGCGGACAGGCGCACATGAAGGAGGCCGTCGCCGAATACGAGAAGCTGGGCCAGGATAAGCTGGCCGATCTCGGACTCACCGACAACCTTGCTTTCTCGATCTTCTATAGCGGCGATTACGCGGGCGCGTATAAGGCCGCGCAGTCGCTGAATCCCGAACCCAAGGCGCTGATGTCGGCCTGCGTGGCCATGCTGCAGAGCAGCAAGGCGGGACTGGACGAGGCAAACAAGCGCGCCACGGACGACAACGGCTTCAAGGAAACCGATCGCACCGCGGGCGAAATGTTAATGAACATGCGGCAGTATGCGCAGGCCGCCGACTTTTACCAGGCGGGCGCCGCTGGCGACGCCGCCGCGCGGACATTGGGCCTGGCGAACATGCTGCGCGGTGCGATCCACCACGAAGACGTGCAGTTCGCGAACACACCGGTCGACGTCGTGAAGCGCTTCTCCATGGTGCCCTTCGATCCCGATCTGACCAAGGACCGCTTTGCCACGATGCTCAGCCGCAACGCCATCAACGTGCTGAACGCCCTGGACGCCGACGAGCTGAAAGACGAGCTCGAAAGCGGCAAGAAGATGAACACCGAACTGGCGCGCGAGGGAAGCTCGCTCGATGTGACGGAAGACATCGTGCTGCACATGCTCGACCCCAAGGGCGAAGGCGATGATGCGACCGGCTACCGCGAAAAAGTCGAAGTCCTGGGCGGAAGTACAATGACGGTCTACATCGTGAAGGAAAACGGGCAATACAAATTGCTCGACACCGGAGAAAAGCCGAACGCGATCGCTCTGGAAATGCTGGATCGTATTCAGAGCGGCGATTTGCGGGGCGCGAAGGCGCTGCTGGACTGGATGCGCGAGGACGTGCATCTGGAGGGCGGCGACGATCCGCTGGGCGGGCCGGTGTTTCCGCGCTTCTGGACCAAGGGTGAAGCGCCGGACGCGCGACGGATGAAGCTGGCCGCAGCGGCGATTCTAGTGGGATCGAGGCCTACCGTGGCGCAGGGCGTACCGATTCTAGAGGCAGCACTGAAGGATGCGATGGGCGATCGCGAGCGCACCAACATTCGCATCGCGCTGGCTGTCGGGTATCTGATCCAGAACAACTTCACGAGCCTGCTCGAGGTTTCATCGCCGCTGCTGAAAGACGAGCCGGAATCGAAGACCGCCTTTATCGACAATGTGCTGGCGCTGATGGGACTAGGCCGGTACGACGACGCCCTCGCGCTGGCCGACGAACGGCTGAAGCTGCTAGAGAACGACAGCGACGCGTACGAGATGAAGATGGAAATCGAAGCCGATCGCGGCAACTTTGCCGCGGCGCGAGGCTGGGCGCAAAAACTTGCCGACCTGGGCAAGGAAGACGCCATGCTGCTGAACAACGAAACATGGTACGCGCTCTTTACCGGCAAGGTGGAGCAGGCCGATATCGCGAAAGCAATTCGCGCCACCGAGATGCAGAAGGACGCGCCGTATATTCTGCACACCCTGGCTTGTCTCTACGCGGAAGTGGGCAACACCAAGGACGCACGCGAGGTTCTGCTGCGCGCCATGGACGACTGGAATCTCGATGAGCCGAATGACGACGTGTGGTACGTGCTGGGCCGGATTGCGGAGCAGTATGGCGAACGAGATATCGCCATCGCGGACTATCGCAAACTCGAGAAGCCGAAAGAGCCGCTTACTCTTCCCACTTCGACGTGGCGGCTGGCGCAGATCCGGTTGAAGGCCATGGGAGCGGACGAGACAGCGACCGCGAAATAAGTACGGCGTCCCGCATCGCCTTACTGCTGTTGCTGCTGCATTTGCTGCAGATCGACGAAGGGGACGGCGGGTTCGGGCGGCTGTTGCGCGCGTTCCACCAGTACGCTCCAGTCTTCGGGGATGGGTAGCTTGCGATCGAGCGCCGGCGGCTCGTTGCTGGCTCCGACCTGCACGGCCACGTACAGCTCGCTTGCAGTGTTGCCGCGAAAGACGCCATGTGTGGGCGGAACGTCGGCATAATCGCGACCCACGGCAGTGCGGATGTGGCGATGATGCGCGATGAGGTTGTTGGTGGGGTCGATGCCAACCCAGCCCAGGTGAGGCATCAACGCCTCGACCCAGGCATGGGTGGCGTCGGGTGTGGAGCGGTCGTGATCCTCGCGCCCGCGATAGAGATAACCCGATACGTAGCGCGCGGGAATGCGCACATAGCGCAGCAGCGCGATCATGGTGTGCGCAAAGTCCTGGCACACGCCCTTGCCGCTGACGATCGCCTCGTCGATGGGTGAGTCGACGCGGGTGTGACTGGGTACGTACTCAAAGTAGTTGAAGAGGCGCTGATTCAGCTCCAGCACGAGCATCAGGGGATCGTCGCGGCGGGTCACGCCCATCTGTTGGGCGAGCAACGTCACCGCCGGGGTTTCAACGGCGAAGGTACTCGGCAGCAACATCTCCCAGTAATCGCCTGAGGCGATCAGTTCATCGAGCTCGCTCCACGCTTCGGGCGCGAGGAACTCGGGAACATCGAGAAGGGACTGTTGTTCGACGACGGATTCAGCCACGATGACGAGCTGGTTGTGTTCGCCGGGAATATCGAAGTGCTGAATATTGTTGCCCAGGTGGTCGCGGTAGCTGAAGACGCGGCAACGCGGGCTCACGGAGAGCGAGAAGGTGAGGCAGTGCTGGCTCGCGTCGGAGCGCGGGTGCATGCGCGTCTCCATGATGCTCTCGCTGATGGGGTTCGAGTAGCGAAAACGCGTGAGGTGCCGGATGGAATAGAAGTTCATGCGGTTCTCTCTTAAACAGTAAGCGCCGATTGAATGGAGTAGTGCACATAAAAGCGGTAAATGAGTTCATGGATGTGCAAGCATTGTCCCCGGATGTTGTGTAGAAAGCCCGCCGTATCGCCGGCGAGGATTTCGTTGATCGATGTAAAGCCCAGCATGGCGCTGAGCTTGCCGATGGCGGCCTTCAGTTCCTCGGGCGGGCGCCGGCCGCCAGTTTGCTGAATGCCCTCGACAGCCTGGCGCGTGCCTTCGACGCAGTAATGGATGGCGTGGGGAAAGTCGCGGTTGAGCACCAGGAATTCGAGCATGCGCTCTGGTGAGAGGTCAGCCGTGTACACCTGGCAGTAAGCTTCGAATGCCGTGCAAGAGCGCAACAGGCCCACCAGTTCCAGGTGGAGATAGCCGGACGACTCCCGCTCTTGCGGGGGAAGAGTTCGGCTTGGTAGACCTCAAGCAATGTAGCCGTGGCGTAGGCGCGCTCAAGATAGCGGCCGAGGCGGATAAACTGCCATCCCTGGCCGTGGATCATGCTGGTGTCGGTGGTGCCTTTGAAGAGGTAGATGCCGTCAATGACCGTGGAGAGCTGGTCGCTGATGTTGGCGGAGAACTGCGATCGCGTGCGCGGCAAGTGCATCTGATGGTAAAGACGGTTGAGGCGCTGCCACATCTCAGTGGAGATTTCTTCGCGCACCTGGCGGGCGTTCTCGCGGGCCCCATTGAGGCAGTAAATGACAGAGGCAGGGCTGAGATTGTCGTAGACCAGCTTTTGCGCCATTGCTTCGATGCTGCCGTTCCAATCCATCTCCACGGGCTTGCCCAGCGCGGCCACCATGCGCTGCCACCGCATTTCCACGTTAAAGCCGCCGGTATCGAGCATCAGGCTCATGGTGACGTCGAGCAGACGCACGGTATTCTCGGCCCGCTCCAGGTAGCGGCTCATCCAGTAGAGGCTGTCGGCAACGCGCGATAGCATGTTGTGTCTCTCTCTTCTGGTCCGATGTTCTGCGAAGCGAACTATTCCAGAATCCATGTGTCCTTACTGCC
The DNA here is from genome assembly GCA_963729915.1 of uncultured Acidobacteriota bacterium. GTDB lineage: Bacteria > Acidobacteriota > Terriglobia > Terriglobales > Acidobacteriaceae > Telmatobacter. The sequence goes on along the minus strand of CAVSQE010000003.1, from coordinate 46,587 downwards.
GCCACCCTGCGAGGAGTTGACCACGAGCGAGCCTTTTTCGAGCGCCACGCGGGTCAAGCCGCCGGGCACAATGTTGACCTTGTCGCCAAAGAGGATGTAGGGCCGCAGATCCACGTGGCGCGGCTCCAGCCGGTCGTCGACGAGGCAGGGAGCACGCGAGAATTCGAGCGTGGGCTGGGCAATATAGTTGCGGGGGTTGGCCGCGATCTGCCGTGCGAACTCTTCGCGCTGCAGGGCTGTGGAGCGGGGGCCGATGAGCATGCCATAGCCGCCGCTTTCACCCACGGCTTTGACCACCAGCTTGTCGAGGTTGGCGAGCACGTGCTTGCGGTCCTTTTCTTCGCTGAGCAAGAAGGTTTCCACGTTGGGCAGAATTGGATCTTCGTTCAGGTAGTAGCGGATCATGTGCGGTACGTAGGCGTAGACGGCCTTGTCGTCGGCGAGGCCGGTGCCGAAGGCGTTGGATACGGTGACGTTGCCGGCGCGATAAGCATTGAACAGGCCTGCGCAGCCCAGCGCGGAGTCGGAGCGGAAGACGAGGGGATCGCTGAAGTCGTCGTCAACGCGGCGATAGATGACGTTAACGCGCTTGAGGCCGTCGGTGGTGCGCATGTAGACGATGTTGTCGTGAGTCACCAGATCGCGGCCTTCCACGAGGTCGATGCCCATCTGGCGCGCGAGATAGGTGTGCTCGAAGTAGGCGGAGTTGAAGACGCCCGGCGTGAGCAGCACGATGTTCGGCTCGGGGCGGCCTTCGGGCGCGAGAGAACGCAATGTGGCCAATAGCAATTGTGGATAGTGCTCAATGGGCCGCACGCCATAGCTCGCAAAGAGCTGCGGAAAAGTTCGCTTCATCACGCGGCGGTTGGTGAGCATGTAGCTGACGCCGGAGGGCACGCGGAGGTTGTCCTCGAGCACCACGAACTCGCCACTGTTGAGGCGCAGCAGGTCACTGCCGACTACGGCGATATAGACGTTGCGCGGTACCTGCAAGCCGCGCATCTGCCGCCGGTAGTGCTTGCAACTGTAGACGAGCTCGCGCGGGATAACGTGGTCGGCGAGGATTTTGGCGTCGGAGTAGACGTCGCGCAGGAATAGGTTGAGTGCGGTGATGCGCTGCGTGAGCCCGCGCTCGATGCGATCCCACTCCTGGGCAGTGACAAGACGGGGCAGCAAATCGTAAGGGAAGATGCGCTCGGTGCCTTCTTCGCGGCCGTAGACGGTGAACGTAATGCCCTGGGTGAGGAAGGCGAGATCGACCGACTGCTTGCGCCGCTGCAATTCGCCGGCAGGGAGGGTGGCCAGGGTTTCAGCCAGGGCGCGGTATTGCACCCGCACCTCGCCGCTGGGCTCGCGCATTTCGTCGAAGGCCTGGTCGAGCGGGTAATCGCCGTAGAGAGGTTCGAGTTCCACTGGATGGCCTGCATTCATGGTCGAGAACCTTCCTCCCAGTGGATTCAAGGCGCCGGCCGAGCGGCTGCGCCAGTTTTTGAGCAAGCTCCACCCGTGCCCTGTTCTCTTGGTTCTAACACGCGGGAGATAAAGGAGCCATCAGGAAACGCGGGACCGGAAGGGAAGGGTGAAAAGGAGCAGAGGCGCAACCGGTTGGCCGCGCCTCTGTTTTTTGCTCATTGCCGCCGGGCCAAAACCCAGAGCTGGCGGTTCGTGTGAACTACTTGATCGGAACCTCGGCAGTCGTCTTCACAATCTGCGCAACGATCTGGTACGGATCGGCTTCGGAGTTGGGACGGCGATCTTCAAGGTAGCCCTTGTAACCGTGCTTGACGAAGTTAACAGGCATGCGAACGGAAGCGCCGCGATCCGAGAGGCCGTAGCTGAACTTGTCGATGGCCTGGGTCTCGTGAAGGCCGGTGAGGCGCAGGTGATTGTCCGGACCGTAAACCGCGATGTGATCGGGAATATTCTTCTCGAAGGCCTTCATCAGGGCTTCGAAATATTCCTTGCCGCCATTTTCGCGCAGGTACTTGGACGAGAAGTTGGTGTGCATGCCGGAGCCGTTCCAGTCGCCCTTGATTGGCTTGCAATGCAACTGCACGTCCACTTCGTACTTTTCGCAAAGACGCATCATCAGGTAGCGCGCGGTCCACATGTCATCGGCGGCCTTGTGCGAGCCCTTGCCGAAGATCTGGAACTCCCACTGGCCCTTGGCCACTTCGGCGTTGATGCCTTCGTGGTTGATGCCTGCGTGCAGGCAAAGATCGAGGTGCTCATCGACGATGGTGCGGGCGATCGAGCCCATGTACTTGTAGCCGACGCCGCAGTAGTATGGGCCCTGCGGTCCGGGATAACCGTGTTCAGGGAAGCCGAGTGGACGGCCATCCTTATAGAGGAAGTACTCCTGCTCAAAGCCGAACCAAAGATCCGGATCGTCCGGGGACATGGCGCGCGTATTGCTCGGGTGCGCCGTGCCGTCGGGGAGCATGACTTCGCTGAGCACAATAAAAGCGTTCTTGCGGGCACCATCGGGATAGAGGGCCACGGGCTTGAGAATGCAGTCTGACTTGTGGCCCTCAGCCTGCATGGTGGAGCTGCCGTCAAATCCCCACAGAGGCAGATCGGCCAAGGTGGGCGTTTTGTCGAAGTCCTTGATCGTGGTTTTGCCGCGGAGTTCAGGGATGGGCCTTTTTCCGTCGAGCCAGATGTATTCAAGTTTGCACTTTGACATGGTTCTCCTTAGTTATCCGGAATTGAGCGTCAACCCCGGCGAAGCTGCCGCTCGCCGATGTGGGTGGGGTCATGTACAGCATAAAATGAGGCCAGCCGAATCGTATAAGGATGGTATAAAGAAACCGCAGAAAGCGGGCACATGCGGCGCGTCTATGCCGCGATGTGCAACGGCGTGGGGCGTGCGGCCCAGGAAAAATCTACCGGGCTCCGGTCTCTGTGCGCTACCCTGAACGCTCAGGAGTACTGCCCGATGTGCGATTCCCGGAAACCCTTTCAGGCAGGGTTGGCGCTGCTGCTTATCAGCCTCGCGCTGCCCATGGCCCGCGCGCAAAAGCCGCCGATTGAGATCACTGCCGACCTGAGTGATGCGCCGCGCAAGCTGCTGCACGCCGAAATCGACCTTCCGGTATCGGCGGGCCCACTGGCACTGACCACGCCGCAGTGGATTCCCGGCCATCACATGCCCAGCGGGCCGGTGGAAGAGATCACGGGCGTGGTGTTTACCGCCAACGGCCAAACCCTTGCGTGGCGGCGCGATGACGTGGACCTGTATCAATTCCATCTCACCATTCCCAAGGGCGTAACCACGCTGCATGCGCACCTGGACTGCATCGTCACGTCGCGGGTTTCGCAAAAACTTGCCGCAGTGGAATGGGAATCGTTGATGCTCTACCCGGCCAACACACCGGTGCGCGATATCCCCATTCAGCCCTCGGTGAAAGTTCCCGCGGGCTGGGGCATTGGCACTGCGCTCACGCCGGTCAGTTCCGGCTCCTACCCGGTTCCTGCGCCCGGCGCCGTAACGCAGTTTGCGGTGACGAATGTGGAGCAACTGCAGGACTCGCCGGTGATCGCCGGCCTCAACTTCCACGAATTTCCGTTGGCTCCCGAGATCACGCCCAAACACTATATTGACGTGGTTTCGGACTTGCCGGAGGACTCGAACCTGCGCCCGGCGGTTCTGGCCTCAATGAGCAACCTGGTGCGCGAGGCCGATGCGCTCTACGGTTCGCATCATTACCTTGTCTACCACTTTCTGCTGACGCTTTCCGATGTGGCCGGAGGCGAGGGATTGGAGCACGGCCAGTCGTCAGACAATGGCGTGGGCGAGAAGGGATTTGCCAACGACGCGCACGAGTTGCGCGAGTCCGATCTGCTGCCGCATGAGTTTACGCACTCATGGAATGGAAAGTATCGCCGCCCCGTGGGACTGTACCAGCCGGACTTCACGACGCCGCAACAGGGCGCGCTGCTGTGGGTGTACGAGGGCATGACGCAATATCTGGGCAACGTGCTGGCCGCGCGCGCGGCCTTTGAAACGCAGGCGCAATATCGCGATCGGTTGGCGGAGACCGCGGCGACCTTGGACTACACCCCCGGCCGCGAGTGGCGTTCCACGGAGGACACCGCCATCGCAGCCAGCGTGGTGCGTTTCTATACGCCGTGGATGAACTGGAGGCGCGGGCAGGACTACTACCAGGAGGGGCAGCTGTTGTGGCTCGATGCCGACACGCTCATCCGCAAGTTGACGCAAAACCAGAAATCGCTGAACGACTTTGAGAAGATCTTTCTGGGCAAAGGCGGAAACACCGGCCCACTGATCGTCACGTACGATTTCAACGAGTTGGTCGAGGACTTGAATGCCGTGGCGCCCTACGATTGGGCGACGTTTCTGCATGATCGCATCGACAAGATCAATCCGCATGCGGACCTGGCCGGCATTGAGCAGGGCGGCTACGAGCTGGTCTACAAGGACAAGCCAAGCGCCACGCAGCGCACCATGGTCGCGATGCCGGCGGGGCGCCGCGCAGGCAGAGATTACTGGTTCTCGATTGGCTTGAGCGTAGGCGGCGACGGCAGCATCTCCGATGTGCGCTGGAACGGCCCCGCTGACAAGGCGAGCCTGGCTCCGGGAGAGAAGATCATCGCTGTGAATGGGCAGATTTTCTCGGCAGAGGCTTTGCACGCAGCTATTCGCGCCGCCAAAGGAAACAGCGAGCCAATTCATCTCATCGTGCAGGCTGATTCATTCGTCTCCATGGCCGACATCGAATACCACGATGGTGAGCGCTATCCGGTCCTCGAGCGCGTGGAGGGCACACCGGATTACCTGGACGACATTACCGAGCCGCTGACCACGCCGGAGAAGGTACCGGCTGAAGAGAAAAAGGCGGAAGACTAAGGTGCAGTGCGCGGCGGTCAAAACCCGTCGCGCGCACGGCATTCCGGGTCCCGGCTGCGTTACTCTCAATCTCAGGAGATTTTGTCCAACGATGTTTCCCGCGCAACGCCTCGCTCTCGCCCTTTTCGCCGCACAGATTATCGCCTTGCCTTTTGCCCGCGCGCAGCAACCTTCGCCGCAGCCTGCAAGCGAAGATTTTGTCCGCGCCCATTACACCAAATATGAGTACCGCATTCCCATGCGCGACGGCGTGCGGCTGTTTACCGCCGTCTACGTGCCTAAGGCTTCGGCATTCCCCGCCGATCCTGGGCCGTACCCGTTTTTGATGGACCGCACCCCGTACAACGTCGGTCCTTACGGCGAAGACCGCTACCCTGCACACCTCGGGCCCTCGGATGAATTCGAGAAATCGGGCTACATCTTTGTCTACCAGGACGTGCGCGGCCGCTGGATGAGCGAAGGAACGTTTGTGGAGATGCATCCGGCCATCGACGAGAAAAAATCTGCGAAGGACGTGGACGAATCCTCCGATACGTACGACACCATCGAATTCCTGCTGAAGCAAGTGCCCAACAACAACGGGAAGGTAGGCATCTGGGGCATCTCGTATCCGGGGTTCTACACTTCGGCGTCGATTATCAACTCGCATCCCGCCATTGCTGCGGCCAGTCCGCAAGCGCCCATGACCGATCTCTTTCTGGGCGACGACTCTTATCACGGCGGGGCGTTCATGCTTTCGGCCGGCTTCGGCTTCTATGCTTTCTTCCACCCGCAGCAGAATCCAGTTGCGATGGGCGATGGTCTTAATTTCAATTTCGGCACCACAGACACGTACAAGTTCTACCTTGAGGCCGGCAATGTCGCCAACCTGAGCAAGCTCATGAAGAGCCCGACCGGGTTGTGGGACGACCAGTACAAACACGACACCTACGACGACTACTGGCAGATGCGCGACCTGTCACGGCACATGAAGAACGTGAAGTGCGCGGTGCTTGTGGTCGGCGGCTGGTTCGACGCCGAAGATCTTGAGGGCCCGTACCGCACCTTTAACGCTATTCGCAAATTCAATCCGGATACGCCGATCACTTTGGTCGAGGGCCCGTGGGTGCATGGCGGATGGGCGCGCAGCGACGGCGATCACCTGGGCGATGTGCAGTTCAACGCGAAAACTTCGGACTACTTTCGCGCCAACATTCAGTTTCCTTTCTTCGAACATTATTTGAAGGGCGGAGGCAAGACGCTTCCAACGGCCATCGTGTTTGAAACCGGAAGCAACGTGTGGCGCCGCTACGACGAGTGGCCGCCCAAGGCCGCCGCGGCAAAGACGCTCTACTTTCACGCTGGCGGCAAGCTCAGCTTCGATCCTCCTGCAGAGCAGAAGAGTTTCGACGAGTACCTGAGCGATCCGGCCCACCCGGTACCCTTCGTTGGCTATACCACCGATACGGTGCCGCAGCGCTACATGGTCGATGAGCAGCGTTTCGCCAGCTCGCGGCCCGATGTTGTCACATACGAAACCGATCCGCTCGCTGAGGATGTGACGATCGCCGGCCCCATCTCTCCGCATCTCAAAATTGCGAGTTCGGGCACGGACTCCGACTTCGATGTGAAGCTCATCGACGTCTACCCCGACGATTATCCCGATCCCGACACTTCACTCAACGGCAACAAGCGCATCATGAGCGCGCCGCCGCTGCACATGGGTGGTTATCAGCAGTTGTTGCGCGGCGAGCCTTTTCGCGCCAAGTTCCGGTCCAGCTGGGAGAAGCCCGAACCGCTCACGCCCGGCAAGGAAACGGCCATCGACTTTACGATGCCCGATCTTTACCACACCTTCCGCCGCGGCCATCGCATCATGGTGCAGGTGCAGAGTTCGTGGTTCCCGCTCACCGATCGCAATCCGCAAACCTTTACCGATATTCCCTATGCCAAACAGGAGGATTTCAAGAAGGCGACGGAACAGATTTTCCACGAGAGGGACGCAGCCTCCGGCGTGGAGGTTTCGGTGCTGCCGCAGCCGTAACCGCGAGGTACCGCGCCGGGACTTTTCTGTGCGCGCGCCTGCCGGATGCGGGGCGGGCCGATTCTATTTGTGAGCACGAATTCGACGTACAATCTAAGAGGACCGAGAGACTGCGGAGAGGTGGCCGAGCGGTTGATGGCTCCGGTCTTGAAAACCGGCATACCCGAAAGGGTATCGGGGGTTCGAATCCCTCCCTCTCCGCCATAGAGTCTTTAGAATCAGTCATATAGAGAGGTAACAAATAACTTGACAAACCCAACCTGTCACCCTATTCTGGGTTAGTTAAGTTTGAGGTTTCCCTACTATGCATGATCCTAAGACACTTATCGAAGCCATCCGGTATTTCTCCAACCCCCAGACCTGCATTGACACGGTTGCAGCGATGCGCTGGGAAGATGGTAAGCCTGTATGTCCCAAGTGTGGCCTGTGCGAAGGTGAGCGCAAACACTACTGGCTGGCAAAGGTGAGACGGTGGAAATGCTACGGGTGCCGCAAGCAATTCACCGTCAAGCTGGGAACCATCTTCGAGGACTCGCCCCTTGACCTGCATATCTGGCTGACCGCTTTGTGGTTGCTCTGCAACTGCAAGAATGGCGTGTCGTCCTATGAGATCGCCAGAGCGACGAACATTTCGCAGAAGTCGGCATGGTTTGTTCTACAGCGTTTGCGGCACGTCCTGAAGGATCAAAACGTGCAGCCGATGGGAATTGGCCCGGTTGAAGTGGATGAGTGCTACATCGGCCCCAAGCCTAGGACTATGCACAGGGATAAGCGACTCGCCCGAAAGATCGCCATGGACGGCTATACCGACAAAACAACAGTCATGGGTCTATTGGACAGGGGAGCGCGTGAGGTCCGCGCAAAGGTCATTCCCAACGCCAAGCGGGAGACTTTGCAGAATGAGATTCTGAATCAGATCGAAAAGAAGTCAACCGTCTACACTGACAGCGCACCGGCCTATGACCGTCTGGCCGTTCAAGACTTTGTGCATGAGACGGTGAACCACGTTCAAGAGTACGTGCGCGGCAATGTCCACACTCAGGGCATCGAGAATTTTTGGTCTTGCCTGAAACGGACACTCAAAGGGACATACGTCGCAGTAGAAGCGTTCCACATGGACAGCTACCTCGCAGAGCAATGCTTCCGGTTCAATAATCGCGGCACGAAGGACGATCCTATGCACGATGGTGACCGCTTCACAAAGGCTCTTGCTCAGGTTGAGGGCAAGCGTTTGACGTGGGCTGAATTGACCGGGAAGGAGGCAGGGGCGAAAGCCTAAGCGCGGGGCTTTGCGGGGACGTACTTGTATCGCTCTCGCGGCAAAACTGGCGCTCGTTTCGCCGCCTGCTTCGCGGATTGCACGTCCTTCGGTGGAGCGGTCACGGCGCGCCGCAGAGCGGAAGAAAATGTCTCGTTCTCAGTAGCCGATGATGACGGCATGACCTTCATTGCACCAATTTAGCATACGTTTCCGCTGATAGCATAGGGGAATGGATTTACCGTTCAAAAACAGCCGGAATAGGCTTGAGAGAGCGCGCCACCACCGGAGACATTTCGAGACGGAATGGAGTTCCATGTTTAAGGGAGAACGCCCTGTTTCCGTCGCTATCGACAAGAAAAATCCCGGGTGGTGGACCCTCAGCCTGAATCTCAGCCCCGAAATCGTCCGCCGAATCGAAACCAATCAACTGGCTCTCGAACTCGGTGAGTTTGCGTATCAGCTCCGATCTGCTCTCGATGGATTGATTTGGGATGCAATCACCTATACGCAAGGTTCCGAGCTTCCCTCCGATACAAAAGGCTTGGCTCGTTTGGAGTTCCCCCTTGCTCTCGAATGGAAGGCCAGAGATACCGAAAAGCACCGATTCCACGGATTCCCATTTCCTCAAAACCTCATAGACTGGATGAAGTCGGTACAACCTGGCACGGCTGACAAACCTGTCAACCACCCGGATCGTGGGCTGCAAAACACCTTGGAAGACATCCATGACTTGGCCCGGTACGACCGGCATAGAAGATTGCGAGTCGTAAGCATGGTGCCGGTTAATCAAAGTATCGACATTCTTGGCACCCAGCCGCCCGGAGGCAAGGGTTGCGCTCATGAATGGCTGAAGTGCGACCCGCTCAACGGAAAGTATGACGTTGCCCGGTTCAAGATTATTTGTCCCGGAGGGCTCTTCCCTTATCAAGTGGACATCAAGCCCAACCTCGCATTTGCAGTATCTGTGGAAGATGTCGAACCTTACGATAGGGCCGACATCGGGGTTCAGCTCGATAGATTCATCGCCGCAGTTGCTAGGGTAATCGAGCGTTTTGACGAAGAGTTTGTTTGATTGGCTGTTGCCACTCACCGACACATCCGGCAGCAAAAGATTCTACGTTGGGTTAGCCAACGTATTTACTACCTATAGAGAGATATTTCGAGAGTTCTATAGTTTTCTGGGCAAATTCGCAGGTACTCAGCTCAGAAAGGGACCGGAGAACATTCTCCGCCTGGGAGAATAACCCCCAAAATCGAAAGTTTCTCCGTCAGAATACTCGCCAGTGTCCTTTCAGACTGTTCCGGGACTAGGCCAGCGTACTAGGTTTTGGCCACGGTCGTCCCGTCAGGTATTCGGCATCTCGGAAAAGTTCGAAACATTCTCTACCACGGAACTCTGCAGTCCCTTGCCGTTCATGCCGCAGCCAATGAGCTTGGAACCGTAACTCGTTCTGAACTACGCCCAAGAGTTGCTCTGACATTCGCCAAATTGCGAAGATCTCCGGTGACCACCGTATGCGGCGCGTATCCGGAGGCGATACGGATTGCCTGCGTGATAACCAGAGTGCCCGCGACCGCGCTGACGAATGGTACAGCTACACTGCTCTCTGCGAGTATGGCCGCGCCGCAGCCGCCATCTCCGCGGCTTCGAGCAAGTTCCTGATACGCCGGCATCTGTTTCAGCCTCTCCGCAACGTACGCATTTTGGTCCTCAACTCCCTCAAAGTGGGTCGCTGGACTTCTCTCTGAGTCGAAGACGTTGACACGTAACTTGCAGTAGTCGTCTAACCGATTTCGTAATCTGAGTTGTCCTCAAACATTCGCAGACTCCTTTGTGGCTTGTTCCATCTCATCGAATCGTTTGCCCGTGACGGCGTTTACGGCGGACTCGCCCGTGTGTTTCTCCCAGCGGCGAACTGCGACGTTGACATAGATCGGGTCGATTTCTATGCCGCAGCAGATGCGGCCCACGCGTTCGGCCGCCATCAGCGTCGTTCCCGAGCCGAGGAATGCATCGAGCACAACCTCACCGCGGGCCGAACAGTCAAGAATCGCGTCAGCTACCATCGCGATAGGTTTGACAGTCGGATGAATCGCCAGGAGATTTCCTTCCTCGCTCTGCTTCGAGAGGGTCTGGATACCGGGATACCGCCAGACATTCGTTCGGTTCCGGCCGAATTGGCCTAGTTGAATATTGTTCCGATGTGGGCCTTTGCCTTTGCGGAAGACCAGAACTAATTCGTGCTGAGAACGGTAGAAGCTTCCCATACCGCCCGAATTCTTGACCCAAACGCATAGGTTCAGAAACTCGTCATAATTCTGCCGGCCAGCAGAGAGAAGTTCTCCGAAATGCCTCCAATCGATACAGATATAGTGAACAGAGTTGTTGGCGCTGAAGTCGCACAGAAACTTCAGGCTCGTTATCAGGAAGGCTACGAACTCGGCTTCGCTCATCTCACCCGAGGCCATCGCGAATTCGCGGTGCCGGATTGCGCCGTTTCCCGTCGCATGACCGTCAATTCGAACGTTGAAAGGAGGATCGGTGAAGACCATCGCTGCACGACGCCCTCCCATCAGATCACCGTAGGTTGCCAGTTGAAGAGAGTTCCCACAAGTGATACGGTGCTTGCCGAGGAGCCAGATATCGCCCGGCTTGGTGACGGGTTCTTGATCGAAATCAGGCTCGGGAGTCAGCTCTTCTTCTGGTGCCGCCTTTGCTTCTTCTAGAATCTGATCAATCTCGGATATTTCGAAGCCGGTGACGGTGATGTCTTGAAAGTCGAGCGCGAAGAGTTCCTGGAGTTCGATGGCCAGGATCTCCATGTCCCAGCCGGCGTTTTCGGCGAGCTTGTTGTCCGCGATCACGTAGGCGCGGATCTGCTCTTTAGTGAGCCCGTCGAGCCGGATCGTCGGCACCGTTGTTATCCCGAGAAGCTTCGCAGCTGCGAGTCGGCCATGGCCGGCGACGATCTGATTCTCAGCATCGACAATTACCGGACTTGTGAAACCAAATTCGCGCATGCTCTCAGCGATCTGCCGGATCTGGTGCTTCGAGTGAGTGCGTGCGTTGTGTGGGTTGGGCTTTAGTTGATGGATGGGCTGGTAGACAATGAATCGTTTTTCGAGGTTCATGAAATTGCTCTCCTGTCCTTGGTAAGGTACAGGGAAAACGCTCTATAATAGTGTCAAATAACTGTAGAGCACTCGAGGTCGATTACATGCATCTGCGCAGCCATAAGCAGCATGCATTCAATGTGATGAGCGCGGTGGCGAGCGGATGAAGAATTCCGTGAGGGCAAGAAAGCGCCGAACGAGCGAACCAGAGTTATTCATCGGCTATCAATGGGGAGAGCCGCCGCGCGGACAGAGCCATTTCCTCGTAAGTCGAATTGGGGGTGAGTTGGAAATCACGGCCGCCATGCCGGAGTACATGTCAGAAACCCGCTCTTGTGATCTGCTCCGGCAGTACGAGATTGCGCACAAGAATCGGTCAATCGGTAAACAGAGAACAGGAAAGGACTCGCCTCACATCCGCTTCGCGAATGCAGAAAGCGATGATGACCTCATCGAATTCGTGCGCAGCTTCGGTCCGGTCGTCTCCAAGACCTGGGAACTGCTGCCGCTTGTGCTTCCGCCCGGCCCTTGGAGGGCCGGCGATCCGCCACCCCAGGATTTAATGGAGGTCCGGCAAGATCTCCAAGAGTTGAGAAACGAGCAGCGAATCTACAAAGCTGCGCTAGGCTTGGTAGCGGAGTTGGCCAAGAGAGAACCTGAGTTCGACATCGAGTCCGCCAAAGAGCAAACGGCTGAGATTGCGCGAGGTATTCGGGAGTGGCCGCGACAGTGGAATCGGGAGAAGAAGGAGCGCGGGAAAAGCCCACACTGGAGAGTCCGAGCGGATTCAATTCGAAGAATCACGGCACTAGCCAATTCAGGGCGCGACCGAATCCTGCCCCCACAACTCGATGCGCGCATTGTCCTTTGTGAACTCGTGAACGTGTTCCCTTCGCTCGCTTTCTCTAACCCTCCAGAAATGCATTCCTACATCCGCTTCGGGATTCGCCCACTACTGTACAGCATACTCAGGAGGGAATTTCTTCAACCGCGCGAAGTCGGTGTCTGCGCCAATACCCAGTGCCGAGACTTTTTCGAGATTGAGCGGGCTGGACAGAGATACTGCGATGAAAAGTGCTCTCGCGGTCAGCGCCAACGGGAATATTGGCAGAGCCGCGGAAAGAGAGCCCGAAAGCAACGATTAGTAGCCCGAAGCAATGGTCGAAATCTCAATCCGCCGACGGCCTAGTTTTCCGGGGCGGGCCACTGGCCGCAGACTCGCATTCAAGCTGGCTCAGAAATACCGGGGCACATCACATCCAGGCCGTTTGAGCGCGCGGCAGAAATCGGCCGGCTCGCTGCCGTGTGCTTCCCTGCGCGCTGCGTGAAAGGAGGCCGTTGACCCAGACACCGAGAATTCCAGCAGCCGGCCGCCTGGGATCGGAAAATGTCGCCGTGTCACGAACCTTCTCCGGATCGAATACCACGAGATCCGCGAAGAATCCCTCACGGATCAGGCCCCGCTCTGCGATGCCGAATCGTTGCGCGGGCAGGCCGGTCATCTTGTGTACCGCCCGCGAAAGGGAAAACAACTTCTGCTCGCGGCAATAATAACCAAGCACGCGGGGAAAGGTTCCCCACAGTCGGGGATGGGGCATGGGATCGTTGGGCAGCCCATCGGACCCAATCATAGTGGCAGGGTGGCGTAAGATACGGCGCATGTCGTCTTCGTCCATGCTGTGATAGATGGCGCCGGCCGGTTGCAGTCGGCGCGCCGCTTCGATCTGTGGTATCTCCCACTGCCCCGCGATGGCCGATAACGGCTGTCCGGCCATCTGAGGATGCGGTGAACTCCAGGTAATGAAAATCTCCAGGCGCTCGTCCACCTGGCGAAGGTCGAGGGTACTCGAACTGGCGGCGTAGGGGTAACAATCGCAGCCAACGGGTTGCGTAGCGACGGCTGCTTCCAGGGCCTGCAAGACTTCATGGCTGCGTCCCCAATTATCAATGCCGGCGCACTTCAGATGGGAGACAATCACCGGTACGCTCCGCGCTCGGCCTACTATGAAGGCCTCCTGCATCGCATCCAGAATGGCGTTGGCTTCAGTGCGCATGTGAGTTGCATACACTGCGCCAGCGGCTGCCAAAAGCCGCGCCAGCTCCAGCACTTCCTCAATCGGGGCAGCATGCGCCGAGAGGTAAGCGAGACCGGTACTTAACCCCAAGGCGCCATCGTCGAGCGCCTCTTGCAACTGCGCTTTCATGGCCTCGATTTCCGTTCCGGTTGCCGCGCGGTCCAACCGATCCATGAAATTGTTCCGCAGAGCTGTGTGGCCTACGAGCGCGGCCACGTTGACCGCTGGCGCCGCGGCTTGAATTGCGGCTTTGTACGCCGCAAAGGTCGGATAGCGGAATTCTGCCGCATCGCCAAGCAAGTTCATAGGATCTGGCAGTTGGCCGCGTAAGGTGACTGGGGCGGCGCTGATGCCGCAATTGCCGGCGATGATGGTTGTCACGCCCTGCGAAATCTTGGGCTCCATCGCGGGAGCATGAATCACGCCGAGGTCGTCATGAGTGTGCGTATCGATGAACCCCGGCGCGAGCGCCATTCCATCCGCCTCCACAACTTTGCGCGCGTGGATCGAGAGCGCTGGCCCGATGGCCGCAATACGATCGCCGAGCAGGGCCACGTCGGCTATTTCGGAATCCGCGCCGCTGCCATCGTAGATTCGTGCTTTGCGAATCAACGTGTCACATGTTGACATCGCGGCTCCCTGAGTATGTAGGCTAGAACCATCGTACTTCCAAGGCTGGGGGAAATGGCTGCTGGGCAGAAATGGCTCATGGCCGATCAACTCGGCTTGGGCGAGGTCCGGCGGGATCCAAGCTCTGCACGATCTTCTGACCTGGAAGCGCGAGTTGTTCCATGATGTGCTTGGACTGGGCCGCTGTTTCGTGTTCGACTCGACAACGCTTCTCCATGTCCCTTACCCCAACTTGACATCCGGGCTGCAAGCTGCTGATATACCAGTTGAGGGATGAAACCATTGAGAAGCCCATCGCCAAGAGTTCAAGCTGACCGCTCGCTTGCCATGCAGGCCTACCTCCAGATTCGCGACAAGATTCTGAAGGGGGAAATCCGTCTTGGCCAAGCCGTATCGCGGCGCGGTTTCGCCGCCGAATTGGGGGTGAGTCTGGTCCCGGTTGCGGAAGCCATGCAGAGGCTTGAGTCCGAGGGAATGCTTGAGAGCCTGCCACGGGTTGGAACGCGCGTGCGCATTCCGTCGGCGAACGATGTGCGCGATCGCTATATTATCCGCGAGGCTCTCGAAGTGCAGTCCGCTCGCCTGTTTTGCGAACGGGCAAGCCAGGCTGAGCGCCAGGAACTTTCCGCGATGGCCCTGCGGTTGGACGAGATGGCCCGGCAGAATTTGACCGACAACAATACGCAATTTGAATTCCAGTCGTTGCACGTTCGCTTCCATATGCGGATCGCGGAATGCACGGGGTGCATTCCGCTCTACGACATGCTGGAGAAGAACCACGTTCTCACGTTCAACTGGCTCTGCGACGTGGCCACTGAAACGCAAATGCCACCGCATTGGCATGGCGATCTGATGAAGGCTCTCAGTGCGAGCGATTCGGATGCCGCGGCACTGGCGATGGGAAAACATATCCGCACCGGGATGAAAGAGATTCAAAGCGCCATTGCCGAACGCTTTGGTACGGATCTTTCTTGGGCCGATCGGAGACAAGAAGCGGCGTCGAAGAATGAGTTACCGGTGAAAGCAAGTTCCTGGAGAAAGCGGCGGACCGCGTCGAAAAAAGCAACCTCGACGCGTTAATACGGCTCTCTTTCACGACCACCTGAAAGCGTACGGCTATGTTCCGGCTTGCATTCCGCGACAATTCTTCGAAATATCATCGCAGCATTATTCTCCTTCCTATTTGCCGCGCACTGGTTGTGGCGAACGATTGGATTTCCGCTTCTGATTCAACCGCGGCAGTGCCGTCTTTGCCGAATACCTTGCCCGGCCGAGGAGAGCTGTGAGCGCGCAGAAGCTGAATGAGGCCTGGAGCGTTGCCGGCATTCTCCGTTTCGAGGACACGGACAGTGGCCTGGTGTTCGCGCGAATCGCCACATCCAGCGCACAGGCGACGCTGTACCTGCAAGGAGCGCACCTGACGCACTGGCAGCCCACGGGTGACCCCCACGTTCTGTTTACCAGCGCTTGCAGCCGCTTTTTGCCGGGAGAAGCGATCCGTGGCGGCGTCCCCCTGGTTTTTCCTTGGTTTGGGCCCTACTCAGGTGATCTGCCGGCAGGGCGCCGGTATGACTTGCATGGCTTTGCACGCACAGCGCCGTGGACATTACAATTCGCCGGCTTATGCGGCAACGATTTTCAGCTTGTCTTCTCATTGTCACCGAACGAACAATCACGCGCGCTGGGTTTCGACGGCTTCCGTCTGCAGTACACACTCGGCATCGGGCGCTCACTGAAGTTGGAGCTCGCGGTGCATAACGAGAGCAAGGAGGCGCTGCGCTTTGAAGAAGCCCTACATACCTATTTCGCAATTGACGACATCGAGAGAGCGTCGCTGAGCGGCCTGGCTGGAATGCCCTACCTGGACGCCGCCGATGGCTTTAGAGAGAAGCGGCAGGCGGAGGCGGAACTGCGTTTCGCCCGGCCAACCAATTCGGTGTATCTGGGTACGGACGCGGCCTGTGCTCTCAGCGATGAGGGAAACAAACGCCTGATCGTCATTGAAAAATCCGGCTCGCGAACTACGGTGGTGTGGAATCCAGGCAGCGCAACAGCCGACGCTATTCCCGACCTTGGAGTTGGCGATTGGCGGAAGTTTCTCTGCGTGGAAACCGCCAATGCCCGCACCGACGCTGTCGTGCTTGCACCGGGTGCAACCCACCGCCTGGCTGCCAGGATTACAGTGCAGCCGGATCGAAGTTCTTGTCTGCGCCGACGCGAGGGCAACGACGAAGCCTTGACGCAGTTTGGCCGCGCGGCTTTTCTGCTGCGCGCGCCGGGATAGCCTATGGGGAGGAATTCATGAATCGCAATCGTCGAATGATCGATCGCAATTATCGATATCTGTGGATCGCAGCTGGATTATTGTCGGGAGTTTTGTGCCTAGCCCCTCCTGCTATTGCGCAAGAGCCTTCGGTCATTCCCGCGCCGCTTTCCGCGGTGCAGACGCAAGGCGCCTTCAAGATCAGAAACGGCGCGGTGGTTTCCTACGCCAATGGAGACGCGGAAGCCCAGTTTGCCGCCGGACACCTGGTGGATCTGTTGCAGCGCACGCGAGGACTTCGGCTGGTTGCGAGGGGCATTCCCGCCGGTGCGCTATCGACAGCATCGATCGCACTCATTCGCACTCCCTCCGCAGGAGGCATGCAACCGGATGAAGCTTACAGCCTGACGGTCTCACCGAAGCAGGTTGCGGTTTCAGCTTCGAGCGACGCAGGCCTTTACTACGGAACGGTGACGCTGTGGGAACTGCTTACGGCCACAAATGCCACACAGGGGCCGGCAGAATTACAGTGTCAGCGCATCCGCGACGAACCGCAGATGCACTGGCGCGGCATCATGCTGGATTCGGCGCGGCATATGCAATCGGTCGAGTTTATACGGCAACTGATTGAGTGGATGTCGCTGGAGAAGCTGAACGTCTTGCACTGGCATCTTACGGACGATCAGGGATGGCGGCTTGAAATCAAGCAATATCCCAGGCTTACGGAAGTTGGGGGATGGCGGGAGCTTGCCAGCACGTCCGCGGCGGTGAGCGGCTCGGAGGTCAAGTCGCATCGCTATGGCGGCTATTATTCCCAGGATGAAGTGCGCAAACTGGTGGCGTATGCGGCGCAGCGCAACGTGACGATCGTTCCCGAGATTGAAATGCCGGGGCACGCGTCCGCGGCGCTCGCCGCTTATCCCCGGTTCGGTTCGTCCGACGAGCACCTGGCGGCGCCGGTCAACGAGTATGGGATTTTCCCGAACCTTTATAACGTGAACGATGCCAGCTTCACTTTCATCGAAAACATCCTCACCGAGGTCATGGAGCTGTTTCCCAGCCCGTATATCCACATCGGAGGGGATGAGGCCGTCAAGGAACAGTGGGAGGCCTCGCCGGCCATCCAGGCACAGATGAAGCAGTTGGGGATTGGCAGCGAAGACGAACTGCAGAGCTACTTTGTGAAGAGAATCGACTCATTCCTGACAGCGCATCATCGGCGCACCGTGGGATGGGACGAGATTCTGCAGGGCGGCCTGGCGGAGAATGCCACGGTCATGTCCTGGCATGGCGTGAAGGGCGGCATGGAAGCCGCAGCGCAGGGACACGACGCCGTGCTCACTCCCGTGCGCCCGCTCTATTTCAATTACAGGCAGAGCGATGAAGCCGACGAGGCTCCGGGGCGGTTCGCGCTCAACACACTTTCCGACGTCTATGCGTTCAACCCGACACCGGCGGAGTTGACAAACGAGCAGCGCAAACACATCCTCGGCATCCAGGCGAGCCTGTGGACCGAGTACGTCATCACCGAAGACAGAGATGCATGGATGCTGTTTCCGCGCGCGGCGGCGCTGGCCGAGGTGGCATGGACCCCGCCGGATCGCCGCAACTGGAACGATTTCTTGCCGCGAATGGTCACGGAAATGCGCCGCTATCGCGCGCTGGGAATCGGCTTTGACTCGGCCGCATTTCGCGTAACCAGCGCGGAGACACTGCAAGCTAATGCTGCCCGTGTGACCGTGCGCCTTGGCAACCAGACAAACTTCGGTACCGTGCGCTACACAACCGACGGGTCGGAGGTAACGGCTTCTTCCGCGCGGTATGAGAGCGCCCTCGACTTGCCTTTGCCCGTGCACTTGCGCGCGGCTGCTTTTCTCGATGGCGAAATTCCCGGCAGCGAAATCGACCGGCAACTGAACGCACGGTCGGTGCGCATGCGATACAGCCAGGACCTGAAGCAGTGTTCCGACAATCCCGTGGTTGCGATGGAGCCAGATCCGCCGCATAAGGCCAGGCCGGTAACGCTGGTGAATTATATAAACCCTTGCTGGATTTACAAGGCAGCGGATTTGAACGGTGTGAACGGCATCTCGGTGGGTGTCCTGAGCATACCTTACGTCTTCCACGACTGGCATGGCCCCGCTTCCATCCTGGGCCAGCCGCGCACCGCCCATGGAGAGGTCGAGGTGCATCTGGATGCGTGCCAAGGCGAGCTGGTGGCTACGCTGCCCCTGGGCCCGGCCGTAGGCCACGCGGGCGTGACGCCGCTGCGCACTGGGTTTGAAAATGTAAGCGGCGTGCACGACCTATGCCTGAAAATGGTTCGCCCGTTGGTCAACCCGTTGTGGAGTCTGGATTGGGTGCAACTGGAACCGGCCGGGGAGAAGCGATAAGCCCGGGACGCACTCCCTGCTGATACGCGTCCCGGGTTCGCCAAGGCCAGATCGCCGCCCACCGTTCGCGTGCGTGGCCAACAGGCTCTTCGGCAGCACAATCGTGCAATTTGGCGCTAAAGCGCTGACACGTTAGGCATTCAATGAATCCCTCAATTACGCTTGACACTAACTGATCGTCACTGATATACCACATTAACTCAGGATCGACCCTGCGCGCGATCCCGACGCTGAACCGCAATGGGCTCCGAACAGAAACATTTTCTGAACTCATGAGAAGTGAGCGCCATGAATAAACCGGGATTTGGACTCATCGGATGCGGAACATGGGGGTCGGTCCATGCCCGCACGTATCAAGCATCTCCTCACGCCAGACTGGTAGAGGTGTGCGACGAAAGAGAGGAAAGAGGGGCCCAATACGCCCAACAGTATGGGGCCGAGAAACATTCAATAGATTGGCGCGCGCTGCTGGCCAATCCCGATATTCAAGCGGTCTCGGTTGCGACGCCGGACTTCGCACACGGGGAAATCGTCCTCGCAGCGATCGAGTCGGGCAAGGACGTCATATCGGAAAAGCCCCTGGCAACCACCGTCGAGGAGTGCCGAAAGATTCTCGACGCGCAAAAGCGGAAGGGCACCAGGCTGATGGTGGATTTTCACAATCGATGGAACCTTCCCTTCCTGAGCATCCGGCGCCAGCTCGAAGCGGGTGAACTGGGCAAGCTGCTGGCCATCAACATCCGGCTCAACGACACGCTGTTCGTCCCCACGCGAATGCTAAGTTGGGCGGCGCAGTCCTCACCGGCGCAATTCCTGGGGAGCCATATCGTGGACCTGATTCGCTGGATGTCGTACTCCGAGATTTCCCGGGTCTACGCGGTCAGCCGGTCGGTGGTGCTGCGCGAGGCCGGTGTGGAAACGCCCGATTTCTTCCAGTACATTCTCGAACTCTCAAACGGCGCCACCGCCATCGTGGAGAACTGCTGGATTGTCAATGAAAGCTCGCCCAGCGTATTCGATTTCCAATGCGAGTTCATTGCGAGCAAGGGTAGCGCATACGTCAATGCAAGCCATAACCGGACCGTCGAAATCTACACGGATCGTGGCGTCCAACTACCGGATGTGGCGGGCGCTCCGGACCGTTATGGGAAGCCAGTGGGTTTCGCGGTTGCGGCGATCGAGCATTTCATTGAATGCGTGGTCGACGCCAAGCAGCCCATGGTCACTGGCGAAGACGGTCTGCGCGCCACTCTCGTGGTCGCGGCCATTGAGGAGTCTGCTAGAACGCGACGCCCGGTGGACCTCGAATGACTTCGCAATTCTCCCTGATTGACTGGCTGATGATTGCCAGTCTTCTGCTTTTCTTTTCGTATATCGGTTTTCACGCCAGGGCGCGGTCGTCATCGGTGGACGAGTTCCTGGTCATGGGACGCCGCCTAGGGCCGTATTGGGGCGTGGCCACCTTAGCCGCCGCCGAAACGGGACTGGTGACGTTTGTTTATTTTGCCCAGGAATCTTACCTGGGCGGGTTCTCTGCGCTCATGCTCCCCATCATTGGCGCCGCCATGATGTTTTTCGTGGGATGGAACGGCTTCGTGGTCAAGAAACTGCGTGAACTGGAGATGCGCACTGTCCCGGAATTCCTGGAGACCCACTTCAGTCCGGGCGTGCGATCCATCGCCGGCCTGGCAACCTTCGTCGTCGGCGTGCTGAACATGGGCATCTTCCTTCAGGTGGAAGCCACTTTTCTGGCCATCATGATGGGCATCCCCGAGAGGCAGACGCTGGTATTCATGGCTGTCCTGCTGATCTTGGTGGTGGCCTACACCGTGCTTGGCGGAATGTACTGCGTGGTGCTCACGGACGTGGTGCAGTTTGTGTTGATCGTCTTGAGCGCGGGCCTCACCACGTGGATGGTGATTCGCGCCACGGGCGGATGGCATAGCATGACGGCTGCGGTTTCCGCGAATTATGGCCGCGCCGGATTCGAGTTCTGGAAGTCTTCGCGCTACGGCACGTTGTTTCTCAGTTGGACGGCGCTGTACTACCTGAGCGGCTGGAGCACGTGGCAGCCCGTGGTCGCGCGAGTCTTGAGCATGAAGGACATCAATAATGCCCTGAAGCTGTTTCGCGTCTGTTCCCTGTTCATGTTGCTGCGCGGCGCGATTCCCATGATTTGGGGAATCGGAGCGCTTGTGATCCTCGGGAAAACGACAGATTCGACGATGTCGCTGGCCCATGCCCTGGTCAAAATCATGCCGTCAGGAATCGTCGGATTGGCCTGTGTGGGTTTCGTTTCGGCCACCATGTCCACGTTCTCCAGCTACCTGCTGGCGTTCAGTTCCATTCTGCTGCAGGACGCCATCGGGCCCCGCCTCAAAAGGCAACTCACCACGGCGCAGCGCGTCCGTGGCGTTCAATGTGGCGTGGTGCTGATCGGCGTCTTCATTTACGCGTGGGCCGCCCTCTACCATCTTCCGGAGACGGTATTCCGGTTCATCACTCTCACCGGCTCACTTTCTTACGCGGCGACGATGACGGTACTGCTAGGCGGCATGTACTGGAAACGGGCCAACTCAAATGGAGCTTGCTGGGCCTTTGCAGGAAGCGCCATTCCGCCCGTAGCCTGTCTGGCGATGCCATCGATCTCGCCTATCTCTGCGGGACTGCTGAGTTTTCTGTTGGCCCCCATCGGACTGATTGCCGGCTCGTTGCTTTCTACCAACCCCCGCAAACCATCGCGGGCGGTCTTGCAGGAATAAGTAAGGCATCCCGGAGGTGCTCGGTCAACATGGGCATGGATGCTGGTAACGGAAGGTCCGCTGTCGAGAGAAGCCGCGGTAAGATATTGATTCTATAAGATATTAAAAAAATCTCGACGACACTTGACATTAACTGATACTTACTGATATACCACATTAACTCACGAATAGCCTTGCGCTCGGTCTCGAAATTGATCCGCAATGGATTCCGAGCGCCGCAAACTTGGAGGAGAAAGTGACAACACGTTCGTTCTGCAAACTGATCTTCGTGACTTGTCTGTTCATGATCGCCAGTCAAGCTTACGCGCAGGAAGTCACGGCATCGCTGCTTGGCCAAGTGACGGATGCACAGGGTTCCGTCATACGAGGCGCCAAGATCACCATCACCAACGTTGACAGGAAGACCACAGAGCGCACTCTGACTTCGGATGCGAACGGCGAATTTGTGGCCTCGCTGCTTCCCATCGGGCATTATTCGGTTAGCGTGACAAGCCCGGGCTTCAAGGAATTCAATCAAACGGGCATCGTGCTCCATGCCGACGACAAGGTGACCCTGGCGCTGGCGCTGCAGGTGGGCGCCAATACGGAACAGGTCACCGTTCGCGCAGACGCGGTTCAGGTGCAGTTGCAATCCATGTCTTCCGAGGGCCTCATCACGGGGCAGGAAATCCGCGAGATTTCCCTGAACACCCGCAACCCGCTCGGTTTGCTCGAAACTCTGCCCGGCGTCACCAATACCTCGACGAGCGACGAACTTACCATCGGCGCCGCCAGCCCCGCAAATCTTGGCGGAAGTTCGCTTACGTTCTCGATGAACGGCGGCCGCACCACGGGGAACGACTATCTCATCGACGGCGCCGACGACATCGACCGTGGCGCCAATAATTCGCTCATCGATCAGCCCAGCGTGGACGCGGTGAGCGAATTCAAGGCGATCATGGGCGTCTATAGCGCGGAATTCGGCCGCAATGCATCCTCCCAAATCAATATCATCACGCGCTCCGGCGACAGCCAGTTTCACGCTTCCGCCTACGAGTTCCTGCGCAACGATGCGATTGAAGGGAATAATGCCATGAACAAAGCGGCGAGCACTCCAATTCCACGTCCGCCGCTCCGTTACAACGACTTCGGATTCACGGGGGGCGGGCCGGTCTTCATTCCCAACCACTACAATCAGGCCCGCAACAAGACCTTCTTCTTCTACTCTCAGGAGTTCTACCGTATCATCACGTACATTACAAACACAGGTTACGCAGCCACGACGCCGATGAAGAGCGGCGCCTTTACACATCCGGTCTGCGTCAGTTACACGGATTCGACGGCTACTGTCTGCCAGACGACAGCGACGCAAATCAATACCTTCGACACGGTTGCCGCCGAGTACGTCAAGGATGTTTTCAACAAGCTGCCGGCGGGCGATCCCAACAATGCCTATGCGTTGACCAGCGCAGGAAGATCGATATTTGACCTGGGAAAAATTCTCGCGCGCATCGACCACAACTTTTCCGATAAGGAATCTCTCACCTTCCGCTACATGCACGATTCCAACGCCGAGACCGACCCCTACGGCTACCAGGTGGGCGCGGTGATCCCGTATGTATCCACCACCTTTACGAACATGCCGGGCACGAATGTTATGGGACGACTGACATCGGTGCTTTCTCCGTCCCTGCTGAACGAGGTTGCGTTTGCCTTCACGGACGGCGCCAAGTTGAGCACGCCCACCGGGTATTTGAGCAAGAATAGCTCGCCGGACGTCAAGGTTAACCTGCCGTTCACCAGCACCCTTGGCAATGTGCCTTACCTCGGATTTAACGGATTGAGCGGGGTCAAGGGGTACGGCCCGTACAACGACTATAGCCAAAACTACAACGTCTTCGATAACATCACGAAGACGATTGGCCGCCACACGCTGGGTGCGGGGATTACCTACAACTATTATCGGAAGTCGGAGAACGCCGCCAGCGCCAACGCCGGCTCGTTCAGCTTTGGCGCCACCACGCTTCCTTCCAAAACCAGCGGTGTCACCAACGCCGAGCAGACCTGGGCCAATTTCCTTCTCGGCAACTATGCCACCTTTACCCAGACCTCGCTGGATCTGACGCCGGATATGCGCCAGAACGAGTTCGAAATCTACGCTCAGGATGCTTTTCGCTGGACGCGCAACCTTACGATTGACGCCGGCGTGCGGTACTCGATGTTCCGCGTGCCCTACGACGATCGCAACATGCTTTCGAACTTCGATCCCAACGTCTTTGTCAAAGCCAATGAGCCCACGCTCAACAGCGCCGGCACCACCATTGTGGCCGGCACCGGCAACCCAATGAACGGCCTCATCGTAAACAGTGGCGCCACTGTAACCGGCACCACGTCGCCGTATGGCAACAACGTCTCGAACGAGCCGGGCGGCCGCTTCGCGCCGCGCGTCGGTTTCTCATGGGATCCGTTCGGCCGCGGAACGACGGCTCTTCGCGGCGGCTACGGCATCGTCTTCGACTCCACGCTGGTGGGAATCTACGAGAACAATATCTTCACCAATCCGACATTTCTCACCAATCTCAACGTTGCCACAACCACCTTTGCAAACCCCTCGGGCGGCAGCGTAGTAACCGCCACGCTTTCGGCGTTGCGGGCCTCGCCGCTCCCGGCCACCCTGCCTTATACGCAGATGTGGAGCCTGGATCTGCAGCATTCGTTCAAAGGCGGGGTCATCGCAGACGTCGGCTACTACGGAACCAAATCGACGCACCTGCTCGGCATCGTCGACAGAAACACGCTGCCGGCCGGAGTCGCAGCGGCCGCCGGAGTGACAATGCCGCTTACCAGCACCGCTAACACTTCTAAGTACATAAACCCCCTCCGTCCCTATAAGGGGTACATAGCCGTCAATTGCGTCGAGAACCGGTTCTCCGCCAACTACAACTCGTTGCAGGCTTCGGCGGAGAAGCGCATGAGCAACAGCTCGTTGCTGCGGGCCTCTTACACATGGCAAAGAACGCTGACAGACGCCGCCAGCGATCGCAGCAATGCGCCACAGGATCAGTACAACATTCGCGCGGACTATGCCGCCGCAAACTTCAACCGCAACCAGGTCCTTGTCATCAGTTACGTCTATGACCTGCCGTTCTTTGCCGAAGGCTCCAGCTTCGCCCACAAAGCGCTTCACGGCTGGGAGTGGGTCGGCACCACGAGCTTCGATGCCGGGCTGGCTACCCAAGTTACATCCGCTACAGGATACGATTACGCAGGTTTCGGTATTCTGGGATCGAGCAGTCAGGTGCATCTGCGCCCGGACAGAATCTCCGATCCCAGCAGTGGCGCTCCGCATACCCATACGGGACTCTGGTTCAATAAAATGGCCTATGCGGATGTTCCCGCCGGCCAGATTCGCGCCGGCAACGCCGGAGCCACCTCGCTCATCGGCCCCGGCTTCGAGCAGTGGGATACTTCACTCTTCCGCACGATTCCGCTGGGCGAGCGCTTTCACTTGCAGCTTCGCGCGGAGAGCTTCAACGTTTTCAACCACGCCAACCCGCAGACCGTGAACACAGGGGGGCCATTTTCGGATAACGCGGCCTTTGGCACGGTCACCGGCGTTCGCGAACCGCGGGTCTTCCAGGCCGGCGCCAAAGTCACCTTCTAACCCCAGTGCGGGCCTGCCTCAGGGTAGGCCCGTTTTCCGCGGGGATAAGACGCCATATTCCGCGAAGGGAGCATAGCCTCGATATAAAGTTGAGTCGAACCGCATCATTCGTGTGGAAGCCGCAGTCGAATCAAGGAGATTCCCTTATCGTCTCCTGTGAAGCTTCTTTCTTTAGAATGTTCATCTGGCTTATGGAAAGGTCTTCTGGTCAGTGAACAAAGCCGGATACTCGCGAAGAGTTTGCGCAGGTCAGGTTGAAGTTAGATGAGACTCATCGCATTTCGCGAGAGTGCCGCCGGTCCGGCTGCACATCGCATGGTAGAGAACGCTATGCCTTCAACGCTTGCGGGAATGAGTTGTCTGGACTGGGCCGTCCTCTTTGCCTACTTCGTTCTTATGCTCGGAATGGGCATGTGGGCGCGCACAAAGATCAAGAACGCCAGTGACTACTTCTCCGCCGGCGGCGCCATGCCCTGGTGGCTCGCCGGCATCTCCCATCACATGTCGGGATATAGTTCGGCGGTTTTCGTCGCCTATGCTGCCATCGCCTACACCACCGGGTTCAGCATTTATATCTGGTGGGCCTGCACCATTATGCTCGCGATGGTTGCGGGTTACTCCGTCTTTCCGCCCCGCTGGGCGAGGCTTCGCCAGGTTACCGGCATGATCTCCCCACTGGAATACCTTGTGGTCCGCTATAACCTGCCCACGCAGCAGGTATTAGCTTGGAGCGGAGCGTTCTTGAAGATATTCGATATTGGGGCCAAGTGGGCTGCGACGGCCATTCTGCTGAATGTGTTTGCAGGCGTGCCGCCTGTCGTTGGAGTCCTGCTCACTGGCGGGGTTACGCTCGTGTACGCTGTCGCCGGCGGTCTTTGGGCAAATGCGCTGACCGACTTTAGCCAGTTCTGCATTCAATTGGTCGCAGGTTCCATCATGCTGACCGCCGTGCTCAGTCACCTCGGCGGTTTTTCGGCGCTATGGACAATTTGGAGCCGACTGCCGCCCACGCATGCTCATGCCTTTGTCGCACCCTACACGCCCATGTTTGCCGCCGCTTTTTTGATTATCAATACACTCTCCTACAACGGCGGCACCTGGAACCTTGCGCAGCGTTTCATCTCGGCGCCTACAGGCAAGCAGGCGGAACGTGCCGCGCTGTTGTCGGCCGGACTCTATCTGTTCTGGCCACTGGTATTACTTTTTCCCATGTGGGCGGCCCCGCTGTTGCTTCCGCATATCGCCGACCCAGCGGATAGCTATGCGTTGCTGGTCCGCACGCTGCTTCCACACGGTCTCGTCGGGCTTGTGCTGGCCGGGTTGTTTGCGCAAACCATGGCGATGACCTCCTCCGACGCCAACGCTGTCTCCGCAGTCGTAGTGCGCGATATTCTGCCCGCGCTGCGCCGCGACCGGTTGCGCCTCAGCGACGCATCACAACTGCTCGCGGGACGTCTCTGCGCTTTCGCGTTCCTTGCATCGAGCATGGTCATCGCTATCTTCGCGGACAAATTTGGCGGCGTTCTGGGTCTGCTCATTCTCTGGTTCGCCGCGCTCCTTGGCCCGATCGCGATACCTATGCTGCTGGGCATGTTGCTTCCATTCCGCCGCTGCGGGTCCGCGGCTGCGCTTGTGGCATGGACTGGCGGGGTTCTCAGCTTCGTGTTGATTAAATTCGTTTTTCTTGCCCGGATCAGTCACTTCGCCGGCGACATGACTACCGCTATCAGCGTTGGCGGTCCTGTCGTTACTACAATGGTCCTCTATGTTGCGGTTGGCCTGTTGACTCCCAGGGCCAAGCCGGCGGCAGAGGCATTGCTCAACAGCATCAATCTAGACTTTACCGACAATGAACAGCTTGCCGCGCGGCAACAACCCTGAGCGTGAAGGCAAGGGGAGAAATCTTACCGAAGGATTGGCATGACAACTCTGAAAAAGGACGAAATTGCAGTACACATCGCTGAATCCAGCAGCGCCATGGGAGCGCGCGCGGCCGCGGATATTGCAAGCGAAATATCGGTCTGTCTCGGTAGGCAGGCAGGCGTCCGCATGATTTTCGCCGCCGCTCCCAGCCAGAGCGAGATGCTCGCTGCACTTCGCAGACAGAAGGGCGTTGACTGGTCGCGGGTGACGGCCTTTCACATGGATGAATACCTGGGACTGCCGGCCGGCGCGCCGCAGCGATTTGGTTTGTGGCTTCGGCGGGCCATCTTCGATCACCTTCCCTTCTCGTCGGTGCACATCATCGAGCCGGGAGACAATCCCGAAGAGGCCGCGGCAGACTATGCCGCGAAGCTCAACGCCGCGCCCATCGACATTGTCTGCTGCGGCATCGGCTCCAACGGCCATCTCGCCTTCAACGATCCTCCGGCCGATTTTGAAGATCCGCTTACCGTCAAGGTCGTCGATCTCGATGCGCAGTGCCGCCAGCAGCAGGTGGATGAAGAATGCTTTGCCGCACTCAACGATGTGCCGACGCGAGCGCTGACGGTCACGATTCCCCGGCTTCTTGCCGGGCGCGCGATTTTCTGCAGCGTTCCAGGGGCGCTGAAGAGAGAAGCTGTTCGCCGCATGTTGCGCGATCCCATCAATCCCATGTGTCCGGCGACAGTGCTCCGTAAGCATCCGCGCTGTACCTTGTATCTCGATCCTGATTCTGCCGCGGAGATTCGTTGAGATGAATGCCAGGCTGCTCGGTGACGCATTCCTTGCATTGATCCCGTCGTTGAAGTAAGTCCTGTGCAAGAAGAAGGGGGATGAACTATTACTGGAATTGCTTCCGGAATGGAGCGTAATTTACCGCGTGTCGCAGTCATTGTCAGGCCGTGATCCCCGTACCGGCAAGCCGCTTACTGTGCGCTATGCCCATGGCCGCATCACGGCCGTCGATGCTGGCGCGCCCGCTGAGACCGCCTGGCTCGCGCCGGGCCTGATCGATTTGCAGGTCAACGGTTATTGTGGCGACGATTTCAACAGCGACCATCTCACCGTTGAGGCCGTCCAGCGTCTGGCTCACCGGCTGCTCGCCATGGGCGTCACCACGTTTCTGCCTACGTTGATCACCGCCCCGGAAGAAAAAATCATTCAGAATCTGCGCATCGTTGCCGCGGCGCGCAAGGCGGATCCGCTGCTTGCGCACATGATTCCCGGGGTGCATGTGGAGGGTCCGCACATTGCTCCGGGAGACGGCCCGCGCGGCGCGCATCCTCGCGAACAAGTGCGTCCGCCCGATCTTGAAGAATTCATGCGCTGGCAGGCTGCTTCCGGCGATCTGGTGGTCATGGTCACGCTCTCGCCGCACTATGCGGGCGCGTGCGCGTACATCCAGTCCTTGTCGCAGCGGGGCATCCACATCTCGCTGGGGCACTCCAGCGCCACTCCCGAGCAGATTCATGCTTCCGCAGCCGCGGGGGCGCGGCTTTCCACGCACCTCGGCAACGGCGTTGCCAACCCGCTGCCACGCCACCCTAACCTTATATGGGCACAGCTCGCCAATGATCGCCTGACCGCAACCTTGATTGCCGACGGTCATCATCTCCCGTTGGATACGCTACGCGTGATGCTGCGCGCAAAGGCTGTATCGCACTCCATCCTCATCTCCGATCTTGTGGCGCTTGCCGGGTTGCCGCCCGGTGAATACGATGCGCCGGTGGGCGGCAAAGTGGAGCTTCATGCGGATGGCCGGCTCAACATCGCCGGTACCGGCTTTCTGGCTGGAGCAACCGCCGTGCTCAAGGATGCAATCGCATACGTCGCTGAAAACACCGGCTTCGGCTTGGGCGACGCCGTGCAGATGGCGACCGAAAATCCTGGCCGTTTCGTGGGGAGGCGCGGTGTGATCAGCGTCGGAGCGCGGGCCGATCTTATTCGCTTTCGTTGGGAAGTAGGTTCCTCCTCGCTCTTGATTGAAGACGTAATTGTGAGGGGACAAAGCTACGTTCCAGCCGTCAACGTGGCCCGCTGAGTGCCCAAGGCTATAGCCCAACGAAGGTGAATGACCGCGGCGAGAATTATTAACGGCACCGGTTCGGTGCGGCGTTGTCGAAGCAGGCTATTGGTACCCCAGTTCATCGTGAAGAACCCTCAATCTGTTGGACACCGGAAATTCACCTTTGAGCTTGCGTTAGTTAAGGATTCATCTTTGGATTACGAACTGATGCGCCGACAGATAACGTAGGATTTCTTTCGCACATTTGATTCGAGTTTTATGCTTGGGAGGTTGCTACAAGCTGGAGGCGCGAGATCTCTTGACCCAAAATGTATGATCCGCCGCATTGCTGCAAGAGCAAAGCCGATAGAGGAGTAGTCTGCGAAAGTGTATCCGGCCTGTTTGTGGAGCTGGGCTCCTGGCCGCTATGGATATCCGCACGCGCCTGTCCTCATAACCACGATCGGCCTCATGGGCCAGTTTTGGGTTCAGGTTGAAGACACGTCGTTCGACAGTTCCGCCATACTGTTCTTGCTCTGCGCAGACCGGTGATGAGATTCATTTTTGCCAGTCGCAGCCGATGGCTGTGGAAAGTGAGGGACGCCGCAGGCGTTCCTCAAGCCTGGCGCCAGCCAGGCGTCTTTCCATAGCCATCATGCTTTGACAGTGGCCAAGCGGTAGCGCTCGCTGGAAAACAGCACTGCCCATGCTATTTTGGCCAGCTTACTCTAGATGGTCCAAAATGCGCATATCAGGGAAATGCAATTCCCTGATACGTGGGTGATCATTCCCTGTTCGGTACGGCTCAAGAATTGGGATTGCGCGGTGGAAACTTGCGTGTTTTCTGTGTCCTAGAGAGTTCTGCCGGGAGACTCCTGGGGCTAAATTCGCGAAATTCCCTGTATTTTTCCCTGTTAGCAGGGAATTCAGGCCGGAGAAGGGTTCGCTCCTGACTCCATCCACCGCCATAGAGTCAACATAATGAGCGATTTATGGAGAACCTTCAGGGATTCCCCTAGATTCCGGGCAAACTCGCGCGTATTCAACTCTGAAAGGGACTGGAGAGAATTCTCCGCCACGAATAACAGCGCGGAAAACCTACGCTTTCTCCGTCATGGAGTTCGCCAGTCCCCTTTCGCACTGTTCCGAGACTAGACTGGAGGACGAGGTTCCCGCCAAGGTCATCCAGTTAGGTACCCGTCGGAAGGCTGCGGTCCTGGATTTATCTATCTAATTGCCCAATTTGAGGGCGTTTTTCGGGTCCAATCATTTCAAATCTTTGCCCGAAGCGTGAATGGGCCTGTACCCGCCAACCCAAGATCATGACGCGGCAGATCGGCGAACACTAGCCGACTTCCCGTTACGAATCCTGGAATGGAATCTTCAAATGATGGGCACCCAAGGAGTTCGAGAGGATAAAACTGAGGATCTCTGCAAAGAGTGGAGTGCTGATGGCACCCCATAGGTGACCGGCCAATCGAGTAATGCACGATCAGGGTGAATTTCCAAAGGCGCAGAGGCACCTTATGGTTGCGTCGCGACGCAGTGGGGCGAAGAGGTATCCGACATCGAAGGCGGAGGGTTGGCGGTTCCCCAGTTGGAGGGGGCCGATCCCATCGTGAACACAAGCGTTCCGCCATTTGCGATCTGCCTGTGCCGGAACCACGAGGTATTGAGCGGCGCTCCATTCAACGTCGCGGACTGGATGAAGCGGTTGATGTGTTCGCTGTCGAGATTGCGGGCCAGAATGCGCAGAGTCTTTCCGGAAGCCAGCGTGATATCCGCCTCGGGAAAACTCGGTGTGCTGATCAGGTAGATGTCCTGTCCGGCATTGGGGTAGAAGCCGAGCGACTGGAAGATGAACCAACTGGACATAGCGCCGGAATCGTCGTTGCCCGGTATGCCCGTGCGCTGATCGGTGAAGAATTTCTCGAGCAGTTCGGTGATCACTTCAGCGGTGTGGTCTGGCCGGCCGGCCCAGTTGTAAAGGACTGGAATGAGAAAGCCGGGTTCATTGGTCATGTCGAAGTGTTCGCGATAGAACATGTTATCGAGACGCCGCACGAACATCTGCTTGCCTCCCGCCAGGGCGATGAGCCGCTGCACGTCCTGCGGAGCGTAGAGCGAATACGTCCAGAGGTCGCCCTCGTAGAAAAAGTCGGGCCAGGTGCCGCGTACAAGCAGGTTCGGCTCGGCCCAAGTGCCGTCAGGGTTGCGGGGGCGCAGAAAGCCCTTGAAGCCTTCCACGGTGAGGTCCTTGTCCCAGAGATATTCCCAATTGTGCGCGCGCTCAGCGAAAAGCTTGGCTTCGGCGGGGCGATCGAGTCCGCAGGCCACTTCCGCAATGGCAAAGTCGTCGTAGGCGTATTCCACGGTGCGAGAGCCGGAGCGCTCGTTGGCCAGAGTGAGGTAGCCTCTGGCGTTGTACTCGAGAATTCCGCCGCGGCCCTCTTTTTGTGGGTCAGGTGGAGGAACTGATGCGTCTTTCAGCATGGCCTCGAACGCGGTTGAGTAATCGATGCCGGTGAGTCCTTTGACGTAGGCATCGGCGATCACGACATCGGCGTTGCTGCCGCCTTGTGTGCGGCCGTTGTCATTGCCACTACGCGCATCGGGCATGTAGCCTGTGTGGCGATAAATATCGATCAATGAGTGGATCAGGTCGCGCTGCCGCTCACTAGCAATAAGAGTAAGCAGTGGGCCGGAACTGCGGAACGTATCCCAAAGTGTGTAGTAGTCGTCATAGTAAGGTTCCGTGGATTGCCAGCCGGGATTCTCGCCAGTGCGATCCGAGGGCATGAGCATGATGTGATACATCGCGGTATAAAACTGAATGCGCTTCGCGTCGGTTTCGCCATGAAGCTGAATTTTGGATAACGCCTGATTCCAGGCGCTCACTGCGGCCCTGCGGACAGCATCGAAGTTCCATCCGGGAATCTCCTGCTGAACGTTCTGGCGCGCCTGCTCCGCGCTGATGAACGAAATCCCCACTTTGGCCTGCACAGCCTGGCCCGCGCGAGTTGGAAAGTTGAAAACGACGCCGAGAGGCTGGTCTTCGGTGATCGAAACTTCCTGGGCGGAAGTGAGCGAGCCGCCGCTCCAGGTTTGGACGCTTGAAGCCGGTACATCCAGGACGATGTAAAAGTAAACTCGGTATTCGGCGCCCTTGTTCCATCCGCCGGCGTAGCGGCCCACGCCTTCTGCTTCATAGCTAGAGAGTAGGTGGACTTGTCCGCCCAGAAAGCGCTGCGATTCCGATCCCGGCCCCTTGTCGAGACAATGTGCGATGTTGACGGTCAGATGCGACCGCTGAGATGCGGGAAACGTATAGCGATGAAATCCCACGCGACGCGTGCTGGTCAGCTCCGCGCGAACGTTGTAGCGCGCCAAAGTTGCGGCATAGTAGCCGGGATGGTTGACCTCATCGACGCGCGGCGACTTGATGTCCGCAAGGTCAAGAGCGCCGGTAACTGGAGCGATGAGGATATTGCCGTACTTGCCGGAAGCTCCACTAAGGTGAAGATGGCTGAATCCCAGAATGCGGCCGCCGCTCAGGTAGCCAAAATTGGAGGGTCTGCCATCAAAACTCTCCATATCCGGGCCGAGCTTGACCATGCCGAAGGGAACGGCCGCGCCCACAAAAGTATTGCCGCCCCAGTCAACTCCGAGGAAGGGATAGACATTCCCGACGTAGTCACGTGCGGCGCCGTTCCCGACAGGTACGACTTGGCCGCGCAGCGATTGCGGGATCGCTGCGCAGCTCAAGAGGATGAGAAAGAACGTCGAACCGGATCGGGCGCCAAATGACATCACCTGTCGAAGTCCTCCGCGGCGTGGCTCGATCATTCGCGTCTAAAACTCAAGCTTCATGGCTACCTGCCCGGTGCGGCCCCCTCCAAAATCCGATCCCCG
This sequence comes from uncultured Acidobacteriota bacterium, assembly GCA_963729915.1. Lineage (GTDB taxonomy): Bacteria > Acidobacteriota > Terriglobia > Terriglobales > Acidobacteriaceae > Telmatobacter. The sequence continues at coordinate 13,713 of CAVSQE010000003.1, read as the reverse complement.
TGCCGTCGTGATCCTCCCGAAGTCCGCATTCGTGATATCCAGAATGGGATCGTTGAGATTGGTGTGGTTCAGTACATTGGTGAACGTGCCTTCTGCGCTCAGGTGAACATTTTCGGAAATTACAAACCGCTTCCTGAGCCCGGCCGACAGATTCACTGTTCCGGGACCGAGAATGTTGCCGACCCTCTCGTTCCCGAATCGGCCAATGGGGTTCGACGTGACTCCAACACCGCAATTGTTCCCGGCATAGGAGCTGGATGTGTATCCGGTATTGCTGGGGCACGCGAATGCGGATGGATTGAGCCACTGGGCCCTGGTCCGGTTGGCGGGAACCATCTGTCCTACCATGTCGGGACGTTGATTGGTTGGGTACAAGGCTCCGGCGCCAGTTCCTGAAGGATCCGCGTCTCCGCCCGGAATGTACGCCGTCAAATAAGGACCGCTCTGCCAAAGGAAGATGCTGCTAAGCTGCCAGCCGCCAACCACTGCATCCGCGCCACGATTCATGTTTGTGCCAAACGAACGGCCGCGTCCGACTGGAAGCTCATACATCACAGTGGTGATCCAGCGCTGACGGCGGGTTCCATAGACGTTTCCGTAGTCGAGTCCGAGATTGTGGATATAAGACGCATAGTTCCCGTTTTCTCCCACGAAGCTACCGGCCTGCGTTCCCTGATTGTCCGCGAGATTCTTGGCCCATGAATACGTCGCCTGGAAGGTGAGGCCATTCTGAAAGCGGCGATTGGCTTCAGCCTGAAGAGCGCCATAGAAGGCCTGCGCGCCATTCAGGCGATCGATGATCGCATGCCAGTTGGGAAATGGACGGTTTGTGAGAGGTTGCGACAAAGCCTTGGTCGTGCTCGAATACGGCATGACGTTTTCATCGCCCGCCCATACCAGATCGTCGGTCCTCATCCCGATGTAGGAGATGCGCGTGCCGATATTCCCAGGGAGTTCGCGGTCGATGGAGAGGTCCCACTGCATGGAGTAAGGGTTTTTCCAGCCGATCTGATTGGCCGACGTGAAGTTTGCCGAGCCATAGCTCGGCGCGATTGCGCCAGATCCGGGGCTCGTCACCGGCCACATATACGGTGGGTAATAAGGCGCACCCTCTAAATTGTTATAAGTAAGTGTGGCCGCCTGCAACGTGTCTGTCATGGCGAAGAAGCTGTCGCCGAGCAAAACTGCGTTATAGACGCCAAAGCCCGCGCGCACAGCTGTCTTATCGTCGTTGAAGGGCCGCCATGCCAGGCCCAGGCGGGGCAGAATCCGATCCTTCTGCGCGTTGCGCAGGCCGCTGGGAACGCCGGCTTGGCTATTCGAAAGCACGGGCGTGCAGGCTGCGTAGGCCGTTGTGGCTGGACCGTAGCCGCAGGCGTCGAACTGGGCCAGATAGGGTGCATCCAGCATATTCGAGAAGCCGGCGGGATAGATCACGGCGCCGGTCGTCGCAATCGCCGGATTGAAATTGCCGATGGTTCCTGTGGTGTCGTGCATGGCCGGGTCATATTCATAGCGCAGGCCGAACGTGAGCGTGAGCCGCGGCGATATTCTCCACTGATCCTGCCCGTAGAACGCATAGTACGCCGCCGCGCCATCATCCCTTGGAACCAGCGAATAGTATTGCGTCTCGACCGGCGCACCTGTCAGGAAGTCTGCGAACTGGTAGGAAACGCCGGATAACGATGTTCCGAGGAAGGCGCCTTGATAGCCGCTCGTATAGAGGCCATAAAAAGCAAATACTTCCGCGGTATTCAACCCATTGTCGCCAAGCGTGCTGATGGACTGAAGGGCACGAATGTCCCCGCCGAACTTGACGGTGTGTTGACCGCGAACCCAGGTCAGGTTGTCGTTGTATTGGAAGAGGTGGCTCTGCGTAGTCTGGTTGATATTGCCGGCCAGAAGCGAAGTCAGGCCGCTGGTAAAGTAAATCTCCGTCCCCGTCGTCGAGTTGACGGGAAGGCTTGATGAGACCGCATCGAAGCCCGCGGCAGTTGTGATCGGCGCTCCATTCAGAGTGTTGCGCAGGCCGTTATTTTCCAAAGTAAATCCGAAGCGGAATTCGTTCAAAAGATTCGGCGTGAAGTTATAAATCAGCGAGCTGGCAAGAATTCGATAGTTATCGAACTGCGTGATGGACGCGATATTCAAATCCTGGGGTTCCAGAAGAGTGATGTTTTTGAAGGTATACCGCGCGAATGCCAGCATTTTCGGACTGAAGCGATGATCGATGCGCGCGTCGAACTGATTGGTGTCGTAATCGGAGGCGCGGTTTGCCGTGTAGTTATAGCCGGCTCCGGCCTGCGCAGCCGCAATGGTGGTGTAGGGCGCGGATGTCGGGTAATTCGGCGTTGGGAAATAGCTCAGAAACGGTTTCGCCGAAGCGCTGATGTTGGTGATCTGGTTGAATGGACTCAGATAGGCGCCGCAAAGCGGGTTGCCTGTGGAAAAGTAACAGGATTCGGTAGCAGGATTGAGAAGCGGGTAGCTGGGAGATTCCACACTGAAATCTCCGCTCAGCATCCGCGCGGTAGGAACCATATCCTGAATGGTCGACTGCTTGGGAAACAGAAAGCCTTCATAGGTTGCGTAGAAAAAAGTCTTATCGCGGCCGTTATAAAGATGCGGAATCGTCGCGGGGCCTCCCACGCTCACACCGTAGTCGTTGCCGTTTTTCTGCGGCTTGGTGGTCTCGCCGAAGGACATGGCATCGAGGGCGCTATTCTGGAAATGCCAGAATGCCGCTCCGTGGTACTGGTTGGTTCCGCTCTTGCTGATGGCCGTGATCTCTCCTGCCTGGCCATATTCAGCATTGTTGTTCACTCCGTCCACGCGCATCTCCGCAATGGACTCCGCGGATGGGAAGGCGTCGGCAAGCGGAGTGTTGTAGCGCACATTCTGCGTGGAAATGCCATCGACCGAGGCTTCCGTCTGAAAAGGCTGCCCGCCCTGCACCGAGAAACTCATTGACGTCGTTCCATTCGCCGACGGCGAAGCGGTGCCGGACGCCGTGTCGGATTGCACGCCGGGAAGAGCTTGGATGATGTTCAGCGGGCTTGTACCCCCACTGCCGTAATAGTTCACCGGAAGATTGGATACATTTTGCCCGCTGAGGGAGGAAGAAATGGAAGCAGTTTCCGTTTCAATCGCACCCGCGTATTCGGCGTTCACGACGACCTCTTGTCGCGCTTTGCCTACGGCCAGGGTTACATCTGCCCTTAATTGTTGGCGGGCATCAAGTTGCAGACCTTGAATCAACTGAGCCTCGAATCCTGCCTTGGTGACTCGCACCGTGTAGGTTCCGGGCAGCAGTTCCGCGGCCAGATAATTTCCACTGGCGTCGGTCCAGTATGTCGAAGACTCACCCTTATCGACATTGGTAACCACGACCTCTGCACGGGAAATGACCGCCCCGCTTTTGTCCGTGACCGTGCCAAGGATCGTGGATTGTGTGGATTGCGCCAGCAGCGATGGAGCCGTCAAGCAGAGGGCGAGGACTAGAAATCGACAGAAGCCAAAACGGTTTGAAGAAAGCACGATTCACCTCCAAAATGGAACATGCGCCGAGCCTATGGCTTGATTTGGTGCCACCACAATATGAGCGTCGCTCGTGTTTTGTCAAGTGAAAACCCCGGAAATCTACAGCGAAATGATCATCTGCCCACGTCCGGGCAAACGGCAGGGTCAAAATGCGGATTTATAGCTCGAGCGACCCGGCGCAGTACTGCGATCGCAAGCGGACGATTCAATCCTGCAATGGCGCTCGGCGGGCGGAAAAAGTCAACGGGGCAAAACGAAATCAAGCATCGAATCCACGCAGTCGGCAGGACCGACGATCGGGTTGCACCGGGCCGGCTCTCCATTGGATAAGGCCACAAAGTAACCCGACCACCGGCCTGGCTCAGATTGGGGATAGTCGGTGCTGACGATCTGGGCTCCGCTCTTGAGGGCCATGTCGCGCCGGCACGTATCGTTACTTCGCGCCTCGACGGTGCCGGAATCCGCCATGGTGCGGACCAGATATCCCTGGCGGACCAGCGCTGCTATGGCGTCCGCGTTGCCGTCATTTTCTTCGAGAAATGCGGCATCGGGCTGGCCGGGAGTCGCGTTGGTGAAGAGGATGCGGCCGCGCAACGCAGGATGGCCTTCGAGGTAAATAGGCCCGGCCCAATCCTGATCCATGAGAAAGATTACCTTGCCGCGTGACCGCGCAAGCGTGGGCCAGCCGCCCTTCAGCACCGCCTCATTGGGCGTGCGGTGACGGCCGCGCACCTGATCTGGCGTGATGACTTCGCCGTCCAGGAAGACGGAGCGAATCTCCGCATCCAGCGCGTCAAAAGCGGCTGGAGTCCAGGGCTCGGGAACGGTCCAGGGAAGCGCTTGATTGGGTACGCCGTGCTTGGTCTCGATCAGGATGAAGATGGGGACGTGCCCCGGGTGGGCCTTGGACCAGGTGCGAACAATCTGCAGGCAAGCGGTGAATGGCTGGCAGTTGCTCGCGTAATCGATGTCCTGGACGTGCATGACTTTGAATCCGGGCTTCAACATCAGGCCGTTCGGATAGGGATCGGGATCGGCGGGCAGTCCGACCTGCGCCAAGAGCGCCGGGCCCAGCGGATGGGCAAAGAGGCCGCCCTTGCTGTCGACGAAGATGTCCAGCTCGATCTGCCGGATGCCACGATTCAACTGCGTGGCCAGATCGGCGTGCGCGTAGTCAAGGCCCTCGAATTCCTGGGGCTCTTTTTGCTGGATCAGCTTTGTGATCCCAGGCAAAAGTCCGGCGTGATAACTGTTATGCGTGCCGATGACCTGGATCTGATTGATCCGGACGGAAGCATCAGGATCAACACCCTGCGCGGCCGGCTGCGCAAAGGCGCAGGTTGCGATCATTGTACTTCCGACCACGGCGGCTGCGATTCCGGCCACTTTCATCCCATGCTCCTTGCTTTCATGCAACGTGATCTTCGCCCATATTATCCTCAAGGCAACGTGGACTGTCGAACGAGGGCCAAAACCACAGTTCGCATTCCACCAGTTTCAGGGCCGAACGCAAGGTGGATCGCAAGTTTCCAATTGACAGCGCAGGAGTGCGCATCTTTAATGAAGCGATCCATCGTCATCTGATGCTGGAGGAGCTTTGATCGTGCATCCGAACGGCATGCACGGCTGCGCATCTTTCCAGGTTGCCGCAGAGGTGAGCTGGTGCTGAAGAGGGTTTTGCCGCAGAGGCGCGACAGGATGATTCTGCTCCCCGCGATCGGGTCGCAGCTCATTGTCACGACCAACCTGTTCCTGATGCCGCTGTTGATCGACACGCTTGAGGTTCACGCGGGCCTTTCAGCCAGGACCGCAGGATTCCTGTTGAGCCTGGAGCTGGCTGCGTCCGCCCTCACGACCTTATTTCTGTCCGCATGGGCCCGCAACCATTCTGCGCGACACTGGGCCCTGGCCGGCGGCCTGCTTGCGATGGTCGCTACAGCGTTCACTCTCATCTCTCCCGCGCTTTCGGCGCTCCTTGCGTCCAGGCTCCTGGCCGGAATTGGCGCGGGTGTTGTGGGCGCGGAGGCAATCAGCGTTCTGTCGCGAGGAATTGACCGGGAGCGACTGATCGCGCTCCTGACCATCGTATCCATTATTGACGCCGCATTCTGGCTGGCCGTGCTGCCTTACATGGTTAACAGGTTGGGATACCGAGCGCCCTATATCTGCCTTCTGTCGATCTGTGTGGTCGGAACTTACCTGCTCAGGCGTCTGCCCTCGCCATCCACGCGGACGGCAGTCACGCGCCCTGCATCGCGCACGGCTTTTGCCAGGGCTGGTGTACTTGCCGTTGCGGCTGTCTTCCTGACGCAACTGGGGCAGGGCGCCTTCTGGAGCATGGAAGAAACCTATGGCCGTTACGCCGGCTTCAATCACCATGCGATCGGAATGATTCTCTCGGCCGCCACGCTGCTCCTCCTGCTTGGCGCGGTTGCGGCCGCCTGGGCCGGCAACCGGTTCGGGCGCTTCACCTCTCTATTCGTGCTCGTCGCGCTCAATGCGCTCTCCATTCTTTTCGTGAGCACGATTCCGCTCCACTGGGTCTATGTCACGGCGAATGTTTTGCAGTCGGTCACCAACCTTTCGTCGGTGATTTATCAACTCGCTCTCGCGGCGAGCCTCGATCGCCTAGGACGGGCAATTGCGGTGAGCACCGCCCTGGTAACGCTTGGCAATGGGATTGGACCTGGGCTGGCGGCGATTTTGAGCGCCGCTTATGGCGCGTCCTCCGTGGGGGTATTTGTTTTCGCGCTCAATGCTGTTGCGCTGGGGCTTTATTGTATGGTCAGGTTTCGCGGGATGACAGGGGCGCAGGTGACTGCTGCTTTGACATAACGGTTCCTCTTTGTGGTCTTGGCCGCCGCGGAGTGCAGTGCGCGTAGGCATGGATAACTGGCCATTGTTGCCAGGGGGAATGAGGAATGATGAGTTCGGGCAACCCCATGAATGAAGACGGGAGCGGAATGACCGGCACAAGTTTCCCGCAGAGCCGCCTTGAGCAATTGCGAAAAGCCGTCGACGATGGCGTCGCCCGCCCACTCTCGTGGCGCCTGGCTCAGCTCGACGGGCTGCTGCGGTTTGTGGCGGACCATGAGGCGGCAATGTTGCAAGCGCTGAAAGCTGACCTGGGCCGATGCCTTGTTGAGGCCCGGCTCGCGGATATCACGATGGTCCGATCGGAGATCCAACTGATGCGGCGCAATTTGCGGCGATGGCTGCGGCCCCGGCGCGTTCACACTCCGCTTGCGGCGCAGCCCGGGAAAAGCTGGATTCAACAGGAGCCGTTTGGTTTGGCGCTGATTCTCGGCACATGGAATTATCCCTTCCAGCAGATTCTCATTCCGCTCGCAGGCGCGCTGGCAGCCGGCAATTCTGCAGTGGTCAAGCTGTCGGAGATTGCGCCGCATTCCGCTTCCCTCATGGCCGCGCACCTTGAACAATACGTCGATCCGCAGGCTGTCATTGTGATCCAGGGTGGGCCTGAAGCAGCATCGCGGTTGTTCGCATTCCGATTTGACAAGATCTTTTTCACGGGCCAGAGCCGGGTGGGACGGATGGTGTTGACGGCGGCGGCCGCCAACCTGACTCCGGTGACGCTCGAACTCGGCGGGAAAAATCCGGCCCTCGTCGCCGAGGATTCCCCGCTCGAAGTGACCGCGCGCCGGATTGCCTGGGGCCGCTTCATGAATGCCGGCCAGCTTTGTGTGGCGCCTGATTATGTTTTGGCGCCGGAGCCTCTGCGCCTGCCTCTGATCGAGTCCCTGAAACGGGCGATCCTGCGCTTCTATGGGCCTGATCCGCAGCATAGCGAGTCATTCGGGCGCATCGTGAACCGGCGTCATTTTGCGCGACTGCTCGCGCTCATGCGCGAGGGCAGGATCGCGGTTGGAGGCCAATCGGATGAGCAGGACTTGTATATTGCGCCGACGGTGCTCACTGATTTGCCCGGCGATGCTGCCGTTCTTGAGGAGGAGATCTTCGGCCCTATTCTGCCTGTGGTCGGGTACGGCAATATTGAAGAAGCGCTCACCTTCATCAGAAAACGGCCCAAGTCGCTGGCGCTCTACCTGTTCACCGGGAATCGCCGCATGCAGGAGCGGGTGATTTGCGACATAAGTTCAGGAAGCGTCGTGGTCAATGATGTGCTGGTCAACCAGATTGTGCCTGGCCTTCCATTCGGAGGCATCAGCGACAGCGGGATGGGCGCATTTCACGGCCGTTACACGTTTGACGCCTTTTCCCATGCCAAGGCGGTGGTGCGCAGGTCGTTGTGGGCCGATCTCGATGTGCGCTACCCGCCTTTCACCGCAATGAAGGACCGGATTTTGCAGTGGCTGCTTTCCCGGTAGACCTGGCGTGCGGAACAGCGCCGGAGCGGCGCGTCTTCTTCTCTCTGGATCGCAATGCCGCCGGACTGTTCAGAGTTACGGGATCGATCAGCAGGGAGATCGCGGACTTTAAAGAGAGCAAGACCCGGGCGCGGTGGGGTTCAGGAAGCACGAGAGCGAGCCGGGTGGTGCCGCTCGCCATCTCGATCGCGATCAGGGCGCGGTCGTAGACTGCGCTGGGATCGGACTCAGGATGCATCTTCTGCAAAGCGGCGGCGATGGCGCGGGCATTTTCCAGTGTGTCTTCCACGTTGAGCGCCCGCAGTTCAATCGATGCGGCTACGCAACTCCAAATCTCGATGAAAGCGGGGTTGGAGGCCTGCAGTTCCGCCATGCGGTCGATGATGATGCCAATCAGGTGGTACGCCTCATTCTTGCCTTGCGCAATGGAGCGTTGAATTCCGGCCGCCAGAGTCTGCGAAATTGCCGAAGTGTAGCGCGTCCACATCTCGCGCACGATGGCCAGTTTCATTGGGAAATACTGGTACACCGAAGCGATCGGCATCTTCGCCTCGCGGGCGATCTCGCGCATCGAAACGCTTTCGTACCCGCGCGCCGCGAACAGGCGCAGAGCCGATTCCAACACGCGCTCGAACCGCACCTGACTGCGCTCCTGGCGTGGTATTCGCTTGATCTGTGTCCGGCCTTCAACTTGGAACATCGTTCCCTCGCACGATTAAATCCCGCATGTCATTTCCGTTCCCTGACAGACAAGACTGGCATCGTCGGCAACGGCGCGCAGTTGCGCCGCACGATCGCAGAAACGGAGGAAATCCGTTGCAGAGCCTGAACAGCATCGCATTGCGCGTCTTCAACGAAACCGCTGCATGTTCATCACATTGACCATACACCACACGTTGGCGGCGCGAGAAGCAGCGCTTGGCGGAATGCCGCGAATGCGAGAATACTCTTTGACATGGCCCGTGACCAGCGTCACTCCGGGCGCAGGGTTCCGCGCTTTGCGCTGCGCAGAGGTAAGCGATTCGATTGACAAAGCTGACGGATGCTCATATTATCTTCGAAAGTTCCTCGTGCTGGTAAGTTTTGTGTGAAAGAGACAGGGGAAGCCATGGTGGCTGCGCGTCACAACCGGCTCGTACTCGCCGTCGACCTGGGAACTTCGGGCTGCAAGTGCGCTCTGGTCGCAGAGGACGGCGTCGTCCAGATGTGGTCCTTTCGTCCCGTTCCTCTCCACTTCGTCGATCGAGTTGGCGCGGAACAGGCGCCGGAAGATTGGTGGAGCGCATTCATCGGGGCTGCCCGTGAGCTTATCGGGAAACTGCCGGGCACGGGTGCAGAAATTGCCGCCATTTGCTGTTCCTGCCAGGGCGAATGCACGGTTCCCGTCGATCGGGCGGGTCAGCCGCTGCATCGGGGGCTGTCGTGGATCGATATGCGCGGGGCGGATGCGGTTCGCAGCCGCGCCGGAAACCGGATGCTGTCCGTGGCTGGTTACGGACCTGTCAAATTATGGCGCTGGATCCATCGCGCCGGTGGAGCTCCTGCGCTCTCCGGAAAAGATCCCGCGGGACACATGGCCTTCATCCAGGAGGCGTGGCCGGAGATCTACGATCGGACTCATAAATTCTTGAGCGCCTTGGACTACATGAACCTGCGTCTCACCGGCCGGTTCGTCGCCACAGTAGATTCCGTTCTGACCTCCTGGGTTACCGACAATCGCGACCTCGATAACATCCATTACGACCGAAAGCTGGTTGCCCAATCCGGATTTGATCTGGAAAAATTGCCGGAGATTGTGCGCTGCACCGATGTGCTCGGTCCCCTGTGCCCGTCGGCTGCTCAGGAGCTGGGGCTGCCGCAAGACACGCCGGTGGTGGCCGGCGCTGTGGACAACTCCGCAGCGGCCATCGGATCGGGCGCGGTCCGGGATGGCGAGGCTCACCTCTATGTCGGCACCTCGTCCTGGATCGGAGCGCATGTCCCCTTCAAGAAGACAGATGTGTTTGCGAAGATTGCCTCAGTACCGTGCGCCATCAACGGGCGCTATCTTGCATCCGCGGTTCAGTCCTCGGCCGGCTCCAATCTTTCATTCCTGTGCGACAAAATTCTCTTCCATCCGGACGAGTTCGGCATGGAGCGGCCGTCCGATATCTATGCTGTTTTGGAGAGAGCTGCAGCGTCCGTCCCGCCCGGGGCTCGAGGTCTGCTTTACACGCCCTGGTTGTTTGGTGAACGCAGTCCAGTCGATAACCCCAGTTTGCGCGCCGGTCTGCTAAATATCTCTTTCGAACACTCCCGCGCCGATGTGATCCGCGCCTTCCTTGAAGGAGTTGCTCTCAACACGCGCTGGATGGTCACACCTTTCAATCGCTTCCTTGGCAAGCCACTCGATCGGATTACGATCGTGGGTGGGAGTGCGGCCTCAGATGTCTGGTGCCAGATCTTCGCGGACATACTGGGCATTCCTGTCCGGCAAGTGAATTCTCCCATCCAGGCCAACGCCGTTGGAGCAGCTCTGATTGGCTATGTGGGAATCGGAGCTATTTCTTACCCGGATATCCCTGACTTGATATCGTTCCGCCACACGTATCTGCCGGATTCTGGAAGGAAGGCTGTCTACGACGACCTCTTTCGGACCTTCAAACTTGCCTATCGGCGCCTGGCGCCTTTATATCGGCGCTTGAATCCCTCTAGGAAAGTGCAATTATGAGCTTCGATCAGGTCCGTCGTGAGGTGATTGCGGCCTGCCTGGAGCTGGCAGATAAGGGATATCTTGCGGGAACGGGAGGCAATGTCGCCTGCCGCGTTGACGATACCAGTTTTGCGATCACGCCCTCCGCGACCGATTACTATACGATGCGGCCGGAAGATATCTGCGTGCTCCGGCTGGACGATCTCGCGCGCGTCGCCGGGGATCGCCAGCCCTCCATCGAGAAGAAGTTGCATGCTTATGTCCTCAGGACGCGGCAGGACTGTCGCGCCAGTATTCACACTCACCAACCCATTGCCAGCGCCTATACCCTGCTTGGGCATGCGTTGGAGATTGACGATCCGCTTCACCGGGCCGTTTTGGGGCAGAAGGCCGCCTTTGTGGGTTATGCACCTTCAGGCACAAGCTGGCTTGCGTCGAAACTGCGCAAGACGCTTCGACCGGAGATCAATGCTTATCTGATGCGCAACCACGGTGTGGTCTGCTGCGGTTCCACGCTGGGCGAGACGGTGGCCAAGGTTGAAACTCTGGAGTTGGCCTGTGCCGCCTTCTTTCGCCATGCCATCGGCAGCCGGGTAGCATCGGGCTGCGAACCATCCGGGACAGACATTCTCACACTGCTTGTCAGTTCCGGAGATAGGGAGTCCCAACAATGATCACCTCAGGCACCACCATGCCCTTGCTCGACTTTAACGTGTCGGCGCCTGCATATGGCATCTCGGAATGGCCCGATACGGACGAGCTCTACGCGCGCCTCGCGGAGCTTGTGAAGCAGCCGATCCGCGCCATCCGCCGCGAAAACATGGAAACCGTCCTGGATTACTTCCGCCGAAAGTGCTCTGGATCGCGGCGTCTTTACGAACAAGCGCAGCGCGTCATTCCCGGCGGCATACAGCATAATCTCGCTTTTAACTATCCCTTTCCTCTGGCCATTGCCGCCGCAGGGGGCGCCTGGCTCACCGATGTTGATGGCAATCGTTATATCGATTTCCTCAAAGCCGGGGGACCTACGCTGCTTGGCTCCAACGACGAATCCGTTCGCAAGCAGGTTTATGAATTGATCGACTACTGCGGCCCGGTGACTGGCCTTTTGCATGAATATGAAGTGAAGCTGGCCGAGCTGATTTGCGCGGCCATGCCTGCTATTGAGATGTTCCGGATGCTGGGCTCGGGAACGGAAGCGGTGATGGCCGCACTTCGCCTGGCGCGCGCTTATACAGGCCGAAAGTGGGTCATCAAGATTGGCGGCGCCTATCACGGCTGGAGCGACCAGATGGTGTATGGCATGCGCGTTCCCGGCACGGGCCGCAGAGACGCCGTCGGCATACCCCGCGCATCGACAGCCCATATCCAGGAGCGGTTCCCCAACGATCTGGACGCGTTGCGCCGGACACTGTGGCTCAACCGGCTGCGCGGCGGAACCGCCGCCATCATTGTTGAGCCTTTGGGGCCGGAGAGCGGCACCCGTCCCATCCACCGCGACTTCAACCGGGAGCTGCGGAAACTCTGCACGGAATTTGGCGCACTGCTCATCTTCGACGAAGTGGTTACTGGGTTTCGTGTAGGCATGGGAGGCGCACAGGGTTATTTCGGAGTGAAACCCGACATTACCGTGCTGGGAAAATGCCTGACCGGCGGGTACCCGATGGCCGGCGGCATCGGCGGACGCCGCGACGTGATGATGCTGCTCGCCGGCGACATCGGCGTCACTTCCGAGCGCGTCTTTGTCGGGGGAACTCTGTCCGCCAATCCTCTTTCCTGCGCCGCCGGCTATTTTGCCATTCACGAGATGCGGCGCACGGATGCCGCCGTGAAGGCCGGACGCGCCGGAGATCGGTTGCGCAAAGGCCTCGCCGCAATCATCGATCGTCTAGGCTTGCCCTATGTGGCCTACAACCTCGGCTCCATCGTCCACCTGCAAACCTCGGGCGTGATGCTCATGAGCATGCGCAATCCCATCAAGTTGATGAGAGAAGCCGGGCCCCGCAAACACATGATGGAGGAAATGGGGGCGGCCTTCAGCGCGCATGGCATCGTCACTCTCGCCGGCAGCAGGATCTATACCGGGCTTGCCGATACCGATTCGGTCATCGACGATGCGCTCAACCGTTTCGAGGACGTGCTGAAACTGGTTTGATTCGAGGGCGGTCATGCAGCAGGCGCAGATGGAAACGCAATTCCTCGAAGCATGCCGGCGGCTTGCAGGCAAGGGATTCTTCCATTCCCCGGCCGACAGTCTTTCCATGCGCATTCCCGGCAATATGGAAATGATTCTGACCTCCGGACACGAGGATTGGCGGCAGATGGGCCCCGCCCATCTGCATACGGTTTCCATCTTGTCCGAAGAGGGCCTGCGTGGCCTTCATGCATCGGTCTACCGGACGCGCGCCGATGCCGGCGCCGTGGCGATTTCAAGCCCCGGGGGCGCGCGCCTGCTGGCCAGGTTTGGCGGCCGCTTGCCGGCAATCTTCGACGAACAGGTGAGGCACATTGGCCCATCCCTTGGACCGTTGCCGGACGAGGAAAACGTGGGCGAAAACTTGGTCAGAGAGACCTTCCGGCACGGGACCAATGCGGCGCTGCTTGGAGAGCGATTGCTTTGCCTGGGAATGACCTGCGAACGCGTCGTTCTCAACACCGAGCTTTATGAGAAATGTGCGCGAGCCTACGTAATCGCCCTAGCCACCGGCAGCCGGATCAAATTCATTCCAGTATGGGTGCGGCTGATTGCAAACCGCCGCTTATTGAAAGACGAAAAGCGCGCAGCCGCAAGTTATTGCAGCGGTTGTATCCCTCAGAGAGTGAATGCATATTAAGGTTGGCGTCGGTCCCACGATGGCATCTCTGCGCGTGCGGCTAGGCAGCGGAGGCGCAATCGATCAAGGCCCTTCGGCCAGGCGAGACTGCATAAAGTGTAATGATTCTGAGGTACAGACCGAAGCGTCAACCTTATGTACCTCCACGGTACGCGCAAGGTTGGAAAGACTCTTGGCTGAATTGATCGGCAAGCTCAGCAACCCAGGCGGGTAGCAGTTTGCAAAGGGTCGGATTCCTCCCGCGTCACGCGCACTTCGAATACTAACCGCAATGGCCACGGATTCGTGCCGATAAACG
>CAVSQE010000002.1:0-4055 GCA_963729915.1 uncultured Acidobacteriota bacterium | reverse complement strand
CGAGATACTTACCTCGCGCCGCGAAAAGGCAGCGTAAAGTACGGGAAAATACCCCATCACGACGGCCAGAAAACCAAGCCCAGTGCCCGCCTCCAAAATCACGAGCGCGCGCGCCCAGGGATTTTGCGGCGTCACGTCTCCGAGGCCTAGCGTGAAGATGGTGGTTCCGCTTACGTAGAGATCCGATTGAAAGCCCGCTCGGTGCGCTGCATCGACAAAGGGACTGCCGAGCGCGAAATAGATGAGCCCAAAACCCAGGACCATTGCGGCGGCCCACACAACAAGGAGCAGGATCAGCGAGAGTGGCCCGTAAAAACTGAATACCGTCTCCCGCCGGCGCGGGTTGCGCAGCCGTCGTGTGAAAAACGCCCAGGGCCTCCACGTTGTGACGTAGAAAACGCGCGTGAGCCGGAGATGTCCGGTCGCGCGCCGCGGGAGGATGATGGTCTGGAAGGCGTCGAGCAGGATGATGAACAGGCAAGCCACGCCTGCAACGAATGCGACGATCTGCATGGTTTTCCTCCAGGGAAGGTATCGCTCGCTCGGGCGTTCACGTCGTTATCGTATTTTATCGACCGGCGGGTCGAACTGTGGTTCGCCCGTTCCCCCGTTTGTGTCACAGCGGTTTCGGCGCAAGTCGCTTAAAATCTTGTTATGTGCGGAATCGTCGGATATGTCGGACCCAAGAAAGTCGTGCCCGTCATCATTGAAGGCCTAAGACGCCTGGAATATAGAGGTTACGACTCGGCGGGCATTGCCGTGGGCAAGGCTGGGAACCCGAAGCTCGAGGTGTGGCGCGCCCCAGGCAAGTTGTCGAACCTTGAAGAAGTGCTGCGCGAGCATCCGCTGGACGGCACCTTCGGCATTGGGCACACGCGCTGGGCGACGCACGGGCGGCCCACAGAAGAGAACGCGCACCCGCACCGCGACTGCACGGGGCGCATTGTCGTGGTGCACAACGGCATCGTCGAAAACTACCTGGAGCTGAAGCGGGAGCTGACCGCGCAGGGCCACAAATTTGTGACTGAGACCGACACCGAGATTATTGCCCACCTGATTGAGCAAGTGCAGAACGAGGCAGAGGCGGCGGGCAAACCCATCAAGCTTGAAGACGCGGTGCGGCGGGCAGTGAAGCGGCTGACGGGCGCATTTGCGCTGGGCGTGCTGAGCGCGGCTGAGCCGAACAAGATTGTGGCGGCGCGACTGGGACCGCCGGTGGTGATCGGCGTGGGCGAGGGCGAAGCGTTTGTCGCGAGCGACGTGCCGGGAATTCTGCATCACACGCGGAACATTTATTTTCTTGCCGACGGCGACATGGCGATTCTGACGCGCGAAGGCGTGACGCTGACGGATTTTGACGGCCGGCCGGTAGAACGCGAACTGACGCACGTCCAATGGGATCCGATCCAGGCGGAAAAGGGCGGCTACAAGCACTTCATGCTCAAGGAAATCTGGGAGCAGCCGCGAGCCATTACCGACACCACGATGGGACGCGTGTCGCTGGACTCCGGCAAGATCTTCCTCGGCGAAATGGAGATTCCGGACGAAGAACTCGCCGACGCCTCCAGCATCAATATCGCCGCGTGCGGTACCAGTTGGCACTCCGCGTTGACGGGCAAATACATGATCGAGCGGCTGGCGCGTCTTCCCGTTGACGTGGACTACGCCAGCGAGTACCGCTACCGCAATCCCATCCCCGATCGCAATGCCCTCGGGTTGCTCATTACGCAATCCGGCGAAACCGCCGACACGCTCGCCGCGCAACGCGAGATGAAGGCGCTCGGATCAAAGACCGTGGCCATTTGCAACGTGGTAGGCGCCATGGTGGCGCGCGAGGCGCACGGCGCCATTTACACCCACGCGGGACCGGAGATCGGCGTCGCTTCTACCAAGGCATTTACCGCGCAGTTGACGGCGCTGTTTCTGCTCGCCATGAAGCTCGGGCAACTCCGCGGGCGCCTCGACAAAGAACATTCCGTTGCCTACATCGAGGAGCTCGGCCGCATTCCGGCCAAGATCGAAGAAGTTCTTCGGGGCCGGTCGGCGCAGTGTGAGGAGCTGGCCAAAGATTTCTCGACGGCGCGGGATTTTCTCTACCTGGGGCGCGGCATTCATTTCCCGATCGCGCTCGAGGGCGCATTAAAGCTGAAGGAGATCTCCTACATCCACGCCGAGGGATACCCGGCGGGCGAGATGAAGCACGGGCCCAACGCGCTCATCGACGAGACGCTGCCGGTGGTGGTGCTGGCCACGCGCGATGCGGCCGATCCGGCATCGAAGCTGCGTTATGAGAAGACGCTCTCGAATATTCAGGAAGTGACGGCGCGGAGCGGGCGCGTGATCGCGGTGGCGACCGAAGGCGATGAGACCATCGGCGGCCTTGTGGAACACGTAATTTATATTCCGCCCGCTCCGGAGCTGCTCTCGCCGCTCATTGAAATCGTCCCGCTGCAACTGCTGGCGTATTACATTGCCGTGCGCCGCGGCTGCGACGTGGACCAGCCGCGCAACCTGGCCAAGAGCGTGACGGTGGAGTAGCGAAATGCTGCTACCGGGCAGAACACCCGAGGCTTGTGCTTCTGAACGAATTCGGGCGGAGACCTCATCCGGGAAGGAGAATCATCCCGCCTCATAATCCCACTCATCAGGAGGAAGCCCTTTCAAGTTGCAGATCATCTTTCGAACTTTCTCGGCCTCCTCCAACGTCAGGTTCCCCGACTTCAGTCTGTTCTCCAGCTCTCGAATCCTCATTCCGTGCGATGGATCAAAAGACATCGGCTCATCAATGCGATACCCGCCCGTTTTCTCAATAAAATCCTCTCGTGAACGCCCCATTTGGCTGCCCCCTTTCCGAAGCTTAACCGATACGCGCATGAATCCGCCAAGAAAGAGTGGATGAATTGGCCGGCTCGGAAAAGTGCCATAATGAACGCGAGACTCTAACGCCGATGGAAGAATTGCTTCGTGACGGATGGTCAGTAAAGGGACCGCGCAGCTATTTTCATTACTCCGGTCCGAAAGTATTCTTGCGTGGGAACACTTGGACGGCTAGGAAAGTGGCTGGTGAACTTTCGAAAGGACACGCTTCGGCAGAAGTAGCAATTCGATGGCTTGTTGTCCATGATCCCGACTATTGGACTCTCGGCGATTGGGCCAGCGGCGGGTTCCCTCTGTCAAATCTATGCGCCGATACGGGGTTCCTGGGCGGCGACAAATACAAGGAAGCCAACGCAAGGGATCACGTAGCCGCTCTTCACCTTTTCAAGGGGCGTGAATTTCCTCGCAAGGCTGAAGCGGGTTTCAAAAGATTGTTTCTGAGCAGGGCTAAGTGTTCTAAATGTGGCAGCCAATCGAACGAGATAGCCCTACGCCCATTGCTGTACTTGGAATCGAGGAGCAACAGAAAGCGCCCGTACCTCGTTAAGCGTCCGTACATCGTTTGCGGATGCGGCTATCCAGTTTGGCGAATATCAGAGGAAGCATACGATGACGCGTTTCAACGCCTTAGCAAATGGGAATACTCCAGAGAAAGGAGTGAGTGGCGAAAGGAGCTCTTTAAGATTTCGGGCAGTAAACACCGCGCCTCGGAAATCAGGGAGATACTCACACTCCAAAATCATCGTTGCATCTATTGCAACAGGCGATTCGGCGATGAACTAAGGCCAACGAAGGACCACTTGGACCCGGTATGCATGGGAGGGACGGATTGGGCGGCCAATATCGTGATGTCCTGCCGTAGATGTAACTTTCGCCGTCGCACGATCCCTTTTCGGACCTACTGTAAACTCCTCAGTCCGACGCAGAATCGTAGGATTACTAAGTCTCTTGTACTGAGGATTGCTGAGATGGGACCTCAGCTTCCAGCAGAGCAATTCGATTCTTTCTGTGAAGGACTGTCAAAGCACAAGCCCCGACACTGGCATTACCGAGCAATTCTACGTTCATCGGCAGTCGCAAGGCGCAACTCAGTTACGAATGATCTCTTACCGAGGACCCCTTCCCGTTTTATCGACTATGCACTAAGGATCCTGCTCTAAACCACTCGACCCGCTAAA
>CAVSQE010000001.1:0-412785 GCA_963729915.1 uncultured Acidobacteriota bacterium | reverse complement strand
CACTCGATGTTGAGATGTGGGAAAGCACAAACCTCACCCTTGCGTTTAGGAGCGCGGCTTCGCCGCGGCCTAGATTTCTCAAAAATTTGTGGACGGTTTGCGGCGCGGCTAAAGCCGCGCCCTGATACAAAGCCGCGTTCGGCGGTGCGGTCTGGGGCCGTGGTTTCCAGGTCCGAAAACCCGGCCCCGCACGGTTTCAGCTTCGGATGAACGCCAGCAGGTCCGCGTTGATCACGTCGGCATGCGTGGTCATCATGCCGTGAGGGTAGCCGGGGTAGATCTTGAGCGTACTATTCTTGATCAACTTCACTTGCAACAAGGAAGCGTCTTTGTAAGGCACAACTTGATCATTGTCGCCCTGCATCACGAGGGTCGGCACTGTGATCGCTTTCAGATCGTCCGTCTGGTCTGTCTCGGAGAAGCCTTGATGCCTTCGTACTGAGCGAGCGAGCCGCCGATGTTCCCCTGACGCCACCAGTTCTGGATGATTCCCTGCGACACCTTCGCGCCGGGCCGGTTGAAGCTGTAAAACGGACCCGAAGCCACATCGAGGTAGAACTGTGCCCGGTTCGCAGCCAGTGCTTTGCGGAATCCGTCAAACACTTCGATCGGCGTCCCGTCGGGGTTGTTTGCGGTCTTGAGCATGAGCGGGGGAACAGCAGAGATCAGTACCGCCTTGGCCACACGGCCTTGCGGTTGACCGTATTTTGCGACATAGCGCGCCACCTCGCCGCCGCCCGTCGAATGGCCGATGTGGACCGCGTTTTTCAGGTCGAGAATGCTCGGCCACCGCCGAGGCGTCCGCCGCGTAATGGTCCATGTCGTGGCCGGTGCCCACCTGCTCGGAGCGGCCGTGACCGCGCCTGTCATGCGCAACCACGCGATAGCCGTGCGAAAGGAAGAACAGCATCTGCGCGTCCCAGTCGTCCGACGCCAGAGGCCAGCCGTGATGAAACGCGATGGGCTGTGCGTCTTTCGGACCCCAATCCTTATAGAAAATCTGAACGCCGTCTTTGGTCGTAATCATTGCCATGACATCTCCTCCAGTGCTCGGTTGTAAATTTGAAGCCGTCATTCCTGGCAAATAGGGGGCAGGCCCGGGGCGCCAAGCGTGATCAAGACATGGCGTCGATTAGCATAAAGCATTCCGCGGTGCCTTTGAATTGGATTCTCTTGAAATTCACAGCGCAGCTTCCGGACCCTGGACAGCGGGCGGCGATGACGGGCGGCGCGGGGCGTCCGGCGACCGAAAATAAACTTCCCCCCGATTTGCATATAATTTCCCCCTTCTGGCGCACAATAAAACCAAAGCTTAGAGATCAGGGGCCAGTCCCAAGTCCCTAGGTCCCTTAGTCCCTGTTTTCTTGGTCCCTCGTTCCTTTGTTCCCTGCCTTTCCACCCCCTCCCCCTCCTGACCCCCCACCCCCGGGGGTCCTGACACCGGAAACTAGAAACTTGAAACCGGTGCCCGGCGTTCCCGCCGAAAATCCGACTCGTGAAACTGTGAAGCCCGGAAGTCGCGGGAAAATCAACCGCTTACACGAAAAACTCTCGCAGTCTCACAGTCCGTGCGTTTCTGCGAAACTGCGCGGCTCAACTTCTGGCTCGGCGGCAAAGTTGCATGGCAAGAATTTCCGGTTTGGGAAGATTTTGCCCGGTAGTTCGAATCCATGCTGGAAATAAGCCACGTTTCCTCAAGAGGTTGCGCTTCTTCCACTTTGGAAGCGGAGCTGCATGCACCTTAACGGAGACTTGTCTGCCAAATGAGACGAATCTCCGGAGGTTTTTTATGGACATGGAGAGCTCCCAGAACTCAGAGCATGCGGTGGATGCAAAACGCATGGGCTCGATCATCGCGGCTGCAGTGATCGCGGCAGTGATTGCTGTAGCAGGCGTTGTGTATGCAGTTCACGAACACAACATCGCGCAAAGCATGTCAACAAAGAATGCGCAGGTGACAACGCAGCTCACAACCACTCAGTCCCAAGTTGACGCTTTGGCGGCAAGGGTGAATTCGCTGGTGGCGAGCGAAACCAAACCGAACCCAACAGGCGATTCGAAGGGAACGACTGTAAGCACCGCAACGAACGGTTGACGCGCGGGAATCCGCCGTGGCAGCGCGCAGGATCCGCGCTTCAAGAAGCTGCAATCGGAGCTTGACGCACAGGGTAAGGAGATCGACGCTACGCGCAGCGATTTGACGAGTACGCAAACCGATCTCGCGAGCGCGCGCACCGAATTGGGCGGGTCGATTGCGAGGACGCACGGCGAGCTGGTGGTGCTCGAAAAGAAAGGCGAGAGCAACTACTTTGAATTCGACCTGAGCAAAGCCAAGCAGTTCAAGCGCGAAGGTCCGGTAGGCATCAGCCTGCGCAAGGCCAACAACAAGCGCCAATATGCCGACCTGATGCTGATGGTGGATGATCGCAACCTGCAGCAGAAGCACGTGAATCTCTATCAGCCCGCGATGTTCTATGAGCCCGACAGCGCGCAGCCCATCGAGATCGTGATCAATGAGATTTCGAAAGATCACATCCATGGCTATGTGAGCGCTCCGAGGTACAGGAAGTCGGAGCTGCAGGCGATGGCCAACGATCCCAACAACAACGGAGGCAATGGTGCGTCAGGGCAGGATCAGGCGACGAACTCAGGCCAGGGCGACAACGGCATCGTGAATCCGAATCCGCAGTCGAACGCCACTCCGCAGCCGACCGTGAGGGAGAAGCTGCCGCTGCCAGGCGATCAGCCCAGCCAACAGGAGCAACCGAACCAAGAATAGTTACGCGCGCATCGGGCGGCAGCTATTCCGCGTGGAAGATGGTGTCGAAGAGCAAGAGGCTCGCGGTAGTGAAGATGATGTCGTAGCCGAGGAGCATCTTGATCCAAAGCGTGGGATCGCTGTCGCCGGTGAAGATGGCGGTAGTGGATTGCACCATGGCGAGAAGCGCGGGAATGAAGATGGGAAAGAGAATGAGCGAAAGCAGCAGCTCGCGGTTGCGGCTGCTCATGGAGAGCGCGGCAAAGAAGACGCCGTTGCACACCAGAGCCCATGTTCCCAGCGGCAACACCAGCGCGAGGAGCCAGGGATTGCCCGAGATGTGCAGGTTGTAGAAGATGAAGAAGAACGGTGCCAGAACGACCTGCACGATGGTGACGAAGAGAAAGTTGGCGATGGCTTTGGCGAGGAAGAGCTCCGCGCCAGGCGCGGGAACCATGCGCTGCGCGTCCATCACTTGATGCCTGATTTCGCGTGCCCAGGCCTGATTGAGCGCGCTGACCGAAGCGAACATGGTGGCTACGCAGAGCACGCCGCCGGAGATTTGCTGCGAGAACTCGCCGCGCGGATCGAAGGCGATCGAGAAAAGCACGACCACGAGGCCCGAGAAGAAAAGCATGGAGATCATGGCGTCGAGCGTGCGCCATTCGATGCGGAGATCCTTGGCGAGATGCGTCCAGAGAGCGCGGGTCATGAGCGGCCATCCGCGGTGACAGGCTTCGTATCTTTGGTGAGATCAACGGTTTCGACGGGCTCGCCGATCGCAGCTGCGGCGCGCAGGTAATCGTCGGGAGCGAGAATCAATTGCGTGCCGCGGGTTCCCGCGGAAACGCTGATGGTATCGAAGAGGATTGCGGTTTCATCGACGAAAACCGGATAGGATTTTTTGGCGCCGAAGACGGTAACGCCGCCGCGGATGTAGCCAGTGAGCGGCTGCACATCTTTGAGCGGGGACATCTCCGCTTTACGCCAGCCTGCGGCGCGAGCGAGTTTCTTGAAGTCAAGTTCGGCGTCGCCGGGAATCACCGCGAAGACGTAATCGCCAGCGCCGGTGGTCGTCAGCAAAGTTTTGAAAACCTGCTCGGCGGGCATGCCGATCTTTTTCGCAACCGTGATCGCAGTGAGATCGTTAGGATCGACCTCGTACTCGCGCAATTCGAAGGTGATGCCGAGGCATTCGAGATAGCGTGCGCCATTGGTCTTCATAGCGTCGGGCTCCCTGGCTCAAAGGATGCGACGCGGCCGGCATGGAGGGTGAGCACCCAATCGGCGATGGGCGCGGCGAGGTCGCGCTGATGCGTGGTGAGGACGATAGTGCGATCGCTCTGGCGGAAGCGGGCGAGCAGCTCAACCATTTGCCGCGCGCTTTCCACGTCCATGTTGGAGAAAGGCTCGTCGAGCAGCAGAAGCTCCGGCGAGGGAACGAGCACGCGGGCGAGCGAGGTGCGTTGGCGCATGCCCTGCGAGTAATGACCGAAAGGCCGATTCAGCTCGGGATCGAGACCCACCTGGCGCAGAGCGTCGGCAGGCGTGAGGCAGTTGCGGCCGGGATAAAGGCTGGCGAAGTAGCGCAGGTTCTCCTGGGCGGTGAGCTCGTCGTAGAGCATGGGCGCATGGCTCATGTAGCCGATGCGCGCGCGTTCCTGCTGCGGTTCTGAGTTGCCGAAGACACGCACCGTGCCGTAGCTCGGGCGCAGCAGTCCTGCCAAAATGCGCAACAGCGTGGATTTTCCGGCGCCGTTTTCGCCGAGGAGCACATAGCAGCGACCGGGTTCCAGATCGACCGTGACTTGGCGCAGCGCGGCAAAGCTGCCAAAGAGCCTGGACACCTTGTCGAGCCGAGCGCAAGTATGGACCTGAGCGCAATGCGTTCCGGGTTCGGCGCCCGATGCGTTCCCTGTCATGATGCGTTCGCGGTCATGCCGTCAGTTTGAGGCGGTCTGGGTTGAGGAAGGAGCAGGGGGCGCAGGGTTGGATGCGCTGGCCGGCTTGGTCGGGGCGGCAGCAGGCGGCTGCGCGCCGGGCTGTGCCGGTGCGTACTTGCTGGCGCACTTGGCCTGAAGCACCGTGGCATGAAAAACGCCGTCGCGACCATAGGTGCCCATGGCCAGCGCCTGCGCGTCGTCCTTAAAGGTGTCAGGCGGCGGCTCGGCTCCCTTGTAACTGACCTTCAGAAGGCGTCCACTAGCGGCGTTGGGCGAGTGGCTTTCAAATTCATTGAGGACGAAGTTGACGTGTGGCCCATTGCGCTCGATGGAGCCAGGCTCGACGAAGCCCTCGACGCGCAGATTGCTGTGATACGCCCTGTCGCCCATTCCGCCCAACTGGGCGATGGTGACGTAATAGCTCTTGCTGGAACCGTAGCCGGTGAAAGCCAGCCAGGCGATGGTGCCGAGGATGACGGCGACGGCAATACTTACCTGCAAAGTTTTTGGGGATTTTTTCATGGTCTCTACCTTTTTAACGATACGAGCCTGCAGGACCATGGTCAACCGTGGATGGGGGGTGGGGATGTGATTTGGCTCACACGGGCAGGGAACGAGGGACCGAGGGATCAAGGGACCAAGGGACCAAGAAGACGGGGACTGAGGGACTTAGGGACTAGGGACTGGAGACGCGGGAGCCCCGGCGCTTGCCGGAGGAGATGCGGCGAGTGGGCGCTAGTGCGTGCGGCGCGGTACCGAGCTACGGCGATTCGTGGTGCGGCAGGGTTCGAGCGAGTCGGCAACCAGCGGAACCACGATCATTGCGATCAGAATCAGTTCGATCACAAGGTCTTTCATGAAGGGCCCCCAAGGCGTGCAAAGTTTTGCGTGCGGCGGATCTTCTAGAGAGTCCGACACTGCACCATAGCTCTGCGAAAGGAGGATAGGGAATCACCCCAGAGTGGGAGTGGGCGTGGCCATTTGGAGCCACCTGCGGTGGGGCAGCCCTTTGGATGAGCTTTGACGGGGCGACTAACGGCCAGCAGGCAGAGATCAGCAAGCGCCAGGAACGGCCTGAGAAACACGCCAAGGGCGTCGGCTTTCTCCCCGCCAGCCGCTAACTCCGATCCTTTCGGCTCCTTGCGCCGATCTCTGCCTGCTGGCCGTTAGTCGCCCCGTCAAAGCTCATCCAAAGGGCTGCCCCACCGCAGGTGGCTCCAAATGGCCACGCCCACTCCCACTCTGGGGTGATTCCCTATCCTCCTTTCGCAGAGCTATGGTGCAGTGTCGGACTCTCTAGAAGATCCGCCGCACGCAAAACTTTGCACGCCTTGGGGGCCCTTCATGAAAGACCTTGTGATCGAACTGATTCTGATCGCAATGATCGTGGTTCCGCTGGTTGCCGACTCGCTCGAACCCTGCCGCACCACGAATCGCCGTAGCTCGGTACCGCGCCGCACGCACTAGCGCCCACTCGCCGCATCTCCTCCGGCAAGCGCCGGGGCTCCCGCGTCTCCAGTCCCTAGTCCCTAAGTCCCTCAGTCCCCGTCTTCTTGGTCCCTTGGTCCCTTGATCCCTCGGTCCCTCGTTCCCTGCCTGTGTGAGCCAAATCACATCCCCACCCCCCATCCACGGTTGACCATGGTCCTGCAGGCTCGTATCGTTAAAAAGGTAGAGACCATGAAAAAATCCCCAAAAACTTTGCAGGTAAGTATTGCCGTCGCCGTCATCCTCGGCACCATCGCCTGGCTGGCTTTCACCGGCTACGGTTCCAGCAAGAGCTATTACGTCACCATCGCCCAGTTGGGCGGAATGGGCGACAGGGCGTATCACAGCAATCTGCGCGTCGAGGGCTTCGTCGAGCCTGGCTCCATCGAGCGCAATGGGCCACACGTCAACTTCGTCCTCAATGAATTTGAAAGCCACTCGCCCAACGCCGCTAGTGGACGCCTTCTGAAGGTCAGTTACAAGGGAGCCGAGCCGCCGCCTGACACCTTTAAGGACGACGCGCAGGCGCTGGCCATGGGCACCTATGGTCGCGACGGCGTTTTTCATGCCACGGTGCTTCAGGCCAAGTGCGCCAGCAAGTACGCACCGGCACAGCCCGGCGCGCAGCCGCCTGCTGCCGCCCCGACCAAGCCGGCCAGCGCATCCAACCCTGCGCCCCCTGCTCCTTCCTCAACCCAGACCGCCTCAAACTGACGGCATGACCGCGAACGCATCATGACAGGGAACGCATCGGGCGCCGAACCCGGAACGCATTGCGCTCAGGTCCATACTTGCGCTCGGCTCGACAAGGTGTCCAGGCTCTTTGGCAGCTTTGCCGCGCTGCGCCAAGTCACGGTCGATCTGGAACCCGGTCGCTGCTATGTGCTCCTCGGCGAAAACGGCGCCGGAAAATCCACGCTGTTGCGCATTTTGGCAGGACTGCTGCGCCCGAGCTACGGCACGGTGCGTGTCTTCGGCAACTCAGAACCGCAGCAGGAACGCGCGCGCATCGGCTACATGAGCCATGCGCCCATGCTCTACGACGAGCTCACCGCCCAGGAGAACCTGCGCTACTTCGCCAGCCTTTATCCCGGCCGCAACTGCCTCACGCCTGCCGACGCTCTGCGCCAGGTGGGTCTCGATCCCGAGCTGAATCGGCCTTTCGGTCATTACTCGCAGGGCATGCGCCAACGCACCTCGCTCGCCCGCGTGCTCGTTCCCTCGCCGGAGCTTCTGCTGCTCGACGAGCCTTTCTCCAACATGGACGTGGAAAGCGCGCGGCAAATGGTTGAGCTGCTCGCCCGCTTCCGCCAGAGCGATCGCACTATCGTCCTCACCACGCATCAGCGCGACCTCGCCGCGCCCATCGCCGATTGGGTGCTCACCCTCCATGCCGGCCGCGTCGCATCCTTTGAGCCAGGGAGCCCGACGCTATGAAGACCAATGGCGCACGCTATCTCGAATGCCTCGGCATCACCTTCGAATTGCGCGAGTACGAGGTCGATCCTAACGATCTCACTGCGATCACGGTTGCGAAAAAGATCGGCATGCCCGCCGAGCAGGTTTTCAAAACTTTGCTGACGACCACCGGCGCTGGCGATTACGTCTTCGCGGTGATTCCCGGCGACGCCGAACTTGACTTCAAGAAACTCGCTCGCGCCGCAGGCTGGCGTAAAGCGGAGATGTCCCCGCTCAAAGATGTGCAGCCGCTCACTGGCTACATCCGCGGCGGCGTTACCGTCTTCGGCGCCAAAAAATCCTATCCGGTTTTCGTCGATGAAACCGCAATCCTCTTCGATACCATCAGCGTTTCCGCGGGAACCCGCGGCACGCAATTGATTCTCGCTCCCGACGATTACCTGCGCGCCGCAGCTGCGATCGGCGAGCCCGTCGAAACCGTTGATCTCACCAAAGATACGAAGCCTGTCACCGCGGATGGCCGCTCATGACCCGCGCTCTCTGGACGCATCTCGCCAAGGATCTCCGCATCGAATGGCGCACGCTCGACGCCATGATCTCCATGCTTTTCTTCTCGGGCCTCGTGGTCGTGCTTTTCTCGATCGCCTTCGATCCGCGCGGCGAGTTCTCGCAGCAAATCTCCGGCGGCGTGCTCTGCGTAGCCACCATGTTCGCTTCGGTCAGCGCGCTCAATCAGGCCTGGGCACGCGAAATCAGGCATCAAGTGATGGACGCGCAGCGCATGGTTCCCGCGCCTGGCGCGGAGCTTTTCCTCGCCAAAGCCATCGCCAACTTTCTCTTCGTCACCATCGTGCAGGTCGTTCTGGCACCGTTCTTCTTCATCTTCTACAACCTGCACATCTCGGGCAACGCCTGGCTGCTCGCGCTGGTGTTGCCGCTGGGAACATGGGCTCTGGTGTGCAACGGCGTCTTCTTTGCCGCGCTCTCCATGAGCAGCCGCAACCGCGAGCTGCTGCTTTCGCTCATTCTCTTTCCCATCTTCATTCCCGCGCTTCTCGCCATGGTGCAATCCACTACCGCCATCTTCACCGGCGACAGCGATCCCACGCTTTGGATCAAGATGCTCCTCGGCTACGACATCATCTTCACTACCGCGAGCCTCTTGCTCTTCGACACCATCTTCCACGCGGAATAGCTGCCGCCCGATGCGCGCGTAACTATTCTTGGTTCGGTTGCTCCTGTTGGCTGGGCTGATCGCCTGGCAGCGGCAGCTTCTCCCTCACGGTCGGCTGCGGAGTGGCGTTCGACTGCGGATTCGGATTCACGATGCCGTTGTCGCCCTGGCCTGAGTTCGTCGCCTGATCCTGCCCTGACGCACCATTGCCTCCGTTGTTGTTGGGATCGTTGGCCATCGCCTGCAGCTCCGACTTCCTGTACCTCGGAGCGCTCACATAGCCATGGATGTGATCTTTCGAAATCTCATTGATCACGATCTCGATGGGCTGCGCGCTGTCGGGCTCATAGAACATCGCGGGCTGATAGAGATTCACGTGCTTCTGCTGCAGGTTGCGATCATCCACCATCAGCATCAGGTCGGCATATTGGCGCTTGTTGTTGGCCTTGCGCAGGCTGATGCCTACCGGACCTTCGCGCTTGAACTGCTTGGCTTTGCTCAGGTCGAATTCAAAGTAGTTGCTCTCGCCTTTCTTTTCGAGCACCACCAGCTCGCCGTGCGTCCTCGCAATCGACCCGCCCAATTCGGTGCGCGCGCTCGCGAGATCGGTTTGCGTACTCGTCAAATCGCTGCGCGTAGCGTCGATCTCCTTACCCTGTGCGTCAAGCTCCGATTGCAGCTTCTTGAAGCGCGGATCCTGCGCGCTGCCACGGCGGATTCCCGCGCGTCGACCGTTCGTTGCGGTGCTTACAGTCGTTCCCTTCGAATCGCCTGTTGGGTTCGGTTTGGTTTCGCTCGCCACCAGCGAATTCACCCTTGCCGCCAAAGCGTCGACTTGGGACTGAGTGGTTGTGAGCTGCGTTGTCACCTGCGCATTCTTTGTTGACATGCTTTGCGCGATGTTGTGTTCGTGAACTGCATACACAACGCCTGCTACAGCAATCACTGCCGCGATCACTGCAGCCGCGATGATCGAGCCCATGCGTTTTGCATCCACCGCATGCTCTGAGTTCTGGGAGCTCTCCATGTCCATAAAAAACCTCCGGAGATTCGTCTCATTTGGCAGACAAGTCTCCGTTAAGGTGCATGCAGCTCCGCTTCCAAAGTGGAAGAAGCGCAACCTCTTGAGGAAACGTGGCTTATTTCCAGCATGGATTCGAACTACCGGGCAAAATCTTCCCAAACCGGAAATTCTTGCCATGCAACTTTGCCGCCGAGCCAGAAGTTGAGCCGCGCAGTTTCGCAGAAACGCACGGACTGTGAGACTGCGAGAGTTTTTCGTGTAAGCGGTTGATTTTCCCGCGACTTCCGGGCTTCACAGTTTCACGAGTCGGATTTTCGGCGGGAACGCCGGGCACCGGTTTCAAGTTTCTAGTTTCCGGTGTCAGGACCCCCGGGGGTGGGGGGTCAGGAGGGGGAGGGGGTGGAAAGGCAGGGAACAAAGGAACGAGGGACCAAGAAAACAGGGACTAAGGGACCTAGGGACTTGGGACTGGCCCCTGATCTCTAAGCTTTGGTTTTATTGTGCGCCAGAAGGGGGAAATTATATGCAAATCGGGGGGAAGTTTATTTTCGGTCGCCGGACGCCCCGCGCCGCCCGTCATCGCCGCCCGCTGTCCAGGGTCCGGAAGCTGCGCTGTGAATTTCAAGAGAATCCAATTCAAAGGCACCGCGGAATGCTTTATGCTAATCGACGCCATGTCTTGATCACGCTTGGCGCCCCGGGCCTGCCCCCTATTTGCCAGGAATGACGGCTTCAAATTTACAACCGAGCACTGGAGGAGATGTCATGGCAATGATTACGACCAAAGACGGCGTTCAGATTTTCTATAAGGATTGGGGTCCGAAAGACGCACAGCCCATCGCGTTTCATCACGGCTGGCCTCTGGCGTCGGACGACTGGGACGCGCAGATGCTGTTCTTCCTTTCGCACGGCTATCGCGTGGTTGCGCATGACAGGCGCGGTCACGGCCGCTCCGAGCAGGTGGGCACCGGCCACGACATGGACCATTACGCGGCGGACGCCTCGGCGGTGGCCGAGCATCTCGACCTGAAAAACGCGGTCCACATCGGCCATTCGACGGGCGGCGGCGAGGTGGCGCGCTATGTCGCAAAATACGGTCAACCGCAAGGCCGTGTGGCCAAGGCGGTACTGATCTCTGCTGTTCCCCCGCTCATGCTCAAGACCGCAAACAACCCCGACGGGACGCCGATCGAAGTGTTTGACGGATTCCGCAAAGCACTGGCTGCGAACCGGGCACAGTTCTACCTCGATGTGGCTTCGGGTCCGTTTTACGGCTTCAACCGGCCCGGCGCGAAGGTGTCGCAGGGAATCATCCAGAACTGGTGGCGTCAGGGGAACATCGGCGGCTCGCTCGCTCAGTACGAAGGCATCAAGGCTTTCTCCGAGACAGACCAGACGGACGATCTGAAAGCGATCACAGTGCCGACCCTCGTGATGCAGGGCGACGATGATCAAGTTGTGCCTTACAAAGACGCTTCCTTGTTGCAAGTGAAGTTGATCAAGAATAGTACGCTCAAGATCTACCCCGGCTACCCTCACGGCATGATGACCACGCATGCCGACGTGATCAACGCGGACCTGCTGGCGTTCATCCGAAGCTGAAACCGTGCGGGGCCGGGTTTTCGGACCTGGAAACCACGGCCCCAGACCGCACCGCCGAACGCGGCTTTGTATCAGGGCGCGGCTTTAGCCGCGCCGCAAACCGTCCACAAATTTTTGAGAAATCTAGGCCGCGGCGAAGCCGCGCTCCTAAACGCAAGGGTGAGGTTTGTGCTTTCCCACATCTCAACATCGAGTGTCAAGTTCCGTGACATGGTTTACAGAATGTTCCGGGACATTCTTTACACATTATTGGGAAGGTTTTTCGGTTTCGATGAAGCGTTCGACGATCGTCGAGCGCTTCATCGATGGGTCGAGTTCGCGGACCAGGGTTTTGCAATAGAAGACCATGTAGCGCTGTTCGACGGGTTGGATGTGCACGCGCTCTCCAGCCAGGGTTTTGCCGATCCTCCAGCGACGGCCTTGGATATCGATGGTTCCCTGGCAGTCGACCTTGAGGGTCCAGGCGCCTTGCGGGTATTGCCATGCCGGCGGCGTGGGAAGGTAGGGCCGCGGACTGGGCTTCCAGACCTCGGACGGGGTGCGGAGGCGGAGCGCTTCATGGGGACGAACGTGGTTGTGCTCCTGGCGGTAGGCGTCCAGCCAGGGTTGCGGCTCGCCGCGCATGCCGCGCTTGTCGAGCGCCCGCTGCAGGCTGCCGTGAAACCGCTCCACCTTGCCCTGCGTCTGGGGATGTTGAATGCCGCTCCAGCATAGCTGGATGCCCTGTCGCATGAGCCACAGCGACAGATGGGTGCGGCCTGAAAACGACTGCCAGTTCCACCACGGCGTGCCATGATCCATCAGCATGGCCTCCGGCACTCCGCACTGTTCAAAGGCCTGTTGCAGCTGGCTCCTGACCAGGCCGCCGTCGGGCCTGCCGATGGCCGCCAACGCGACCAGATAGCGGCTGTGATCGTCGATCACCGACAGCGGGCCCAAGGGCTGCGGCCAGTTCTTCGGGCCCTTGAAGTCCATCTGCCACAACTCGTTGGGGCGGCTGCGCTCGAAGCGCTTTACCGCCGCGCGATGACGGTCGGCTTCTTCAATCAGCCCGCGGCGCGCCAGGATGCGGTGGATCGTCGTGGCCAGCAAATGGACCCCTTCGCGCGCCAGAAGAACGCGCAGCTTGCGCGCTCCCCAATCCGGATAGCGGCGCCGCATCTCCACCGCGCGCTGCTCCAGCTCAGCCGCAGTCTGCGTGGGAGACCGGTGCGGCCGCCGGCTCTGCTCCGCGATCCCCGCCACGCCGTGCTCCCGGTAGCGCTTCAGCCACTCATAGCCTGTCGGCCCAGAGATCCCATACTCGGCGCACAGTCGCGACAACGGCCTCGACTCCATCGAAGCGGCCACCACAAACCGCACGCGCTGATCCTGTACGTCCATCGTCTTCCAGGGCATCGTCCACACACCTCCGCGCTCGCTTACGCTCGCGCGGAAGTGTAAAGCATGTCCCGAAACAATGTGTAAAGAATGTCATGAGACTGAACACTCGCTTTTGAGATGTGGGGCACCCGGCAAGGGTAGGGCTGCACCGGCAGCGGGAGCTTCGATACCACGAGCGTCGGTCAGCCGGCGAGACGGTCGGACTCTGACTGAGGTGGTCCCTCGTCGCGGGTGGGGCCTTTGGCGGCGGCGACATTCTCTGCGACGACCTGCGAATTCAACATGCGAGCAACGTCGGTTTGAGACAAGCTAATGCGGATTTCTTCTTCCCAGGGATCGGCCATCTCGCCAATTCCCTCGGGGAAAACCTCGTCCTGTTGCTCCGGAGCGGGCAGGGGAGCAACAGCATCCGCGGCAGCAGCGGTTTCAGCCATGCCGGTGTGGGTTGGGATCATTGCGGTCTCCGGCAGGCTGTCGAGGACGGTGTCCGCCGTTGGGCTCTGGATTGGCCCGGGAGATGGAGACTGATCCGGGACGGATGCAGGAATGGAACCCAGATCCAAGGTCAAAAAGGCGCGCTTGCGGGAGGAAGTCTCGACCGGATAATGGTTAACCGGTTCCCCGAGGGAACCGACTGGGACGCGCGCATCGGTGTCGAGCAGGTGGTAGATGGAAGTGGCGCGTTTTTCGGGCAGATCGAGCAGGTCATTGGACTCAGAGGAAGAATGATAGCGGGCAAAGGCGAGTCCCCAGTAGAGCAGGCCGCAGAAGCAGCCGATGAGAGCGGAAGGCCACCAAGCCACCTGCGCGGGGAGCCGGGCCATGCGCTCCAGATGGAGCGGATTTCCGGTGGCGCCGGGAGCGGGTGGAGATGACGCAGCGGCCGCCGGTGCGGGTTGATTGACAGAGGCAGAATAGGCGGCCTCTACGCGCTGAGCGGCCTGGCGCTGCTGCGCGATGACGCTAATGTCGCGCGTGAGCTGCTGGCGCTCGTAGTCGAGCTGCTCTTCCGAGGTTCCGGCGGTATTGATGCCAGCGGTGGAAGGCCAGAAGAGAGCGAGCGCGTGCTGAATGGCGTCCAGGCGGGCTTGTGCGCCTGACGACGAGTCTGAATCGGCGAACTCGTTGCGCAAATCATCGACCTTCTGCTGGGCGGCGTGGACCTGAGACTCAAGGTACCTCTGGCGATCGCGTTCAGACAGCAGCGACGATCCTGGGTCAACTCGTTGATCCGCGGCAGAAAGCTGAGCCTGCAATTCCCCCAGGGCAGCGGCCAGCGAAGGCTCGGCAGAAGGGGCAGGTTGTGGGGCGGCTGCTGATGCGGGCGCGGCCGGAGGAGAAGCGCTGGTGGTCGAAGGTGGTGCCCACTCGGCGAGGCCTTTGGCGACTGCATTGGCGGTGGCGACGGCCTGGCCGGGATCGGGATCACGATAGCGTACCCAAAGAAGCCCGGCGGTCGGCTGGGTGAGCTCGACCTGGGTACGGAACTCGCCAATGGCGTGCGGGGTGGAGGGCTCAGAGAGGTCGGCGTGGAGAATGAGTGTGGCGACGAAAGAGTCGCTGAGAATGGACTGGCCGAGGACGACGGCGGGATGAGGAGTGCGCGCGAGGCTCGGGTCTAGCTGCTGCGCCACAGCGGAGTCGAAGGAAAGCGAAGCGGCTGAGGCCAGTTGCGCCTCCCTGTAGCGAAGAAAGGCATAGAGGCCGCAGGCGATGGCAGCAGCCACGACCACCGCGATGAGCTTATGACGCAGCGGAACGGTAGAGCGCACAAGGTCCTCGACTACGATCGAAGGTCCAAGGCAAGTTATCTGGCGATTTGGCACATGCTCAAGAGGTCGCGATGTGAGCTTTGTTTAGCGGTCAACCTCGGGGCAAAATCGGAGACCATCAGGTGCCCGGTTGGCGTAATTGAGGATCTCAGGGGAGGATCTTCTCCTTACCCGGAGAAGATTCCTGAATTGCTTACCAATATATCGTGGCGTGCAGGCTTTCTGCATGAAGGCCGCAGCGGGATTCTGTTGAAAACTGTGGCGGTTTTGTGTACTCGGATACAACGCCATTTTCGGGGTGACTTCCGGTTTAGCGGTCATCCGCCCTGGATTCCAGACGAGACACAGAAAAACATTCGAAAAGGCGATTCAACGGGACTGGTCGCGGCCACGGATCCCAGAATCACAAGCCCCAAACTGGTTTGCCTGTCTCGGCTGACACACTGTGATTTTTCAATCAAAGTTGACGGGATCCTCCGATTAGCCTTCGCAATTTACTCTTGACAATCCCTTTCGGGCCGGAGAATCTTTCCCTGTCTCTCTTCCCCCGCATACTGAGACGTACTTCCAACTTCCTCGTACCCGCAATTCCGATTTGGCTTGGGCTCTGGGCCCCGGTCCCCGATTCGTTGGAGGCTAAGAGAAGATGCAACGCAGAGCTCTACGAACCATCATCGTTGCGCTGGCTCTTGCCGTGGCCATTTTGGCCGGGGTGCGTGCCGACGCGCAAGACATCAAGCTCAACGTGACCTATGTGTGCAACGGAGAGCGGATGTATGTGGAGAGCTGCAATATCCGCGATCTCTCTGACACCTCGACCTGCCAGGTCGCGCATCCAGACCGTCCCCAACACAACGGCTTTATGGCGTACACGACGGAGACCCGCGGCGCGCTGAAAAAGCTGCTGCCCACCTGCACGCAACCTACCGCGCAAGAGATTGCACGGGAAGAAGCCTTTAAGAAAAAGCAGCAGGAGATTTACGACGCGAACGCTGCCAGGGCCAATCCTCAGATGGCCGCTCAGAACCCGTCGGGCGGTTCGGGCAACCGGGCGGGCATGAATCCTGCGCAGATAGCGCCGCCAAAAAACGCGGAAGAGCGAGCTTTGCGCCGCTGCGTGTCGTCGGGAAGGCCCGCTTCAACCTGCATGGGCAACGGGCTGCTGGGCGCATTCACCCAGATGGTTTCGCAGGTTCTTCCCGGCGGCGACAAGAAGCCCGAGCCGCCTGGGCCCAACATGGCCGGTGTGTTCCAGGGCGCGGGGTACTGGCGTCTCGACTTTATTGACGAGGGCGTGCTGGTGAACTGCGCGGACCTGTCGCCCAACCAGGAGAGCTACACTCTCGACTTGAAAGGCGGCCGCGCCACGCTCACCATCGCCACGACACCGCGGCCCCTGGTGCTCGCCGTGCACGGGGATGGAACCATCACCGGCCCGCCGGGCCCCGTCACCATCAACGGCGTGATCGCCGCGGGCTACGTGAGCGGCGCGGCGGGAACGGGCGCGACGCAGCAGGATCAATACGGCAACCTGTACGATGCGGCCGGCAACCGCGTGGCTGGAAACGCCAACAACGGCTATACGCGGTTCGCGCCCAAGCGCGTGACGTGCCCCGCCATCAATCTCACTTCAAAGGGAGCGGGCGTGGGCGTGCAGACGATGGAAACCGATTTGCTCAAGTCTGTGGTCGGCGGCGACAAGGGTCCGCCTACGCCGGCGGGGATTCGCATGCACGGCATCTTCGCCGCGTCTACAGGTTTCAGCGTGCAGTTCTTTCCTGAGTCTGTGATTCTGGGCTGCGGCCCTGATGCCGCGCGCGCCTATCCCTACACGGTGGAGGTGGGAGCAGGCGGCGCAGTGGTGAAGATTGCCGCTCCCGACCACCCGCTGGCCCTGGCTTTCAGGCCTGACGAATCGCTGGACCCGGGCAGCACCGGTCCCTACCAGGTGCACGGGCGCATTGTGACCGGCCAGGACGACAACGACGACTTTACCTTCGCTCCCATGGAGATGACCTGCAACCTTGGCGTTCTGGCGCCGAGCCAGCAGATCCCCTCGAGCGGCGGAGGGCCGGCGATGATGAACGCAGCGGAAGGCAATTCAGGTCCAGCCAGTGGCGGCGGACTTTCCACTCCGGCCGCGCCACTGGGAAACGCCGTTTTGTCGGTGATCCCCGGGCTTGCCGCGCAGCCGGGCGCTCCCAATCCGTTCGCGGGCCGGCCGTTTGTCCTTCTGCGCATGAGCTACGCCGACACAGTCGCAAAAGTCGGCGTCACTGTGCCGCCCGGAGTGTCTCCCTATTTGTATGTGGGCACTCTATGCGCAAATCGAACGCCGGATTGCCAACGAGTCATGAGTGCCATCAATGCGGACGCCGCCTCGGCGGTTCGCGCGGATGCCAACGGCAGAGGCACCTTGCCCGGCGTGCCTCCGGGTGTCTACTACCTGATGATCTCCGCAATCTACAACAACCGGCCCTTTGCCTGGGGCCAGGCCGTGCAACTCAAGCCCGGAGCGAATTCCGTAACGCTCGACCTGAGCAACGCGACTGCGATCAAGTGATGCGAGTGTGAGTGTGCCTGCGAGGAAGTGAAAGGAGTGAACGAAGTGAAGGGCGAGTGTGATTGTGTGTTGTAGGTTCGCAACCAAACTTGATCTGAGTAAGTTCTGCTCTAGTGCGTAGACAAAACCAGGAGGATCCCCCATGCCGACGTCTCCAGAGAACAACGAGCAAAGCGCGGTGCAACAGGCCGCCGACCAACATGCGGATGAAATTCTTTCACGCCGCCGAGAAGGCCGCGCAAAGCGCGCCGCGGCTCTCGCCGCTCATCCTCAGCCCCTCTCCATCAAAACCGAAATCACGCGGGCACCGCTCACTGCGGCTGTTGCCCCCGCTGCCGCGTTGACCGCGACCGCGCAAACGGCGGGGTATCTGCTGGCAGTGGGCGATTCCTGGTTTGACTATCCGATCCATGACATCCTGACAAGGCTTGACGACAACTACGGCTACAACATTGAATCTTCTGCGCATCGTGGCGACCCGATTGAGACCATGGTCTCCAGCGTCGGGCAGCTCGACAAATTCGCGCGTTGCATGGACAAGATCGTCGCGCTCGGAGCCGCGCCCAAGGCCATCTTGATTTCGGGTGGAGGCGACGACATTGCGGGCACCGAGTTCGGCATGTTGATCAATAACGCCGATCTGCAGCCCATCGCCGGTTGGAACGATCAGGTCATTTCCGGTGTGATTGACACCCGCATCGCCGCCGCTTACAGAATGATGATTCTCTCCGTCAATTCGCTCTGCCAGAAAGATCTCGGCCGCACGTTCCCTATCCTTGTGCACGGCTACGACTGTCCCGTGCCCGACGGTCGCGGTTTTCTCGGTGGCGGCTGGATTTTACCGGGGCCGTGGCTCAAGCCGGGTTTCGACGAGAAACTTTTCACCGTTCTCAGTGGCACGACACAGATGATGATGACGGTGATCGATCGGTTCAACGCGATGCTCCAGAATCTGGTGCAGGAACCGGGTTTCCAGAACGTGAGATACATCGATCTGCGCAGGACTCTTTCGAACTCACTGTCGAACTACACGCAGTGGTGGGCGAACGAAATCCATCCCAACGCCGGGGGCATTTTCGGCGGCCAGGATGGCTGGGGAGCAGTGGCTGCGAAGTTTCAGGCGGTACTTGCGACGCTTCCCTAGTTGTGGCGCCAAATCTGGTGCGACGTTCACTTTGCTTTTCTGCGAAAATCGCCGCTCTTGCCGCCGGATTTTGCTTCGAGGCGAATTTCGCGAATCACGATGGCTTTGTCGAGGGCCTTGGTCATGTCGTAGACGGTGAGTGCGGCGACGGCGGCCGCGGTGAGCGCTTCCATTTCGACGCCGGTTGGTCCAACCGTGGCCGCAGTGGCCGTGATGCGCACGCCGTCCGCGACGAGTTCCGTTTGCACATCGATGTGCGTGAGCGCGAGCGGATGGCACATGGGAATCAGCTCCGCGGTACGCTTGGCGGCCTGGATGCCTGCAATGCGCGCGACTTCGAGCGGATTGCCTTTGGGGTTCGTGGGCAGCGCGGAGATGACCGCAGCGGAAAGCGCAACGAAGGCCGATGCGATTGCGGTGCGGCGCGTGGGCTGCTTGGCGCCGACGTTGACCATGGCCGCATGGCCGGATGCGTCGAAATGCGAAAGTTTCGCGGGCTTCGTCATGGGTCTCCTCATGGCAAAAGAATGTTGACCGTTGCGCCCGCGTCGAGCGAGTCGCAGTCGTCGGGCACGACAAGATAGCAGTTCGACCGCGCCATGGCGGCAAGATCGCCGGAGCCCTGCCACGAAACCAGCTTCACTTCGGGCACAGGTCCGGTGAACGTGCACGCGGCGGGGAGAAAGCGCGTGAGGCCGGGCTTGGTTTTCACGTCCGCGGCCAAGCGCGCGAGAGCGAAGCGGGGGCCATGATCGATGCGGCCGGCGAGCGCTGCCAGAATAGGCGCAGCGAAGAGCAGGAACGTGACGGCGGAAGAGATGGGATTGCCGGGTAATCCGAAGCACTGCGTCCGGCAGGGCTTTTGGTTTGAATTTGTGGAACGGCGGCGTAACTCCCCGAAGACAACCGGCTTGCCCGGCTGCATGCGCACGCCGGTGAAGTGGAAGCGTGCCCCTGCACGGGCGAGAGCGGGCTCGACGAGGTCGAATTTGCCCGCGGAAACGCCGCCTGTAATCAGTAAAAGGTCGGCCGTGGCAGCGCGGGCAATCGCGGCGTCGAGAGACCTGGCAGTATCGCGCGCGATGGGTAAGATCCACGGTGTGCCGCCGGCTGCAGAAACCATCGCGGCCAGCATGGCGGAGCTCGAGTTGCGAATCTGGCCGGGCTTTGGTTTGGCGGCGATGGGCACAAGCTCGTCGCCCGTGGAAAGAATGGCCACGCGCGGCCTGGCGTAGACCTTGAGCACAGCGCAGCCGCAGGACGCAGCAAGAGCGATCTGCGCGGCGTCCATCCGCGTTCCGGCGGGCAGCAACGCATCGCCCTTGCGCGCCTGTGCGCCGCGAAGCACGATGTTCTCGCCTGCCTTGATGGTGCGTGGCGGCAAAAGGCGGACGGTGGGAGCGGTGGGCGATGCGGCGGTCTCAACGGGGGCGGATTCCCACATCTCAAAATCGAGATGTGGAGCATCCGGTGTTCTGTGCTGAGTTGAGGATGGGAGGTTGGGGTTCGTCCTTTCGACGTGTTCGAGCATGATGACCGCATCAGCGCCGCGCGGAACTGGCGCGCCGGTCATAATTTCCCACACCGCGCCACGCGGCAGCGGTCCCGCGGGAGGATCGCCCGCGCGACTTGTGCCGGCAATGGCCAGCGGCCGATGCGTGGAAGCTTCCGCGGCACGGCATGCGAAACCGTCGCGCGTGGATCGGGCAAAGGGCGGCTGGTCGCTGTCGGCGCGGAGGGTTTCGGCAAGCACGCGTCCGGCCGCCGCGGCAATCGTTACGCGTTCCGTCGCGGGCTTGCTGCGCGCCAGGCGCGCGGCGCGTTTGGCGACAAAGGCTGCGGCCTCGGAGTAACTGAGCAAGTCGTCGGTCGATTTTCGAGTGCGGTCTCGGCCCATGCAATGGATTGTAGAGCGAAGAGAGTCGAATTCATGATTCAAGGGGTGGGAGGATCGACCCGGGTGAAGCACGTGGCCTCGCTCCCGTCGCTTCCCTGCACGATCAGTCTAACTTCAGTGTCCCGTCCTTCCATCTCACGTTCCGCACCACTCCGCACGACGACGATAATCCTTCCGGCATCCCCTGCGCCGACAAAGGCGTCGTTGCGGCGATTCACCGTCATCGGACCCGGCCCGGACTTCCAAGTAAAGGTCAACTTGCTATGTTTGGGAAACCCGATTGCCTTTGCCTCAAGTTTTGCGCGCTGGCCGCCGTCGATCTTCTCAAGCTGCTCAATTTCGCACATCGGGTGTGGAGAGGGGGCGGCTAGTGTTGCCCTGCCGTCTGCTGCGACGTGGCCCGGCAATGATGCGATGGCCAGCCACGCCACACCGGCTTGGAATGCGCCGCTAAACCAGATTCCGGGGCGTGGCCCAAGGCGAATGGTAGTAGAGCCCTTCATACGTCACTCTCCCGGCGACGCATCCCGTTTACAGGTCAGTTGGCGGAAATGCAGTGCGCTGGCGCACATTATGCAAGGAGATCTCGACAATGCGCCCGGTGAAGGATCAATCATCGAACAGATCGTAGGGCTTTGTGGACTGGCGTTGGGGATTGCGTCTATTCAGCTGTGATACACAAAGGGCGTCCGCTGCGGCGGACGCCCTTTGCTCTGCTCAACTGGAGGCCGAGGTCTTTCGATTTTACTTCGCGGCCTGCTGCAGGATGCCCGCCACGTCTGCTGCGAACTGTCCATGCGGCGCCAATTCCAGATATTTCTTGTAAGCTGCCGTGCAGTCCGGGGGCAGAATGTAGTGGCCCTTGGCATCGACGGTAGCACTCATAATCAACCCCTGGGCCTTGATGTAGTAGAGGATGGCGAGGTTGGGATCATTCGGATTCGGATCCGCCTTGATGGCCTGATCGGCCGCGGCAGACTGCGCCGTGGAATTGCCTTCCTGGAAGAAGATGATCGCCTGATTCTTGAGATAGAGCTGCGCGTTTGCAGAATCGGCCTTGGCGGCAGCGGCAAAGGCGTCGTTCGCCTCAGGAACCTTGCCGGTGCGCGCGTAGCACTCGCCCAAGCCAGCCTGGGCCTGACCGATAACGGGCATGCGCGGCTTCTTGGAAGCGGTCTCGAGATCGACAGCCTTCTTGTACGATGTGATGGCATCGTCGTACTGCTTGAGCCCGGCCTGCCCGTAGCCCAACTGATTCCACAGCAAGGCCTCGTCTGGCTTGAGGCCCGTGTCCTTGGTCGCAAGGCTCACGATATCGGTGTACTTGGCGGTCCTGATCTCGGCCATCTTGTTGGCAATATCGGCCTTGGAAGCGTTGGCGCCCAGGGCCTGTGTCGCGAGCGCCAATGCGTTATCAATGTCCTTCTTGTCCTGGTTGACGACCTTCAGATCGGCGTTGAGCTGGTTGATAAGGACGTTGGCCTGCAGGGCCTGGGCATTGGCCTTCTTCAAATCCTCCAGTTGTTTCTTCTCTTCCGGCGTCATCTTGTCGATGTATTCCTGGCGCGACATGTCGACATTCTGTTCCGTATCCTCCCCGGCGACGATTTTGACGCCGCGGATGGAATCGACCATCTTGCCGACCGGCGTATCGGCCGCGCGGTAGACCACCATGTAGGTTCCCTGAGGCGCCTCGCCGGTGTAATCGCCGGAGTCATCGACCGGGAAGGTGAACTTGAGGGTCACGCCGCCATCGGTGGAGAGGCTCACCGTGCCGCCGCCCTGGGGTTGGCCCGTGGGATTGATGACTTTGCCGTGAATTTTGCCCGTATTTCCGGCGGGCGCTTGCGGCGCCTGTGCGGGCGC
The DNA here is from genome assembly GCA_963729915.1 of uncultured Acidobacteriota bacterium. Lineage (GTDB taxonomy): Bacteria > Acidobacteriota > Terriglobia > Terriglobales > Acidobacteriaceae > Telmatobacter. The sequence continues at coordinate 390,752 of CAVSQE010000001.1, read as the reverse complement.
GAGAACCACTGTCAAAAGTGCCGCAGCGGCCAGGCCCAGCCAAAGTGAAAAAGCGCGTTTCATGTTTTCTCCTTGAGAGCGGCGGGACATCGATTGCCCACAAGCTCAAAAAATTCAAAGTCTCAGGCGCAGCGGAGGAAACTCATCCGGCAGAGCGCATTGGTGAGCAAGACCCACGTTAAATCCAATGCAGCCCCCTGCACAAGTGGTTTCCGGCCGACTCGGCCCCGGTACGCGGGGTGTCGCATCGCCGACCCCGTCTTCTTGACGAGAAGGCCCGCCCACAGGTTGCCCTTTGCATCGCGCAGTCTTCACGCGCCTCGCTAATACCGATTCCCATGGTAGTGGGTGAGCGTGGGTGCGCGTGTGGCCTGTATCACAGTGTAAAAACAGCGGGGTTGGCGGAGTCGGCGGATGTAGCGGGGTTGGGTCGGGTCTGCGGGGCTTCCGGTTTCATATGCGGCCAGGGAGAAAATGCAGGTCCTTCGACTCCGTTTTGGCGCAAAAAACGCGCCAAACTTCGCTCAGGATGACAATTTCATTGGGATGCGGACTTCTGACTCACCACACTAGAATCAAGGCATGGGAACGTCGATTCGCAGTGCTACTGCGGCAGATGTCGCACAGATTCTCGTTTTTATTCGCGCCCTTGCCATCTTTGAGCGGGCGCCGGACGCCGTGGTTGCGACCGAGGAGGGCCTTCTGCGCGACGGATTTGGGCCCAATCCGTTCTATTCCTGCCTGATTGCCGAGCGCGACGGCCAGCCTGCCGGCTTCGCCCTGTTTTTCTACAACTACTCCACGTGGGAGGGGCGGCCCGGCATCTACCTGGAGGACCTGTTCGTGCTGCCGGAGTTTCGCGGCCTGGGCATCGGCAAGGCGCTGTTGCAGCGTGTGGCCGCATTCGCCGTCGAAAAAGGCTGCCAACGCCTGCAATGGGAGGTCCTGGACTGGAATACGCCGGCCATCGATTTCTATTCCGCCATGGGCGCCGAGTTTCTGGATGATTGGCGGAATGTGCGGCTGAGCGGCGACGCGATCAAGCGGCTGGCCGAGAGTGCGGACAATGGCGCACCAGCGGATCAGAAAAGCCGGGCGGGAGCCGCGTCGTGAGGATTCGCGTGATTGGCGGCGGGCTGGCCGGGCCGGAGGCGGCGCTGACGGCTGCGCGGCTGGGCTGCGAAGTGGATCTGTATGAGATGCGCGCGGTGATCGATGGAAGGCCGCGCCTGACGCCTGCGCACCAGACAACGGATTTCGGCGAGCTGGTTTGCTCGAATTCTCTCAAAAGCGAGTCGCCCAACACGGCGCCGTGGCTGCTGAAACAGGAGATGCGGCGCGCGGGCTCGGCGCTTTTGTGCATTGCCGACGCGACGGCAGTGCCAGCGGGCCACGCGCTAGCCGTCGATCGCGTGGAGTTTTCGCGGCGCATCTCCGAGGCGATTGCAGCCGAGCCGCGCATTCGCGTGATTCGCGAAGAAGTGACCAGCCTGCAATCTCCGGACGGCGAAGCGACGGTCACAATCGTGGCGACGGGACCGCTGACTTCGGACGCACTCGGCAAGGAAATCGAGCGGCTGACCGGCGCTGGGCATCTGGCGTTTTACGATTCGATTTCGCCGATTGTCGATGCCGAGTCGATTGACATGAGCCGCGTGTATTTTGCCGCGCGCTGGGACAAGGGAACGGCCGATTACATCAACTGCCCGATGGATCGCGCGGAGTACGACTGCTTTTACGAGGCATTGGTGGCCGCGGAAGCGGCGGAAAGTAAGGAGTGGGAGAAGCTCGAGTATTTCGAGGGCTGCCTGCCCATCGAAGTGCTGGCCACGCGCGGGCGCGATACATTGCGCTTCGGTCCCATGAAGCCGGTGGGGCTGCGCGATCCGCGCACCGGGAAAAATCCGTGGGCTGTGGTGCAGTTGCGCAAGGAGAATCTGCGCGCCGATAGTTACAACCTCGTGGGTTTCCAGAATCACCTGAAGTTTGGCGAACAGGCGCGGGTGCTGCGGCTGATTCCGGGGCTTGAAAACGCGCGCTTCCTGCGCTATGGGCAGATCCACCGCAACACGTACATCTGCGCGCCGGTGCTGCTTGATGATTGCCTGCGGCTTTCGCCAAAGCTCGGTCATCCTGAGCGAGACCGCGAGAGCGGCCGAGTCGAAGGACCTGCATTTTCAGTTTCTGGACACTCGCTTTTCTTCGCGGGGCAGGTTTGCGGGGTCGAAGGGTACACGGAATCCATCGCGACGGGGATGCTGGCGGGGATCTATGCGGCGGCGATTGCGCGCGGTGAGGAGCCTCAACCGGTTCCGCGCGCGACGGCGCTTGGCTCTCTCGTGCACTACATCACGCACGCGGATCCCAAAAATTTTCAGCCGGCCAACATCACCTTCGACTTGCTGGAGCCTCTCGAAGAAGAGATGCGGAAGAAGATCCGCGACAAGAAGGAGCGGCACCGGATTGTATGCGAGCACGCGCTGGCGGCGTTTGATGCGTGGTGGGCGGCAACTGCGGGCGCAACGCCGACTTCTGTGCCGGCAGGCAATAGCCTTACGCCGACTACTTAATTCGGCGAAGGCCGCTCGATGTGGTCGATCACGATGGTTTGGATGGAGCCTTTGCTTGCTTTGAGCTCGAGGCCGAGGGCCTTCATGGCCGAGAGAAGGAACCCCGTAAAGTCAGCGTCGTTATCGGGGTCGTTGGTGCGGTAGTCGAAATCGAAGGAACCTTTCAATCCCGTTCGATCGATCACGGGACGGCCCATCCACTCGCTCAGGCGTTCGGCCAGGTTCGGCATGGGGATGTTTTTCCCGCTATAGAAGTCTTTGTAGTTTCCGCCTGTCCAGGGGTACGCACTCTTGTCGCTGGGCGGCTGCAGATTGAGCTTGCCCTTGCCGCGTTCAAGCAGGTAAATCTGGCCCTGCCTGGTTTCGAAGTGGAACTTCAACTGAAACCTGTCGATCAGAAGCGCCTGCAGCATTCGCCGTTCTTCGTCGCTTGGAGGATCGACTGAGAAAGCTGGGTTCGCATGGGCGGAGGTTGAGTCAGCGGGGGGAACAGCCTGAATGTCGAATCCCTGACCCGTAGTCCAATCAGTCCAAACCGGGGCGCCGACGATCTGGAATTGCTGGATGTTGAACGCCACCATGATGAGATATTGCGTCCGGACACCCTTGCCAATGATCCTGCCGCCGGGGTAGGTGCGAAGACCGTTGAGTTCCCGCTCGTTCGGGCCGGATGGCCGCACCGAAGCCGCTTCGAATTGTGGAAGGCTGGCAGGCGGCGTTTGCGCCGCGCTTTGCGTTTCGGCCGTCCTCGAATTTCCCTGCGCAAAGACGCTGGCCGCGACGCACACGAGCCAGATGGCTGCAGCTCGCGAGGAAACGCACCCCATGGGTTTCATTTTTCCATTCATGGTCTCGGGGCTCCTCTTGATTCGACGCTGCCGCTACGCTCAGCGCTCAGAATTGGGCCCCGGTGTGGCTGCGCGAGACCGCCGGGAACCTTTCCGCACTGTTCCGTGTCCAAATGAAGAGTAGGCTTTACGCGCGGCGGCGGCCAAGTGCCAACGTGTACCCTGAAGATTGGACGAAGCATGCAACGGGGCGCTGCGCGTGCCCGGGGAAGTGAGAAGTTTTTGATGCGATGGTTGGGAATCGTTTGCGGTGTGGCGGCGATCGGATGCGGCGCGGCGATGGCGTGCGCCCAGGCCGGGCAGCCTACTGCCGCGGAGAAGAAATCGGCCACCGTCCTCACGCTTCCGCCTTCGCCGAAAGCCGTTTTGCCCGATGCATTTGACGGTTGGGTGACGGCAGAACCATCGAAAACGGTGACCGATCCCGCGCAGGCCGATCCAGCCAATGCCGCGGCGCTGAAGGAATATGGATTCAACGCGGCCGTTGTGGCCAACTACAAACGCGAAGGCGAAACGCTGAGCCTGCGCGCATTGCGCTTCGATGACGCAAGCGGGGCCTATGGCGCCTACAGCTACTACCGGCAGAACGGCTGGCCGAAAGAATCCATCGGCACCGGCGCGGCGTCGGACAACAAACGCGTTCTGTTTTGGGTGGGAACCACGGTAGTGGACGCCACGTTTTCCCAGATAGGGCCGGAGTCGGCAGGTGAATTGCGCGAGATTGCGCGCCAGTTGCCTGCGGTTGATGGAAGCCGCTCGCTGCTGCCGCCCATTCTGGCCAGCCTGCCTCAATTGAAGCTTGACCCGCAGACCACGCACTACGCGGTAGGCCCGGCCAGCTACGCGGGCGCGGGCGGGGTGTTGCCGCCGACGCTGGTCAAATTTGAAATGGGCGCTGAAACCCTGACGGCGAATTACTCTCTCCCCTCCGGTGTGGCCACGCTTACGCTCATCGATTACCCCACGCCGCAGATTGCGCACGCACGGGTGGACGCGATTCGCGCGTATCTGAAGGCCGGCAGCCAGGCGACACCACCCTGGCCCAAACCACTCAATGACTCCGACGTGGCTTCGCTCGAGGTGCGGGATAGCGGACCGCTGGTGGTGATTGTGAGTGGCGACGCCATTCCCGAGGAGAGCCACCGCTTGCTCGAGTCGGTGCATTACGAAGCTGAGATGACGGCGATTCCGCAGCCGCTGGAGTCGGATATCGAGAAGACCAGCAAACTGCTGATGGGCATTGCCGTGCTGAGCCTGATCGGCGGCGGAGCGGCCATTTTGCTGGGCGGGTTCTTCGGCGGCGGTCGGGCGCTCTACCGGAAGGTGACGGGGAAACCGACCTCGTCGGTCTTCGACATGGAGTTTATTCACCTCGATCTGAGGGAAAAAACGGTCGAAATGGTCGAAGTGATCAAGGTCATCGAAGAACCGCATCCGAAGGGTTAACGCCGCTTCCATCCTGTGGAAAAATGGACGGAAACCCGAAAAAACAGCATCAAATCCCGGGAAATCTCGAAAATATACAGGCGAACGATCGGCGAAGAAAATGAGGTTCCCGGCCCCTCGATTCGATTGTTAAAGTATTGAAATAAAACCAGTTATTTTTGCATATATTTTTCCTTGACACTCCTTTCCGCCGAACCTAGTATGCAGCCAGAAAGTTCTAATGGGTTTGCCTCCGTTGGGACTATTCTCCCTGAGGAAAGAGCTGCCCCGTTGCCGGGCGGCTCTTTCCGTTTATGAGGGTTTTTTCATCCCTTTGGACCTTCCCCTGCGATTGCCGGCGAGGTTTCGGTCCATTGCTCGTCGCATTGCTCGCAGCGCCAGGTGTTTTCAGGGTCCACGCCTTCGAGGACGACGTCCTCTGACCCGCATTTGGGACACTTGGGCTCGACAAACTCCGGCTCTTCCTCTGTTGCGTCCTCAGCGATCATCTGCGGAACGAATTGTGCAGCGATGGCTTGCGCCTGATCGAGTTGATCGGCGGCGACCATGACACGCGCGTTGCGGCGTCCGAATTCGCGTGCCTGCTGGATCCAACTATCGATGCCCACCTGCCGCAACACACCTGTGAGCTGCTGCGCCTCATCGTTGGTCTCGCAATCACAAAGTGGTGTCTTCCACGTGTACTCGTGCGGACCTTCGTCTTCTTTCCCGGATTCGGGCTGGTCGGGAACGAGCCGCGGCATTCCCGAGTTGAGGCCGAGTAAGCCGGCCGCTTGGTCGCTGAGCACTTCAGGAGCGGGCTCCGCGATGGAATCTGCCGGCCGCGACGGAGATGAACTCGGTTGTGAGACTTCCACTTCCGGCGGCGTGCGCGGTGATTCGGGATCGCCCATTCCGCGGCTGCGCATCTCGGCGCGCAATGCCTGCTGCGCGTTTGGCGTTAGATCGGTAAAGTCGCGGGCGAGTTCGAGCAGTTCTCCTTCGCCCTTGTCGCGGTACTCCGCGGTCAGCCTTTGCCACTCGAGAACAGGATCGATTTGCATGGGCAGAAGTATAGCGCGGCTTGCATTTTGGACGGGGCACAAATCTCGTTGAGGACATTCCCTCAGGGGCTGAAGCCCGGATCTATATTGCTCATCGTTCGGCACGGCTGAAGTCGTGCCCTTTCAAAACGCGGCAAAGCAGGGCATTTCGGGCGCTCGGCGCAACTTTACCTTCAACCGGCCGAACGATACAATCAAGAATGATGCAGGGATGCAGGCCGACGTAGCTCAGTTGGTAGAGCAGCTGATTCGTAATCAGCAGGTCGTCAGTTCAAGTCTGACCGTCGGCTCCAGAATCCGGATCGCAGCATGGCCTCTCGTGAGCGAGAGGTCATTTTTATTGCGCTTGCGCCTGCACGTACACCGCAACGCTGGCGGTCACAAAATCCTGTAGAGGAAACACCGGCGTTTTGCCTTTCGGCGTGGGCGGCAGCCCGCGCAGCTAAATACCAAACAGAAGCGAGATCGCGGCTTGCAATATGTGGACAGAGAACGGCTTGGAGAAATGGAGCGATCAGTATCGCGCATGAAAACGCCTGGCGCTGGATTTTCAGCCAAAAATCACTCTGCGGCGTCGGAAGGCCATCCCTAAACTTTTCAATGATTTCGCCGATTCCTGGAACAGGATAGTGCGCAGAAAGTAACCATTTTTAGGTTACCGATGCGCTGCGGAAGGGTACTTATCGGGCGGAGGGCGGTGCAGCCAAAGCCGCATTGTGCATTTTGATTCCCTGCCCCGGAATCGGTTTCAAGTTCGAGACAAGGGGGAATTGAACATGCACGCGAGACTTATCACAACGTACGTGAAGTTTCAGAACCTCATGAGCGGCGAACAGGGCCAGGACCTGGTGGAGTATGGGCTGCTGTGCACCCTGATCGCTCTGGCCATGATCTCGAGTATCAACTCAATTGCGACGGCGGTGACGCAGGCCTTCACCAATATCAGTTCCTCGCTCGCATAGCCGCCTGATCGCGCGGCGGTCCCGCAGCGAGCACCAGAATCGGCGTGCCCGGTCCTGAGTTCGTCACGAGAGAAAAATAGAGGGGAAAAACACATGCACAACACACTTCTCAAGTTTTACGTGAAGCTCCAAAATCTGGTGAACGACGAACGGGGCCAGGATTTGGTCGAGTACGCATTACTGGTCTCGCTGATTGCTCTCCGAGCGATCTCCGGAATCAGCCACGTTGCGACCGCGGTAACCAAGATCTTTTCGAACGTCAGCACTTCCCTCGCGTAGCCAGCCAAGACTGCACGATAGCGCATTCTCCCTTCACAAGACCGCCCGCCCAGGGATGTTCATGGGTGGGCGAATTTTTTTGCGTGCTGCTTCAATGCTTCACGTGCCCGGACCGTTCGGTGGTAAGCTGCTGGTCTTCAACCAAAATCGTCCAGTGTAATCGATGTGATTCAGAAGCACGGGCTCATGCAAACGCTGGACGAAATCGTCAACCGCTCTACGACAACCGCTAAAGTGTCCATAGTCATCGATGACCACAACACCGTGGTCAGAGACCTTGCCGTACAAATGTTCGAGACAGATTTCTGTCAACTTATACCAGTCAGAGTCCAATCGCAATAGCGCTATGTCTCCTAAGGAGGGTGCGGCCTTCGGAATGACCTCGGTATACCACCCTGGGTGGATTTTAACGAGATGAGCCGGGTAGTCGATGGTGTCAATGAGCAGGTTCCGACATTCCTCAATGGAAGCAACGCAGGCGCCGATCGCTACGTCCTTGCCGTCGGCCTCACCATGAGCCATGCCAATGGCCAGGTTCCCATCAAGGCGGCGATCGGGCTGTGGCAGGCCTTGAAAACTGTCAAATAAGTGGATCTCTCGCACTGGAGTATTTCGGTCGTGCATATGTGCGAGCGCCATCAACCCCGCACATCCCCCTTTCCACACGCCACACTCCACAAGCCCACCAGGAATGCTATAGCGGTCCAGGTAGCGCACCTGCTGCCAAAGCGTCGCAAGCCTTTCAAATGAAGCCATGGTGTAAGCTTTGACCGTCGATACGGCTTCCTTGATCGCTTCCTCTTCCTCGAATCCAAATGCAGGTCGCAGAGAGTCCGCGTCCAAACGAATCATGTCGGCGCGACGCCAATTCCGTCAACACAAGAAGGGAGTGACTACGCGTTTCGAGAAGGCAGCTTTTGCTGAAGACAGCATCCCCATTACTGCCCACTCCGAGAGACTTTGCCGGCGGGGACGCGAGACCGATGCAGCGCCGATTTTACTTTAGCCATCGCGCGAGCTGCCGAGCGAACCCAACCAGGGTCTCTGGAAAGTTTCACCACCACAGTGACGCGCTCTCGATTGCGAATGACATCGAGCCGTATTTTATCGCCCGGCTTGTACCGAAGAAACACGAAGTCAAGCGCAGTTCGGGCAACGGCACACTCTGTTACGCCGTCCACAGAGACAATGATGTCTCCTTCTTTCAGAGGGCAAGACAGAAGCCGAGCGATGCGGCGAACTCGCCAAACTCGTGCAGCGAAGTCCCCTGGCTGAAGCTGAAGACCGATTTTCTCGTCCGTCGAAAGTGGCGCTACTTGCACTGGCAGATAGGCCGGCGGGGAATCCGGTAGCTTAGACTTCTCCCATCTTTCCGGATCTGGTACTCCCGGGTCCCAAACGGAATTGGCAAGCAACGCATCGAGCTTCGCATTGGGCAAGACGTCCATGATGAGGTGGGTTCGGACTGTATTGCCGTTGACTACCCCGTGTTGGACCTGATTATCGAAAGTCCAAGCCTCTCCCACCGCGATATGCTTGGAGCGCCCCTCGGAAAGAAAGAAGGCCTCATCGTTCGTCGTGATGGGCACATGAATTCTGAAGGGCGCTTTCCATGCCGGATCGCCATCCACGTGAGGGCGGGAGACGCCCATCGGTTTCATGCGAAAGATAAATGCGTAGGTAGCTCGCCCGAACGGCCCCGAGTCATCGAGCAACCAGCGCAGGTAATGCAAGTTCGCGAGAACGTCAGAATCGGTGCTCTCGTCGCCGCAGAAGTCCTGCTGTGTTCCGGAATGTCCACCCCGCAGCAATAGCATGTCCGACGAGCAATGGGTGTTCCAGTGGCTCGTGGAAAATGCCAGTGGCGGAATCAGGGAATAATCCGCCAGAAGCCGGTCAACATCGATGCTTACCGGCAACTTGAGAAAAGATCGCTTCTGGTAAGGGTGACTATCTCGGCGATCGTCGTTGGCACTGTCCATTTTCGCGATTCCAGGGAAGTTTCTAAAGATTGCGCGCCGGCTGTCCTCACGCTGGGGCGATCATAGCACCAGTCCCACCGCGCTCGACAAAGGCCTGAGTGCGGGGTTTCCACTGTTGATTGTGAAAGCGCTTCAACCACTCGGTCTCGATCCTCTTTCAGACGAGAGTCATCAAGAAACTTCATCAATTCCGGCCCGGGTAAAGTCCGACTGCCCAAGGGAAGCATCTAAGTTTTAAAGTAGTTTCTGTTGGACCAAGGTACAAATGAGGGGGGAGAGATGAAAGCCATTGTTGTGCACCAATATGGCGGCCCTGAAGTGCTCAAGTGGGACGATTACCCTGATCCGGTGGCAGGCCCGGGCGAAGTGCTGGTGCGGGTGGCGGCCTCGAGCGTGAATCCGATTGATTACAAGCGGCGCGCGGGGTTCACGAAAGCCTTTTATCCCATCAACTTTCCGGGACTGATGGGGGTCGATGTTTCGGGAACTGTGGCCAAGGTAGGTCCCGGAGTGGAGGGCTTTTCTGTCGGGGACCCGGTGTTCGCCATGGCAAACAACACCTACGCCGAACTCTGCTTGGTGAAAGCGGACATTCTGGCGAAGGTTCCCAAGGGACTGGATTTGATTGCGGCGGCGGCGCTGCCGTTGGTGACGACGACCGGCAACCAGCTGGCTGCTGCTATTGGAATCAAAGCGGGGCAGATCATGGTGGTCGCCGGCGCGGCAGGAAATGTCGGGCGTTCGGCGGTGTTCACTGCGAAGCAACTGGGAGCGACCGTGATTGCAGGAGTCTTAACGAAGCAAATGGGGGAAGCGAAAAGCATCGGCGCGGATCAGGTGGTGGCAACCGACGACGACAACGCGATTGCGAAACTTCCGCCGGTCGATGCCGTTGCTGACACGGTGAATGGCAAGACTGCTGAAGCATTGATCGCCAAGGTGAAGCCGGGAGGCGTGTATGCATCGGTTGTGGGCGCGCCACGGAATGCCGAAAAGTACCCGGCTGTAAAGGTGATACCGGTGTTCTCGTCAGCCGACAGGAAGACGCTGGTGTTCATGGCCGAGGCCGTTCGCGATGGCAAACTGGTGATCCCGCTCGGCCCCAGGCTGCCGCTGAGCCTGGCGGCCGAAGGTCAAGCGACCGCAGAGAAGGGTGGCATCGGGAAGGTCTTGCTGTTGGCTTGATATTCTTTTGCGGTAAAAAACGTTGCGAATAGAGCACGTTGCGATCAGGGACGCGAAAGGAAAAATTGAAAATGAAAAAGGGCGTGCGCGGAATCAACCCGGCATCGAAGCCGAGCGGCAATGGATGCGTGGAATGCCTGGCGTCCTCGCAAGGCTGGTGGCTTCATCTGCGCCGATGCGCGGAGTGCGGGCACATCGGTTGCTGCGACAGTTCTCCGAACCAACATGCTTCCAAACATGCGGCAGAGACAGGACATCCGATCATCGCCAGCTTCGAGCCGGGTGAGGATTGGTTCTACGACTATGAGACGCGGGGAGAGATCCGAGGTGCAGAGCTGCTTCCGCCGCATGCGCATCCAAGAAATCAACCCGTTCCCGGCCCGGCGGGAAGAGTGCCGGCCAATTGGGAATCGCTTCTGAACTAGGGACACTGTATTCGTAATGAGCGCCGTATCGAAAGGAGCCATCCATGAGCGCGGTACAAGTCGAACAGAAGAGCTATGAGATGCCCCCGCGCGAGGGGCTCAGCATCGCACATTTTCTCACCGTCACTGACATCAACCGGTCGGCGCACTACTACGAAAAGGTCTTCGGCGCTCGCATTTTGAGCCTCGGTGACGGCAACGCGCCTGCGTACCTTCAGCTGGCGAATATCTGGATGATTCTTAACGTTGGGGGCGGGCCGACTCCCGACAAGCCGACGGTAACGCTGAGCGTTCCCGACCCGAATCACATCAACAGCTTTATGAATTTTCGCGTTGCGGATATCCAAGCGTGCTATCAGCTATGGAAAAGTCGAGGAGCCGAGTTCATCACGGAGCCGATACCCAAGTACGGCGAGATACGCTGCTACATCCGCGATCCTGACGGCTACATCATCGAAGTCGGACAGAGCACCGACGTCACATACGGCTGACTCTCGGCCGGGATGGGATGCGGATTCAAGCGCTGACGGACCAACTGGAAATCGCTCCTGAACCAACTTCTCGTCATAGGATCGCCGCAGCCATCGCGCCCGGCGGGAAAACCCGTGCGTGGGATGGCAACTAGCACTTTAGTAATGACTGCTTACGGTTATCGGGTATTCCATATAGCACTCGAAAATGGTTACCATCATTGCACCGTAACTTGTTTGGCCGGCAGTCATACATTGACGCTCGCTTTGATGTAATTCCCCCAGAATTGCACGACCTTGGTTCGGTATAGGCGGGAGAACTGCGAGTTCCGCCCCAGGACAATATGTCGATATTTGGACTTGAGCAGAAAAGGGGACTCGTACATCGAGGAGCACCATTCACCGTGAGTGCAGCAGACGTGTCACCAAAATCCGGCAGCAAACATGCCGGCACCATTAGTCCCGAGTTCTTGTCGGTTGCCTTGATTGGCCCAGACGAGGGGAGACGCCTGGCAGTGGCCAAGGCTCTCGATGAAACTCGCCGCGTCGTGATCCGGGAGTTCGATTGCTATCCTCCGGGATTTGATCGCCTGCAGAGATTGCAGGCGTCGTTCGACGTGATCATTCTCGATCTGGATAGTGAACCAGATACCGCTCTGGAATTAGTGGCAAGAACAAGTCGCAACAACGCGGGGACGATCATGGTTTATTCGGAGAAGGCCGATCCTGAACTGGCGCTGCGCTCGAAGCGCGCAGGCGCCCGTGAGTGCCTGCTTCTGCCTCTTGAGCAAGGCGCTATGGCCGCGGCTCTGGATCGGACCACTGCGGCCCTTCGCGAGAAAGGTCCCTCCGGAAAGAAGGCCGAGGGAAAATTGCTCGTCTTTACCGGCTCCAAAGGAGGATCGGGAGTTACGACGGTCGCGTGCAATATTGCGATCGCCCTCGCCCAGTCTCCAGACCAGCGCGTCCTGCTGATTGACCTCGCTCTTCCTATTGGAGACGCAGCGCTGTGCCTGGGGATTGCTGCGGGTTACTCGACGGACTACGCCATGCAGAATATCGACCGGCTGGATGCGACTCTTCTTCAAAATATCGTCGCCAAGCATCGGTCGGGAGTCTTCGTGCTGGCGGCTCCCACCCAAATTCCCGAAGTCGAGGCTTCCAAAAGTGACATCGAGAAGCTGATGGCAATCGCGCGGAGCGAATTCGATCATGTGGTCGTGGATGCGGGATCGAGGGTTGATGCGGCGGCCAAAGCCCTGTTCGAACATGCGTCGATCGTTTACCTGGTCACCCAGACCGGGATCTCCGAACTGCGCAATTCAAATCGCGTCATCTCACAGTTCTTCGCCGAAGGAAACTCAGACCTGGAAATCGTGATCAACCGGTTTGATTCACGCTTCCACGAAACAGAGAACGAAGATGTCATCGTCAAGGCCCTTGGTAGGCCGGTACGGTGGAAGATTCCAAATGATCAGAGCGCAGCGCGCGGGCTGCAGTCCGGTGACACCGGGCAGGCAGAAACGCGCATTTCGCGCATAAGCCTGGAGATGGCCAGCTCGATTACCGGACGCCCTGTTCCACAGGAGAAAAAGAAGGATTCCGGGCCTAGAGATCCCGTTAGAAATAGTGCGCAGGCGGACTTTGAAAATGATGAACCGCCGAGCGCTGCGGTTTTGCATTCGGCCGGTACGAGCACGCCTCCGACCATCACATGGCCGACACCCAATCCGATTGCCTACGGAGACAAGCTCACCTCCGCCCAACTAAATGCCAAGGCATCGGTCGAGGGAACTTTTGTCTACACACCCGGCCCAGGCTATGTGCTGCCGGTGGGAACGCACACGCTGTGGGTCACATTTACTCCGGCGGACGGCAGCAACTGCACTCCGGTGCAGACTGCAATTTCGATCGTTGTGGCCAAGGCAACGCCAGCCCTCTCCTGGCCAACACCTGCAGGGATCATCTACGGCACAGCATTGGGCGATGCGCAATTCAACGCCTCGGCGCCGGTACCTGGCAGATTCGACTACTCTCTCGCGCCGGGCGAGGTGCTGCCTCCGGGAGTGCATACGCTTGCGGTAACGTTCACCGCAGAGGACAGCGCGAACTACGTCACAGCACATGCCACCGTGTCGCTCACCGTGGCCAGAGCAAAGTCTGCCATCCAATGGCAGAAACCCGATCCGATTACATACGGGACACAGCTCAGCGCCACGCAACTCTCGGCCACGTCGCCGATTCCGGGAGAGTTCGAATACACTCCTGGCTTAGGAGCGGTGCTCGCGGCGGGAGAGCATCGACTGTCGGTGGTTTTCACGCCCGCAGATACTCTGGGCTACTCGACATCGCAGACTACCGCGTCACTGACTGTCGTCAAGGCAACTCCTGCCATCACGTGGCCGACACCGGATCCGATTACCCACGGCGCCGCCCTCAGCGCCACTCAGCTCAATGCCAAAGCAACCGTGCCGGGATCTTTAACTTTTACACCTGCCGCAGGCAAGATTCTCCCGCCGGGAGCGCATGAGCTCTCAGTAACCTTCACTCCTACCGACACTCTGAATTACAAAACGGTACGTGCGGCCGTATCGCTCACGGTTGCCGAAAAGTTGCCGGCGCTCATTACCTGGCCGGCCCCCTCTCAAATTTCCTACGGCACCGCGCTGAGCGACATTCAGTTGAATGCCACGGCATCGGTACCGGGAACATTTGTCTACACCCCTTCCGCGGGCAACGTACTCGCGCCCGGGAGGTATACCCTCTCCGCGTCGTTCACTCCGTCGGACACCGAAACATACGCTACGGCGCAGGCCACGGTCGTGCTTGAGGTGCAAGGATCGCCTGACTTTGCTTCATCGCCAACCGCAGACACTGAGCCGCAGTTCGCGTGGACCTTCACCGCAACCAACCTTGCCCCGGCAGGTTCGCGGTCGGCGGACGTAACGGGCGAAGGCACTGCCACCAGGACAAGCCAGCGCGAGACGCGAAAGTACAAAGGTGCTGTCTACGAGAAAGGAGAGGACGGTCAATGGCATCTCCAGAAAAATTAGCTCCGCCGCTACCCGAAACGCTTCCGGAGGACTTCTTCGAATGGGATAACGAAGCTTCTCCTGCGCCTGCGCCCGATCACTCTGTTGAACGGGAAATATGGGAAGCCGCTCTTTCCTCCGACGAAACTGCAGAGCCGTTTAGGCAATCTGCTGACCACGATACATTCCCGGAATCTCCAGTGGACAGGCTGCGTGTTTCAGGCTCAGCCTCGTCCGCACCAGTCTTTGTTAAGCAGCAAAAGGATTTCAGCGATCGGAAGAGCGAAGCAACTCCTGCGGCTATGCCTGGTAACTCCCGGGAACGGGAAACATGGGAAGCCGCTCTTTCCTTCGGTAAGACTACAAAATCGCCAGGGCAACCGGCTGAACGCGAAGCCATCTTGCCGCCCGTGGCGAACAGGCCCCGTGTTTCGAATTCAGCCTCGTCCGCACCAGGCATTGTGCGGCAGCATGGGTTGGCGAGCGAGCTGGTGGATCAATCGCCCAGCCGTGCTTCGCACAGGCTTGAGTCCCGCCAAACGGCGAACGGAGTTTCCGCTGCGCCGCGTGGGCAAATCACCGCCAAGGCGGATGGAATTTGCAACTCACCCGAATTCAAAGTGGCATTGAGGGCCGATGCTGACGAGGTAATCTTCCAGTTGTTTTCACCGAAGAATACCGAAGCTTTGGAAGAGCCGAAGACGGCGAGAAAGAAGTGGATGATCGTTGCTCCGGTGAGCGCCGGTGCGATACTGCTTCTGCTCCTTTGCATGATCCCGCTGTTCCATCATGGAGCGAAGGCCGCGTCGAAACCATCGATTCAGACCCCTCCAGCAGCAACCGAAACTCAGCCGACGACGAACACGCCAAAGCCGCCGGCCAGGGGACAGTCCACTCAGGGCAAGCAGCCGGCAACGACGGGAAGTCAGCAGTCGACGGGTGACCAGTCAGCCAACGATGAGAACGCGGTGAAGCCGGCAGAGGCGCAAACGCAAATGATGACCGGCCAACTCTCCGCGCCAACAACGATTCCGAAGCAAGTCGCGGACAATGAGCCTCCCCCCGCGAGCTTTGGCACGTCCGGTGCGGATGGCCTGGGCGGTAGCGGCGCGAACGGCAGTCTCTTTAAAGGACACACACAGCCCGTCACTAAAGCTTTCAAACCGATCGTCATTTCATCCGGCGTTGCGACTGGAATGCTGATTCGAAAGACGGAGCCCGTTTATCCGGCCATCGCTAAAGCAGCCCGCGTCTCTGGCACGGTGGTATTACATGCCATGATTTCCAAGACGGGAACGATTACGGATTTGCAGGTTGTGAACGGACCCGCCATGTTGCGGTCGGCGGCCCTCGATGCCGTCCGGACCTGGCGCTACAAACCGTACCAGCTCAACAACGAGCCGACAGAAGTTGAAACAACGGTCAATGTGATTTTCACTCTTGCCGGATGATGTAGCAAAGCGCGATAGCGGTGCTCGGGAGAAACTCTTCTAGTTCTCCCACCCGCGCAGTGGGCCGCCTAACCACCGACTGCCTCGATATTAGGATCTAACCGTGCTCTCAGCGCCTGCGAGCGGCGGAAGCCTGCGCCCGGGAATCGATCCGAGCAAGAATACCTTGCGCTCAATCGCGCTTTCGGGTGATTCTATCGGCCCGAGGCGGCCCCGGCGAATTTTGGACAGAGGATGGTTGCTCGTAAACTATTGATTTATTTGGCGTCCCCGACGGGATTTGAACCCGTGTTATCGCCGTGAAAGTGGTTATCTTTCTCGTAAGTTATTGAAACTAGACGGCATGGATAGCACCCAAAGGTAACCTTAGGCATGGTTGGAACGGGTATCGGACTGTTATTGGACCATGATTTGCGAAGCGCTCTGGAGCCATCACAATGGAACCAGAACTTCGAACCATTCTCGAATATTCTCCTGACAAGCCTCCACGCTCCAAACTGGAACCCCACCGCGAATTGATCCGCGAACTGCGCCGCAAAGGGCGCACGTATCGCGAAGTTGCCCACCTCTTCCACGAGCGGCTGGGGCTGCATGTCGCACTCAGCACCCTCCACTCCTTCGTGAAGGTCCGCGCGAAGCATCGCAAGCGAACGCAATTTGAACTGCCGCCAGTGGGTCTGGCTGCGGCAGACTCGCCGGCGCTCGAACGCGTTGCGGCTCTCAAGGCAAAGCCCGCAGTGCGGGAAGCGAAGCGCGCCCGCTTCGTTTTCCGTGAGAACGAACCCCTAACCCTGACAACCAATGGAGGTAAGCAATGACGGCCAATACGAAGCGTGTAGTTTTCACCATGGGCGGTAAAGGCGGTGTCGGCAAAACGGGCGTCATGGTCGCCCTGGCCGAGTGGTTTGAGGAGAATCAGATTCCTGTCACGCTGCTCGATCTCGACACAGAGAACAAGGCGCGTGGCTCCCTGCAACACTTCTTCAATGGGCGGGTCACCAAAGTCAACATCCACACGCCCGCCGGACTCGATGCCTTCGTCGATCATCTCGATGGCGGTACGCCCATCATTCTTGCCGACATGGGATCAGGCGCCGGGCAGGTTGCGGCCGACTGGTTCGAGTCGATGTACGAAGATGTCGCTGCAACCGGTGTCCGCTTTACAGCGGTTGGCGTGGTCACGCCTGACCCGGCCAGCGTCGAAAGCGTTCTTGCCTGGGCAAACCGCCTTCAGGAACGTGTCGAGTACGTCGTTGTCGAGAACGCAACCAGCGCCCTGGCTGACTTCACCTACTGGAAGTCTACGGAGCAGGCAAATCGCTTCCGCGAAGTCTTCTCTCCGGAGATCCTGCAGATGGAGTTTCGCCTTGCGGAACTTGAGAACCCTGTCCGGCAACATGGAATTCAACTGGGGCAGGTAGCCAACCGAAATACCGGTGTTGATGAACTGAAGAGAGCGTCTCTCGTCATGCGCGCGCAGAGCTACCGGCGGCGGCTCTTCTCTGAATTCGACCGGGCAAGGCAGGTATTCCTGCCATGAGTACGGAGCCGGGAACTTCCAACCTTGCAATCGTTGCGGAGGGAGAGTCGACTCTGTTCGACTCTCTCGCCCGGCTTGTTCCTGAAGAGTTGCAGGCCGCGTATTATCGCGTTCTTGCACACACTCGTAAACTCAGCCCGGATGACGAGATGCTGCGCATTCTCGAAGCGATGGGCATCCTGGCCCTGCTCACCCGCCAAACTCCGATGGAAATTGCCGAGGAGCGCGAGCGCTTTCAGGAGATGCTCGATCTTCATCACGAGTTTACAGACGAAGCGCAACAGAAAATGCTCGACTATGTCTACAAGCTGGAGTCGCGGATTGCTCGACTGCCCGAGAAGATCGAAGCCGGGCTTGATGTACAGAAGATTGCAAGATTGCTGAGTGAGAGTGTGCGCCAGAGTTTTCTCGAATCTGGCCTGCCGGCCGCGGCGAGATGTCTGCAAGGAACCAGCGCGATGATGACGAGCGCACAGAAGGAGCTCACTGCCGCGCTCGGCAATCTCAGTGATTCCAAGGGCGGAGTCGTTGCTCAGGTTGAGTCCGCGAACAACCGGCTCACGCAGTCTCTCGAAAAGCGAGAGAATGCTCTTGACGCGCTCTTGCATCAACTCAACACTTATGTGCTGGGTGTCTGGATTCCGTTGATTTCCGCTGCGGCCTTGTCGGTCGGACTGATTGCTGGAATGGGGATTCGAGGCTGCATGGATTCGGTCCCTGCAGCGGATGCAACTCCAAGCGTGATGCAATCTGTTCCAACGCCTGAGCCGAAAGAAAACGGCGGACCGGTTGGCAGTCCAAAGCAGAAACGCCATAGCCAGGCAAAAGCAGGAGCCGGAGTTGAGCATGAGCGATAGAAAGGGCCTCTATCGCTCACACTCAGCGCTAATGAAAATCGGCGATTCGCTACCGCAGCAGCTCCTGGGTGCGCCCTTTTCTCTGGTTATGAATTGACATTTTATAAAGTAACAACTCATACATCCTCTTTGCTCTATGTGGCTTCTCCCCGGAGCAAAGGCAACAGAGCACTATTCAATTCCGAGTGATTCGCGAGCTCATGCGAAGTACGGGGTTGGCCTTGCTGGCCATGGGCGGTGTGTGGCCCCAGTGAGGCTTGTCATCGTTAAGAAAAAGTAGTACATGCTTTCTTAATCAGCAGGACTGGATTTACCATGCAAGCCATGCGCGGTCAGATAGTTGCGACGATCAAGCGGTTCGGCGAAGGCAAGGCCTTCTCGGCGAAAGACTTCCTCGACATTGCAAGCCGGACGACGATCGACGTGACCCTGGCGAGCCTCTGCAAAGATGGCAAGATCCGCCGTATCCGGCGCGGGCTCTATGACATGCCAAGGGTCAACCCGGCCCTTGGCGGGGAGCTCAGCCCGGATATTGATGAGGCTGCTCGCGCCATAGCCAGACGGCAAAGATGGAATATCGTGCCGGAGGGTGCCTGGGCAGCAAACCTGCTCGGGCTGTCTACACAATCGCCGTCTAAGATCATCTATCTGACCGATGGCCCAAACAATGAAGTGCCAATCGGACGCCGCATTATCCAATTCAAACACGCGCGTCCAAAAGCGCTGGCCGGACTCGACGGAAAGTTTGCGCTTGTGGTTCAGGCTCTCCGCCACCTGGGCAAGGATGGTGTAGGACCGCAAGAGATTGAAAAGCTGCGGGCAGGGCTGTCACCTGCCGAAAAACGGAAACTCGTGAAAGCTACGCGGTTCGGCGTAGATTGGATTTACGAAGTTGCCAACAGCATCGCGGAGAAGACAGCTTGAACATTCGCGGTTGATGCTGACCCTTCGAGGGCTCATTTGCAGGCGCATTCGACGGGCGCATTTTGCCCAGAGCCACTGCTCGACTCAAACCAGACGGTAGCGATCATGCTAATCCATCCGAAGACGCACCAGAAGATGGCACGGAGGGGGACAATTCGCGCGTGGCAGATCGGCAAGGTCTGGCGCTTCCGAGCCTCTGTCCTCGACGAGTGGATTGCGCAGAAGCTTGCAGGTTGATTGAGAAAACGTCTCTGCCTCTGCCTCGCTTGGCTGCATGAGGTGGTGCCCACTGATTCGCCTAATAAGTGACGTTGACTTGCTTCATCAACGACAGTCCTTTCAGAATGCTTCGCAGATTCGGCTTCGGGCTGGGTTCTTATCGGACTCCCACAACCCGTTGTTTGCGCTTAAAATTCCGCTCTTGTGCTGGCGGTGGCGGCAAAAAACGGAGTGTAGGGGCGGAGCGGTCAATCCCATTTAGCCATTCGATGAACGCTTCGTCTTCCGTGATCCGGGTCGGTAGTTGCTCCGCTTCTTCCTCTGCCTCTTTCAACATCTCCCGGTACTCTCTTTTGTTCGCGGGAGTCTCGTCACCCCAGAACTCCCGCTTTCTCCAGCGTCCGATACGATCCAGGTTTTCATCGAGCGATCGTTTGGCATGCTTCAGCCGTGCACGTGCGGTGCTGGTGATTTTCTCAAATATTTCAGGTTCTACACATTCTAAAAATCGCCGAAGCGTTTCAAGGCCGAGGATACCGATGTCCGACAGATTCCCAAATTGCTTGAGGTTGTAGATCTTGCCGTTGAAGGGAACCTGATACGAGTACTCTCCATTTGCCCGAACGATTTTGAAGATCTCCCCGTTCTTTGCTGGATGGCGGCCCATTACCAACGGCCGCTGGCTCCCTGTTGTTCGCGAAGCGAGAGGAATGGCAACGAAGCCTTCGTTGTGAGGCTCCATCCGGAAAATCACAGGGGTGTGCCCCTTGATGCGCGGGAAGAACGATGTCTTCAAGTCGTAAATGAATTCGCCCCGCTTATCCGGCAACGGAGTTTCCTGTGCGTCAGCTGAATCCGTGCGTTCTCGGCGACGATCCTTCAGAATCTCACTCGCTTCTGCAATGAGAGCCCTAAGTTGCGAATCCGTGAGCGCCCGATCCAACAGGATCGGTTCGAATTTGGCGCACCCTTGATGTTCAAAAGTGAGCAACCCGGCCCTTGGTGACTTGAGGTTGGCACATAGACCCCAATCCCTAACAACGTCGCCAGCCAGTCTGACGAAATGGCGGCATCCCGACGAACAGTCTGAGTTGTCGCGTTCCACCTTGCCATAGGGTTCGAAGTCTGTCTCAAGCGTCCGGACGATCTTTAGGAATTTCTCGTGCATAGTCCTGACGATAACGCACTGCCGGCGCTACCCGAAATGCCGATGCCTAGGCCGCAGTCGTAGCTAGCGATTTGTCGCAGGAAGTTGCCAACAGGACATATGCTGTCAAGGTATCCCCTCCAATCCCATCTATCTCCTCGCGGATCGGAGTTTTGGCAAGCGCCCAAACTTTTCGCCCTTCGTCTAATATTCCTGCTGTCTCCAGTGTGTAGCCAAATGAATCTCCTTGAGCCTCGCCACCTCCGCAACGAGGATTGAGCAAGCTCCTTTACTGCCATGCTGGATTAGCCCTCTAGCGCGTGACGCGGCGCCTGGCCATTTCCTTTTCTCGCAGCCCGCACGGTTAGACTTGTTGGGATTTCTTCGGCTTATCCCGCGACCCTATGATGCGATCCTCAGGCGTGTGCGGTATGTGTGCGGCAAACTCCGACGATATAAAGATGACTCCCTTACAAGTGGCATCTGAGATTCTCGAATGCAGTGCGAACAGTCTTCGATCATCTTCGAACACTGTTCGATGTTGTCCGAATTCCGTTCGATGTCAGCAGATTCCGTCACCATCGCTAAGCCATCAGGCTTAGGGATGGTGTCTTCCTTCAAAGCGAGCGCAGCGAGACTGGGTTTGTCGGCGCTTTCTCCAAATGATGCTCGCAGGATCAGACGGCTTTGACTGCAATGCCGGGAGATCGCGATATTGGATTGGCTTTTACCGCACCTCCAATGTTCAGCCCGAATGCCGTGAGGAATTGCATCATGCGCTCTCCAGTTCCTGTGTCTGCGTGTTTCATCAGCAGGGTATCGTGACACACGCTGTTGCATTCGGATTTCGAACAGCCTTAGCGTGGAATTGTGCTGACTTTACGAGCCATGACGGGTGGCGCCGGATATGCCCAACGGCATCTGGAACACAGCGACTATTACGATGAACATCGTCGTGTTCAAGGTGAATGGCATGGCCAAGGAGCGGATTTGCTGGGTCTGCGTGGAGAGGTAACGCGGGAGCAATTTGAGGCAGTTCGCGAGGGGTTGCATCCAGAGACGGGAGAATTTCTTAGGCCTCGTCACAGTGCTGACCGCATTGATGCAAATGGAAGCGAACAGAGCAAAGGGAGGTCTCTCTACGATCTGACCTTCTCTGCGCCGAAGTCGGTTTCGATTCAGGCACTCGTCGGCGGGGATGAGCGGTTGATAGCGGCTCACGACATCGCCGTCAGGGAGGCTCTCGCTGAGGCAGAAAACTATGCCGCCGCGCGCGTTCGTCTGAACGGCGCGAACGAGGATCGGGCGACTGCAAACTGGATTGTGGCCGCATACCGACACGACACGAGCCGGGAACTCGATCCACAACTGCATACCCATGCCGTTACCGCCAATCTGACCTACGACGGTGTGGAGGGCCGCTGGAAGGCATTGCAAGCATCGGGCCTTTATGAGCGCCGTGCGTATTTGACTGAGGTTTACCGGAATGCTCTGGCGCGTGAAGTATATGGCCTCGGATATGAAATTGAGCCGCGCCGTGATTCCAAAGGCAGGGATCACGGATTCGAGATTCGCGGAGTCTCGAATGAATTGCTCGAAAAGTACAGCATGCGGAGCGCGCAGCGTGACGCTGCCATCGAACGATTCACTGTGGAGCATGGCCGTAAGCCAACCAATAACGAAGTCGCAGTGCTGGTCCGCGAATCCCGCGCCGACAAACTGACGGAGATCTCTACAGAGAGATTGCGGAAACAGCAGCAGGCGAGATTGTTGCCTGAAGAGGAGCACGCGCTGCAAGCATCTGCACAAGGAGTCTGTTAGAGCGTGCCTGGCACATTCCGCCTGGACCGTCTGAAGTCGCGGAATCGCTTCAACACGCCAAAGAGCATCTCTTCGAGCGCAACTCCGTCGTGCGTGACCACGAGTTGATGACGGAGGCCCTGCGCCATGGGCGCGGCAAGATTGATCGCCATCAGCTGCGCGGTGCCTGGAACTGGAACAATCGCGGGGTTCTCTCATTCGGGCCGGGAACAATCTGGCCACGCGCGAAAGCCTTGAACGCGAACAGCGCATGATTGCAGCGGTGGACGGTGGCACTGGGCACTTTGAACGTCTGGGCGGGATGCGCGAATTCGTCCCTTCAGAGCGCTGCGAGACGAACAGAAGCGGGCCGTTCATCAAATTCTGGACTCGCAGGATTTTGCCATCAATCTGCGCGGAGCCGCTGGAACCGGCAAGACCGCCACGCTCACGGAGATCGCCCGCGGTTTGCGCGAGGCAGGTCGTGAGGTTTTGGCAGTTGCGCCAACGCGCAGAGCGGTTGAGGAATTGCAGAAGGTTGGCTTTCGCGATGCGATGACGATCTCGCGATTGCTGGAGGATCCAAAGGCGCAGACCGCGCTGCGCGGCAAAGTGCTGATCGTCGACGAAGCGGGCATGGTCTCAGGCCGGCAAATGGAGGGGCTTCTCAAGCTGGCGGAGCGCGAAGAGGCGCGAATTCTTTTCTCCGGAGATACGCGGCAACTCCAAAGTGTTGAGGCCTCGGACGCCCTGCGCATTCTGGAGCAGGAATCGAGGATGAAGAGCGTCTCGCTGACGGCTGTGCAGCGGCAGACACAGGCTGAGTATCGGGATGCCATACAGACTCTGCGGCATTCGCCGGAGCACGGGCTTGAAAAGTTGGAGCAGCTTGGCGCTGTTCGTGAGGTTCCCTACCTGGGGCGTGCGCAAGCGGTGGCATCCGTTTATCGGGCACTCACGTCGGACTCAAAGCGTTCAGTTCTTGTTGTTGCCGGCACGCATGACGAAATCGGCAAGATTACCGAAGCAATCCGTGAGGACATGAAACAGCGCGGCGAACTTGATCGGGGTATTGTCTCCGAGCGTTTTGTGCCGCTGCAATGGACCGAAGCGCAAAAGAAAGACCTGGTGAACTACAAGTCCGGCCAAGTCCTTCTCTTCCATCGCTCTTCGCATGGGATCGAAAAGCATGAGGCGCTCACAGTCGAGCGAGCAGACAAATTGGGCATCGTTGCCAGGGACCAGCATGGCATGGAGTGCACGGTGAATCCCACACAAGCACGGTCGTTTTCCGTGCATGAACGCCAGCAGATCGAGCTGGCTCCCGGCGACAGGTTGCTCCTGACGGGCAATCGCCGCGACGCGGGCTTCCGTGCCACCAATGGCGAACTGGTTCGAGTGCGCGATGTCGATGGCGGCTGCATTCACCTTGTGGATGGCCGGACGCTGCCTGCCAATTTTCACGAGTTTGATCACGGTTATGCGGTCACCGCGCACCGTAGTCAGGGAAAGACTGTCGATGCGGTGATTCTTTCCGCCGATGCGATGAAGCAGGAGTTGTTCTACGTTGGGGCCTCGCGCGGCCGTCAGGAAATCGTCGTCGTGACCAGCGACCGCGAGCAGCTGCGCGAATTGCTCGGCATCTCCATGGCGCGGCCATCGGCGACGGAACTGGCGAGAGAACAGGCGCCTCATCCTGCGCCGAGGCTTGGCCCGGAGTATTCAATATTGCAGACGACTGAACCGTCGCTTCTGCGCGAGAAAACTGGCTATCGACGGGATTCGGGTCTGAGCCGGTGAATCATGTTCCCTCCCGCCAAGCCGTGGCCCGAAGAGGCTCCCGGAGCCTGCGGCGTTTATGCGGAGTAATCCTGGGAGCGGTACGATTCGTGATTTCCCAGGTCCCAGAATCGGGACCACGGGGCACTCCCATTTGTTGTGAGTTCGCATCCCTAGGACACGGGCCACCCGCCCGCTCTATGCTAATTTGGTCAGAACCTGTGCGAGAAAACGGGCCCCTTCGGAATCTCCTCAAATCCAAATCGGTTTATCGCTTCTGCGCTCACTTTTGCAATCTTTGGCAGTGCGGAGGAGTCCAACGAGGCTGCCAGCTCCTTCAAAGCTCTGCCTAAATCCGGTTCCGGCGCACCGAAGGCTTTCACTCTAAGAACTTCTTCGTCGCTGAGTTTCTCGTTGCGTTGCCCGCTGAGGAGGATACGTCGATTCTGCGTGGCCTCTTGGTGATTGTCGTATGGCGTTGTGATCTGGAGTTGCGCAAGATACTCGTTCCGGACGACGGTTTCCCACTGCTGTAAACACGCAATATCGGAAAAAGCCGGAGCTCCCTTTGAGAGAGCCTTGGACCGGTTGGAACGCGGTCCAATACGGCAGAACTCTGGATGCGCAAGGAATCGGTCTCGCGCCTTCAGGGCATATTCAAGTGCCGAGCCTGCTGCAGGAAAAATCGTCCATTGTTCAAGGAT
The DNA here is from genome assembly GCA_963729915.1 of uncultured Acidobacteriota bacterium. Lineage (GTDB taxonomy): Bacteria > Acidobacteriota > Terriglobia > Terriglobales > Acidobacteriaceae > Telmatobacter. Next base: position 366,089 of record CAVSQE010000001.1, on the reverse strand, counting down.
GTCCGCAACGCTTTTGAGTTCGTAGTAGATGTAAAACGTGAGGGAGTCACTTTCTAGTTCCCAGCGCTCTTTAGCCCGCAACATCTGAGGCGTTATCTCGCAACAACCGTTCTCGTCTCGATCTTGATTGAGTTCGTCGGACATTTTCCAATGCTCAATTGAGAGCTCGCACAAGCGGTCATAAGCGAACGCCATGCGCTGAATGCGATCACACACATCTTCGCAGAAATTTCGTTCGTCCGCGTTTCGGGCATACGCGGATCGGTCGTTCGCGGAAATGGGCTCGCAGGAACCGGCAATGTTGAGCATCTTAAAGGCTGCATTAAGAAAGCTCGCGAAGGGGTTTCCTTCCGTTACCGAATAGTCGTACATGATGTGTCTACTATAGCTGTTCGATCAATGTTAATCGGCGTCCTCAATTGGAGTGGGAGGCTCCTCGGGGAAAAGCCATTCCTGGTCAAGTTGTGGCTTCCGGGAATATGGTGAGTCCCTGAGATAGCCATGGTCAAACGCATATTTCCTCCCGCGGCCATGCGCGTTGCCGCGACACCCCTTGCATTGACAAGACCCCGAGGGCCCATGCTTGTCCTTCGCATAACATCGAGCGGGGCAATAGGCTGGATGCGGGATCAGGCCAGCCGGTCCGGTCGCAGAGGGGATCAGATTCCTTCCGCCTAACGTGTTTTCTGCCATAGGTAAGGAGATATATCATCGCAGCCTGTGCGAAAGTGGCATTCATCGTGGGCAACGATTCGATAGGACAGATTTAGTAACGCAAGGTCGGCTAGTGTTCGCCGATCCGTCTGGGCATGATCGTCGTTTGAATCTAACACCCCAATGTGCCCATCCAACCCCATCGGGCTCCTGTTCCTAAGGTTCCGAGTGGTTTGTGGGCAATCAGGAAGCTGCACCAGTATCCGTAGGCAGACATTTCCGCAGCCTGATCTATCATAGGAAAGCGAACGGCCACGCGGGCGTGGCGGAATGGCATACGCAGCGGACTTAGGGAAACTTGAGTGCCCGTCGGGAAAAGGTGAAGGGATAGTCCAGACCGCAAACCCGCCTTTGCGCCGGTGGCGTTGCGGCGAGGGAGGCGAAAGCCGTAGACGGTATGAAAATCCGCAGGCCGCAAGGCAGTATGGGTTCAAGTCCCACCGCCCGCACCACCCCTTCTCTCTCACGGGACGGCACCCTTTTCCCGTAGCCGGTTTAGCTCCTGAGGTGTGTGCATTGAAGCCCGTTCAACAAACGCAAGCATCACTACGTTCCTCAGTTTCTGCTTCGCAACTTCGCTTCCGAAAAGCGTGAGACACTATATGCCTTTGACAAACAGGACGGCAAGCAGTTCCAGGTGGCCGTTAAGGACGCCGCCGCCGAACGCGGCTACAATTCGTTCGAGACCGACGAAGCGTCAGGTTGCGCTGAGGATTTCTTCACCGGGATAGAAGACAAAGCGAGTCCCTTAATTCAAACGATCGTGAGCGATCGAAAGCTCCCCGCCCTGTCTCCCGAGGGTAGGGGTGCGCTGGCGCAGCTCGGGATCGCGCAAATGCTAAGGTCAAAAAACCACCGGGCGATATACGAACAGATGGGCAGCATCGTCCGCAAACTGGCCGAGAGAGAAGGGACTCCAGAATTCAAAGCGTGGGTCGGTCCGGCCGATCCGGCCGGGGATAAACAGGCCCTCCTCATATACCTCAAGGAAGACATATTGCGCCTTTCGCCCTACTTGGCGCAGAAGGATTTAGTCTTGTTTCATTCAACCGAAAGCTATCCCCTATTGATCGGCGACAGCCCCTTAATCAGGACGAATTCTCTCAACAGGTCTGAGCTTCGAGGCACGATTGGCTTAGCGAGCCCAGGTGTTGAAATTTACTTACCTCTGAGTCCAACATTGGTTCTCGGCTTCATGTGCGCCACAATAGCTGGAATGATGCGTGAACTTGTGAGCAAGCTCGGAAAGGGAGCCGCCAAGCCCGCTTCTTCTTATCTCTCGGCCGTAGAATCTCGCACAACTCTGGCGCTGGAACGTCCCAACATCGACTTCATGAATTCGCAACAGGTGATTGCTTCTGAGCGTTTCGCCTATTCAGGGTCAAATGACTTCGCGCTGGTCCGGGAAATGCTGGAAAGTGACCCACAGCTTCGGAGGGGCAGAAGAATCACGACAAACCAAGGGTCATTTGAGGAAGGATGACCTGGCCGTAAAGCCGATTTCATCTTCATCATCACCAAATATGGACGGGGAGGGCTCTATTCCGTTCACCTCCGCGCCCCTTCCCGTCAAGGACGCGCGCGCCGCTGGCACGGTAATGGCCGGAAGTCATAATCCTTGACAGACCACTCGCTGCAGCGTGGTTTTCAGCTATGTCGGAATGATGGCTCATTCCAACTTTGGCAAGCAAATTTCACTCTACCGATTTCAAACCGAGGAATGAACGTCTTCGCCATGATGGTATATTTCGGCCATGGCGAAGGATGAGAGCTACGTTCTTGATCTGTGTGACAAGGCGCTCAATTCGGTAGGATCTCGCCAACACACCTTCCATTTCCTGGTCGGTGATTGCGGTAAAGACGGGAGATGCCGCAGGCTGCCCGTTGATGCCTACTATCGTGAGCACAACCTCGCAATTGAATACCGCGAACGCCAACATTCTGAGCCTGTGGCGATTATGGATCGACGCCAGACGGTTAGCGGCTGCTCGCGCGGTGAACAGCGGAGGCGCTACGATGAGCGCCGTCGCGAGGCCCTGACAAAGAATGCTGTGATTCTTATCGAACTTGATTACAATGTTTTCTCACACTTCTCGCAAGCGGCTGCGCCGTACCTCTCCTGACGATGAAGCAGTGATACGCTCGCACTTGGCTCGATTCCTAAAAGCATCAGAGCCATAGACACCCAGCGAAGGCGCGCGACCAGACCGACTAACTCCCGGAGAAACGATTCTCCGCCGACGATCTCTAGGGCGGCCAGGGAAGCGACCCCAATCGCAAACGCTACAGGTCGGCCGTGCGTATGAGAATCGACCCATCGGGCTCTGTGCGCCCGGCGAGATATTTCCGGCGCGCTTCCTCTTCAATGGCGCGCCTGTTGGCTATGAATACTGCGAGCTTGTCCTTGTCGTCGCCGCCGAAATGGTCGTCCAGAGCTTCCCTGCTGATTTGGCAGCGTACCCGGATGTCTCCGTCCTGCCCCCAGAACACGACCGATTCCGGACCAGAAGCATATTTCTCGTCCGGCGCGGGAAATCTCAATCCATGTCGCTCAGGCAAAGTCACCTTCTCAGGAAACAATCCCGGCATCCACCGCGACGCAAGCGCCGCCGGGAAGACGAGGCGCAACGGCGCGCGCGGACTCTCCGAGGAGAGGACGCCGCGTTCAACCAGCGCCGAGACAATACGGCGCGCATGGCGGTCGCCCGCGCCCACAACAGCAGCGGCATCGGCGCGGGGCAGCTCTCCGCGATAGAGCACGGCTTCGAGGATGCTGCCTGACTTGGGCGGCAGGGCATTGACCCGGATTTCTTCTTCGGCCCAAAGAAGGATTCGGGTTCTGAGGCGTTCAGGCTGCATCAGTCCTTCCATGAACTCGACTTGGTCGATGCAGGTTCTGAGAAAGAAATCTGTGAATCGGGAGAGCGCCTCCTCGCTCAAATTGCCGCGCCCGTCAAGATCATTGCGGCGGGTGCTGTCACACGCAGCAAGGTGTCCTTTATATGCATCAACATTCCGTGCCAGGCCGCGCGCCACCGACCAGACTGCGCCGGTATCGAGTGTCTCAAGCAGCGTCGCGTGAGACATCAAGCGAGAAACGCGGCCATTGCCGTCCATAAACGGATGAATCCACACGAGGCGATGGTGCGCTGCCGCCGAACTCAGGATCGCATCCGTTCTGCCGAGGCGGTTGTAAGCTTCCTCGAAACGCTCCAAGAAACGGGGGACCGCGCCGGGACTGACGGCGATATGATCGCCGACCCTGACGTCTCTCCCGCGCAGTTCGCCGGGGATGACTCGTACTCGCTCTTTGGTCTCCGGGTCCGCCACCCAAAGCAAATCCTCAGGCAACAGCTCGCAGAAGCGGCGATGGATTTCCCTGATGCCGTCGCTCGTGACCGCGCGGCCTTTCAGGCCGCCGCCGTCGATCCATTTCTGGACGGTGATATGCGCTTTCGCTTCGAGCTGCAGATCGCGCTTGCGAGCATCTTTGCTGTAGTCATTTTTGAGCGCGCGTTCGATATCGATCGGATGTGTGTCGTGTCCTTCGATCAGGTTGCTGTAATAGCAGTTCATCGAGCGAACCAGATCGGCGAGAGAGGCCAACAGGTTCTCTGGCAGGCTGCGCCGGAACCCGGCAGATTTTTGCACCAGATCCACGGTTAGGTCCGTGAGCACGCCGCGATGACGAGAGTCGTCACCAATCAGCAATGGCTCCATCATCGAAACCGGCTCGCGCCGGTCTTCTACCGCTTTAATGTCCGCTTCCATGTCCGCATCAGATACCTAGCAAGTATTGTTATATCAGATACTTCTACAATAATAAAGCAAAACATGTCCTCAATAAAGTCCGCTTTTATGTCCGCAAAAAATATGCCCTTTCCTGAGCGGGAAGTCAATGCGCAATAGGGCGGGCTAAACATAAGAAATTTAGGCTTTTACAGAAATTCAGCGCTCGGAGTTGACGTTAAACCACGGGCGCCAGGTTCCAACGAGACGGTCCTCTTCAAAGAAGCGTTCAGCTATCGCGTTGTCTGGAAAATCGGTCCGGTAGGAGAAGCCAACACAGTTGAAGATTAGGTTGACCGGGTTCTCTTGATTTGGGAACACATGCTCGATGCCAAACCGAAGCTGACACGACGTTGTTTTGGGCTTGGCTTTAACGTTCTCCGGATGCGCTTGGTGAAGTCGTCCTGGACAGTCGCGTTTAATGTGAAGAGAGAAGCGATTTTTGACGTTTGTCGTTTTTCCCACATAGAGGCATGGGTAGACAAGCTCTTCAGACCACCAGTCCCGGTATTCAACGTTGACCGGGCGCTCGCTTGGCCCTTTCAGAACAATGTGTCTGTTAGCGGCCATGAGATCAGCTCGCGGACCGACCCACCAGAAGGCGTAAACGCCGGGGCGCTCCGGTAGATCAATGGACCGCCCGACGAAGATTTGATCAACGCGGCGAATGGACTTGGGTGTATGCATTCGTATCCCTCGCTAAGGGAGAACAAAACGTCGGTACTTGATTGGAATCGAAAACGTCTCCTGAAGATTTTTCAGATAGGCCCGGCTTTCTTTATCCAGCGAAGGTTCGCCAACGATAACCAGCGATGCTGCTTGCTGTGAGCCTGGCCAAAAGGAATACTCTAGCAACTGTCCAATGGCGTCTCTGATGCATGCTTGCAGCGATTGACCCACCTTGATCTCAAAATAGATGTACCCGCTATCAGTTTGAACTACCGCATCAATACGCCCCCCGCTTCCGTTGCCTATCTCGGTTCCGACATTCTTTTTTCCGTACTCCTTGCATAACTCATCAAATAACGCCTGCTGCAAGGCGTTGTGACGGAGAGCAACCGACAACTCGACCTCAGTCCTTGTAGACGTGGTCACATTCCGCTTGCTGTGGTGACCGGCACGAAATTGGAATCGTTGGGGAGAGTCCCGGTACGCAATAAAGGTGCCGCCCGATTCAACGAACTTGTAGAGCGGCAGGAGGCGGTCGAAGTCGGACAGTATCCTCGCGTAGTCGAATTCATCGCGGCGCTGAAGAGCACCTGACCTGCCCCCGATTTCTCAACCATTGATAACTGGAGTTTCCCGGTTTTGGTTTAGCTTCGAGATTAACTCGCAGCCGCCGTCGAGGCTGTGCGGATGTGGGAAGCGTTCTTTGCTTTCCACATCCGCATAGCCTGCTCTCTGTCTGAACTCCTCTGGCGTTCTGTAGTCGAGCGAGCTGTGCGGACGCTCGAAGTTGTACTCCTGCCGCCAGCTTTCGAGGGTACTCCTTATATCATTCAGCGTGCGGAACCAGTGCGCGTTGAGGCACTCGTCGCGCAACCTCCCGTGGAAGCTTTCGACATGGCCATTCTGCATCGGCCTTCCCGGCTGGATGTGCACCAGCCCCACCTTCCAGTCCTCTGCCCAGCCCAGCATGCGCCGCGAGGTGAACTCCGGGCCGTTGTCCGAGCGCACGTTCTCCGGCCGGCCGCGCTCTTCGATCAGTCTGTCCAGCACACGTGTCACGCGTCCGCTGCCCAGGCTGGTGTCGGCCTCCAGCGCCAGACACTCACGCGTGTACGCATCCACCACGCTGAGGATGCGCACCATCCTCCCCGTCGCCAGTCCATCCACGATGAAGTCCATCGCCCACTCCTGGTTGGGCCGGATCAGCCGCGGCGCCAGGGCACGATCCCGCACCAGATGCTTGCGCTTCCGGCGCCGAACCGCCAGCCGTTCTTCCAAATACAGCCGGTAGACACGCTTCACGTTCACCTCGTGACCACGACGGCTCAAAAGCGCATGCAGCCGTCGATAGCCGTAACGCGGCTTCTGCCGAGCCAGCTTCACCAACGCCTCGCGCAGTTCGATGTTGCGGTCCGGCCGAGGCTCATAGCGATAGCTTGACCGCTCAACGCCCAGCAGCTTGCAGGCCGTGCGTTCGCTCAGCCGGAACTCGACCGAGATGAACGCAACCTCTTCTCTTAGACCGGCAAGCTCCAGCCGTTTTTTCTTATGACTGCCTTCAGCGCCTCGCCGTGCAGGCTCAACTCCGCCACCAACAGCTTCAGTCGACGGTTCTCGTCCTCCATCGCCTTCAGCCGTTGTGCCTCGCTGACCTCCATGCCGCCGAACTTCGACTTCCAGCCATAGAACGTCGCCGCGCTGATCCCGTGCTCCCGGCACAGATCCGCCGTCTTCACCCCGGCCTCGTGCTGCTTCAATATCCCGATGATCTGCTCTTCCGTGTAACGGCTCTTCTTCATACTCCGTCCTCCCGCTTAGATTACGAGAGAACTCCAGTTTCAACTGGTAGAGATTTCCAGGGGCAGGTCACACCCAGGAAGATGAACACGCCTTTCTCGATGAGGTCTGCGGTAATGGCGCCGGGCTGATGGCTCGGGAAGCGCTCGCCTCCGCGGAAATGCCACATCTGAAAGCCCGACATGTCTTCCTCGTTCCGGCGCAAAAACTCGTTAAAGAGTCCCATTTTGGGGACGAGAACATCTATGGATGGCAGCGATCTGCTTGTCTCCAACGAAAATGCGACCCCGTGGCGCAAATACTCAACACTGTTAAGTGATTCAAAGCCAATGTTGAACTGAAGCTCGGAGCGGCCCCCATGATGAAAGGCCCAGTTCTCAAATGTGGTGGCCCCACTAAAGATTGCTCTAGACGAGGCGTGATTGAGCCCTTTGAGTTGAACACGAATTTGCTGGAGGCCCCCGATCGTGAAACCCGATGACTGTTGATTCAACTCTTTCACAATTGACTGAAGGTTCTGTTGATACACTCCTACCCCCGAATTGATCGTCACCTTACGGAGCGCTATCCCATGCACCTGTACGGTATAGGGCGTTTGGCGCGATGCGCTGGAATGTATTCGCGGTTTCACAATTGCAGTGGCTCAGTGTAACCGCTCTCGGGCAACTTCGGCATGGTTTTTCTGAGCGACGGGGGGTTTGTGTTGACCTTAAACCACATGGCCATACACCCTTATTCTGCGCGCCTCCACCCCCTGTTGATATCAACTATTTTCCCCTCTGGCGGCTCATCAATGCCGAAGTCGGAATACGCCTTTGGACTCACCTCCAACGTAATAGGGACCGGGGCACCATCATGGGACTTGGAATGCACCAGCGCGACCGCCCCATGCTCCAAAGAAATCTTGGTTGCGAACGTCCACGGCCCCCATGAGATGCGAAGTTCATGAACCGTGGAGACATCCTTTGGACTGGCTGCAAGACGGAACCACACTTGGCCTTTGTGGTTCGCAGGATATATCCAAGTCCAACGCTTACGGTAGTCTCGATTCAGATTCCTAAGCAATTCCTCGGTTATGGTCGCTGGACCCAATTTCCATTCCACATAACGTTTAGATGATAAGAGAGGGTAGCGCTGCTTCAATAACGCCGGAGCTATGGCCACAATCGGAAGAATTAAGGTCGTGTTGTCGGCGATTTCACGGTGAAGCGCGCTGTAGAGTTCAGTTTCGGGAAAATTGCGCTGGTAGAACGCAGGAGTGAAAAAAGCTATAAAAAAGCGAGAGGTAATAAGTCCCTCATTCACCTTTCTGGTGATAGAGTCCCCCCATCGGATCTCAGCTTCGTCAAGCCAGTACGATATCGCATTTGACCTAAGCTCTTTTGCGAAAGGGTGAACGAATTCACCCTTGTCTTCTCCGGCATGGCACAGGAAGACGTCGCGCTTTTCCATATGTAGATTCTAGCCCAATGGGAATGTTGGTAGAAACGCCGATTCGTCTAGCCACGCCGTTAAAAGCGGCGTAACCCATACTGCCAGGCCTTGAAGTCCTCTTCCGACAAATCGACAACTGAGGCCTCAAGATTAAATCGGAGAGGATGACCCTTGAAATGAAGGTGAAGCGCCAAGTGCTCTGGTTCGCTGAACCATGCACCATCTGCAGCGTAGCATTCGGCCGAGTAAGTAATTCCCTCGCTGGGGTCAAGCTGATGAAGCATCCAATCCGGCCAGAACATGTAGCCGTCTTCCGTCAGTACACGTTGACAGGGCCTTCGCTCGTCCCTGCGCTTTTCGATCACTCGAATGACGCGATCTGAAGTTCCAAGTGACAGCATTGCCCCACCGTAGTAGGAGGCGTAGGCATCCGTGTTGTTGATATCAAATCTGATCTCGAACATGCCGGCGAGGCCCGGAAGAATATCGTCTGTTCGCACATCTCCTGTTCCAAAGTGCCGGGCTGGAGCTTTGAGCGCAGTGCCGGAGAGAGAAAGCTCAGTGTCATTGGCCAGGAATTGCAGGCGTCCCAACACGGTTCCGTCGTCGGCGAAGGGCGAAACCCATGACTTCCCTAAGTAGTGCTCGATTCGCGCCTGAAGTTCGGATTGCAGAAATGCCGTATCGTCGCCGTAGACGATGTGAGGATACTGCGATAAATCGAACGGGATGTCTCCCGCGTTCTGCGTGAGAAGCACAACGATACGCCCAATTGCGTGTGCGTAGCCAACCTCATAAAACACATTTGGACTGCGGCCAGTCATGTCGGCAATGATGAGATCGGCAAGTCGAATTTGGCTGTAGATTCTTTCCAAGATAAGGCTCTGGTGAATTTGCTCATCGACACGTTGGGCATTCGCACCAACTGCACCTCGGTGATCACTCAAAAGCGGCCATAGATGATCAAGTGAAAAGCGGCCATAGAGAGAAGGCTTAAGACAGAGCTGCCGCAGGGGGAAGTTACCCTCTGTGGTCATGAGCCACGTCTTGAGCAGAGAAAAACGAGAACAAGTCATCGCATTGGGCCGGCTGGGTTGGTCGTTGCGGCGGATCGAGCAGGAGACTGGAGTGCGCCGGGAAACGGCGGGCGACTATCTTCGCGGCGCCGGGATTGCCCTGCGGCGTCCGGGCGGCTGGGGACGCCACAGTCCTTCAAAAGCGGCCATAGACCCGATCACCGACTCTGGGGGCGGGGATTCAAAAGCGGCCATAGAGGTGATCACCGGCTTTTTAGCCAGGAAACCGGGTTGCGGACCGGCGAGCAGCTGCGAACCTTACCGTGAACTGATCGCGCTGGAGTTGGAGCGCGGCCGGAACGCGATGGGAATCTGGCAGGATCTGGTCGACAGCCACGGGTTCGCGGGTGGTTACCAGAGCGTCCGGCGATTCGTGTGCAATTTGCGCGGCGTCGCAACACCGGAAGCGCGGGCGATCATCGAAACTCCGGCTGGCGAGGAATGCCAGGTTGACTACGGCACGGGGCCGATGGTGCGCGATCCCGATAGCGGCAAGTACCGGCGCACGCGGTTATTCGTTCTGACTCTGGGCTGTAGCCGCAAGAGTGTCCGCCTACTGTCGTTCCGATCGAGTGCGCGGGTGTGGGCCGAGCTGCACGAAAAGGCATTTCGCCGGCTTGGCGGCGTGCCGCGGATCGTGGTTCTGGATAACCTTCGCGAGGGTGTGCTGTCTCCAGACTTCTACGATCCGGGCCTGAATCCCTTGTATCGCGACGTTCTGGCGCATTACGGCGTGACAGCGCTGCCGTGCAAAGTGCGCGATCCGGATCGAAAAGGAAAGGTCGAGAGTGGCGTCAACCATGCGCAGATGACGCCGTTGAAAGGCAAGAAGTTCGAGAGCCTGGAAGAGGCGCAGACGTACCTGGACCACTGGGAAGAGCGCTGGGCCGACACGCGTATCCACGGCCGGACCAAGCGACAGGTAGCGGCGATGTTCGCCGAAGAGAAGCCCTTCTTGCAAGCGCTGCCGTTGGAGCCGTTCCGCTACTACCAGTATGGCGAGCGCACGGTGCATATCGATGGTTGCGTCGAGGTTGATGCGGCTTACTATGGAGCGCCGCCGGGCTGGATCGGCCGGAAGGTCAACGTGCAGTGGGACGCGATGTTCGTGCGTCTGCTTGATCCACGCACCGGTGAGTTGCTGCGCGAACATCTGAGCGGCAAGCGTGGCGCTCATCGTATCCGCGATGCGGATCGGCCGCGTCGGACGCCGCCACCGTTGCTTCAGCTGCTGGCACGTGCGCACAAGGCAGGAGCCAATATCGGTGCTGTCTGCGACGCCATACATGCTCGCCAGGGCGAACTCGGAATGCGTCGCATCATGGGCGTACTCCAACTAGTCAAGCAATATGGCAGCGCGGCATCAGACGATGCTTGCGCGGCGGCGCTGGAGTTGCGCGTCCCCGAGTATCGCTTCGTGCGCCGCTATCTGGAGCGCAGCCCAAAGGCTCCTCTCACTCTGCGGCAAGTCGATCCCCTCATCCGCGAACTCAGCCAGTATCGCGACCTGATCCAACAAAGAATCAACTTCGAGGAATCCCAATCATGAACCTGATCGAACTCAATCGCTCCCTCGTACAACTGCGCCTGAGCGGCATGGCCGCAGTGATGGAAACTCGCCTTCTGCAAGCGCAGTCGGAAAACATGGTGCCCATCGACCTGATCTCCATCCTGGTCTCTGACGAACTTGCCTGTCGCAGCAAGCGATTGCTGGAGCGGCGCCACAAGCAGGCGCAGTTCCGTGACGTAAACAAGCTACTCGATAACTTCGACTTCCAGTTCAATCCCAAGATGAACCGCAGTCTTGTCTTCGACCTAGCCACTGCGAACTGGGTCGGAAAGCGCGAAGATGCCTTGTTCCTCGGTCCGCCTGGCAGCGGCAAAAGTCACTGCGCACAGGCCATCGGACACGCCGTCATCCAGCAGGGCTACCGTGTTCTGTATCGCGAAGCCCACAGGCTGCTGGAGGACTTGGCCGACGCCACGCTCGATGGCAAACGTAAGGAGTTGATGGAGCAACTGACCACCGTGCCGTTGCTGATTATCGACGACCTGGGAATGCGCAAGTTGCCGCTGACCGCCGCCGAGGAACTGCTGGAGATCATCATGCGCCGTTACGAACGTGCGAGCACACTGCTGACGTCCAACAGACCCGTGGAAGACTGGGGAAAACTGCTGGGCGACAGCGCCGCTGTCACCGCCATGCTGGACCGCTTGCTGCATCACGGACACGTTCTCAAGTGCGGCCCGCGCAGTTGGCGCACCAAAACCGGCAGCCCCGGAGAAGGCCAATGACAACAGCAAGAGCAAAAGCAAAGACAAATGCGATATGGATGCCGGGCAAAGAACGCCCGGCGGCGTCGCGACTCGGAATCCAGAGGCCTCCCACGTCGGAGCCTCACCTTAGGAATGCTGGCAAAAACACGAAACCCTCCGACGGCCAGCTCTTGAGCCAAACCGCAGAGGGTCTCGATTACCGATTCCTTCGGAGCCAGCCCCGTGTCATCGGCCCTGGATCACTCCGCAAGGCGCGACCCCGGCAGAGCGACTACAACACTACCACGAAATCAAAGGGTCTGAACATCAACGCGCTACTGGCCGCCTTGCAAAGATACATGTCAGCAAGGTAAAACAATCACGTCTTCGGCCACTCTCTATGGCCGCTTTTAACCCGATCACGTATGGCCGGATTTAACCTGATCACCGAGGTGCATCGGCCGCGGCCTTTACCGCAGCGTAAACGGCGTCATACTTCGCCGCAAACGGCATGAGCACGAAGATGCGCCGAGGAATCGCCTTGGAATAGCTTCGTAGATCGGGTGTGCCACTCATGTCGTTCGCGACCAAGTAATGTCTACTAGCACGTTGCCTTGCAGCTCATCATTGTAAAGCACGGACGATCCATCATCCGTGCCGCCCTTTATTTGTGCGAATTATACCGAGCGGTTTTCGGGACGAATCCGAGGATGACATCATCCCTCTGCAGCAGTCGTCGTCCGCATTAGTCCGAGCATTTCATCCCGGATCATCTCTATTCCCCAGGCGAGGGCGTCATGCAACGACTCGGTAGATTTCAGAACCGCCGTGAGATCAGGCCCCTGAAGCGCTATGTGGGCCCGGTCGTACGGGTGACCCGCGACGGCCATGTGAATATGGGGGCCCCGCTTGTATTTTGCGTGATCTGCGTCCGCGGGAAGTGAGGGGTCGCAGTGGAGACAGACGATCTCCTTTTCTGATGAGCCGTTCCATCTGTAAAGGTTAAGATAGGCCTTTTCAAGGACAAAGCGGTCTCGCGATTCAAGCCCCCAAAGCTCGAAATACATCGCGACAAATCCTTTTGCGTTGATTGAGAAACGCCAGTCGCGGTAGTCGCTGCTCGGCCGAGCCTCGTCGTGTGTACCGATAATGATCTGGGTACCGCCTCGGGCTATTCTCGACCATGCTGGCCCCGTTTCTCTCAGCGAAATGGGGCGAAGCAGCTTGCTGATCCGAGCGCCGCGTCCAACTAATTCCTTTTCCGAGAGTTTCATATCAGTGTCGGATGTCCTCTAGTCCGAGCGCCCTTCGTTCGTTCGCCGTCAAACCGTAGGCATCACTAATGAAGAGATCAATTTCAGCATTTAGCGCGGTCCGCCCCTGCGCATCGGTCTTCAGCCTCTTTTCGACTAAGCTAAGCAGCCGCGACTTTTCGCTCGAACTCCAAAGATTGATGTCCGGAACGGGCGTTTTTGCCAGGGTCTTGTTCTCTAACATTGTGTACCCATGGCGGTAAACATGTGAGTGCGTCTGGAGATACCAAAAGCAAACACCCGAGTTCAGGACCGCGAGCATCAGTTTGAGAATGTTGCCCTCTTCGCTAGGCATGCGCGCGATTAGAAAGGGCGAGTGGGAAACTGCATAACGACCTCGAATGTCGAGAGCGAACCGCGGCATGATAACCAGATGCGGGACCACCAGCTTCGGCCGAAGGAGGGTATTCGGCTCTCGAGGCCACATCGGCTCCCACCACTCCTTACGATATCGGGCGAGTGACGTCCTCTTCTTTAACGAATCACGGTGCTCCACCAGGTACGCCCAAGTTTTCGGAAAATCGCGGCGCAGCTCCTTTTCCTTAACCTTCGTACCTTCGAGGTAGGGGAAGAAGACGCTTTGCGACGTCCTCTTTGGAACTGTGTATGCCTCCATCTCCCGGTCATCAAGAAGTGGAATGAAAAGGGATGGTTCATCGTTCGGAACAGCCCTTGAGTCGACGATGAAAACGCTATCAGCGCCGGTAACTATACCCTGCCGCACTTCGAGGAAATCATCCAATGCAGGTAGGCTTCGAATTCGCTTGTCCATTGCGGACTCAGTGGGCGCTAGGACCACCCAGCCCTCTGATTTGAAGCTGGATTGCTCTACCGAGTGGATGCTATAGAACTTTCCCTCGATCCTTTTGCCTTCGATAGCATCCTGCAGTGCCTGGCCAACTTGGTCCTGGCACTTGATGATCGTTGCCTGGGCCTCTGGCAGGCTATCGCTCTTCCGCTGAACGATCAGCAAAATGACGTATATGTTGGTGTCCTCGAAGACTCGGATAGCTGACAAATCAGCGAGGCAGTGCACCCAGCATTGCTCGAGCAGCCAGTCGCGGACGCCCTGCGCGCTCTTGCTGAGCAGAAAGCTATGGGGCAGGACGAAGAGACCAAACCCTCCCCGAGGGAGCCGCTCGACAGCATCCTTCAGAAACGCCAGATAAAGATCAACGCGCCCCCTCCCCTGCGCCCCGAGGAACTTGGCCAGCAGTTTTCGAGTGCCTGCGTCTTGCACCTCCGTGGATACGAAGGGGGGATTGGTCAAGATTGCGTCAAAAGGGGCGTCAACGCTAGGCGGTGGGGTTGAGTCTTCGAAGAAGTCCCTGGAGAACAATGAAAGATTCAACGGCAGCCGGTCAGTAAGGACAAGATGCAGCAAGGAAAGAGACAGCTGCGCAGCAGCCACCGCATTCGGGTCTCGATCCAGCCCAACCGCGTTCTCAAATGCTGTGCCGATAAGCTCACGGGGCAGCGAGTCGTTGGTGGGGTCACACTGAAACTCAAGCAGGGTCCGAAGAAAGATGCCTGAGCCGCATGCAGGATCCATGCTACGGAGCCTCTTGAATTGGTACGGCGGAATGTGCTCGCGCAGAAACCGGACAAAAAAGCGCGCGATAAAGAGAGGAGTGTAAACCGCCCCATAGGATTTATCGACAAACTCGGACGGGAGTTGTGGAATAAGGCTCAACTGCGCCGATTCGTCCTGCCTCAACAGGGAAACATACTGCTCATAAATCCTGCTTAGCGCATGCTTTGAGATCACGGCGAAATCATAGCGATACGGGGCGAAGCGGTTCTCGTAAAAGTCGAATAAGAGGCTGTGAACTAGGCCACGATCAAGATGGTCAAGAACCTCCAAGTCCTTTTCCTGAAACAGAAAGGTGGGGATTTCCTGCTTAGCTAGTTCCGCAAGGGCGACTGTTAAGAGAGCACGGAGAGTTGCGGGCGGATTGGGGCCCCTCCATTTCTCTAACAGTAGGTCGTTGGCATTGCCGCCTAGACGGCGGCGCTGGTCCTCAAGTGCCCGAACGAAAATCAGCGAGTTGAACAGACGAGCGAGTTGCGCGTTGCCGACCTTGTTCTCTAACTCTGCATTGAGGTTCCTTTTCCAAAACGAGATGGTTCTGATCAACGCGTCGTCGAGTGCCGGGATATTGGGGCTTGGCCTGCGCCCAACAATCTGTTCGAATATTTCGCTCCGCAGACTCTCGTAGTTTTCTCGTGACACCTCGTGCCGCGCAACAGCGGTTGGAATCCTTGTCCGGACGTACACAAAGCTAACCCCGGCACCGTCGATTGCGACGTGCCAATCAACGAGGTTGTTGTACGACGTACTGAGAAGGGACTGCCGCTCCTCCGACGACAAAGTCGAGTACTGTCTTGGACTCCGTAGGAAGGAAACCACGGCGCTATTTTCGAGACCGTGTTCAACTAGCAGTTGAGCGCCGGCAATTTCACGTAACGCCGGTGTGTCGAGGCGATCCGTCGGCCGCCATCCGAGCTCGCGTGAAAACTCCTGCAACCGTACCAGGCGATCGGATTCGGGAAGATAGCCGGATGTTAACTGCGCCACAACGTCAAATTGGTTCGCCATCGCCTGTTCGCCTTATATTCGCCTGAATCGTAGCACGCCACGCTGCGAAACTCAATAGGTTCGCGCTAGGACATAAGGTCCAGAAGAATCAAGAGGATTCTAGCAAATTTGGCGCGGATGGCTTGGGGCAGGGGCGATCCGCCTGCGATGTCAAGGCCTAGCCCGCTTGCCGCATTGAATGGGTCCCGCGAAGTCGGCATGGCGACTGGAATCTCGTGCCCTCCCGTCAGGCTGGGGTCCGAGGGAGCTCGGGGAGCCTGGGGCGTTTGCCGGGCCCGATGCTGCAGTGCGCACATTGGCCCGACCGCGAATCAAGAATATGAGCGAGCTGTGCAGAGTTGGAGGCAAGTAGTGTCCGAGCATCGGGAATTTGCTTGATCTCTGACTCACATATAGATATGCATCTCTTCAGTTCCAGACGCCAGCAACAATCTAAGGATGAGGTTTCCGTTTCGGCAAATTCCATTTTTTCGCCAGTTCGACTGCTCGCGGGAGCGGATTTATCACCTGACTGAAGTCGACCATGTACTCTTCATGGGGATTCTTGAGCATTCGCTCGTGCCATCTTGTCCGCACATCTTGCTTATGGCTTACACACCATCCAAGTAGATCCGCAAACTGTAAAGCGGGGGTGATCCTCATATCGACTTCAGCGATCGACGTGATCCTGGCGAGGAATGGAAATTCTCTCAATACTTTCGGGTTATTTACACGGTCACAGATATGGCCGCGGAATGATTCACCTCGATCAAAATAGAGGTGAATGTTCTGCACACCTAGGCCGTCGAACCCCCATTTCATGCAATCGTAGACTGCTTGCGTAACACATATGTATGCGTGGAGATGAGCGAGTTCAGGATGGGATGTTCAGCTATGTTTCATTGGAGCAGCGGGTACCTCAGGATCATCCGTTGCGCGCGGTTCGCAAGCTGACGGACACGGTGATGCGGACGTTGAACGCGGAGTTCGATGCATTGTATGCGGACTCGGGACGGCCTTCGATAGCGCCTGAGTACATTCTGCGGGCGCTGCTGTTGCAGGTGTTCTACTCAGTGCGCTCGGAGCGGCTGCTGGTCGAGCAGATCGACTACAACCTTCTGTTCCGCTGGTTTGTGGGTCTGGGCATGGACGATGCGATGTGGAACCACGCGGTGTTTTCGAAGAACCGCGACCGGCTGCTGACCAGCGATGTGGCGCGGCAGTTCTTTGCCGAAGTGAACAAGCAGGCCAAGCGCTTCATGAGCGACGAGCACTTCACAGTGGACGGCACGCTGATCCAGGCGTGGGCCTCGCAGAAGAGCTTTCGCAGCAAGGACGGTTCCGATGACGGCGACGGAGGAGATTTTCATGGCCAGAAGCGTACGAACCAGACGCATGAATCGACCACCGATTCGGATGCGCGGCTGTACAAGAAGAGCTACGGCAAGGAGTCGAAGTTGAGTTATCTGGGCCACGCGCTGGTGGAGAACCGCAACGGATTGATTGCCTCCGCGATGGTGACGCACGCCGATGGTCTGGCCGAGCGCGATGCTGCGCTCTTGATGCTTGCGCAAAAGCAAGAGGGCCGCTCGCGGCGCATCACGGTGGGCGCGGACAAGGCTTACGACAGCAAGGATTTCGTCAGCACGGTGAGGGAGTTGAACGTGACACCGCATGTTGCGAAGAACGACAAGGGCCGCAGCAGCAACCTAGACCGAAGAACCACACGGCAGCCTGGCTATGCCGTCAGCCTGAGCCGGCGATGGCTGATCGAGAAGGGCTTCGGTTGGCTTAAGCAAACCGGCCCGCTGCGCCAGGTCAAGCTGCGAGGCCTGGAAAAAGTGGACTGGCTATTCGTCTTCAGTTGCGCCGCGCACAACCTGATCCGGCTGCCGAAACTGATGGCTCAACAACCAGGAAGGCTCATGGAGCAGTGTGCCTGAACGTCGCTTGCGGATCTCGGGGATACTTTCCTGAGACCTGCAAAGCCCCATAAACACTGGCCAGACCCGCAGTTCAAACAGATTTCAACCGGGTAGGGATGCAAATCATCAGGAAATTCGTCACAATGCGGCGAATTTCAACAAGTTCCTAGAGCCGGCAACGCGATGGGGGGCGTTTCTGAGGAACCACCGCGACGCTATAGTGGCGACGGATTTCTTTACCGTGCCTACTCTTAGGTTCGGCGTTCTCTACTGCTTCTTCGTCAGCTAACGCTCTGTTTTTCGTTTGGAACTTCCGAAGTTACTTCGACCACCTCTGCGCGTTTAAGAGCCGGGAATGGAATCGTAACGCCCTGCGCCAAATCAGAACCGGCAAAGACCCCGAAGTTTGTACCGGAGATGATCGAATGTAGTTTGTACTTACTTTCCGGAAGCAGTGGTAACCGTACAACAGCCTCTGTCGCATTCGACTCATTGCGAAATATAGCAATTAAACCATTACCCGTACGATCAAATCGCGCAAAGCCATCCCACGCGATCGACGTGGTCTGCTGCCAACTGCCGAGCGGAAAGAAGCTCTCGCTGATCTTATATTGCCGCCGGAATTTCTTGAACCATCCGATACGCTCACCGTACCACGCGCGATCCTTCGCGCTGAGCTTGCGCAGATCGCCCAGCAGCAGCGGTGCCGAACCAATCGCCGTCGCAAAACTTTCCTCGATCGTGGGCAACTCCGCTTGGATGTTGCCGATCAGCATGGCCTCGGCCGGCATGGTTGCCGCGTGCGAATAAAGCAACTGCCGCGCCTCGAGCGGTCCCACAGAATCTTTCCGAGTATCGTCCGCGTTGCTCATCCAGTCCAGATCGCCCGCCGCCAAAAGTCCCGCATCGATAAGGTGCTTCTGTCCCCAGAGTTCGAAAGTCAGGTCGAGCAGCACGTCAGGATGCTTCTCGTAGACCCTCGCCGTCACATAGGAAATACCTTCGTAGATTCGGTTCAGGCTTTCTGCCCAGTTCGCGTGGTCATGCCCCCTCGCCCAACAGCCAGGCGCCTGGCGGTACGCGCTGAAGACGGTCGTGAGGTCCAGCTTGACATATGCCAATCGGAATCGCTCGATGGCTTCGTTAATGCGCGCTGCTGCGACATCGCGATAGCCCGTCGCCATGCACATCACTCGATTCCTGTCGTCACCCCAAAATCCGTCCCGTGGCTTGCCGTCCTGATCCAGCACTACCCATTCGTCTCTGTAGACAGAAGTCTTCTTTCCGATCACGGCCATTGGAAGCCATAATCCCAGCCGCATTCCCTTCGCTTCTACCGCATCCAAAATCGGCTGGAGGCCCTTGGGAAATTTTTCTGCGTTGACCTCGTTCTCGCCGTACGCCGTCTGCCACCCGTCGTCGATGGTGAAGATATCCATCCCCATAGCGCCCGCCACCTCGATTAGCTCCATCGCGGTGTCGTGATTGATCCGGTCTTTGAACGGCGCCCATGTGTTGTAGATCCACGGCGCTCCCTTCTCATCCACGCGCCGCTCCAGCACTTTTGCCGTGTAGGTCGGCAACGTCCAATGTGGATCATCGAACTGATCGCCATTCTTGAACGCCACCAACGAGGCTGCCGCAGTTGTAAACTCCTCGCCCTGCGCAAGTGTGCGCTCAAACGGCAACAGGTCCGTATCGTACATCACCTCGATAAGCACAGCGCCACCGAGGGCCTGATTACTGCCATTGATGTCTATACGTTTCATGCATCCCGGCACTTCGCTGATTACCGCGATCCCGTTGCCCGTTTTGCCGTTCGCCACCAGAATCCCCGCATCTTCCATCCGCCCCGTGTAAAAGATCTCGCGCGGTACGGTTCCATACTGCGTCAGCAGTGAGATCTCGTTCGCGGGTCCGAGCGTGAGCGCGAGCGACTCAATATTCACACGCGATATGTGGGATGGCGCCGTTCCAGTGTTCTTCAGAACCAAATGTTTCCGGACAGCTGGATGGCCGTCATAGACGCGATAGACCAGCGAAACATCCAAAGGGAGCTCATTGTGCCGCAAACGTACCGTTAGTGACTTGCCATTTCTAAACGGCGCCTCACTAGCGCTCAGCAACGTAAAAGCTGCCTGGTCGCCCGAACAAGCGCGTCCATCGCACTCGAAAGAGAACTCATGCGCCATCGATTTCGGAACGATTTCCGGCGCCGCGAGATTTTCCGCTCCCTGCGTAAGATAGTCCGCAAAGGCTGTGCGAAACTTGACCGTTGACAGTCCTTTCGCCAGTTCGTAGGTAACTGTGCGCTCAACGAGGCTGTTGCCAAGTGTCCAGCTTTGGCGATTGCCTGTGACTGCCTCGCCCCGCCCCTGGCCTTCAGCTCTCAGCGCCCACGGCAAGTAGAAACAGCCCGAGGCAACCGAGAATCCATTTTGAAGAAGCTTTCTCCTGCTTACCAAAACATGCTCTCCTTCTCGCCTCGTCGTTGCCGTTAGTCGTTCACGCTGCACAAAGTTGACCCGCCTAAGAAGTGTTTATTTGTATCCGTGCAAGCGGGGCTGCGGTATAGCGCACATGCGAAACTATCGTCAACTTAGCATCACCGATCCTAATCGAAGCTTTTGTTTCAGAGGATGCTTCAAAGAAATGGGGATCACCTCTTCCTTTTATCTACGCTTTATGGCGCAGAGCAATCTCAAACCGTGTGGGCATGAATTTGGCGAGACACAGATTGTTTCGTACCTATTTTGGTGACGCGATGCGGATGAGCAGAATGTCATGAGTCTTGATCTCGATAGATTGGTTCTCAGTGAGATTCAATTCGTCGCCGGTCCACAGGTTCTTACCCTGCTGCGGGCCGTGAAGCCCAAGTCTGGAGAGGCTCAGGTGAAATGGATGTGTTCCAACCCGGTCGTCTCCAGCATTGAGAACGGCTACTGCCATGGCTCCTCCCGAGAGACGGCGTGACCAGACCTCAACCTCGCCGTCTGCGTAGACGCGCGCGGCTTGGTGGCCGAGCTTATCCTGATCGATTGCGATCACGTCCTTGTTAGTGAGGATTGCCCGTATTTCGGGCTTCATATTCGGAAGATCATTGCCCGCGAGTAATGGCGCAGCAAGCATCGCCCACATGGAGAAGTGAGAACGGTTCTCAGCGAGCGTGAGCTTACCGTTGCCAACTTCAAGCATGTCGGGGTCGTTCCAATGACGAGGGCCGGCATACTTCGCTAAACCGGCTTGCTCCTCGAGAACAACATAAACACGATCCCAGTTAGGTTGAATGTCGCCGGTAGTCCGCCAAAGGTTGGCGCCCACTGAAGGCCCCCACTCCCACACTGCGTCACGCCCGTACTGGCATAGCGAATAGACAATGGGATGACCGGCGGCTTTGAGCGCCTTTCCCATCGTGTCGTAGGCGACGATCATCAGCCGCATCTGTTCCGCCTCGTCGTTCGGCGCCTTCGCTTCCATCACATCGATGTTGAAGCTGCATAGGTCATACTTCAGGTAATCGATACCCCAGGAGGCATAAAGCTGCGCGTCCTGTAATTCGTGGCCAAATGACGCCGGGTAGCCCGCGCACGTTTTGGTGCCGGGACCCGAATAAATGCCCAGCTTCAGCCCCTTCGAATGCACGTAGTCGGCGAGCGCCTTCATATCGGGAAATTTCGAGTTTGTATGCAGTACGCCATCGGCATCCCGCTCCCCCTCCCAGGTATCGTCGATGTTCACGTAGATGTAGCCCGCATCCCTCATGCCGCTCGCAACAATCTGGTCAGCTGCGTTGCGAATGTCCTGCTCGGTAACCTTGCGGCCAAAGTAATTCCAGCTGTTCCAACCCATGGGTGGAGTCTGTGCGACCGCGGACAGCCCCTCGCGGGTTATGGGTTGGGCGCCATGCGCCGACTGGCCGAGAGCCGTCAGAAATGAGGCAAGATAGACAAAAGAAAGCAGAGCTACTGATCTCATCGGATGCGCCCTCCTATGGGCGCTGTACTCATGCCAACATGGGTGTGAGGCGAATGGATGAATTATGCCGCATGAACTTGCCGCGGTCCATCGTGGACCACGATTGCTTTGAGGCATCGACTGGCATTCTTGCTGAGCAGGATACCAGGACTGGTGCGATGGAACGCAGCCGGTTGCACGAAGTTGGCTCCTTCGCCGAAGCCGTTGGTTCTGTTCTGAAGATACTTGCTCTCAGAACGGCACGGAGCGCACTGGGGATTCTCGCTTGCGCGAGTTCTCCAGTGTGCTCCACGGCGCTAGAAGCGAAAGATACCGTTCAGCTGCATTTGGCGGTTTGTAATGTTACTGGTGATAGTACCTACCACCGAACCACCGCCTATGTTTGCGTTTGGCTGACCGTAGTTTGGATGGTTGAAAACATCGTACATATCCAGCTTGAACTGCAGCTTCCACGCCTCATGAGCCTCGCTGATCGCAAAGGTCTTTCCTATGGAAAGGTCGTCATTGGCAAAGTGTGGACCATAGAGAATATTGCGCCGCGAGTTGCCGAAGGTGCCCGTCGCTGGAGTGACGAATGCGGTGGTGTCGAACCATTCCGCAACTGTTGGATGCGCAAGCTTGCCCGATCCAATGCGATTGGGGAACCAGGAGGCGCCTGCCGCCAGCGAATTACTGCCGTTCGCACCGGACATTACCGGCGTGAACGGCAGGCCTGAGCGATAGGTGTATGTAGTGCTCAGCTGCCAGCCACCCAGCACCGCATCTACGACGTTTCCTTGGTTCAGAAACATCCTTCCTTTGCCAAAAGGAAGCTCATAGAGAAGCGTGCCGTTCGTAACGTTGCGGATGTCCGCGCCGGATGCGGCGTAGTTCACTGCGGGGTGGTAGGCGTCCTGATAGTAATCGGATGCTCCGCCGTTGCCGCCAGTACCGGTGCCCGTATCCATGCCCTTCGCCCACGTATAGTGCAAGAGGAAGGAGAAGCCGTGGCTAAACTGGCGGCGTCCGGTCAGCTGCAGTGCATTGTAGTTTGCCGTGCCGATATACTGCGTGGCGAGGATAGATTGGTACGTCGGGTTAGGACGCGGAAGTGCCGTCGCGCTTGGCGTCGCCGCGTTGATGTCAGACGCGAAGCTCAGATGCCTGGACACGGTTCCGACATAGGTAGCATCGAAAAGATAATCTCCAAACTCGTGCTCCACGCTCAGTTGGTACATCTCCGCGTAGGTCATCGCCGCGTTATAGGGTATATAGAGAACGTTCTGTCCGTTAAGTAGCGCGGGCGTGCGCGTTGCTGCAGTGGGGGCAATAAGCGCGGGAGGTCCCGATGATAGCTGGAAGACGTCCGCGATGTTATTGGACGAGGTTTCGCTTCCCTGCGCCGCCCAGCCCGATCCTACGCCGCCGGAAACGGGGTTCAACGAAGGGCCTATATTCAGGCTGGAGTTGCCGGCCCAGGGCATCGGGTAGATACCGAAACCGCCGCGTATCGAGGTTGTGCCATGAACGGTCCAGGCAAACCCCAGCCGTGGTGCGGGAAACAGGTGAGATGCACGGATTGCTTCAGGGATCTGACTGCCCGCGTAAGCAAGGGCCCCTGGATTGCCCGTAGCCGGATTGGTCAGTGTTGGACTGTAAAGGGAAATCCGGTCGTGCTCTTCCTTCCAGCCGCTCTGATAAATGAGACGTACGCCAGCACTCACTGTCAGATTCGGAAGTAGCTTATAGAAGTCCTGGGCGAAAAACTGCTCGTTGTGAATGCGAAGACCCGGTTCGATGGACAGCGTTGCATTCCAGCCCTCCGTATACCCCAGGAGAAAGTCCGCGTAACCGATGCCGGTACCGGTGGGCGCGCTTGGCTGTTTCGTGCCGATGCCATTGAAAGTGAAAATACCGGCAGGAGATCCGTTGGGGGGGCTGAACAAGTTATCGGTCCAGTTATCATATTCACCGCCGGCCTTCATGGTGTGCTTACCGCGAATCCAGGTAAAGCCATCAGAGATGGTGACATTGTCTTCAGCGAGCAAGGTATAGGATTGGCTGTTTCCTATCGTGTTGATAGAAAGGTCTCCCCCGGAAGTAGCCACTTGCGGGAAGAGGTTGAATGGCAGTTGAGGCAGACCGATCTGTGTCGGATAGTTCCGGTTGAGAGATTCGGGCAGGGCCCTCTCACCCTCTCGGGCGAAACTCACGCGAAACTCATTGATCTTTGTGGGTGAAAGAGTCCAGGCATCGGTCAACTGGCTGGACAGCTCCAGGATATGGGTATCGCTGGCATCGATGGGCGCATCCGGGCTGGGGGTGTGCGAATTCTGCGCGGTAGCCAGGCCGGATGTATACACGTGATTACTGGGGTTCAAGTTGCCGTCCACCTTCCAGTCATACCAATTCTGCCTGCTGGGCGCTGGCGCGACAAAAAAGTAGTTGTTCACTGTAGCGTTCGGTACATTGGGCTGCGGGAAGAACGTCTGGATCGCCTTCGCAACGGAGTCGATGCGGTTCAGCTGATTGTTGGTAAAAGCAGTGCGCGTGGCGGCGCTGCCAGTCCCCACTGTGGTGGCAGGATCATAAATCGTGTTCAGGCCGGCGAAATTTCCTGCTTCCTCGGCAGCGGTCGGAAATGTGTAGAGGGTCGGGCCCGTGCGTGAATTTTGCAGGAGGCGCTGGAATCCGAAGAAATAGAAGAGCCGGTCCTTAACAATGGGTCCTCCAACCTGTCCTCCCAATTGATTGAAATGAGTGGGAGCTTTTACGATCGGGACAGATGTCCAGTCCTTCGCCGGCGCGTTAAAGAATGTGTTCTGGGTGTACTCCCAGAGGGAGCCGTGAATACGATTTGTGCCGCTCTTGGTGATCACGTTAAACACGGACAGTCCATTCCCAGTGTCTGCGCTAGCACCCTGTGTGACGACGTCTAGCTCGCCAATAGCCTCAGTCGGTACCATCATGCGATCCGGGTTATAGCTGATGGGCAGCGTCGCCGAACCGCCATCGATCAGCCACGAGGACTCAAACAACTGGCTGCCATTAAAACTGTCTCTGTTAGCGGAGATGGTTTGGTTATTACCGCGGGCGGGCGCGACGCCTGGCATCAGGGTCAGCAGGTATTGCCAGCCACCGCCGCTGCCGCTGGCGCCGAGCACCGGGAGCTGCGTGGCATCCTGCGACGTCAGTACTGTGTTGAGCTGCGGTGACTCTGTCTCCAAGAGAGGTTGGACGGTACTCACCGTAACCAGTTCGCTGACGTCACCGACGCCGAGGGTCGCATTCACCGTAACTATATCAACGTGCAACACTATGTCTGACTGTACAGACGTTTTGAAGCCTGCCTTGGCAAAGCTGACGGAGTAGTGGCCGGCCTCGACATACGGCATGTCGTAGAAGCCGGAGTTATCGGTCACGCTCTTGACGCTAATTCCTGTGGAAGTTTCTTTCGCCGTCACCTCCACACCGGGTACGACCGCGCCGGAACTGTCTACTACTGTGCCGCGCAATTCGCCGCTATTCCGGTTCTGTGCCACTGCGCTATTTCCGGTCACAAGCGCACCGAGACACATCGATACCGCAATTGCGTAGATCCACTGAACGATCTGCTTGTTGACTTGTGTTGGGCTAAACCGCCCGCACTGGCGACCTGATTCATCGACTCTCATCTGCCCTCCTTATGGGGTCTTGCTCGTTTCTACCTTCCGCAGTACGGTCTTCACGGCGCTCCCAGGTGCCGTTGTTCGCAGGGGGATACCGGAGAGTGAGGTGGCACTCTCTGCCACCAGGTTGATCGAATAGGTTCCGTGAGACTGTGTGCCTTGGTCGGTCTCGGTTGCCGTGTCTCCGCGACGAGAACATATTCGATCAAGCCTTTCATTGCTCCACGTGGTTTACAGCACCTTTGACCGTATGCGTAGGTTCCGATAAAGACTGAGCAAGCAGACATCTGGCAGTCAAGACGATTTACAGCCAAATCGCCCGATGTACAGTGAAGGCCGCATGGGGGGAATCTGACCGCCCGATGACGCTCCCGCTTTTCCGCAAGAAAGGTGAACACCGCTTGGAAATTGCACTCTCGGTTCCATCGGCGGAGGAATGGCTCGTCAAATTACCATGCATCTATCATTTTCGCGATTCTTTACAGTTGTGGCTCAGCCTATACAGTTAAGAGTTTTGAACGCGTGCAACTGTGACCCGTTGAATATAGTACAGTTGCGATGGAACACGCCTGTCCCTCCGCACTGAAGCAAAAAAGCCGATTCTGGACAAAGAGGTAATCGATTCTTAGAAGATAGTGTCTGGTCCTGCCCCAGCGTCCCGTAGATTCCGCATGGATTGAATGGCCTGAGGGACTTGTAGCGATCAATCGCTACGGCACGATTTTGCGCCTTATTTCTTTTCTGGATATCCGTGCCCGTTGCTCAATCCTCAGCGCGCAGTGGCGGCCGGTACACCTCGATTGCCTGAATTGGAACAGGCCCATCGCCATTCGGGATGATCTCGAGTGAATGCTTTCCGTTGCGAATTCCCTGGATCAGCGTTGTCGCATAGACTCGACTCTTGTCGGCCGCATCAACAGCACGGTAGTCGTCCACATAGAGCGGCACCGCGCTCCAATGCACCTCGAAGCCCAACGGAGGAGGGTTTGTCTGCTTGAAGATCTTCATGATGTCGGCGAACATCCAGTCCGAAGGATCGATAGAAACACGCCCCGAACTCGAACGAAATGGCTGGCCGCTGGTTCCCCTTCCATCCGGACCTGTCTTTGACCCGCTGACTTCGAAAGTAAACTGTGTCGCATCTGCATTGATCGATGTAATCCGCAAGGTCCAGTCCTCCGGGATCAGCTGGGCGATATGCGATACTCTGCGGATCGCTGGAAACCATGTATTCGGACCTTCCGAGGGGCGTGTGAAAAAGATGGCAGTCGGATCCTGGGATGGAGGCTTGCCATCAATAAGGATCCGCGCCGTTCCAAGCTTCTCACCGGGCTTCGTATGTGCGGCAATCAGATCGACGCGATTGCCGCTGAACTCAAGCCGCAGACTTGCCTGTGAATTTTCTCCGGTGATTCCATCGTCACTCAGACTCCACCCATCGCCGAGAAGTTGGACCTCGTCGGATGCCCCATCTGCCAAAGGCCGCTTTGCCTCATAAGTCCTCACCTTGGCATCCCATGAATCGCGAAATAGCGGATTGTATCTGAGATGACGTTCGATCAAAGCCGCTAACAGTGCGTATCCCTCGCCGCTGGGATGTACGCCGTCTCTCAGCATTTGACCTGGTTCCAGATGATGCTCCCGCAAGTATCTTGGCCATTCAGTGCTCACATCGACAAGCTCGCAATCGTACTTAGCAGCTAGATACCGAAAGTATGCGGCAGACGCCTCCGATATCTCGTGATCTCGCTGGCGATGATCATTAAACAGAACGATGTCGGAAGTCGTGTAACGCCGTACGTTCGATATGATCCTCTTGAGATCGCCGTTATCTTGGCCACCGTATACATGGAAGATTAGTAAGTCTGGATAATATGGATACAAGTCATGCACCGCCGTACGCACAAGCCGATCGGCCATAAATCCACCAATTGCGCGATTCTCGATATGAAGATCCGCGTACGGAAAACTCTGGCGCAGAAAGTTGCTTAAATCGTCGGTGAAGTCCTGGCTGCCAACGATCGATTGACCATAGAGAAGAATCTTGACCGGCCAGCGGTGCTCCACACTGCTTGTCGCCAGGAGCGTCATCGAGCGCTGGATGTGCGCACCATAAAACGCCTGGTACGGCTCATCTGCAGGGGGAGCGATCGAAGGAATCTTTGGCGAACCCTGCTCCGAGGCCTGCTGTTGCGACTCGACACTCGCCGGGCCACTTGTATTCCGCTGGCTCGCGGGGGGCGTCTGCGCCGCCAATTGAGCCATTCCAGCGATTCCCACCAGCGTAGAAATGACAAACAAAAACGAAGCCTTGTCGCTTACCTTCAATTCCAATCCCCGCATAATTCTCGCTGGCTATGATTCCAGTCGGCAAAAACCGGCGCTACTTTTTCACCATGGCCGGCGACGGTCGAATATAAATGGCAGCTCCCCCACGCGGGGCTAGCTCGAGATCGAGTGTGCTTTTCTTTGTCACCACAAGGTGCGTAATCGCAGCATGTGTCGCTGTGTGTACTTTTGGATCATCGGTATAGAGCGCCGCTTCGTATTCGACCCCACTCTTCAGGAAGCCCAACGGCAGATGCAGTGTACGGCCCGCGCTATCGCCAATCGCACCGATGTACCAGTCTCCGCCGCTGCGGCGCGCAAGCACTGCGTAGCGGCCAATCTCACCCAGGGGCACGCGCGTCTCATCCCACGTCGTTGGCAAATGATCGAACCATTCGATCTCCGGCTCGCCATGATCGTCAGAGGGCTTGTCGTACCAAAAGATCCACTGCAAGGGACTGTACGAGATCACCGACATCGCCAGTTGGTGCCCGTGTGTGTTCAATAGCTTAGGTGAATAATAGCAAATAGTGTAGTCTGCCGAGCCTGCCAGGTAGCGCGTGAAGGGAATTGTCGCATCATGTTCCGGCGTGGGAAAGTGCTCGTTGCCGCGGATACCTTCCACCGTAAGCAGGTTGGGATAAGTGCGAGTATAGCCGGTTGTGCGATAAGAGTCGTGGATGTCGACTAGTAGGTGATGCTCGGCGGCCTTTCGTACTGTCTCGGTAATCCAGGTCGTCTTCTGCTCTGTCCCCACTTCAACATAACCGATCTTGATCCCCGCCACTCCCCATCGTTCATAGAGCGGGAAGAGAATATCCCGCTGCTTCTCGGCTTGTTTGTGGTCAATATAGACCCAGATGCCGACTCCATGCTCTCTGCCATAGCGCACGACTTCTTGAATGTGCAACGGAGGCGCGGGTTGACCGCTCTTATCGACGCTGCGCTCATGAGTCGCATCGCCGTTTTCGTAATCGGTTGCGCCATACCAGCCGTCGTCGAATCCGATATAACGAATGTGATGCGCAGCAGCAAAGTCGATCAGCTTATGCGCGCCCGCGTCGGAGAGCGTCATATCCCGCATCGCAGTGCCAGGCTTGATCCATGTTGCGTTCGTCAATGCTCTTTTGGAATTCAAATCAAGCTCGATATAGTTATGTTCCAGAAGCTCGGTAGGGGTCCGCGCAAAGAGCAAAAGTCGCCACGGTGTGTAGCCGCCGGCTTTCAAGGTTCCCGGTCCGCCCAGATTGGCGTTCAGCGTATCTGGCCGTTCAGCACTGGCAGACAAAGTCATCTCTGGAAAGTTAACATTCGCCGCCTCCAGCACAGCGCCATAGGTTCCATCGGCAAGCTCGACGGTCAGTGGGGTCTGGCATCCTGGAGTTATCGCCGACACCTCACTGCGCTGGTATTCTCCCTCCGTCCCATGCTCCTCATAGCCGAAAGTATGTGGCGGGAATCGATACTCTGTAAGTTCCGTCAGCTCACTCATTGGTTCGAGCGCGCCATATCGCATAGCCACGCCTTCGTCGTATGCACGCACCTGGATCACCAGCTTTTTGCCGCTCCTCTGCCTGAGCCGGACAGTCAGTTCGTTGTATACGTCGGCCATACGGTCGCGTTCGCCGTACAGTGGCTTCCATATCGCGCTGTGATGTGCAATCGCGCTCGATTCGATCGCAAACGCTGCTGACCAACCTGGCGCGAAACCCAGGCGCGAGGGCAGCAGAACCGCTCTCGTCCCACTGTTCACGGCGTAGTAGACGACCCCAGTCGCATCGACCGTGAGGTGCACCGCCAGGATCCCGTGCGGAGATTTCAATTCCCGCCGTTCAGACGCTGTAGGAGTCTCGGATGGGGCGCGACCGGCAACGCACAACGATAAAACTAGGACGACGGGCATGAGGAGCAATTGGACGGACGCTCGAAAGCTCCCAATATAAGTGCGCATATTTTCGGCAGTTCCCTAATTGTGATCCTGTGATGGGATCATCCGCTCAATTTGTAAGAAGAATCAGGGCTGCTAAACATCGGGGTCAAGGAGATTTACAGCAGCGCGAGTTGTGAATACAGTGAGGAGATCGCGATATGCACAGAGCGGCATTGCTTGCGCGCTACGCACTTGCGCACCAGGCGTCACAACGTCTCATTACGACAGATTGCCGGTGTCAAGATTGTCGCGTTTCCTAAAATACATCTGGAACCCTTTTCAGCGTTCTTCACCGTATAGAACATTACCCGCTACAGTTAAGAGAAGCAGACTACGCATATAGCTGCCATCTTTTTCCACCCGCAAGGGGGCGCTGTTTCAAAATCGCCAACGCGTTTTGTTTCTGATAGAAGGGATGTATCGATTTACACCCCTTCCAAATCTGGATTCCACGCCGGTGTTAAAATCCAGGAAAGAGACGGCGAAGATTTTGATCGGGGTGCTCCCCACGTTTTCTGCAATCCAGAGCGTCACCGGTCGAGCTCTGACGGCAGACTGGGCTCCCTCGAAAGAATCAATATTTTGTATCCGTGGCACAGAGGAGCCGCCAAAGAGGTGCTGATCGTATTGGGCTCCTGCTTAACGGATTTGCTGAAACCGCGATGGTACCAGGGGCGGGAGCGCTTTGCGTGTCAACCGGGCTCCGGAAACGCACGGTCCAACTCAGAAACGAATGAATTCGTCTCATACAACCCATCCGCTTTAGAGCGCGCGTTCATAGCGACAGGTCAGAACTGATGAATGAAGTGATGCAACAAGAGAAAGAGGTTCCCACCCAGAAAACCTGTTGGGAACTCCTCGAGCGCGTCGTGAACAGCTCGCAGTTGAGGCGCTCTGCGCGGCTCCAGAATCTTCTCCTTTATGTCGGCAGACGCACTCTTCGCGAAGGTACAAGCGAGATTCACGAACAGGAGATCGGCATCGAGGTCTATGGCCGGCCCGCCGGCTACGACACAAACGTTGACAACATCGTGCGCGTCAATGCTTCCGAGCTGAGAAAGCGCGTGGCTTCGTACTTTGATATGGAGGGATCTGATGAGCCGCTCCTCATGGAAATCCCTCGCGGAAAGTATGTTCCCTGCTTTCAATATCGGCCTGTTGAACAATCTGTGGATCGTGAGCAGGAACCGATCGGGCCGGTCGCCATTTCCCCTGCCGCCGAGGAAGAGGAGCCGTCACTGGATGTTCCTGTCATTCCCGGCCGGCACAGAGGTATCCTAACCAACATCCTTACTTGGTCGGCGATTGCCGTGTTGGTCATCGCGTGTGGGATTCTTTGGTATAACAACCGCGAGTTGCAGCGTGCGGTTCATCCGTGGCGGTATGAACCTCTAATTGCCAGGGTCTGGAGTGGGTTCCTCGACGATGGTCGCGATACAGACATCGTCATGGAAGATTCATCCTTCCTGCTTGTTCAAAACCTCGATAAACGAACGTTCACCCTCAACGAGTACCTCAGCCGGTCCTACTTGGACAACCAGACGGTCTCGGGTCTTTCCCCCGAAATGCAGGATATTCAGAAGGTGATCGGCGGCAAAACGCTCGCTCGTGCGGCGGAGGTGCGCCTGATCCAGAGAATTCTTACGCTCGACCTGGGCAGCAAGAACTTACACATCTACAATGGTCGCGAATATATACCTGGATTGATCAACCGGGACAACGTAATCCTTCTCGGTAACCCGACATCGAACCCGTGGTTCCAGGTTTTCCAATTTCGCTTGAATTTCCGGCAGCAAGCAGATAGTCAATCAGAGAGTCAGATCTTTAATGTCTCCCCGACAGGGCATGAGCAGGAAATTTATAAGCCAACAACGGATATCGCTTATGGAATTGTTGCTAATCTACCCAAGCCGGACCAGAATGGCGACATCCTTCTCGTTGAAGGCACATCCTCAGAGGCCACCGAGGCCTGCGGCAACTTTGTTCTCTCTGAGGAGGAGCTTTTGAAGCTCTCGAACCTGCTGCACACGAAAGACCTTCCGTACTTCGAGTTGCTACTCAAGGTTTCGCATTTGACAGGCACTCCAATATCGACATCCATCGAGGCCTACCGGGTCTATCCCAGGAAATGATATTGTGCCTCGCCAAAATTCCATCCGTACAGAATTCACTGTGCTTTCTTGAAGATAGCTACAAGCCCTCCAGAGCCTTAACCTGCGCCTCGCCAAAATGTCTTCACTGTTAAGAGGAAACCGCATTAGCTACAGGGTAAGCGTTCGAAGGTTCCCTCTTGACTGGGGTTGTTCCTTTATTTAGGTGTCCACCTATTTTTAAGCGGACACCTATTTAGGAGTTGCTAAGCGGCTTGGGAATCGGTCTGGAGAGAACGGGCGATGTTCCATGGCAGGAGTTCTTCGATTCGATTGATCGCATGTTCCGGGATTCGGGCTAGGACGGTACGAAGATAGAACTCGGGATCAAGTCCATTGAGCTTGGCAGTGGCGATTAGGCTGTAGAGTGACGCTGCTCTTTCGCCACCGGAATCGGATCCCATGAACAAATAATTCTTCCTGCCCATCACTACGGAGCGCAGCGATCGCTCGGCGGCATTATTGTCTATCTCCAGCAGACCATCATCGACATAGCGAGTCAGAGCGCGCCAGCGGGAAAGCGCGTAGCGGATGGCTCCGGCAGTCTCGCTTTTGGCCGAGAGCAAAGCCAGCGTCTTCTCCATCCAGCCGCGAAGATCGTCAAGTAATGGCTTGGCGCGAGCCTGACGCACCGAGCGGCGGAGTTCGGCGGGCTTGCCACGAATCTCTTCTTCGATTCCGTACAGGGCTCGGATGCGAGCCAAAGCTTCGGTGGTAGTTGGTGAGGCGTGAACCACATGAATGTCATGGAATTTACGTCTCGCATGAGCCCAGCAGGAGACCTCGTAGATGGTCCCATCGCCATACAGATGATGCAGGCCTGCATAGGCGTCGGCCTGCAGGGCGCCCTTGAAGTTCTTAAGATGGCGGCGAGGATGTTCTCCCTTGCGGTCCTCTGAGTACGCGAACCAAACCGCGGGCGGAGTTGTGCAACCTGCCGGCCGATCATCACGCACATAAGTCCATAACCTGCCGGTTCTGGTCTTGCCGTTGCCGGGTGCGAGTACCGGAACCGGTGTGTCGTCGGCATGAATCTTGGATGCGGCCATGACATGCTTCCTGATCTCATCGACCAACGGAGCGAGCAGCTCACTGGCTGCGCCGACCCAGCCTGCCAGCGTTGAGCGATCGAGGTCCACGCCTTCGCGAGCGAAGATCTCCGACTGTCGATAGAGCGGAAGATGGCTGCCATACTTCGAAACCAGCACATGAGCCAACAGCCCCGGACCAGGCAGGCCGCGCTCGATCGGCCGCGCCGGAGCCGGCGCTTCGACGACACGTTCGCAACTTGCGCAGGCAAACTTCGGCCGTACGTGCCGGATCACCTTGTAAGTGGCCGGAATGCGCTCCAGTTGTTCGGAAACGTCTTCGCCGAACTGACGCAGTGCGCCGCCGCAATCGGGGCAGCAGCTATGTGCGGGAAGGTGTGTGACCACCTCACGCGGAAGATCTTCAGGAAGCGGTTTGCGCGCCGGCCGCCGGCGTGGCTTCGCGGCGGTCTGAGTTGAACTCGGTTGCGCTGCTTCCTTCGCCGCCTGGACAGCATCATCGGCGGCCTGCGCGGTCTCGAGTTCTTCGAGCCGGAACTCAAGCTGCTCAAGCTGCGCGGTGAGCTTCTCGCTCTTCCTGCCGAAGATCATGCGTCGGTACTTCTCGATGATCAGCTTCAGACGCTCGATCTCTTGCGCGTTCGAACGGTGTTCCAGCAGCTCGCTGTGCTGCGCAATTACCAGCGTCTTCAACGCTTCCATATCAAGCGCATCGAGATCCGGCAACGCAGTAGAAATCATGGCGACAGTATGCCACGAAGATATGAGGAAAAACCGTACGAAACTCGCATGAATACAGGGGAATCACACTTGTTACTCACACTGCGATCTGGGGTGTCCAGGTCCTCTGCGGCCGCCGCCAATCGATGCCTTCCAGTAACATCGAAAGCTGCGCACGGGTCAGACAGACAGTTCCTTCTGTAGCTTGCGGCCAGATAAACTTGCCTCTCTCTAAACGCTTCGCGAAAAGACAAAGCCCGTCGCCATCGAACCATAGACATTTAACTATGTCACCTCTTCGGCCCCTGAAAATGAAGACGTGACCTGAGAACGGCTGCTCGTTGAGCACCGTCTGCACCTGCGCACTGAGCCCATCAAATCCGCGGCGCAGGTCGGTGACGCCTGCTGCGATCCAGATCCTCGTTCCTGCAGCAAGCTGGATCACTTGCATAGACTCCCGAGAATCGCATGCAACAGAATCGGGTCAGCGCCACACTCCACACTGATCGATGCACGGCCTGGAAACTCGATGTGGATAGAACCGGACGTCGCCGGCTGTGGCTGGGCCGAAACCTCCCGCGTCGTCGCTTCACACAAAGCGGACACCGTAACCGGAAGCAAAGCTGTGGACTGGGAAGAAAGCTCCGCCAACTCGCCGCGTTCAAATGCCCGACGCCACTTGAACACCTGGTTCGCGTTCACTCCATTAACTTGCGCTATCTGCGCCACGCTCGCGCCCGGTTGAAATGTCAACTCCACGATGCGGCGCTTCTCAGATAAAGGATGTCGCCTGCGGGGACGACGCTCCAGCCCTGCTCTCCCAAAATCAGCCATCACCCATCGTCGCCTTATGAACCACCACGCGCCAGAGGGGAAGACCACACGCTTACACACATATCTCGTCGGCACTCTTAGGAACGTCGGGATTATCTTTCCTGGCCTTAATGAAATCCTCCAAAACGATGGTGATCGAATGTGGGTACAATCCAAGTCGGCCTGGATCGTTCTCTCTAATCGGGCGGGCGATATGGCGGCCAATAATCTTAACGCAATTCATGATCAGCGCATCCCTGCGTCTCTCATTCCAGCCCCTCCTAAAATCGTTCTTGAAGGATATCGCGTCGGTTACATGGAGATAGAGGGCTCCATGCTTCTTGAGCATTTGTCGCCATTCTCGTTCGAATCGCGTCCAGTCGTATTTCGTTCCGGAAACAGAAGCTAAGGTCACCACTCTGTATCGCGTGCTGTCAGCCTTGTTAGCACCGTCAAAATAGCTTTTCAGCAACGGCGGAATGAGGTCCTTCCGTTTGTTCAGCTTCGCGAATTTCAAGCCCTCTCCATTCCCGCGCGTTAGGTGACATGCTTTGCGAGAACACATGGATTCTCACGCAACCGAGTGGCCAGAGACACATTCGTCGATTAGATCAGGGCAACGTACGAAGGAATTCTTCTGCGGTCATTACCGTTGCCGACTGGAATGGAAGCCAACCGATGATCCGTGCACAACGCTTCCTTAATTCCCCATCATCCGTTATGAATCGATCACAATACGGCAAGGCAACGGACGCATGTTGCCGATCTACAAATCTGCGGGCATCAAGTCCTCCCCCGCTCGCGAACAGCTCCTCGGTAAATGCGGCTTCAGTCGCGTGACACTTCAATTCTCGCGTGAAACTGGATGAGATGAAGAACTCCATCTGGGTACGAATAGGTTGCTCGTAAACGAGACGGTTAGCGCGATCCCACACTTGATTGGTGCCATTTGTTTTCAGCTCCAATCGCGCCAACTGAACTGCTAGGTGCCTCAACTCCATATCTTGCCAAGTTGTCTTGTCTGACCTGCGTCTCAGGTATTCGTTCCGAACTGCGTCTGAGACATATCTTTGGTTTTCGAGAGCCTTCTTGACCTCGGCGAGCGCATTGTATCTCGAAAATGCATTTACATAATCTCGCATCTTCACATTGCGCAAATGTCGCTCATCCACCTTGCTGACGATGGCGGCGATTTCTGCGAAAGTACCGATTGGCTCAACGGTGTCTTTGGAGCTATTCCAAACCTGATTCCAGACCGCCCAGAACTCAAACAACTGTAGGTCGGCCCTTTCGATGATCCATTTAGGCTGTAAATCCTCAGTGAAATTCAGCAGTTCATCCGCATCAGCGTGTGCGGCACCCCTTCCGCATTCGTAGAAATGCCACGGAGAGAGCACAATAGTGATCGCCCCAGAATTGTGTGCTTCTTTAATCTTCCTCTGCCATGTCGGATTCTTCGTACAGTAGATTAAAAAGTTCTGGTCCGCATAGACGTTTAGCACCGGTGTTGCACCCTTCTCCGTGTTAGTCGGCGTGGTCTCTTCCATCTCTATAACTGTAGATTCATTAATCACCAATCGAGATCCACCACTCAGTTCACTGACCTTGCCTCGGTTGACCAGGAAACACCCCCAGGCGATTTGGCACTTACCGACGCAACATACGCCCGGACTACAATGAATACCGGTCGTTGACTTGTCGGGTTTGCCCGAGCGCTGTCAGGGTTTCCAGTATCTCGGCAACGCGCGTCCGGCTGGCGGGCCTGAAGCCTGCCGCGATCTGCTGCACATTCTGCATGGGCTCGGCGCGGAGCGCATCCTTGACCGCCCGCACCTGGTCGGGCAAGTTCGCGGGCCATGGCTGCTTGCGGCGCGTGGCCGCTGGGCCCTCGACAGGCACCATGCCCGCCAAAGCCGTCTGCACCAACAGTTCGTTGGGGGCCTGGTACTCGGGGCGCAACCAGCGGATGACCCCTGAGCGCTCTTCCGCGCTGCGTTGCGCATTCAGCGAGACCACATTGCCCAGAATCTCCTCGTCGGTGAGGCCGGCGGGCCAGCCGTAGGCGGCGAAGACGGCCGCGTCCAGCTCGTCGTGCAGTTCGCGCAGAATGCCCACTAGGGCGGCGTCGTAGATGGCGTGGTCTCCGGCGGTCAGTTCCTCGCCGGCTCGAAGCTTTTCGAGGACGTTGTACATCTCAGTCAGGGTGAGGTCGGGACTTAGCTCCTGCTGGCGCTTGCGGTGCGCGTCCAGCCGCTCAGCGACTGCGCGAATCGTCTCTTTCTGCGCATCTGAGCAATTCGGAAAGGGGAACGCATCAAAGCAGGTCGTCTTGGTGTAAACCGGCCTGTCTTCCAGAGTTCCCCCGGCTGCAAGTGCCCATGCAACATGCAATCGGCTCGACAGGACGCCAAGAAAGAATGCGTCGGAGAATGCGAAGTTAATTAGCCGATTGTCCGGCAGAATACTGGTATCCACAAACACGAAAATACGGTGTTTTGCTGTCTCTACCGTCGAGATATAGCGGCTAAGGCCCTTGATCGCTGAGCGAAGCTCCGCCCTGACCTTCCCGAAGATCCACCATTTCTCCGCGTACTGCTTCGAATCGGGTGTCTGGCTGACCTTGGCTTCCCGCTCCGACCTCACGCGATCACTGACCCATTGGTAGACTTCCGGGTAGCGCTTGAGGACTTCTTCGCTGCTGAGCCCGAAGAGATCAATTACCATGACGTTTCGCGATTTCCCAGTGAGGTCGCGCCCGTTTAGATAGGGCCGGATGTGTTGTTCGAGACCGTCGATACGGCCCAAACCGAGGGATGCAGCAATTTCAGGCGTAACAATGAACCCCGCGCCGTGGAGCTTCACGCCGGGACAGCTCAAATCTTCGTTCGCTCGCAACGCTTGTGCACCCGCGACATCCACGCCAATTCGCAAGTCGGCAAAGATGCGCCCGGTCCGCTCGGCCAGTTCGACGTCTGTGCCCTCCGAGCTGGCGTCGCCTTCTTTTGTGACCGTGTATAGATGCCCCTGGTGCTCCCCGCGCTCTCCCACGGTCATGGCAATGCGCACCGCTGCATGGCGGGTCGCGGCCTCTTCCTCGTCGGAGAGAGCCTTGAGCCACGGGTGATCGGGGATGGCGAAGACGATAGATAGAGGATCCTTTGTTGCGCTGAGGTTCTGCGCAACGACCCGGCGATCGAAGACCTGGGTGATGCTGTTGGTGGTAACGAATCCAAACCGCCGCAGCTTTCCGGCCCGTGCAAGTTCAGCGGCACGCTGCCACCAATACATAACGAAGTCGGCACTCTCAGGAACTTCGTCATACGCGCTGCGGATAGCGAGCGCGTAGCCGTCGCCGTGCCATGCGCGGATGTCCTTGCCGCCGATAAACGGCGGATTGCCAACCACGAAATCGGACTCAGGCCACTTTGCTCTCTTGACACCCGAATATTCGTAGACAGGAACTTGGGCCGATTCGTCCGGCACCATGGCGCCCGTAGTTGGGTGCTCCTTCATGGTGGTGCGATCCCATACGGTAATCGGAGCTCCGTCGTCATCGATGGCCGGCTCGCGTTTCGCCCATGTGATGAGGGCGTCGGCTTCCTTGACGTTGTGAAAGTTGCGAATCACCGGAATGGGCGGTTGTGCATCGCCCCGCGTTTTGAAGTGCCACTGGAGATACCCGATCCAGAGCACAAGGTCGGCGATCACGGCGGCGCGGGGATTGACCTCGATGCCCAGCAGTTGATGGGGATCGACTGTGAGCCCGGTGTGCTCAAGCGCCTGCTGTGTCTCGCCGAGCGCGTGAAGCGTATCCAGCACTTCGCCTTCAAGCCGCTTCATGTGCTCCAGCGCAACATAGAGAAAGTTTCCGCTTCCGCATGCGGGGTCGAGGACCCGGACGGTGCAAAGCTGCTGGTGAAACTGACGAACTGCCTCAATTGCGCCTTCCTGGTCCCCGGCGAACAACAAATTGGTGATGACCGCTTGGGTGTTGCGCCAATCGTCGCGAAGCGGCTCGACAATAGTGGGCAGCACAAGACGTTCGACGTAGGCTCGCGGCGTGTAATGTGCGCCAAGTGCGTGGCGTTCGTCTGCGCCCAAGGCTCTTTCCAACAAGGTGCCGAAAATGGCGGGTTCAACATCGCGCCAGCGCGAGTTGGCGGCTTCAATGAGGAGGTGGATTTGATCGCTATTCAACGGCAGGGCGCGTGTGGATTCGAAGAGTCCGCCGTTGAACTGCAGGACGTCGCGTCGCAGGATGGGGGAATAGCCGCCGTCGTTCATCGTCTTCCACAGGGATTCAACGACAGGAGGAAAGTTCTTTTCGTCTCCCGCAGGCTTTCAAGCAAGTCAAGCCACGCGCGGTCGGGCAGAAGCCCGACGTCTTCGGCAAAGGATGTGAAGATGCAGCGGGTGAGGAACTCGGCTACCTCTTTGGGCTTGTATTTCAGCTCCAAGTTCCGGGCCAGATTAGCTAGCTTGCCGGCGACCTCCCGCGTGACACGCGCCCGCTCGCGCGAGGGGTCGAGCGAATGAGGGTCGAGCCAGACTGCGCGTAACCGTTCGCGTATCACGGGGTTTTCTAGATCCCCAATGGCAATGCGAAAGTTTCTCGGCCCTGGAAACGGAAGGTATGCTTTGCCGGTTAGCGAGAAGTCAGCGAAGAGCTCTATGGAGTGGCCGACATCCACAACAATAAGAAACGGCGGCCAACCCTCGGACGCTGGGAGCGCTTTGGCGTAGCGCTCTGCCTGCCCGCGAGCCCTCAACATGGCGGTGTCCCATCCGCGTGTGCCGCGTACGGCAGTGCCGCGCTTCATCTTCCGGGTGGGCTCCGGCGGCGTCAGATCGAAGAGGGCCTCCGGCGTGGGATTGCTGCCTTGCTTCGCTTCCAGCACGAAGCAGTTCTTTCTGTATAGGTCGATGAAGTTGGTCGTCGTTGAGCCGTCAAGTTCCTTGTACTCGACCGCCTTATCGATCACGTAGGTGTTCAGGCTCTCGTCGGCCTGGCTTGGCTCCGGGCGGGGCAAGTCGAGATAGTCGCAAAGCTCTGAGAGGAACAGGGCGTAGTTTGCCCGCTCGGATGCAGACGACTTCTGCCACCGAGGGATGAAGCTCACTATTCCGGAAGACGTTTGCCCAGGCATTTTGCCGATGGGCCAATTGTAGTTGCGGCAAGGCTGTGGCGGTGTTTGTTTCTCGCCGGAATGGGCGGTTGGTTCAAATCTTGTCAACAGGCCAACCCGTGATCCCAGCCCCCATCGCCCTGGAAATGCGCTCAGGCGATTTGGCGTCAATCGAGACCGGAACAGCCGCCTTTCAGCCGCAGGCTTATTCTTCCTCGAAAAACGTAGCGTCGATCTTTTTGATCACATAGGCTCCCTCAACAGCAACCCCTATCTCGAACTCCATACAGAGTGCTGCGAGACGTTGGCCGTCAATAAGCACGACGCGTTGTTGTACGCCCCTAAGATACTCATGGACGGCGGGCTGAAAGGAAGAAGTGGTGATGAATACGCCCTTGTGTGCCCCACCCCCAGCCAAACTTCCCACAAAGTCGCGGATTTGCGGAGTCCCAACCTTGTCCTGCCACCGCTTGGCCTGGACATAGATCCTGTCGAGCCCTAGTCGATCTTCATTGATCAGGCCATCAATGCCGCCGTCGCCCGAGCGCCCTGTAACCCGCGCATCGTTTTCGGAACCGCCATAGCCCATTTTCACAAGTAGCTTAATGACAAGATCTTCGAAGAAGCCCGGCGATTTCGCTGCGATCTGTTCCAGCAGCTCATTCGCCAATTTTTGCTGAAGCGTTTTATAAGCTTCATCGATGATCCCTTGCGGCGTTTGTGTTACGGCGTCGGTGATCGGGATTGGAGTTGGGTTAATGTCGCCCTCTTTCGGTCTAGGGGCAAGATACTCCAAGTACTCTGGAAACTTCTTCAGATACTTCTGGTCGAGTCCTGCGGGATTTTCTTTTAGTGCCTGTAAACCGCGCGCCGTGATCGAGTAGCGCCCTCGACTTGGCCTTTCAAGCAGGCCGGCGCGGAAGAGATGATAATACGCCCATCCCGTTCGGTCCCGAAGAACGGTCATGCTGCCGCTGGCGAGCATCTGAGCTCGATCCTCAGCCGACAGCTTGAGCAGGTCTGCAGAACCTCTTTCAAACTCCGCAGTCGAATGAACGAGTCCATCTGACGCAATACTAAGGATCGGAGCAAAGAATGCTTGGAAATTTGGAACAGGCATGAGTTTATGCTAAATCCCGTGGATCGAAAACGCCTGTGCTCGGAGGTACGCCAAAGAGCGCTGTTCTAGAGTGTGACCGCATGACCATGACCTCGCGGCGGCCCTCGGGTGGGCCAGCCGGGGGGCCTCCCGGAAACACGCTCAGGTGATAATGCGCCAATCGAGGCTGACGTCTCGGCAGAACCTGTCGATCAACGTTTGTTCAATTGCAATAAGCAGAGAGTTATCTCTTCACTAGTTCCACCTTATGTCGCATCTCAAGACTTGAACCTGGCGCGCCGCAGGTAATGGTGACGCGGTAATTTGTGTCGCTAAGGCTTGAAAACTCGCACTCGACGCCGTTCCCGTCCAGAACGTCTCTCGGGTGGACAGGTGGCCGGATAAAGTCACCCGGCGCCAATGCAGGGCACCCAATCCACCCAGAGTTCGCTATCTTCTTGTACCGCCATCGAACATTCAATGAGACGCCGACCCCGACGTTCTTGAGGATCAGGTTAGCGTGATCGAAGTCCCTAAGTTCATCTGCATCCTCCATCAGCAGAACGCAAGGTCGTATTGCGACCTCGAGTTGTTCCTGAGCGGCGATTCGCAATCTTCTGGTATCGAGAGCGTACACTACAAGCCCAATCAGGCCACCGAGCGCCACTAAGAAGGAGGCAATTCCCGAAACGTAGTACCAACATTCAAGTGTCATGTCGGAAGTATAGGCACAACAGGGCCCGGCTGCTTCAACTGACGCATTCAGCCCTTAGCGCGATTCGAGGATTGGCGCGGTCCAAAGCGACATCGGTAGACATTGGAAAGCCCTCCAGGTGGAATGGTCGTTTTGCCGGGAATGATTCGCACCGAGTTCCCCTGTGCTGACTGCGAAGGAATCGGGTCGCCTCGGATAGGGGACGACAAGCCGAGATGCAAATGCATTTATTGAGGCTCTCTGACCGCGAAGGCGGCGTGCGAAGCACCGTCCTGGCACAGTTCTCGCCCCAACTACACTATGGCCATTCCGGGATTTCAGCGCGGACTTTGTCCAGGCGGCAACCTTAACTGAATTTCATGAAATCGAAGGCGACCTGCGCCAATTGTTCCTCAAAAAGAAGCCGGCACTTTCCGGCGACCTGACGCAACTCCGACCTGAAACAACGCCTTGGCGATTGTCCATAGGGCACAGATCGCCCCTACTGGTAATGTAGACAAATCCTGCAATTTAATACAGTATTGACAGCAGGAGTGTACGAATAATGTTCGATTCAGATCATGTCTTTGAACCCCTACTCGATAGCGAGCAGGCTGCGGCTCTCATCAAAGTGCATCCGAAAACTCTCCAACGTTATGCGCGCGCCGGGCTTGTCGCCGGTCTGCGGGTAGGCAAACTCTGGCGCTTCCGGGCTTCGGATCTCGACCGCTGCCTGCCGATCAAGGTAAGCTCGGAACAGCTATCCGTGCCGTCTCACCACCCTTGAAATGGAGAGGAAATGAGACGCTCACGATTTCAACAAGGCAGCCTCAAACTTGTGGAGCGGAAAGGAGGCCGGAAGGCATGGGAGTACCGCTGGTACGAAGTCCAGCCCGATGGCAGCCGCAGGCGCCGCAATCTGGTGCTGGGAACCTTGGAACAATATCCGAACGAAACGGCGGCGCAAAAAGCCGTCGCTGTGCTTCGGGTAGACATTAACGCTGAAAGCCCTCGGATGAACCTGGCCCCGATCAGTGTTCAGATGCTCATCGACCACTACCGGGATAAGG
This sequence comes from uncultured Acidobacteriota bacterium, assembly GCA_963729915.1. Lineage (GTDB taxonomy): Bacteria > Acidobacteriota > Terriglobia > Terriglobales > Acidobacteriaceae > Telmatobacter. Next base: position 323,937 of record CAVSQE010000001.1, on the reverse strand, counting down.
AACTCGACGAGGACTCAGGCAAAACCTACGCGACACGCAGGACGTATGAAGGCTATTTCCGCAAATGGATATTGCCTCGTTGGGGTACGTACCGCGTGAAGGACGTTCGATCCGTCGCTGTAGAAGAATGGCTTGCGCTCCTTGAAGCTGTCGAACGGCAGCAAGGCAAAGATGCGGAACATTATGCACGCCGTCTTCAATCACGCAATCCGGTGGGAATGGCACGAGCGGAATCCGATCACTCACGTGCGTCAAAGCGCGAAGCGGTCGAAGATTCCGATTGTGCTTTCGGTTGAGGAGATTGCAGACTTGCTTCGCTTGTTGCGGGAGCCAGCGCGCACTGCAGTCTTGCTCGATGTGCTCACAGGCCTTCGCGTGGGCGAACTTTTGGCGTTGAAGTGGAATGACATCGATTTTCAAAAGTCGCAGATCTCTGTCACCCGCTCCATCGTTATGCAGCGCATCGGTGATTGCAAGACAGAGGCAAGCCGTAAGCCGGTGCCAATGGATCTCCGGCTGGCGACTGCTCTCTACAACTGGCGAATGATGAGTCCGTATCCTCGACCCGAGGATTGGATTCTCGCGAGCCCTCATTCGAACGGTCGATTGCCTTACTGGCCCGGCGCATTCTACCGAGCTCACATCTTACCGGCAGCCAAAATCCTTGGCATCGAAGGCATTGGCTGGCACACCTTCCGGCGCACCTACGCGACACTCCTCAAGGCCAACGGTGAGGATGTGAAAACGGTGCAGGAACTCCTTCGCCATGCGAACAGTCTTAGTGACGATGAACCTGTATGCACAGGCAGTCACGCAGAACAAACGTGACGCTCAGAGTCGCATTGTGACCATGGTGCTAGACGAAAACCGTCTGCGATTAGCGCAGCCTAGCGAGAGCACTTTTGCTTATCGGACCATAACGGACCTACAAAAACCCATAGGGAATTTGCAAGTGGCTGATTCTATTGGCGTCCCCGACGGGATTTGAACCCGTGTTATCGCCGTGAAAGGGCGGTGTCCTAGGCCGGGCTAGACGACGGGGACGATTGGGAGAGCAGAGATCGGCGGGAACAACGGCCCTTGCGCCTTTCAAGTTGCGTCCACTCAAAGGCTATCAACTCGCGGAAGGGGTGTCAAAAGACGCCGCGGCACTGAAAACGCAGCGGCAGGGATGGATCACGCCGCGATGCCGCGGGATTTGGCCCTTCGCGGTGAGGCCGAAAGCGGCTCGCGCTAGCGCCTAACCCAGCCTGCACCCATCCCTGGCCGGAACCAGAAGCGTCACGGCGGCGTAACCGTGATGTGCGCTATCCTCGATGAAGGCTGCGGCGTGGCCGCGGGCCTTCGTGGCTGGACGCGCCGCGTAGTTTTTGCATCATTTACCCAGTTCCGCGTATCGCATCATCTAGGGACTGAATTGGGCAGGCAATGACCGTAACCCATTCTCGCGGAAGGGCGCCGGGCCAAGCCGCAGGAGCGGGAGATTGCGCACGGCGCGAGCGCTCAAAATGATGCGGTTCGGCACCCCGGCATCACACGTTCTTCGGGTGAAATCCATCGCCTCCGGGCCTTCGCACGGCCCTTTTGCGCCCTGAAAGGGCGGGAATCACCAGGCGGCGCGGGCGATAGGCGCAGACGATAGACGCGAGTGAGGAGCGTGGGGGCGCGGACGCTGGCAAGATTTGAACGAGAACGCACACGGCCCATGCAGATTGAAATTGAGTGGCCAAAGGAAAAATCGAGTGACGCAAAGTAAATTGATCCGCACTTTTTTAATGGGTTGTTTCACCCTGGCCGCGCTGGCGGTAACCGGCTGCCAGAAGAAGCCTGCGGCCGCCGTCGGCGCAGGGCCGCAGGGCCTTCCCGTGCAAACGGTGACCGTAGCCATGTCGCCGGTAGCGCAGAGCAGCGAGTACGTGGCCACCATCAAGTCGCGGCGCTCGACGGCGATCATGCCGCAGGTGAGCGGGGTCTTGACGGCCATCAAGGTGACTTCGGGGCAGCATGTGAGTAAAGGCGATGTGCTGATGACCATCGACTCTCGGCAGCAGCGGGCAACGGTGGAGTCCGAACGCGCCACCGAGCAGCAGAAAAAAGCGCTTCTCGATTACGATACGATCGAGTTGGATCGCCAGCAGAAACTGTTTGATGCCGGCGTGACCAGCCGCGACACCCTGCAACAGGCGCAACAGGCTTTTCAAAATGCCAAGGCAGATTACGAATCGGCCCAGGAAGCGCGCAAATCCCAGGAACAACTGCTCGACTACTACACCGTTCGCGCGCCATTCGACGGCGTGGTAGGTGATATTCCGGTGCATCTGGGCGACTACGTTTCGCCGTCGCAATCCCCGGCGGTCGCGTTGACCACGGTGGACGAAAGCAACGATCTTGAAGCGTACATCTACATTCCCACGGAGCGCGCCAGCGAGGTGCGCATGGAACTCCCGATCGACCTGACGGACAACGACGGCAAGCTGCTGGAGAAAACAGCGGTCGATTTCGTATCGCCCGAGGTGGACAGCACGCTGCAGGGGATTCTGGTGAAAGCCCAGGTGAAATCCGCGATGCTGCGCAATGCCCAGATCGTGAAAGCCAAAGTCATCTGGAGCACGAAGACCATGGCGGTCGTTCCCGTGCTGGCGGTAATCCGGCAAGGCGAGCAGAGCTTTGTGTTCGTGATGCAAAAGCAAAACGGCATGGCCGTGGCGCACCGCACGCCGGTGGTGCTGGGCGATACCGTGGACAACAACTACTCAATTGTCTCTGGGCTGAGCGCAGGTGACCACGTGATTGTGACTGGCATTCAGTTTCTGGTGGATGGCATGCCGGTGGTTCAGCTGCCGGGCTGAAAAAGCAGCTGACAGCGCACAGCAGACAGCTGACAGCTCGCACGTGCTGGAACGAAATGCCATGGCTGAATGCCGTCTGCTGTTTGCTGGTTGCTGTCTGCTGTTAGCTGTCAGCTAAAGAGAAAGGGATTTACTTTGTTTGTCGATTTCTTTATTCACCGGCCGGTATTTGCCACGGTCTGCGCCCTGATGATCATTCTCGGCGGCGCTGTCTGCATTCCCACTCTGCCTGTGGCCATGTACCCGACGCTGGCGCCGCCGGTGGTAGCGGTAACGGCCAATTACGTGGGCGCCGATTCTGAAACCGTCGAAAAAGCCGTCACCATTCCGCTGGAAGAGGCGATCAACGGCGTGGAGGGCATGCGCTACATCAGCTCCTCCAGCACCAACAGCGGCACCTGCGAAATCGACATCACCTTTCAGACCGGCTACAACCTCGACATCGCGGCCGTGGACGTGCAGAACCGCGTGGCCAGCGTGGAAGGGCGCCTGCCCGGCGAAGTTGTCTCCACCGGCATCAACATCATAAAGGCCACCAACAACTTCATCTTCGGCGCGGGATTCTATACGCTCGACGGCCGCTACTCCAGCGAGTACATCTCCAACTATCTGGATGTCTACGTGAAAGACGCGCTCAAGCGCGTGCCCGGCGTGGGCGATGTGATGATCTTCGGCGAGCGCAAGTACGCCATGCGCGTATGGCTCGATCCGGTGCGCCTGGCCGCGCGCAATCTCACGGCAACCGATGTGGTGAGTGCGCTCGAAGAGCAAAATGTTGAAGTTCCCGCCGGCCAACTTGGTCAGCCGCCTTCCGACTCGAAGCAGCAGTTTCAAATTCCCGTGCGCGTGGTGGGCCGTCTCTCGAGCCCCGAAGAGTTCGACAACATTATCGTCAAAAACTCACCGAATGGCCTGGTTCAGCTGAGGGACGTGGGCCACGCGGAAGTGGGTGCCGAGGATTACAGCACCTTGCTCGAATACGGGGGCCATCAGGCGATGGGCGTGGGCGTGGAGCAGCTTTCGAATGCCAACGCGCTCGACGTAGACCGCCAGGCCAAGGCTGCGCTGGAGAAACTCTCGAAGAATTTTCCGCCCGGCCTGCAGTACGCCATCGCCTTTGACTCCACCACGGCAGTGGGTGAATCGATTCGCGAAGTGCTGATCACGCTGGTCGAGGCCATCGTTATCGTGATCACGGTTATTTTTCTTTTTCTGCTCGATTGGCGCGCCACCATCATTCCCGCGGTCACCATTCCGGTATCACTCATCGGCACCTTCGCGTTTATCAGGATCTTCGATTTCTCCATCAACTCGCTCACGCTCTTTGGCATCACGCTCGCCACGGGACTGGTGGTGGACGACGCGATTGTGGTGATCGAGAACGTGCAGCGCCACATTCACATGGAGCACTCGAATGCCCGCGAGGCCACTTCGCGCGCCATGCGGGAAGTGACCAGCGCAGTCATTGCGACATCGCTGGTACTGATCGCCGTGTTTGTACCGGTCAGCTTCTTCCCCGGCACCACCGGCATTCTCTATCGGCAGTTCTCGCTCACGATTGCGTTTTCCATCGCCATTTCGGCGTTCAATGCGCTCACGCTTTCGCCGGCGCTTTCCGCGCTCTTCCTGCGCGGCGAAGAAGCGCGTCCACGCCAGCTCGATTTTCTGCACATCGACATTGTCTCGCGCGCTTTTGCCGCGTTCATTCACGGCGCCGACAACTTTGTCGGATGGCTGGGGAGCACCTACGCGCGCGTGATTCATGTGGCGTTGCAACTGCGCTACCTGCTGCTGCTGGTGTTCTTTGCCGGACTGGGCGCCACAGTGTGGGTGTACCGTTCAGTACCAACCGGCTTTATTCCGCAGGAAGATCAGGGCTACTTCATGGTGCTGGTGCAGGCGCCTCCGGGCTCTTCCATGGCCTACACCACGGCGCTCTCTGAACGGGCGGAGGCGATGATTGCGCAGCATCAGGGGGTCGGCGGATTGTTCTCCATCATTGGCTTCAGCTTCGCCGGCTCCGCATCGAACTCCGGCATGATGTTTGTGAACACAAGCCCGCCCCCCGGGCACCACGGCAAGTGGCCATCGACAGCCGAGATCCTGAAGGACGTCTCGCCCAAACTGCAAATGCTGATGTTCATACCCAACGGCGGACTGGTTGAGGCCTTCGAGCCGCCGGCCGTGCAGGGTGTGGGCAGCTTTGGTGGATTTCAATTCATGCTGCAGGATCAGGGCGGAAACACCATTAGCGATCTGGATCGCGTGGCGCACCAGTTGGTGGCTGCCAGCGCTACGCATAAGGAACTGACCCAGCTGTTCACAACTTTTTCCGCCAACGATCCGCAGGAGCTGGTCACCATCGACCGCGAGAAAGCCAAGACGATGGGGGTTTCCCTCTCGCAGATTTCAACAACGCTCAACGTCTTCATGGGCTCGGAGTACATCAACGACTTCGACTACAACAACCGCACCTATCGCGTTTTCGTGCAGGCCGACCAGCCATTCCGCATGAATGCAGGCGACCTGCACAGTTATTACGTGCGCTCCGATTCCGGCGAGATGATTCCGCTCGACAATTTGGTGACGGTGACAGAGAGCGCGGGCCCGCCGGTGATTTCGCATTACAGCCTTTTCCGCGCGGTAGAGATCGACGGCTCGCCGGCCCCCGGCTACAGTTCCGGCCAGGCGCTTGCGGGCATGGACAAGCTGGCCACCGACAATATGATGCAGGGCATGACGTATCAATGGACGGGCCTGACGCTGGACGAGCTTGAGTCAAGCGGCAAGGCACTGCTGATCTTCGGCCTCGGCATTCTCGTGGTGTATCTCACGCTCTCGGCGCAGTATGAAAGCTTCGCACTGCCGTTCATCATTCTGCTGGCGGTGCCCATGGCGGTGCTGGGCGCATTGGGCCTGGTTTCGCTGCGCGGGCTGTCGAACGACGTGTATTGCCAGATCGGCCTGGTGATGCTGATCGGCCTCTCGGCGAAGAATTCGATTCTGATCGTGGAGTTTGCCGAGCAGTTGCGCAGAAAAGGCCGTTCCATTGCGGAAGCTGCGATTGAAGCCGGTGAATTGCGCCTGCGGCCTATCCTGATGACGTCGTTCGCGTTTATTCTTGGCGTTCTGCCGCTGGTCTTCGCCACCGGAGCAGGATCGCTGGGCCGCCGCTCGGTGGGAACCACGATTGTCGGCGGCATGTTGCTCTCCACCGTGCTGAATCTGGTGTTTATCCCGGTGCTCTATGTGATCTTGAGCCGCTTGCTCAGGCGCGACGGGGCGCACGCCGAAGCGTAAACGCGGGTGCTTGCTCTCTAACTTCGGGCTCCGCGGAAAGCTGCGTGGTAGATTTCTTCTGCATCCTGCTGCGTCATGGGCCGGGGATTGTTCTTCATCAGGCGCGTGACGCCGAGTCCGGCTGCGGCTAGTTCCGGCGTATCGTCTTCCTCGATGCCTAGCGCGGAGAGGCTCATTTCTAATCCTGTTGCGTCGATGAGTTGCCAAAGTTGCGCGATGCCGGCCTTGGCAGTTGCCTCATTCGACGCGGCCGGCGCTGCGCCAAGAGCGAGGGCGATGGTGGCGTAGCGATCGGGCGCGGCAGGAATGTTGAAGCGTGTGACATGGGGTAAGAGAATGGCGTTGGCGTGGCCGTGCGCTACGTGATAGCGGCCTCCCAGCGGATACGAGAGCGCGTGCACAGCGGCCGTGTTCACAGGCCCGAGGCAGAGTCCGCCATACAGGCTGCCCAGCGCCATCTTCTCGCGGGCGGCAAGATTCGCAGGTTGGCGCACCGCGTCCGCAAGCGAGCCGGCGACGAGGCGCACACCCTCGATGGCCCAGACATCCACCACCGGATGCGCGAACTTGTTGGTATAAGCCTCAATGCAATGCGTGAGCGCATCCAGGCCGGTCGCAGCGGTGACCGCGGGTGGAACGCTCAGCGTCAACTCGGCGTCAATAAAGGCCGCATCGGGTACGAGCCACGGACTGATCACGCCTTTCTTCATCTCGTCGGCATCATCGAGCAGGATGGCGTTAGGAGAAACTTCGCTGCCCGTGCCGGCCGTTGTGGGCACGCAGACCAGCAAAGTATTCCGGCGCTTGACCAGGCCGATGCCGAAGACTTCGCCGATCTTCTGCTGTCCGTCGAGGAGAGCGGCCACGAGTTTGGCCACGTCGAGCGTGCTTCCGCCACCTAATCCAATGACCGCATCGGGCCGGAATGCCTGCGCCCGCGCGAGAACCGCATTAAAGCTCGAGACCGACGGCTCCGCATCGATGGCGTCATCAATCTGCGTGTGCGGAATGTCCTCGAGAACGCGCTCGGCCATCTTGCGCGCGAACGGCGGAGCGATGACCAGCACGCGGGTGACGCCGCGGTCGATTAGAAACTGGCGACATTCCGCCAGGCAGCCGCTGCCGATGGTCAATCGCGGAACTTGCAAAAGAGTGATGGTATGCACAACGAGTCCCTGAGCGGAAGGCTAGTGGAAGGAGCGCGTGGATGGCAATGCGGGGGGATTAAGGTAGTGGGTAAGTTTGAATCCGCGGGGCTCAATCGGCGGTTTCCGGATTGCCGGTGACTCGTCCAGAACGAAAACTATTGGACTCAAAGTGACGGGCCGTGAGCAACCGATCCTTTGGCGCGCGCTTCTCGTCCCTGAATTTCTTAAGCCCGCGCAGGCAGGTCGCACTGCTTCGTAAGTTTTGCTTTCAAGCGTAACTCTGTACCGGGAATGTTGCCTGCAAGTTTCAGCGTGTCTCCGTCCAGGGTTCCGGACAAATCCAAATCGAATTCTTTGCGGCCCATCACGTTCATCAAATCGGGCGCAATTTGGTTGACGTGCATGCGCATGGTCACGGCATCACCCTGGAGATCGTAAGTGCCCGTAAACATGACGGCGCTGTCGCCACCGAATACGTGTCCCCCGATATAGACGACAACGCCCGAACCCCAGCCTTGCACGCCGACGAACTGAACCGTCCAGAAACCTTCCATGGGGAGTTTCACCTCACTGTCGCGAAATTGCGAGTGGCCTCTTACCAGACTTCGCCTTGGATGTGAATCGAGAGGGAATGGGGAGCGCTCACCTCACCGTTACCGGATCGTAAGCCAAGCGCCCTTGCAGTCCACTATACCGCTTCATGGTTTTGGACGGAGTGAAGCGGCGGACTTTTTTTGTTGGCGATTGGGCGCCAGGCGCACGAAGCGCCGGGGTATCGTTGGTCACACTCCTCTAGGGTAGCTCCGCTTCCGGTTAGATGGTCGACTGCTCGGAAATTGACGTGTTACCTCAGCGCTGGTGCGACTTTGGATGCAAACCGAACCGCTGCCAGCATTCAAGTAGCGGACTCAATGCGGCTTGACCACTTGCGGCGACCCCACTTGCGTCGCGGTTGCCGTGTACAGGTGGCAATTGTCCGTGACTTCTTTGAAGTGGATGTAGGGATGGAGAAAGAGCGCCGCGCGCATGTCGCCTGAGCCCTCGGCAAGATCGGAGAGCCACACGCCGTCCGCCTCAGGATGGTTGTGGATGTGCAGCCAAAGACCCTTGTGCACATTCGCCAGCAGGCCCCAGCCGATTTTCCAATCGGCGACGGATTCTACGTTGATATCGACAGGCTCGCCGGTTTGCTCGTCGATGGAGATTTTGCCCTGCATCACCTGGGCCAGGCGCTGGTTAAGGTTTCTTGCATCGAAGCGCGGATTGGGCAAAATGTCGTAAAAGAGAATACTGCGGCCGTTGATTTGCTCGCGACGGCCGTTGGCCAGCATCATGGCCGCCATAAAATCGCCAAGCTCCTGGTCCTGTTGGTTCTCTTCCTTCTGCGCCGTGGCCTGGTTCGAGTATTTGAGCGTTTCTTTCATCACGCGCTCGTCTTCCTTTTTGGTTTCCTCCGGCGTAAGGTCTTTTCCGTTTTTCTGAAGAGTGCGCTCGATGGCGATGCCGTTCACAAAGAACTGATCCTTCACTTCCGTGGTGTTCTTTTTGGTGTTGCCGCGGCTGTCGGTTTCGATGGCAGTGGTTGTGACGCGGCACTCGTAACGCTCGCGCTCGGCAGCAAGTTTGCGCTCGTTGGCGAGCGCGCGTTGCAGGATCTCGGTGGCGTTGGGCAGGGGAGCAAGGGGAGCGGAGTTTTGCGAAAGACCGGCGCGAGGACCGCAAAGAAGAACGGCGGCGAAAATGGGGGAAACGAGAGAGGAACGCATGGAGGAGCGAATCAATTTGCGTCAGACACGTGATCTTGGCGCGCGATGGTCGCACTGCTTGGACGTTTCTTACGCCCCCACAGGCAGCGAGGGCATGGCGCCTTGGTCTTTGGCTTCTATTACTACGGCGTCGAGGAGCGCCAACACCTCCGGCACGGTCATGGTGTAGACCTCGCGGAGCGAGTCGTAGCCTTCCTCGATGAGTTGCTTGAGATGGCGCCCGGCGATCTGCACCGCGAGCTGATCGGTAATCACCTTGCCGGTGCGCTTCTTCTGCTCCACCCAGGCAGTGCACGGCAGGGCGATCCACATGGGGCGGCCGTTCACGTCAAAGCGAATGTTGACGGCGTCGGCGTGGCGCGTGGCGATGGCCACGATCGTGCCTTTCCAGCAGCAGTGCAGGTCCTCGCCGCTCCAGCGGTCGGTGACGTGAAAATCCTCGTACATGCTGTTAGCCTATCGTTCCCGGCGCGGCGCGGCAAGGCGGCCGTGCGGTTTGCCCCGCGTAAACCGCGCTGATAAACTAAACGGGTTGCAGTAGCGCTGCCCTCACCTGTTCGGACCCGCCTGCAAGTCAATCAACGAAGGACAAACGAACCGTGGATACACAAACCCGTCACGCCCTGAAAAAAGACAAGTTTGCCCAGGCCGCCGCATCGAGCGCCAGCTGGATCGGCGAGCACAAAACCAATGTGGCGCGCTGGGCGATCACAGCAGGAGTGATTCTTGTCGTGGGCGCTGGCGCGTTGATTTATTGGTACTTACGCTCGTCAGCGGCCAACACCGCACTGGGCGCGGCCCTGGATGTTTACACCTCGCCGCTGGCGATTCCGGGAGCTCCTCCGGAGCCGGGAGTCTACTCGACCGCTGCTGATCGTGCGAAAGAGGCCAATCGCGAGTTTGTGGCAATTGCCCAGGATTACGGCTGGTTGCCCGAGGGCACCAAAGCCCACTACTTTGCCGGCGTGACCTTTGAGGATCTGGGCCAGAATGGATCGGCCGAGACCCAGTTGCTGGCCGCATCGAAATCCTGGGACCGCAATCTTTCGAACCTGGCCAAGCTGGCGCTTGCCGGCCTTTACCACCAGACCGCCCGCGACAACGAAGCTATCGATCTCTATAACGAGATCATCGCCAAGCCCTCGACTACGGTTTCAGCCAGCGTGGCCGAGCTCGATCTTGCCGATCTCTATGCCTCGGAAGGCAAGCAGGACCAGGCGCGCGCGCTTTGGGCCAAGGTCCGCGATGCGGATAAGGACGGCGCAGCAGGCGAGATCGCGGGACAAAAGCTGGGAGCAAAGTAAGACCGCGTTACCCGCGAAGGCCCGGAACCAGGCGGAATTGGACATGACCCTCCGGCTAGGGCTTGAGCGCTATCTTCGCTGCCTGCGTCTGGTACGTGATGAGCACCAGCCAGGCCATAACCGCAGGTTGGATGGAGATTCCCACGAGCGCGGTACATGACGAAGCGCGCCAGCGCGCGGAGGATGCCGCGATCTCGGCGTTGGTTGACCAGTACGCCGCCGCCCTCTATCGCGTAGCCTATTCCGTTCTGCGCAATCCCTCCGATGCTGAAGATGCCGTGCAGGAAGCCTTCCTGCGCGTGCTGCGCCATCGGCACGCGCTCGGCGAGGTGCGCGACCATCGCGTCTGGCTCATCCGCATCGTCTGGAACATCGTGCTCGACCGCAAGCGCCGGGCCAAAACCCGCCCTGAAACCGACGATGTTGCTGAGCTGGTGCGGGTGCTGCCATCGAAGGGGCTTTCTGCCGAGGAGTTGGCGTCCGCCGCGCAGCACCATGCCCGCGTGCTGGCCTGCGTGGAGCAATTGCCCGGCAAGGAGCGCGAAGTGCTGCTGCTTTCGGCCTTCGAAGAGCTCACGAGCGTGGAGATCGCCGCGGTTCTGGACATTACCGAATCGAGCGTGCGCTCGCGGCTGTTCCGGGCCAGGAACCTGATGGCCGGGCTGCTCGATCACGAGAGAAGTTAGCTCGAGAGAACTTAGCACGAGAGGAGTTTGCGATGAGTTCGAACCCTCACAATCCGATGAATGCCGATTCCGCAGAAGAAACGCTGCGGCTGATTGCCAGCCTGCCCGCGCCTGCCGGACTGGAAGAGCGCGTGGACAAGGCGCTCCGCGCGGCGCCGCGTAGCGGGCGCGTTCTGGCGTGGCCCGCTGGATTCCGCGCCAGGGCCGTGATGGAGAACCACTGGATGCGCGCCGCGGCCGCGGCGGCAATTGTGTTTGTGGTGGTGGGCGGAGGTTGGGGCGTATACAGCCGTGTGCAGCCGGGGCCAGCCGGCAAAGTGATCGTGATGCCGCTACGCGCGCCGAGTTCCGGCGGGTTTGGAGGCGCTGGTGCAATCCGCACGCCGGAGACGCTGCCGGGACCGAAGATCGGGGACCACGGGACCAATGGAACAAGAGAACAAGAAACCCCGCCCGCGAAGAAGCTTGCTACCCCGAAGAAAGTTGGCAGCGCCCAGCCTGCGGCAGGTCAGGCCGCGCCGCAGCCGGCGGTTTCGCGGTAGGACTCTACTCGTCCTTCACAATCGCCCGAATCAACATTCCCAGCAGCGCCAATACCACTGCGCCCCAGAAGGCCGGACCCAGTCCGCTTACGTGGAATCCGGGCACAAAAGCGGAGGCGATGAGGATCATCACGCCATTGATAACCAGCAGGAAGATTCCCAGCGTGAGGATGTTGATGGGAAAGGTGACGATCTTGAGGAAGAGGCCGACCGTGGCGTTGAGCAGGCCGATCACTAGAGCGGCGATCAGCGCAGGCACGAAACCTGCCACGTGAAATCCGGGAACGAGATGGGAAACAATGAGCAGCGCAAGCGCGCTCAAGACCCAATGGAGAAGAAGCTTCATGCTGGTGGTCTCCTGGGAACCGGCGCTACAAAGTTGAGTCCGATTGGGATGAGTCCGTTTGGCCGTGCTGCTGGATCGAACGCGTCATTCGCTCTACCCTAACTTGCTCCGATACGAAGCGCAAGGAGACGGTTGGCAAGCGGCGAATGAGGAACTGGCGCCGGAGCTTCGTTTAAAGTGGAACCATGTTTGCGCGCCGCATTTCTGTCGAGCGGGTTGACGCAACTGGCGCGCGTCACGCCGTTCCCATCCGCCAGATCGACAACTTTGCCATGCGTAACTTCACCAACGATGCGGTCTTTGACGATACGTTTCCCGCGGGCGATGGCGTGCTTGAGATCGGCCATCGCGTTCCGCTCGACCGGCTGCAATCCGCGATGGAAGACTGGTTCCGGCGCAAAGGGTATTTGCAGGCGGACGAGCGGCTGGAAGTGACGGAAGGCAGGGACCGAGAGACCAAGGGAATAAGGGACCGAGAAGGCGGAAACTGAGCGACCCGATATTCAGGCGGCGGTTTCCTTCGCCGGTGCAGCCGATTTCCAAAGGCGCAACTCGGCTTCGCGGCGGGCTTTCAATCCCAGATTCACTTCTCCTCCAGCGAGATCCCACAGCAGCAACTGCTCCGCAGCGGCATCGTAGCGGCCGGCATTCAGGCAGCGCAGCAAGGTGGATTTCGCCAGCCGCCCGGCTCCAAGGTTGAAAGTGAAGTCCACCAGCGCGTCGAACTGACCCTGGGTCAGAGCCACCTTCACCAGGCGGCCGATGGCGCGCTCGGCCACTGAGACGTCGCCGGCCAGGAGGGTTGCGGCATGCGGTTCGCTGACGCCCCTCGGAAAGGACGCCAGGGGCACAATGCGATGGCCGTAGCCGATAGTGGGAAAACCGGCCACATCGGTATATTGCTGACTGCGAAACCCCTCGAACCGCTTGATCAGTTCCAATCCTTCTGCACTGAGTTGCATGGATCACCCCTCTTCGGTCGGAAATTCACGGCCAGAAACACGAAGGGCCTGCCAAAAACCCTCCCGTTGATGGGAGGGCTCTCGACAGACCCTGGAACCACGCTAACAGAAGCTTGGAAATAATCTGCAAAAGCCGGAGGGCTTTTTTAATGCGTCCCGGCGGGCGGTTTGCCGGCGATCTTCAGGAATTGGTTGAGGATTTCGGTCAGCGCTATGTCGAAGTTCTTGTCGTGGGTCTTTTGCAGGTAGGCGAGCTCGATGGAGCTGGTGACGGTCCAGAGGATGAAGTGGGTTTTGCCATCGTAGATGACCAGGCGGAACATGGGCCGGGGGTCGGCGGTGCCGTTTTGCTTGTTGGCGTTGGTGGGGCCGTAGGGGGCGAAAAGCCGCAGCTCCAGGACGAGATCGGCTTGGGCCGGATTGCCGACCAGCGTGTAATCGCCGGTGGTTTTGAGCGCGGAGTAGAACTCCGTGTAGGGGCGATCGGGGTCGCCACTAAACGGCTCAGGAAACAGGCCGCTATCCGCGCCGGCGTTCGAGACAAAGATGGTTCTCGCCGCCGTGATCGCCGGAGGAATCGGGCCGGCCTGATCGTAGGCGGGCATCTGCGCGAATGCGGTCGTGGCAAGAAAGATGGCAATGGCAACGCTCGAGCAAGAACAGGCATCGGACGTACGCATGGTTCACCTCAATTCCTTTGACAAATCGTTTAAGAAAACTTATCGGACGCGCCCAATCCGAAGCTGCTGAGGGAGCGCCATCCACGAAGGCAAGAGATTTATTTTCAATACTATATCTCATCGATGCCATCCCATTGTCCGGAGTTGTCCAATGGCGGAGAGATTTTGCGAGACGAGATTTGTCCCAAAATGGGAACTATACCTCGGGAAAGCCGGGCCTGTAAGCCAAACAAGCAAAGTGTCTTAGCAGGAATGGCCCCGGACACCGGCCGTTATCAACAGGAATCCCATTATCCATCTTGACAATGCTGGAACTCGCCCAATGTCAGTTTAGTAAAATAGCCAAATGGTTATAACCAGGAAAACACGCAACTTAAAACGACGGGCTCCGCTATGGATTTATCTCGTAGCGGGAGTATCTGCCGTTACGCTCGTGGCGCTGGTGGTGCTTTTCACCACGCGCACCGTGCATGCAGATGCGAGCCTTCCTCGAGCAGCCATCACTACACCCGCGAACGCAGCGGCAGCCAGTGTGACACCCCCCTCACTGGCTCACTCGGAGTCGCAGATAGCGCAAACGGAGCCACCGGTTCCCAAGCATGGTCCCACGCCTGCGGCTCAGCAATGGAAGGATCGGATTCATGGCCTCGCTTCCTGGTACGGAGGCGTCTTTAACGGACGCAAAACGGCCAGCGGCGAAATCTTTAACATGAATGCCATGACCGCCTGCCACCCAAGCCTTCCTTTTGGCTCGATTGTGCGCGTGGTCAACCGGAGCAACCATCGCTCCGTAGTGGTGCGCATTACCGACCGCGGCGACCTGGTGGAGGAGGGACGGGTCATCGACCTCTCATACGGCGCAGCAGAGAAGCTCGGCATGACCTGGTCGGGACTGGCGCACGTGGATCTTCAGGTCCTGTCGCTGGGAAGGGCGAAAGACAGTGATTAGGGTTTAGTGGTTAGAACCACAGCGGCCAGCTCAAAGGAGCTGGCCGTTCTTATTTAACCCCAGGAAAAATAAGACCTAGTTGTCTTCCGGGCGCTTGTAGGGCTTTTGCAGATACTGGCGGGCCTCATTGACCGCGCCCTGCGTGTTGTCGTTGGTCTGCACCGCCAGGCGGTACTCATTGACGGCGCGGTCGCGCTGGCCGGTCAGGTCGAAGATCTTGCCGATGGCGATGTGGCTCCAGACCTCGGTCCAGGGTGGCTCATCGTCGCCGCGAAGCGAGTCGCGGAAGGAGTTGACCGCGGCCTGATAGTTGCGCTGGGTGAATAGCACCTCGCCGACGCGGTAGCTGGCCAGGGAGCTGATGGGATTCGCGTCGAGCGCCTTCTTGTATTCTGCAAGCGCGTTGACCAAGTCGCCTTGTGCCACCAACTGCTGGCCCTTGAGGATGGCGATGCGCACCTGTAGGTCGGGGGTGGTCTTGAGCACCCAGTCGCCGGGATCGACGCTAATGCGGCGGGGACGGCCGAAAGTGTCCACCACGTACTGGGTATCGGTGCCCACCACATCGATCTTCTGGTTTTCGGTTTTGCCGTCGGTTTCAATACGGAGCTCGACCGGCATGCGGAACAGGTCGAGGTCCTGATTGATTTCGCCGATCGTGCGGAAGCCCTTGTTATTGCCGAGCCGGTAGACCGAATACTTGTTGGTGAAGGCTGGGGCTCCGGTGCCGTCAACCCATTGGGAAAAGAACGGGAGCAATTGCTGCTGGCTCAGCTCCTCGGCCACTTTCTCAAAGTCCTCAGTGCGGATGGAGCTATCGGTAAATTGGCTGAGCGTGCCTTTGAGGATGTTGAGAAAGACCTTGTCGCCCACTTCGCCGCGAAGCATGTGGAAGATCATCGCGCCTTTTTCGAGAGTCATGGACTGGAACTGCGGCGAGAAGGGATCGAGACGATTGTCGCCCGAAAGCGGAATCGTGTCGTAAGCCAGGGCGCCCGCGGCCACGTCTTCAAGAGCGGCGCGGAGGGCGCTTTTGCCGCTTTCGTCCTCGACATACATCAATTCGCCGTAACGCGACATGCCGTTGGTGATCCAGGCGTCGTCGAGGGAGTGAGGGCTGATTTCGCATCCCCACCACTGGTGAGCGATTGTGTTGGCCAGCAGCCGGATGCCGGATTTGTCACCTACGCGCGAGCCTTGAATGGCGGCCAGCTCGGGGGCGTAGGCGGCAGGCAGGGTGTCGTCGGGCAGCTCCACGACGTTCAAGTGAGTGGATTCCGGCTCGCCGAAGCTGTCGGTAAAGAAATCGAATTCTTTGTTGGCGGTTTGAGCCAGCTGGTTGCCGGAAGCCTGGTGGCTGATGGTGAGATAGACCTTCACATTGCCCGCGCCGACTGAGAAAGGATCGGCGAAACGGCCGGCAATGACGGTGCCGGGAAATCCCGGCTTGGTCCATTTGAACTCGTACTCGGAACCCGGCTTGCCGCTGGAAAGAGTGACCGACTTGGGCGTTCCCGTGGCGCCGCTCGCAAAGACTCTCATGCCCTGAGGCACGCGGATGTGCATCTCCGCGGTGAAGCGGTCGGTCATGTAGCCGGTGGTGGGAAACCAGCGGGCCGGATAGAGCAGGTAGCTGATGGGCTCCTGAATGGCCGCAAGCTTTAGACCTTCAATGGGACCGTCTTCGTTACCCGTGATGGTGCCGTCATAAACAAAGGTCCACTGCGAAGTTTGGCCGGCGACGAAGGGCGCGGAGGGAGTCACGCGAATGGAGCCGTCGGCGGTGCGCTCGCCCTCGAG
Organism: uncultured Acidobacteriota bacterium; assembly: GCA_963729915.1. Classification (GTDB taxonomy): domain Bacteria; phylum Acidobacteriota; class Terriglobia; order Terriglobales; family Acidobacteriaceae; genus Telmatobacter. The sequence continues at coordinate 307,605 of CAVSQE010000001.1, read as the reverse complement.
CAGCTTGCCACTTTCGTCGGTGATTTTGGTGACCTTGAGCGCGGGATGAAAGCCAAAGCTGACTACGTCGAGATTGGGGGGCGCGGTAAAGCTGACCACCGTGGTGGCCGTAAGGTGGTGTGCCGCCGTATCCAATTCGGCGTCAATCACATAGCCGGTGATGTTCAGCGCAGGGCGATCCCGTTGCGCCAGGGCGGGAGCCACCGCCATGCCGGCGCAGGCGAACGCCAAAACACCGAGCGCGAACCGGCTGAGCAGCCGGCCCTTCTTTGCTTTGAGACCTACAGCGTTTCGAGTCATCGCATTGATCATCTTGATTGTCGCACTGGTCATGGGATTGGTCTTGGGATCGGTCATGGCCTCGCCGTCATTCGTGCGCCGGGAGTGGGTTCGTGGGGAAGTCCCGGTTTGGTTCAAGGTTGCGCAGCTTCCTGGGCCGCCGGGTTCGCCGTTTCAATTTCCCGGGCAACGATTGCCGCTACAGTTTCGATCGCGCCCAGGTCTTTGTCTCGGCCCGCGGCCGGGTGCAATGCTGCGCGGATGGCCCCCAGCTCCATTTTCATGGACTCCCGAGCAGGGCCGTCGGGTAGCAGCCGCCTGAGGTGTTGGACGATATTTGCCGCCGTGAAGTCATCCTGAATGAGCTCAGGAACCACACGCTTGCCGGCAATCAGGTTGGCCATAGCCACATGGGGCACCTTCACCAGACGTCTGGCGATAGCATACGTCAGCCGCGAGACGCGGTAGACCACAACAAAAGGATTGCCGATGAGCGCGGCTTCGACAGTAGCGGTTCCGCTGGCTACCACCGAGGCGCGCGCATGGAATAGCGCCGCCCGGGCGTCGTCGACCAGACGGACAGGGAGCCCGCCGCAGAGGTTCTCGGTGATGTGCAAAACGACCATGCGCTGGGCCGCATCGAGCGTGGGAGCAAGGGGAATCAGGAACTCGTAGGTTTCTACGGGATAGGCGCTGCCCGGCTCGCGCGCAAGCAGGCTCCAAACCACTTCCAGCATCTCCGGCAGATTGGCTTCGATTTCTTTAAGGCGGCTGCCGGGCAAGAGGCCGATCCAAGTTTTTCCGGGATCGAGCCCGTTTTCGGCGGCAAACTGCTCGCGGCTGATGGCCGGCGTCGGCAGATCGGCGAGAGGATGGCCGACGAATTCGGCCTGGACGCCGCGCTCGCGGTAGAACGACTCCTCAAACGGGAAGATGACCAGCATGCGCTGAATGAATTCACGCACCTTCCGGATGCGGCCCTGCTTCCAGGCCCAGAGCTGCGGGCTGACGAAGTAGATCACAGGGACGCCAAGGCGGTGCAACTCCTTGGCGAGGCGGAAATGAATTTCAGGGAAGTCGATGAGCACGGCCACGGTGGGCCGGCGCGCGCGAATGGCCCGCTTGAGTTTATGAAACTCGCTATAGATGCGCGGCAGATGCAGCACAATTTCCGTGAATCCCATGACCGCCATATCTTCAGAGCGAACGACGATCTCGACGCCGGCGGCGGCCATGCGCGGTCCCCCCATCCCCCACAACTCCGTTGTTTTACCTTTTGGAGCAAATTTGTGGGACAGCGCAGACGACAACAGCGCCCCATAGAGTTCGCCGCTGGCTTCGCCCGCCGAGATGAAGATGGAAGGGGTCATGGCTCAAGAAGCTTTCAAGCGCATCTGGTCCCCATCATATCGGCTGGGAGCGCGGCGGGAGTGGATTGGAGCGGGCAAACACTTTTGAGACAAAACGGCCATTCTGAAATGAAACGGAGCGGCCGCTGGGACGATACGACGAGTTTTGCCGTTTTTCTGCGTCCTGCTTTCGAGTGGTAGGCTTTCTGTGGAATTGCGACAGGGGGAAGCTGTGCGGATTTATTCCTGGTTTTGGATGATGGGCGTGCTGGCAACAGCGGGGTTAGCGGCGCAGACGGCGCCGAATCCGGCACGGATGCAGGCACCAGCGCATCCAACGAGTGTGCAGCCGGTGGCCGGACAAGTTCAGCCGTCAGACAATCCCGTGGCCGATCCCAAAGCTGTTGTGACCATCGGCAATGCGCGCTTTACCATCCTCACGCCGCAGTTGATCCGCATGGAGTGGTCCGCGGATGGAAAGTTTGAGGATCACGCGTCGCTGGTCTTCATCAATCGACGGCTGCCGGTGCCGAAGTTCGAGAAGACAATCTCGACTGACGGCCGCGACGCCCTCACGATCAAGACTGACGCGTTGACACTCAAGTACGTCGAAATGCCCGACGGGAAGCCGCTCCCCGGAGGGGGCCACGGATTCGATTTCGAGAACCTTTCCATCTCGCTCACCGTTGACGGCAAGAAGGTCGTCTGGCATCCCGGCGACACTGACCCGGAAAATCTGCAAGGCACGACGCGGACGCTGGACCAGGCGCGTGGCAGCAAAACCCAGGAGCCGATCGGGCCGGGGCTGGTTTCGCGCGCGGGATGGACGCTGGTAGACGATTCCACGCGCCCGCTCTTCGACTCGACGGATTTCCAGTTTTTGAACGGCGAAAAGAGCCCGTGGCCGTGGGCCATGGAGCGGCTGGCCAGCGAGGCTCCGGGCAAGTACACCGACTGGTACTTCTTCGGCTACGGCCACGACTACCGCAAGGCATTGGGCGACTATGTGCGCGTGGCGGGGCGCATCCCGCTGCCGCCGCGGTTTGCCTTCGGCGTGTGGTGGTCGCGCTACTGGGCCTACAGCGACCAGGAGCTGGACGAGCTGGTGCGCGGCTTCCGCGAGAACGATACGCCGCTCGATGTGCTCGTGATCGACATGGACTGGCACATCAGCCAGGAACAATTGAAGGCCATGGGCGAGAAGGATCAGTCAGGCTACCAGCTCGGCTGGACCGGCTACACGTGGAACAAGATCCTGTTTCCCGATCCTGACGCGTTCCTGAAAAAGATCGGCGACGAAGGCCTGAAGACCACGATGAATCTGCATCCCGCGTCGGGCATCGAGCCGTGGGAGGCTGCGTACCCGGCGATGGCGCGGGCGATGGGAGTTGACCCGGCGACGAAGAAATACATTCCGTTCGATCCCACAGACAAGAAATGGGCGACCAACTACCTGGACCTGGTTCTGCATCCGCTGGAAAAACAGGGCATCGACTTCTGGTGGCTCGACTGGCAGCAGCAGCCCATGATGACCAAGCTGCCCGGCTTGACCAATACCTGGTGGCTGAACTACCTGCACTTTACCGATCAGCAGCGCGAGGGCAAGCGGCCGCTGCTGTTTCATCGCTGGGGCGGGCTGGGCAACCACCGCTATCAGATCGGATTTTCGGGCGACACGGTTTCGGTGTGGGAGTCGCTGGCCTTCCAGCCGTGGTTTACGGCCACGGCGGCCAACGTGGGCTACGCCTACTGGAGCCACGACATTGGCGGACACATGCCGGGCGCGGTCGATCCCGAGCTGTTCACGCGGTGGGTGCAGTTTGGCGCGTTCTCGCCGATTCTGCGCACGCACACCACCAAGAATCCCGATGCGGAGCGGCGCATCTGGGCCTATCCCGAACCCTACTCGTCGGTGCTGCGCTCGGCATTCCAACTGCGCGAGGCGATGGAGCCCTATCTTTATACCGAAGCGCGGCGCACCTACGACACGGGCGTGGCGTTCCTGCGGCCGCTCTACTATGACTGGCCGGAGGATGACGCCGCCTACACGAGCAAGAACGAGTACATGTTCGGCGACCAGATGCTGGTGAGTCCCGTGACCGCGCCCAGTGACAAGATTTCCGGCCTGGCGACGGAGCAGGTGTACTTGCCCAAGGGCAACTGGATCGAACGGCCGACGGGCAAGCATTTCACGGGCCCAGTAAGCGCGGAGCGCAGCTTTTCCATCGCGCAGATTCCGGTGTATGTGAAGGCCGGAGCCATTGTGCCCATGCAGCCGCCGATGCTGCATACCGGCGAGAAGCCGGTGGATCCGCTGATTGTGAATGTGTGGCCGCTCGAGCCCGGCAAAAGCTCCAGCTATTCGGTCTACGAGGATTCGGGCGTCTCCGTTGATTACCAGAAGGGCGTGTTTGCGCGCACGCCGATTAAGGCAACACAGACCGGCGACACGTTGCGCGTGGAGATTGGGCCGGTCGAGGGCAACTACCCCGGCATGTTGAAGACGCGCGGCTACGAGCTGCGATTGCCCGCCGATTGGCCGCCCGTTTCCGTAACGGTGAATGGAAAGGCACTGAAGCCGGTGAAGCCCAGCCAGACGGGAGGGTGGACGTTCGAGGGCAACACGCTGACGACCGTCATTCCCGTGCCAGCGGAGAGCACTGCCGCAAAGGCCGTGGTTGAGGTGCGCTGCGGGAAGGGATTGACGGCGCGACGCGATGAACTCGACGGATTTGCCGGCAAAATGACTTTCGTGCGCGGCGCCTATGACGCCATGCAGGCGACTGGTCCAGTGGCTGGCCCGTCGTTAGCGTTAATCGATGCCATGCAGAGCGGCGACCGTCTCAGCTACTACCCCGAGAAGATCGATAGCGAGCTGGCGCATTTCCGCGAGGCGCTGCAACAGGCGCAGGCGGACGTGGCTGCGCTCGACAAGGAATTCGAAAAGCGGCTGAGCGATACATCGCGGCGCATCGGCGGAGCGACGCTGGCTCCGGCCGATGTCGAGAGCGAGAAGCAGAAGCGCCGCGACGCGCTGCATCGCGCCGAGGCGCTGTTGGCGGAGGCGGCGAAGTAGCTGCGCCGCCCTGCGCAATCGGTGGGGGTTTTGGCAGGACCTACGCTACCTTTGTCGCCTGCTGCATGAAAGCCGGCAATTCGTCGGCGCTAGGGCCCCAGGTGGCAGGGACGGCGACATTGAGCAGGCGCAGATAGACACTGAATTGGCCGCGGTGCTGGTACCAGTGGCTCAGCATGACATCGCGAAGGAACAGGCCGCGTGGCTGCGAGAACAGCTCTTTGCCGCCGGCCACCAGGCGCCAGGTCTCCCTCATCGCGGCGTCGTCGAACGCGGGCAACTTCTCGCGCACCGTGGCGATGCTTGCGTCGAAGGCGCTCAGAATCTCGTCGCGGCTGGCCGGTTGAGGGAAGGAAAATTCGGATCGGACCTGCTTGGGATTTTCCTGCACCAGTTGCAGGACGCCGCTGGGCGTAGTGGCAATGTGCAGGGCCAGTTGCCCGGCGGTCATGGATTTTTCGTGCGGCTTCCAGGTGAGCTTGTCTTCGGGCAGGCGCTCAAGAAAGCGGCGCGTGACGGGCGCTTGCGCTTCGAACTCGGCTAACAGAGATTCCGCGATGGAGTGAGTGACGATTGGTTCTGCTACAGGCATGATGATTTTCCTCCTTGGGGAAGTGGATGGGTGAATTGGCATCGGAGGGAGCGGGAGGCTTCAGCCTCCCGAATAACGTCCCTCAAATCCGCGCGGCTTTAGCCACGGGCTTTTTTCTCAAGCGGCTAACCAGACTTTTCATCAGGCTCGGGAGACCCGCGCTAGCTCTGCCGGATCTCCACGTAAGGCCGCGCTACGCCTTCTCGGCGCGCTTGCGCACATTCTCGTGGAGATGCGACCAGCCGGTGACGACGCCCTTGCGATGATCTTCAGAGATGAGGCCGAAACCGGAGTGACGGAACTTGATGACGGTCTCGTCGCCCTCCTGGCTGAGGCGGTACTGCACGTTGTTGCTGACGGGGTAGGACATCATGAGAGGTCCGCAGAATTCGAGCAGCGTGGGCCGCTTGATGGCCTGCACGGTGGCCCAGTAGTGGCCGTTGCCATCGCCGAGGTCGCGATACCAGCGGCCGCCGGGTACGGGCTCGATCTTCATATTCATCGGCGTTCCGTCGGGCCTGTTGCTGGATGGCCCCAGTTCTTCAAGGAGCGCGGCGAAGGTGACGTCAATGGGAGCCTTGACGTGAATCTCCTGTTCGACTTTGAGGGTGAGGGCATCGATATCGGGGGCGGTCATTGTTGTCATAAATCCTCCTTAGGGAAGTTTTGAGTTTCTTTGGTCAATCACGGGATTGGTCTTTCGGTGGTTGCACGCGTTGCGCCTGGGCTTCAGCACGTTCCTTCACGCGGTTCAGTTGGTTGCTCCAGAAGCGCTCAAAGGTCTCGGCCCACGCGTGCATGGGCTTGATGGCCTCGGCGTTGGTGCGGTAGAGGCGGTGACGTCCGTTGCGGCGCACGCGCACCAGCCCGACCTCGCGGAGGACGCCGAGGTGTTTGGAAACTGACGGCTGATCGAGGCCGATGGCCACGACGATCTCGCCTACCCCGCGCTCGTCCCCGGCCAGGAAGGTCAAAATCTGGCGCCGGCGCGGTTCCGCGACGGCGTTGAAGGGATCGGAGGTGGTTGCTGCTCGTGCCATGATCAGAACAATACATTCCTATATAGGAATATGTCAAGAGAAATCTTTGCTCGTGCATTTTTGGACGGGTTGGGGCTTTTCCGGCACCGGTGGGGCTAGAGCGGTTCCGCGGTTGTCGTAGCCGTTTTCCGCTTCGGCAAAGGGTGGATTTTTCTTGAGGAAAAATCCACTCCGCGGCCGTAGCTTCGGGACACAGTAACCGCGGAACCGCTCTATCGGCTATAGTTTTCGGCAAGGGCTTCCTCTGTTGCGAAAGGACTTTGCGCATGACTCTCAACCGAAGGGCTTTCTTGAACGCGTGTAGTTGCGCGGGGATTGCTTCACCGCTGCTGCCGGGGATTTTGCTGACGTTGGCTGCGCAGGCGCAGGGGGCTGCTCCCAATGCAAAGGCAACGGCGCAGCCGAAGATTTCGGCAGAGATGCTGGATCAAGCGGCGGAACTGGCGGGCGTGGGGCCGTTCACGGCCGAGCAGAAAAAGATGATGCTCGACGGACTGAACGATCAGCGGGATGCGTATGCGCAGATTCGCGCGTTGAAGCTGACCAACGATGTGCCGCCGGCGTATGCGTTTCATCCGGGGCCGGCAGTGCGAACGGCTATTGAATGCGATGCGGCGCCGCCGGGGGCCGCTGGACGGAGCAACATCCTAAGATTTACAGGCGATGGTGGCTATGGGCGGTGGGCCGTCCCCTCTAACATCGAGGAGATGGCGTTTTGGCCTGTGTCTCAGTTGGAAATTGCGATTGAGTCCGGCAAAGTCAAATCACTTGACTTAACGCTGATGTATATCGAACGCCTGAAGCGCTACGACGCAAAACTCCATTTCGTTATCACGCTCACTGAGGAGCGAGCGATTGCCCAAGCCAAGAAGGCAGATGAGGAGATTGCCGCGGGAAAATATCGCGGCCCCCTGCATGGGATTCCGTGGGGCGCGAAGGATTTGCTGGCGGTGAAAGGCTACCCGACGACTTGGGGTGCGGGAGGGTTCGAGCATCAATCCTTTGACGAAGACGCAACGGTTGTGCAACGGCTGGACGAGGCGGGCGCGGTTCTGATTGCCAAGTTTTCGCTGGGCGCGCTGGCCATGGGCGACAAGTGGTTTGGCGGGCGCACGCGCAATCCGTGGAATCCGGCGCAGGGGTCGAGTGGTTCTTCTGCGGGGTCGGCGAGCGCGGTGGCGGCGGGGTGCGTGGGATTTGCGATTGGCTCCGAAACGCTGGGATCGATCTCGTCGCCATCAACGCGGTGCGGCTGCTCCGGCCTGCGGCCAAGCTTCGGCCTGGTGCCGCGCACCGGCGCGATGGCGCTGAGCTGGACCATAGATAAGCTGGGACCGATCTGCCGCTCGGTCGAAGATTGCGCGCTGGTGCTCGAAGTGATTCACGGACCCGACGGCAAGGATCTCTCCGCGGCAACCGCGGGCTTCGATTGGAATCCTGGACTGGACTGGAAGCAACTGCGGGTTGGCTACCTGAAGAGTGAATTCGATTCGCTAGAGCCGCTGAAGTTGAAAGAAGCGACGCCGGGAGAATCCGCCGAAGACAAGAAAAAACGCGAGGACGCAAACGCTGAGGCACTGGCGGGGCGGGCGCGGCGCGAGTACGACCGGCGCTTCGAATTAGCTGCTCTCGACAAACTGCGCGCGATGGGAGTGAACCTGACTCCTGTTGAGCTGCCCAAGCTGCCGTGGGACGCGATGGTTCCGCTGCTCACGGCGGAGGCGGCCGCGGCCTTTGACGACCTGACCATGACGGGTCGCGACAAATTACTCACCGAGCAGGGACCGGAGGATTGGCCGAACGATTTTCGCGTGGCGCGTTTCTATCCGGCGGTCGAGTACATTCAGGCCAACCGGGCACGCACGCTCGCAGTGCGCGGCTTCGCGAAGCTCTTCGAGCAGGTGGACGTGATTGTGACGCCCTCGACCGACGCGCAATTGATCGCGACCAATCTGACGGGGAATCCCGCGGTGATTGTGCCCAACGGGCTGCGTGGAGACGACGCGCCCAAGCCGCCGCTGATCGACGACGGCGACCACGACGACATTGGCGGCCCGGGCACGCCGGTTTCGATTACATTTCTGGGCGGCTTGTATCGGGACGCGCCGGTGGCAGCGTTTGCGCACGCGTACCAGCTAGCGACGGGCTTCCAAAACCTGCATCCGAAGCTGGATTAGCGGGTCAGCCGATTAGCATGGCAGCGAGCAGCGCGGTGCGCGGCGCGAGATGCTCAATGAAAACCGATTCGTGCCGCGCATGCGCGCCTTCGCCCACCGCGCCCATGCCGTCGAGCGTGGGAATGCCCAGCGCCGCGGTGAAGTTGCCGTCGGACCCGCCGCCGGAGGAGGCCTCCTGGAGTTCGAAGCCGAGTTCGCGGGCCAGCAAGTGCGCTTTGCGGTAGAGCCGCACCGTTCCGCGGCTGCGCTCCATGGGCGGACGGTTAATTTCACCAAATACTTCGAAGGTGCAGCGCGGATCGGTGGGCCGGAGCGCGGCAAATTTGCGCGTGATGCGCGCTGTGTCGGCGAGGCGCGGAATGCGCACGTCGAAATGCGCCCAGGCTCGGGCGGGAACTACGTTGCTTTTGCTGCCGCCGGTGGCCATGCCCACGCTCACCGTGAGGCCGCGCTTGAGGTCGGTCCAGCCGCTGACAGTTTCAATCACGCGCGCCAGTTCGCGGAGGGCGTTGGCGCCTTTTTCAAAATCGACGCCGGCATGAGCGGCGACGCCTTGGACCTGAATGTGCCAGTCGCCGACACCCTTGCGCGCGGTTTTGTACGCCAGCCCCTGCGCGGGCTCGAGGACGTAGACGGCGGCGCACTGCCGCGCGAGATTTTCGGTGATGGGCCGCGAAACGGGGCTGCCGATCTCTTCGTCGCTATTCAGCAGGAGGATGATTTTGCGGCGCAGCAGATCTGCTTCCATCAGCAGTTCGATCGCAGTCGAGGCCATGGCCACGCCGGCCTTCATATCGAGAGTCCCTGGCCCCCAGAGTCGGCCGCCGCGCACGCGGCAGGGCATGGATTGGATTGTGCCGAGCGGCCAAACCGTATCGAGATGGCCGAGCAGGAGAATGGGCTTGGCGGATTCGCGTGATCGCGTAGGCCGTGGTCCGAAGCGCGTTTCGAGAATATTGCCGTGGTCCTTTTGCCGGTGGAGTTTTACGCGCCCGCCAAGTTGTTTCAGGTGGGCAGCAACGAGCGCAACGCAGGCGTCAACCGCGGATTTCGACTCAGTGGGCGACTCGGCCTGAATCAGCTTGCGGGTGAGATCGAGGAGTGAGCGCTCTTTGCGCCGGGCCCCGGCCAACAAGGCGCGCATGGGGAAATCGGTTTCGGCGGGAGTTGGCACGTTGATTCCTTTTCTCCCCGCTACGGAGTACGACCGGCGGGAGGCTCTCTGATTCTACGCCACTTACGATGAGTTTATGCGCGGATCAAACTAGGCATCAAAAGTGGCCGCGGAGGTGCACAGTGTGGCTAATTTGCCACAGGACAGGATTTGCACATCCCGACTAATCTAAACACTGCACAGGATTTTCCTGCATTTTGGAGTTTGTACTTGGCTCAGCTCGCGCACCTGGAACAGACGATCGCAGCACCGCTTGAATTTTCGGGAGTCGGGCTGCATTCCGGGGCTCCGGTGACCATGCGGCTGTTGCCTGCCGCGGCCGGTTCGGGCATTGTCTTCCGGCGCACGGATCTCGACAACTTCGAGATTCCCGCCACCGGGCGCAATGTAGCCAAGGTCAGCTACGCCACAAGCTTGATGCGCCAGGGCGTGCTCATCTCCACCACCGAACATCTGCTCTCAGCCTTCATCGGCATGGGCGTGGACAACGTGATTGTGGAGATCGACAACCTGGAACTGCCCATTCTGGATGGAAGCGCGCAGCCTTACGTGGAAGCGTTCCAGCGCGTGGGCATTCGCGAGCAGCGCCGCCGGCGCGAGACGCTGCGCATTCTGCATCCGGTGGAAGTGCGCGAGGGCGACAAGTTCATCGGCGTGTATCCCGGCAGCGGCTACCGCGTTTCCTACACCATCGATTTTCCTGCGCCCATCGGCCAGCAAAAGACCTGCGTGGACCTGGCTGCGGATATGTACGGATCGACCATCGCCCCGGCGCGCACATTCGGCTACAAGGCCGACGAAAGCAAGCTGCGCGACATGGGGCTGATTCGTGGCGCGGGCCCGGATAACGCGATCATCCTGGGCCAAAACGGCCCGGAAAATGGCCCGCTGCGCTTTCCCGACGAGTATGTGCGGCACAAAGTGCTGGACCTGATCGGCGACCTCGCGCTTGCCGGACGACGGCTCGAGGGTCACGTGGTGGCGATGCGCGCCGGCCACGCCATGCATACCGCTCTAGTGGCGCGGCTGGTCAAAGACCGCTCGGCGTGGGAGCTGGCGCATGTGCCGGTGACGCCGCCAGAAACGACTGAACCCCTGCCCGAGGCCGATTCCGGCCTGGCGCAAGCGGCGCTGGCGGGTGCATAGGCTCCACATACCTTTTCTTTCTGCATCGTCCAACACTCCGACTGCCCCCCATACAATTGACTTCTTGAAGCCGAGAAGAGGTACGTCGATGTTTTCCGATTTGCGGATCATGGCGCGGTTTGTGTGCATGGTTGCGTTGGCGACGGGAGCCGCAGGCGCATTGGGGCAGACTGGAACGGCACCCAGACCTTCCGCGACAAACACGGCGGCGGTTCCGCAGCTGCCTTCGTTTGAGGTGGCGACGATCAAACCGGCGCCGGGCGGCATCGCGGGCTTCGTGACCTCGCCTGGCGGCAGGATGAAATGCGGGTTCTGCAATCTGGATATGCTTTTGATCTTTGCCTTTGACGTGCAGCCTTACCAGATTGTGGGCGAACCGGACTGGGGCCATCACCAGGGCTACAGCATCGATGCGCTTCCGCCGGATTCTTCTGAATTACGCAATCTCAAATTGACATCGCCCACCCAGGCGCTAACCACCGAACAAAGGGAGATGCTGCAATCGCTGCTGGTGGAGCGGTTCCAGTTAAAGTTCCATCGTGAAAGCAAAATCGGCTCCGTGTACGTGCTGACGAAAGGCAGCGGCGAACTCAAATTGCACGATCCCAAGGACAAAGACAGTTCGCCGGGCGTGTGGATGGCGAGGGATGGTTTGGTTGGACAAAATGCTTCTATGTCTTTGCTGGCAGTGCGCCTGAGCAGTTTTCTACAGCGGCCTGTGCTCGATGAAACCGGACTGAGCGGCTCATTCGATTTCAAGAGCGCTTTATTGGGCAACGATCCGAGTGCGGAGTACCAGGACCTTGTTGCTTCGATCTTGACGTCCATTCAGGATATGGGCCTGAAACTGAATTCGGCGAAAGGCACGGTGGAAACGATCGTGATCGACCATATCGAGCAGCCGTCGCCGAATTGATCGCGAATGCGTGGTACATGCGCTATTTAGTCGATGCGCTCGATCGCGACGGCCGTGGCTTCGCCGCCGCCGATGCAGAGTGCGGCGATGCCACGGCGCAGATGGTATTTCTGAAGCGCGGCGAGCAGCGTGATGAGAATGCGCGCGCCGGAGGCGCCGATGGGATGGCCCAGAGCGCAGGCGCCGCCGTGCACGTTGACCTTCTCGTGCGGCAGGCCGAGGTCGCGCATGGCCGCCATCACGACCACGGCAAAGGCCTCGTTGATCTCGAATAAGTCGATTTCCGCAAGTGACCAGCCGGTGCGGTCAAGCAGCCCACGTATAGCACCGATGGGCGCAGTGGGGAAAAGCGCGGGCTGGTTGGCGTAGCTGGCATGCGCGACGATGGTGGCCAGCGGCTTGAGGCCACTCCGGTCGGCTTCAGACCGGCGCATGAAGACCAGTGCCGCGGCGCCGTCAGAGATGGCGCTCGAATTGGCCGCCGTCACCGTGCCGCCTTCGCGGAATGCCGGCTTGAGGTGCGGGATTTTGTCGGGCGTGGCCTTGAGCGGCAGCTCGTCGTGCACAATTTGCCGCTCTGTTTTGCCCGCTTTTACTGTGACTGGGATAATTTCGGACGCGAACGCACCATCGGCCGTAGCCTTTTGCGCTCGGGCGAGCGAGGTGAGGGCGAATGCGTCTTGCTCCTCGCGCGTGAAGGTGTAACTTTGTGCGCAATCTTCGGCGAACGTGCCCATCAGCCGGCCTTTGTCGTAGGCGTCTTCCAGGCCGTCGAGAAACATGTGATCGAGAATGCGCTGGTGGCCCATGCGGTAGCCGGAGCGCGCGCGGTCAAGAAGATACGGCGCGTTGCTCATGCTCTCCATGCCGCCGGCGACGATGATGTTGGCGCTGCCAGCCAGCAAGAGATCGTGGGCGAGCATGGCGGCCTTCATGCCGGAGCCGCACATCTTGTTCACGGTGGTTGCGCCGGCGGAAAGCGGCAGGCCCGCACCCAGAGCGGCTTGCCGCGCGGGCGCCTGGCCTTGGCCCGCGGGAAGCACGCAGCCGAAGAGGACTTCGTCGACTTCAGTTGCAGGAATACCGGCCCGCTCAACGGCGGCGCGGATGGCGGCAGCGCCAAGCTCGGGAGCAGCGAGTCCACTGAGGTCGCCCTGGAATCCGCCGATGGGGGTGCGCGCTGCGCCGACGATGACGATGGGATCGGGTTTGGGCATGGCGTCTCCTTCCATCAGATGCGACAGCGGGACCGAATGCTTCAGCGTGGCCCCATACGCAAAGCGCCGTCGAGGCGGATGGTTTCGCCGTTGAGCATGACGTTCTCGACGATGTGGCGGACAAGCGCGGCGAACTCCGCGGGACGGCCGAGGCGCTGCGGAAAGGGCACGCTTCGGGCGAGCCCGTCCTGGACTTCTTGAGGAAATGCCGCCATCATTGGGGTCTCAAAGATGCCCGGCGCGATGGTGACGACGCGAATACCAGAGCGCGCCAGTTCGCGTGCGATGGGCAACGTGAGTGCAGCCACGCCACCTTTTGATGCCGCGTAGGCCGCCTGGCCGATCTGGCCATCAAACGCCGCAATCGACGCGGTGTTGACGATGACGCCCCTCTCGCCATCTTTGCCAGGCACTTCTTTCACGATGGCCGCGGCGGCGAGACGGATCATGTTGAAGGTGCCGATGAGATTGATGTTGATGGTTCTTGCGAAGGACTCGAGTCGATGCGGTCCATCGTGGCCCACGACTTTTTCAGACGGTGCGATGCCGGCGCAGTTCACCAGTCCATGCAAATGGCCGTAGACCTGGAGCGCAAGATTGATCGCGGCCTGGGCGTCGCTTTCGCTCGTAACGTCTGTGAGCGCAAAACGGGCAGCCACGCCTAGCTCAGCGGCGAGCTTTTCACCCGCGGCGCGATCGAGGTCGGCGATGACGACCGAGCCGCCCTCGGCGACAAGCAGCCGCGCTGTGGCCGCACCCAGTCCCGATGCGCCGCCGGTAACGAGAAAAACGTGATTGCCGATTTGCATGGGAAGCCGTGCGCCTCTTGAGCCCTCTGGAGGGCCCGCTCAAGAACGCAGCATATCATTTTGCAAGGCAGTGTGTGATCCTACGGATCGGATGGTCGGAGGAGAACGGCGATGAATCCTCAAGCGGCGGGCGCGCCTGTGACGCAACTGAGTGAAGACGAGAGGCTGTTCGCGGATGCGGTACGCGCATTTGCCCGCGACGAAGTGACTCCATTGGTGCGCCGCATGGACGAAGAGCAGCACATGGACGGGGCGCTGGTCGAGAAAATGTTTGCGCTGGGGCTGATGGGGATTGAGATCCCCGAGGCATATGGCGGCAGCGGGGGATTGTTCTTCGATGCGGTGCTGGCTGTCGAACTGCTGTCGGCGGTCGATCCCGCGGTGGCGCTCGTGGTGGACGTGCACAATACGCTGGTGGCGAGCGCCTTGCTGCGTTGGGCGAACGAAGACCAGAAGCGGAAATATTTGCCGCGGCTGGCGGCGGACACTGTGGGCGCGTACGCACTGAGCGAGGCGGGATCGGGATCAGATGCGTTTGCGCTGCAGACGCGTGCCGAGAAGCGCGGCGGCGACTATGTGCTCAACGGGCGCAAGCTTTGGATTTCGAACGCCAAGGAAGCGGGACTGTTCATTGTCTTTGCCACTGTCGACGCGAGCGCGGGGTACAAGGGGATCACAGCCTTTTTGATCGAGAAGGGCGCGGCGGGATTTACCGTGGGCCGCAAAGAGGACAAGCTGGGCATTCGCGCGTCGAGTACGTGCGAGCTTGTTTTGGAAGATTGCGTGGTTCCGGCGGCGCAGGTTCTCGGCGCGGTGGGTCAGGGATACAAAGTGGCCATGGAGACGCTGAACGAGGGGCGCATCGGGATTGGCGCGCAGATGCTGGGGCTGGCCGAAGGCGCGTGGGGGCACGCGGTCAAACATGCAAAGAACCGCAAGCAGTTCGGCAAGGCGCTCGTGGAGTTCCAGGCCATGCAGTTCCAGCTCGCGGAGATGGCGACCAACATTGAAGCGGCCAAGCTGCTGGTCTACAACGCGGCGCGGCTCAAGGACGCGAAGCGCGACTTTCGCAAAGAGGCGGCGATGGCGAAGTACTTTACTTCGCAAGTCGCCGAGCGCGTGGCGAGCATGGCCGTGGAGGTGCTGGGCGGTTCGGGGTTCGTGAAAGATTCACCCGTAGAAAAGCTCTACCGCGACGCAAAGATCGGCACCATTTACGAGGGCACGTCGTTCATGCAGTTGGCGGCGATTGCGAAGAGCGTGCTGTGAGCAGAGTGAAAGAGTGAAGAAGTGGAGGAGTGAACCGCAGCTCGTGGTTCGTGAGCCGTGGGCCGAATTGTTGGCGGCGGATGTTGGCGTTCGTGGTGGTCTTCTAGTCCTGCCTGACGAAAGAGACGCGGCCCGCCTCCGAAGCCTCCCGGTCCGCCAAAGTCCAGAAAAGTGCGGTCGCAATAATGATCCCGAGCACGGTCCATGAGCCGGGATGGACGATATTTTGCTGTACTCCGTCGACTATGCCGGCACAGGCGCCTACGCGGTAAAACATCGCTCTCCAGTAGGGCCTTAAAGGTACGCTCATTCGGTCGCCTTTCTGGGCACGCGAACGGCGGGAACGCTCCTAATCTTCCGCCGTTTTGCGCGGTCCTCTTGCTCCAATTCCATTGCGCGCTTCACGACCCCGGGTCTTGCCTTGAAAATAGTATCCACCGCGCGGTTGAACCTTTGATATTCAGTGGCGGATTTCATTTTTGTGTTTCATTTTCGATGTATTTTGATCTCTCGCTTGCCCATTGCGTCATAGATTACCCCAGCCACGCAGATCACAATTACCAAAACACCCAATGGCCGAGCGCCAATCGCGTCCAGGACGACGGCGCATACTAGCATCAAACAGCCAGCCGATTTTCATGCTACGCTCCACGACTCACATCTAATTTCCCACCGCATTTCTCCAATTCTGAAGATCTTCAAGTAGTTCTTGTTCTCGCACGATTATGAACGCATAAAACGCATCCTGTCTGTCCATGCAAGTGAATTCGATCCGTTCCTCTTTTACCCATCCCATCCTCTGGCTAGTTAAATATCGAGCTTCATAAGCGCACAGATCAGCCATCTGCAGGGCAGGAGTTTTCTTGTCATCTGCGTGAGTGACGGCCCCGAAACGAGAGGCGAAACGAGGTAAAGCTCCAACCGTTTTAAATGCGCATTCTGCCGCTTGCCAGTTTGAATGAAAATCGAAAATATAAGAGATCGGAATGCCTTCGCTGTTTGGAAGATCGGCGTTTACCCGGTCAATGCATTCAGTGATAAAGCGTCCGCATGTCCATATCAAAGGATCGTCAGTAGTAAAGCAGGCAATGGCGTCTGGATGCTCTGCAAGTACTTTACGAAACCCCGGTAAATGAAGACTAACCGCGATGCCTCCCAAGTGCTGCTCGCAGATTATCTTTCCCAAATCAAATCTCACACTCTCTTCGAAGGCCCTTGCGGATCGCGGGACTAGCTGCAATCGCAACGAATCAAATTGTCCTTCCAGAGCTTCTGCTTCAGAGGCTCGAAAGTATTGAAGTCCCTTACTCCTCAGCAGTTCGTCCCATTGGTTTTCCGCGGCGGAGAACATTTCAGGAAACCCCATAAATCCCCCGACAGTCAGGAGTTGCGACTGCTTCCGGTCAGAACTGTCATCGGCAAAAACCTGAAGAATTGGCACAAAAGAACTCCGCTCTCCAAAATGGTGGAGAGATCGCGCACTGAGATCATCGCGCACCTCCATCATTTACTCGACCCTGGCTAGCCAATTGTATGATCACCCAAAATCGAGATCGCGGGCACCCCTTCTTCAGGGTTGGGGCTGCGCGGGTTTATTCGTTCAACAACTGATCGATGGTCTCGATGTCGACGAGGCCGTTGCATCCATAGAGAGCCGGAAGCACGCGAGCTGCCGGATGCTTGCGGCGCAGCTCCGCGACTTTATCGGTGCCGGCGCGGTAAGCGGGCAGATACATGCGGCCTAGCAACGGATGGCGTCCCCATGCGCCGGAGAGCTTGCCGGCGCGCTCTTCGGTGACGAGAAAATCGCGGCGCAGCGTGGCGGCGACTTCCTGCTGTTCGCGGCCCTCGCCCCAGGTCATCCAGGACGACTGGTTCTTGGCGTCGTCTTGTAAAAGAGCCAGCAGCACGCCGATCTGCAGGTCTTCGTCGGGCAGCTGATCCACTTCCGTGACGCCGTGAGCGATGAGAATGGCGTTGTTGGCGATGCCCTCAAAGAGCGTGGCGGCGCGCGTGTTCATGGTGAGCACCGTGGCTTCGAAACCGGCTTTGCCGCGCACATATAAATCCTGCAGGTACGCGAAGGTGGTCACGTGGCCCGGCACGACTTCGTGGCTGACGAGCTGCTCGAATTCGGGATAGGAAATCTGCAGTGAGGCGTTGATTTCGTAGTTGGCCTCGTATTCGGGAGCGCCGGCCGCGGTGCGGGCGCGGCCAATATAATTCATCGACCCGGAGAACCATGCGTCCTTGATGGGCATGAAATTGATATTGGCGCGGGGCACGGTCGCGAGTTCCGGCGGCAGATGCGGGACAAGGTTTTTCGCGCTGAGCGCGTCGAAGTGCGCGATGACGGCCTGGCCGAGGGCCTGCACGGAGGCCATGGGCGTGACGCGTTCGCGACGCCAGGCATCGACAGCGGCGAGAATTCCGCCGGATTGCGAACTGGAGTAGCCGGCGCGGCCGAGCAATTCGGCAACGCGCTCGCGCTTGGCCTCGGGGCGCGAGGGCTCCGGCGGCCGAGCGGTGGAGGCTTCAACGGCGCGCGTGTACGGAACCGGATCGCCCTTGCCGAGGACTTCCATGGCGAGGTCCCACATGACGTCAAGCGAATCGGCGAGGCCCTCGATATAGGCGCGGCGCGGTTCGGCGCAGCGAACGGCTTCTTTGCGCAGGCCGGCGATGGCGGCGGGAAGATCGACGTCGCGCAGATAGCTTGCGAAGGCGTCGCGATCGATCTCCTTGGCGCCCACGCCTCCCGACTGGCGCAGCAGCGCAGCGGCCGGATGCGTATAGGCGGCGGGCAACGGCTCGTCGGAAAACCACGAGTCGGCGATGAAGCGGCCCGTGCCGGAAGGATTCATGACGTCGCCGCCCCAGAGGGTGTCGATACCGAGAATCGCATCGGCGACGTAGAGCTCAAGTTGCGAGGGCGTTATCTGATTCATGACGTTTTCTTCTCCGCCTATGACTTTGTCTTTTCTGCTTTGATGCTACCGCGCCAGACATACACGCAAAGACCGATGAAAAGCAGCGCGGAAACGGATTGCGAGACAGGATCGTTCAAGTAGAACGGCGTCTGGATAAAGTCTTCGTGGAATTGCGGCAGCAGGCGCAGGGCAGCACCGAGCACACCGCCAAGCGCGCCGCCGGCCATGAGTCCCGAGGCCAAAATGATGCCGCGCTCGCGAATGCCCTTGCCTGCTTCGCCGCCGGTTTTCTCAGAACGGCGCTGCACAAAGTGCGAAAGGAATCCGCCAGTGAGGATGGGCGTAGTGAGGCCGAGAGGAAGATAGATGCCGAGCGCAAAGACCATCGACGACTTGCCGAGCATCTCCAGAACGATGGTGATGAGCGCGCCCACGCCGAAGAGAAGATAGGTAACCGGCTGGCGGCTCATGAATGCGACCACCAGCGCCTTCATGATGGAGGCCTGCGGCGCGGCGAGAACGGGACGCGCGTCGCCCGCGGCCATTTCACCGAATTGGTAGGTATGCGCCAACATCACAATCGTGATTCCGGCAGCGGCGGCCGCGGCAAGAATGCCAATGAATTTCACCTTCTCCTGCGCGGCCGGCGTGTTGCCGAGCCAGTAGCCGGTTTTCAGGTCGGTCATGAACTGGCCGGATACGCAGAGCGCGGTACAGACCATGCCCGCAATGGCCATCACAAAGAACATGCCCGTGGCGCTGGAGAGGCCGAAGTGCAAAAGCACCACCGAGGAAATAATGACAGTGAGCATGGTCATGCCGGAGGCGGGATTGTTGGCCGTGGTGGCGATGGCGTTGGCGGCCACTGACGCAAAGAAGAAGGCGAAAAGCAGCGTGAGAGCCAGTCCCAGGAAGAGGACGGTCCAGGAAACCTGAAAACGCCCGAAGAAGATAGCGACGGCAAGCGCGCTGATGATGACGCCGAGAAGAATCGCAGGCAAGGAGATGTCGCGATCGGTGCGCACGGATAGATCGACGGCGCGCGAACGAAAGGCGCGCAGGGCAATGCTGAAGGAGCCGGCTATGACGCGCAGGGATTTGATGACGCCGAAGATGCCGGCCGTGGCGATGGCGCCCACGCCGATGTAGCGCACGTAGCTCGCGTAGATCTGCGCTGCGGACATGGCGGAAACCGGCATGATTCCGGGATAGACCGGCACGCCGACGTGGCTGCCGAGGAACCAGACGAGCGGGACGAGAACGAAGTTGGCCAGAACGCCGCCCGCGCAAAAGACCATGGCGCTGCGCAGGCCCATCACGTAGCCGAGTCCAAGAATGAATCCGATGGCGTCGAAGCTGAAGACCATGCGGCCGCGATCGGCGAGGGTGCGCATGAGCGGAATGAACTGCAGGTTGAGATATTCGCGCCACACGTGAAAAGTGGTGACGAAGAAATCGTAGAGGGCGGCGATGCAGGTGGCCTGCAGCAGCACCCTGGCCTGCGAGCCGCCGCGCTCGCCGGTGACAAGAACTTCGGTGATGGCTGTGGCTTCAGGGAATGGGAACTGGCCGTGCATCTCGCGCACGAAGAAACGCCGGAGAGGAATGACGAAGAGCACGCCGAGACATCCGCCGGCCAGACAGATGAAGACGGTTTCGACGGGATTTGGGCTGAGGTGAAGAATATAAAGCGCGGGGAGGGTGAAGACCGCGCCCGCCACCACTGCGGCCGACGCGCCGCCGATGCCGGTGATGATCACATTCTCGAGCAAAGTGGACCGGCGCTTGTACATGCGGGCCAGGCCGATGGCGAGGATGGAGATGGGAATGGCGGCTTCCATGCCCTGGCCGACCTTGAGCGTGGAATAAGCCGAGGCCACGGTAAAGATGACGCAGAAGAAGACGCCCCAGAGAATGGCGCGGGCCGTCATTTCCGGCGCGTGCATGGTTGCTTGAATGATGGGCGTGTAGGATTCGCCGGGCTTCAGCGGCAGATAGGCGTTTTCAGGAAGCGCTTTGGTTTCTTGTTCGCTCGTATCTGATTTGATCGATTCTGGTTCGCTCATCAGATGGGTCCCTCAATCATGGGAATGCGCAGCGCACCCGGGCTTCAGGGCCAGGCACGGGATTTGTCCTGTTTCGGATAGCAAGCAAGAGTGTACAGCGCGGAGGGCGGTCGGCCGCAAACAGGGATTGGGTGCGCGAGAAGGGCGGAAACGAGGGGCGAGCGATGGGCAGGAAAGCTTCAATAATGGGCAGAAAAGCAGGAGCGAGCGAGGAGGGTGTGAAACCGGGCACCCCGGTGCGCGCATGCATTGACATGTCCTCTGCCTGGTGGAATGCTCGGGGCATGGCTCAGTGTGAATGCGGCAGACCGCTTGGTGCGTCCGGCAAATCGTGCGCTCGATGCGATGCCCTGAGGACACTTGGCCTTGAGCACGGTGCTTCCTGGAACGAGATTCGTGATACATATCGCGACTTGGTTAAGGTGTGGCACCCCGACCGCTTCTCCCACGACAGGAAACTCCGCAGCAGGGCAGAAGAGAAGCTGAAAGAGGTCAATGCGGCTTTTCAGCAGCTGAATTTATCGGCGGACAGGCCACCTGCGCGTGCAGCGTCTGCCGCTAAGAAGCCTTTTTGGACTTCCAAGACTTCAACACGGACGTCTCGGTGGTATTCAGCATCTGCCAGTCAGTGGTATTCAGAATCAGAAAGAGAGACTCCTCGATCGAATGCATCGGCACAAGAAACTCCTCCGAAGGACGCCTCTGCGCCGGGCTCTCCTGATGCCGCTGGTCCTCAAACGGATGGCGCTGCCCAAACGCAGTCCCGCACTCCAGAGGCGAATCGTGCCGTCAATGCGGCTTTTCAGCACCTGAATTCATCAGCGGATACGACCCCTGCATGTGCAGCGTCTGCCACAAAGAAGCCTGAAGAGAAAGCGGAAGCGCAGAAGCCTTATGAGATTTCCAGGACTTTGACGCGGATCTCTCAATGGACTTCAGTATTTGCAAGAAAGACTCTTCGATTGAACGCACCGGCCCAAGAAGTTCCACGGAAGGACGCCTTTGCGTGGGACTTTCCCATTGCCGCTCGTCCTCAATCGAATAGCAATGCCCGAACGCAGTCCCCAACTCCAGTGGCGAGTCACCCGATCGACATGGGAGCAATAAGTGCCTTGTTTTCGGTTCGCCGCGTTTCTCAGTTGTTGATTCTGGTTCTCTTCGTGGCCTTCACGAGAATGGCGATTGATGCGTACTTGAATCCGGCTACAGCTCAAGACGAGGTAATGAATCAATATTATGAATCTGAAGCAACGAAAAATGCCCTCAGTTGACCTACAGCGCAAGACGTGATCATGAATCTGTACTATGAAGCCGAAGTGGGGAAAAATGCCCTCGGTCAACTAGAGCCAGCGCCGACCAAAGTAGAAAACTCTATCGTTGCGCCGTCCTCTTCTCCGACCTCTTCAAAGCAAGACCTTCATCGGCCCCAAAGGCGTTCAAGCGCCACCGCTGTCTCGGCCTCGCTGCGGTCGGATCCCCGGCTTCCAGTTCCACGACCTACGGAACTGCGCAATCGCGTTGCATGCAGAGAGCGGGGCGGCAGGCTAAACCATCATGGCGAGTGCCGGATACGCTAGAGCGGTTCCAGAGTTCACGTGCCCTATGCGCTCCAGCGAAAGCTGGCGAGTTATGACACAAACGGCCCGTCTGTAACGGTTCGCGCTTGCTAAATTATTGACCGAGAAAGCATTGAGATAGAACGCAGTAAAGCCGGAGCGAGCGAAAAGCGAGCATCTGCTCCATGCAATGGTGGTGGACCTAGTCGGGATCGAACCGACGACCTCCCCGGCACGCCGGGGCGCGCTCCATTTTTCTCAGCGATGTGAATCGATCATTTCCTGAATTGATCGATGGGATTTCCAGCTCTTCAATTGGAGCTCGCGGCGATGCGCTTCTGCAGTCGTACTGAAGTCCTCCCGATAGACCAGCTCCCAGGGACCTCTGCCACGCGTAGATAGGGTTTGCCCGCGTTGGTGCTCCGCCAAGCGAACCTGGGCGTCTATAGCTGATCCGATATAAAAGCGATTACTCGCTTGACTTTCGAGGATGTAAACGGATGGCATCGCGAGGATTTTGTTGGACCTAGTCGGGATCGAACCGACGACCACCCCGGCGAGCCGGGGCGCGCTGCGATCCCAGCGGTTCCTTCCGTCAGCGACTGATTTTGGTGGACCTGGTCGGGATCGAACCGACGACCTCTTCCATGCCATGGAAGCGCGCTCCCAGCTGCGCCACAGGCCCACAAAGGAAGGGACAACTCTCTTATTGTCGTAGGTTAGGGTTGGTTCGTCAAACCGGCGGGAAACGTGAAAAAACGGCGCTGCTAGGCGCGGCAGCCGGCTTCGAGCGAGGGCACGTCCTGGTGCTTGTACATGAGGAAGAACTCGCGATGGCCCAGGCGCTCGGGTTTGCTGGGCTGGCCTGAGGCCACATCGGCGATCAGGTCCATCAGCTCAGCGGCGGCTTCGTCCATGGTCAGCTCGCCGGAGAGGACGCGGCCGGCGCTGAAGTCCATGTCTTCCGTCATGTTCCGAAAAGTGCGCGCATTCCCTGTAACTTTGACAAGCGGGGCCACGGCGCTGCCGATGACCGAGCCGCGGCCGGTGATGAAGAGCACGATCTGCGCGCCGGCAGCGATCAGATCCATGATGCCTTCCGTGTCGTTGGGATTGGTGTAGCCGAACTGCATGAAGTGCTCGTCGGGCACGGAATCGAGAAGCCAGAGGCCGGGGTGCGGCGGGCGTTCGGAGACGCGGATGACGCCCTGAATGGGCTGGCTGCCGCCCTTGGCGAAGGCGCCCATGCTTTTTTCTTCGATGGTGGTAAGGCCGCCGGCAAAGTTGCCGGGCGCGACGGAGTACTGGCGCACGGCCTTGCAGTAGTTGAGCATTTTGTCGTAGGTCGCGCCGAGCTGTTGCGCCGCCTTGGGCGAGGCCGCTCGGCCAACCATCAGGTCGCGGAGGCCGATCATTTCGACGACCTCTTCAAAGATGGCCGAGCCACCGCGATCGACCAAACGATCAAAAGCCCGGCCGACGACGGGATTGCCGGCCAGTCCGGACGTTCCATCGGACCCGCCGCACTCGGCGCCGATGACGAGGTCGGCCCAGGTCATGGGCACTTTGACGGCGCCTTCTGCGGCGCGGGCGCGCAGCGAGGCGAGATGCTCTTTGCCGTACGCGACGCTCGAGCGCGTGCCGCCGTGCTCCTGAATGAAAAAGGACTCGGCAGGACGGCCGGAAGCGCGTACAGCCTCGGCGATGCGGTGCGGCTGCGTGTACTCGCAGCCGAGGCCCACGGCGAGCACACCGCCGATGTTGGGATGCGTGGCCAGTGCGAGCATGAGGCGGATGGCGTAGTCGTTGTCATAGCAGCCGGGGAAGCCGATGACGTGCGTGTCGGGCTCGTCTTTGGCGATCTCCTGCGCTACGAAGCTCGCGCACTCCACGGTATAGACCACGAGCAGATGATTGCGGATGCCTTTGCGGCCGTCGGGGCGGAGGTAGCCGGTCCAAACGCGGCCGGAGACCCGGTTCGAGATTTGACGGGCGGCGCTGGAATCAGGCATAGGCATTGTCTCCCGGCTCGCCGGTGTGGACATCGAAGTGGCCGGAGCGCTCGTCGAGCCGGCTGCGGCAGTTGTGGAGATGCACCCACTCGCCGGGCTCGATGGGGCGCATGGCGATGCCGATGACGATTCCGAATTTGACGACGGGCGCGCCTTCAGGGATGGCGGTGAGGGCGACTTTGTGGCCGAGCTCGATTTTCTCGCGCGCGGTCAGATCGTGTCTTCCAGCGGGGCCGACAATCTGAATCGGCGCGCCTGCCGCGGCCTCGCCGAGCAGCGTGGCGACGTTGTCGGAGGCGTGCACCTGAAAGGCCGAAGCTGCGGATTCGACAAGCATTATCGGTTCATCCCCGGAGATCCTTGCGTACCGGCGGGATCTCCCCGATCTCAATTATTGCTTCGTCGCGTGCATTGCGCCGAACTGGCGCAACTTTTCGAGCGTGACAGCGGCCTGGCCAGAGTCGATGGCTTCCGCGCCCATGGCCACGCCCTGCTTCAGGTCGCCGGCCAGGCCCGCAGCCACCAGCACTGCGGCTGCGTTCAGCAGGACCACGTCGCGGCGTGCTCCGTGAATGCCTGTGATCACGTCGTAGAGCAGCGCCTTGTTGGTTTCGACGTCGCCGCCGACGAATTGGTCGATGGTGGTGCGCTCGAGGCCGGCCATCTCCGGCGTAATGCGCGCGGCTTTGAGCTCCGGTTTGCCTTCCGCGTTCTCTATGATGCGGGCCACGACGGATTCGCCCGTGGTGGTGAGCTCATCAATTCCATCCGTCCCGTGGACGACGAAGGCGCGCCGTGCGCCGAGCGCCAAAAGCGTGCGGCCGACAAGAAGCACGCGGCTGGGAGCGAGCACGCCGATAACCTGTGTGCGCGCGTGGGCCGGATTGGTGAGCGGGCCCACCAGGTTGAAGATGGTTCTAAAACCAAGTGCCCGGCGCAGGGGGCCCAGCGCCTTCATGGCCGGGTGATAAAGCGGCGCGTAGAGGAAGACGAATCCGGTTTCGCGCAGGCATTCCACGGCCAACTCCGGGCCGAGTTCGATGGGCACGCCGAGAGCCTCCAAAACATCTGCTGCGCCGCAACGCGAGGTGACGGCGCGGTTGCCATGCTTGGCCACTTTGGCGCCCGCGGCGGACGCGACCAGCGCCGCGCCGCAGGAGATGTTGAAGGTCTGCGGGCCGCCGCCGCCGGTGCCGACGCAGTCGACGAGCTCCGCTCTTTCCTCTTCGGTAAAGAGCATGGGCACGGAGTGCCGGCGCATCACGTCGACAAAGCCGGCAAGCTCCGGCGCCTGCTCGCCGCGCGTGGCAAACACGGCCAGCATCGCCGCGGTTTCCACCTCCGGCACGTTGCCGGCGAGGATCTCCTCTAGCACTTTAGCTGCCTGCTCGCGCGTCAGCTGAGTGCCGTCTTCGGCGAGCGGGCGTAGCAATTCCTTCACCAACGACATGGATAAAGTATGGCAGAGCCGGGCTTGCGGGGCGAAAAAGCAGCCTTTTGGCAAAAATCTCTAAACGGCGCGAACCGAAACGCGAAAATCCCTCCTCTTTAGTGGTAGATCGACCGATTCCGATTCCAGCGATGATAGAGATAGACCACGGCAAACCTAAGCTGGCCATGGGCTTCCCTTGCGACGCCGGAACGGTGAAGCGAAAGAGAGGGCAAGAAGAATATGTTTTATCCGAAAAATGTTCCAACCCGGCAGCGCGCGCTGCGCGTGGTTCTGGGAGTCATGATGATTGCGGCCGGATTCTACTGGTTTCACCTGTCGATGCAAACCGTAGCGTTCGCGATTGCGGGAGGGATGATGGTGTTGACCGGATTCATCGGCTACTGCCCCATGTGTTCGATTGCCAACCGCATCAGCCCGCCGACTAGCCGCGTCAGCGCACCCAAGTGAGCGCGCTGGCACACAAATACAGCGAGGCGCTGCTGGAGTCCGCGCGCGGCGGGGACGAAGCATCCATCTCTGCCCTGTTGGAAGCGGCGCAACCCGACGTGCGCCGATATGCCGAGTTTTCCTGCATCAACACCGACGATGCGCACGACGCCATGCAGGAGACGCTATGGATCATCTCGCGGCGCATCGGGACTCTGCGCGCCGTCACTTCCTTTGCGGGCTGGATGATCGCCATCGTGCGCCGGGAGTGCCGGCGGCTGGCGCGGCGCATGTTCGGAGGTGGGCCGGAGCTGACGGATCCGCAAGTAGAAGCCGCGTTGACCCGCCGGCCGGCGTTCGAACTGCGCATCGATCTGGCACGCGCCATCCAATCGCTCCCCGAGCACTATCGCGAAGTCGTCATTTTGCGCGATATTCAGGAGCTGACGATCGACGAGATTGCCGCGCGGCAGGGGCGAACGCGCGAAGCCGTCAAAGCCAATCTGCATCGAGCACGAACTTTGTTGCGCGAATACCTGTCGCGCTGAGCGGGCAAGGGCCGCAGGCCCGGAGGAGAGAGTATGGGAGCGACACCGTTTGCAAGCAAATCCCTGTGGGAACACCTGGCGCGGGGCGCGGCGGGCGTCACAGCGTTCGTGCTGTCGATGCGCATCATCGGGCAGCATCCCCTCGCGGGGCTCGGTCTCATCGCGTGCATGATCGTCGCCTTCCGGGGTTGCCCGGTCTGCTGGACGGTGGGGCTGATCGACACCATTCGTACACTTCGCCTGCCAAAGCGCGCCGAAAGCCAGGTCCAACCCTAAAACCCCGCAGCACAATACTTTGCCGCACACTAGCTCCCGCGGTCACTCGTTCGTTGCGCCTTGCGGTGACGAAGAAAGCAGCCTCAGGTGCTGAGATTGCCCCGCAATTCTGCGTGGTAATCTGAAAATTGCTCGAGGTCCCTACCCGTTGAAAATCCACGAATATCAAGCTAAAGCAATCCTGGCAAAGTATGGCGTGCCCGTGCCCAAAGGCGAGATGGCCAGCACGCTGGAAGAAGCCAACGAAGTAACCCGCAGGCTGTTTGCCGAAGGCGCATCGGGCGTGGTGGTGAAAGCTCAGATTCACGCCGGAGGCCGCGGCAAGGGCGGCGGCGTGAAGGTGGCCAGGACGCGCGAAGACGCCGAGCGGCACGCGCAAAACATCCTGGGGATGACGCTGGTGACGCACCAGACCGGCCCTCTCGGACAAAAAGTCCAGCGGCTCCTCAACGAGGAAACCGCCAGCATTGAGCGCGAGTTGTACCTGGGCATCGTGCTCGACCGCGCGACGGGCAGGCTGGTGTTCATGGCTTCGCAGGCCGGCGGCATGGAGATTGAAGAGGTCGCGGCGAAGGACCCCACGGCCATTTACAAAGAGACCATCGACCCGACCGTGGGATTTTGGCCATGGCAGGCGCGCAAGCTGGCCTTCGCGCTGGGACTGAAAGCCACGCAGATCAACCAGGCAGTCAAGTTCTTCCAGAGCCTGTACACGGCCTTCATCGAGACCGATGCTTCGCTGATCGAAATCAATCCTTTTATCACGACCACGGACGACAAGCTATACGCACTCGACGCCAAGATCACCTTTGACGACAATGCGCTCTTCCGCCACGCCGACATCAAGGCGCTGCGCGACGTTGCCGAAGAGGATCCGCTGGAAGTGGAAGCGAGCAAGTACGCGCTCAACTACATCAAGCTCGACGGCTCGATTGCGTGCATGGTGAACGGCGCGGGCCTGGCCATGGCGACGATGGACATTATTCAGTACGCCGGCGGCAGCCCTGCAAATTTCCTGGACGTGGGCGGCGGCGCAACCCAGGAGCAGATCGAGCACGCCTTCGAGATTCTGCTTTCAGACGCGCATGTGAAAGCGATTTTCATCAACATCTTCGGCGGCATTTTGCGCGTGGATCGCCTGGCGACCGGCGTGGTGGCAGCAGCGAAGAAGCTGAATGTGAAGGTCCCAATCGTTCTTCGTCTTGAAGGAACCAATGTTGAAGAGGGCCGGAAGATCCTGAAAGAGTCGGGCTTGAATTTTCAAGTAGGCGAAACGATGAAGGACGCAGCGGAATTGGCTGTGGCTGCGGCGAGGGCATAAAGATGGCAGTACTGGTAGATAAAAATACGCGTCTCATCGTGCAAGGCATCACAGGCAAGGAAGGCACCTTCCACGCCATGGGTTGCGCGGAGTACGGCACCAAGGTGGTTGGCGGCGTGACGCCCGGCAAGGGCGGAACGATGCATGAGGGCTGGCCGGTGTTCAATACCGTGACCGATGCCGTGGCCAAAACGGGCGCCAACGCGACCATGATCTTTGTGCCGCCTCCGTTTGCCGCAGACGCCATTCTCGAGGCCGAGGACGCGGGGATGCCGCTGATCGTCTGCATTACGGAAGGCATTCCGACTCTCGACATGGTGAAGGTGTGGGCCAAGCTGAAGAATTCCGAGTCGCGGCTGGTGGGGCCGAACTGCCCGGGCGTGATTTCGCCGGGGAAGGCGAAGATCGGCATTATGCCGGGACGCATTCACAAGGAAGGTTCGATCGGGATAGTGTCTCGTTCTGGGACACTCACCTACGAGGCTGTGCACCAACTCACGCAGCGCGGAATTGGGCAATCGACCGCGATCGGCATTGGCGGCGATCCCATTATTGGAACCACGCACATCGATGCATTGCGGCTGCTGAACGACGATCCCGAAACGGAAGCCATCATCATGATTGGCGAAATTGGCGGCTCGGCCGAGGAAGCCGCGGCGGAGTTTGTTAAGAAGCACGTTGGTAAGCCGGTGGTGGGCTTTATCGCGGGGCAAACCGCGCCTCCGGGACGCCGCATGGGCCATGCCGGCGCCATCATCAGCGGAGGCCAGGGAACGGCCGCCGACAAAATGAAGGCCATGGAAGCAGCGGGCATTCACGTGGTGGTGTCGCCTGCCGAGATGGGCGCCACGCTGGCCAGGGTGATCGGCCGCGCGTGACGGCCGGTTCCTGTCACTTCCCGATCAGCACAAACGCACCCCAGTAAAACGGCAGATCCTTGCCGTACCGCTTCTTCACCGTCTCGCGCTCTTCCATTTGCGCCTGCCGCAGAGCTTCCGGCTTTTCCATCCCGGCCAGCCACTTCCGGTAGAAGAGCGACATCAGTTCCTGCGTCTCCTTGTCGGGCACGGACCACATGCTCATCATCACGGCCTCGGCGCCGGCCTCCTGCAGTCCGCGCCGTAACCCGAAGACGCCGTCGCTGTTCAGTTGCTTGCCCAATCCCGTCTCGCACGCGCTCAGCACCACCAGTTCGGTCCCTTCCAGGTTCAACTGGCTCGCCTCGTAAGCTGTCAGCACTCCGTCGTCCACTCCGGCTTCCGGCGCCGCGCCCTGCCGCACGCGATCTGCCCCGGCAAAAAACAATCCCGAGCGCAGCATGGGATCCTCATTCACATTGGCTTTTTCTCCGCGCGCCTCTGCAGTCTCCGTCAGCTCCTCATCCGACAGGAAGAAACCATGTGTGGCAATGTGCACCACGCGCGGCGCATGCGCCAGCGTTAAGGTGTCCTTCACCGCAAAATCCGCCGTGTATTCCGTCGCCTGCCAACCTGCCGCCTTCAGCAGTTTGTCCACCGTGTCCACTTCCACCTGGGTGCCGGGCAGCGGAGGCAGATCGTCGCCCTTCAAATCTCCGCCTCGGGATGCAAATTGCGCCGCTCCCGCGTTCGAGACATGCGGCTCCGCAGCCGGGTTTTGCCCCGGAGCTGGCGCAGTCTGCTGCGCTCCCGTTCCTGTGGCGCCGGAGCGCAACTCCGCAATCGCGGTTTTCTGCTGCGCCGCGGTCAAATCGAATTTGGGATTGCCCACCACGAGTGCGCTCCTGCTTTGCGTAACGCGCGCCGGCGCCAGCAGATCCTTCGTGCTGTTCAAAATCCGCAGTTGCAACTTCTCCATCAGCATTTTTCCATCGCTGTCCGCCATTAGCCCAATCGGAATGGTATTCAGCACGCCGTCCGGCGCAACATACACGCGCTTCGCTCCACCGAGCGCCGGCTCCAGTGGTTTCCAAAACGCCGCATACGCCGCGCTCGCATTCTCCGCACCTTCCGGTGCTCCCGGCGTTGCCGGCGCCTGCTCTGTTTCAAATCCGCGCGTCTGCCCGACATCGTCGCGATAGGCCAGCATCGGCCCAGTTTCCAGTTCCTTCGCCGTGCCCAGATTCACGAAGATCGGCTGCCTGCAATTCTGCGTCACCACCAGCGCAACATAAAGAAAGTCCCCCGTCAGCCCAATCCCGTCGTACCGTGCGAACTTCGTAATTTCGACCGCCGCATCTCCCGGTTTGAGCGCCTTCTGCACATCGCGCCATGTCGCCGCGTTCTGCGCTTTCTGCTGGCTTAACGCCACCGAGCGCTTCATCAACGCCTGCTCAAGAGTGTTCGCCTCGGTTGCCACTTGGTCGAGCTGCGCCCGGTAGTTCGCAGGATCGCCGACTTTCGACTCCACCAGCGCCGCCACTTGTGCCCTGTCGCTGGCCAGCTTGTCCAGCATCGCCAAAGCCTGCGGATCGCCGCTCGCCTCAACTGCCGCGCGCATTGAAGCGGCGCTCGCCGCGATCAGCCCCTTTTCTTCAAGCAGAGCGTCATACATCTGCCCGGTTAGTTCCGGCATTTGCTCGTGGTACTTCGCTACGAAACTGAAGAAAATGGGAAACGCCAACTGCTGCGTCGAAAAGTAAAGAATGCGGTCCCGCTCGCTCATCGTCGCGGCATTGGCGCGAAATTCCTCTTCCAACTCTCCCAGGTAGGTCTGGAAGTACGGCGCCGCCTGCGCCGGCTTGTCCCATGCAAAATAGAGGGCCGCCATGTCCTCTTCATCCGTGCGCAGCCCAGGGTCGTTCGGCTTCAAGTGTGCCTTGTCGATCTTCAGCTGTTGCTGGTACATCGGCTCGGCCTCGGCAAATCGATGCTGATTCTTGTAAATTCTCCCCAGCCCTTCGAGCGCAGGCGTCAGGGCCGGGCTGTCCGGCCCATCAACCTTCTCAAAAATTGCCAGCGCCCTCTTGTGCAGCGACTCTGCGTCATCGTGTTTGCCCACGTCCTCGGCAATCGTTCCCAGCCGGTCCAGGCACATTGCCACGTCTGGGCTCTCGGCTCCCTCCGCATGCGCATAAATCTGCCCCGCCGTGTTGAACATCTTTACCGCCCCGTCCAGCTTCCTTTCGGTCAGCATCAGCTCTCCGGCGTCTGAGAACGCAACGGCCACCTCCTTATTCGAGTCCCCAAGGACCTTCACATACAGCGGAACGGCGTTGACAAACAATTGCTCCGCCTGGCTCGACTGCCCGTGCGAAGCATAGAGATTCGCCAGGTCGATCATGGTTGCCAAGGTCTGCATATTCTGCGCTCCCAGGCTCTTCAGATCGATTGCGAGCGCCTGGCGAAACGCCCGTTCGGAATCGCTGTAACGAAGCTCTTGTTCGTAGAGCCTGCCCAAGCTCGTCAGCACTGCCGCCACATCGGGATGATTCGGGCCCAGCGCCTTGGCCCGGTTCGTCAGCGCCTGCAGCATCAACGACTCCGCCTGCTGGTACTTACCCTCGTCGCGGAGCAGCGAGCCCATGTCCTCCTCGATTAATGCGATCGTCGATTGCTCCGGGGAAGTAGCCCTCTCTTCGCTCACGAGCGCCTTCGCGTAGGTCTGCTCCGCGTCGGTAAACTTCCCTTCGCCGGTATACGCCTGGGCCAGATGGTCAAGAGATAAGCCGATCAGCGGATGCTGCGGCCCAAGCGCTTTCAGATTGGCCGCCAGCGCCTGGCTGAATGCCTGCTCCGCGTCAGCAAACTTGCTTATCTGGTCATACAGAGTTCCCAATCCGCCCAACGCTGTCGCTTCACCGGCGGCGTCGCCCAGCTTTTCCTCCGTCGCAACCGCTTTCTTGTAGAGCGTTTCGGATTCGGCGTATTTGCTCTCCCGCAGATAGATCAGGGCCAGGTTGTTTGCGTCCGTCGCGACGCTGTTGTTGTTCTCGCCCAGCACCTTCTCATGGATCGCCAGCGCCTGTTGCATCGCTTTCTCTGCCGCCGGATATCTTCCTTCCTCCTGGTAGAGCTCTCCCAGGTTGGACAAATCCGTCGCCGTATCCTTGCCCTCCGCGCCTTCGATCTTCGTGTCGATCGCGACCGCCAAATTCAGGTGCGTCTCCGCGTCGCTGAACTTTTCCAGATTTATCTCGAGAATCCCAAGAAAATTCGCCGACAGCGCGACGTGGCTGTCATTGGGTCCCCACGTTGCCTGCGCCACTTGCAAGGCCTGCTGTTCGAGGGGAAGTGCGGCGGCATAGTTGCCCTGCTCGTTCAACTTCTCCGCCTGCTCGCTCAGGTCGTACCATCGCTGGAACTGGGCATGCGCCTGCGTTATTCCCGCCAGCAGCACGCACAGGACAAGTGGAATTCGCCGGCAAGCCATCAATGAAAGGTTCTTCATCCGGGAAACCTCCCAGGGAATGCGTTCCGCGCCGAAGGCAGACCTTCGTCGGAAGGGCCGCGAGAATTTTGGAATTCTACCGTATGAAACGGGGGGAAGCGAGACCCGAAAAAACCGAATTCGTGTCTCATCCACCGGATGGATGTCTCACGCAGTCGAAATTGCGTGCAAAGCACTATCCATACCGGCGTTGGCACGATCATACGATCATTTCAGCGAACTTGAAAAAGGAAATGAGGGGGCTTTCACTCCCCAACTTCTTCCGCGCGGAGAGAAATACCGCGGTCAAAGCGGTGTCACGCGGCGGACGCAGGAGGAATCCGAGCAAGTGTATTGATTTGAGACATTTTTCCGGTAACCTGCCCGGGATTACTACTGTCCTTGATTCCTTCTCCGAACTTTTCTCCACAGCGCAAGAAGCAGAGTGATAATCGACGTATCGATTACTTCACCGGGCTCTTAGATGGTACCTTCAGTCGCTGAACGTGCGGCCAGAAGCACCGTAGCCGCAAGCTTCCTCCGCTTGCGAAAGTTGACGACCGCATAGACGCTACTCAAATGCCATCGGAAGCCCGGGGATTGCGGTGATTCTCAGCGCGGGGAAGTGACTCCGCGGAAGGTGAACGGGAGTTCCTGCATTCGCACCGTTCCCTGGCCGCGGCTTCGCCGATCTTCACCGGGGAATCATCTTTGGTGTTGTGAAGGCTTTGCCTTGCCCTGGATGGATGTGATGTGAATCCTTGCCGGCCCTGCCGCGGAGGAACCGCCTTGTGGCGAGCTTACCTGCGAGCCGACCGGCGAAGCGAGGATTCACGGAGCTGCGTTGGATTCTATGGATCGCTCTAGACCATCAAGATCGCTGCCAGTCCTGGCCATTCTGCCTTTCTCCACCGGCTACGACGTCCCCGAATATCTCGGCTTGGCGGTCGCAGAACAAGCCATGGAACAGTTGAGCCGCGCCCGTCCGGCGGTGGCATCGATCATCGCATGGGATTCTGCGTGTGCCCTGGCGCAGCGCGGCCTGCCCGCGCGGGAAATTGGTACGTTGCTGCACGCGGAGTTGATCCTCACGGGGCAGGTGCTGGCCACTCCGGGACGGCACCGGCTCCGCGTGGAGATGATGCGCGTGGAGGATGGCGAGCCGCTGTGGGTGGAAGACGTGATCGCCCAGCGCGAACAGATGGTAGAGCTGGCCGGCGAGCTGGTCAACCGCGTGATCTCGCGGTTGCGCGCCGGAGAGACTCCCGTTGAAATTGCGGCCGAAGCTCCGTCGGCTGCGCAGCGCGCAGCGTCACCGGCCGAGCGCGAGGCCCATGACCTTTATCTGCGCGCCCACCACGAGTGGCAGAACATGGAGCGGCACCGGATGCAGAATGCCATGGGCCGGCTGCTGCACGCGGTCGAGCTGGACCCCGCGTTGATGGCGGCGCGCGTGGAGCTTGCACAACTGGCCATCCTGCAATGCATCTACGGCTATCTGTCTCCAAGAATCGCGGCCGCCCACGTGCACCGGGCGGCGGATGGAATTCCAGAATTGAACGCGCAGGCTGAAGCTCTGTTGCCCGCACTGGGTTGGGTGGAATTTCATTTCGACCGTCATGCGCGTTCGGCTCTACGGATGATGGCGCGCTCCTCGGGGCTCCCTTACGATGCCATGAATGCGCGGGCGCGCAGCTGGCTTCTGCTCAGCCGGTACCGGTTCGGCGAAGCCGTTGAGCTGCTGCGCGCGGCCATTCAGCTCGATCCCTATGCGCCGTGGCTGCAGGCGGCCTTGGCGTGGTCTCTGCATCTGGCCGGCGAGCGCGACGCGAGCATGACGCAGATCCGGAAAGCGATCGACATGTCTTCGGAGTACGACAAATCGCTCTTCTTTGGCGCCATGATTCTGGGATTTAATGGAGAAGCCGCGCGCGCCATCGCATTGGCGGAGAAGCTCGCGGCGCGGTCCTCACATTACGACCTCGCGATTTCAGCGCACGCCTATGCTCTGGCCTGCGCCGGCCGCGTCGAGGAGTCGCTCAGCCTGCTGGAACGGCTGCAATGGCTGAGCCGCGAGCGCTATGTGCTGAATACGCTCAACGCCGCCACGCATGTCGTGCTCGGCGAGGCCGATGCCGCCCTCGAAGAACTGCGCGCTGCCAACGAGAATCGCTGCCCGTGGTTCTTCCACATGCTGGCCGATCCGCGCCTGAAGCCGCTCAAGGGTCAACCTGAGTTTGCGGCGCTCGAGGCTTCGCTGAAGGCAATGGAAGCAGACGCCTCAGCCTAGAACTGCCACTTCGCCTTAGCAAGCTCCGGAAAAGCCCTCAACGCGCCGAAAGAAGTGTCAGGGCATGGACTGATTGCCCTCGGAAGAACTCCTCGAAGAAGCACGAAGTGTCAGGGCACGACTTCAGTCGTGCCGCAAAGGTCACCAGGGAAAGTAAGGGGCTTTAGCCCCCGCCGATCTTCGCCCGCACCAAACTTTACTTCGCGAACAGCGTGAGGTCGATGCCTTCGCCCATGGCTTTGTATCCCGCGTCGCTGGGATGCAGGTGATCGCCCGAGTCGTAGGGCGGATTGAAAGCCTTGGGATTCTGCGGATCGCGCGTGATCTTGTCGAAATCGACAACACCGTCGAAGACACCGCTCGAGCGGATCCAGTCATTGACCGCCTCGCGCACCTGCTCGCCTGCATCGGAGTAGTAGCCAGCGCCGCCGTAGGGCGTGAGCGTGGCGCCGATAATCTTGAGGCCGTGCTCGTGCGCCCGGTCGGCAATCTGTTTCAAACCCCATTCCAACTGCGGCGCGGTAATTGCGTCCCACGGAACCTGCACGTGTGCCAGCCGCCCGATGTCGTTGATGCTTTCAAGCACGATGACATAGCGCGCGCCGCTCTGGGCGAGCACATCGCGATCGACACGTGAGATCGCGCTGGGGCCGGTAGTTTCGTTGAGCACGCGGTTGCCGCCGATGCCTTCATTCAACACGGCAATGTGGGCGAGATTCGGGTCCTGACTCAGGCGCGCGGCGAGCACGTCGGGCCAGCGGCGATTGGCGTTGTGCGTGGAGTGCGCGCCGTCGGTGATGGAGTCGCCGAGAGTGACCACGGCGCGGGAGCCTGGAGCAGTTGCGACATCGATGCCGTCAAAAAAGTACCACGAAGCCAGCGTGGTGGCCTGCGGCAACTCGGGCGCGTTGGACGCGGGACCGTCGGAGACGAAGTTGTCCTGGTCGGCGAAGGAGTGGTAGGTTTCCGCTCGCATGATCTGCGGCGGCAGATAAAAGCTGACGGCAACATCAGCGAGCGGCGCGACCGCGAGCGCGACGGGATCGGAGAAGATGGCGCCGCCGGGAGGAATGTTGACGGATGCAGATCCGCCGAAAGTGACGGCGTGATCTGTGCCGGGCTGGATGGAGCTGCCGCCGGCGCTGAGCGCAACGTGGGCGTCGGCGATGGTGAGGGGATCGTAGCCGAATTCATTGGTAAAGCGCAGGCGAATCAGCGTGCCGCCGGCGGAGATGTGCACGACCTCGCGCATCGTCACGCTGGAGAACAGGCGGATATTGATGCCGTCAGCCTGCATCGGAGACGCAGCCCAGGTTCCCACCCATTGCTGACGCGGCATGGACTGGGCGTGGGAAGATGCGGCGGTGAAGACGAGCGCGGCGAGGGCCAATGCGGGGATGGAGCGTTTGAACATGATCGATTCCTCTCAGGTAAAGCGGTGTCGTGCGCAAACTATCTCTTAGTGCAGGCTGATGTCGGCGCTTAGCGGCGTGTTTTCGCTGGAGTCACCGACGCGAAGAATGAATTTGCCTGGATCGATGATCCATTTGTGAGCCGTTGCGTCCCAATAACTGAAGGCGCGCGCGTCAAGATTGAGCTCGACGTGCCGGGTTTCGCCGGGAGCGAGGCGGACTTTGGCAAAGCCCTTCAGCTCGCGTTCGGGGCGATCAACTTGCGCGGAGGGGTCGGAGACGTAAAGCTGGGCGACCTCGGCTCCGTCCACGCTGCCGGTGTTGGTGACGTCGAAGCTGACCAAAACCGTGGAACCGGAAGCCGCGGTGGCGGGCGCTTCAAGCCGCGAAAATTTGAAGGTGGTGTAGCTGAGGCCGTAGCCGAAGGGGAACAGCGGGTGCTTCCCGGTGGTGGTCCAGTAACGGTAGCCAACCATCAGCTTGTCCCCGTATTTTATGTGTTCGACCGTGTAGTCGAGCGGCTTGCCGTCCGCGCCGATGGTGTGCAGCGTGGTGTTGTCGTTGGGATCGCCGTGGTACCACTTCGCGGAAGGGCTTTCGTCCCAACTGCGGTCGAAGGAGACGGGCAGTTTACCCTCCGGATCGTGCTGGCCGAAGAGAATTTGCGCCACCGCCGTGCCGCCCTCCTGGCCGGGATAGTAGAGGTGGAGCACCGCCGGCACTTTGTCGAGCCATCGGCTCAGATCCATGCCGCCGCCACCAGTGAGCAGAACGATGGTGCGGGGATTGGCGGCAATCACCTGCTCGACCAGCGCGTCCTGACCGGCGGGCAACGTGAATGTGCGGTCTTTGCCCTCGCGCTCGGTCTTGGGATCGAAGCCGACGGCGACGATGACCACATCCGCTTGCGCGACGGCCTTCTTTTCGTCGTCAGTGTCGGGCATTCCGGGGCTATAAAAGACGTGCGCATCGGGGCCGAGAAGGCTGGCGATGCCGGTGAGAATGCTGACCGGTTCAAAGGCGTGCGCCTCCGACGAGCCCCCACCGCCGGTGACGGCCGGATAGACGTTGGGGCCAATGATGGCGATGTTTTTGATCTTGGCGGGATCGAGCGGCAGTAAATTCTCCTGGTTCTTGAGCAGCGTGATGCTCTCGAGCGCTTCCTCGAGCGCAAGCGGACGGTCGGCAAGGGAGTAAGTGGAGTCGGCAGGATCGAATTGCGGGCGCGTGGTGAATCCGTAGCGCAACTCGTCGCGCAGCAGACGCAGCACGTGCTCATCGATAGTGGATTCTTTCACTTGGCCGGCCTGCACCGCGGGAATCAGATTTTTCGCATTCATGAATTTGGGGCTCGGCATCTCAAGATCGAGGCCGTTGTTGCACGCGGCGACAGCATCGTAGGTCGCATCCCAGTCCGACATGAGGACGCCCTGAAATCCCCACTCGCCTTTGAGCACCTGGAGATTGAGGACATCGTTTTGCGTGGCGTGGACGCCGTTGACCAGGTTGTAGGAGTTCATGACGGCGTCAACGTGGGCCTTGGTGACGGCGGCTTCAAAGGCGGGAAGATAGATTTCGCGCAGGGTGCGCTCGTCCACGTCGGAGCTGCCGTTGTGCCGGTTGAACTCCTGATCATTGAGCGCGTAGTGCTTGACCGTGGCGATCACGCCCTCAGACTGCACGCCTTCAATGAACGGCACCACCAGTGTCGCGTTCAGGTACGGATCCTCAGAAAGGTACTCGAAGTTGCGGCCGGCTTCGGCGGAGCGAGCGATGTTGACGCCGGGACCGAGCAGAAAGTTCACGCCGCGGGCGCGGGCGTCGCGGCCGAGGCCTTCGCCGAGCTTGCGCGCAAGTTCGATATCCCAGCTGGCGGCAAGCGAAGCGCCGGAAGCATACGCCGTGGTAGGTCCCCATGTGCGCACGCCCACTGAAGCATCGGACATCTTGAAGCGCGGCAGATCGATGGCGGGCATGGGACGCGTGTACATGTTGTTGATGCCGCCGAGCAGCTCGATTTTCTGCTCCAACGTGAGCTTGGAAAGCATGGCATGGGCCTGGGCCTCAATGGCAGGCGAATCGGGCTCAGGCGCCTGGGCTGCAACATGCAGGCAAAGTGGCGCGAAAAGGAGGGCAAAAAGGAAGGAAAGAGGGCGCGAAATGTGAGTTTTCATACCGCACCCAAGGTAGCGCCTCGGGCCTTTTCATGTACAGGGGGGCTCGCAGCGGAGGCAGATCGAAGAGTCTTTGGGCAAGAATCGAATGTCGCCGGATTTACCTCAATTCTGCCGGGATTACCGAGATGGCTGCGGGGTAACTTCCGGGTTGGCGACGACCCGCCTGGTAGATCCAAAGTGTAGCGGACTGATTCGACTGCTCAATGCGCCGATTCATTGTCCGCAATCGTGTAGCCTGCAGGCGCAGCAAACAGCGCAGGGTCCGGCTCGCCTTGCTTCAAATCCACAACCTCGATAATCGTTCGTCCATTCCTTGAATTGTCGGTGGTACTTAGCATCTCAAGATCCAGGTCATTGGCGAACCATCTCTCTTTTACGATCTGAATAGGCTTATCGATTCCCGCTTGGACCGGGACGGTTTGCACTGTCCGAGTGCCATCGGCCATCACTCCGGCGATCTTTTTGCTCCCTAGATCTTCCGAGTGAATTCCCATCTCCTCCAGGCCTCGGCGCGCGGCCGCCTCTTTACTCTCGTCCGTCGCCGCCGGAGGTAGCGGGACTCGTGGTCGGTCACGGACGACGCGAAGAATCTTTGCCGGGTCGTCCTCTTTCCACGAGATCGTAGTCCCAGTCCCCGGATCGTACACCAATGTCTGGATGACAGGATGACGCACCCCATCCGGGCCCGGCTGGCAACCAAGCGACCTCTTTTGCCACTCCCTGCCCGCCGCATCGCGCGCCTGGTATGTAGTCACGGAGCCGTGAATAACCCGCCCGTCTGGCAGCGTCTGATCGTGCGTTGTCGTCACCGTTGCGCTATAGGGGGCGCTGAGCTTCGGAATAGGCCCGTACGACATCGCGCCCAGCGCCACCGGTGTAGTGCAAGTAGCCGGACTTTGAGCCATGGCCATAGAGCCCATGGCTATTGAAACGGCGCAAATCCATGCCGCCCACAGATTGGCCTTCGCCGTAGTCACAGCATCCCTCCCAAATCTCATATGCGTCGGTCAACACCAGCCTATCCAGACGACGATGCCAACGTCAAACGAACTCGCGTTGGAGTGATCGTCAATGTGATCGCGGGGAGGCTCTTACAGATATCCCAAGAGCAATGCCGACAAACGCCCGTTCGCCCTTCTCTTGCGAAATCAATGTCTTGGCAACTGTGACTCGAATCACAGGGTGGGGTGTAAAGTGTCACTGCCCCCGGCATTTTGGAGGCGCACACTCAAACTCCAATACCTATGTGCCAAGGACAGCGGCCGGGAGACAGTCATGGGCTTTGAAAACGGCTTGAAAACCATTGTGGTCGCGACAGATCTGGGGGGTCAGGCGGAAGCAGCCCTCGAGTACGCGCGCAAGCTCGCGACCTACTACGGGGCACGGATTGTGCTGGCCCACGGTCTCGATCCGATGGAATATGCCGCGGTGGATGCGGTTCCCGGCACCGTGTTAAATCACATGACGGAAGCGGCGCGCAAGGTGCTGGACCAGCTGGCTCACGAGCTGCTGCGCCAGGGAATTCACAGTCATTCCGAGGTGCGGCAGGGCGCCGTGGCGGAGATGCTGGTGGATGTGGCCCGGCAGTATGGGGCCGGGCTGATCGTGATTGGCACCAAGGGGATGGAAGGCGCAGGGCCCATCGTGGTGGGGGCCATCGCCGAACGCCTGGTGAGACTGGCGCCGTGCCCGGTGCTGGCTGTAGCCGCGGATTGGAATGCGGGTCCGCACCGGCCCACTCCAGGCGGACCGGTGCTGCTGGCGATGGAGCGGAATGAGGCTGCGGTCGAAGCCGCCGCCACTGCAGCTTCGCTGGCCCACACGTTTGATCGGCCCCTTCTGGCGCTGCATGTACGGACGGCCGCGGAAAAGGAAGTCGGCCTGAATCCCTGGACCGTGATGGAGGATCAGGGCATCCGTTTCGAAGACACGATCCAGGTGAGGTGCCTGGTGAAAGACGGCGATCCGGCCGATGCTATAGCCGAAGCCATTGCGGAGAACCATCCCTGCATTCTTGTAGCGGGGGTAAAACGGGCCAGCGGAACACCCGGGCCACACGGCACGGCGTTTGCCCTGCTGTCTGCATCGCGTGTGCCGGTTCTTTGCGTTCCGCCAGTTGCGGCGGGCACGGGCGCCAAGTCGGAAGTTGCTCGGGAAGTTGCAATTCCCGTGCGGGCCTCGTAGCAGGCACAACGAGAGCGGCGCTCAGCAGTTCCCAAGGGAAAATGGGCGGGGAAAGGAGAAACCGCACCGTTTTGTCCTATCGAATCCGCAAACTCGAAGGAAATGGGGTTAGCGCATGAACCGCGTGACGCGACGTGGGCACGGAGGCTCGCGACGCACCCGCAAAACGGGAAGCAGGGGGCAGTGGAAGCAGGCAGCAAGGGACTTGAGAGCCCGGGATACGGCGAACAGGATGACTAACCAGCTACTTGAGCAACGCATGGAACGGCTGGCCGCGGCAGCGGCGCATCCGCTCGCCGAGCTGCTGGAGTGTCCGCAGGAAGCGGGACAACTGCTCACCAGCGCTTCGCGATGCATCGATATCGATGCC
Organism: uncultured Acidobacteriota bacterium; assembly: GCA_963729915.1. Classification (GTDB taxonomy): domain Bacteria; phylum Acidobacteriota; class Terriglobia; order Terriglobales; family Acidobacteriaceae; genus Telmatobacter. The sequence continues at coordinate 267,193 of CAVSQE010000001.1, read as the reverse complement.
GGAGAGGCGGTTTTTCGTCAGAATGGAAGCTGCAAAGGGCTGTACGTGGTGGTTTCGGGCGATTTTGTCCGCAAGGCGGAACGGCTCCAGATGCGCGTGACGCTGGGATCGGCACGGCCCGGGGATCTGGTGGAACTGGCCGCGGCGCTGGGCGACGGACGTCACACCTACACATTGACCGCGATGACGCCGGGATCGGTGCTCATGCTGCCCATGGACGAACTGCGGCACGCGTTCCAGAACCATCCCCCGCTGCGCATGCGGCTGTTGGAAGAGCTGGCACGCGAGGTCTCGCGCGCTTACATTACCTGCTGCCTGACGCGCGTGATGCCGGCGCGCCGCCATGCGAGCGGAGCTACCCCGGCGTAGGGGCGGCCCACAAAGGGAGCCATTGCCAGGGCTCATGGGGCCAGGACACCCGTCTTGCTAAGTGGGATATGCGCTATACTCAACCTAGCGATTAGCCCTAACGGGACAAGTATGGCCTCACTTCATTCCCATCACCCTCCGGAAGATTGCCTGAATTGCGAGCACCGCCATTTGCGGATGTTCTGCAATCTCACACCGGAGGCTCTGGCGGATTACGACCAAATCGGCATCATGATGAGCCACGCCCGTGGCGCCAAGCTCTTTACCGAGGGCGACGCGGCGCGCAATGTGTTCGTCATCTGCTATGGGCAGGTAAAAATCTCCTCCACCTCGCGCGACGGCAAAACCATGATTCTGAAGATTGCCGGGCCGGGCGACGTGATGGGGCTGAGCGCGGTGCTGGCCAATGTTCCCCATGAAGTGACGGCCGAGGCCATTGAGCCCTGCCAAGTAAAGACGGTGCGGAAACAGGAGTTCGTCGAGTTCCTGGGCCGGCATGGCATTGCCTCGATGCACGCGGCGCAGTCGCTTTCCGGCGAATACATGACGGTGTTTCACGACGCCAAGCGGCTGGCGCTTTCGGGCTCGGCAGCGGGGCGGCTGGCGCGGTTGCTCCTGGACTGGGGCCGCACGGCGGCCAACGGCAAACCCGAGATGCGCTTTACCATGGCGCTCACGCATGAGGAGATCGCCAACATGGCGGGCACCTCGCGCGAAACCGTGACGCGGCTGCTCAATCAGTTCCGCCGCGACCAGTGGATCACGATCAAAGGCACCAGCCTGACGATTGTGAAGCCGGATCAACTGGAACGGCTGACGGCATAGAATTCAACCTTTTTCCTTTGCCTTCAATCTTCCTGACAACTCAAGAATTGCCCCGCGTTTGATAGCTTGAGAGCATGCGCGAAGCTGCATCCCCGCCCACCGAAACTGCACTCGATCTCGAATCTCTGGCTGCCGATGTCGTCGCTCTGGCCATGAAGGCGGGCGCGACCGACGCCGAGGCCATGGCGCGCGAGAGCGACGAGTTCAGCGTGAATGTGCGCATGGGCCAAGTCGAGACGCTGCAGGAGTCGGGCTCGCGCGGGCTGGGATTGAGGGTGTTTCTGGGCCAGCGGTCAGGATCGGCTTCTACAAGCGATTTGACGGCGGAGGGAATTCGCCAGCTTGTGGAGGGCGCGCTGGCGTTGGCTGCGGTGACGGAGCAGGATCCGTTCGCGGGATTACCGGAGAGGGGCGAATTTGGCGCAGTACTGGGCGACTTGCACCTTTATTACGAAGATGTGTACTCGCTCGCGGGCGCGGAGCGGATTGAGTGGGCGCGACGCGTTGAGGCTGCGGCATTGGCGGCAGACCCGCGCATCACGAACTCCGACGGCGGCAGCTTCGATGCTTCAACCGGGCGCAGGACGCTCGCCAACTCGCGGGGATTTACCGGCAGCTACCGCACCAGCTACGCGGGCGTGGCGGCAGCGCCGCTGGCCAAAGACGCTGACGGCAAAATGCAGCGCGACGCCTGGTGGTCGAGCGCGCGGCGTCTGAGCGATGTGGAATCTCCTGAAGCAGTGGGTGCGGAAGCGGCGCGGCGCACGTTGCGGCGGCTGGGCGCGCGACGCGTGGCCACGCAATGCGTTCCCATCGTGTTTGCGCCGGAGACGGCGCGGACGCTCATCGGCTTGGTCTTCGAGGCCGCATCGGGCGACGCCATCTGGCGCGGCGCATCGTTTCTCGCTGGGAAACTGGGCGAGGCGATTGCCGCGGCGAATTTAACCATCATCGACGACAACACTATGTTGCTGCCCACGGGCGTGGGCGGATTCGGGACCTCGCCCTTCGACGGCGAGGGCCTGCCTTCGCAGCGCACCGTAGTGGTAGAGAGCGGCGTGCTGCGCAATTACCTGCTGAACACCTACACTGCGCGCAAGCTGGGGATGCGCTCAACGCACAACGCCGCGCGGGGACTCGCCGGCGCGCCGGGAGTCGGCTGCGGCAATCTCTACTTGCAACCGGGGAAAATGACCAAAGAGCAAATCCTCGGAGAGGTGAAGGCAGGGCTTTATGTGACCAGCCTGATGGGATTCGGCACGAATATGGTCACGGGCGACTACTCGCGCGGCGCCACCGGCCTGTGGATCGAGAACGGCCAACTGACGCACGCCGTGGAAGAGGTGACGATAGCCGGGAATCTGGCCGAGATGTTGCGCAGCGTGACGGCCATCGGCAACGACCTTGCGTTTCGCGGATCGGTGGCCTCACCGACGCTGCGCATCGACGGAATGACCATCGCCGGAGCGTGAAAACGCCGGACGCGGCCCGCAATCTTCAGGCGGAATGCAGAGTAATGATGGAAATCTCCGGCGGGCAGTTGAGCCGGAAGGGCACGCCGACAGCGCCGATGCCGCGGTTGACGTGGAGCTGCAGTTGGCCAAAGCGGAACCACCCCTCGACATACTTTTGTCCCATCTTAGGCAGAACCAGCGGGCCGATCACAGGCACGCGAATCTGACCGCCGTGGGTGTGGCCGCAGAGCATGAGAGAGACAGCCTGCCCGGAAGGAAGTGTCAGCAGATGATCCACATAGTCGGGCGCATGGCAGAGCAGAACAATAGGATCCCGCGGAATATTACGGATCGCAGCGGGGATGGTGGCTTCAGGATCCGGCAGGCCCTGCAAAGGGTCGGCGATTCCCGCAAGCCAAATGCGGCCGCCGGAGCGCTCCAGAGGCATGTAGGAATTGCGTAGGACCGTGATCGCGTTGGCGGTGAGCGCCTCCGATACCGCTTCGGCCCCAACCATGAAGTCGTGGTTGCCCAACACCGCGTAGCGCTCGCGGCACACGAGTTCGTTGAGGATTCCTGCGCATTGCCACCCGGCGCCAACGGCAAATCTTCTGGGCGCGATCTCACGCGTGACGAAGTCGCCAGTGAGAAACACCGCATCGGGATTCAAGCTGTTGATGCGCTTGACGACTTCACGGACAAAGAACGGCTCAGTGAATTCGTCCATATGGAAGTCGCTGGCCTGCGCGATGCGGAAACCGTCAAAGGCCTCGGGAAGGCCGGGAATAGAGACGTCGCTCTGCGTGACATCGATCCTGTGGCGTGCGATTTCGCCCGCATAGAGCGCGAATCCGCCCACGGCGCACGCGCTTGCACCGAGGAAATGGCGTCGCGAAATAGGGAGCCTTGCAGGGGAGCGAAGCACGGTCACACTCCATGGTAACGAATTTTCGTGGGAGCAGTCTTGCGCGGGCAGATTACGCGCCCGGAGACGAGGCCTGCGCGGCAGGATCCGCGGCGGCGGGGATGCCCGCAAAGAACTGCGCCACTTCAAGCCAGTTGTTCACGCGGACGAAGCCGGTGGCCATCAAATTGTGCGGTGCGGAGTAGAGCAAACCCTGGCCCTCGAAGCGCTGCAGGTTCCTGGGCTGGTCGTCGATGAGGAAGTCGGCGCGCAGAATCGACTTGTCGCCGCAGAAGACGTAGTGCGAGGGCGGGATGAAGGGAAAGTGGCGCTGCAGCCAGCGGTATTTGGGGCCGAGGGAGTTGGGCACGGCCATGGCCTGCGTAGCGATGTAGATTTCAAAGCGCGTGGAAAGGTCTTTGAGCACCGCCTGCGCGTCCGGCATGAGGGGAAGATCTTCAAAGAAATCTTCAGCATCGAGAAAGGCGCGAAGCTGCCCCTGCCGGTCGAGCGGCGTCACCTCCCAAAGGCCTTTGCCGGCCAGATCCTCCGGCGTTACGTCTTCGTCGAAGGTTTGGTTGTAGCGGCGGATGTGCTCGGCGAGCGTGTCGGCCATCACCTCGTCCATATCGACACAAATGCGCTGCACGGGGAATTCTCCTGAGAAGTGCTTCCAATCAAAGGGTAGCAGGATGGGAGTGGGCGTCTACAGCCCGAAGGGCCAAACGCGCTGCACGGTTCCACTTAGAATCGCTTCGTGCTCCTCGCGCGTGAGGAAGCTCATGTGGTCGCGATACAGCTCGACGATTCTTGCGTAGGGAAGTTGCGCGAGAGAGACGGGCCAGTTCGTCGCCCACATGAGGCGCTGCGCGCTGAAGCGCTCCAGCAGCCGCTTCACCTGGTCCTGCGCGTCGGGATACGGGTAAGGCTGTTTAGAAAGCGACCACATGTCCGAGATTTTGACGAAGACGCGCGGGAAGCGTGCGAGGTCGAGCAAATGCTGCAGCAGATCGGGGCGATCGAGCGGGCAATCGGCCATGTGATCGATGACGACGGTGAGCTCGGGATTGGCCTCGATGAGCGGAACCAGGTCGGGCAGGCGCGTGGCGGGCACGAGGACGGTCATGGGAACTTTGAGCTCACTGCATCTGCGCCAGAGAGGAGGCATCAGGGCCCCAAGAATCCAGTCGCCGGAGGCATCGGCCGCTGGACTGATGCGGACGCCGCGAAAGCCTTGTTCAGTAAGGAGAGCGAGCTCGTCGGGTGCGGCCGGGTCCTCGGGGTTCACACGGCAGACGCCGTGGAAGAGCGTGGGATAGCGCTTGAGCACGCTGAGAAGGAAGCTGTTGTCCCACTTGTAGTGAATCACCTGGATGATCACGGTGCGGGCAACGCCGTTGGCGCGCATCAGAGCGATAAGTTTTTCCGGCGGCGCGTCTTCCGCGGGAGGGTGCGCGCCCGGCGCGAAAGGAAAACGCGGGTTGCGCTCGAACACGTGCACATGCGAATCGATCAGCGCTCCGCGCTCTTGCGATTTGGATGAGAGTGGTGAAAGCGCGAGGATGCTTGCGGCGGATTGAGCGAGGAAGCGGCGGCGGGTAAGCGTGGACAGATTCATTTTGTGCGGATTCTGAGTTGCGCCGATTCGAGCCGGCTACTGTGGTGGCCCTTTGATCCATCGCTCTGTATGGGCAAAAGCGTTAACGTCGTCTTCCAGTTCAACGATTGCGGCAGGCATGCCGACCCACTGGCCGACGTAGTCCACTACTTGTTTTTTGTGGCCGTCGATTGCAATGGAGAGGACGTAAGTTGAGTTGTCTGTGACACTTGCTCGATACTCATCGCGCATCGAATAGAAATCAGCCGCAACAAACTTCTTTGCCAGCGCGCGAACTGCGCTCGGGTTAACCGTATCGGTATGCCTTCCGTTGGCTGCGACAAAGGCCCCTCCGTCGAACGTAATCCCTTCGGTGCCGACTGAAACCCTGTATACGGGGCACCGCCCGTAGCACATCGACCGCGAGAGCGTAATGACGACCTTGGAATCGGGCCTGACCGCGGGCGCAGGCACGTGGTTCGAGGGGAATCGCTCTGGTGGAACGAGGTCAATGTACTCTTTAACCGACGCCGTCACGGGACGCCCGTCTACTTCAAATGGGACGAACTTCCAGTCGAGCACTTCGGGGCGCAGGTCGGGCCAGAACTTGTTGTCCTCATCCTCTCCTTCAGTCTTTGCATCGAGCACTGCTCCTGCCGGAGAGACCGTCAATGTGAGGCGCAGCTGATGAAAGCCGGAACTAACGCCGGCGAGCGGAATGGTTTCGCGATGGGGCTTGATTTCGTGAGCGTAGGCGGCTTGATAGTCAAAGGAGGGGTAGGGGGGCTGTTTCTCTTGCGCCGCCCATACGCCCGCGCTCGACAGCAGGCAGGCAAGCGCAATGATGGCGCGATTCATGCCAGTTATTTTAGGCCTACGCGCCAGCCTGGCGCGGTTTGCGCGGGGCGCGGCCGGCGCCTTCGGGCAGTTCGGTCTGCGGCGCTTTGGCTGAGGGCGCAATTTCCGGATTCCAATAAAGCAGTCGGCTGCAACTGTCGCAGCTGAGCAGCTCGCCTTCGCGAAGCTGGTTCCAGACTTGCGGGCGCACACCCATGCGGCAGCCGGTGCACTGCTGGTTCACGGCAAAGACGATGCCGGTGCCGCGGGAGGCGCAGATGCGGTCGAAGCGTGCGAGCCAGTCGGCATCGAGGGCCGAGCGGACGGCCTCTCGTGCGGCATCCAGCGCAGCGAGTTCGGCGGCAAGCTCCTGCTGGCGCACGGCTACGCGGCCGCGGACGCCTTCCACCTCGGCGGCAAGCAGCTCCACCTGGGCGCGGGACTGGGCCATCGCGGCCTCTTGCGTCTCGGTGCGTTCCAGGCTGGTGTACTCCTCGTTTTCCAGGCGCTCGGCTTCGGCGGTTTCAAAGTGGATTTCGTGCTCGATGGCCGCGGCCTGTTCGGGGGTGGTCACGGAGTCGAGTTGCGTGCGAAACTTGGTGGCCTTCTTGCGGTGCCCGTCGATCTCCCGGTCGAGGCGGGTGCGCAGCGTGTCTTCGCGGTTGAGCGCAGCCGAGGTTTCGGCGGATTGGCGCTCGGCGGCCGCGAGTTTGGCCTGCGACTTGGCGATTTCCGCCGGCAGCGCACGCAGCTCCTGGTTCAAGCGCGCACGATCAAGATCGATGGATTGGAGCTTTACGAGGTTCTGAATAATTTCTTGCATCAGTGACTTGAAGTGTAGAACACGCAGGGACAGGGAACAAGCCACCCCAGCGACCTAGGGAACGAGGGAACTAGAAGGCGGGACTGCGGGACCACGAAGCGAAGGAGTAAATTGTTAGCCAACATCGCGCATCCAACAGAGCAGGAACTGATTTTTGCGTAGTGAGGACGCCTGCGAAAATGGGGACGCAGGCTGGTGGGTACCGTGACGGCAAAACGGGCGGGATTCTGGCGCAGGCATCGAGCTCTGAAATGGACGCTGAGCGTGTTGCTGCTGGCGCTGATTGCGCTGGGTGTGGCGATTTCCGTCGCGTTGCACGACGCCGAGCCCATGCTGCGGGCCGCCATCGTGGACAGGCTGGAGGAGCATTTTCACGCGCGCGTGGAACTCGATAGCTTTCATGTGTCGCTGGTAAATGGGCTGTGGGCCGAGGGCAAGGGATTGCGCATCTGGCCGCCGGTGCAGGTAGCGGGGATGGAGACTCCTGGAACCATCCGCGTCCGGCCAGCCCAGCCCGCCGGTTCGGCCGATCATCCAAATTGACGAGTTCCGTTTCCATGCGCCCCTGCGCTACAAGCCGGGCCAGCCCGTAAAAATCTCCGTGGTGGAGCTGAAGGGGCTGAATGTCGATATTCCGCCGAAGACGCACTTTACGCATAAGCTCGCGCTGGAGCACGCGGAAGAGCACGGCACACCGCTGCTGCGCTTTGAAGTGGAAAGCATTCGCTGCGATGGCGCGCACCTGACGCTTGAAACCGACAGACCGGGAAAGCTGCCGCTTGAATTCGACATCGCCCACATCAAACTGATCGGCTCGACGGCGGGGTCCATGCGGTTCGACGCAAAGCTCACCAATCCCAAGCCGGCGGGAATGATTTTGACGACAGGCGCGATGGGGCCGTGGAAGGTGGACGATCCGGGCGAGACGCCGCTCAGCGGCAGCTACCGTTTCGAACACGCGGACCTGGGCGTCTTCAAGGGCATCGCGGGAATTTTGGAATCGACCGGAAGATATGAAGGCGTCTTACGCGACCTGGTAGTGGATGGGCAAACCGACACCCCGGACTTCCGGCTGACGAGCTTTGGCACGGCGATGCCGCTGCACACCGAGTTCCACGCGCACGTGGACGGCACCAACGGCGACACCTTGCTCGAGCCGGTAAACGCGACGCTGGGGCAATCGCACTTTACCGCGAGGGCAAGGTAGTGCGCGTGCCTCCGGGAACCGCGAGCAACGGGACCGCGACGCCGGGCGGACACGAGATTGCCCTCAATGTGAAGGTGGATCACGGACGCATGGAGGATTTTCTCGCGCCTGACGAGCAAGAGCGGAACCCCGCTGCTCACCGGCACGCTGGCGCTGAAGGCAACGCTCGAAATTCCGCCGGGATCGGCGCCGGTGGAGGAGCGGCTAAAGCTGAAGGGGAGCTTTACGCTCGACGATGCGCAATTTACCAGCGTAAAAATCCAGAACGAGGTGGGCCAGCTGAGTATGCGCGGCCAGGGCCTGCCGAAAGAAGCGCGGCATGGCCAGGGCGCGGACGTTCGCTCGGCTATGCAGAGCGATTTCACCATGGCCAACGCGATGATCGCGCTGCCCAACCTGAAGTACACCGTGCCGGGCGCGGAAATCGACCTGAAGGGAACGTACGGCATGCACGGTGGGCTGCTGAATTTCACAGGAACCGCCAAAACGGAGGCAACGGTTTCCGAAATGGTGGGCGGATGGAAAGGCGCGTTGCTGAAGCCGGCCGACCGGTACTTCAAAAAGGACGGCGCGGGGACCGAGCTTCCCATCCACGTAAGCGGCACGCGCGAAAATCCGCAGTTTGGCGTCGATCTGGGAAGGTTCAAGAACACTCATCCGCAGATTCCGGGCTCGCAGCCTCCGGGTCAGCCGCAGTAGGCTGCGGCAGTCGCAGTATTGTTCCCTGCGCAACAAACTCTTTACGCGCCCGCGCGTAAACTGGGTGCAAGACCCAGGGACACTGCAAATGGAAACACCGGCGAAAGCGGTTCTCCAATTGGCGCAGAGCGGAGCCGCAGCCCTCAAGTGGCGTTTTCCTTAAGAAAACGCCACATGCACGGTCCCCAGACCTCACACGAGTTGGAGAACCGCCTATGACCTCCTCGCCGAAGCAGGATTCGCAGGACAAGCGCGCGCAGCAGCATCGCGAGGCGCAGTTCGCCATGCGGCTTTCGCTGTTTGTCGGCGTGCTGATGCTTACCGGGAAGATGACGGCCTACCTGCTCACGGGCTCGTCGGCCATTTTTTCCGATGCGGCGGAGTCGGTGGTGCACGTGGTGGTGGTGACCTTCGCCCTCTTCAGCCTGTGGCTCAGCACCCGTCCGGCGGTTCCGCAGTTCCGCTACGGATTCGAGCGCATCACCTTTTTTTCCGCGGGCTTTGAAGGCGCCATGATTGTGCTGGCCGCGGGTAGCATCCTGTATACAACCACGGAAAAATGGCGTCACGGCCTGACCCTGGATCACCTGGGCAGCGGCGTGCTTCTGCTCATCGCCGCGGGAGCGCTGAACGCAGTGTTGGGGTTGTACCTGCTGCGCATGGGCAAGCGGAATCACTCGCTGATTCTTGAAGCCGATGGCAGACACGTGCTCACTGACAGCTATACCAGCTTTGGCGTGGTGGCGGGCTTGGGGCTGGTGATGGCGACGGGTTGGAAGCCCTTCGACCCGCTGATTGCCTACGCCGTGGCGGCCAACATCCTGTGGACGGGCGGCCGATTGTTATGGCGCGCGGTGAAAGGCCTGCTCGATTACTCTGACCCGAAGGTCGGCCACCAGATTCGCGCGCGGCTCGACACGCTCTGCACGGAGCTTGGCCTCGAATATCATGGCGTGCGCTTCCGCGCCACAGGCCAGCGCCAGTTGATCGAGGTGCACCTGTTGTTTCCTGACAGCATGAAGCTGGGCACGGCGCACCGGCTGGCGACGATCGTGGAAGAGCGGCTGGCCGAGGATCTCGAGATGCCCGCGGAGGTGATCACGCACCTGGAGTCGCTTGAGGACCACGCCGAGGTCCACCACGTGGAGCACTACACGGGACGCCCGGATTGATCCCCGCCGGCTCGGGATTTTGAGGTTCTTAAATGAAAAATCGGGCTGCATCGACATAGAACATTCAGCTAAGCGACTGAATTTAAATTGTCATCCTGAGCGGAGCGCGTTCGGGGCCCCGAATTTGCACCGCGAATACGGGGTAAGCGGAGCCGAAGGATCTGCGGTTGTCTTTCGTCACCCGTGTTCCCCTGAATTACCGGCATTGGCGCTAAGCGTATATGTCGAGGCGCTTCAGGGTTTTTAGGGGATTTCCGGCGCCAGGGACGTACATTTTGGACATTCGATAGACTAAAGTTACACGGTTCCCTGGACTCCCTCTCCCGGTTGGCGAGTCTGCCGTCTAATCTAAATAGAATTCTCACCGAAGCCTCCATTGCGCTCGAATGATCTGGACTTCGGGATGGGGGCTTTCTGACTGCTTCTCCCGCTCATCAGCACCACGTGCAACGCGGGGTTCCTCTGTGCGCGCGACTGCTAGTGATTGCGGCGCTGGCCGTGGCGGCGGCTTTTGCAACTGCGCAGGCAGGTACGGCAACGGCAGCGCCCGATTCCAACACAACATTGCCCGCAACGGCCAGCCTGCACGGCGTGGTCGCGAGCACCGAAGGCGCGGTGTACGAAGGCGCGAGCGTGGTGCTGGAGAGCAGCGGCGCTGGGCCGGCGGCAACTGCGCAGACCGATAGCAACGGCGCATTCAGCTTTGCGAACCTGCCTCCGGGAGCGTTCAAGCTGACGGTCTCTGCGCAGGGATTCCAGACAAGAGTCATCTCCGGCGTGTTGCACGCAGGCGAAGACTTTGACGCGCAGACCATCGCCTTGCCCATGGCCAGGGCGACGAATGAGGTTACGGTGTCGGCCGACTCGCAAGTTGAGATCGCGCAGGTGCAACTGAATTTTGAAGAGAAGCAGCGCGTGCTGGGCGTATTTCCGAATTTTTACGTCAGCTACGAGCCGCATCCCGAACCGCTGACCGCGCGGCAGAAATACCAACTGGCCTGGCGAACGTCCATCGATCCCGTGACGTGGCTGATGACGGGTACGATCGCGGCCGGGGAGCAGGCCAGCAACACTTTTGCTGGGTACGGCCAGGGCGCACAGGGGTATGGCAAGCGCTTTGGCGCAAATTATGCCGATGGCTTCACGGATACGATGATTGGCGGCGCCATTCTTCCTTCGCTCTTCAAGCAGGATCCGCGCTACTTTTACAAAGGCACGGGCTCCATTTCATCGCGAGCCATGTACGCCATTGCCAATTCCGTCATCTGCAAGGGCGACAACGGGCGCTGGCAGCCGAGTTATTCCGCGGTTCTGGGCGGCATCGCAGCCGGAGGCATTTCCGACCTCTACTATCCTTCCAGCAACCGCAGCGGCGTGGAAGTGACCTTTACCAACGCGCTCATTGGCACGGCCGAGGGTGCGGTGCAGAATCTATTTCAGGAGTTCCTCGTGCGCCGGCTGACGCCAAGACTGCCCAAGTTTCCGTCGACGGTCACGCAGTAAAGAAGCACATTAAAACGGATCACGACAACAATCCGCCGAGCAGTTCGAGAACGCACTCCAGGACTGGCAGCGTCCGGGATTCATCCTCATCGCAAACACAGCTCTCCATCGGGTTTTTAGGGTTATACAGGATTCCAACTTCTGTCTCCTTTCCCCACGCGTGTGAGGAATGGAATTTGCCCCGGTAGTGGTTGCCTTCAACCGCATAGGAAAAGACAACTGTGAAATAGCCCACGAACAGGCTGCCCGGGGTCTGCGATGGAGGATCTTCCCAGTCGCAACCACTGATCGTTGCCGTTGTCACAAGCCAACGCTCGTAGGCCATTTCAGCAGAATTGTTGCACCGCTCTCGGGTCGCTGTCGAATCCGGTCTAGCCCGCAATCGACTCCACCAGCCGGTTCATCTTCTCTTCCTGAAGCTCAATGGTCTCCACCAGCTTGAACTGAGTGCGGCAGCGGTCGAGGTTGTGGCTCTCGCGATGGATTTTGAAGTAAGTGTCTCCGGCCAAATAATCAGCGAGAAAGCGAATGCCTACTTCGAAGGTGATGAGCTTGCCCGAAAAGGCGAGGAATTTTTTCTCGGTTGCGGTCAGGAATCCTCCTGCCGCCGAAAGGTAGCCGCGCACCAGCGCTTCAAACAACGGAAATTGCATCGCGACCTTGCTCAGGTCCTGCTCGTCTTCCTCGGCAGGGCTGGTGGTGGTACGCACCATGTCGCCGAAGTCGTAGAGCGCCAGGCCTGGCATCACGGTGTCGAGGTCGATGACGCAAAGACTTTGGCCGGTGGCGTCGTCGAGCAGCACGTTGTTGAACTTCGTGTCGTTGTGCGTGATGCGCTCAGGCAAATCGGCCTCAAGCAGAACGCCCGCGATGGATTCCCGCGCAAGGGCAAATTCGATCTCCGGCTGAGCCAGTTTGGCGCGGCCTTTCATGTCAGCGACGATGGCTTGTTGCAAAGCCGCGAAACGCTTGGGTGTGTGATGGAAATCGGGAATGGTCTCGATGAGCCGCGGCGCAGGCAAACTGGCAAGCTGCTGCTGGAAGTGGCCGAAAGCGTGCGATGCCTGAAACGCCTGTGCCGGGGAGGTTGCGGTTTCGTAGCTGCGCGCGTTTTCAATAAAGCGGTAGGCGCGCCACGTTTCTCCCTGCGCATCTACATGCCAGTTGCGGCCGTCGCGCGCGGCAACCAGCGTAAGCGCGCGGCGGGCGCGATCGGGCTCGTGGGCGAATTGCGCGGCAAGATGCGCCGTCACGCGCTCAATATTCTGCATCACGGCGGCAGGCGCGTGGAAAACGTTACGATTGATGCGCTGCAGAATGTATCGCACCGGCGCGCCCGCCCTTTGACACGTGACCAGGAAAGTGTCGTTGATGTGGCCGTTGCCGTGAGGCGCGAAGGTCGAGGCTTGACCATGGAACTGAAACTGCGCGGCTACAGCATTGAGATTGCTCGGCTCGCTCACGGCCAGAGCTTCTCGGGATAGGCGCCGGTGGCAATCAGCGCGCGAATGTCTTCCACCACGCGCGGGCGATCCTCGCGATAGGTGACGCCGAACCACGAGTCGCGCGAATGCAGCACGTTCACGCGCGCCTCACCGGCATGCACCAGCTCGCCCACGGTCATGGGAATGTAGCACTCGGCCTTGGTGTCTGCGCCGCTGCGCTCGAGGAATTGCTCGAAGCGCACGCGCAACTGCTCGAAAACGCGCGGCGTGAAAGCCCACATGTTCATGGAAACCGGCTCGTCACCGGTAAGAGCCGTCACGTTTCCGGAGGGATCGGTATTACGCGCGCCCTTGTCGTCGCGCTCGATCTTGGTCAGCTCGACAATGTCGTTCAGGAAGCCGTCGGGTGAAACCTGGCACACGCCGCGCGCCACCGAGCCGAAGTCAGAGAGCGTGTTGCGCAGGACGAAACCGACCATCGCGTAATCGGCAGAGCCGGAGGTAAGATGGCGAGCCAGTTCGCGATAGCTCTCCGCGCCGTAAAAGTCGTCGGCATTGATCGCGGCGAAGGGCTCGTGGATCGCGTCGGCGGCAAGCAGAATGGCTTGCGTTGTGCCCCACGGCTTGGTGCGTCCCGCGGGCACGGTGAATCCCGGCGGAATCGCATCGAGCGATTGGAAAACGTAATCGACGTCCACGCGCTTTTCAAAACGCGCGCCCACGGTCTCGCGAAAGGCCTCTTCAATGTCCTTGCGGATGACGAAGACGAGTTTGCCGAAGCCAGCGCGCAGAGCGTCGAAAATCGAGTAATCGATGATGGTTTCGCCTGCGGGGCCAACGGGATCGATCTGCTTGAGGCCGCCGTAGCGGCTGCCCATGCCGGCGGCGAGAACCAGGAGAGTCGGCGAAGATGCGGAGCTCATGAAAAATGCCTTCGTACTTGGGTTTTCGTTCAATCGAATGGTACAACATGGAGGCGATGCGAGGCGGTGCGGCGGCACATCAAGCATTGAGACCGCGCGGTTTTGTGACGGCTGGAACGTAGCGCCAGTCTCCAGACCGGCTGTCGTGCGGGCGTCCACGCCCGCACTCGCCCGAGGATCATTACAAAATTACGAGTTCAGCGCACGAAGACGTCTGCTAAAGTGGTTTGCCATGAGCAGAAGCAACCTTCACCAATCGATGCTGTACCTTGCGATTTTGGCCGCGCTCGCGACGTCGAGCGCAAAGTATGTTCTGCATGCGCAGACGCCCGCCGCACAAACTGCGCCGGCGTGGGCGCAGCCGGGTTCCGCGACGCACACGCAGGTGGCGCCACCTGCCGACTTTCACCGCCCCAGCCGGAATTACGACACGCCGATTGGGATCTTCCAGGGCCAATCCGACATTGGCGCGGCGCTTGTCGAGGGCAGCGCGAGTTTCGACGCGGCCAAAGGGCAGTACACCATCCACTCGGCCGGCTATAACGTCTGGTACACGCGCGACGAGTTCCGGTTTCTTTGGAAGCGCATGTCGGGCGACGTGTCGCTGGCAGCGAATGTCGATTTTCCTGACCCCACGGGATACGGTGACCGCAAGGCCGTCCTGATGATCCGGCAAAGTCTGGACGATGATGCGAAAGCCGCAATGGTAGCGCTGCACGGTGCAGGCATGGTCCACCTGGCGTGGCGTCCGGAACGCGATGTGCGCGTGCAGGACATGGAGTTTCGCATGGGCAGCCGCGGTGGCCGTCCCGGCGGTGCCTCGCCCGATAGCCTCGTCACCATCACTGCCAGGCGCATCGGGATCGAAAAGCATGGCGACCAGTTCGCAATCTTCGTCAGTCTCGACGGAGAACCGATGCACCAGTTCGGCCCGCCGATCAAATTGCATCTGGATGGGCCGTTTTATGTAGGCATTGGCTTCTGCTCGCACCTGCCCGAGACGGTGGACACGGCGGCGCTGTCGAACGTGCTGCTCAAGAATGCCGCGGGGAAAGTGCGGTAGAACGCGCCTTGCCCGCGTGCAGCCTCGCGTGTTTGACTGGTTGCCGGAAAGAGGTACTGCACGTATGGCATACGTATTGGCGCTAGACCAGGGCACGACGAGTTCGCGGGCAATCCTGTTTGACGAGGCGGGCGCGATTGCCGCCGTGGCGCAGAAGGAGTTCCAGCAGTTCTATCCGCAGGCCGGCTGGGTGGAGCACGATCCGGCCGAAATTCTGTCCAGTCAAATGGGCTGCGCAGTCGAAGCCCTCACACAGGTCGGAGCGCGGCCGCGAGATGTCGCCGCCATCGGCATCACCAACCAGCGCGAGACCGTGATTGTGTGGGAGCGCGCGACGGGCAAGGCAATTCACCCGGCGATTGTGTGGCAGGACCGGCGCACAGCGGCCTTCTGCAAGGAACTCGAGGATCGCGGAGCCGGCGAGAGCGTGTCAGCAAAAACCGGTCTTGTGCTCGATCCGTATTTTTCCGCCACCAAGGTGAAGTGGATTCTGGATCACGTTCCAGGCGCACGGGCGCGCGCAGAGCGCGGCGAGCTGGCCTTTGGCACCGTCGATAGCTGGCTCGTCTGGCACCTGACCAGCGGCCACAAGCACGTGACCGACGTGACCAACGCCTCGCGCACCCTGCTCTACAACATTGTGAAGGGCGAGTGGGACGCGGAGATGCTCCGCCTCTTTGACGTTCCCGAATCCGTCCTGCCGGAGGTGGCTTGGTCGAGCGAACGCGTGGGCGAAGTTACGACCACGCTTGGTCTGGGCGGCGTGCCCATCGCGGGCATTGCCGGCGACCAGCAGGCCGCGCTCTTCGGGCAGTTGTGCTGGAGCGCGGGCGAGGCCAAAAACACTTACGGGACGGGCTGCTTCCTTCTGCAGAACATCGGCACGGAATTCATGCGCTCGCGGCACCGGCTGATTACGACCGTCGCGGCGAGTGCCCAAAAGCGCCTCGAATACGCATTTGAAGGCAGCATTTTTATCGGCGGCGCAGTAGTGCAGTGGCTGCGCGACAACCTCAAGATCATCGACGCCTCGGCCGACGTGGAAGCGCTCGCCCGCAGCGTGCCCGACACGGGCGGCGTGGTGTTTGTGCCCGCGTTTGTGGGCCTGGGCGCTCCGCACTGGGACGCGCACGCGGCGGGCATGCTGATCGGCCTGCGGCGCGACACTGGCCGTGGACAGATTGCGCGCGCGGCCCTCGAAGCCATTGCGTTCCAGGTAGCCGATGTGCTCGAGGCGGTGCACAGCGAGACCGGTGCGCCGCTGCAGGCCCTGCGCGTTGACGGCGGCGCGGCGGTGAACGATCTGCTGATGCAGTTCCAGGCCGATGTCCTCGGAGTTCCTGTTGTCCGCCCGCGCGTGACGGAGACGACCGCGCTGGGCGCGGCGTATCTCACCGGGCTGGCCACGGGATTCTGGCCGAGTCCCGATGCGCTGCGCGCCGAGCGCAAAGGCGATGTGCGTTTCGAGCCAAAGATGAACGCAACTGAGCGGGCTGAGCGCCGCGGGAACTGGCAGAAGGCCGTCGAGCGCGCCAAAGCGTGGACGTAAAGGCGGGGGTCAGAGGGATCCGTGGTCCGTACGGGCTGCGGAAAAACCCTTCAAGAATCGCAAGAAGTGTCAGGGCATGACTTTAGTCGTGCCGTAAGATCAGCAATAACATGTGGGCTTTAGCCCCTGCGGGATGCCTACCGTGACGACTTTGATTTTCACCACAGGCTGTTAACAGGAGTTCTAAGCTCGTGAAACTGTTTCGAGGCTTACGGCCGCTCCAACGCGCAGCCGCTCTGCGCGACGCACTGGCCGGCGTCGTGATGGCGGCGATGGACATCCCGCAGGTGCTGGGATACAGCAAGATTGCGGGCATGCCCGTGGTGACGGGGCTTTACTCGCTGCTGCTGCCGCTGATTGCGTTTGCGGCCTTCGGCTCGTCGCGCTACCTGGTAGTGGCGGCGGACTCGGCGACGGCGGCAATTTTTGCCGATGGCGTGTCGGGCACAGCCACGCCATCCAGCGCGCACTACATCGCCCTGGCGTGCATTGTGGCCGTGCTGACGGCAATCATTCTGCTGCTGGCGCGGGTGTTGCGGCTGGGATTTATCGCGGATTTTCTTTCGCGCACGGTGCTGGTGGGCTTTCTTACCGGTGTGGGCTTTCAAGTGGGAATCTCCGTGCTGAGCGAGATGCTGGGCGTAGCCGTGGATTCGCATCGGCCGGCCATGCAGCTTTGGGAAGTACTGCGAGGATTGCCGCAGGCAAGCCTGCCCACGGTGGCTCTTTCGGTCTCGGTGCTGGCGTTTGTTTTTCTGCTGCGACGCTTCGCTCCGAAAGTTCCGGGCGCACTGGTCGCCGTTGTGGCCTCGATTGCAGCCAGCATGGCCTGGAATTTTGCGGGTCACGGGATTGCGACCATTGGGCCGGTGGTTGGCGGTTTGCCTCACCTGGGATTGATGGCGCTGCTCAGCCTGCGCACCATGAACCGTCAGGAAGTGGAGTTGCTGCTCACCGTGTCGGCCTCGTGCGCCGTGATGATTCTGACGCAGAGCGCGGCGACTTCGCGCATCTATGCGGCAAAACATTACGAGACCGTGGATGAGAATCTCGATCTCTATGGGCTATCGGCTGCGAATGCGGCGGCGGCGCTGAGCGGCGGATTTGTGGTGAACGGAAGCCCCACGCAGACCGCAATGATGGAGGACGCCGGCGGCCGGAGCCAGTTGGCGCAGGTGACGACTGCTGTCGTGGTCGGCGTGGTGCTGCTGTTCCTCACCGGGCCGCTCCAGCATCTTCCCACCTGCGTGCTGGGCGCAATGGTCTTTTTGGTGGCACTGCGGCTCATCGATTTGGCGGAGCTCAAAAACATCCGGTCGGAGAGCCCGCAGGAATTTGCGCTGGCCGTGATGACGGCCGCGGTTGTGGTTCTGGTGGGAGTGGAAGAAGGCATCGTGCTGGCAATGCTGGTCTCCTTGGCGCGCGTCGTCCGGCACGATTATCACCCGCATAGCGGTGTGCTGCAGGCGAACCCGGACGGAAGTTGGAATCTGGTGCCGGCGGCGCCGGATGTGGAGACCCAACCGGGGCTGGTTCTCTACCGGTTTGGAGCCGAGCTTTTTTACGCCAACGCCGGGCGGTTTCTTGAGGAGGTTTCGGAAGTGGTGCAGCCCGTACCGTCCGTCGTGAAGTGGGTGGTGGTGGACGCAGAGGCCATGACGCACATCGATTACACGGCCGCCCGAATTGTGAAGCAGCTGAAGAAGAACCTCGATAAGGCGGGGGTGGAGCTGGCGTTTGCGCGCGCGCCGTGGGATCTAAAATCCGACTTCAATCGCCATCACGTGACGGAGGCGCTCGGACCAGGCCGGCTCTTCAACCGTCTGCACGATGCGATCGCGGCGTTTGAACAGTCGGAGAAGCTGCCGGGACGGGACGGTGAATGATGAAAGACCGGTGGACCGTACCTACCTTGATCGTCGCGGGAATAGGGGCGATCGCATTCATAGCGATCGGGACGGTGGTCGGCACGCACTTCCTTTTCGGATTCGTTAATAGTGGCCCGTTTCACACTCCGTCAGACGCAGAACTGATCGGCTACTACCAGATTTCGGAGACGGATCGCAAGAGCCTTGAAGGCGAGCGTGTCTTCATGTCAGAGAAGTCGGGCTTCAAGCTAGAACCGGATCATAAGCTGGAAGTAATCGATCTTCTTGCATTGGACGCGGCAGGGGAACCGCGAGGTTGCAATTACAACGGTACAGGTGAGTGGAACCTCAATGGGAGTGATCTGGATATGATCATCCAAACAACCGCCCCCGCCAAAACTGGCTACACTCGCTCCTGCGATCCCGAGCGGTTTAGCCGCCTGGAAATCCGAGGTCATTCGGCTCCGTACACATTCTGGTATGTCATGGGTGACCCCGATGAGGATCGCGGTGCGACATATTCACAACGCTAGGAAAAACCACTCCCGCGGCTTTAGCCCCAGAGGGGCGTTTTGTTCAAACTGATCCGCTGACGATTCCCGCTGGCGGCCAACTCGTTTCCAATCGTTGCGCGGCGGCATACCCAAAGCAGAAGAGGAGCACCGCAAAGCCCACCGGGTCTAGAATCTCGGGCGGACTCGGAAGACCGAACGGGAGCGACAAGTTGCCATACAACGCTTCCACCGCGAAAAGAATGATGCCGATGGAGATAATGCTATGGCTCGGCAGGATGAGGAACTTGCGAGAGAGTTTTGGCACGGCGACGAAGATGCCCAGGACAGCAAGGGTGCAGGCGGCGAGGAGATGATTGTAGGGCATGATTTTGTTGGACGAGCCGGTAAACAGGAAAGAGGCGACGCCCGCCAAAGCGATCACCAAGCCCACCGCAATCGCTCCCTTAAGAAAGAGCCTGAATTTGCCCAGGCATAGCTCGAGAAAAGCCAGCAGAGCAATCACGACAACCGAGAACGAAAGAATGTTGCCGAGATATGGAAGACCCGCAAGAAACCAGCGCGGTAAAAGTCTCAAGTCAGCCAGCGAACCAAACAGATATTCAGTTCCCTCAATCGCACTCCAAACTCCGAGCCAGATGAGGAGTTTACCTCCGCTCCGGCGGCGCATCGCGGCGATGCCACAGGCACTCAATCCGATAAACAGAAAGACGGTGCCGAAGATTATGTAAGCGATTCGGTCGCGGAGCATTGCAACAGCTTGATCTGTCACGTCAGGGCCTCTGGAGACTGTATTTATCGTTCGGAGGCCCTGGCGGTCAGTATCGAGTATCACGGCTCAAGAGTTGTGAGTCAGTGCGACCAGAAAGGCCGTCTTCGCGGCACTGACCGTTATCCCGCTTTGCGCTCAGGATAGGTGTTGTGCTGGACCAACTTCTCTCGCTCCGGGAGCGAGCGGGGTCCTAACGTCAGACAATCTCCCGGTCCCAGTTCTCCAGCGCCTTCTTGAATTCAAGCATGAATTTGCCGCCGTCGGCGCCGTCGATGAGGCGGTGATCGAAGCCCAGGCAGAAGTACTGCATCGAACGAATCGCAATCGAGTCATTACCATCGGCGTCAGTCAGCACGGCGGGCTCCTTGCGCAGGCCGCCGACGGCGAGAATAGCCGACTCGGGCTGGTTGAGGATGGGCATGCCGAACTCGCCGCCAAAGGCGCCGGAATTGGTGAGCGTGAAGGTGGACCCGCCAACCTCGTCGGGCAAGAGCTTTTTGGTGCGCGCGCGCAGAGCCAAATCGGCGATGGTGCGCGCCAGCGCCGCGAAGCTCGACGCCTCGGCCCGGCGAACCACGGGCACGATCAGGCCCCCGTCGAGAGCCACAGCAATGCCGAGGTTGATGGTCCGGTGATAGCGGATGGCGAGGCCGTCTTTTCCGTTCTCAAGCGAAGCATTGACGATGGGGAAGCGGCTTAGCGCGGCGACGGCCGCGGCGGCGATAAACGGCATAAAAGTCAGCTTGACCCCGTGGCGCTGCTCGAAGGCTGCGCGGTGCTGCTCGCGGAGACGCGCAATGCGCGTCATGTCAACCTTGTAGACGGTGTAGACGTGCGGGCTGGTGCGCACGCTTTCCACCATGCGGTCGGCAATGATGGCCCTCATGCGGGTGAGAGGAACGAGCTCCCCTGGAAGAGTCGAGAGATCGGGCGCCACCTGCGGTGGGGCAGACTTTTGGACGGACGGTTGTGTCACGGCGCGCAGCACGTCTTCCTTGCCAATGCGCCCGCCGGTGCCGCTCCCGGCGACACGGCTCAAGTCAATGCCGTGCTCTTTGGCGATGCGGCGCGCGAGCGGCGAAGAACGCGGCGCCTGCGCCCCCTGCGGTGGGGGCACTTGCAGTGCGGCAGCCTCTTGGACTGGTTTCTGTGGCGTGGCAGCCTTTGGGGCCGGCGCTTGCGCAGCCTGTGGCGCTGCAACCGCGGACCCAGCCTCGCCGATCACCGCGACAATCGTATTCACCTCGACCGTGGCGCCTTCGGCAAAGCGGATCTCAGCCAGCACGCCGGCAACAGGCGAGGGAATCTCGGCGTCCACCTTGTCGGTAGAGATCTCAAAGAGCGGTTCGTCGACTGCGACGGTGTCGCCGATCTTCTTGAGCCATTTGGTGATCGTGCCCTCGAAGATCGATTCGCCCATCTGGGGCATGATGACTTCCGTTGGCATGCGTCCCTCTTTCGCGCTTCAGCCTGCACCGGTTCCTGCCGGATTATAAATCGCGGGCGGGGTGGAAGCGGAATCGCGTATTCGGTCAGTTTGCAGTCGTCTTGAAAGGGCACGACTTCAGTCGTGCCGAAAAATGCCACAACTTCTACCGGGCTTTAGCCCCTGCGGCTCGTTCTGTCATTAGGCCGAGATGGGCCGTTCCTTCACGGGGTGCGGCAATTGCCGCAGACGCTCGATCTCAGGCGGGACCTGGAGCGGCGTGTCTTCTGCCGGAAACTCATGGGCCGGCGATTCCGGCGCGGCAGCGGGAGCGGTTTGCGCCTGGGACCGCAAGGCGTCCAGACTTTCCAGCATCTCGACCGGCTCGCCGAAGACCAAACCGAACTGCCGGGCCGCGCGGGCTGCGAGAGCTTCCAGGGTGGGCAAGGCCCCAGGGTCCGGGACCTCATTCGCGAGGCTCGTCACCGATCGGTCGGTAATGCCGCAGGGGTTGATCAGGCGGAAATCATCGAGATTGGTGGTCACGTTGAAGGCGAACCCGTGCGAGGTGACGCCGTGGGCCACGTGAATACCGATAGCGGCAATTTTTCTTTCACCTGCGGGTGCATCCTTGGCCGTTCTCCCACAGCTCTCATCCAAAAGGCTGCCGTCCGCAGGACCCGACGAAAGCCCAGTCCACACGCCCGTTAACCCGCAGATACGTCCGGCCGCCACACCCAACTCGCCGCAGACCCGGATGAGCGCCTCTTCCATCAGGCGGACGAAGTCGACCGGGCCAAGGCGGCCGCCGCTGGCATTGCGCAGGCTGCGCAGATCGAAGATAGGGTAGCCGATGAACTGGCCGGGGCCGTGATAGGTCACGTCGCCGCCGCGGTTGATCTCGTGGAGCGTGACGCCGCGTGCGGCCAGCAGTTCATCCGACGCGAGAATGTTGGCGCGGCTGGCATTGCGGCCCAGCGTGAGCACGGGCGGGTGCTCCAGCAGCAGCAGCACGTTGCCGATGCGCCCCTGCTGGCGCAGCGCGACCAGCTCTTCCTGCAGGCGTAGCGCTTCCGCGTAGTCCATGCGGCCGAGATAGATGGAGTGGATCACAAGCCTATTGAGATTGTAACGAGGCCTGGCGCGTCGAGGCGTCGTCAGGTCTCAGCTGGCAGTTTTCATCTGGTAGAGCCCGCTGAACGCCGGCCGCAACCGCGAGTACACCAGAATCCAGAGGATCGTGACGACGATGCCGGAGGGCAACGCCATGTGCGTCATCAGTGTCCCAACCAGAAGAATGTTCACGATGACAGGCGCCAGCAGACAGAGACCCAGCGGCACATAGCGGTTGATGAGCAGAAGCAGCCCGCCCACCGTCTCAAAGACGCCGACGGCCATGAGGTAGTGGGTCGAAAGGAGGGCTTCCATAAATTGCCCTGCGGCTCCGGCCGGCATCGGCCCCGAGGGGATGAAGTTGAAGAACTTGTTGAGGCCAAAGACCAGGAAAACCAGCCCGAGCAGGATGCGCGCGATCATCGTGACAATCTTCATGGATTCGTCCCTCCGTTGACTTGGATTCGGGGATCTGCTGCGCCCACCATCCGGCTGCGTTCATAAGAAAGGGGAAATGCCCCGTAGCCAATGGATGGTCCTCCGCTGGCTGCCGATGCAAAAGGATTCGTCCGCTGGTTGTTCCGCTTTCGCGGTAAACTACTACTGGCAGGAGGACCGGGCGGTCGCTGCCGGAAATCCTTGCGCAAGCAGGGGTTGCCGGGGGAGGAAAGTCCGAACTCCGCAGGGCAGTGTGCCGGATAACGTCCGGGACGTGAGCGTCAAGGCTCACGGACGGCCAGTGCCACAGAAAACATACCGCCATTGCGTGGGGCAGCCTTTTGGAAGAGAGATGTGCTCCAATGGTCTGCCCCACGCAGTGGTAAGGGTGAAAAGGTGCGGTAAGAGCGCACCGCTCCGGCAGTAATGACGGAGGCAGGGTAAACCCCACACGGAGCAAGACCAAATAGGGAGGGAAGCGCGAGCCAGGGAGCAAGGCTCGTGTTCGGTGCCGGCCCGGCGCCGAAAGGCTGCTCTATGCAATGGCCGAAACCTCCGGGTAGGTCGCTGATGAACGTCCGCGGCAACGCGGCGTCTAGAGGAATGACCGCATAAACAGAATTCGGCTTATGAGTCCTTTTGCCGAATTGCATGACGGCCCCGAGGGAGAGATCCCCCGGGGTTGACCATTTAAGGACAGCGGGACGGCGGCTTTTCGAGCTCTCAGGCCGATTTCTCGAGCGCGAGCTCAGCGGAATGATGGGCCTCGGCGATCCTTTGAGAGTATTGGCGAACCTTCTCATAGACCCCGATCACGACCTGGCCGACACAGACGCAATAAACCCGTGTATCCCCATTCCATGGATAGTTAGGCTCTCCGAGCGAAATGTTGAACATGTGGCGCGCGCTTTCAAGGAAGTCCGCGTGGGTGGGCTTTTCTCGCGATGCGCGACCCAATGCTCTCGCTGTGGCACAATCCACTAGCGCATCGGCTTCTTTCGGGCCGCATCTGTGTTCCCAGAAATCCCAGCTACCATTCGTGAACCGTTCGGCGAAAATGT
Source organism: uncultured Acidobacteriota bacterium (assembly GCA_963729915.1). Lineage (GTDB taxonomy): Bacteria > Acidobacteriota > Terriglobia > Terriglobales > Acidobacteriaceae > Telmatobacter. The sequence continues at coordinate 243,633 of CAVSQE010000001.1, read as the reverse complement.
GAATTTCCATTACAGTCACTCAGCACACGCAATACCATGCTTTTGCCGCAACTTTTGCCGAAAAGATACTCTGCAGTGGATTGTTTGGGGCCCCTTCGCTTTTCGGATCGCTGTCACGCGCACGCATGGCTTGCATGGCCCATTCAGATTTCAAAGCAAACACACCCGAGGAAATTTCCTAACCGACCAAAGCGTACTGCACAAATTCCGGTGCATCAATGTCACGAAAGGGTCATGCGCAGGCCCCCAAGGTCCGCAAACTCATGAGCTGAATGAGGATTGGGCTTTCCGCGGGACGCCTCCCGCTGCGCTGCTACCATCAGACACATGTTGCGAGTAAAGCTGTTAGAGGCGGGCGCGCGGTTGCCGGTGGTGGCGCATCCGGGCGAGGACTTGGGTTACGACGTATTTGCGCTGGAAGCGACCGTACTGGCGCCTCAGGCCACAGTCAAGGTGCGCACGGGGATTGCCGTGGAAGCGCGCCATCCAGAGACCGATGCGCCCCTGGGCTTGCTGGTGCGCGACCGCTCGTCGATGGCGGCGCAAGGCCTTGCCACCACGGGCGGCGTCATCGACGCCGGCTACCGCGGCGAAGTTCTGATTGTGATGACCAACCTCGGCGATGTCACCCAGGAGCTCCAGGCCGGCGAAAAGATCGCGCAATTGGTTCCCGTCCCTGTCCTCACAGGTCCAGTCCAAGAGGCAGAAACACTGGAAGTGTCCGGGCGCGCGGCCAAGGGGTTTGGAAGTACCGGGAAATAGGGACGACGGGATAGCCCGCGCCAAAAAGCTGCTGCACGCTATGCCCAAAAGGTTGTTGCATGCATTGCCGGAACCGCACTGCCGCCGCGTGCGTATCATTAGAGCGAGAAGCCATGCCACTCAAAGAGGCCTTCAAACTCGCGCTGCAATCGCTGTGGGCCAACAAGCTGCGTAGCATCCTCACGCTGCTGGGGGTCATCATCGGCGTGGCGTCGGTCATCATGGTGGTCACGCTGACCAACGGCGCCAAGCAGTTTGTCACGTCGAAGGTAAACACCTATGGCGCGTCGGTGATCACCATCAGTAGGATGCCGCAGACGTTTATTACGTTGGACGAGTATCTCGAATTCCAGAAACGCAAATTTGTCACCTACGACGATTACCGGGCGGTCCTTTCCGATTGCAAATCCTGCGTTGCTGTGGGCGCGCAGCGGACGAGCTCCAACGGAAAAGTGGTTCGCGGAACGCAATCCACTACCGACACGCAGGTCCGCGGCTGGACGTGGTCGATGCCCGCGCTCTCAAACCTCGATATTGCGGTGGGGCGGTCGTTCACCGAGATGGAGGATACGCACTCGGCCCACGTGGCGATTGTCGGCTCCGATATTGAGGACAACGTACTCGGGCCCGGCGATCCGCTGGGCAAAGAGATCCGCGTGGATGGTGAGCCGTTCACCGTGATTGGCGTGGGCCAAAGTCAGGGCAAGATGTTTGGCCAGAGCATGGACAACTGGGTGTCAATTCCCCTGACCACATTTCTCGAAAGGTACGGTTCCCAAGGCAGTCTGCAGATTTATGTGGATTCGGGCGGCGGTGGCGCGGTGATGGAGTCCGTGAGCGACGAACTGCGTGCCATCATGCGGGCGCGGCGGCACCTGGCGCCGAACGTCGCGGACGCTTTCTCCATCGATTCGAGCGCCACGTTTCAAAATCTGCTGGGAAATATCCTGGACAACTTTGGCGCAGTGGTGGTGGCCATTGCCGCCATCTCGCTGGTCATCGGCGGCATCGTCATCATGAACATCATGCTGGTCACGGTGACAGAACGGACGCGCGAGATCGGCGTGCGCAAGGCGCTGGGCGCGAAGCGGAAAGATATTCTGATGCAATTTCTCATCGAGTCGGCGTTGCTGGCGCTGATCGGGGGAGTTATCGGCGTTGTGATAGGCATTGGCCTTGCCAAGGTCATCACACTAGCCATCGGATTCCCGTCCGTGGTCGCTTTCTGGTCCATCGCAGTGGGGCTGTTTGTCTCTGCGTCGGTTGGCTTGTTCTTTGGTATTTATCCGGCGCACAAGGCAAGTGCCCTCGATCCGATTACGGCATTGAGAGCCGAACTTTGAACTGACAACTACATCATGAAATCGACCGGTCAATCCCGAGAATCCGTCAAGATGGCGCTGGATACGCTGCGCAAGAACAAGATGCGCTCCGGCCTCACCATTCTCGGCATCCTGATCGGCATCTCTACGGTTATTCTCATCTCCTCGGCGATCAACGGGCTCAATTCCAATATCGACCACTTTGTGACCACGCTAGGCACCAACGCCTTGTGGATCTACCACTTTGAGCCGTTCGGCCACCGGCCAACTACCGAGGAGTTGAACCGCAAGAAGCTTACCTACGAGGACGGTATCGCCATGCGCGTGTTGCCGCATGTGCTGGCCGTGGACCCCGAGCTGCAGTACCAGAATTTCCAAACGGGGCTGGGCTCCGTGTCGCTGAAGCACGGCACGCACAAGATTGAGAACACCATCCTGACTGGCGGCACGGAGGCGTTCACGGAGGTACAGGAGGTCGATTTTCTCGAAGGCCGCCTGTGGACCGAGTCGGAAGAAGAGCGCCGCGCAAATGTGGTCATTCTCGGTCACGATTCCGCAGCCGATCTCTTCCCCGGCGAGGACCCGCTGGGCAAGGATGTGGAATGCGAAGGCGACGTTTTCACCGTCATCGGGGTTCTCGATTTGCAGCCGCAGGCCTTCGGCAGCGGACGTAACACGCAGGACAACCAGGCCTATTTCCCGTTGGAGACTTTCCGCAAGATTCATCCGGAGATTACCGATTTCTGGATCATTGTGAAGTACGACGACCAGGCGAACAAGCAAATCGTGACTGAAGAAGTGCGCGAGTTGCTGCGCGTGCGGCGCAAGTTGCATGCCGATCAGGACGATAACTTCGCCATCTTCAGCCCGGAGTCGCTGACGCGGTTGTGGAATCAGCTCACCGGCGGGCTCTTTCTCTTCATGGTTGCAGTGTCTTGCGTAGGGTTGATGGTCGGCGGGGTGGGCGTGATGAACATCATGCTCGTAAGCGTGACCGAGCGGACGCGAGAAATCGGCGTACGCAAGGCGATTGGCGCGACCAAAAGAAATATCATGGTGCAATTCACCCTGGAAGCCGTGACGTTATGCGCGGTAGGTGGCCTGCTGGGTATCTTGACCGGGGCGCTGCTAACACTGATTCTGCATTTTGCTGTGCCCTTTCTCCATGCGGCCCTTTCCCCCACGTGGGTCGTTATCGCCTTTGCCGTCTCCTGCATCATTGGTCTGGTGTTTGGCATTTACCCGGCATGGAAAGCCGCCAACCTGGACCCGATTGAAGCGCTTAGGTACGAGTAAGGCGCGTAGTTCGCAGTTCTTGGTTCACGGTTTCACCGCTCCGCTACTCAGCATCTGTCCTGATGTGAACTTGACCTAAGTGCTGCGAACTGCGAATTCGAAGTAACTCGCAATGCGGAGTGCTCCCATGGCTGTTGCGGGTCAAACCCGAGAATCCGTGAAGATGGCGCTCGATACTCTGCGCAAAAACAAGATGCGCTCCGGCCTGACCATTCTCGGCATCCTGATCGGGATTTCTACGGTCATTCTCATCTCCTCGGCAATCAACGGCCTCAATTCCAATATCGGACGCTGGGTGAATTCCCTGGGCACCAACGTCCTGTGGGTCTTTCATTACTCGCCGTTTGGCCACCGGCCCACAACCGAGGAGCTCAATCGCAAGAAGCTGACCGCTGAAGACGGAATGGCTATGCGCACGTTGCCGCACGTCGCCACCGTGGACCCGGAACTGATCCTCCAGAACTTCCAAACCGGCCTGGGCAAAGTTTCTCTCAAGCACGGCACGCACAGCATTGCGAACACCATCCTCCAGGGATCCACCACGGCCATGCCCGAGGTGCAGCAAGCGAACTTCCTGGAAGGGGGTATGTGGACGGAATCGCAGGAAGAGCACCACGACAACGTGATGATTCTGGGACACGATGCCGCAGAGGACCTTTTCCCCGGCGAGGACCCGATCGGCCAGGACGTGATATGCGAAGGCGACGTGTTCACCGTGATCGGCGTGCTGGACCTGCTTCCGCAGCCCTTCGGCAACGGGCGCAACACGGCGGACAACACCGCCTATCTTCCGCTGGGGGCATTCCGCAAGATCCATCCCGAGTTTACCGACGTCTGGATTGTGGTGAAATACGACGACCCGGCGAACAAACAAATCGTGACCGAAGAGGTGCGCGAACTGCTGCGTGTGCGCCGCAAGTTGCGCGCCGATCAGGACGATAACTTCGCCATCTTCAGCCCCGATGAGCTGACCCGTTTGTGGAATCAGCTCACCGGCGGACTCTTTCTCTTCATGGTTGCGGTGTCGTGCGTGGGCCTGATGGTCGGCGGCGTGGGCGTGATGAACATCATGCTGGTAAGCGTGACCGAGCGGACGCGAGAAATCGGCGTACGCAAGGCGATTGGCGCGACCAAAAGAAATATCATGGTGCAATTCACCCTGGAAGCCGTGACGTTGTGCGCTGTGGGCGGATTGCTGGGCATTTTGACTGGAGCGCTGCTCACGCTGATTCTGCATTTTGCTGTGCCCTTTCTGCACGCGGCACTTTCGCTCACGTGGGTCGTCATCGCCTTTGCCGTTTCCTGCATCATCGGTCTCGTCTTCGGCATTTACCCGGCATGGAAGGCCGCCAATCTGGACCCCATTGAAGCGCTGCGTTACGAGTGACAGGGGTCGGGTGTCAGGTTTCAGGTGTCAGTCGCCGGCGATCCGACTTCGGGCTAAAGTTCTGTTATCGGCTTCGAGCCGAGACGGCCTGGCAGATGATCGCAGCATCACGAATGCACCGATCCCTGACCCCTGATCCCTGGCCCCTGTAAACTGCCTTCATGCCTCACCCCCTGGCGCAAGCGATCGAGATCGTGACTACGGCGCTGGCCGTGGCCGGGATGGGCTACTTTCTCGCCAGTCTGGTAGCAGCGCGGAGTTTTCTCCGCGAGCGGCATGCGCCGCGGCCTCATTTCGCGCCCGGCGTGAGCATTCTCAAATCGCTCAAGGGCCTCGACCCCGGCATGATGGACGCCTTCCGCAGCCATTGCCGGCAGAGTTATGCGGGCGAGTTCGAACTGCTGTTCGGCGTGAGCTCGCTTGACGATCCCGCGGCTGTCGCCGTTGAACAACTGATCGCGGAGTTTCCTGAGCTGTCGATCCGATTGTTGGAGTGCTCCGAGCGGCTGGGAACAAATGGCAAGGTGAGCACGCTCGTGCAACTCGCCCCTCACGCGCGCTACGATTTTTGGCTCATCAACGATTCCGACATTACAGTGGGGCCGCATTATCTGGAGCGCGTGATGTGTTGCTTTGCTCCCGCGGCGCACGATGAGGGCAAGGCGCCGGTCGGCCTGGTGACGGCGCTCTATCGCGGGCGCGCGCACGGCACCCTCGCCTCGCGGCTTGAAGCGCTTGGCATTGCCACGGATTTCATTCCCAGCGTCCTGCTCTCGAAATTGATCGAGCGCGGGCTGCACTACGGGTTGGGTTCCACGCTCGCGGTGCGGCGTGAGGCTCTGGAAAAAGCAGGCGGCTTGCTGGCGCTAGTCGATCAACTGGCCGACGATTACGAGATGGGCGCGCGCGTGGCGAACGCGGGCTATCGAGTCGCACTGAGCGCTGAAGTTGTGGAGACCAGCGTGCCGGCGTATGCGTGGCGCGGGTTCGCCGATCATCAGTTGCGCTGGCTGCGCGCGGTTCGCGCCGCGCGGCCGGCCGGTTATGTGGGTCTGATCTTCACGCATGGGCTGGCGTGGGCGCTGCTCAACGTGCTGGCCAGCGGATTGAGCCCGGTGAGCCTGTGGTTGCTGGGGTTGAGTTTCTTTCTGCGCCTGGCGCAGGCCATGAGCGTGGGCGCTGGGGTCCTGGGCGATCACGAGGTGCTAGCGAACCTGTGGCTGCTCCCGCTGCGCGACGCAGTGGCAATGAGCCTGTGGGTAGCAGGCTTTGCCGGGGACACAATTGTGTGGCGCGGCGAGCGCTTTGCGCTCAAGAACGGAAAGCTCGTGAAAGCCGAGCGGGGCTAACTCTCTGACCACTTGATTTCGCACAAATTGGGGCGCCCCGGGTCTCGATTTTGAGACCCGGGAACCACGAAATCAAAAAGGGAAGTCGAGCTGTCAGAGTTAGTCGTTCGCCATAGCCGCATCGGCCTCTTGCAAATCGCGGATGGCTTCCGTGTCGAACGTAAGGCACGCGCCCAGCTCGTTGAAGTCCTTCTCCCAGCGCGGACGATCCTCTTTTGCCAGCGCGGTGAGCGCGTAACCCGACGTGCGCAGAATCTCGTACCAGATGTTTTGCGCTTGCCACAGATTCAGGTCGAACGGCAGTTCGGTGAGGGTGCGAGCGAGCACCAGCGCGCGATCCAGCATTTCCAACGACCCCGACGACATTTGCAGTTCCACCATGGCGCGCTTCATGCGCAGGTCGGCAATGTACGAGAGCGTCGCGATTTCAAGCGGCACCAGGTCGGCCTTGGCCAGCGAGAGATAGGAGCGCAACTGCGCCACATCAATCGGGTCGACTTCGAGCACGCGCCGCAGGCCGGCGTTGATGGCGAACCCCGCAGCCAGGGTGAGCGCGGGCGGCTTGGGCAGGCCTGCCTGCGAAAGATAGTGCAACAGGCTGGCGTGATCCTGGTAGATGGTGGTGAGCGAGTTCTCAATATCCCAGAGCGTGGAGTTGAGGATGAGTTGCACGATGCGCCGCTGCTCGTCGGTGAAGAGCGAGGTGAGCGAGTAGTCGGCGTGGCCGTAGAAGCGGTCGAGCAGGCGAATCACCTCAGGGAAGTCGGCGCGCTGCACGTGGCCGGCCGCTTCGGCAGAAAAAGCCTCGAAGGCTGCGGCGTCGGCCTCGCTGTAGGCCTTCACCGCGGCGGTAATGTTCTGGTCGCCGAAGTGGAGAACAGCAAAAGAAAAGCTCTGCGCGTGTCCGGTGATCGTGCTGGCCACGTGCACGCGGCCCAGCGCCAGGCGGCCGCGGCCCGAGGTATGAATCTCATAGGAGATGCGGCGCACGCGGTAACAGAACAATTCCGTTTCATCGGCAAAGGTGGAGAACACGGAGCTGATGGCGTAGTGCGCGGCGACCTGTTCGAGGTGCAACTCCTGGGTTTCGACACATTTCCTGTAGATGCGGGCGCCGTCGCCGGCCTTGGGATCGTTGGAGTGTGCTTCGGCCAGTCGCGCGAGAAATGCGGGTTCGAGCGGCGCGGCCTGCTCGCCGAAAATCTGCAAAGCTAATTGCAGTACGCGCGCCGCGTAGGCGATCACCTGCACGGTCTCAATGCCGGCAATATCGTCGAAGAACCATCCGCAACTGGTGAACATCAGCTGCGCGTGGCGCTGCATCTCCATCAGTTCGAGGGCGCGCACGCGCTCCTCTTCGCTGAGCGGATGCGCCTGCTGCGAGGCCAGGAAGCGATCGACCGATTCCGTGCTGCGATCGAGCACCACCTGGATGTAGGCGTCGCGCGCGGCCCACACATCGCGAAAAAGCTCGCCGCCGTGCTGCTCGGTGAGCGGGATCAATGCGTCGCGCAGCTCGTCGAGAGCCTTGCGCAGCGGCGCGCGCCACTCCTGATTCCAGCCGGGATGGCCGCCGTTGCAGCCGCAGTTGGAGCGCCAGCGCTCCACACCGTGCATGCAACTCCATGAAGTGTCTTCCACAATCTCGCACTCGAACTCCGGAGGAAACTGCTCCAGGAATGTGGCGTAGTTGGTCAGCTTGACGGTCTTGTCCTGTTCCAGCAGGCGCAACGCATAGGCCAGTGCCATCTCGCCGTACTTGTGATGATGCCCATACGACTCGCCGTCGGTGGCTACGTGCATCAGTTGCGGCTGCGCGCTGTCTTTGAATCCACTTTTGAGGCGCGCAACAAAGTTGTCGCCGGAGTCGAGCAGTCCCTCAAAGGCAATGGCGCGAGAGACTGGGCCGTTGTAGAAAAAGACCGCAATGGATGCGCCGGAAGCGAAGCGGACGAGATAGGGGTGCGTGGTGTCAACTGTAGCGTCGGGCGTGTCCGTCCAGTCGCCGTCGCCCTTCAGTGGGCGAATCCGCTTGCATTGGTGCGGAGCCAGCAGGGTGAAGCGGATGCCGTTTGCGGCAAGGGCTTCGAGGGTCGCGTTGTCGGCCGCGGTCTCAGGCAGCCACATGCCTTCAGGCGGCGCGCCAAAACTGTTTTCGTAGTCGGCGATGCCCCACCGGATCTGCGTGGCGCGATCGCGTGCATTGGCCAGCGGCAGGATCATGTGGTTGTACACCTGCGCCATGGCCGAACTGTGCCCGCGGTTGCGCTGGCGGCTGCGGCCCTCGCCGTCAAGAATCATGCGATAGGTGCGCTGCGCGTTTTCTTTCAGCCAACTCAGCAGCGTGGGTCCGAAGTTGAAGCTGATGCGCGCGTAGTTGTTCACGATGCGCGTGATCTGGTTCTTCACGTTGACCACGCGGGCCGCGCCGTTGGGCGCGTAGCACTCGGCGCAGATGCGCTCGTTCCAGTCGTGGTAAGGCGCCGCGGTGTCCTGCGTTTCCACCGTTTCCAGCCACGGATTCTCGCGGGGCGGCTGATAAAAGTGGCCGTGAATGCAAATAAAGCGCTTAGCAGGAGGCATGAAGATTCCGAAGTCGTGCGCTGCAACCTGTGCATCCGCACCTTGACGCTATTGTACGGCGATGCGGCGGAGCTACCGAGCCGAGCGGCCCGTAGGCGCGGTGTTTTTCGCAAGATCGCACGCCCGCCACAGGTACCAGCTGGCCACGGAGCGGTACGGCGCCCAGCGCTGGCCGCGGCGAAAGAGGACGTCGGGCTTGGGGAGGTCGGCGGCTTCGAGCGGGCGCGATTTGGGCACGCGCTGGAAGGTCAGCGCATAGCCCTTGCGCACGCCGTAGTCGGTTGCGGGAAGCACATCGGGGCGGCCGAGGCGGAAGATGAGCAGCATTTCCACGGTCCAGGAGCCGATGCCGCGGACTTCCGTGAGGCGCTCGACGACGTCAGCGTCGGACATTTTCCGAATCGCCGCGTGCGAGGGCACGGTGCCGTCAATCGTGCGCGCCGCCAGGTCGCGAAGCGCCTTGATCTTGTTGCCGGAAACGCCTGCGGCGCGCAGCGGATCGTCGGGCGTGTCCAGCAGGAGCTGCGGCGTGGGATCGCCGTGGAAGTACTCGCGCACGCGCCGGTGGATGGTGGCCGCGGCCTTGCCGTGCAACTGCTGATAGAGGATCGATTCCAGCAGCGACTCGAAGGGCGAAGCAGAGCGGTCGAGACGCAGCGCGAATGGGCCAACGCGATCGATGAGCACGGCAAGCTTGGCGTCGCGTGCGCGCAGATGCGCGATAGCCTCGTCGGGGTCGAAGGGAAGTTTGTGGCTGCGGCCGTCGTGAATCATGGATGGAGTGTATCGCAAGCCGATCGAAGACGGTCGCGAGTGGTAAACTCCCTTTGGTTTATTCGAGGGTCAAGGAATCAAGATGAAGCGCAGAGATTTTGTAAAAACGATGACAGCTGTTGGAGTGGGCATGGCCTTGCGGCCGAGCGCCGCGCTGGCGGCGGGAGCGCAAACAGTCGTGCCGGACTTGAGCGTGAAGCGCGTGCTGGTGATGTTCAAGTGCCACTTTGATGCCGGCTTTATCGATACGCAATACAACGTCGTGCATAAGTACTTCAATCAATACTTCCCTCAGGCGATCGAGATTGCGCGCGCCGCCAACGCCCAGGGCAAGCGGCGCTATGTGTGGACGACCGGCTCGTGGCTGCTCTTCGAGTATCTGGAGCAGGCATCCGCAGCCGAGCGCAAGACCATGGAGGACGCCATTGCGCGTGGCGACATTGCGTGGCACGCTTTGCCGTTCACGTGGCAGACGGAGATGCTGAGCCCGTCGATGATTGAGGGCAGCCTGGCGCTGTCACAGTCGCTCGACCGGCGCTTTGGCACCGTGACCACCGGCGCCAAGATGACCGATGTGCCGGGACACACGCGCGGCATCATTGCGCCGCTGGCGAAACACGGAGTAACGTTCCTCGAGATTGGCGTGAATGGCGGCTCGACACCCGCTGTGCTGCCGCCGATTTTCTTGTGGAAGGATCCCTCGGGCGCCGGTCTGCCTATGATGTATCACCACGATTACGAAGGCATCGCGATGGTTCCCGGATCGGACCTGGCGCTGGTGACGCGCGTGCGCGGCGACAACAGCGGTCCGCACAAGCCCGAAGAGATCGACCGCATTCATGCGGAGCTGGCCGCGCGGTTCCCGCATGCGGAGATTGTGGCTACGAATCTGAGCGAGATGGCGAATGCTCTTGCACCCTACCGCGACCAGCTGCCGGTGGTGAAAGAAGAGATTGGCGACACGTGGATCTACGGATGCGCGAGCGACCCGCTCAAAGTGGCGCGCTTTCGCGAGCTTTCGCGGCTGCGCGAGGCGTGGATCGGCAGCGGCGCATTGAAGGTTGGGGATGCGACGGACTTGCAGTTGCTGCGCCACGTGTTGCTGGAGCCCGAACATACCTGGGGCACAGATACAAAGACATGGCTGGACTACGACAACCTCATACCATCTGACTTAGCGGGCGAGTTAGACACGAAAAACTATAAAGTGGTCGAGTTTAGTTGGATTGAGAAGCGGCAGGATTTGCTGGACGGCATCGCGACACTTCCGGAGGCGCAGCGCGAAGAGGCGCTGCTGGCGATCGAGAGCGTAAAGGCGACAAGGCCGGTGGTTGCGCCGAATGCGATGGCAACTGTGCCCGGAAAGGCGATTGAAACCGCGCATTTCACGCTGCAAATCGACGCCAAAACCGGCGCGATTACGCGCCTGCGCAACAAAGCGACGGGGCGCCAATGGGCAACCGAGAAGAATCCCATCGCGCTGCTGACGTACCAGACGCTTTCGCAGGAAGATTACACTCGCTATCGGGCAAGTTATGTAATCAGCAAGGCGGATTGGGCGCAAAAAGACTTTGGCAAGCCAAATATCGAGCTCTTTGGAGCGAAACGCCAGGAATGGCATCCGGGTTCGGCCGTCGTAAGCGTGGAAGAAACCGCCGAGGCGCATCGTATCGTGGTGAGCTTGCAGTTCAAGGACGAGGAGGCATTCTCCTCGGGCCGCGCCGCATTTCCGCAGCACGTTTTTGTGGAGTTGCTGCTGCCGAATGCCGAGCCTATGATTCATCTGAATCTTTCGTGGTTCGGCAAGCCGGCCACCCGTATGCCCGAGGCACTGTGGCTCACATTTAATCCCGTTGTCGAAGACGTCAAGGAATGGAGGATGGAAAAATCCGGTGAGTTGATTGCGCCGTTCGATGTAGCGGCGTCAGGCAATCGTCACATGCACGCCGTGCAAACTGGATTCGCCTGGAACGCCGGTGGCCAATCGTTTGGCGTCGACACGCTCGACGCGCCCATAGTGGCGCTCGGCGCGCGCGATCCCCTGCTCTTCTCGAACGATCAGCCGGATCTGACAAAGGGCCTGCACTCGTGCCTCTTCAACAACTGCTGGGGCACGAACTACATCATGTGGTACGGCGAGGACCTGCGCGCACGCTACCTGATGCGTGCATGAGCGCGGCCGGTTCGCCCGGAACGGCTCCCGGCGAATGCCCGGTCAACGTGCGCGCAGTGCCACGGAATCTGGGCCGGTTCAGGATTTGGACGCACGCACGATGGTGATCTGTGTCTCGCCGTTGTGCATGTTTGCCTCTTGGTTAATGATCACCGTGGTCTGGTCGCCCCCGCCCAGGTCCACGATAAATTCGGCACCGCCAGCCATAATCATTGATTGCGCGTTAGATCCTGCTTTGTCCTTGTAGAAAGCGATGACCTGGTCCTTCGAATCCGACGTGAGGTAGTTGGCTGTGATCATGGATTTGCCGGCCACCGTCATGCGCAGGCTGTCCTTCTGCTGCTGAGCGCCAGGATAGATGGCGATGCCCAGATCGCTCTCAGTGAACTGGCTGGTCGAATTGGCAGTAACGGTGCCGCCGGGCGTGCTGATGGTGACTTGGCCGTTGGCATCCTTGTGAACGGACCTTGATACACGCCAAACTCCGTAGCCGATCACGCCGACAACGAGTATGCCCAGGACTACGAAGATTCCCACGATGATCAGAACGATCTTGAGCGCGCTGGAGCCGGATTTCTTTGGAGGCACTGGAACAGGCTGCGGAGCGGCTTGATTGTAAGTCGGGTCGGACATTGTCATTCCCCTTTCGTGAAACCTTTCGCTGATAATTCAAGGGGGGGAGTTCCGCTTGCAGAATGCAGCCACTATACCTCATGGGCAGCGATTCCCGTAAGTCATTTGTTTCAGGCCCGGCCGGCGCGGCCCGGAAACTCGAACGGAAACTCTTGCACGGGCCGCGTCGCAGCCAGTGAAGGCCTATGCTGAGGCCAGTCCTTTTACCATCAAGAGCGTGCACTCTTCCTGACGGGGGCCCGACCATAAAGATGCGTCCGGGATCGCAGTCGGGATTTCTGCTGTGCGGCAAGGAATGTACCGACGGAGAGGCGATGGAAGTGCGCTCGCCTTGGGATCAGGGACTCGTGGGGCGTGTGACTAAGGCGACGCGTGCTGCCGCGCGCCGGCTCTCATCCTTCAATTCGACGCCGTCGTGGCCTTGGTGGCATGGATAATGACAATCTGCGTTTTGCCGCCCTGGAGGCTCGGCGATTGCGACACCGTCACAATCACGGACTCACCCGCTCCCTTATCCAGAATGAAGCTTTCCCCGTTGGAGTTGGGCTGGGCTTGCGCGTTCGGTCCCAGGCTGCTTTGGTAAAACGCGATCACCTGCGCTTTGGAGTCGGAGGTGAGAAAGGTCGCCGTAAGCATGTTCTTGCCGGCGATGGTCATGTGCACGTTGGCCTTGTCCTCCGCGCCGGGGTAGAGGGCGACGCCCAGGTCGGCCTGCGTCACTTGCTGCGTGTTGATCGATATGTTCGAAGATTTGGCGACCTTGTAGACCCCGTAGCTCAGAAGCGCGACTCCGATGAGCGCGAGACCGACGAAGATGCCGACGATGATGAGAACAATTTTCAGCGCGCTCGGTCCCTTTTTCGCTGGAGGATAGATCACCGGCGGGTAGGGCGGCGCAGGCGGCGGCATGGCCGGCTGCGATGGGTCGAATTGTGGAGGCTGCTGGTTGCCGGGAATGTCAGTCATCGTGCCTTCCTTGCGAGTGGATTTTTCGTGGATCTGGCCGGTTGCTAACTTAGGTAGCAGCCACTATACCGCATCCGCCGCAGCCTCGCATCCAGGTGGTGCGTGCAAATCTCCGTGTCGTCCGCCAGGTTCCGAATCGGGTTGCAACCGGCAGTCGACCGCCCGCGGCAACGGACAACCCCCGGCCGCTCGCTTTACCATCAAGAGCGTAGTTACTTCGTTTGAGGAGCTCCACCATGAAGATGCGGCCGGGAACGCAGACAGGATTTCTGCTGTGCGGCAAGGAATGGACCGACGGCGAGGCGATGGAAGTGCGCTCGCCTTGGGATCAGGGACTGGTGGGGCGCGTGACCAAGGCCACGCGTGCCGATGCGCGCCAGGCCGTGCATCACGCCGTGGCCAGCCTGCGCCGCACGCGCGCACTGCCGCGCTGGAAACGGCGCGAGATTCTGGAAGACGTGGCGGCTGCGCTGATCGAGCAGAAGGAGCGCTTTGCGCAACTGATTGTGGCCGAGGCGGGCAAGCCGGTGCGGCTGGCGCGGAATGAAGTGGATCACGCCGTGCTCACCTTCAAGACCGCGGCCGAAGAGGCGGCGCGTCTGGGCGGCGAAAGCATTCCGCTGGATTTGACTGAGGGCTACGAGGGCCGCTGGGGCCTGGTGCAGCGCTTTCCCGTCGGGCCGGTGCTGGCCATTACGCCCTTCAACTTTCCGCTGAGCCTGGTAGCGCACAAGGCAGCGCCTGCCATGGCGGCCGGGTGCCCGCTCCTTCTGAAGCCGGCGCCGCAGGGCACGTTTACCGCGCTGGCGTTGGGTGAAGTGATTTTGAAGGCGGGTTGGCCTGAGGAGGCGCTGGCCGTGCTGCCGCTCGATAACGCTGACACCGCGTGGCTCGCGGAGAAGGAAGATCGCATCAAGCTGGTGAGTTTTACGGGCTCGGCGAAAGTAGGTTGGGAGCTGAAAGCTCACTCGGGGCGCAAGCGTGTGCTACTTCAACTGAATGGAAACGCCGCGCTCATCGTGCACGGTGACTGGAAAGAACTTGACGACGCGGCAATGCGCACCACGCACTCCGCCTTCAACTACGCGGGACAGTCGTGCATCAGCACGCAGCGCGTGTTTGTGGAGCGCAGCATCTTCCAGACGTTTATTTGGAAGGTAGTAGATGCTGCCGCCAAGCTTGCGGTCGGCGATCCCTCGAATGAGGCCACAGACATTGGCCCGCTGATCCGGGCGAGCGAAGCGGAGCGGGTGGAAGCATGGGTGAAGGAAGCCGTTGCCGGGGGCGCCAAGCTGGTCACCGGCGGCGAGCGCAAGGGATCGATGATGGAGCCCATAATCCTGACCGCAACCGCGCCGGGCATGAAGTTGCACGACGAGGAGATCTTTGGGCCTGTGCTTGCGATTGAGCCGTACGACGATTTTGAAGATGCGCTGGCGCGGGTGAATCACTCGAAGTACGGATTGCAGGCCGGGCTGCTCACGCACGACGCCAGGCGCATTCTCACCGCGTATCGCGAGCTCGAAGTGGGCGCGTTGATTATCGGCGACACACCGAGTTGGCGGCTGGATCCCATGCCCTTCGGCGGCGTGAAGGATTCCGGCCTGGGACGCGAGGGCATCCGCTGGGCCATCGAGGAGATGACGGAGCCGCGCATGCTGGTGATGAGCGGCATAGGGCAGGAGTGAACTAGTTGTCAGTGATCAGTTTTCAGTTGTCAGTTACTGCGGTTAGAGCCGGGGCCACCTTCTAACCACTGGCAACCGTGTCTACTGCGCAGCCATCTGCAGCATTGCTTTGGTATCGGCGGCGTGGGGGCCGTCGGGGGCGAGCTCAAGATATTTCTCGAGTGCCTGGCGTGTTTCTGCGGTGATCAAAACCTTGCCATGGGCGTCGATCTTGGCATCCGCAAAAAGGTCCGAGCCGAGAACGAACCAGGCATTGGCGCGCGTGGGGTCGGCCTGCACGCACTTGCGGCAGGCTACCGCCGAGTTCGCTGTGTCGCCGATGTTGTAGAGCACCGCGCAGACATTGAAGTACGCCAGCCCGGGGTTTGAGGACAGCTCAGCGGAGCGGTTATAGTTGTCGATCGCCTCCGGAGTGCGCTTCAACTTGAGCAGAGCATTGCCCTTCCCGACATAGATCTTCGACAAGCCGTCTTTCCACGCAGTATCCGGCTGGCCCTCCGCTGGCTTCTCCTGTTCGGCCGCGGCGAGCGCACGCTCATACGTGGCAAGAGCCGTTTCCATCGGGCCGGTGTCGCTTTGCCCGGTTGTCGCGTAGAGTTGTGCGTTTGCCAGCAGCAGCAGATTGGCCGATATGGCGTTCGCGTCCACCAGTTGCTGCGCAGCGGCGATTGCGGCCGGCCAATTCTTCGCCTGCATAGCCTGGTCGTATGTGGCTTGCAGCGTCTGCGGCGTGTTTGGTGCGCTGGTTTGCGGGCTCACTGGGACGGCCAGAAGAAAGGCCGAAAGGACTGTTACAGCAACGAAAAGTGTAGGACGCATCCCCCACCCCCACGCATCCCGAACGACTGGATGAATGGCATCACATTATCCCAGCCCCGCGATCAATGCAAGGTACGTTGCCGCAGCCAGCTCCTGGCCATGGCCGGCAACACGCGGGCACAACTCTCCCGCACGGCTGGATGGACCATTCGTTAAGTGGGGGAGATCGAAGGGACTTGCTCCAGGCCTAGCTCCGAATAACCGCTGCAACACCGGGGGAATGTGCAAGACAGTTCACTCCCTCGCCTTCACGAGGG
This sequence comes from uncultured Acidobacteriota bacterium, assembly GCA_963729915.1. Lineage (GTDB taxonomy): Bacteria > Acidobacteriota > Terriglobia > Terriglobales > Acidobacteriaceae > Telmatobacter. The sequence goes on along the minus strand of CAVSQE010000001.1, from coordinate 227,624 downwards.
AGGGTTCCGCGGCCGGGTCGCTTCATCCCGTTGCAAACCAAGAGAGGCTTGTGCGGTTCTTGAATGCTTACGCCTTTTTCGGCGCCTTGCTCTTGGCCTTTTGCGCAGCCCAGCGCCGGTGTTGCGCGTCGGCTATCTTCTTGCGCGCCTCCGTGCTCAAAACCCGCTTCTTTCTGGTCTTGGCTTTGGCGGGCGCTTTTTTCGCTGGACGTCCAGCTTTGGTGGTTGCGGCTCCGAGCGTGGCCAGCAGTGCACGAGCCTGCTGCAGCCTGGATATCTCGGCGTCGATTTCGGCAAGAATATTTTCTATCGCCATCCATCCAGCATAATGCAGAAAATTCGCGCATTTATCGTTCGGCGCAAGTTATTTGGTAATCAAGTCATGTTACCGGGAAGGTGCGGTGAAATTATTCCCTGAGGCGCGGCCTGCGTACGCCGGTTAGCAGTTGCTTAGCGCCTGTTCTTCACTTTGGCGCGTGCGGCGCTGTGCATAGGTTCGCGCAATGCCCCCAAAAAACCGCGGCAGGACAGGGGCTTTCCCCGTCCCGCCGCGTTTCTTTTCGCATGACTTGCGTCCCTGCAAGTTCGTAACCACTTACATGCCGAGATACATCACGTGGACATAGGTACCAAGGCGCACGTTATAAGCAAGATACCAGCCGACATGGTCCGGGTCCTCGTAGATGATGATTTCATCGGAATCCCAGAGCCAGCCGTCGCAGAAAGCGATATCGGCGGCCGCGACGGACCAGTACCAGCCGTTGAACCAGAAGCGATTGGGACCTCCGCCGCCAAGATGCCAAGTGTGACCGGGACCGAAGCCGCCGGTAAAGTGGCCGTGTTGCCAGGGCTGGTCAACGTGATAGCGCGGATCGTTGGCGCCGGTGTCATGACCAACCCACTTCTTGCCATTTTCCACGTGCGGTGCGTTGGGTTGGCCGGGTTTAGGGGAATAGTTGCGCTGCGGATTGGGCGCCTGTGGCGTGCCGTGGTAGGGCGCGGGCCCACTCTTGGGTGCCTTCGGGGCGCCGCCTCCATGTTGCGCGAACGCCGGCACAGAGAATACGAGCAAGGCTGCGAACGCAATGTGAATCCGTTTCATCGTTTCCTCCTGCTGACCGAAAGAATACGCGAGCCACGAACGGTCCGGTTTCCTTAGATGTTCAGAGGCAAACCATCGTTGCCCTCCGGCATTTTTGCACAGGTGGGCAAGTTCCGGCATGCAAAATCTTTCCGCCACTTCGTGGCGCTCTGGCTCTGGATTTGCTCGGGGTGAGTTTCTGGCCGCTTGGTCTCGCACAAATAGAGGGTGCCCCACGTCTCGATTTTGAGACGTGGGATAGCAAGATGCCAGAGTCCGAAGTCGCGCAGTCAGCGATTTAGGCATTCACCGTCGCAGCAGCGCGCCGCCAAGCATAAAGCGGGAACTGGTTGGCAAGCTCGGCCACTTCGCCGCGAATGCGTTCGAGCGCAGCGTCGTCGTTGCGCTGCTCCAGCGCTTTGGCGATCCACGCGCCGATGGTACGCATCTCCGGCTCCTTCATGCCGCGCGTGGTAAGCGCGGGCGTGCCTACGCGAATGCCCGATGGCTTGAGCGGCGGATTCGTATCCCATGGAATGGAATTCTTGTTCACGGTAATGCCGGCCTTGCCCAGAGCCAGCTCCGCTTCAGAGCCGAGGATGCCTTTTTCGAACACGTCTACCAGCAGGAGGTGATTATCCGTTCCCCCCGACACCAACCGGTATCCTGCTGCACGCAGTGCCTCGCCCAGCACCTTGGCGTTGGCGACGATTTGCGCGGCGTAGTCGCGGAACTCGGGGCGCAGCGCCTCGGCAAAAGCGACCGCCTTTGCGGCCACAATGTGCACCAGCGGACCTCCCTGTTGGCCGGGAAACACTGATTTGTCCACGGCCACGGCAAGATCCTGGTTGCAGATGATGAGGCCGGCGCGCGGCCCGCGCAGAGTTTTGTGCGTGGTCGTGGTGGTAATGTGCGTATGCGGCACCGGCGAAGGATGCACGCCGCCCGCAACCAGGCCGGCAATGTGCGCCATGTCGAAGATATAGATTGCGCCCACCTTGTCGGCGATCGCGCGCATGCGCTCGAAGTCCCACAGGCGCGGGTAAGCGCTGGCGCCCCCGATGATGACCTTCGGCTTTTCTTGCAATGCAACGGATTCCATCTCGTCGTAGTCGATGGTTTCGGTATCGCGACGCACATGGTAAAACGTTGTCCGGTAGAGCTTGCCGCTGAAGCTCAGGCGATGCCCGTGCGTCAGGTGGCCGCCATGCGAAAGATCGAGGCCGAGAATGGTGTCGCCGGGCTGCAGAACTGCCGCGTAGGCTGAAGCGTTGGCCTGCGAGCCGGAGTGCGGCTGCACGTTGATGTGCTCGCCGCCGAAGATCTGCCGCGCGCGATCGCGGGCCAAATTCTCCACGATGTCGGCATACTCGCAGCCGCCGTAGTAACGGCGACCGGGATAACCCTCGGCATATTTATTGGTAAAGACCGAGCCGGCTGCTTCCAGCACCGCTTCGGAAACAAAGTTTTCGCTGGCAATCATCTCCAGCCCCTCGTGCTGGCGGAGGGTTTCGTGGTCAATGGCGGCGGCCACATCGGGGTCGGCCTGGGCGAGGGGTAAAGACATGCGGTCAGTCATAGATAAATTTTAGCTGGTTCCCCGGCGTGTTGAAACCGCCTTCGCCCATGGGCGCCTTAGCTCAGGCAATCGGCCGCGCCATTTCGTACTCAATTAACGCCGGATCATGGGGATAGGGCTTTGTGCGGCCGGTTCGAACGAACCCAAGGCGCTCGTAAAAACGCTGCGCCGGCTCATTGCTTGAAACCACAAAAAGATCGAGAAAAGTGGCGCCGCGCAGGCGTGCCCACGCAGCAACTTCGTCAATCAGCATGCAGCCGATGCCGCGCTGCCGGTGCGAAGGAGCCGTCCACATAGAAACGAGCTGTGCGCGAGTCAGATCGTCGGGACCGAGAAATGCGCCTGCGATTCCGCAAGCAACACCATCCTCGCAAGCAAGAAACCCAATGCCGGCCTCTCCGCTCCATCGACTAACGCGGTATTTCCATTCGTCCTCTGTGAATTGGCTTTCTCTGGCATAAGTGGAGCCGAATGCCTTCGGCGCATCCTCAAGCGCACAAAGACGAATCTCTTTGAAGGCATCCAGATTGTGCAATGTGACGGGTTCAATCGCGATCATGGTTTCATGATGATGCGAACCGTTAAGGCACTGCAAGAGGATTTCTACGGTTGTATCCATGACGCTGAGAAACGGTTTCGTTCAAGCTGGCCTGCGGCTAAACCATGCCCCACAATTGCGCCCAGTGCGTAAACTAAGAGCAGCATCCCTTATGTAAGAATCTGCGAGGCACTCGTGTCGATTCAACGCAATTATCTGATTCCAGTAGCGATGTTTCTCGGCATGCTGCTTTCTGCCGCGGCACAGAAAGCTCCAATCGACCCGGCCCTGCTGGCCAAGGCCAACAACGGCGACGCCGCGGCCCAGGTCGCGGTGGGCGAGCAGTACGCGCATGCGGCCGCCAGCGAGCACGACAAAGCGCAGATGGCCGGAGATTATCAGCAGGAACTCGCGTGGTACCGAAAGGCTGCAGATCAGAACAACATTTCCGGGGAGATGCATCTGGCCGTGCTGTATCGCGACGGCGGCGGCAACACCATTCCGCGCGACATGGAGCAGGCGGCATCGTGGTATCGCCGGGCAGCAGATCAGGGCGACCCGACCGCGCAGGGAACGCTGGCTGTGCTCTACTCCATGGGCCAGGGCGTGCCCCGCAGCGACGCGGACGCGTATTTCTGGTTCGACCTGGCTGCCAGCGTGAAAGGGCCGAACCAGGAAAAGTATGCGGCCAATCGCCAAATGATTGGCGAGCGCATCACCGCCGACGAGCTCTCCGCCGAGCAGGATCGCGTGGCTGCGTGGAAGGCCGCGCATCCGCATCCCGATAGCACGAATTAGAAGTCTCACGCCAAGATCAGCATCAAACGCGGAAATTTCACGGATTGAGAGTCTGTTCCGCGGCTCCTACAACGCGAGAATGGCTGACGAGAAAGACGACGAGCCGAAGCGGCTCGCCGTCTTTTTCTGCGCGCACAACATTGCCGCCGGAAAGCTGCAGCGTGCGGCCATCCGTGGCGCTAGAACCAAACTCCTCGATCGCGCGCACCACGGCGACATGATGCAGCGTGCGGCCTGCATTCTCGCCGTGGGAAACTTCTGAGTGCGTCGCGTTCTCCGCGATCACGGCGAACAATGTGGCTTTTGCCGCGGTCCCGGTGTGCACGGTGAATTCCACGGCGCCGTTTTCCCTGCGCTGCGCATTGCCAATTTCGACCTGAATCTTCGGCGCGGCCGCGGCGCGCCTAATGAAGCCTGCGAGCACCGGGGGATTGGTGCCGGCCACCTGCATTGCTCCATCCACAACAAACTGCGGCGTGGCCGGAGAATCGAGGCCGAACTGTCGCACGTATTCCTGCTGGCGGAGGTCGATTTCGTCGAAAGAGAAAGGATCCGTCCAGCCCTGATGGTTCCAGTAGGTCACGTGCTCGCTCAGCACGATCACTTGCGCGCCGGGGATCACCTGCGTGTCGAGCTGGGCCAGCACTGCATCCGCCGGCGGACAATCGGAACACCCTTCCGACGTGAACAGTTCAACGAGAACGGGATTAGGCTGCCTGGGAGCGGGAGACACGCTGGACTGGCCCCATGCCGGCAGACACAACAGGAATGCTGTCGCGGCGAGAGCCACAACGCGGCTTGCTGTGCGGAAGGAATCGGGAGCCGGGGAAGTCATCGAGAACCTGATCTGCCCAAGGATAGCGCGAAAGCGCGGTAGGGTCGAGGCCGGACTTCTCCGCTATTCTAGCGACGATGAGAATTTTTCGGCTGAGACTGTGGTTTCAATTTGCATTGCTGATGCTTTGCGTGTGCGCGATTGCGGCGCGTGCGCAAGCGCCCAGCGTCACGCTCACTCCCGCCGTGGTCGAAGCGGGTTCGCCGGAATTGATTCGCGTGGCCGCGCCGGCGAACGCAAAGCTCGAGGGCGAGTGGTTGGGACAAAAGCTCGAGTTCTTTTGGTCGCACGATCGGCAGGCGTGGTACGCGCTCGCCGGCGTGGATGTAGAAAGTGCCGTGGGCACTTCTTCTCTTCGGATCAATGCGACGCTGAGCGGACCAAACGGCGGCACAACGGATCTGAGCCGCAGCATTGAGATTCACGAGGCGCACTACCTCACCGGCACGCTGACCGTTGCGCCGAAATTTGTTGCGCCGGATCCTAAGGAGTTGGCCCGCATTCAAGCCGAGATCGCGCTCAAGGAGAAAGTGTTTGCGGAGAGCGCGCCCGAACCACTCTGGTCTGGCGATTTTCGCGCACCAGTTCACGCCCCGCCCACTGACAGCTTCGGCACGCGGCGCACCTTCAACGGCCAGCTCGCGAGCGTGCACAAAGGCATGGACTTTCGCGCGCGTCCCGGCACAGTTGTGCGCGCGGGCAATAGCGGCGTGGTGGTGCTGGCGCGGCGGCTCTATTTCGAGGGCAACTGCGTGGTCATCGATCATGGATTGGGGTTGTACACGCTCTCCATGCACCTGAGCCGCATCGCTGTGCACGAGGGCCAGCGTGTATCGAAGGGGCAACTAGTGGGATTGAGCGGCGCAACCGGCCGCGTGACGGGTCCGCATCTGCACTGGGCCGTGCGCTGGCAGAATGCGTATCTCGATCCCGCAAAATTGTTGCAGATGGATTTGGACGGCGTGCGCTAGCGCTTTATTGAAATAGAAAAGCAACTTAAGCGATCGAATTTAAACTGTCATCCTGAGCGGAGCGCGTCTGGGGCCGAAGGACCTGCGGTTGTCTTTGCATCATCCGGGCCTCCCATCAAAGCTTGCATTGGTGCTCAACGTATCTGCCGATATGCGCTAGCGCGAAAGCGCTTCTTCGGCTTCCGGCATCGAAGAATTCTCCGCACTCGCCGCCTTCTCTTCCCGCAGCGCTTTGAACGCACGATTCACGAATGAGCCCATGTACCAGCCGTCAATAAACTTATAGGGTGTTTCGCCGGTGGTGTAGTGCCCGCAGGGCAGCACGCGCACCTCGTGGCGCACGCCGGAACGCCGGAAAGCATCGACCACCTGCAGCGAATACTCCTTGGGAAAGGTGAGATCGTAATTGGCGTAGATGACGAGCACGTTCTTGCCCGGACCGTTGGCTGCGGCGCCTTTGAACTGCGCGTAGTAACTCACCGGGCTGACGGCGGCCCACAGAGCGCGCACGCGATCCTGCGTGAGACCGGCTTCCTGCACCGCCTGGCGAATATGGCGCGTGCTTTGCCCGGCCCACACCACATCTCCAAACGCTGTTGACGCGTGGTTGAAGGCGTTCACCCTGAGCCGCGCATCGTGCGCGCTGGCCAGGTAGCCGTAGCAGGAGCCGAGGCTTGTGCCCAGCACCCCGAAATGTTCGTACCCCTGCTCTTCGAGCCAATCAAGGCAGCAGCGGATATCGACCACGGCCTGCCGGCAGGCGGAGATGGTGCGGCCGATATTGGCGCTCACGGCGTAGTCCGAGCGCTCGAGCTCCACAGGGCGGCGAATGTCGTGGTACGGCTTGGACAGGCGCAGCGCCGAAACACCCATGCGATTGAAGAGCGTGCACAGAGAATTGTGGCTGAAGCCGTCGGCGTTCCACTGCGGCATCACAACGATGGCTTGCTTCGGCCTCGCGGGATCCTTGTGCGCGGGCGCCGGATACCAGCGCGCGTTCACCAGGTCATTTTCGGGATACGGCGTGCGCTCCGGCGAAGTAAAGCGCAGATATTGCGCGCGCTCCAGCTTGCCCTCTGCCGCCTGGCGCTTGATCTCCGCATCTTTGGCCAGCGTTTCCGGACGCACGTTGGTGGGAAAGAGTTCCGGAAAGCGCTCCTCCAGCCGGAAGTCCGTGGGCCGCGTGTAGCTGAAGAATTCCCTGCTATGGCGGATGAGGAATTGATTGATGCGCACCATCGCGGCTTCGGCGGCGGCATCGTCGCGCTCCACCTCGGGCCCGGGCACAACAGAGTCAAAGCCCTGCGCTTCGAGAAAGGGCACAATCCACTCGAAGCCCCACTCTAGCGGCCGCACCACGCGATTTTCGTCGCGCGTCGTCAGCCGCGTCTCCCACGCGTACATCCAGCGCGCATACCAGTCTCTGAACATGAATCTGCATCAATTTTATCAGCGCGAGGAAGGTGACCTACGCTTCCACGGGCGCGCGCCGCTTCTTCAGGGCATGCAACACCAGCCACACAGCGCCGAGCAGCGTGATGAGCGCGATGATTCCCTGCGAGATCACGCAGTAGAGACACCAGACGCTCAGGATGTCGCGCTCAATGCCCGAAAGATGCAACGCAAAGCCCAGCCCGATCACGGCGGCCACGAGAAGCAGGAAGCGCCGCCGCGTCAACGCCAGGATGCCAATCAACAAATAGCCGCCGATGCCAATCGCGGCTACGGGAACACCAAAAGCGACCGCGTAGCTGCTGTGATTAACGATGCCGCAGTCCCAGCGCTCGTTGATGGAGCAGGGCTCGGTGGCCGTGGAGTAATGTACCTGGAGCGCCAGTGAGGAGACAAGGACGCCGGCAAGAGAAAGAAAGGCAAGGATGTATCGCATGGCAGAAGGGCCGATCGAAGATTCGTGCTTTGCTTCGATTCTATCCGACGGCGCGGGCGCGGCAACAGAACAGTGCGCAGATCCGCCAGGGAAAGCGGGCCCTCGCGCCCGGCGCGATACGATGAAGCCATGAACCAGCCGGGCACAGCTGGAGCCGCTCAAGAAGGCTCATCGCCTCGCAGCGTCGCATCGCGCGTAGCCTTCTTTGGTGGTAGCTTCAATCCCCCGCACCTGGGCCATCTGGCCGTGGCGCGCGCCGCGCGCGCCGCCTTCGCGCTGGATGCAGTGCTATTTGCCCCGGTGGGCATGCAGCCGCTCAAGCCGGAGGGCCCCGCCGCGAGCTTTGAGGACCGTGTGGCGATGACGCGGCTGGCGATCGCGGGCGAGCCGGGCTTTGAGCTTTCGCTTGCCGACGCGCCAAAACCGGCCCCAAATCCAGCCGATGCCCGCACATCCGCAGCCGGAACCACGCCCAACTACACGATCGACACGATCGAGCGCCTGCGCACCACTCTTGCGCCCGACAGTGCCCTTTTTTGCCTGATGGGCGCGGATTCGTTCTTCGGACTGCCCCGCTGGCACCGCGCCGCGGATCTCCCTTTTGTGGCGCCGTTGATCGTGGCCTCCCGGCCAGGGCAGCCACTCCAGGACCTTAAGGCAGCTCTGCCAACAGGCCTTTCACTGGAGTCCGAGCAGGCGAGGAGCCGGAACGAATCCGGCGTGGAAGTGCGCACGTTTGTCCTCGTGAATCAGGCCGGCGAGCGCACGCCGTTTTATGTGCTGTTGGGTCTACTTGTGGAGATCAGCGCGTCAGAAATCCGGGCGCAGATTCACGCGGATTCCAGCAGCCTGGCGGCAGCTTGCAACCTGGTACCGAAGGCCGTGCGCACCTACATCGCGCAACACGGGCTCTACCGTTCGTAGTCCAATTCACCTGCTTGCCCATCCTTTCCGCGGTCGCCGCGGAGATCGCAAAGGGTGAGAAGAGCTGACCGCAGTTTGCTGTCTCCTGTTTGCTGCCCGCGTGCCACGACCCCCACCTTGCCGTGCGCCGAATTGACAAGCTACCATGAAGATTGGAGAACGCCCCACCGCATGAAACTAACGCCAGCGCAGAAGCAAACGCGCGCCCTCGTACAGGTCGCTGCCGCAGTTTGTGAAAACAAAAAAGCCCTCGATACCCGCATCCTTGCCCTCGATCCCGCCGACTCGGGACTGAGCGACTTTTTCCTGGTCACTTCGGCGTCCAACGAGCGGCAGGCAGTCACTATTGCCGACGAGATCGAGCTGCGGCTCAAGCGCGACTTCGGCGTCTATCCGAACTCCGTGGAAGGCCGCCGCCATGGCGAGTGGATTCTGCTCGACTATGTGGACTTTGTTGTGCACGTGTTTCTGTCGGAGCGCCGCGCCTTCTACGACATCGAGCGGCTGCGCAAGTCGGCGCGCCCGCTCACGCCAGAAGAGTTCGACGCGGAGCTGAAGAGTGAGCTCAAAGAGAAGACGCGCGCTGCGCGGACCAAGGCTCCCGTCAAAGCGCGCGCCGCATCGGCCAAGACCGCAGCCAAGCCTAAGTCCGCAACAAAAACAAAGAAGCCGGCAAGGCGCGCGGCAACGGTAAAGAAGCCAATGAAGAAAGCTGCGCCACGCCGGAAACCCGCGCCGGTGAGAAAGAAAGCGGCAAAGCCCTCCGCGAAAAAGCCCCGGCGCTCACGCTGAACGGCGCCGCGACAGGCCCGTTGCGCAATCCGGCCAACCTCATCATCGGAAAAAGAATGGGGACCCGATTTCGGGTCCCCATTTGTGTATCTGAAGCCGGGTTTGAGTTTAGAAGGTGTAGTGCACACCGAGACGAAGCGAACGCCCATTCTGGAAAAGGTAGGGCTGTCCATATTGCGAGTTCTTGACGATTGGGCGTGCGTTGAGCAGGGTCTGCGGATTGTAGCCGGACTCATAGGCCAGGTAGGACGACGCACCGCCGGCGATGCTTAGGCCACCCGGGCGGGCCGAGACCGGGAAGTTCCACGAGTCGACCGATTCGAAGTAAGCGGCAACCGCACGCTCATTGAACGCGTTCAGAGCCGTCGCTTCAAAGGAGATACTCTTCCGATCGCCAATCTTCACCTCATGCGATGCATTCAGATCGCTTTGAATGTACCACGGGGTGCGCTTGGTATACGGTGTGCCGACAGTCATAACTCCCGACGAATTGGTGGTCACGTCGACCCACTGATCGCGACCCCAGGCGAAGACCCCGTCATAAGGCTCGCCGGTTGTTGCACCGCCGATATCAAAGTACGATCCCAGCGGTGTGCCCTGGAGAAAGTTCTGGAAGAGTCCAACGTTGGTGACCTGGCGTTTCCACCATGGCAGCGTGTAGGAGACGTAACCCTTGATCACGTTGGGGCGGTCGGTCGGCAGCTTGCCGTTGTTCGATTTGCCGTTGGCGCCGAAGTAGTAGAACGGCTCGTCGAACGCGCGGGTGGTGTCGGGGCTGTTGCGGCCCGTAACGCCGCCATCGGACTGATCGGTGGTGGTCAGTCCTGTGTAATTGCCCCAAAGGCTGCTATAGCTGTAGCTGAACATGCCGCTCAGACCATGCCTCGGAGCAACCATCAGCCGGAGTTCCAAACCGTCATAGTTGCGAACGGCCTTGGGCATCGGCGGGCAAGTCGGGCATGTGCCGAACGCCGCACCCGAGCCGAAATCAGCGGTATCGCTGAACGACTGTCCCGGTACGCCGAAGGCTTGACCCAGCGAGGCGAGATAGGTCGAGTAGCTGTCCATCGTCGCGTTCACCCCTTCTCCCGGGTTGACGACGGCAAACATCTCACCCCAAACCTTGTCAGAGAGCGAAGCGTCCTCAATCACGTGATCGAGGCGGCGGCGATCGTACCTGGCTTCAAAAGCCAGCTGTTGGTTGATCTGGTAATCGAAGCCGGCCACATATTCGTGCTGGCGATACGGTTTCACGTTGGGCGCAACCGGCTCCCAGGGGCGGAAGTTCGCGTTCTCAATGATCGAAACCTTCGATGCCGAATCCGTCAAGTCAGAGGGAACGCTGCCGGCGAAGTTGGCCTGCGTGGTGGCCACGCCATTCGGGCAAGCGCGGTCGTTCTTGAACGTGATATCTAGATCAGAGACGCTGAAGCCGGCGCCGGTTCCGTCTGAATCCAGCGGGTAGCTGCAGTCTTCATAAGCCTGCGCGCCCCATGAGGTCTGCGCCAGCAGTAGCTTCATGACGTCGTTGACCACGCCGTAGCTGCCGAAGATCTTCATCTTGCCCTTTCGGGTCGGATCCCACGCTGCTCCCAGGCGAGGTGCAATCTTGTCGCCCCAACTGAAGTTGATGGCGGGGACCTTGACTCCAGCCGGCGCGGGTAGGCTTTCCTTCTCAATGCGCAGGCCGAGGTCGAGAGTCAGGCCCTTGCCGACCGTCCAGGAATCCTGCACGTAAAACGCGTGGTTCCAGTCGCTCGCCGGCGCGGTAAGAATCGTCGAGAAATCCTGGATGGTGATGTAGCCATACAGGCCGGCGCAGGAGCCCCATACAGTTGTCAGAGCGTCGCAGTTGGTGTTGCCAGTTGTCGTCAAGGCGGAATACCCGGCGCCGGTCCCAAGCGTCATAAACGCATAGGGCACGTTGCCGTTCTGGCTGATCGAGTTCACGAGATGGTTGAGTTGGTAGCCGAACTTGAGGTTGTGCGTGCCCCACCAGCCGCCCTTGTAGAAGGCGACGTCCTGGTTGAACTGGTAGTGCTTGTCGGCATTGACCAGAGTGTAGCTGGCGTTGTAAGGCTGGGTGGCAGTACCGCCCGGCTGTTGCAGGTTGGCCGGTAGAGGCGCGCCCCCTCCATCCGCGATCGGGCACTGGACGGGATACGCAGTGGAACCAGAGTTGTCGCATGCGCCGGTGCCGTCGTTGGCCCACACGATGTCCGGAAGGCTCGTGGGCCAGCCAAAGTCATGGTAGTTATCGAAGAAGTAGCCGTAGCGTGTGGTGGCCACCAGGTGCTGGTTAAGCGTGATGTCCGCGCCCGTGTTGTAGGTGGCGTTGGGGGCCGACCAGCCGAGTCCATGACTGTATAGTGCCAGCGGACTCAGTATGGCTGTATTCAGAAAGCTGGGCTCCGTCGAGATTGGGTCGGAAGTGGGTATTTCATCGCCGGTTTCACGCGCGTACTGATAGAGCCACGAACCGAAGACACGGATCTTCTGCGTCAGCTCGGCATCGATTCGGCCATACCCGAAATACTGTTGGCGATCCTGCGTAAAGTACTGGTTGCCGGCGTTGTTGTCATAGCTGCCAAAGTTCACTGTGCGGGCGCGGGTTTGAACCAGCGGCTCGAACCCGGCAACGAACCATAGGCGGTCTTTGTAGATGGGGCCCTGGACGAGGATCCCCGGCTCTGCAGTCCGGAAATGTCCCTTCTGCGGCGAATAAATCTGTTCGTTAGGATCCTGGCGGACTGACGCATTACCCGAACTGAGGGGGTCATAGCGCAGATACGCGTTCACCGGATTCGCATCCGTTCCAGACGATTCGTAGGTCGAGAAGATGGACCCGTGGAACTCGTTTCCTCCCTTCTTCATGATCACATTGACCACGCCGCCCAGCGCGCCGCCGTATTCCGCTTCCACGCCTGACGTCTTCATCTGCACTTCGTCGATGAAGTCCATGGGAACGTTGGCTTTGGAGTAGCCGCCGGAGATGTTTTCGGTGTCTTGGCCTTCCACAAGGTAACTCGACTCGGAGTCGGCCGCGCCGCCAATGATATAGCCAAAACTCTGGCCGTTGCCGCTCGAGCCCGGCATGGAGCCGCCGCTGCCGCCGATGCCGTGGCCGGCCGACTGCATGCCAGACAAAGGTTCGTCGCGCGCCATCGGAGCGAATTGAATGACCGACTGAAAGGTGATACCGGTGGGAAGATTCTGGAGCTCTTCCTGATTGACGTTGGTAATATTCTGGGTCGTAGTGGTATCGATGACCGGAGCTGCGCCGGTTACCTCCACCGTCGTCGCCGCGGAACCTACCTTGAGAACCAGGTCGATGTTCGGTAAGCGCCCGATCTCGATCGTAATTCCCTCACGCTTGCTGGTCTCAAATCCCTCGGCCTTCACAACAAGGGTGTAGCTGCCCGGAGGGAGGTTAGCGAAGCGGTAATAGCCGCTCGAATCCGTCACAAGTTCCTTGCTGCCGATGAGCGTGGTGCCCGTGAGTGTGACATGGGCCTTGGGCACGACGGCGCCGGACGGATCCTTTACCGTGCCCTGTAGGCCTCCGGTGGTTTCCTGGCAATAGGCGGACGGTTGCTGCGTTGTGACTACGAATCCCAGTGCAAACGCAACCGCAAACACGAGAGCAATGCCTTGTAAACGGAAAAAACGCATCAGAACTCCTCCCAATTTGTCTTTACTGCACCGGAAGGTCCGTGGAGGACCGTTCGCGATCCAGGTTGTGCGCTTTCGGAGGCTCGATGGGGAGGGCAAGTCCGATCCCGCAAGTTGTTTCAGAATCAACAGCCGTACTCAAATTTACAAGCCAGAAAGGCCATCCAAGCGAGTGCAGGCGCACTTGATGTGACCTTTAACGTCGGTGCGGTGTACCTGACGATCAAAACAAAAAGGATGATTTGGCGCCAGAATACACCTCCCACCAATGCCTCTGCCCACTGAATGCACGATGCGTGCCATACTTGGAGATACCGGTAAATGGTCATTCTTTACAGAAAATAAAAGACTTATTGATCTGTCAATGATCGGGTTGGTTTAGGTGGAATATGAAATTCCATACACGATCGTATGGATATTCCCAAAATTGGACACAACCTACAGATTTTGGGACGGTTGACAATTCAACAACCCGAGGCCCAAACCACCGTTTTGCGGTATCCTCCTCTCCATGCAAGTGACATTGGCCCATATCGGCGCCCGGCCGGGAGCAAAGGACGGCTACGAGACGCTCATTGGCAGCTATCTCCAGCGCTGCGCTGGCGTTATTCGATGCAGTGCCGAAGCCTTCCGCAGCGAAGGCGCGCTCCTCGAGTGGCTGGGCAAACAGCGCGGCAGGACGGAGGCGGTGGTCCTGATGCTCGACGTTCGCGGCCGGCAGATGACCTCGGAGTCGTTGGCGGAGTGGCTGGGGAAGCGGCGCGATGAGGGCCGGCAGCACGTGGTTTTTGCCGTCGGCCCGGCCGATGGATGGTCTGCGGAAGCGCTGGCCGAAGGCAAACGCCGCGGTGGCCTGCTCTCGCTGGGATCGATGACGCTGGCCCACCATCTCGCGCGCCTGGTGGTGGCCGAGCAACTCTACCGTGCCTGTACAATTCTCACGGGCCACCCGTACCACACGGGACATTGAGAAGGCGAGAACACGAGGCATGACCGAATCACGGCGCGGACTGATCCTCATCAACACCGGCCCCGGCAAGGGTAAGACCACCGCGGCGCTGGGCACCGCTCTGCGCGCCGTGGGATGCGGCATGAAAGTGCTGATGCTGCAGTTCATCAAGGGCTCGTGGCACTACGGTGAACTGGATGCCGCGGCCGCCTTCGGCGAGAACTTCGTGCTCAAGCAGATGGGCCGCGGCTTTGTGAAGATCGGGGGCGCGGATCCCGATCCCGAGGACGTGCGCATGGTCGAAGCGGCGTGGGCCGAGGCGCGCGAAGCGATCAGCTCCGGCGAGTGGGACCTGGTGATTCTCGACGAGATCAACTACGCCATCAGCTACAAAATGCTCGACCCGGAGCTCGTAGCCGAAGCGCTGCGCAACAAGCCGGAGATGGTGCACGTGATCCTGACCGGCCGCAACGCGCACCCGCTGCTGGTAGAGCTGGCCGATACCGTGACCGAGATGCGCGAAGTGAAGCACGCCTACCAGAAAGGCATCCTGGCGCAGCGTGGTATCGAGTACTAGAGCCGGAGGCAAGCGTGACCGAACCCACGCATCATCGCTGGAGCGAGATCGAACCGGAGCAGATGAATCCGCTCGTGACGCGTCAGTTTGTCGTCGGCACCAACACCATGCTCGCACGGATCGTGCTCAAGAAGGGCGCGCACGTGCCGCAGCACAGCCACTTCCACGAGCAGATCAGCCACGTCGTCGACGGCGCACTCGAGTTCCGCATCGATGGCAAAGCGATTGCCGTGCGGTCCGGCGAGATCCTCTGCATTCCGCCGCACGTGCCCCACGAAGTTGTCGCGCTCGAGGACTCCATCGCGCTCGACATCTTCAATCCCCCGCGCCAGGACTGGATCGATGGCGACGACGCCTACCTGCGCGGCGGAAAGTGATGCCCGCAGCTAGAGGCCGTCCTCTTGCCTCCGCCCCAAAGCCTCGCCAACAATCAGCGCCGTCCCCGCATACAGCAGCGTGTCGAATATATAGTCGATCGCCTCGACAATCTGGTCCGTCCCGTGCGCCGGCCCCAGCATGGGTACATAAATGATGGCCACCGTAGCAGCCAGCACAATGCCGAGCCACGCCGCCGCCTCGCGCGCCCTGCGGTTGATCAGCATCAGCGCGCCACTCACCAGCAACACCGCGCCCACCGCGTATCCCCACACGCGCGGCACAGGAACCCATGCCGGCGTCAATTTCTCCAGCGGCACGCCAGGCAGAAACTCCGGATGCAGAAAATGCTCGACCCCATAAAAGATCGCAACCACTGCGAACACAATGCGGCACGGCGTCACCAGCTTCGCCCAGCGTGACCCGCGCGGAGCCACGCTGCCGGCCAGCGCCAGCAAAGCGCAACCGAACGTGGTCTCGCGCGCCAGCAGCGCAAACGCAAAACGATCGTGCTGCCCCGTGATTACCCCCGGCAAATCCATCATCGCCACGAACGCCAGAAACATCCCGCCCGCCAGCAAGCTCGACCAGAACGTCACGCGATCGAAGATCAAACTCAACGCCGTAGCAATCAGCCCGAAACCCACCAGGTACACCCAGAACAGCGGCCACGGCATGTAATCGGGAACCATCTCCATCAGCCCGTGTGCCGAGACCAGGTGCAGCGCGCCAAACGTCGCCAGCGGAGCCGCCACAAACACACGTCCCAGCGCAATCGCCCGCGCAGTCAGCGGCCCGGACCGCAAGCCCGCCCGCCGTGCAATCACTCCGGCCACGAGCACCAGCACCCCAGCCGTGCTCATCGAAACCACAGTCCGCGAAAACTCAACCATGCTACGGCTCCCTTCCCCATCGGGATTCCGAACGCCAGGCCGATCCGTGCGCCTTCCTACTAGCGATATCATCCCCCAACGCCAAAGCCAATCCCGAAACGCGCCACGAACCACGCGTCACGATCCACGACTCACGGTCCACGGTTCACGACTCACGGCTCACGGCGTCGCCATATACAATTGCATTCGGTATGACGTGGTTTAAGCGCGAGAACGGCGACTATCCCGGTCCGGACAGCGGCTCGTCGGGCGACAACGGCCCCGACGCGGGCGCAAAAAGCGTGCGCACCGAAGGCCTGTGGGTCAAATGCCCCAGCTGCCGCCAGCCTCTCTATAAGGCCGAACTCGAGGCCAACCTCCAGGTCTGTCCCAAGTGCCAGCATCACTTCAAGCTCGACGCGCGCTCCCGCCTCAATCTCCTGCTCGATCCCGGTTACGAAATAGTCGACACCGGCCTGCGCTCCACCGATCCGCTCAGCTTCGTCGACGTCAAGCCATACAAGCAGCGCCTGCGCAAGGCGCGCGAGACCACCGGCCTCGACGACGCCATCCTGAACGGCGTCGGCCGCATGGGCCCGCATGAGGTCGTCGTCAGCGCCATGGAGTACGGCTTCATCGGCGGTTCCATGGGCGCCGTCGTGGGAGAAACCATTGCCCGCGCCGTCGATCGCGCGCGGTTCTTGCGCAAGCCGCTCATCATCGTTGCCGCTTCCGGCGGCGCGCGCATGATGGAAGGCGTCGTCAGCCTCATGCAGATGGCCAAGATCGCCACCACGCTCGCGCAATTGGACGACGCGCGCGTGCCCTACATCTCCGTGCTCACCGATCCAACTACTGGAGGCGTCACTGCCAGCTTCGCCATGTTGGGCGACCTGAACATAGCCGAGCCTGGCGCGCTCATCGGTTTCGCCGGCCCGCGCGTCATCGAGCAAACCATCCGCCAAAAACTCCCCGAAGGCTTCCAGCGCGCCGAGTTCCTGCTGGAAAAAGGCTTCCTCGACGCCGTCATCCATCGCAAGGATATGAAGCCCTACCTAATCCGCGCGTTGGAGTTCATGAAGGCTCCCGCAGAGCAGCAAGTCACCGAGTCCGCAGGTTAGCAAGTCAGCGGCTAGAAGTAGCGCCGGTCTCCTGACCGGCTGTAATGTGGGCGTCCACGCCCGCGCTAACCCACGCTCACACTCGCACTCACACGCCCACACGGCGCCCCGGTCATCCTGAGCGAGTCCCGGCTCGCCGGGACGAGTCGAAGGACCTGCATTTGCTTTTCGTGCTGGGCACACTCACACTCGCACCCACACACTCGCCGTTTCCCCGTCAAGCCCCAAATCTTCCAACTCCCACCGAATCAGCAGTTTCCCATTGCAGAATTCTCCCCCATTTCCAGCTACTCTTAGATCATCAAATCGCAATCATCGGGAAGCAGGTGATCAAGTGAAGGAGCTAACGGAAAAACCCAACCCATCCGAGACCAAAAAGGCGTCCAGAAGGCCACGCGCGAAGCCCGGCCGCAAACCCTCTCGAACCAGGGAGCGCAAAGCCCCCGCCGGCCGCGGCGCAATCCGTCTGCGCGACTCCGTCAACAAGATGGTCGGTGAGCAATCCGACGACATCGCCCAGGCCCTCATCAACAAAACCAAGGCCGGCAACGCGACCGTCGCGCATCTCCTCGTCGAGCTCACCGGCGGGCCAAAAGCGGCGCCCGGAAAGAAGAAGCGCAAAGGACCCTCCTGGGCCGAGATCCTCGCCAACGAGCCCGAGTGGGACCCGAGCATGGTGAAAAGCGTGAGCTGCGATGGCGCAATAACAGTCCTCGCGGACGGCACCATCAAGCGCGACGCCTCCAAGCTCCTCCCCAGCGAACCTGACTGGCCCGACGACGACGAATAATCGGCCGCGCCAAACTCACACTCGCACTCGCACCCGCACTCGCAGATTGCCACACGGAGGGAGCGGGAGGCTTAAGAGGGTGCTTAAAAAGGGCTCTTTTCGGGACGGATTGTTCTTGCTTGGAGTTTTTGGGCTTTTGTGAGAAGTAGTTCGGCAGGCTTGTGGCGCCCTAGGTCATCCGTGTGGCCATTGGTGTGAGCCTTAGGACATTAGCTTTGCCATTCTTGTGAGGTTGTAGGCTGCGGCGGCCAGAGTGAAGTTCCAGTTTAGTTTTCGGTGTCCGCGGTGGCGTGTTTTTCGCATGTGGGCAGTCGTTTTGAGCCAGCTGAAGAAGCGTTCGATCCATTTGCGCTTTTTCTGGCTTTCAGCGTACTCAGGCCGCTCGTAAAGCGCGCGGTCCACCCAACATCTGCGCTTTTTAGAGTAGGGCGGAACATGCGCTGCTATGTTCATCTTTTCCAGTTCTTCAACGAAGTCCTGTTCGTGATAGCCCTTGTCGGCCACCACGGTGCGTGGTGTCACTGCTTGCTTCAGCCGTCGCACCATGACGATGGCTGCCTGCCTTTCGGCACGGGGTGAGCATGCGGAGACCGAGGTCGCCACCACCAGACCATGCCGGTTTTCGCTCACTGCATGCGCCATGTGCTGTAGCTTCCAGCCCGTCTTCAGGCCCTTGCGATACATCCGCGCATCCGGGTCGGTGACCGACTCATGGGTGTCGGACTTCAGCTTCCTACCCCGCCAGCCGTTACCCTTCGACGGCTGATCCGGCTTCTCGCGATAGCTCTTCTCCGAAGCCCAGGCCTCGATAAGAGTGCCGTCAACTGTGAAATGCTCAACGTCCAGCAACCCATTCCGGCGCGCCTCGGACACCACCGCAGCGAAGAATAACTGCGCTACGTCGCCGGACAACAGGCGCTCCCGATTCTTGGTAAAGCTAGTGGCGGCCCAGGCAGGCTCGCTGAGCGGCAGGCCTACGAACCAGCGGAAAAGCAGGTTGTACTCCAGTTGCTCGACCAGCATCCGCTCGGAGCGCAGCGAGTAGAGCATCTGCAGCAAAAGCGCGCGCAGCAGTTGCTCGGGAGCAATCGACGGCCGCCCTATCTTGGCGTACAGTCGATCGAACTCAGAAGACAGCTGCTCGAGGGCTGAGTCGGCAAAATCACGAATGCGACGCAACGGGTGCTTGGCCGGAACACGTTCCGCTAACCCGCCGTAGGAAAATAACTCGTCCTGGAAACTGTCATCTCCACGCATCTCCTCCTTCTATCAGAAAGTACGCACGGCACAGTTGCCTTTTTCAGCACCCTCTGAAGCCCCACGAATCCCCGCCCACAACTTTTCGGGGGTTAGCGTTCGCGGCGCAGCCGCGCTCAAACCCCACCACCCAGCCCGCGTAGCGGGCGTCAGACGCTAGCCCCTAGCGCAAGCCTGGGGAACCCCTCAGGACCTCGCACCGACGACCCCACTCGCCAACACGTAAGGAACAAACTGCGCGACCACTAGGGCGCGAAGGACGACAAAGGCATAGATGGGTACTGAAAAGAAAAAGAAGGCCGGAACCTGACTCGAGTAAAAATAGACTATGCCAATCAACGCCGACAAACCGCACCTATGGAAGGCGGACACTAGAGCATCGGTCAACCAGTTCAACCAGTGGTTTACTAAATTCGCTCCAAAAGCCTACCGCGACACGCGAAAACAGACAATTGAGGACGTAGCGCTCGGATTGCTGCGCACCGAGGATTTGGCCTTAATCACACCAGAAATCCTACGGGCTAGCCCAGCCATCCTTCAGATGCTGCGAATGTCTACATGTCCTCCTCTCGCGCGCGATCGATTGATCGGACTCGCAGAATCAACTAAGAACTTTGTCGGGCGGATGGAAGAGGGCAAGATTGCACCAAAGCTTTCAGCAAGACTAGCGCTGGCTCATTTGGAAAGAATCTGTTCCGTCCTCTCAAAGATGCTGGATGTGGACGTGTTTCCCTGGCTGCAGGAGAAGCGCCGTCCCACCGAGGAAGAGCGCTACCGCTCATCAACCATCGTTGCCGACCGCTTATGCGGCGCCATCGCCGACCCGATCGTCCGTAATGCCCAGGAAAAACGGCAACTTAGCATCATCGAGCAATACCTGATTGCCAGGGGATACAAACATAAGGCACACCCACCTGCCGCCCCGATCACCAAGATGGAATCCGGGACGTTTAGCTTCCGTCTGAATGTAACGGCGAAGCCATCAAGAGCGAGTTCCAAAACGGTTAGGATTCCCATAGACGCCGTTATCCAACCGAAAAAAGCTAGGCTGCCGCACTTTCCACTACTGATTGAGGCAAAAGCGGCTGGTGACTTTACGAACGTCAATAAGCGCCGAAAAGAGGAAGCGACGAAGATTAATCAGTTGAAAACGACTTACGGGGACAACATTGTCTTCGTCCTTTTCCTGTGCGGATACTTCGACGCGTCATATCTCGGCTATGAAGCTGCCGAAGGCATAGACTGGATTTGGGAACACCGACCGTCAGACCTTGACCAACTCGGGATCTAAGGGCACGAATGGCGACATTGACAATTGAACGGCGGAGACAGGCGGAGCAGGCAAGGCTCGATCTCATGAAAACCGCCCTTGAGCGTAACAAGCTTGGGCAGTTTGCAACCCCTCCCAAACTGGCGCTGAGCCTGGCACGCTACGCCCAGACTATCCTCTCAAATGATCCAATAAGGTTTCTCGACCCCGCAGTCGGGAGCGGCTCATTTTTCTCAGCATTATCCCAGGTTTTCCCGCAGCAACAAATTCGAGATGCCGTCGGCATTGAGGTCGACCCCCTATTCGCAGACATCGCACGACAACTGTGGGCTAAGGAAGGCCTCCGAGTAATCGAAGGCGACTTCACAAAGCGCACCCCGGAACCGGTCTATAACCTAGTGCTCACAAATCCCCCATATGTTCGCCACCACCATTTGCCTGGGTCCGAAAAGCAACGGCTAAAGACAAGTCTTGCGCGGTCACTGCAGATCGAAATCAGCGGCCTCGCCGGACTGTACTGTTACTTCCTTCTCCTGTGCCACGAATGGATGAAAGACCAAGGGATCGCTATCTGGCTTATTCCGTCGGAGTTCATGGACGTAAACTATGGCGCTGCATTGCGGCATTACCTGACCAAACACGTCACCCTCCTTCATGTCCATCGCTTCTGCCCGACCGACGTGCAGTTTAGCGACGCGCTGGTTTCTTCCGCGGTCGTAGTGTTCCGGAAAGCGCCAGCACCACCCGGGCACCTCGTGAGATTCTCCTTCGGCGGCCCCATTGAAGCGCCACAATCAGACGCATCTATCTCTCTTGATACTCTGCGGAGAGCCCGCAAATGGACGCAGTTCCCCTCAACAACAATGGTTTCCGAAAAGGCGGAGCTGACGTTGGGAGATGTATTCTCCATTAAGCGCGGGCTTGCGACAGGCTCGAACAGCTTCTTCATCCTAAACGAAGACCAAGTCGAGAAATGGCAGATTCCTCCCCAGTTTCTGAGGCCAATCCTTCCGGGCCCACGTCACGTCAAAGAAGACATCGTCGAGGCGCTCGCAGATGGTCGGCCCAACATCTCTCCTCGCCTATTTCTTCTTGACTGTTCGGAGTCCGAGGACGAGATTAAGTTGAAATGGCCGCGCTTCTACTCCTACGTAAAGGCCGGCCACGAAGATAACGTTCCCGAAAGCTACCTCGCTAGCCACCGCGCGCCCTGGTACTCCCAGGAGCAACGTCCCCCCGCGCCGTTTCTCTGTACCTATATGGGAAGGAAGCGCGAGGGAAAGCAGCCGTTTCGGTTTATTTGGAACCGCTCAAAAGCGACCGCGCACAACGTGTATCTAATGCTCTACCCCAAAGGCCCTCTGCTCGGGGCGTTGCAGAAAGACCCTGACCTGTATTCAAAAGTGTTCGAGGCTCTGAAACAAATCTCGCCAGATCGCTTTCTCTCGGAGGGCCGAGTATATGGCGGCGGACTTCATAAAGTTGAGCCGAAAGAGCTGGCGCAAATACCTGCTAGTTTCGTGCTGGATAACTTTTCTTCAGAGGTCCGAATCGAGCGCCAGGCGTCGCTTTTCACCTGACGCGAGCTGACGTCCTAGCCCGGTCGAGCCGAATCCTCATCAACGACTTGCCGATCAGCCACCTATTTGTCGCAACCACGAGGACGACTCCTCAGCCCCCTTTCCACCCATTCATCACAAGTCCACTCCCCACTAACTCGCCGACTTCCCGACCCGCCGCGTCGTATACCTTTTCCTCCACACCTCCCGCTCCACCAACTCCATCGCACGATCCTCCAGCGACCGCTCCCACGGAACCAGCCCGTACACCAGGTCGCACCCGAGCGCCCGCGACATCCTCTCCAACCGCTCGAGAGAAATGCTTCGCTTCTGTTCCGCCCGCTCCGTCTGAAACACCATCCGCGGCGTGAAACCCATTTGCCCGGCAATCTGCTCCGCCGGAATCCCCACCGCCAGCCGCATCGCCCGCAACCATCCCTCCGGTGGCCGCGGATGCAGCCGTGCCCGCCGGTACCACCGCACCCTCCGCTCCAAATCCAACCTAGCCCGCTCCCGCATTACCTTCTGCATAGCTCGCCCCTCGTCCTTTCGTTCCCTTGCTCCCTTGCTCCCTCGCTCCCTGTTTTTGACACAAAAAATGCGTGTTTTCGCGCGCAAACCTGCACAAAAACACGCACCTAAACCCATCTTGCAACACTTATGGGTAATTCTCTGCAACCCTTTGCGCGAATTCGCGAAATTCTTTATTCACACTCGCTCTTGGGGCGCGAAATTCTCTGTAATATGTCTCGAAAAATCGCGAAATTCCAGGCGCACATTCCGGGGGCAAACGGTCGCTACTAAGCGAACATTTGGCCGGTTTCAGGCAGCCAGAAAGCGAACATTTTGAATGATTCTAAAAGACTTGCGTCTCAAATGCGCATGGGCATGAGGACGTAGCGGTATTTGTACTCGGCGTCGGGATCTTCGGGGCGCATCTGGCCGGCGGACTGCTGGTCCTTGAATTCGAGGCGGACTTCGCCGGCGTTGTCGAGGGCCTTGAGGAAGTCGAGGATGTACGTCGAGTTGAAGCCCACGGTGATGGCTTCGCTCTGGTAGGGCGTGTCGATGGTGTCTTCGCTCTCGCCAGATTCAGAGGATTGGGCGCTGACCTTGAGCTCGTTGTCTTCAAGCTTCATGCGGATGGCGCCGGAGCGCTCGTCGGCAAACTGGGCGACGCGCTGGATGGCCGCAGAAAGTTCACTCGACCGGACCACGGCGAACTTGGTGTTGTCGCGCGGCATGACGGCTTCAAAGTTTGGGAACTGTCCGGTGAGCTTGCGGCTGGAGAGCGTGCGATGGCCGACGCGGAAGAAGAGGGTGTGCTCGTCGTCGGCGAATTCAATGCGCTCGGCGTCGGAGTTGGCGAGCAGCGATTGCAGCTCCTGGAGAGCCTTGCGCGGAATGAGCACGCGCTTTTCGCCGCTGATGCCTTCGAGGGTCTCGTTGGGCTTTTCGACAAACGAGAGGCGATGGCCGTCGGTGGCGACCATGGCGAGCGATTCGGCCTTGAGGATGAGCAATGCGCCGTTGAGGGTGTAGCGCGACTCCTCGTTGGAAATGGCGAAGATGGTGCGCGCGATGAGTGTGCGCAGGGCGACGAGCGAGATGCTGGTGGCCGCGATGGTGGGGAACTCGGGAACCTGCGGATAGTTGGCGCGCGCCATGCCGACCATCTTGGTGTTGGAACGGCCGCTGCGAATTTGCACCCAGTGATTTTCAAGCAGCTTGATGGAGATGTCGCCGTCGGGCAGGAGCTTGATGTAGTCGTAGAGTTTGCGCGCGGGGATGGTGCAGGCGCCGGGCTTTTTGACCTTGACGGCGGCGCTGGTGCGGATGGCCTGGTCGAGATCGGTGGCGGTGATGTTGAGGCGATCGTTTTCAGCCTCGATGAGAAAGTTGGAGAGGATCGGGATGGTGGTCTTGCGCTCGACGACGCTCTGTGTGGCCGTGAGTTCCTTGACCAGATCCTGGCGGCTTACGGTAATTTCCATCGCTGCCCCCTGCGCGGCCGGCTTCTCAACTTCAGTTTCGACGCTTGGCATTCGAATCCCCCTGCCCCAGAAGCCGCGTCCTATGCCCTCACTGTACAACAGCTTGCGGGGCGCCGGAAGCGGCGACGATTCATCAACCCGATTGTAGCGATCCTGCGATGAAATAGCGCGTGGAAAAGTGGGCTGCATTTCTGAAATACGGGGGAAACGGACAGCCAGCAGCCAATAGTGCGTAGCCAATAGAAAAAGCGCGCTGGCCTGGGTGCGAGCTGCGCGGGATTGTGGGTTGGTGGAGAGCCTGTGTGCATCGCGACGGGGAGGGGTGGGTATGTGTGAGTAGAGATAAAGAAAAGACAGAAGCACCCGTAGGTGGGGTAGGAAAAGTGGGAATCGGGGCGGAGACGCATGGGGGCGCGGGGTTGAGAGGGGTGAGAGTTTTCTAAATCGTGGCTGTGGGAATGAGGGGAATTGGAAAACCGGTGCGCGAAGGGTGAGATGCGACCGTGATTATCCGAGACTCCCACCGGGGTGGGGCTGAAGGCTGTGGAAGGCGTGTGGGTTGTGTGGGAGGCGCGGCGAAGGTGCTTGTATGGAGCGGGTTGCGGCGAGCGCGTCTTACACAGCGGGAGAAGGAATGGGGTAGATGCGGGGTGGGGCGAGATGGGGTGGGCGACGGCGATCTTATACTGAACTTTCCTATGTCCTACGCGGCAGCAATCGAACAGTTGAGCACCATGACGCCGGAGCTGTATGCAAAGGCGGGGCAAGCGCGGCGGAAATTTTCACTCGATGAGGTGCGGATTCTGTTGGCGGCACTGGGCGATCCGCAGCGGCGGTTTCCGGAAGTGCTGATTGCGGGGACGAATGGAAAGGGATCGACGGCGGCCACGCTGGCGTCGATTCTGACGGAAGCGGGGCTGCGCACGGGACTATATACGTCGCCTCACCTAGAACGGCCGAATGAGCGGATTCGCGTGGGGCGGGCAGAGATTGCCGATGGGGATTTTGCGCGGCTGTTTTTTCGGGTCTCAGATACGGGCGATCGATTGGTGAGGCAGGGCCGGCTGCCACAGATGCCTAGTTTCTTTGAAATGCTGACGGCGCTGGCATTTCTCTACTTTGCCGAGAGCGGGGTGGAGATTGCGGTGCTGGAAGTGGGGATGGGCGGGCGGCTGGATGCGACGAACGTGGTGGAGCCGCTGATTTCGATCGTGACCGACATCTCGCTGGACCACATGGATTGGCTGGGACCAACGATTGCGGCGATTGCGCGGGAGAAGGCGGGGATTTTGCACGCGGGTGGAACCATGATTACGCTGCCGCAGCATCCTGAGGCGAACCAGGTGCTGGGCGAGGTTGCGACTGCGTTGGATGTGCGCGGAGTGAGCGCGGTGCCGTACATGCCGGCGAGCGAAGCGAAGGGGCCGTACACGGTGGAGGCGCTGGGTGCGACGGTCAAAGTGGATTCGCCGCTGAGGGGCGCGCACCAGCAGAGGAATGTGGCGCTGGCGATTGCGGCCGCGGTGGAGTTGGCGGCGCGGCATGGATTTGCTGTGAGGCCGGCGGACGTTGAAGAGGGAATTCGGCAGACACAATGGCCGGGACGCCTGGAGCGAATGACGCGCGCGGGCGTGGAGTGGGTGCTGGACGTGGCGCACAACCCGGCCGGCGCGTGGGCATTGCGCGCGGGACTGCGCAGCATTCTGGAAGAGCGGACGCCGAGGATTCTGATTTTCAGTTGCCTGCGCGACAAGCCTCTGGCGGAAATGGCGCAGATTCTGTTTCCACTGTTCGAGCGGGTGATTGTGACGCCGATCCATGCCGCGCGCGCGGCGGCAGTGGAGGATCTGCTGGCCGCTGCGGGGGCCACGGGGACGGCGGCCATGGTAGCAGAGACCGTACGCGAGGCGCTTGAGACGGCGCAGGAGAACGCTGCGGGTGGCGTGGTGGTTGTATCTGGATCGGTGTACCTTGTAGGCGAGGCGCGTGGCGTGCTTTTTGGGGAGCTTGGAGCGGGAAAGAGCGAAACAGGATGAGCACGAGGCCCAATCCGCTGCCGCGGCTTTATCGCTGGCGAACGAACGCGCTGCAGGCGCCGGTGTTCGCGCTGGTGACGGCGGCGTGCGGGCTGAGCGCGCTCGCGGTGTCGCTGGTGGACAAAAAGGGGCGGGTTCAGCACGGGATTGCGCGCTTATGGGCGCGCTGCGGGGTATGGTCTACGCTGTCGCGGTTGAAGGTGGAGGGAAAAGAGAACCTCAGCAAACACCGGGTCGCGGTGTATGCACCGAACCACACCTCCTACATGGATATTCCGGTGGTTTTTGCGGCGCTGCCGTTTCAGTTCCGCATCCTGGCAAAGAAGGACCTATGGCGGTGGCCGTTCATCGGCTGGTATCTGCTGCGATCCGGGCAAATGCCGATCGATATTGCGAATCCGCACGCAACGCTCTCGAGCCTGGGCGGCGCAGTGAAGGCGCTGCGCGGCGGCATGCCGCTGGTGGTGTTTCCGGAGGGCGGTCGGACTGCGGATGGCGAGCTGAAACCGTTTCTGTCGGGCGCGGCGTACCTGGCAATTCGCGCGCAGGTGCCGCTGGTGCCGATTGCGCTGAAGGGCGTTTACGATCTGCTGCCGATTCACACGCGCCACTTTTATCCTGGCGAGCTGACGGTGCAGATTGGCGAGCCGATTGAGACCAAGGGGATGACCGTGCGGCAGAACGGGGAGCTAACGGAGCGGTTGCGCGCGGCGATGGAGAAGATGCTGGAGACGCCGGCGCGGGTTGAGGTCGAAGCGCCGGTCTCCTGAGTGCCGATGCGCCGAGGCGACGAATGCGTACGTCCGAGGGAGTTGATGTGCGTTGGCTGTTCGTTCAGCAAGTGCGACGATTCTAATGCCTGGCAGCCAGGAGTGGAGCCGTGCTCAAAAGTCTGTCCTCGAAATCGATTCTCCTGCCATTAGTCCTTTCCGTCATGATCGGCGATCCGGCGATTGAAGCCGGCGCGCAGCCAGGTCAGAACGAAGCGTACGGCCCCTTGGCAACTGCGCCAAATGCCATGTTCGACGTGGCCTCCATCAAAACGGCAGGTCCAAATGAACGCGGCAGCGGTTTGTCTTTATATCCCGGAGCGAGGGTGGTTGCGCGTGGCATGACCGTTCGCTATCTCATCGCGGAAGCCTACGATATCGATGAGTCGCAGATCGTTGGTGGCCCCACGCGGATCGACAAAGAGGAGTTTCATATTGAGGCAAAGACCCCTGACAACGAGGCGTTGCGTTATGGGACCCAGCAGAAGCCGACGTACCAGATTCCCGACGAGATTCGCCAGATGCTGCAGAATCTGCTGGCAGAGCGCTTTCAGCTCAAGGTGCATGTTCGGCAAGATAGAGGGCGAATCTATGAGTTAGTAAGGAACAACCGCCCCCTGCGCTTGAATCCGCCGAAAGATAAGGACGCATTTCCCTACGCGGGAGCAATCGAGGGTGGTGTGCCCGACGGAAAGGGCCTCCGCGGCCAGAACATCTCTATGTTCGAACTGACCAAATACGTGACCGGTTGGCTCGAGCTTCCGGTCGTCGACCAGACGGGCTTATCGGGGTCGTACGACTTTCTGGTCCGCTCCGAATCGGAAGACACGGGTCTGGCGTTGTTCGACGGGGTTTCTCAGTCTCTGCGCGAGATCGGACTGGAATTAAGGAAGAGCACCGGCACTGTTTACAAGCTGGTTGTCGATCAGGTGTCGCCGCCCAGCAGCAACTAAAAGATAGGCTGCAGAGGTGGATTGAGCAGTTGCGCGGCCAGGAAGCCGACGGAGGCCAGAAAAATGATCATCGAAATGCGGACTTACAAGCTCAAGCCGGGCAAGCGCGCGGAGTTCCTGGAGATTTTTCGGACGAAGTCGATGCCGGCGCACGCGGAGATCGGAATGAAGATTCAGGGGCCGTGGCTTTCGCTTGAGGATCCCGATACGATTTTCTTCATGAGAGGATTTCCGGGTCTCGCGTCGCGCGAGCCAATGAAGGCGAAGTTCTACGAGGGCGAATTGTGGAAGCGCGAGCTGGAGCATGTGCTGATGCCGATGATCGAGAAGTACGACGTGGTTCTGGTGGACGATTCCGAGGGCCTGGTGCGCTGGTGAGGTGAGCGCGGCGATGGCCACATCGTAGGTTGTTGTCACGCTCAAACCGCCCGGAGGAACTTCCAGAATATACGTGGCTTTGTCGGAGCCGAT
Source organism: uncultured Acidobacteriota bacterium (assembly GCA_963729915.1). Taxonomy (GTDB): domain Bacteria; phylum Acidobacteriota; class Terriglobia; order Terriglobales; family Acidobacteriaceae; genus Telmatobacter. The sequence goes on along the minus strand of CAVSQE010000001.1, from coordinate 199,552 downwards.
CAAGCAAAATTGTCCGGCGGAGGCCGCCGGAGGGGAACCGTGGGCTCTCCTGTCGGAGCCCGTGATTTACACTTTTCTTCAAGCCCTGCCTGTTCGCCTTTCGGCCCGATCACTCTTATCCGGGCTGCTCTCCAGACTTTCTATTTCAGGAGAAACTCTCTTTGACGCGAGCCGCCGCTCTCTTGTCTGCCGTTTTCGTTGCCTTGTCTTTCGCTTCTCACGCCGCCGCACAGGTGCCGCAGAAGCAGCTCACGGTCGAGGCCATCTTTGCGCACGGCCCGCTGGTTCCCAAGGGGCCCGAGACGCTTGACTGGTCTCCCGACGGCAAGCATCTGACCTATCTGGATGGCGGCGAGCTGATGGATGTGGATCCTGTCACCGGCAAGACGCACGTGATGGTGAGCGCCGCCAAAATGGATTCGCTCGACGGCAACTCGGGCTCCGAGCGGGACCGCGATCATCGCGAGCGTTACAACATGGCCGGCTACCTTTGGGCGCCCGACTCAACCCACCTGCTCTTTGATGCCGATGGCCGCCTGTGGCTCTACGATCTGCGCAATGGCACCGGCGTACAGATCGGCTTTACGGGAGCCGCTGCCGGCGACGACCCCAAATTCTCGCCTGACGGCACGTGCGTCTCGTTTATTCGCGATCACGGGCTTTCCGTCGTCCATCTTCGCGACCCCGGCACGCCCACCATCGCCGTGGCGCCCGTGCCCGGCGCATCCAACGGCAAACAGCGATCCATATTGAACGGTGAAGTGGATTGGGTCTACGAGGAAGAACTCGACACGCGCAGCAATTACTTCTGGTCGCCGGACTCAAAGAATATTGCCTATCTGCAGATGAACGAGACCGCCGTGCCGCAGTATCCGCTCACCGATTGGATTCCCACGCACGCGCAGGTGGAGTGGCAACGCTATCCCCAGCCCGGCGATGCCAACCCTGAGGTCAAGGTGGGCGTGGTGAGCGCCAAGGGCGGCAAAACCGTATGGATGAACATTCCCTTCCAATCCGGTGACTATATCCCACGCTTTGGCTGGGTCAATCGCAACACCGTGTGGATCGAGACCGTCAGCCGCGATCACAAGCATCGCGCCCTGTTTTTCGTCGGCGCTGAACTTGGCGACGCGCGCAAGATGCTGGAGATCAGCGACGACAAGTTTCTCGACGAAGACTACGACGTGGCCGTGGGCGATGGCGCCGTGGTTCTGACCAGTTGGAGCGACGGACATACTCATCTTTATCTCTACAGCTACGACACGGCCACCCCGCTGGCCACGGACGCGAAGCTGGAAAAGCAACTCACCCGTGGCGATTTTGAAGTGGGCGATGTGTACTCCGTCGACCCCGAGCGCAAGATCGTCACCTACGCATCGAACGAAGGCAATCCGCTGGAGCAGCAGGTCTGGCAGGTCAACTTCGACGGCGAGCGCACGCAGTTGAGCGCAGGCGCAGGATTTCACGACGCCAGCTTCGCGCCCGGGGGCAGAACCTTTACTGACAGATACTCCACACGCGCTACCACGCCGGTGATCCGGATCTGCCACGAGGAAGAGGGTCCTGCCTCGGCGCAGAATTGCCGCGTGTTCTGGGAGACGCATGCGCTCGACTCCTACCAATTGAAAATGCCGCAGCAGCTTGAGGTCAAAGCTCACGATGGGACCACGCTCTACGCCGCGCTGTTGATGCCCACCGGCTCGTCCAATCCCGCCACGGTTCCGCTCATCGTGAATCCGTACGGCGGACCCCACGCCCAGGAAGTCGTGAACCAGTGGCACGATAACCTGCTCTTCGACAATGTGCTCGCGCAGCACGGTTTTGCCGTGCTCCGCGCCGACAATCGCGGCATGGGCTTCCGCAGCCGCGCCTTCGCGCAGGCGGCCTACCGCAACTTCGGACCCGTGCAGCTTGAAGATCAGTTGACGGTGGTCGATGCCGCGCTCGACCAGAACCCGCAGCTCGATCCGCGGCGGCTGGGCTGGTGGGGATGGAGCTGGGGCGGCACTTTCACGCTCTACGCGATGACGCACTCCGACCGCTTCCGCGCCGGCGTCGCGGTGGCGCCCGTCACCGACTGGCGCAACTACGATTCGATTTACACCGAGCGCTATCTCGGCGTGCCCGCCGAGGATGCCGATGGTTACCGCGACTTTTCCGTGGTGAATTCAGCGGCGGAGTTGAAAGGGCGGCTGCTGATTGCGCACGGAACCGGCGACGACAATGTGCACATGGAAAACACGGTGCAGTTTGTGCAAAAGCTGATTGAGGCCGGCGAACCGTACGACCTGCAGATTTATCCGCGCAAGACACACTCCATCAGCGGGGCTGACGTGCGCACCAGCCTCTACAATCGGGTTCTGGTGCAATTTGAGATGTATCTGAAGCCGGAGCCCCCGGCTGCCGGCGGCAACTAGAGCCTGCTATTAACTTTCCCGCGGCCTGCGTTGCGAGCGAAAATCGGCTCAGACGAGGCGGAGGACGAAGACTTTGGCGATTCCAAGGCGAGGACGACAACGAAGTATGAGCCGATTTGCGTCGCAATCCGGAAGGCTGGGGCCAATTTTCCCGATTTCGGCGTCACTCGTCGCTAGGAGACACCCGGTATCCGTCGCTCCTCACTCCTTGAGCTCGGAAAAATTGGCTCCCAGCGCAGGCCACGCGAAAGTTAATAACAGGCTCTAGCGTCTAACTTTCGTGGTGATTGAAAATGTCATCCTTCTCGCGGCAGCCGCACTTGGTGCACTCCAGGCAACACACCAGGAGCACTGCAACGCCCACCGTGACCACCACGGCAAGAACGCTTCCGTTTGCCGTAAGCCAATGCGTTATTGTCTGCATTTCTTGGCCACCATTCCTGAGCGATCCGGCCCTTTGCGGAGGTTTGCACTGCTCAACACTACGGGGTCGGCTGACAATTTAGACGATACTCGCTCCCCTCAGGTTATCTCATGCAACCTTCGTTGTTTGTCGGTGACTAAAGACACAGGATTTCACTTGCAAAAAAGAGAATAAAAAGCGAAACTAATACCCAAATGGCCGCCGCGCCCATCCCGGCCTTCTCGCCCGCTCCCGAGGAGTGGCCTGAAGAGCTTGTGAACCTGGGCATTGAAGCAGAACGTAAGCCGGAAGAAGCTGTCGCCGCGGAATCTCCGCAGGATTCCTCTCTCAACTGGCTCTTTGTCGACCTCAACTCCTATTTCGCCTCGTGCGAGCAGGAAGCGCGGCCGGAGTTGCGCGGCCGTCCCGTAGGCGTGGTGCCCATGATGGCCGATACCACCTGCTGCATTGCGGCCAGCTACGAAGCCAAAGCCTTCGGCGTGCGCACCGGAACCATCGTGGCCGACGCCAAACGCCTCTGCCCCGACATCGTTCTCGTGGAGGCGCGGCACGAAATCTACACGGATTACCACCATCGCGTCGTCGAAGCTGTGGAAAGCTGCGTGCCCGTCACCGCTGTCTGCTCCATCGACGAGATGGCCTGCCGCCTCATCGGCCGCGAACGGCCGCTTCTCGCCGCCATCGATCTTGGCATGCGCGTGAAAGCCACCATTCGCGAGCGCGTCGGTCCCATGCTGCGCAGTTCGGTGGGCCTCGCGACCAATCGCTACCTCGCCAAGATTGCCAGCGACATGGAAAAGCCCGACGGTCTTGTGGCCCTCCCCCTCGACCTTCTTCCCGAAGCGCTCCACCAACTCACCCTCCGCGATCTGCCCGGCATCGGCGCGCGCACGGAGAAGCGGCTGAACGAAAAAGGCCTGCACACCATGGACCAATTGCTCGCGCTCGATTGCGAACAGGCCGGCGAAATCTGGGGATCGGTGTGGGGTCAGAGGCTTTGGCACTGGCTGCGCGGCGAAGACTTCGAGATGGCCGAGCTTGAGCACCAAAAGTCCATCAGCCATTCTCACGTGCTCGCGCCGGAGATGCGCACCCCGGAAAAAGCCTGGGCCGTAGCCCACAAGCTGCTTCACAAAGCCGCCATGCGCCTGCGCGCCCAGGGACTGTGGGCCTCCAACATCGGCCTCGCCATTGGCTTCGCGGTGCCGCGCAGTGAGAACACGCCCGTTTCGCGTTTTGGAGTTCCCGCGCGCGGCTGGCGCAGCGAGATCAAGCTCCACGAGTGCCAGGACAATCAGACGCTCATCGCAGCGCTGCGCCGCTTGTGGGACTCGCAACCCACGGGCGCGCAGTACCAGCACCCGTATTTCATCGGCGTGCAGTTGAATAATCTCGTCCCCGATCGTCTGCACACGCTCGCGCTCTTCGACGGCCTGGAAGAAGAGCAGACCCGCACGCGGCTGCTCGCGACAATGGACCAGATCAACGACAAATACGGGATGAGTGCGCTGGCGCCGGCAGCGATGCTCACCGCGTATAAGGCCGCGCCCACGCGGATTGCCTTTAACAGCATTCCGGATTTATTTTGATGTACCGCCGGTCTCCTGACCGGCTGTAGTGCGGGCGTCCTCGCCCGCACCGTGACTCAATGTGCCAGCGCCTTCGGATTCAACTTCCCGATCCGCCCATGCGGCCCCACAACAAACGGCAGAGACAACGCATTCCAATTACGGTCGGCGTCAGGCGCTTCGTGCATCGCCGGATCGGGATCAAGCGCGCGCCAATTCTTCCCGTCGTCCGTAGAAATGTCCGTCCCATTCGGCCCGACGGTGATCCAGGTTTTCGTCGCGGTGTCGTAGGCCACAGCGGAGCGATAGCCGTGCGGCGGGGTAGCGGAAGCCTCGCAGCGAAAGTTGGTCCCGATGAGCAGATTCGTGTCGCGCGAGCACGCCGCGGCGGTGCCATCTCGATTCTCGGGGCTTGCGAAGTCGCCACCGACCACTACAATCTTTGGGTCCAAAGAGTTCTCGTCTTCAACTGCTATGGAAAATGCTCCGGCAGTTGGACCGGATTTCAGCGGAACCCTGCTGCTGCCTGTCATTGTGCAGGAAGACTTGCAGATCAGAGGATTGGGATAGTCAATCATCTCAAGGAGACCAAGCGAGGCTATTGCGCCCCCAGTGGCAAAAACGATCAATCGGTGCCGCTCAATTTCCAAAAGAGAGGAATTGCTGGCCGCGAATATAGACTGAGTGGGCGCTCCGCTCTTGTCAGACATGGCAAAGAGGTTGTTGGCGTCAAGTCGGCTCCAGGTGTCGCCGAGGTCGGTGCTTCCATAGAGCGGGAAGTGGTAAAACGTCTTCACCTGAAATCGATCTAGCTCCTTATGGGGAACCGGATCGCCAATCATGAGAACGGTTCTCGCGCCCGTGATTCGAACCGCATCCCAAAACCCATCCTTATCCGGATTCGTAAACACCATCTTCCACGTCTGGCACCCATCCGTCGTCTTATACAGCCGCGACAAATCCCCCTTGCCGCTCGACATCACAATCGCCGTGTTCGCGTCGAAGGCCTGGATGCCGCGAAAATCCAGATGCTCCGCGCCCGGCGGAACGGTGCATGCCTGCCACAGATACCCGCCGTCTTCCGTGCGCAACACTGTCCCGTTCGTGCCCGAGGCCCAAGCCACGCCGCCACCCACGTTGTCGATGCCACGCAGATCCGCCGTCGTGCCCGAGCTCTCCATCTCCCACTGCGCCTGCGCCATGCCGCACGCCGCCAAAACAACCGCGAGCAGCCAAATTTTCATACCCAACAGTGTAGGCCTGGAGCCACGGGGCAGCGGTCAGAGATCGGCGAACCGTTCTATCGAGCGGCCGCCACCCGGCTAAGCGGCGTGTAAACTGGCGATCAAGGAACACCGTGTGCATCGGCTGTATTTCAATCGCCGCCGATTTCCCTGGCGACTGCTCATCGCAGGCGTCGCGGCATCCACTTTTTCGCAAACGAATTCCGCGGCCGCGCAATCCACCAATACCCAAAACGCAGTTGCGGCTGAAACCGGTCCCACAATCGAGGTCGCGGTGATCAAACCGCACGACCCGAATTCGTACCACAACAGTCTTTCGTTCCGAGGCGACCGGTTTTCGCTGGACGACCAGACGGTTTCGCGCATGATCGCCTTTGCCTATGCGATCAGCCAAAACCAGATTGTCAACGCACCTAACTGGACTCGCGACGAACGCTACGACATGGACGGCAAGACGAGCGCGGCAGCCGATCCCACTGTTCCCGAGCAGCAGCAATTGGTCCGAAAGCTACTTGCCGACCGTTTCGGACTCAAGTTTCACCGTGAGAAACGCGAGCTTGCCGCATATGCGCTCGTGGTCGCCAAGGGAGGTCCGAAGCTCGTGCCGGCTGCCCACCCCAATGTACAGCCGGGCCAGCACAATGAAGGCCATGGCACGCAAACCACGCGGAGCTTTACCGGCGCGGCCATGTCGGATTTCGTGTTGACGATGCAGTTCTTTCTGGACCGGCCGCTCGTGGACCAGACGGGCCTGACCGGGCGCTACGATTTCAGCCTGACCTACACTTACGCCGACGCATCGAACTCCGATCCTGATGCGCCGCCGCCGTTATTTACAGCGCTCCAGGAACAGCTTGGGCTCAAATTCCAACCGACGAAGGCCGCGACAGACGTTCTTGTCATCGACCACGTAGAGCGCCCGTCGGCAAATTAGCGACCGGTTCGCCGTGACTCCGATTGCAATCGGGGGTAGACTGGTCAGCGGGCGAAGCCGGGTGCGCCCGATTCTTACAGAAGCGTCATCGCTTTCATACTCGCGACAGAGACTCAACCGGGCCCACCAGGCACAACTGCCGGATTGGCAGCGCCTGAAAGGGTGGGTGTCACATGTCTTGGCAGGATCTCCGCTTTCACTTCGCAATCAGCTTTGTGGCGCTCGCGTTGCTTGGCGCGCAAGCACTCGCTGCGCAGGTGGGTGTCGCGTCCGACGGCAGGCAGGTTCTCGTCGTTTGGAAGGTCGGTCCGCCCACCTCAGGCGAGACGCCGGTGGCTGACATTCCTCTCAATCTTGAGCGTAAAGCCGAAGCCATGGGACTTCGGCTCGAGGCTCGCGCGTTTACAGCGAGCGAATTCGCACAAGAGTTTCCGGTTGCCATTGCGGCGCACCGGGCACCAGACATCGTCGCGGTTGAGAACGCCTTTAGTATCGCAGCGCCGGAAGGCTATAAACACGGCCCTGGCATCGCATCCGATCCGGAGGTGCGCAAAAGCCTGATTCAGGTTAATGGTTCTTTGAACGCGCTGGCCGGACCCCGGGGTGGACGTCAGTTCCTCGTCTCCACTTCAGAACACGCAGAGGCTGCCCGCCGGCTCGCGCTTCGGCCTCCTGATTGCGATTCGATCTTTGTTGCCGAGACTCCGGTTCCACCCGACCTTCAACAAACGGCCGTGCAGATGGCCGAAGCCTACCTCCGTGCGCCTGCGGAATTCAACGCCTATGATGACCCGGCTCGGTTGAGAACCGAAGGCGTCCTCTGGGATTCAGTGGATGTGCGCGCAACCAAAACCTGCAGCGCCTGGGGAAACGATCGCCTGGCCTTTGTATCCCTGGTTTCCAACTTTGAGCAAGACGATCCCCGCGTGCAGCCCCCTCCAATATCGCTTGCGGGTGGTCCGTTGATCGGCCAGATACCGATCCTCCTGGTGCTGCGCAAGCAGGGCGCCGGTTGGAGTCTTCTTGCCGCCAGTTCCGATCGGATGCCGGACAGTGCTTTCCTGCAGCAAATTCCGGCAATCTTCGGACGCCTGCAGAATCCCGCAAAGGAGGAGCCCGGTTTGGTGCCGGCCCAACTGCTTTCTCCCGAGGACGGCCACGCTCCCGTACCGGATGCGGGGCAGCGCACTGGCTACTTCACCTGGCGGCCGAGCCCGTCGGGCGCTGTTGTCGCGCAAGTCCTTGAGGTTGCATACCTGAGCGACGATTGGTTGTTCTTTGTGCCCGCCCAGCTCGATACGGCGATGGATCAGTTGCCGTCAGGTTCGCGGCGGAATCCCGGAACTGAATGGAAGTGGCGCGTGTGGTCGATTTTCGACTCGGGCGCGATTACGCTCTCCGACTACCGAACGTTTCGCAAATAAGCGGCAGGTGCTCGACCCGCGGCACGTCTGCAGCGGCGGAGCCTTGCGCCTGGTTTGGGGTACCTCGAATTACCGCGTCATCAGATTGACAAACATTTTCTGGAAGCGTGGCAAATCCAGATCCATTTGCGCGTGAACCAGGCGCACGCCTGTTTGCGGCTTCAACTTTTCCGGCCAGGTGAGCGTGTCGCCGTAGCTCGGACCGTGGCTCAGGTCCACATCCATATAAACCACCTGCTCCCTCGTAATGATCGCGGGATCGAGCCACGCGCACGCCTCCAGCTCGTCCCACATGTAGTAGCGCTGCTTGCTCCATGCCGTGATGTAGCGCGCCGCTAGCGTCTGCGACTTCGCGAGGTCATCGAGCATGGCCTGCGTGAACGGTGCTTTCACAGAAATATCGACGGTCGTGGCTTCGATGCGCGGCCAGTCGGCGCGCAGCACAATATGCGCCGCCTCGGGATCGAACCAGAAGTTGAACTCGTGGCGCGGGCTGGTGGCAAATTCCGGATCGCTGGTTTGCGGGTTCAGGCTGCTGCCCATGAACACGATGCCTTTGGTCAAAGGCGCAAACTCCGGATCGAGCGCAACGGCGAGCGCAATGTTGGTCAGCGGCCCCGCAGCATAAATCGTCACCTGGTGAGGGTGCGCGTGCACCTGGCGGATAAGGAAGTGCGCGGCGTCTTCGTCGATTGGCTTCGTGGTGGGCATGCCTTCCGGCAGCGGCGGAATCTCGTACGGTCCATGCGTTTCGAGATGCGTCGGCGCCGTCCCGGTTCCGGTTTCGGTCATGTTCGTCGTGCCGCGTCCCCATGCGCCCTGCCACGTCACTTTTCCATTGAGCGCGGCCTCGAGCCGCGTCTCTTCCTGGGTTCTAACCAGCGGAAACACCGCGCCGCGCGCCACGGGCACATCCGCGTGGCCGGTCAGCTCCAACATGCGTAGGGTGTGCAGCGTCTCTTCGTCGCGCCACGCGTCGCCAGTCACGATGGTGATGCCGAGTACCTGCACGTCGGGCGCTTGCAACAGAGCCAGCATGGCCATCTGGTCCGATCCGCCGGGACCGGAACCGTCCTGATCGATCAGCACCAGGCGCTTTTGCGCCGGCAGCAACGCGGCGCAACCCGCCAGCAACAGAATCGCGAACTGTCTTTTCATAGATGGGTATTGTGGCACAGAGGTTCGTACATCGGAAATACTCGACACGAATCGGCAATCGACGAGAGCGGAGAACGGCAGGGGCTAAAGCCCTCGGTCTAGTGCGCCTTTTTCGGCACGCGACCCACACACTGTGTGGGTTCCCCGGTCGTGCCCTGACACTTCGTGCCCGCGACGCATTCTTAGCAAATCTGCGCGGGATGCTGCCCCCGTTTATCTTCTTCGATCGCGACCAAAGCCTCTCGGCTTGTCCTGCAACTGCACCGGCATATCGGTTTTGCCCTCGGGAAAGATCACAAGAAAGCGGTTCGACCCTTCGCCCACGCTGGCGGTTTCCACACCCTGGAGCCCCTTGCACGCCATATGCATCATGCGCCGATCGCGGCTGTTCATGGGCGGAAAACTGTAGGGCATTCCCGATTGCCGCACCTTCTCCGCGGCGGTTTCCGCAGCCAGTTGCAACTCCTGTGCGTGCAGAGCCTTGAAGTTCGCGGCGTCAAAGCTCACCAGGTGATGCTCGTGGTGGTCCAGGCGCAGCATCTGCGACGCGAGGGTTTCGAGAGCCCTCAGCAACTCACCGTTGTGCTGGATGACCAGCGGAACATCCGGGCCGGCCAGTTCCACGTTGATCATCTGGCGTGCCTCGCCGCCTTCGGCATCGCGCGCGACATCGCCCGCCGAGATGCGGTACTTCAGGCGCATTCCGCCCAGCTTGTTCAATGTGTTCAAAAATCCGGCAATTTTTTGTGCGGCTTGCTGCAGGTCTTCAATAGGCATAACAGACAAGTATCGCAGAGCCGGGCCGGGGACGGGAGGCGTTACCCTGAAAAATCCCGCCGTGGCTGCGGGACGCCGTGGAGCCTTGGTTCCATTCCTCCGCCAAGTCCCGTTCGTCATCATGCACCGGGTGAATGGCGAACTGTTGCATCTTGTTTAAGGCAGAACCCGGTTGCGGATTGTATGCTTTTGGGTGTGATCACTTGGCACGAGTTGCGCAGGGGAATTGCGCCCCGGATCGCCCCTTCGTTCTGGCGAACGATCTTGCTTCTGCTGCCGTCTGCTGCGCTCGTGGCATACGGTCAGACACAGAGCAATGCTGTCACAGGCCCCCCCGGCGCCAGTACTCCGGTGGTGATCACACTCGACGATGCCATCCGGCTGGCGCAGGCAAGCGAGCCTTCCTATGCCGCCGCCGCTGCCGCAAATCGGAACGCAGGACTCGACAAGTCGATTGCCCGCTCTGGTCTGTTGCCCAATGTGGCCTATTTCAACCAGGGACTCTACACAGAACCGAACGGCGCGCACGGCCAGGTGGGGCAGTTGTCGGACACCGCGGATCTGCCCAAGTTCATTGCCAACAATGGCGTGCGGGAGTATTTCAGCCAGGGGATTGTGAACGAGACCGTGGGGTTGGGGCCGGTAGCGGCGTTGCGCCATGCCGACGCGGCAGCCGCCATGGCCAGCGCAGAGCAGGAGATCGCACAGCGAGGTCTGGTCGTCGCGGTCACGAGCTTGTTCTTCAGCTCCCTGGCCGCGGAACATAAGCTGGCGGCGGCCGAGCAGGCGCGTCAGGAGGCCGCGGACTTTACCCGGCTCACGACCGAGCGGGAGCAGGCGCGAGAGGTCGCGCACGCCGACGTGGTCAAAGCGCACCTCGTCGAGCAGCAGCGAAACCGCGACGCGGAAGACGCGCAGTTGGCTGCCGAGAAGACACGGCTTGAGCTGGGCGTGCTTTTGTTTTCCGATCCGCGCACGCCCTATACGTTGAGCGCGCCGGCGGCAGAAGCGCCGCTCGCGTCCAAGGAAGAAGTGGAGCAGGCGGCGGCACGAAACAATCCGGAACTGAAGAGCGCGCTTGCCAGCCTGGCCATGAATAATGCCGATGTGCAATCGGCGTGGGGCGCGCTTTTGCCCAATGTCGGGATGAACGTAACGTACGGAATCGATGCGCCGCAGTTCGCAGCCAACGGCCCCAACGGGGTGCGCAACCTGGGCTACTCGGCCAGCCTCACTGTGAATATTCCGGTGTGGGACTGGTGGGCAAGCGAGAACAAGGTGAAGCAGAGCGAGATTCGCCGCGATGTCGCGCGGGTGGCGTTGAGCAACACGCAGAGACGGCTCATCGCACAACTGGATGAGGCGTACTCTGAAGCCCAGGCCGCGCATGACCAGTTGAACTCACTCGATATGAGCGTGGCCGACGCGGCTGAAAGCCTGCGCCTCACCAAGCTGCGCTACACGAGTGGCGAGGCCACGGTGCTGGAGGTGGTTGACGCCGAGACCACCTACGTCAGCACGGAAGACGCGCGCGAAGACGGTCGCGTGCGCTACGAGACGGCGCGAGCAGAATTGCAAGCCATTACGGGGACGATGTGAGCCAACTATGAACGAGTTGACGAACCGGAGCACAACGCGAAGAACGCGCCTCGTGCGGCTGTACGCGATCCTGGCTGCCGCAGCAGTGCTGCCTCTGGTATTTTTGCCGGGCTGCAAAAAGGATGCGCCGCCGCCAGTCCAGGTGACAGTGCAAGCCGAGCACCCGGAGCAAGGGCCGATCTCGGAACAAATCAGTGCCGATGCCATTCTGGCCCCTGTGGCCCAGGCCGCAATCGCGCCCAAGATCAGCGCTCCGATCAAGAGATTTTATGTGGAGCGCGGGCAGCGGGTGCGCGCCGGCGAGCTGCTTGCAACGCTTGAGAATAGCGATCTGGTGGCGGCCGCGATGGACAACAAGGGATCGCTTGAGGCGGCCCAGGCAACCTATGACACGTCCACCAAAGCGCAGGTGCCGGAAGATACGCTCAAGGCGGAGTCGGACCTGGCCGAGGCTAAAGCCAATCTCGATCTGAACAAAAGCATTGTGGAAAGCCGCAAGCAGTTGTTCGCTGAGGGCGCGATTCCGGGCCGCGACCTGGACACGGCTGAAGCCGCGCTGGTGCAGGCGCAGGCAGTTTACGACGCGGCCGCCCGGCATCTTGAATCGGTGCGCAAGGTAAGCCGCGAGGCTGCCCTCAAGGCGGCGCAAGGACAACTCACTTCGGCCGAGGGTAAGTACCAGGGCGCTCAGGCGCAGGTGGACTATTCCGAAATTCGCAGCCCTATTAATGGAGTGGTAACGGACCGGCCCCTGTTCGCCGGTGAAACCGCGCCCGCTGGTGCGCCGCTGATCACCGTGATGGATACGTCCGTGCTCCTGGCCAAAACCCATCTGGCCGCGAGTTTGGCGCAGCAGATGAAGTTGGGTGACGCGGTTGCCGTGCATGTGCCGGGAATCGCCGACCCGGTAGCTGCCAAGGTTTCCATGATCAGCCCGGCGCTCGACCCCGGGAGCACCACCGTTGAAGTGTGGCTGAAGATCGACAACAAGGCCGGCAAGCTCAAGGCAGGCACCCCGGTGAAAGTCACCATCAGCGGCAAGAGTGTTGCCCAGGCATGGAAGGTGCCCGACTCCGCGATTGTGACGGCGGAAGACGGTACAAAATCTGTGATGGTCGTGGGCAGCGACGGCGCGGCGCATCGCAAGCCCGTCACCCTGGGCATCGATGACGGCACCGACGTTCAGATTCTGAGCGGCGTTGCGCCCAGTGACCTGGTGATTACGGGCGGCGCCTACGCGCTGGACGAAGGGACGAAGGTGCAGGTGGGTCCGGCAGCGGGCGGCGGAGGTTCCGACTGATGCCCGGCGAAGCGCCTATCGATATTCCGGGCGACACGCGAAAGCCCTTTTGGTTGATCCGGTCCACGCGCACCATTTTCTTTTTCGCCGTCATGCTTACTTTGGCCGGCATCTATCTGTCGTTCAAGGTACCCATCTCGGTTTTCCCTGAGACCAATTTTCCACGCGTGGTGATCGGCATTGACAACGGCGTCATGCCCGTCGAACAGATGGAAGTGACCGTGACCCGGCCCATTGAGGACGCGGTAAACACCGTGCCGGGTTTGCTCACGGTACGATCGACCACCAGCCGCGGCTCGGCCGAAGTGAGTCTGTTCTTCGACTGGAACGTGGACATGGTGCAGTCCCTGCAACTGGTGGATGCGGCGCTGGCCCAGGCGACGCAGAGCCTGCCGTTAACGGTGCATATCACCACCAACCGGCTCACCTTCGCTACGTTCCCCATTCTCGGCTACAGCCTCACATCCGATACCGTTCCGCAGACCCGGCTGTGGGAGATTGCCACCTACGATCTGAAGCCGCCATTGAACCGCGTAGCCGGCGTAAGCACGGTGACCGTGCAAGGCGGCCAGGTGCCGGAGTATGCCGTAGTGCCCAACATGGCGCTGCTCCAGGCCGCGGGCGTTACCATCACGGATATTGTCAACGCCATTCAGGCATCGAACATCGTGCAGTCGCCTGGCCTCTACGAAGCCAACCACCAGTTGATCCTCGGTCTTGTAGGAGCTCAGGTGCACGACGCCGCGGGGCTGCGGCAACTCGTGATCAAAACCACTCCCGGCGGCGCTCCCGTGCGTTTGGCCGATGTCGCCACGGTGGAGCAATCCACCATGCCCGTCTACACCACGGTCACCGCCAACGGGAAAAATGCGGTGCTGCTCAACATCGCACGTCAACCCTCCTCGAATACCGTGGCCGTTGCCGATGCCGTCGCTGCCCAGGTCGCTCAACTCCAGCCCAAGCTGCCGCCCGATGTGAAGCTTCAGGTCTTTTACGATCAGTCGCAACTCGTGCGCGACTCGATTTCCAGCGTGCGCGATGCCATTTGCATCGGCCTGGTGTTGGCTTGCGTGATTCTCTTCCTCTTCTTGCGCGACTGGACCTCGTCGTTGATCGCCGGCCTCGTCATCCCGGTAACAGTGGCCGTCACGATTGCGGCCCTGTGGCTCATCGGCGAGAGCTTCAACCTCATGACCCTCGGCGGCATGGCAGCGGCCATCGGTTTGGTGATTGACGACGCCATTGTCGTGGTTGAAAACATCTTTCTGCATCGCGACGCGGGCGAGCATCGCGTGAAAGCGGTGCGCAAGGCGCTCAAAGAAATCACGGCGCCACTCATCGGGTCCACGATCACCCCCGTTGTCGTCTTTTTGCCGCTGGTCGCGGTCAGCGGCGTCACCGGCATCTTTTTCCGCGCGCTGGCCATCACCATGACCGCGGCGCTACTCACTTCGCTTGCCCTAGCGCTCACCTGGACGCCGGGCCTGAGCTATGTGCTGATGCGCGACCGCGGACCCGAGGGCAAGGGCCATCCCGCTCAAGAGGATTCCGACAACGCCAGCGGCAGCAACTCTTCGCCGCTGCTGCACGATCACACCGCCGGCCGCATGCTGCAGCGCGTTCTGCACTTCCACGCCCGGGTTTTAGAGTGGGCCGTCGCCAAACCGTTGTGGGTGGGCGGCATCTGCATTTTGCTGGTGCTGGGTACATGGGGTGGCTATCAATTACTGGGCTCCGACCTGCTGCCGGAGATGGACGAGGGCGGATTCATCCTCGACTACATCATGCCCGCGGGGAGCTCTTTGAGCGAGACCAATCGCGTCCTCGAACACATCGAACGCATTCTTGAGGCCACGCCCGAAGTGGAGATCATTTCGCGCCGCACCGGCCTGCAGATGGGACTGGCCGCGGTGACGGAAGCCAATACCGGCGATTTCACGGTCAAGCTCAAGTCCAAGCGCAGCCGGACCATCGACGATGTGATGGAAGACGTCCGCGAGCAGATCAAGTCCACCGAGCCGGAGCTCGATGTCGAATTCACCCAAGTTCTGCAGGACATGATCGGCGACCTGTCGAATGCCCCCGAGCCGATCCAGATCAAGATCTTTTCGAGCGATGCCAATCTCCTCGCGCAGCTTGGGCCGCGCGTGGGCGACGCCATCGGCAAAATCCCCGGAGTTGTCGATGTCGAGAACGGCATTGACAACACCATCAGCGGCCCGGCCACGAACTTCGATGTCGATCCGCAAGTGGCCGCCCGCTTCGGCTTTACCCCGAGCGAGGTTTCTCTCGACGCTACGGCGATTCTCGACGGCGTGGCCACCACGAATCCGCTCATCGCCAACGGCCGCCCCTACACCATCCGCGTGCGCCTGGATGCAGAACACCGCAGTTCGCTGAACGCGATTGAGGACACGGTCTTCAACAGCTCTTCGGGCCACACGGCCAGCCTCGGTTCGCTGGCTACCGTCGAGCAACTGCCGCCCCAGAACGAAATTCTCCGCGAAAATCTGCAGCAGATGATCACCGTTACTGGCCGCCTCGAAGGATCCGACCTCGGCACCGCAATGGCGCGAGTGCAGCAAACCGTTGCTAGCCTTCACCTGCCCCCATCGGTGGGCGTGGTCTACGGGGGCACTTATCAGGAGCAGCAACAATCCTTCCATGATCTTTTGCAGGTGCTAGTGCTTGCCCTCGTGCTGGTCTTTGGCATTCTGCTCGCCGAATTCCGCAACTTCCCCGCGCCCATCGCCATTCTCGCCTCGTCCGTACTCTCTGTTTCCGGCGTCATTCTGGCGCTGCTCATCACGCACACCACGTTCAACGTCGCATCGTTCATGGGACTCATCATGGTGATTGGCATTGTGGCCAAGAACGGCATTTTGCTGCTAGACGCCGACGAGCGCTACCGCGCCCAGGGAGCTACTGCCCGCGATGCCATGCTCCATGCTGCGCAACGGCGTTTGCGGCCCATCGTCATGACCGCGCTCGCCGCTATCTGCGGTATGTTGCCGCTGGCCTTCGCGCTCGGCGCCGGATCGCAGATGCTCCAGCCGCTGGCCATCGCCGTTATTGGAGGCCTCAGCATTTCCATGGTTCTCTCGCTCGTCATTACGCCGCTGGTCTATTTCCTGCTCACCCGCGAGCGCCGATCCGAGGCGAATGAAACGGCGTGATTGCCGAACCCGGTAAGAGCACGATAGCATTCCACTTTAAAAGCTTTCAGGAGTTTCCCGTCATGCGCAGTTCTGCAATCCTTGCTGCCTCCCTTCTTGCCTTGTTTCCGCTCATAGCCAACGGACAAACCGCAGCGGCTCCAAAATCTCCCCATACCCCCGTCCAAAACCCCGCCCCGCGGCCAGCGGTGGCGCAGACGCCGCCTATGGGCTGGAACAGTTGGAACTTCTTTCACCGCAATGTGACGGATAAGGACGTGCGCGCCGCGGCCGACCAGCTTGTCTCAACCGGCATGAAGGACGCAGGCTACATCTACGTCAACATCGACGACACGTGGGAAGGCGACCGCGACGCCAACGGCGTGCTGCATGCAAATTCCAAATTCCCCGACATGAAGGCGCTTGCCGACTACGTGCACTCCAAGGGGCTCAAGCTAGGCCTCTATTCATCTCCGGGGCCGCAAACCTGCGCGCGCTTCGCTGGCTCGCTCGACCACGAAGTGCAGGATGCCGAGCTTTACGCCTCCTGGGGCGTTGACTACTTGAAATACGATCTCTGCACCTTCCGCACTGCGGTGATGGCCACGCAGGCGCCGGATGACAAGGCCGCGCAGATGCGTCTGATGGTCGCCGCCTACGACAAGATGAACAAAGCCCTCAAAGCCAGCGGCCGGCCCATCGTTTACTCGTTCTGCCAATACGGATGGGACGCGGTCTGGGAATGGGGCCCCTCGGTCGGCGCCAATCTGTGGCGCACCACCGGCGACATCTCGGCGAACTGGCAAAGCATTTATTCCATTTTGAATGAGCAAGCCGGCCTGGCGAAGTATGCAGGGCCCGGCCACTGGAACGATCCCGACATGCTCGAGGTGGGCAACGGCCAGGAGACAGGGTCAAACAACCAAATTCGTTATTTGACCTCGGCGGAGAATCGTACGCACTTCTCCATGTGGGCCATGCTCGCCGCGCCGCTGCTTGCCGGCAACGATCTGCCCAACATGACGCCCGAAGTGCGCGCCATCCTCACCAATCGCGACGTCATCGCCATCGACCAGGACCGCCTGGGCCACGAAGCCACCCGCGCTTATTCCGACGGCGAGCTCGACGTTTGGACCCGGCATCTTTCCGGCGGAGCAATGGCGATCGCGGTCATCAACGCGGGCAGCGACCGCTACTCCACCCATCCCTTCCATCTGAGCCTGGCCAAACTCGGCCTGCACGGCCCGCTCAAGGGCAAAGACCTCTGGACCGGCAAGGAGATCACGCTCACCGACAACATGCCGATTGAGCTCGCAAGCCACGACATTCTGTTGGTGAGGATTGCGGCTCCGAAATAGGCGCTACACCGCGCGTCCCAAACATACCGCGAACCATCCGCGCGCATCCGTCCACGTCGCCTCCGCGCGGAATCCCGCCTCGGCCAGCAACGCTTCCGCCCGGCCCGGCTGGAATTTGTAGCTGTTCTCGGTGTGGATTGTTTCATGCGCGGCAAATTCCACCTTGAGCCCGAGCGCGCCCAAGTGCACGCGTTGCGCGTCGCGGCTTTTCAGGTGCATCTCGATCCGCGATTTGGCTTCGTTCCACACTGCGCAGTGCGCGAAAGTCTCCAACTCGAACTCCGCATCGAGCTCGCGGTTCAGCCGCACCAGCACATTGCGATTGAATGCCGCGGTCACTCCAGCCGCATCATCATAGGCGGCGAGCAACGCGGCTTCCTCTTTCGCCAGGTCCACGCCCAGCAGAAAGCCGTCGCCCGTCTTGAGTCCCGCGCGCACGCGCCGCAGCAGTTTCGCCGCCTGGTGCGGCTCAAAGTTGCCGATGCTCGATCCGATGTACACCACCAGCCTGCGCTCGCGGCAATCTACCGGCCCTAAGTGCAATCGGCTTCCGTCGCCGTGCGTGTAATCCATCACGCGCGGCGTCACCGTAACGCCATCGATCTCGCGCTCGATCCGCTCGCGAGCGGCTTCGAGAGCGCTCGCTGAAACATCCACCGGCTCATACAGCACGGTTCCTTGCAGCTCGGTTGCGGCCTTCAGCAGGACGCGTGTTTTGTCTGCCGATCCCGCGCCCAGCTCTACGATATGCAGACGCGCGCCGTCCGCGGCCTGTGCCGTTATCGCTGCTGCATGTGCCCTTAAGATGCCGCGTTCCGTCCGCGTCAGGTAGTACTCAGGCAGTTCCGTGATGGCATCGAACAGGCGCGAGCCCTCGTCGTCGTAAAACAACCAGGCAGGCAACCGCTTGGGCCGCGAAGTAAGCCCTTCGCGCACCGCCGCGCTTACGCGTTCATCGAGTTGTGGGGCTACGGCAGGGGAAGCTGCTGCGCTCATGTTTTTCTGGTTAGATGCAGGAACCCAAACAACGATGTCTTTTCAGTTCGGTTTGACAGGAATAGGTTCCAGGTTTCGGCTCGGAATGTGTTGAATGGTCAACTGACTTCCGAAACCCGACATCTGCTCCCTGCTATTTCGCCAGCCGGATTCCGGAAAACTGCCAACGCGTCTCCGGCGCAAAAAAATTGCGGTAGGTCGCGCGGATGTGCCGTGCCGGCGTGACGCACGATCCGCCGCGCAACACCATCTGCCCGCTCATGAATTTGCCGTTGTACTCGCCCAGCGTACCGTTAAGCGGGATGAATCCCGGATAGCCCAGATAGGCGCTGCTAGTCCACACCCAGCAGTCCCCATAGTGCTTCGCATCGCCGTGGTTTTGGTGCTTCGCACCGTCCTGGTCTTGGATTAGATCTCTGGCAGGAACAGGTATCAGATTCCCGGAATCGAGCAGATTTCCCTCAACCGGCTGGCCCTCCGCCGCAGCCTCCCACTCAAACTCTGTAGGCAACCGCAGCCCCGCCCAGCGCGCGTAAGCGTCGGCCTCGTAAAAACTTACCTGGCTCACCGGCGTCGCCGCCAGCTCCTTCAAAGGCAGCTCGCCGCGCAGGGTAAACACGCTTCGCTCGCCACCCTCTTCACTCCAGTAGAGAGGCGCGCGCCAGCCGTTTTTCTTCACTGCGTCCCACCCCGCCGAAAGCCAGAGCTCCGGCTTGCGATAGCCGCCATCGGCCATAAACTCGGCATACTCGCCGCAAGTCACCAGCCGATCGGCCAGCGCATACGGCTCCAGCCACACGCGATGGCGCGGCATCTCATTGTCAAAGCAGAACCCGCCGCCCGCGTGCCCCGCCTCGCGCAACCCGCCTTCAAATTCCGCGAATCCAAGCGCCGCCAGCAGCTCCCTTGCTCCCTCCCGCTGCGCCAAAGCGTCAGCGCGGCGAGCGCTCCCTTGCTCCCTGCCTTTTGGCTCCCTGTACTTCGGCTTCAGCGGATTCGTGAAGAACGCGTTCAAAATATCGGTAAGCAGCAATTCCTGGTGCTGCTCCTCGTGGTTCGCGCCCAGCTCGATGCGCCGCAGCGCCTCCGCTTCCGGCTCTTGCTCAAACAGCCTCTCCATGGCCTCGTCCACATGCTTGCGATAGCGCAAAATCTCATCGAGCCCCGGTCGCGAGAACGACGACCGCAGACGCTTCTCGGGAATTGCGGAAAAGCTCTCGTAGTAGCTGTTGAAGAGCCACGCGAAGTCGGCGTGGAAGACCCGGTAGCCGGGCAAAAACTCCCGCAGCACGAACGACTCGAAAAACCACGTGGTATGGGCCAGGTGCCACTTGGCAGGCGACGCCTCAGGACACGATTGCACCATCATGTCCTCCGGTGTCAGCGGCTTCGACAACTCCAGCGACTGCCGGCGTACGGCACGAAATCTTTCGCTAATGTGGGAAATCCGGTTCAGAGACAGCACCGGGGAAGTGGTTGCGGTCAAGCGAGGGCCCTCCTCGTCTGGGGTAAAGTGTAGTGCATTTCCGTTACAATTCGCTGCTTTTTCAATACTTGTACTGTTGGCGCTTTCCGAATGGGCAACGCCGGCGTCTATCCCGTGCATCACTGCACTTGCGTGGCGTTCGCCGCGATCCACAGTCCGTTGCCCGGCCCTGACTGGAACTTCCGGCGGGTTCGTGGCAGGTTGGGAGCTCGGGGCTTTCGTTCGCCCTGCATAAGTGCTTTAATGTTTCTGTAACAGAGGACGATCGGTTCGATGAATCGCCCCCTCTCTGCTTCGACAGGAGGGTTGATGCGCGGGCTCAAGGAAAGTCGCTGGTTTTTGTTCCTGCCCCTGCTCGCAATCGCTCTCGGTGCGTCCCGGGCTCAGCCCACCCAGACAACCAGTCCAACTCCGCCTCCAGCCTCCGCGGTCGCTCCGCAAACGCCGCCCACAGCGGAGCAGCTCGGCGACTCGCTCGTCGGCCATCAACGCTACCAGGCCGCCATTGCCGCCTACTCCAAGGCACCCGAGATGACGGCGAGCCTCTGGAACAAGATGGGCATCGCCTACCAGATGCTCTTCAACCCCAAAGACGCAACCCGCTGTTACAAGGAATCGCTCAAGCTCGATCCCACCAATGCCCAGGTGATCAACAATCTGGGCACGGTATACGCCTCGCTCAAACTGTATGGGCAGGCTGATCGCGCGTACCGCAAGGCGCTCAAGCTCAACCCCAAGTCCGCGATTACTCTCAAGAACTACGGCACCAACCTGCTGGCCGAACACAAGTACGACCGGGGTTGGGCGGCGTATCAGCAGGCTCTCGCCATCGATCCGGAGATCTTTGCCGATCACGAGGGTCCCTCGGTCGCAGAATCCCTCCAATATTGCGGAGCGGGGCGCGATGAACTATTACATGGCGGCGGGCTGCGCGCGCGCCGGCTACACCGATTGCGCCCTCCAGTACCTGCGCATGGCCCTCGATGAAGGCTTTACCACCCGCAAAAAGGTCCAGGTCGACAGCCAATTCGCCAGCCTGCGCGATAACCCCGCCTTCAAGCAACTGCTCGCCGAACAACACAATTAGGGCCTGTTCCGCGCCGCGATGGCGTCGCGCGTCGTCTCCCGTCCCCTCTGAACCGTCTATCCATGTGGGCTGGCTTTCGCGCCGCCTTGGGAGATCTGATGAAACTCCGTCTTTTGCCCGCAATATTCGCCGTCCTTGCACTCACTACAGTCGCCGTCGCCCAGGATCCCGGTTCCGCCCCGCCCGCCGGCCAGAATTCGAACCAGAACTCCGGCCAGGGAAATGGCGGCGGCTACGGCCAGCGCGGCGGCCGCGGTGGTGGTATGGGCGGCGGAATGGGCATGATGGGCCGCGGCCTCATCGGCACCGTCACCGAGGTTGCTGCCGATCACTTCACCATCAAGACCGAGATGGGCGACATGTACACCGTTCATTTCAGCGCCAATACGCGCATCACCAAGCAGCCGGCCGGCATGCGCGGTCCCGGCGGCGGTGATGGCCAGGGGATGGGCGGCGGTGGCGGCTACGGCCGTGGCGGCGGCGGCGGCGACTCCTCCGCAGGAGATCAAGGCCACCGACATCAAAGTCGGCGATGCCATCGCTGCGATGGGCGACATTGACGCCACTGCGAAATCGGTCGGCGCGATGCGCATTGTGCAGCTTGATCCCGATCAAGCCAAGCGCATGCAGGAGATGGCGGCCAACTTTGGGAAGACGTGGCTGCAAGGCAAGGTGACGGCCATCAACGGAACCACCATCACCCTCACCGGCTCGCTCGACAATGCCCCGCACACCGTGGTCGCCGACGAAAACACCACCTTCCGCCGCCGTCGCGACCCCATCACTCTCGCGGATATTCAGGTAGGCGACACCGTGCGCGCGGATGGTGCCGTCAATAACGGCGTCTTTACTGCAACCGCGGTCAGCATGGGTGGCGGAATGGGTGGCCCTCCGCCTAATGGACCCTCCTCTGGGCCGCCTGTCCGGTGCGCCTTCCGGCCCTCCGCCAGGCGCTCCGCCGCAATAGACAACGTGGATTCATGCAGGCAAAGACACGCTGGCCGGATACGGGATGGTATCCGGCCAGTGGCATTTCAGGCGCGTTGTGATGTTTGCTACTGGATCGATTGCAGCGTCCAGGCTCCGTTTGCCAAAATGAACGTTGCCATGCGCTTCGTGCTCAGCTTATTGGCGGGGTTGTCGCGCAATGGCCTGCAAACCCGCGGGCAAGTTGCTTAGATCCACGTCTTCCATGTAAGTCACGGTTCGCGTGTCCGCGATCGTCTGCACGTCGCCGGGATTACGCATCTTGAGTTTACTGGCGACCAGTGGCACCACGACGATCGTATAATTTGGATCGCTCGGGCCCTCCGGCCGCCACTGGATGGTATCGCCGCCACTTTGCAGCTTTACGAATCTTGACTCCGTCCGGAGTGAGCTTGAAATCGCCCCAATAGCCGTTCGGATAGCGCTTGACGAGAAGCCAATAATTGGCGTGCACGCCCTTTTGCATGCCAGGATCGTCGACCGCAATATTAAATACCGTGCCGGGGTCCTTGTCGTACTTGGCCTGAATCATTGCGTTTGCCTGGTCTTGCGTCAGATCGGGAGCCGACTTGCAACCCGCCAGAAATCCACCCACACTGAGCAAAACCAAAGCTGCCAATGCTTGAATCTTCACTACGTTTTTCACGTTTCCTCCGTAGACTGCATGAAACGGCTCGAATTCTTTCGCCCCGCCATTTTTCTCTTACTTTCCTCCGCTGTCAATGGAGTTGAAGGTGACCCCGCTCACAGGTGAAGGTGCAAAACTTCCAGCCTCCGTCCTTCGGGAATTACAGAGGGCTCGGCAGACGACTCATCCGGGGGCGTGGAGGCCGCTTCATAGAAGCTCAACGCGGCGTCGCCCTGCTCGAGCAGCCGCACCCGCTTCAGGCTGCCGTACCGGTCTTCCAGGCTCTGCTTGCGCCGGTGCTCGGCAATCACCAGCGCTCCGGGCGCCAGAATCCCCGGCGCGCGCCCCAGCACTCCCAACGTGGCCGCATACTCCTGGGCCGCATGGTACGGCGGGTCGATGAAAACTACGTTGTAGTGCCTTGGAAACACCACTTCGTGGGGTATGGGTTTTGGACTGGCTTTTGCGGCGGAACGGAGAAACGCCGCCACGCTCTCGGCGTGCATCACGAAACCGCTTTCGACGCCCAGTTGCTCCAGATTGCGCCGCAATACCTTGAGCGCCACGGGAGCCCGTTCCACAAACGTGACCCGCGCGGCCCCGCGGCTCAGCGCCTCCAGGCCCACAGCGCCTGATCCCGCATACAGATCCAGAAAAGCCGCGCCGCGTATGCGCGGAGCCAGCACATTGAAGAGCGTTTCGCGCAGGCGGTCGCTGCTCGGCCGGGTGTTCATCCCCGGCGGCGCTTCCAGCCTTCGCGAACCATACGTTCCCGCGATGATGCGCATCGCCCACCAGCATAAAGGACCAGCCTTCCAGCCGCTTGCAGACAGCAGACAGCGAACAGCAGACAGCTCCCGGTTGATCGCCGGCCACGGATCACGATCCACGAACCACGATTCTGGCTTGTCGCCCCCACGCTCTACAATCAAACTATGCGCGGATGGTCCATTCCGTTTGGCCGTTGGATGGGCGTCGAGGTCCGCGTCCACATCTTCTTTCCGCTCCTGTTGCTGGTGCTTTTTGCCATGTGCGCCGCGCAGGGATGGCCGTATGGGCTGGCGCTCTTCCTCCTACTGGTGGCCGCCGTCGCTGTGCGCGAAACCGCCCGTCTCATCGTTGCGGCGTGGCTGGGTCTGCGCCTTCGCGCCATCCTTTTCCTGCCCATCGGCGGCCTGTTCGCCTACGCCAACCCGGAGAGCCAGGAAAAAGCCAACGCGGGCGCGGGGCAATATATTCTGGCGCTTGCCGGGCCGCTGGCCAATGGGTGTGCGGGTCTTGCCGCGGCCGCGGCCATTCTGGGCGTCAGCACAAGTGTCCGGCTCTTCGACCTGCCCCTCATC
The DNA here is from genome assembly GCA_963729915.1 of uncultured Acidobacteriota bacterium. Lineage (GTDB taxonomy): Bacteria > Acidobacteriota > Terriglobia > Terriglobales > Acidobacteriaceae > Telmatobacter. The sequence goes on along the minus strand of CAVSQE010000001.1, from coordinate 175,667 downwards.
ACCCCCACGAGCCTATTGCGCAGCCTGGTCTGGTTGCAGTTGCTTCTCGGCGTGCTGCATCTGCTCCCCGCCTACCCGCTGGATTGTGGCCGTATTGTCCGCAATGCCTTCGCCCGTACCCACGGCGCGGCGCCTGCTGGCCGCGCTGCCACCGGCCTGGGCCAGGCTTTGGCTCTCATCGCCATGCTGGGCGGCATGTTGCTGCACGACTCCTGGCTCGTCCTTGCCGGTTTCTTCGTCATGATCGGTGCGCAAATCGAGGATCAGGGTGTCTTCTTCCAATCCGTCGTCGACACCGTGTGCATGCGCGAAGTGATGCTCACGGACTTTGCCACGCTCTCGCCTTCCGACACGCTCGCCGATGCCTTGTACCGTAGCGTGCACTCGCTGCAGGAGGATTTTCCCGTCGTCCGCGGTCCGCAACTGGTCGGCATTATTTCGCGGCAACGCATTGTCGACGCTCTCCGCGATGACGGCAACGGCTATGTGCAATCGGTCATGTCGCGCGCCTTCCAGGTGGCGCGGCCCGAAGACACGCTCGGCGCCACCATCCGCCGCCTTACCGCCGGCCACGGCCTGGCGCTGATTCCCATCACCGAGAGCGGGCGCGTAGTGGGCATTGTCAGCGTGCAGAACCTCATGAACTCCATGGCGCTGCTCGCCGAACAGCGGCGCATCGAGCGCATGGAACAGGGAAACTGAAGGCCCCATGGCGCGCGAGGAAGATTCGCTTCCACTTTCGAATCTCGCCCCCGGCCTCTACCTCGTCGCCACGCCCATCGGCAATCTCGGCGACATCACCCTCCGCGCTCTCGATGTGCTGCGCGGCGTCGATCGCATCGCCTGCGAAGATACCCGCCAGACGCAAAAGCTCCTCAACCATTTTCAAATCGCCAAGCCCACGGTCAGTTGCCATGAGCACAACGAGCGTGAGCGCGCCGCAGAACTCATCCAAGAGATAAAGCGCGGGAGCGCCGTCGCACTCGTCTCCGACGCGGGAACTCCGGCCGTCAGCGATCCCGGCAGTTGGCTGGTGCGCGAAGCTATTGCCGCCGGGGTTCCGGTTTTTCCCATTCCCGGCGCCAATGCGGCCATCAGCGCGCTCGTCGCTTCGGGATTTCCCACCGACGACTTCCACTTTCTCGGATTTCTGCCGCAAAAGGCCGGCGCGCGCCGCACGTATCTCGAAGAACTTGCGGCAAACGAACGAGCCAACGCGCGCAAAACTCCGCGCATGCTGATTTTTTACGAAGCGCCGCACCGCATTCTCGAAACGCTTTCGGACATCGAATCAATCTGGGGTGGTCTGCTCAACGTAGTTGTGGCAAGAGAGCTGACCAAGATGCACGAAGAATTTTTGCGTGGCACCGTGGCCGAAGTGCGGGCCGAGCTCGCGTCGCGTGACCGCATTCGCGGCGAGATTACGTTGCTCATCGAAGTACCCGCCCCGGCGACAACAACTGGCACTGCACCGGACACGAAAACCGCACGCGAAACCATCGGCGCCCGCGTCGCGCGCATGCAATCCGAAACCGGTGTCGATGAAAAAGAAGCGCTCAAGCGACTGGCCCGCGAGCTGGGCCGGTCAAAGAGCGATTTGTATCGCGAGCTGCAGCGCGAACGCGCCAGGAAACGTTAGCGCATTGCCTCGAAAGCCCGCAACAGAAACGACCTGTCATCCTGAGATCTCAAGAAATGGATGTCATCCTGAGCGAGTCCCGGCAAGCAGGGACGAGTCGAAGGACCTGCGGTTGCTTTTGGCTTTGCCTTTCGCGCTATCCATGTCGAACGAGGACCTACGGTTATGTTTCCACGAGTGCTACCTCGCGCCCAGCCTTTTCCACCTGAACCAGCGTCGAATAAAACGTAGCTCCGCCGCCGATGTCGGTCAGCCGTTCGCTGGTCAGCACGTTTACATTTGCGCCGCCGGGGTGCAGCTTTGCCCAGTCCAGCCGCGCCGCAACCACGCCCGCCGGCAGATGCGCGTTCAGCATCGCCGTCAACTCGATCCCGCCGCGGTCGTTGAAGACGCGCACTGGATCGCCCTCCACAATGCCGCGGGACTCGGCGTCGAGCGGGTGGATCTCGAGCTTTTGGTTGGTCCGCGCCTCCATCTTCCGGTGGCCCGGCAAGTTTGCAAAGGTCGAGTTCATGTAGTTGTCGTTTTTGCGCGCCAACAGTTCCAGCGGATATTGTTTCGCCAGCGCTCCCCAACGAGACTCAACCGCAGGAACAAAAGCCGGAAGCGGATCGAGACTTGCCGCGGCCAGCGCTTCCGAGAAAAACTCAATTTTGCCGGAAGGCGTTGCCAGCGGCCCTGCTGTGTACGGAAGAAACGGCTTCGTCTCGGGGTCAGAGTAAAGCGCCAGTGGCACATGCCCCTCGCGCTCCAACTCCTCCATCGTGATGTGCTCCATGCCTGCGTTCTTTGAGCGGCCATCCGCGCCGATCGCCAACGCCTGGCGGATCATCTCTTCCGGCGTATCGCGGAAGCACGGCTCGCTGAAACCCATGCGCTGGGCGAGGTTTGAAAACAGCCACACATTCGATCGTGCCTCTCCGGGCGGAGCAATCGCCTGCTGCGAAAGCTGCACGAAGTAGTGCCCGTAGGCTCCCTGCACATCCGTGTGCTCCAGAAACGTCGTCGCCGGCAGCACAAAGTCGGCGTAGTCGGTGGTGTCGGTAAAGAACTGCTCGTGCACCACGGTGAAAAGATCGTCGCGCTCGAGGCCGCGCTGCACCGCGTTGTGATTCGGCGCCACAGCTCCCGGATTCGAGTTGTACACAAACAGCGCATGCACCGCCGGCCCGTCGTTTTGTGCGGGCGTGGACGCCCGCACGACAGCCGGTCTGGAGACCGGCGCTACTGTTTCATCGCGTTGGCCCAATTCCGTCAGCGCTCGCCCAAGCTCCGACATATTCACCACGCGCGCCAGCCGCCCGATGGGCGAAGCCAGCGCCAGATCCGGCCGCTCCAGCGCCTTCTTGTCCCACGCGAAAGCGCCCGACGTCGAAAGCTGTCCTCCTCCTCCGCGCGTCTTCCACGCGCCCGTCAGCGCCGGCAGCATCGCAATCGCACGTACCGCCGCTCCGCCGTTTTCCGCGCGCTGCACGCCGTAATTCAGCCGCAGCGCCGCGGGCCTTGTCGTTGCATACTCACGCGCCAGTTGCTCAATCTCGCCCGGAGTCATTCCGGTCCACGCGGCCACGCGCTCCGGTGTGTATTCGCGCGCGCGCTCGGCCAGCGCTCGAAAGCCGTGGGTCATTTCAGCAATGTAGGTGCGATCCTCCAGGCCCTCGTCGAGAATCACGCGCATCATGCCCAGCGCCAGCGCCGTATCCGTGCCGGGGCGAATCGCAATATGCCAATCAGCCACGGCGGCGGTGCGCGTGCGATACGGGTCGATCACGATAAGCCGCGCCCCGTTGCGTCGTGCTTCCTCCACAAACGGCCACAAGTGAACATTGTTCCCGTGGATGTTTGCGGCCCACGCAAGAATCAGTTTCGCCAGCCGGAAATCCTCAGTGGGCATGCCAAACTTTTTGCCGTACGCCAGGTTCCACGCCTGTCCGCCTGCCTCAGAGCAAATGGTGCGGTCGAGCTGGCTCCCGCCCAAGCGATGAAAAAATCGCCGATCCATCGATCCATACCCCAGCACGCCGATGGTTCCCGCGTAGCTGTACGGCAGGATCGATTCGGGTCCGTAGCGATTGCTCGTCTCCTGGAGCCGCGCAGCGATTGCGTCCAGCGCTTCGTCCCAGCTCACGCGCTGAAAGGCCTCAAGTTCTTGGCCGCGGGGCCGTGCGCCCTTTTGTGCTTTGGATTTGCGCTTCATCGGATAGAGAACACGATCCGGCGCGTACACGCGATCCAGATATTTCGCCACCTTGCCGCACAGGAATCCCTGCGTCACCGGCTGGCTGGGGTCGCCCTCCACCTTCACCGCGCGGCCCTCTTCATTTACCGTCACCAGCACCGCGCACGAATCCGGGCAATCGTGCGAGCACACGGTATGAATCACGCGCAACGGCGGGGAAGCGGCCATGGCGTCATTGTAAGCTGAACTAAGCTGATCTGGGAGCGATCGTCCTATGCTCAAGTCCGGCATTCTGAACCCGCAAATCCTTGCGCTGCTCGCGCGCATCCGCCACACCAACACCCTCGTCATCGCCGACCGCGGATTTCCGTTTTGGCCGCAAATTGAAACCGTTGACATCTCGCTCGTCGACGGCATCCCGCGCGTGCTCGACGTGCTCAACGCCATCCGCGCCAATTACGCCATCGGTCACGCATGGATGGCCGAGGAGTTTCACGGCGCCAACAGCGCCACGACGCGCTCGGAATTTGCCACAGCATTCGATGGCGTGCCGCTCACCTTCGAGCCGCACATCGAATTCAAGAAACGCGTTCCGCGCGCCATTGGCCTCATCCGCACCGGCGACACCATTCAGTACGCGAACATGATCATCGAGTCGGCCTGAGCGACGCATCCTTCAGCGATTTCCTCGGTATTCGCACGAACGGGCTCCGTGTACACTGGTCACGCGATGAGCTGCCTCTTCTGCAAGATTGCTTCCGGCGAGATTCCATCCGCAGCCGTCTACCAGGACGAACGCGCGTACGCGTTTGCCGACATCAATCCCAAGGCTCCCGTACATGTTCTGATCGTTCCGCGCGAGCATATTGCTTCGCTTACCGAGTCCACTCCAGCGCAGAATGCACTGCTCGGTCATCTCATGAGTGTGGCGGCGGAGATTGCCCGCAACAAAGGCCTCGCGAAAGGCTACCGCGTGGTGGTGAATACCGGTGAAGACGGCGGCCAAACGGTGGACCATCTGCACCTGCACCTGATGGGCGGCCGGCAAATGACCTGGCCCCCGGGGTAAGAGAGGCAGGGACCAAGGCAACAAGGGACCGAGGGACCAAGAAAACAAAGGCGCGCTCTATGCGAGCGCGCCTCTTCGTTTTTGTGCCGACGCTTCGGTTTCTCGATCCTTGTTCCCTCGGTCCCTTGTTCCCTGTTTTTAGAACGCCGGCTGCCGCTCGACTTCCTCTTCCTCTTCCACGCCATAGCGGCGCAGCAGGACCGGCAGGCTTTGCGAGAAGGCCGAGCGCGGCATCACCGCGTCGCATCCCGCTTCCTGCGCCTTCATCTTCAGGTCGCCCTGCAGATGGTTCAGGAAGCCGATGATCGAAACCGCTTTCTTGAACTTGGTTTTGAACTTGGGAATGAGCGACATGGGCTTGGCGTTCAGGTTGTTCAGATCGAATACCAGCAATGCCGGCCGCTCGATTTCAGGAAACTCCAGAATCCGGTCCACAGATTCCTTATCGCCCTTCACGAACTCCACTTTCACGCCCAGTTTGCGCGCCGTCTCCTGAATCTTGGCCAGGAAGAAGAGATCTTCGATGAAGCAGAAGATCCGCGTGGGAGCGTTTTCGCGAATTGGCGCCGGTGCCTGCCCGGAATAGACATCGGGATAGTACCCGCTGCTGTGACCGTTGCCCGCCGTGGGAATTGTGGAAGGCGGTCCGTCGGCCACATTCCCGTTCGCCACGCGATAGCTGTGGTCCATGGGACCGACAAACATGCGCGGGCCCTTCTGGCGTCCCCTGCGCTTGTCCCGTGGCGCGTTCATGCTGTTGCCGGGCGACGGGGCGGGACTCCTGTCCTTCTGGAAGAACTTTTTCTTGCGGCCCTGGCGCTGCTGCGGAGGCCGTGGCGGAGCCGATTGCTGCGGCGGGGACTGCATTTGCGGTTGCCCCTGCATCTGCGGCTGCCCCTGCGGAGGCATCGCGCCCTGTTGGCTTGATTTGTTCTTGCGGCGGCGCCGGCGGCGCCGATGCCCTTGCGACTGCACCTGACCATTGTCAGGAGTCGGCCCCTGTTCAGGCTGGGGCTGTGTCGGTTCTATTGTCATGATGCGTGTACTTCCTGGTGCTTCGCTCTAGTGCGTTGCTTTGCGCGCGCTGCAAACGGTGAACCCACCGGCTTACTTTTGCCCCAATTCTCTCCATACAGGAGAGAAAACGCGGCAGATTCCCGGCAGCGCACAGCCTTCATCCAAAGTGGGGTTGCCTCTGGTATTCACGCGTATTCGCGCTTCTCGCCAAGCCACATTCCCGCCGGCAGATGCGCTTCCCTGTGCGTGCTTCCACCACTCGACCCTCTGTGAAAATGCGCTTGCCGCTTCGTTTGCGGGAGTCGTTCATCCACTCCATCCGCTCGCCGGTATCGACTCGGCGCGGCCGCTGCTTTTCTCAGGTGATGCCAATTCCTATGTGAGCAACTGTCGCACGCAGTCCACTTTTGAACGATCTCTACTGTTTGGCGATTGTTTCTTTGCTCAACGGCGAGCTTGCTCTACCCATGCCGTGGGTGGCCCGCGTCAGCCGCTTGATAGGCAACTCTGATACTACAGCGAAGGCCCACCACTGGCAAGGGGACTAAAGTCGCAGGGGTGATTACCGAGATGCGCCAGAAATCCACATTGGATCGGCGCCGCCCGGTCGTCCCGCCGGCAAAAATGCCCCAAACGTGAAAAACGCCACCCTTTGAGGTGGCGTCTCCGGCCCTGGATGCTGGTCACTGGCCTCCCAGCTATGTGTTGGGCAGTGGCTATTTCCACCGCTCCGTATATTCGGGCTTCCCGGCTGGCTCCCTTTTGAGGGCCGCTCATTGGCGGTTGCTCATGCCGGGTGCCCTGTGTGTCTCTGGCTCGCTTGGCCTACCTTCAGCGGCCGATTGATCACTGGCGCCTATTACATAGCAATTAACATGCCTTTCGTAACATGGCTGATTCATAAGGACTTACCGTATGAGTCCTCCTCTACTTTTCTTGATTACGGGAGGATTTTGGCGAAAAATCTCCCAAAAACCGTAGATGTCTGGTCCAGGAACAAGCCTCCGGGGCCGATTCAACGCTGGCAGATCGGGCAAAAGTGGGTTCCGCGCCCGGCCAGCTCAATGCGCCGGATGGGCGTCTGGCAGCGGCGGCACGGTTCGCCTGTGCGCTGGTAGACGCAATGCTCGAGCTGAAAGAAGCCGCGCTCTCCCTCCGCGTCCACATAATCAGAAACCGACGATCCGCCCAGGCGGATGGCGTGCTTGAGAATCTGGCGCAGCGCCAGGCGCAATCGCTCCAGCTCCGCCGTGGTCAATCGGTTGGTCCGCCTTCGCGGCCGGACGCCCGCCTGAAAAAGGCTCTCGTCCGCATAAATGTTGCCCACCCCGGCAAGCAGAGTTTGGTTCAGCAGTGCCGCCTTGATGGGCATATGCCGGTTGCGGAAGAGTTCGGCAAACGCGCTTGCGCCGATCGTCAGCGGCTCGGCTCCCGGCGCTTTGAACGCGACGTCGCCACCGCTGCGCAGGTTGCGGAATTCCAGCCGTCCGAAGCGGCGCGGATCCACAAACCGCAACTCATTGCCGCTAGCCAGATCGAGCCGCGCGTGCGTATGCGGAGCCACGGGAGCATCCGGCGTCGCAATCAGCAATCGCCCCGTCATTCCCAGATGCACGATCCACTGCGCATCCGGCACGGCCGCGCTGGCCTCCGCACTCAACTCAAAAACAATGTGCTTCCCTGTGCGGTGCACTTCCAGAATCGTGCGCCCCGCAAGGCCCTTCGCCTGCTGCGAGGCCGGATTCTTGAAGGTTTGCGAACGTTTGCCAAACCACGCCTGCACAATGCGATCGCCGCGCACGTGTTTGTTCACTCCGCGAGCGACAGTTTCCACTTCGGGCAGTTCAGGCATCGTTTTATTGTAGAGGGCTGCGCTGCGCCGTTCGCGCCGCGCACAGGTTTTAGAGTTTCACCGCAGATTTTCTGCGAGTTTGGGCTCTTCTTCCTCGCCCGCGGGCACTTGCATGCTGCCCCACTTCTCCAGATAAACCGCGCTCAGCGTGAGGCCGACGAGAAAAATTCCTACCGACGTGAATTCCCACGTGTTGAGCAGACGGTTTTCTTTCGTGGTCTGGTACACCGTCACGCCATGAATGCTGCGCGGAACCACTTGGAGCTTTTCTGGAATCGGTCTCTGCGGCATCACTTCGAGATAATAGGTCGAGAAGGCGGCAGACGCGATCAGGCCCGCCAGACCCACCAGCAGGAATGCCAGGGCAAAGAATTTGAGTGTGGCCAGTCGCATAGCCTTCATCGCATTCGCCTCAGGCCTGTCGCGCTTCCCGGAGGGCTGCCATCGAAACCGCCGAGAGACACGTTGACACTTAAACTGTAGTGCAGATTCCACCGTCAGCGCCACTATCACGTAAGTACTCGTTTCCTGGTTACCCTCCAAAACTGCGCCCTTCTCGTGTGCTCTCAATCGGATCTGCGCCCCAGTTGAGGACCTGCCCGCCCCGCACACTACACTGAGGGATAGAAATGCCCGCGCCTGAAACGGTTACCGAGACCATCGCCGCCATCTCCACGCCTCCGGGACGCGGCGGCATCGGCATCGTGCGTCTCAGCGGTCCGCAGGCTGCATCGATAGCGGTGCAGTTGGTCCGGCTGCGGCATCCACTCGAGGTTTTCGAACACGCCCATGCGCGTCTTGCCGATGTGCTCGACGCCGCCGGTGACGACGCCACGCGCATTGACGAAGCGCTGGTCACATTTTTCGCCGCTCCGCGCTCCTATACATCCGAAGATCTGGTTGAGATCGCGACCCACGGTTCGCCAGTGGTGCTGGAGCTGCTTTTGCGCCGCGCGCTTGAACTGGGCGCGCGCCTCGCTGAGCCCGGCGAATTTACGCAACGCGCATTCCTCTCCGGCCGCCTCGACCTCACGCAGGCTGAAGCGGTGCGTGACCTCATCGACGCGCAAACTCTCACCCAGGCGCGCCAGGCCGCCAGCCAGATGGGTGGCGCACTCAGCCACCGCGTCGCGCCCGTGAAAGAATCGCTCGTCGAGCTGGTCGCTCTGCTCGAAGCCGGCATCGACTTCGCTGAAGACGATCTGGACGTGACGCCGCAGCAGGAAATCGCCCGGCGCATCGCCGAGCTCACCCCGCCGCTGGCCGCGCTTGAAGCCTCTTTCGCCCGCGGCCGCATTGTGCACGACGGCCTCACCCTCGCCATCGTCGGCCGCCCCAACGCCGGCAAGAGCTCGCTCTTCAATCGCCTTGTGGAGCGTGACCGCGCCATTGTCACCGCAACTCCCGGAACCACGCGCGACCTCGTCACCGAGCGCATCTCCATCGGCGGCATTCCCATTGAGCTTGTCGACACCGCGGGTCTGCGCGAGGGACGCGAAGAAGTCGAGCAGCTCGGTATTGCGCGCAGCCGCGAAGCCCTCGCCGATGCGGCGCTTGTGCTCATCGTGCTCGACGCCACGCAGCCCCTCAACGACGAGGAACACCGTCTACTGGCCGCGGTCGTTGGCCGGCGGCCATTGTCGCCGTCAACAAATCCGACCTAATGGAAAGTCCGCGCTCCGAGAGTGGCCTTCCGGCCGCAATCGCGCAGGAGCCCGCGCTCAATAGTGACGCCGGGGGCCTCACCGCGCTTCCCACCTCCGCGCTCACTGGCGAAGGCATTGCCGCGTTGCGCGAGAAAATCCTGGCGCTCGCCACCGGCGGCGCCGCGGCCGAACCCGGCATGTTGACCAATCTCCGCCAGCATCAGGCCGTCACCACCGCGCTTGCTGCATTAGCCGACGCTGCCACGGCCAACGTCACCGCCATTCCCCACGAGATGATCCTGCTCGATCTTTATCGCGCGCTCTGGGCTCTCGACTCGCTCACCGGGCAAACCACCCCCGACGACATCCTGAACCTGATCTTCGCCACCTTCTGCATCGGAAAATAGTTGCGAATTATTGATCGCCGGTTTTTCGCGCGGTCATGCTTTTCGATTTTCTTCCACTCAGCGCTTTTCTTCCTTTCCGCCGGGAGCCGCTTTCGCTTTTTTATCCCATCCGTGAAACGCTGAGTAGTCGCCCGCATTCCACGCCTCACGAAGTCCCGGTGCGCTCAGATCCCAGTCAGGGCGCACCTCGCGCATCACGGTGCGCAGGTCGTGCCAGAGGTCAACGACGGAAGGCCGGCCCCAAAACCAGTAGCCGTTGTAGATGCTGTAGACCACGAGGCCTGGCTTCAGCACCAACGTGTGCGGGATCATCGGATTGTGCTCAGGGTCCGTGTACTCCTGAATCTCCAGGTCTTTCTGAACCTTTCGTTCAGGATCGGACAGAAACGTCCACTGGGCGCCGATCGACGCACGGAATTCCTGCAGGGTGTGGTGGTCGTCGGTAGAGATCGTGACGATCTGGGTATACGCGACGGCGATCTTCGGATAGAACAAGACCAGTTCCCGATGTTGCTGATGTTCCTTCGGGCAGTAGTGGCCACGCGCGAGCGTTAGGATCAGCGGATCGTCGCCCTGCAATTCACTCAGCTTACGCGGTGTACTTGTGTGGTCGGGCAATTCGTAATCGGGAAACTTACTTCCGGGCACAATATCAGAACGCATAATGGGCACCTTCGCGCGAGTCGCTGGACTCACATCCATTTAGATGCTTTCAATTGAGGAGTAGTTCGAGTCGGGTGCTGTCTGGGCTGGCTATGGGAACCGAGGCTCACCAGCCTCGTCCCCTCTGCGTATAGATCTCGCCCCCGCCTTCACTATGCATTCACCCCGTCGGTCCGCGAGCCTCGCCAGTTCCACTGGATCTTGCGGTTCCTCTCGCCACAAGTGCTTGTCGCCAAATCCTCTGTATCTTCTGAGTCAGCCCCGAGCGATTTATCAACCAGCGCGCCAAGCCGCGAATGGCGGTAGCCGTCGCGTTCATGGCAGCAAGCCGGAGGCCCTTGAATGACGGCGCGAACACATGAAGTGTAGTCACCTGCTGGACACGATTCCCAAAACGCTTTTTGTATTCTTCGTTGCCCCAGGAGAAGTCGATTACTGAAATGTTGCTCGCACAAAACTCCTCCATCATTCGGGAGAGCAGGTAGAAGCCGGGCGAGTATTGTGCGTACTGCGGGTCGTACCCGGTAGAGTCGGCATAAAATACGCTTTGGTAAAGTACGCCAACCCAGAACGCGCAGGGCTTGCCTCCAAGGCGCAGGATGTAAACCCTGAGCCATCCTCGCTCCGCTTCAGCTCGAAGCTTCACCACCATCCCTGGGCTCAATTGAAAGCCGCGACCGAGTTTTCTTTGCCACGTCGTGCTCGCTATCTCGTCCACGACCTGCAGAACGCGGTCGAGATCAGCCGCGGATCCGAACTGCTCTATTGACACTTGGCCCGGAAAGTCGCGTTCCAAGGCTCTCGCAAAGCGCCGGAAATCCTTCCTCTCACTCTTGGACAACTCCCCGTAAAGTTGCTCCACACTCTCCGGCAGAATGCGCGCTCGTGAAGGCTTCGCGGTTGGGTAATGATCCCTGCATAAGAAACTGGGTACGCGCCTGGCACAGCGGAATAGTTCCGAGGTTGTGTCGAGATGACCGAAGACGGCCACGTCAGCCTCCCCACTCTTGAGAGAGTTGGTGATCTCCCACACCAACAAAGCGCAGTTCTCCGTCAACTCCTCTCCCCTGAGCCCGCCACGGGTAATATCCATCACGTTTGCCAGAGGCGTGAATAGACCCAAATACCCCACGCCTAACATGAGCCGTCTGCGGACGAGGCTGGCCGAAATCAGCGCAACAGGCTTCTCGTCCCGGTAAAGCACTAAGGCATACGGCCTTCGGCCATCGGAGCCTGTGCCGCACTCCGAAAGGAGAAGATCGATATCGGAATCGCGCGTACCGGGAAAGGAAGTCCAAAAGTCACGAATCCCCTCTACCTCTTCGGCGGTCCGGAGAACTCTAACCAGGCAGTTTCCTCGGACATCGGCCCGAGCTAGCGTCTTGGAACTTGCCTGATCTTTAGTCAGCTGCATCTCTCTGACCCATCTTCTAATTGAGCCCGTCTCCACTTAAACAGACAGATCCGGCCGGGCCGACCTTCAAACCACACGGCGCTGGCAAACCAGAAACAACACCCGCGCAACCGCCGAGATCTCAACCAGCCGAAACCCCGACTCCTCCACATCGTCGTCTCTCGCCTCAGCGGAGTCCCGATGCCTCGTAAACAATTTATATTTAATAGTTTAGATATGCTGGTATCGGGACAGCCCGGTTGAGACTCGTCACAAGACGGTCATTGCCACGGGGGCGCTACTCTCCGTACGGCACCCACACGTTTTTCACCTGCGTCGCGTGCTGCAGGAACCACCGTCCCTCAGCCTGCGCGGGATTGAACCAGTCGTACTCGTGGCCGTCGTTCGTCCACACCTGCTTCATGTTGCCGATCGACGCGCTGCGCACAAAGGTCGCTTCCTCATTCGAGCGGAAGCACCACACGGCTTCGATGCCGTCATGCTCAGCCAGCGTCTTGGCCAACTCCGCGGGCTTCCCCGCCACCAGGTTCACCACGCCGCCGGGAACGTCGCTCGTATCGAGCAGTTGGTACACGTCGCCGATGATGAGCGGATATTTTTCCGAAGGCACAGCGACCACAGTATTGCCGACCGCGATCGCCGGCAGCACCAGCGAGAGCAAGCCCAGCAGCGGCGCCTCCGACGGCGCCAGAATCCCGATCGCGCCCACCGCCTCATTCATGGCAATGGCAATGTTGCGTCCCGGCGGATTGTGCACCAAGCCGTCGTACTTGTCGGCCCAGCCGGCGTAACAGAAGGTGCGCTGCACCGCGAGATCCACTTCGACAGCAGCCTGCTCCTCGCCCACTGCGCGCGCCAGCCGCTGCGCAATCTCGTCGCGGCGCTGGATCATGTTTTCCGCAAGGTAGTAGAGAACCTGCGCCCGATTGTGCGCCGTGGTCTTCGCCCAGCCTGTTGCATTACGCGCAGCTTCAACCGCGTTGCGAATATCCTTGCGATTGCCGAGCGGCGCTTCGCCCAGCAGCTCGCCCTCGCGCCCGTACACCGGGAACGAATATCCCGAGTCAGGCCGCGCCTGCTTGCCGCCGATGTACTGCTTCACCGTGCGATCAATCAGCGAACTCGCCGGCATAATGCCCTCTTCCTCGTCGGGAGTCTCCAACTTCACTGCCTTCTCCGGCGCGCTCGGCAGCGTGTGCAGCCACTTCGGCGTCAGGTATTCCAGCATGCCCTCGCGTCCGCCTTCGCGTCCGTAGCCCGATTCGCGATAGCCGCCGAACCCGCACGCCGCGTCGAACTGGTTGGTCGAATTCACCCACACCACGCCCGCCTTCACCTGCGACGCCAGGTCCAGCGCCACGTTGATGTTCTCGCTCCAGACGCTCGCGGCCAGCCCATACACCGTGTTGTTCGCCAACTCCGCGGCCTCGGCCGGTGTGCGAAAAGTCATCGCCACAAGCACCGGTCCAAAAATCTCCTCCTGCACCACGGTCGCCGCTGGATGCACATCCGTCAGCAGTGTCGGCGGATAAAAGCTGCCTTTTTCCGGCAGCGCATAACTTGGCTGCCAGCACTTCGCGCCTTCCGCCACGCCTGCGTCCACCATCTTGCGAATCGACTCCAACTGCACCGGCGAAACAATCGCACCAATATCGATCGCCTTGTCGAGCGGCGGTCCTACGCGCAGCGTTTCCATGCGCGCGCGGATTTTGGTGTAAAGCGTCTCGGCCACGCGCTCCTGCACCAGCAACCGCGATCCCGCGCAGCACACCTGCCCCTGGTTAAACCAGATCGCATCCACAAGCCCTTCGACTGCCGAATCCAGATCGGCGTCGTCGAAGACCACGAACGGCGACTTCCCGCCCAGCTCGAGCGACAGCTTTTTCGGCGAGTTCGCAGTTGCCTTGCGAATGATGCGACCCACATCGGTCGAACCGGTAAACGCAACCTTGTCGATCCCCGGATGCTCGACCAGCGCCTGACCAGTCTTGGCGTCGCAGGTCAGCACGTTCAGCACGCCCGGCGGCAAGCCCACTTCCATCGCCAGTTCGGCAAACGCCAGCGCCGTCAGCGGCGTATATTTTGCCGGCTTGATCACCACCGTGTTGCCCGCGGCCAAGGCCGGAGCCACCTTCCACGCAAACATCAGCAGCGGAAAGTTCCACGGAATCACCTGGCCCACTACGCCGCACGCGGTGTACTGCGGAAACTCCTGCTCGAGAAGTTGCGCCCAGCCCGCGTGGTGATAGAAATGCCGTGCCACCAGAGGAATGTCGATGTCGCGGCTCTCCCGGATGGGCTTGCCGTTGTCCATCGTCTCCAGCACTGCGAGCCGCCGCGAATGTTTCTGCACCTGCCGCGCCAGTGCATAGAGATACCGCGCCCGCTCGTACCCGCTCAGCGCCTGCCACGCGGGCTGCGCCTTGCGCGCCGCTGCCACCGCGGCCTCCACGTCGTCCGTGTTGCCCTTGGCCACCTCGGCCAGCACGTCGCCGGTCGAAGGATCGCTGGTCGTCTGGTATTCGCCGCTCTTCGGCGCAACCCACGCGCCGCCGATGAACTCCTCAAACCGGCGATGGTGCCGCTCCAACCACGACACCGCTTCCTTCGGATCCTCCGGCGCGACTCCGTACTCCATGGTGTAGAACTTTTCCGCTATGCTCACAGCGTCTCCTTCTGATGCCGTAGTCCCGCAGTCCCGGCTTTATGCGATCGGATGCCGATACGTCGCCGAATAATGCCCGGTCAAATGATGCTCCAACTGCCGCTCGATATCGCCCAGCATGCCGCTGACGCCGAAGCGAAAGAGTGACGGCTCGAGCCACGGCCGTCCCAGCTCGTCCTTCATCAGGGCCAGCCAGTCCGTCGCCTGCTTGGCCGTGCGAATCCCGCCCGCCGGCTTGAATCCAACGGCGAAACCGGTCCGCTCCGCATAGTCGCGAATGCACCGCACCATTACCAGCGAAACCGGCAGCGTCGCGTTCACGCTTTCCTTGCCCGTCGAGGTTTTAATAAAGTCCGCCCCGGCCATCATCGCCACCCAACTGGCCCGCGCCACATTGCGCAGCGTCATCAAGTCGCCGGTGCCCAGGATCGCCTTCATGTGCACGTTCGGCCCGCACGCCTCGCGGAACGCCGCAACTTCATCGTAGAGCGCCTGCCACTCGCCGTTGAAAACGTGAGCGCGCGTGATCACAATATCGATCTCCTGCGCCCCCGCCTCTACGCTGCGATGAATCTCCGCCACGCGCTCGGCCAGCGGATTCAGCCCTGCCGGAAACCCCGCAGAAACCGCCGCCACGGGAATGCCCGATCCCTCCAGCGCCTTCACCGCCGTCTCCACAAAAACGTGATATACGCACACCGCGCCCACCGTCAGGTGCAGATCCTCAATGCCGAGCCCCTCCACAATGTGCCGCTGCAGCGGATTGCGCGCCTTGGCGCACAGCCGCCGCACGCGCTCCACCGAGTCGTCGCCGCTCAGCGTAGTCAGG
This sequence comes from uncultured Acidobacteriota bacterium, assembly GCA_963729915.1. Lineage (GTDB taxonomy): Bacteria > Acidobacteriota > Terriglobia > Terriglobales > Acidobacteriaceae > Telmatobacter. The sequence goes on along the minus strand of CAVSQE010000001.1, from coordinate 160,287 downwards.
TCCATGCACGCAATGGCGCGCAGCAGCCACGCCGCCTGGGTGTCTTTTTTCACCGTGCGCCGCGCCACCTGCGTTGCCGCGCGCCGTTCCACCGCGCTGGTGTTCACCCGCACCTGGTCGACCCAATCCAGATTCAGTGCCATGCGCCGGTTGGGTTCGAGCGTGCGCCCATTCAAAATCACCGGGATGGGATGCACGGCATGCGCGCCGTTCTGTCTTGCGTCATTCTTTCCTGCATTGTCATGTGTTGACGTGATCGGTTGGAGGGCCATATTCCTGTCTCCACAAGGGAACTGAGAATTGATCGCAGCCAAAAAACACTGGCTCCTCCGCCTCGCAGAGGAGCCTCACATAGGAGCGATCAGAACAAGAAGGATAAATCCGCCGCACCCGCAAAGCAACTGCGCCCGCCCGCGCCACCTCCCGCTACGTTGCTGTGTCCTGCCCTTGGACAGCAATGTACGGATCGGGCAAAGCCGGCGAAGCGGGCAAAAGATGGTAGCCCCAGGTCCGGGGTGGAGGCACGAGCCTGGGGAACTGATCGCAATGCGGACGCCGGCTCCGTAGGGGGCGTAGGAGCGGCAATCTTGTTTACTGCGAAATAACTGCCGGGTAGACGACCATACACCCGGGGCCCCGAGCGCAAGAACCTTCTTCCATCGTGTTTGCCGCCCCGGGAGTCGACAATCTATCGCCGAGTTATGCGCTCAATCTAGAAGCCAGAGGCAGCATCGCAGGCAAACATCCCCTAGGGAGAACTTTTCGGCCTACAATGGGCGGCGGAGGTGCGGGCTCTTTCCAGCCCCGGAGTTCCTTCCTCAGAACTCATCTGGCAGGACTGTTGCCAAGGGTGCTGGAGCGGAAGGAGAGAACTCCATGCACGGCCAGATAACTGCACGAGTCATTGGATCTCTTGTTCTCATTGTTGCCACGTTGGTAGTCCTCGCCGCGCAGGCGTCCGGCGCGCAGAGCGACACAGCATCCGGCGAGCCCCGGCTCGTTGTTGACTCGCAGCACTCCAACGAAGCCACGAGCATAACCTTCTCGCCCGACGGGCGCAGGGTGTTAACCGGAAACCGGGACGGGACCTCGAAGCTCTGGGATCCGGGGACGGGTCAGGAGATCCGCACCTTCCGGGGGCACTACGCTCCGGTCATTTGCGTTGCCTTCTCGCCCGATGGACGCCGGGTAGTGACGGGAAGCTTCGACGGGACGGCGAAGCTTTGGGATGTTGACTCGGGACAGGAACTGCGCACCTTCCAGGCGCACTCCGACGCGGTCGTGAGCGTCGCCTTCTCCTCTGAAGGGAGCCGGGTGCTGACCGGAAGCTACCACGGGACTGCGGAGCTGTGGGATGCGGAGACGGGCAAGGAGCTCCGCAGCTTCCAGGGGGGCTCGGGCGCGATCCTGGGCGTTGCCTTCTCGCCATCCGATGGGCGTACGGTGCTGACTGGAAGCATCGACGGTACGGTGAAGCTGTGGGATGCCGAGACGGGCAAGGAACTGCGCACCTTCCAGGTCCACTCCGGCCGTATCACGGGCGTTGCCTTCTCGCCGAACGGACGCCGGTTGCTAACAGGAAGCGGGAATAACAGTGCGGAGCTCTGGGATTTAGAGACGGGCCAGGAACTCCGCGGTTTCCAAGGACACTACGGCGGGCCGGGGCCCGCCAGCATGTTCGGGCTCTTGACGAGCGTTGCCTTCCTGCCGCCCGACGGGCGCACGGTGCTGACGAGTGCCATCGACACGACCGCGAAGGTCTGGGATGAGGAAACGGGCCGCGAGCTCTGCATGATCGTGGGGTTCCCCGATGGCACGGTGGCGGCTGTCGATCCGGAAGGCCGCTACGATGCCTCAAACGGCGGCGACATTCCGGGCTTGCACTGGGTGGTTGGTGACACGCCATTCGCCCTTTCCCAGTTCAAGCAGCGCTACTACGACCCCGGCTTGCTGGCCAAGTACCTGGGCTTCAACAAGGAACCTCTGCGCGATGTCGCACAGCTGGAAGCGCCCAAGCTCTTTCCGGGTGTTGTGCTGGATGCGCCGTCGCCTGGATCGACAAAACTGCGCATCCACCTTGCGAACCAGGGCGGTGGCATCGGCAAGGTCCGCGTGCTGGTGAATGGCAAAGAACTCGCCGCCGATGCACGCGGCCCGAAGCTGAACCCTAATGCCGAGAAGGCCGATTTGACCGTCGATCTTGCCGGAGCTGCGATTGCACCGGGCCAAGTGAACCATGTCGAAGTCGTGGCGTGGAACGCCGAGGGCTATCTTTCCAGCCGCGGCGTGTCCGTCGATTGGACCGCTTCCGGCACCGCCGATTCCAGCAGCCCCGAGCTCTATGCCATCGTCTCCGGCGTCTCCGAGTACGCCGACGTCAGCCTTCACCTCAACTACTCCAGCCAGGACGCCGAAGTCTTCGCCCATGCTCTTCAACTTGGCGGAAACCGCCTCTTCGGTGAAGGGCACGTGCATATCACGCTGCTGTCGTCGAGCGGTAAACCCGGTGAGCTGCCGCCCACGAAAGACAATTTGCGCCAGGCCTTTGTGGCAGCGCAGAAAGCCAAACCTGGAGATGTGTTCGTTGTCTATCTCGCCGGTCATGGCGTGGCGTTGAGCGATCTCTACGCCTACCCCACGGCCGAAGCCCGCACACTCGATCTGAGCGATCCGGCCGTGCGCGCGCAAACCGCCGTCACCAGCGATGAGCTCGTCGAGTGGATCAAGAAGGTCCCTGCCCAACACCAGGTGATGATTCTCGATACCTGCGCGGCCGGAGCAGCTGTCGTCAAGCTTGTCGAAAAGCGCGACGTTCCCGGAGACCAGGTTCGTGCGCTCGATCAGCTCAAGGACCGCACTGGCTTTTACGTGCTCATGGGCTCGGCCGCCGATGCGGTCAGCTACGAAGCAAGCAAGTACGGGCAAGGCCTGCTCACCTATGCATTGCTGACGGGAATGCAGGGCGCTGCGCTGAAGAACGATGTGGATATTGACGTGAACAAGCTCTTTCAATTTGCGGTCGATGATGTACCCGGCCTGGCCAGAGGAATTGGCGGTGTGCAACGGCCGTTGACCATTGAGCCCACCGGCGGCGCAAGTTTTGATGTGGGCGAGCTGCTGCCAGAGGATCAGAAGCAAATCCAGCCCGCCAATGAGAAGCCTATTTTTCTCAGACCTCAACTGGTGAATGCCGAAGGGCCTGACGATCTCGACCTGGCAGCGGCGGTCCGTCGCGAGCTGCGCGACAAAACCGATGTCAGCACGCGGGGCGGGCCGCTACCCGACGCCGTATTTGTCGATGCGGACGAGATGTCCGGCGCTATAAAAGTCAGCGGAACCTACGTGGTCGAAGACAAGAACATCACCGCTCAGCTTTGGTTGGTGCTCGACAAACAGAAAACCCACGTCGTTGTCGTTGGCTCGACCGATGACATGTCGGCGCTGGCAGCGCGGATTGCCGCTGCGATCCTCGATGCGGGCAAGCGTCTGTGATGGGTTGGGTAGTCGGTCGTTTCGCATGCGGGGGTGGGCCTCCCAGGATTCCACCCGAATCACCGCCAGCGCGTCAGTGACTGGTTGATCAGCGTCCCGCACGCCTTCGGTGTGCATGATGCCGCTCAGTAACTTAACGTTTTCAATAGGTCCAATTGTCGGTGCCCCGTGTCCGGATTTTCGGACAGGGGATAGCACGAGCCCAAACCGCATTCTGTCCTCCTGCCTCCTGGGCGAGTCCCCATGGACCAGTCCTCACCACTCCAACCGCAGCAGCGAAACCGCCTGTCGCGGAAGCGCCGTTTCCACGTTCACCTTTCCGTTCGCAACATCGAGCCACTCGGGCGAAGTAAGCAACTGCAATTGCCCGGCCGCCTTCAGTTGCGCGATTTGCTCCGCGGTCGGCGTCGTGCGGAGAGCCCATCTGCTTCCAAGCCGTGAACGCGTTGTTGTGCGTCTCATCGATCCGATAGTGCTCCAGCAAAACTTTCTTCACTCCTGGCGGAATTCCCGCAATCGTCACCTGCACTTTGGCATCCGGCGCGGCCAGGTCGTCATCGTGATAGTTCCAGACCATCACCGCAGCTTCATGTTCCGATTTTGTCGCAAACGCGTCCACGTCTGGCGCAGCGCGCACGCCCGTTTTCACAAGCTCCTCAAGCGGAACCTCGCCCGAACTTGTCGTCATCACCCGTTGGCCGCCCATCATTCCCGTCATGCGAAACAAATTCAAAATCGGCTTGTCGATGCCGTGCGTCGCCAGCGTGCGATATCCCTCGAAGTAATTCCCGTTTTCAAACTCGAAGGACCATGACAGCATCGCCATCAGGTTCACGCCGTTCTTATCCTGCAAATCGAACAGCGCCTTCACGGCCGTCGCCGTATACGCCGCATAGAGCGGCCCGTTCCGGTAGGCGTTCGCCGGATTCTCCTTCGCTGAGCACGCCGCGCATCCCTCCGGATCCGCTTCGCTCAAAATGATCGGCAAATGCCTGGCTTCCGGGTGGCTGGCCACGATCCGGAAACCCGCGTCGGCAGCCTGCAACTCATTGGAGAGCCCCATGCGTACGTGCCCGTCCGCTAACGTTGGTTGCCCCTTGGGATGAAACGAGATGAAATCGAGCGGCACGGCCTTGCCGTCGGCCACACTCCTGCCGTGCAGGCAATGTTCCAGAAAGCTCTCAAGAAACGCGCTCGCCTTGGCGCCGGCCGGTCCCGTGCTCGCCGGTCCGCCCACCTTCGCGCCGGGCAGCGCAGCCCTCACGCCCGCAACCGCATAGTCGTAAAGCTTGAAGTACTCCGCCAGCGTTCCATGCCAATAATCGATGTCCGGCTCGTTCCACACTTCGAAATACCAGGTGCTCACTTGGGCCCGGCCGTAGCGTTCGACAAGGTGCTCGGTGTATTTCCGCACCAGTTCGCCCCACATTTTGTAATCCTTGGGCGGGTTGTTTGACGCGCCTCCCATGGTGTGCGCGGGATAGTGCAGTTGGTATGCGCTGATGCCCGGCACCGTGGCGGCGAGGTCTTTCGGCATAAAGCCCAGCTCCACCATCGGCCGCACGCCGGCCTTTGCAAACTCGTCAAACGTCTTGTCGGTAATGGTGAAGTCGTAGACCGGTTTGCCGTTTTCGTCGAGCCGGAACACATTCGACGAGCTCCACTTGAGTTCCGGCACGCCGTTGCCTGAAGTCAGCAAATGGTGGGTGCGAATCGTTACAGGAGTCGCGCTCAGGTCATGCAGCTCGCTCAGCAGTTGCTCGCCGTACGGCATGGTCGTGTAGTTCGATTCGTCGTAGCCAAACCAATCCGTGAGCGGCTTGTAGCTGCCGACCCGTTTGGCAAGATTGACCTGAATGATCACTGGCTGGGCGGACACTGGCTGGACGGACACGGGATTGATCGCCGGCGCTTGTCCTGCTGCGGCACTCACAGCCATTGCCGCGCAGATCAGAAAATCTGAGACCTTCATCATGCGAACCCGCCTGCTTACGGCTTGAGCACCGTCAATCCCGGAACTCCCGCAAAGCGCTTTGCATTGAGCGCCACCACTGCAGCCCCGCATTCCAGCGCCGTTGCCGCAAGGATCAGATCGTGCGGGCTCACTCTCTGGCCGGTGGCTTCAAGGTCCGCCCACAGGCGCGCGTGTTGCACCGCCGCCATCTCGGTGTAGGGAACAATCTCAAAAGCGAGCAGCGCCTTTTGCAAAAATTTCTGCCGTCGCGCGCGATGCATCCCCGTGGCGCGTTCTACGCTGCGCCACAGTTCCGCCACCGTAATGGCCGCCAGCTTGATCTCCTCATCGGGATGCGCGCGCAACCACGCATCCAGATCGAGAGCTTTGCGCTCCGCCTGGATGATCACATCAGCATCAATCAGAAACGCCATGGTTTGCTCTGCGCCGGCATCGAGCCGCGCGCCTGTTCCAGATCATGAAGCCAGGACGTGGCTTCCTCTGCGCCCGGGTGAACATCCTCCACGGCCTTGCGCAGGGCGGCAGCTACCTCCAGCCCGCGCTCCGGCTTGCGCACCGACGGCACAATGCGCGCCACCTGGACGCCATTCTTTTCCAGGATGAAGGTCGTGCCCTGGTAGCGCGCCCGGTTCACGCAATCGGCAAAGTTGCGTGAGGCTTCAGTGACGCTAATCGAGACAATTTCCATATAATCTGATTATCAGACTCTCATTAAATTCGTGCAAATGTCAATATCCATGCGCGTTTCCCGTCTCACTCGCCCGTGAGCCGCTCCAAGAGCGCATCAAAATCTTCCAAGCGCGCGTACTCGATGACCACCTTGCCGCGGCCGTTGTGATCGTCGATCGTAACCTTAAGTCCCAGGGCACGTTGCAGTTGTTCCTGTGCGTCGCGCACATTGGGATCGATAGGCGGCTCCGCCTTGGGCTCTTTTTTGCTCTTGCGGCTGGGGTCGATCAGGCCTTGCACGTACGTCTCGGTCTGGCGCACCGACATGGAGAGCGCCGCAATGCGCTGCGCCGCCTTTTCCATCTCCTCGGCATGTTCCAGGGCCAGCAACGCGCGCGCGTGACCGAAGGTCAGTTCTCCGGCCTCGACACGATTCTGTATTGATGTTGGTAACTTCAACAAACGTAAGAAGTTAGCTACCGTAGCGCGGTCTTTTCCCGTGCGCTGCGCCATCTGCTCCTGGGTCATGCGGAACTCGCGCCCCAAGCGCTCAAAGGCCCGCGCCTGCTCCATCGGGTTCAGGTCGGCGCGCTGCAAATTCTCGACGATCGTGATCTCCATCGCCTGCTCGTCGGAAACCTGCCGCAGCATCGCGGGGACAGTGGTCTTGCCAGCCATCTGCGAGGCGCGCCAACGCCGCTCGCCTGCAATTAACTGGAAGCGCCCGCTCGCCAGTGGGCGAACCAGCACCGGCTGCACCACGCCATTGGCGGCGATGGAAGCGGCCAGCTCCCCCAATTGCTCCTGGTTCACCTGGGAGCGCGTTTGAAATGGGTTGGCGTCAATCTGGTCGACGGGAATTTCGCGCGGCTTGCCGCCTTCGGCTTCGCCTGTGGGCGCGGAATGCACGCGGGGAAGCAGGGAATCGAGCCCTTTGCCGAGGGCGCGGCGCTTGGGGTCGGGAACAGCAACGTTAGTCATAGGGAATCCTCAATTCAATCAGTGCCTGCGGCGCAGGCCGAATTTCATGGGCGCGCCGAAAAGCCGGCAGTCGCGTGGCCGTTCACGAATACGGCCAGAAAGTCATTTTGGCGTGCGGGCGCGTTGGCGCCATCAGTTTGCGTTCCGCTGCCCGAGGGCTTTCCATCTGGTTGCGAGCCAGGAACTCCCCCGTCAACTCGAAATAGGCCTCGGTGCCACGCGAGCGCGGATCGTAGATCGCCACCGGCTTGCCGTGGCTCGGAGCCTCCGCAAGACGCACATTCCGCGGAATTACTGTGTGATAGAGAATTTCGCGAAAATACTCGCGGAGTGTCTCCGTCACCTGCTGCGCAAGGTTGGTGCGCTCGTCGTACATGGTCAGCAGCACGCCCTCGATGCTCAGGGTCGGGTTGTAGGCCGCGCGCACGCGCTCCAGGGTCGAGATCAGCTCCGAGATCCCCTCCAGCGCAAAATACTCCGCCTGCAAGGGGACAATCAGCGTCTCCGCCGCAGAGAGAACATTCAGGGTGAGCAGATCCAGGGCCGGTGGGCAATCCAGAAAAATCAGTTCGTAGCTGTCTTTGATCGGCTCAATCGCCCGCCGCAAACGCAGCGCCCGGTCCTCTGCCCCGGCCAGCTCGATATTCGCGCCGGTAAGGTTCTTCGAACCCGGCAGCAGCCACAGCCGATCCACCTGCGTCGGAAGAATCACCTGCTCCGCCGTGCTGTCTCCGGAGAGAACGTCGTATACGGAATGGCGATTGTCATCGCGCTGAAAACCCAGCCCCGACGAAGCGTTGGCCTGCGGATCGCAGTCAATCAGGAGCGTATTCATCCCCTCCAGGGCCAGACATGCAGACAGATTAATGGCCGTGGTGGTCTTGCCAACGCCGCCCTTTTGATTGACGATTCCGACGATCTTTCCCATGGCATTCCAGACTAACGGGAGAAACCGCGGCGCGCACGGGGGCTTGCGTTGTGGGAAACCGGGCGCGACTGTGGAAAGCGCTCGGGGAGCCGGCGGGCCGTTGCCGGGCAAACACATGTCAGCAAAGAGCTTGGTTTCCGGCTCGAAGATTGGACCAAGGGACGGGCAAAAGCGGCTCCGTGGTGGAAAACTGCCCGTTCATCGAGAGCGATTTTTTGTTTCTGCTTGGTCAGAACCATTTCGGTACTGGGCCCAAATCGGGACCATGCGGCCGACTTGTTCCACGTGGAACATCGATCACCCCAGTGAGGTCACGGCCGCGCACTCCCACCCAACTGTTCCACGTGGAACAACGTTTGGCACAAATCTCTCGATCAGGCGAAAGCGCGCGATCTGCCCGGCAGATCCCCCACCCGCCCAGAGGCAAACCGTTAGTCACTTGCCTGCATCCATGTGAAAGAGATACAAGACGTGGGTGCCGCGGCTGCATCGACAAAACCGGCTCTCCCGTCCGCCTTTACAACTAGATGAGGTTTTATGTGGAATATTCTTAAGGCGTTCGGCAACCTATTGATGATGTTTTTATGCGTGTTGTGGGTACTGGGTTGCGTTCTATGCTCAGCGGCGTTCACCTGGCCAGAGAAAGGCCTTACAAAGGTTACAAGGTAGGCGTCCAATGAGCTTCTCAGGGTCTTTCCGCAAGGGATTGTTCTCCCTCAAGCGTCGGCAAACCATTCAAGGGGCACTTGCCCTCGCTGCGTCTTCGCTCTTGCCAGGCTGCGGATCGGCTGGGTCTTCCGGCTCGACGGGCGGGACGGGTGGCACTGGCGGAAAGGGCGGCGGGTCTTCGAACACCCAACCCACCCCCTCCGGCCTCATGACCTTCGCCTCGCTCTCCGTCACCGCAACTTCCGCCGGCTCCATTGGCTCCGCCTTCGCCGGGCTATCCTACGAAAAGAGCACACTCTACGAGAACCCTTACCTTTTTACGGGCACAAACGCCAATCTGATCGCTTTGTTCAAGCTCCTTGGCCCCAGCGTCCTGCGCATCGGCGGCAACTCGGTGGATCGCAACGTCTGGACTCCTTCCGGCGCTGGGCAAACTGAAGGCCAAATCGCTCCCAGCGACGTGAACGCGCTCGCCGCCTTCGTCAAGGCTGCGGGATGGCAATGTCTCTACGGCATCAATCTCGGCGGCGCAGGCCCGGCCCCTTACACCAGCGGTTCCATTGTGGCCGCCACCACTCCTACGCTCGCAGCCGAAGAGATCGCCTACGTCTACCAGGCATTCGGCTCCTCTCTCTTCGGTTTCGAGATCGGCAACGAATGCGATCTCTATGGAAGCTCTTATTTCAGCGGCGCTACGTGGAATCTCTCCACCTTTGAATCTCTCTGGACACAGTTCCGCACCGCGATCGTTGCCCAAACTCCAGCCGTCGCGTCTCTCTGCACCGGCCCGGCCGACGCCGGCAGCGAATCCTCCTGGACCGTTCCCTTCGGCCAGTACGCCACCAAGAGCGACATCTCGCTTCTCACGCAGCACTACTATCGCGGCAACGGCCAGTCGGTGAGCTCCACCGCCGCCAACCTGATCACGCCCGACACCTCGCTCGTCAGCGATCTTGGAATTCTCAACACGGGCGCAAAGGGCATCGGCATTCCCTTTCGCATCTCCGAGTGCAACTCCTACTACAACGGCGGCGCCGACGGCATCAGCGATGCCTACTGTTCCTCACTCTGGATCATCGATTATCTCTTTGACTGTGCGCTGAATGGCGCGGTTGGCGCCAATTTCCACGGAGGGGGAAACGGGACGGGCTACACGCCCATCGCCGATTCCGGTGGCGCTGTGGTCGAAGCGCGGCCCGAATACTACGGCATTCTTCTTTTTGCGCTTGCAGGCCAGGGCACGCTCTACACCACGAGTCTCTCCGGCATCGGCAGCCTGAACATCACGGCCTATGCCGTAAAAGCCACGTCCGGCGGGCTCAACCTTATCGTCGTTAATAAAGACAGCGCGCAAAATCTCCAGCTCACCGTCTCGCTCCCGCAAAGCGCCAGCTCCGCCACGCTGCTTGAACTGACGCAACTCACCGCAGGCGCGAGCGGACCGAGTCTCAGTGCAACTTCAAGCGTCACAATTCAAGGAGCGAGCGTAGGCGCAAACGCATCTTTCTCGCCGGGCACTGCCTACGTCCTCAGCACCAGCGGCACAGAGCTCACCTGCTACGTTCCCTACCTCAGTGCGGTTTTGATTCAGATTCCTTGACCTGTCCGATTGCTTTCAGGAAATCAAGGCGTACACTCATCGGTGAAATCCAGAAAGAAGGCAAGCTTGGATTTCCCGAATGTTTTTATTGGCAGAAAGACGCAACCCTCTGCCAAAGATCTTGCGGCAACGCTCGGCAACTCGCTGGAAGCCTGGAAGGCGCTCACCGCTTGGCTCGCGGGCAAGGGCGTCTCCTGCAAAGAGTGGCACTCAATCTCGCCCAAGTATGGCTGGGCGCTTCGACCCAAACTCAAGTCCAGAAACATCCTTTACATGGGCCCGTGCGCAAACTGCTTCCGCGTCTCTCTCGTGCTCGGAGATCGCGGGGTTGCAGCTGCGCGCGCAAGCGATCTGCCGAAAGCTGTGTTGAAGGAGATTGACGAGGCGCGGCGTTACGCCGAGGGTACTGGCATCCGCCTACTCATCAAGAAAGCCGAAGATCTGACGCCCGTCCGCACTCTGGTTGAAATCAAGCTGCAGAATTGACTCGCTGGCCGAGCACGAGAATTCGGCCATCTCCCAAGGGCAGCTTTATCGGCTCTCCCCACGCAATCCGCGTCCCTGCCGCCTCTCGCAACGATGCGACATCTGCGTGCGTCGTCATCAGAGCCAGCCATCCCGCCGGCGCCACTAACGGTACCGCGGCCGCGACGGCCTTCGGCATTTTGTCTACCGCCCTCAAAACAACGCAGTCAAAGGCGGCGCGAAGCGCCTCGGCCCGCCCGGCATGAACCCTCACCTGGAGCCCGAGCACGCGCACGGCCTCTTGCAGGAACGCAGCTTTTTTGCCCTGCGATTCGGCCAGGGTGACGGCAATCTCCGGCCGACAAAGCGCAATGGGAATCCCCGGCAGCCCCGCGCCCGATCCGAAGTCGAGCAGGGTCGCAATCCCCTGCGGCAATACTCTTGCAACCATAATAGATTCAATAAGATGTCGTGATAAAATGCCCTCTTCGTCGCGGATCGCACTCAGGTTGAGGCGCTCATTCCAGCGAAGAAAAAGCGAAAGATAAACCTCGAACCGACCGGCAGTCTCGTCGTCCAGCGGCGTCAGACCAGCCGCCGTCAAAAGCGCCTGCAACCGAGTCTTCGTCTCGCTCGCATCCATCGTTCAGTTCCCGCTCTTGGCACTTTCGATTTTGGGCGGTTCCCACTCCGTCGCAGCCTGGACAAATGCAGAGAAGATGGCGCGCGAAAATCCGCTCTGTCCATACGTCCGCTCCGGATGCCATTGCACGCCGACAACAAAGTGATCCGCCGCGTCGAGTTCCACGGCTTCAATCACGCCGTCACCCGGCGAAACCGCGCTCACTCGCAGATTGTCGCCCGGCGTACGAATCGCCTGGTGATGGCTGGAGTTCACTTCGACGTCTCCCACTTCCGGCGCCGGCACAATTCCATTCAACCGCGATCCCTCCGCAATCTCCACCAGATGCGCCTTCACCACCTCGCGTCCGGGCCGATGATTCACCGCGGTCTTCAGATCCTGAACCAGCGCGCCTCCGCGCCACACATTCAGGTTCTGCGTGCCGTGGCAAATCGCAAGAATCGGCTTGCGCAGATTGAACGCATCCTGCAGCAGCAACTCGTCGGCCGCGGTGCGCCCCGGATCGTCCTCCGCGCACTCAGGCTCCCGCGCCTCGCCATAGCGTTGCGGATCCACGTCGAACTTGCTTCCCGGCAACAGCACTCCCTGCACGCTTGCCAGCAACTTCGCCACGCGCTCCTGCGGTTCGCTCAGCGGCACCACCACGGGCTCCGCGCCCGCGGCCTTCAGCGCTTCAACATACTGCGGCAATGCGCGCTGGTTGTATTCTGTGTCGCTGCTGGTAGGTTCGGGAATCGCGATCCGGACGGCCATGCAACCAGTGTAAAGCCCGTGCGGATGCGGAGCGCGCGGCGATATCTCCTGGCTTAAAGTCGTTTTGAAAGGGCACGGCTTCAAACTGACCACTACGTGGCGACATCGCCGGTTGTTTCAGCGTGGGTTGACGGTGTATGTTCCGCAATATGCATTGGGCAACTCCGGAAGAACGTCGCGCATTGGGGCAAACGCGGCGCAAGCAGGTGGGACGCCACCAACAGGAAACATGCGACTTCAAGGCGCGGCCGGTTTCAGCGCTGGCGCTTGTGGAGCGATCGATGCGGGGCCGCGTGCCCGCGCTGATCGCAATAAAGTACCAGATGATGGCCGCGTCGGCCTTCGGGTACTTTCGCGGCGCGGCGCCGGTGATGGCGGCGGACCTGGCGCAACTGCCATCCACCGGGATCATGAGCCAGCTTTGCGGCGACGCGCATGTGCGCAACCTGGGCGCCTATGCCGCGCCCGACGGCCGGCTGGTCTTCGACATCAACGACTTCGATGAAACGATTCTGGGACCGTTCGAGTGGGACCTGAAGCGCATGGCCGCTTCCCTGGTGCTGGCTGGCCGCGCCGCGGGACACAAGGATGGCGCGGCGCGCAAAGCCGCCATGGCGTGCGTGGAGCGTTATGCCGCGCAGATGCGCGCCTTTGCCCGCATGCCGCATCTGGAGATCGCCCGATACCAGGTACATCGCCTGGGCCTGGCACAGCCGGTGCACATGGCTCTGGCCAAAGCGGAGCGATCCACACCGCTGCACACGCTGGAACGGCTTACGATGCCGGCTTCAACGCGGCCCGGCGCGCCGCGCCGCTTCAAGGAAATGAAGCCCATGCTGATGCGCGTGAAGGGATCCCGCGCTGCCGCGGTGCTGGCCGCGCTCGAACCCTATCGCGAGATGCTGCTGCCGGAGCGGAGGCACCTGCTCTCGTTTTACCGGCCGGTGGACGTGGCTTTCAAAGTGGTGGGCACGGGATCGGTGGGCCTGCGCGATTACTGCATTTACTTTGAAGGCAACGGTCCCGCCGATCCGCTGTTTTTGCAAGTCAAGGAAGAGGCCGCATCGGCCTACGCGCCGTATCTGCCCGACGCGCACTCTGCGCCACATAACGGGCAACGCACAGCCGAAGGACAACGCGCCATGCAGATCCAGACCGATCCGTTTCTGGGTTGGACGCACATGGGCGGGCGGCAATATCTGGTGCGCCAACTCAACGACCACAAGGGCAGCATTGAGATTAACGACCTGGCGGGCGCGAACCTGAAAGCCTACGCCGAGGTGTGCGGCGAACTGCTGGCGCGCGGCCACGGACGCTCCGGCGATCCGCTGGTGATTGCCGGCTACATCGGGACCGGCGCCGCATTTGCTGAAGCGGTTGCCGAGTTTGGCGTGGCCTACGCCGACCAGACGGCGAAGGACTGGGAACAGTTGAAGAGGTCGGGGAAGGCGAAGCAAAAAGCGTAGGTCTGATTCGGTGTGGCCCTAGCGCCGGTAGACATCGTATCCGTGCAAGTGCGCCGCGGGCGTGAACTCCTGCATCAGTAGCTGCATCAATTCCGCGCGATCGGGCGTGGGGTCTTCTTTGGTCTGCACTTCGGTCTTCACAATCAGCCAGCGAATGTTGTGCGCGCGCACGAGCGCGGCGATTTCTGCGGACGAATAGGGATCGATGGTGGGATCGAAGAACGGCACCGGGAACTGCGGCGCGCGGCCGGTGGCGAAATAGAACGGTTCTTCTCCTGGAATTAAAACGATTCTGTCGTCGAAGGGAATGTTGGCCTGTGCGTAGCGCAGCAGCTCGTCGATCTCCGGCACGTACGGTCCCGGCGTGGCCAGGCCCGCGAGCGCGGGAAACGCGGAGTGCGCGGGAGGACCGTCGGAAAGGTTCGCGTAGTTGAGCCGTTCCTCGCTCACGGTATAAAAGCCTCCGCAGACCAGAAGCGTGACAGAGATGAGCGCAGCCAGCGCGGGCATGAACCAGCGATGGACGTTGGCGCGCGCGGTAAGAGGGCCGAGAAACGCCAACAGTTCCGCGAGGAGCAGAATGAGCAGCGGCCAAATGCCGTAGGTCGAGCCCCACAGTTGCTGCGACAGGAACGTGCCGTGGATGGCGGCGAGCAACAACAGCGGCAGAAAGATGCGCAGGGACGGCCGTCGCCACAACGTGAAGAGATTTGCGAGCGCCAATGCGGCGGCCAACACGAGCAGGAGCGGCCAAAGCGCCAGCAGGCTGTCGCCGCGTTCGTCCGCGTCGTCGTAAAACAGCAGTGACGCGAGCGTGAAGAGAAACGGTGCGGCAAGGAGTGCGAAGGCGGCGATGCGCGCCCAGAGTCGTTTGGGTTCCAACCACAAAAGCACGAGCGCGACGGCTACGCAGGGCAGCGTCCACGCGAGCGTGGGATCGCGGTAGACGCTGAGCATGAGGCTGAGTCCCGGCAGGCGGCGTTGGCCGGCATATTGGATGGTCCAGTGGAAGAAGTTGCCGAGACCGGCAGTGAATTCGAGCGCCAACAACGCAGCTAACAATCCAGCGCATGCGCCGGCAAGAAACGCGAGCAGGCGCCGTGCATGCGGCGTCGAGGTCGGAGCTTGCCAGCGTTCGAGGACGAGCAAGAGCAGGACCGCGCCTAACGCCGCGACGAGAAACGGCAGGCCCATGTTCTGTTTGAAGAACACGGGAACGCAAGCCAACGCACCGGCGGCAAACGCAAAGGGAGCGCCTTTTCTTCGATCGAGCTGCGCAAACATTCCCAACGCGACTACGATCCAGAAACCGCAGTCGCAATCGTATTCAGGATTGGGCACGATGCAATAGATGCCGAGGAAAATGAGCGGCGCGGCGGGCAGCAGAGACAGCGTCCACGCAGCGGCCACACGCCCGCGCAGCGAGGCAAGCGCGATCCGCCACGCCAGCACCGTGCCGAGGCCGCCGGTGATTGCAACGTAGAGAACATGGTGAAAAAAGACCCGGCCCGTCAGGCGGATGATTGCGGCCTGCATGAGAAAAGTGAGCGGCGCGTGCGCCAGGGGAAAGTCGCGATAGGGCACCTGGCCGAGAGCGATGCGCTGCGCGGTGTTGAGGATATAGCTGAGATCGAAGAGCACCGCGACGTGCGCGTTTTGCCAAAACACCACGCCGGCGGTCGCGGCAAAAAGCGTCGCAGCCGCGAGCCAGTCGCGCAGCGCCCAGCGCGGGGCGGCGGGTTCGGACTCAGGCGGATTCGATTCTGTTGGCTCGGGAACTCTGCTTACCATCCGCGATGATAGTAATAGGCCCAGCAGGGCGCGGAACATAGCGCCATGAGAAGAGCAACGAACCAGCCCACCACGGTCCAGCCAAGGAAGATGTTCAGGAGCAGGATTCCCGTGGAGTTGTGCGTGTGCCGAGCAGCCGCAATGATGGCGGGGAGGAAATAGAGTACGCCCAAAAAGAGCAGGAAGTGCATAGAAGCCTCCACACTGGTTCCAGGAGTGTTACGCACAGTGTAGCGCCGGAGTTCCGTTGCCCCCTGATGATTTTGGCCAATCCGGCGCGGGCGGGAGGATTACCGCGTTTCCTTGTTGACCGTGCGATCACCTTCGTCCCGCCCCGAAATTTCATATTGCACACCCTGATGTGCGTGCGTATACTCCGCAAATCCCCCAAAATCACGAAGGAGGCGTCATGGGCAAGATCAATATGGGCCGCGTGGTTATCGGCGGCATGGTTGCCGGGATTGTTGGAGATCTACTGGATTACCCGGTGGATGGCGTGTGGCTGTCGACGCTTTGGGGCAAGGACATGGTTTTACTCGGCCATCCCACGTTCTCGTCGAGCATGTGGATCGGGTTCGATTTGCTGGGAATCGTGACCGGGATCGTCGCCGTCTGGCTCTACGCAGCGATTCGGCCCCGCTTCGGCGCGGGAGTGAAGACGGCGGTCCGTGCCGGAGTGATCGTCTGGATTCTTGAGTCGCTGGTGCCAAATGCTTCCTTCATGTACGTTGGCGGCCTGTTTTCGAAGCACCTCACGCTCTACACGACGCTTGGAGGTTTTGTAGAAATCGTCGTAGGCACGATCGTTGGAGCGTGGCTGTACAGGGAAGCGTAGGTCGCAACCGCCGCAAAGGCGGTTCTACTGGCAAATCTCCTCGAAGCCATGCACGCGGGCGTGACGACAGGACTCGTCTCTCTGCCCGCGATGACCTGCTATGGCCGGCCCGCAAGGGTTCTCTGCTCGCCGGCCCTCTACAATGAACCGGTATGCCGACTGCGGTTCGATCGCACGCGAAGATCAATCTGGGACTTTATCTGGGAGCGCCGCGCGCTGACGGCTACCACTCCCTCGTTACCGCCTACCAGACGCTGGAAGTGCATGACATTGTTACGGTTACGGCGCTGTCTGCCGCGGAAACCAGCATCCGGCTGACCTCGAACGATGCGAGGGTCCCGACGGACGGCCGCAATACGGCATGGAAGATGGTTTCCCTGGCTTTGGAAGGTGTGGGCGCCGGAGCCGCGGTTGACATTCATATCGAAAAGCGGCTTCCCGTGCAGGGTGGTCTGGGAGCTGGATCGGGCAATGCGGTTGCCGCGCTGGTGGGGCTGGAGAGAGAACTAGGGATCAAGGGTCAGGTGTCAGGGATCAGGTCGGCCCGGCAAATGGAGTTTGCCGCCGAGGTCGGCTCCGATGTGCCGCTATTCCTTATCGGTGGAATGGTGTTGGGGCAGGATCGCGGGCAGGAAGTTTCTTCACTCCCCGATATCGAGCCCACCTGGTGCGTGGTGGTGATTCCTGAGGTGGGCGTTTCCACGCCGCAGGCCTTTCGCGACTGGGATGCGCTGTGCGCCGCGGAAGGTTTGACCCCGGAGGCAAGTGCCGATAAACTGAAAGAGTCGAGCCGTGCTTACGCAGCAGCCTTCTCGGGAAGTTCCGGGTGGGCGGGCCAAGCAGGCTCCTCCGGTGTCTTCTCCTTGGGAGAAGACCTGGCCGGACCGCAAGAGTCGAAACATGGGTCTGGGCTTGTCCGCACCGGGATCACGAGCTGGATTGAGAATGACTTCGAACGCGTAGTCTTTCCCCAGCATCCCTCCCTTGCTGAGATCAAGCGTCTTCTTGCGGCCCCGGGCACACCGGAGGCAGCCTCGTATGCCGCGTTGTCAGGGTCGGGTTCGGCGCTCTTCGGGTTGTACCTGACCCGCGGAGATGCAGAAGCGGCACAAGCCCGGATCGAACGAGAGTCTCAAGCGCTCAAAGTGCGGAACACGGTGATCACTCGCACCCTGCCCCGTAAAGCGTATTGGGACCAGATGATTGTTGAAAGCTAGCTAATTTTCGCCGTTGACAGTCGCTTGTTGGGCAAGCGAAACTCGCCCACGGCTGACCGTATTGGTGGGCGATCGTTCAATGGTAGGACAATGCCCTTTGGAGGCATTTATCCAGGTTCGAATCCTGGTCGCCCAGCCAGAAAACAGCTTTTAGCGTTTAGCTAATAGCTCAGACAAGAAACGCAGCCATAGCCAACCAGCATGGAGGTGCTTCAGATGGAAACGGAATCGTCGACGGTGACAGTGGAAGACAAGAAGCCGGGCGAACCAGGCTCGGGCAAATCCGACGGCGGCAAGGACGCGCCCAAGGGTGGGTCTGCGGACGGCGGCAAGGGCAAAGACCCGAAGCAATCGTCGCAGCCAGAGCGCAAGAAGCCCTCAAAACTGAGCGAGGACAAACGCTTCAAGTTGTTTTCCGGGACGGCGAATCCGCGGCTGGCTGAGGAAGTGGCGCGGCATATCGGCGTAACGGTAGGGCAGGTCAAGCTGCAGCGTTTTGCCGACGGCGAAGTTTACTTTCAACTGCTGGAGAACGTGCGCGGCGTAGATGTGTTTGTGGTGCAGCCCACCTGCTATCCGGTGGATCAGCACCTGGTGGAATTGCTCATTATGATCGATGCGCTCAAAAGGGCCTCGGCGGCCCGCATCACGGCAGTGGTTCCCTACTACGGGTACGCGCGCCAGGATCGCAAAGACCGCCCCCGCGTAGCCATCAGCGCCAAGCTGATCGCCGACCTGCTGACCACTGCAGGCGCCAATCGCGCTCTCTTTGTCGATTTGCATGCTGCGCAGATTCAGGGCTTCTTCAATATTCCTGTCGATCACATCTTTGCCAGCCCCGTTCTGGTGAGTCATTTCAAGGAACTGAACCTTCCCAACCTGACGGTGGTTTCGCCGGATGCGGGCGGCGTGGAGCGCACGCGATTCTTCGCGCAGAAGATGGGCGCGCCACTGGCCATTGTGGACAAGCGCCGCACCGATCTGAACGTTGCCGAAGTGATGCACGTGGTGGGCGACGTGGAAGGCCAGAACTGCCTCATCATCGACGACATTGTGGACACCGCCGGCACGCTGGTGAAAACGGTGGATGCGTTATATGCCAATGGCGCGGCGGCAGTGTATGCCTGCGCCAGTCACGCCGTGCTTTCAGGCCCGGCCATCGACCGCATTGCCAACTCGCGGCTGGAGCAGTTGGTGGTGACCGACACAATTCCGCTGCGCGAAGCGGCGCAAAAAGTAAGCAAGATCAAAGTGCTCTCGATCGCCGGCCTGCTGGGTTCGGCCATTGAGAACATTCACATGGAGACCAGCGTGAGTACGCTGTTCTCGTAACAGGGGTCAGGGATCAGGTTTCAGGGATCAGTGACCCAAGACAAAGGATTCGCCAGTTACAAGGCTTAGACGCGGGCATCGGGACAGCTTTTCTGATCCCTGACACCTGAAACCTGACACCTGGCTTTGCAAAGGGAGCGGACTTAATCCGTGCCCGATCTTTGAAGAAACGAGAAAACGTAACATGCCAGAAGTCGTCGTAGCTACGCCCCGCAAGGGCAAGTTCAACAAGAATGCCGCGCGCCGCGTGCGCGTTGCAGGCAAGATTCCGGCCGTGCTGTATGGCTCCGGGCACGAAGCGGTTGCCGTGGAAGTGGATCCCAAGCAGATTTTGCGGATTCTTTATTCCGAGAGCGGCCACAACACGATTTTTGATGTGGAAGTTGCCGGGCAGCCCGCGGCCAAAGCCATGATCGTGGACTGGCAGCGCGAACCGCTCAAGGACAATCTGATCCACATCGACCTGAAGCGCATTGCGCTGGACAAGGTTTTGCGCGTGCGCGTGCGCGTCAAGCTGCTGGGCATTCCGATTGGCGTGAAGGCCGAGGGCGGCATTCTGGACCAGGTGCTGCGCGAAGTGGAAATCGCGTGCCTGCCCGCGGACATTCCCGGCCACATCGATGTGGACGTGAGCGAATTGGGGATGCACCAGGTGGTGCGCGTAAGCGGTTTGCCCCACTCCGACAAGATCAAGTACCTGACCCCGGAAGATGCCACCGTGGCCCACGTCGTGCACATCCGCGAGGAAGTGGTTGCGACACCGGAAGTGGTGGAGGGTGCGGAGGCAGCAGGCGCTGCAGCGGTACCGGGTGCAGCGGGTGCGCCGGCCGAACCTGAAGTTGCGAAGAAGGGCAAGGGCGAGGCAGAGCCCGCAGCAGCCAAAAAGCCCGAGGCGAAGAAGTAAGCCTTGGCAGAAGCAAGCGAGACCGGTGCTTCGCGCGGCCCTTTCCTGATCGTGGGGCTTGGCAATCCCGGTCTCGAGTATGTGTGGACCCCGCACAACGCGGGATTCATGGCCATCGACCGCATCGCCCAGCAGGAGGGCGTTGTGGTGCAGAACCGGCGCTGCCGGGCCACTACGGCGACTTGCAGAATTGCAGGGCGGCAGGTGGTTCTGGCCAAGCCGGAGACGTTTATGAACCTGAGCGGCGCAGCAGTGGCCGCTTTGGTTCAGGAGTTTGGAGCCGACCCGGCGCAGGATTTGCTCGTGATTTACGACGAGCTCGATCTGGTGCTGGGAACCTTCAAGATCAGGGAGCGCGGTTCGCCGGCGGGGCACAACGGAGCCCGCAGCGTAACTGGCGCCCTGGGCACGGAAGAGTGGTTGCGGTTGCGTATCGGCGTGGGGCCCGATTTACCTCCTGAAGCGATTGCGGCGGGAGGGGGAAAGCGGCCGGGCAGGGATTTTCTGCTGTCGCCCATGCGCAAGGCGGATCTGGCGGTGCTGGACGAGGTGCTGGACCGGGTGGCAACGGCCACGCGGCGCATTCTCGAAGTGGGACCGGCAGCCGCAATGAACGAGTTCAATCGGAAAGACAGGGAACAGGACTAAGGATTGTTCCCTGAGAGCTGAGAGCGGAAGAGAGTTGCTCCAGCGGAAAAGGAAACCTGATGTCGCGTTTGTATGAAGTAATGTTTATTGTCCGCCCCGAGGTGGAGGACGAAGAAGCCGACAAGTTGATCGAAGCCTTGAGCACGACGGTGAAGACCGGTGGCGGCGTGGTGAAGTCGGCAGAGAAGCTGGGCCGGCGCAAGCTCGCCTACCAGGTGCGCAAGTTTAACGATGGCAACTACATTCTGTTCACCGTTGAAGCCAACGGCGCGGTGGTGCTGGAACTGGAACGCCGCCTGCGCGTGACCGAGCAGGTGATCAAGTTCATCACCGTGCGCATGGACGAGGAAGAGAAGCGCCTGGCCAAGGTGAAGGCCAACCGCGGCGTACGCCGCAAGGTGAACAGCGAGCCTGCGCCTACACCCGCGCCTGCCGTAGCTGCGCCTGTGGTCGAAACCGCAGCTGCAGCCGAGCCGGCAGCGCCGGTCGAAGCCAGCGCGTAAAGACAGGGAGCAAGGGACCGGGGGAACAAGAACCGCGGGATTCGCAGAACGCGAGGGCCGCTTTTCTGATCCCTGAATCCTGACCCCTCAAAAAAATTCTCCGGTGATGCCGGAACAAAGAGAGCAAAGAGGAAACACGATGTCTGAAGAAACCCAAGCAAAAGCGCCCGCTACGGCGGACGCGACCCCAACTCCACAAGCTTCATCGGGTCCGGGTCCGGGTCCCGGTTCGGGCTCCGGTCCGAGCTCTGGCCCGCGCGGTGCTGGCCGGCCCGGTGGCGGGCCCGGCGGACGCGGCAAGTTCTTCCGCCGCAAGAAGGTGTGCAAGTTCTGCACCGAGAAGATCGACGCCATTCCTTACCGCGACGTAAAGCTGCTGCAGGGATTTGTGGCCGAGCGCGGCAAGATTGTGCCGCGGCGGTTGACCGGTGTTTGCACCACGCATCAGCGCCGTTTGACCCGCGCCATCAAGCAGGCACGGAACATCGCGCTGCTGCCGTTTGCGACCAGGCACTAGAGCGGTTCCAAAGCTCAATTCGGAGCCGATTGAGATTTTTGGCGGCGTGGCCGGCGAGCCGAGCCTCTTGCCAGAACGGCAAGAGCGCCTTCGGCGCCGCTGACCGAGTGCCGCACGATAAAGATTTGGAGAGTTTCCCATGGAAGTAATTTTGAAGGAAGACGTAGCCAACGTAGGCTTTCGCGGAGAAGTGGTGAAAGTTGCCGACGGCTACGCGCGCAACTATCTACTGCCGCGCAAGCTGGCCATGCAGGCCACAGCGGCCAACAAGGCCGTGATCGAGCAAATGAAGGCTTCGGCCGCACGGCGCTCTGCTACGGAAAAGACGCAGGCCGAGGAGTTCATGGCCAGGCTCGAACCCGTGGTGCTGAGCTTTACCCGCAAGGCCGGCGAACACGGCCATCTCTTCGGCTCGGTCACATCGTCCGACATTGCCGCAGCGCTGGCGGCGCAGGGCTTCGAGGTCGATCGCCGCAAAATTCAGCTGGGCGACGCGATCAAGGGCCTGGGCGACTTCAAAGTGGCCATCCGGCTGCACCGCGAAGTGACCGCGCGCGTGACCGTAAAGGTTCTGGCGGAAGTGACCGAGGGTGAAGTACCCGCGGCGTCCGCTGCCGAGCCTGTTTCGGAAGAGCCGGCTGCCGAAGAAGCGGCGGCGGAATAATTCCTCCTGCATGCCCGCCGCTTCGCGCGGCGGCTATGCAGTGATGGGATTGGGATCTGGGGCGCGGCTTCTGTTGTCGAGAGCCTACGTCGGAAACAGCGTTCCGGTAGCGGGCGCGATGGCGGTGAGCCGGCTGCGGCGCCGTGCCGGCTGCGGCTGCGGTGAGGCCAGCAGGTTGGCGATCTCACGCAACTCCGCGCGAGCATGGCCAATGGCAGCAGCCACTGCATCCGACGGCTTGTTCGGATGGGCAGCCAACTGCAAAGCGGCTTCGGGATCGAGCGTGCCGCTGGGACGTTTGCCGGGGCGGCGATGCTCCTGCTCGAGAACGGTACGCGCGCCGGATAGAGTGTAGCCTTCGGCGTGGACCAGGCGTTTGATCTCCATTGCCAGTTCCACGTCGCGACGGCGATAGAGCCGCTGGCCGGTTCCGCTCTTGTTGGGCTTCAACTGCGGGAACTGCGACTCCCAGAAGCGCAGAACATACGACTCGACGCCGCACAGGCGTGCGACATCTCCAATCTTGAAATAAAGACGGTCTGGGATCGGCGGTGGTGAGTAGGCGCGCTTCCGGTTGAGTTGCGTTGCCATAGAAATTGGCGAGGAAGCCATCGCGACCCGGGGGAAATCCCTCGCTCTACACGCAGTATAGGACAGGTTCTTCGCGGTTTGGGAAGCGAAAGCGCCGGCTGAACCAAGCTTGGCAGAGGAAAACTGGTCCCTTTTATGCTCGGGAGCACCGAATTCGCAAATTATTTGCGGTCTACAGCGGTGCGCCCGGGCGAACCCTGAGGCGCGGCGCGCAAGTATTGTTTGGGCCAGCTCACGGTTTCGCCCAGCGCCGCCGCGGCGTGCAACGGCCAATAGGCATCGCGCAACTCGGCGCGTGCCAGGAAAACAAAATCGGCCTCGCCCTCGGCAATGATCGCGTTGGCCTGAGCCGGTTCGGTGATGAGCCCAACCGCAGCCGTTGCGATGCCGGCTTCGCGGCGGATCCTCGCGGCAAAGCCAACCTGGTATCCGGATGCAACAGGAATCTTTGCATCCGCCACGTTGCCGCCGGAAGAACAATCCACCAGATCGACGCCGTGATCGCGCAGCAGACGCGCGAGCGCGACAGATTCGTCGGGATTCCAACCGCCTTCGGCCCAATCGGTCGCGGAGATGCGGACAAACAGCGGTAAATGTTCCGGCCACACGGTGCGCACGGCGTCGACTACTTCGAGCAGCAGACGGGTGCGATTGTCGAAGCTGCCCCCGTAGTCGTCGATGCGGAGATTCGAAAGCGGCGAGAGAAACTCGTGGAGCAGATAGCCGTGCGCCGCATGAATCTCAACGAAATCAAAGCCGGCATCGAGCGCCCGACGTGCGGCGCTGCGAAAGGCCTCGACAACAGCGGCAATGCCGGCTCCATCGAGCGCGGTGGGAACAGCGTAGTCCGCGGGCGCAAAGGCAATTGCGCTGGGCGCGACTGGCTGCCAGCCGCCATCGGCGGGCAACACCAGGCCGTGGCCGTTGAAGGGCGAAGCCGTACTGGCCTTGCGCCCGGCGTGCGCCAGTTGCATGCCGGCGCGAGCGCCCTGCGTGTGCACGAACTCCGCAATGCGGTGAAGCTCGGGAATGTGCTGGTCTTTCCAAATGCCCAGATCGCCCGGCGAGATGCGGCCCTCCGGGGTGACGGCCGCGGCTTCAAGCGTGACCAAGCCTGCGCCGCCCTGCGCCCGGCTGCCCAGATGGACGAGATGCCAGTCAGTGGCGAAGCCATCGCGGCTGGAGTACTGACACATGGGCGAAACGCCGATGCGATTGCGGAATTCAATCGTGCGAAGCTGAAAAGGCGAAAAAAGCGGAGCGTTCATATCACTTGGATGATTGCCACACACAAGAGATGCAGCGGTTGCAACCGGCTACTGCTTTTTAAGCACGGCGGTGCCCTTCTCGTCGGATAGGATTGCCAATTCGAACTTGCGGAAATCGGCAGCCCTGTCCGCGGGAAGCTCCACCTGACGCACTGTGTACACCATGTCGTAGTGCAGGACGTTGCCTTTTGCCGTCACCGAGGCATGGTAGCTGGCGAAATCCATGTCGACATCCACGGGATCGGGCGTCTCGTCGACCACGTAGCCCGCTGGCAGCGCAATGTCGTAACTGTCGTGCCAACGGCCCGTCGCGTCGAGATCGAAGGGGATCTTACGCGGCTTGTCGTCAAAGCGCATCGCCATGGAACCCAGGACTCGGGGGCGCACCAGCAGCAGCGGGCCGGCCACGTGCGCGTACTGATGCGCCGTAACTTTGAAGTGAAATTCGAGCGGCTTCGAGAGCGCATCCGGCTCCAGAAACTCAAAGGAATCGAGCACTACGCCGGGCAGATCGCGCGCCACCATTGTCTCCCACGCGTCGCGCCGCGCTTTTTCGTCGTGGTACTTGAGGAACAGACGCATGTCAGCGCCTTCGGGCCCGAAGTGCGAAGTATCGACGGAACCGCTCAGGGTGCCGTCGGCATCGAGCGTGAATTTGCCGGTCGCGTCCGTGCCATTGGCCGCGGGATCGAGCACCGGCAACTGCACAATCTGGCTTGAGGGTCCGGCTGCCAGCAGTCCGAATCCGCCTTGCAACTCGGAGGGCAAATTGCCGACGGGCGCGCGTTCATCGGTGGGGTCGAAGATCAGATAGCGTTTGCCGTCGGCTGCGTTCACCACCGCCATCAGCCGCGGATCTTTGACGTCAGGTGGGATTTCGATGGCGGCAATCATGTGATCGCCCTGGGAGGAAGGGTCCGACGGATCAACGAATCCGCGGTGAACGTCCAGGAGCACGTAGATCGCTTTGATCCCAACCACCTGCAACATCGAAATCAAAAGCGTCGCCTTATCCTTGCAGTCGCCGTAGCGATTGCGAAAAACGTCTGCCGCGAAGTGCGCCTGATCGCCGCCGATTCCCCGCTCCACGACAAAATAGCGGATGTTTTTCTGGATGTACTCGGTAATACGGGTAAGCCGGGTGAAGTAATCGGGCGCGCCGGCGACAAGCTCCTGCGCCGTTGCTGTGATCTCAGGGGAGGGTGCGGGCCGGTCGGCTTCGAGCGTGGTAAACCACTGTCCGATTGCGCGCCATTGATTTTCTCTGCCGTCAACAGCCGCGTTGCCCCACAGCACCGTCATGCGCGCGGCCAGAGTCTCCCACGCGGGCCGCGACGGCACATCGCGCAAATTCAGGGCGCGTTCGTCTTTGATCTCCCAGCGCCATTGACGGGGCGCCACCTCGACGGCCTTTACAGGCGCCTGGTTGTGCCACGCCTCGGTGTGCGCGAGATTCGGGGGAAGGTCAACCTCGAGAGCCTCGTACACCACAGGCACGGTGTATTGAAAATGCCAGTCCGTTTCCTGGACGTAGGGTTTGAGCAGTTCCTCCGACTCGCAGACGAGGGTCGCGCCCACGTCGGCCGCCGGAGCGTGCACCACACGCCTGCGATCGGTTGACAGCTCGATGGGCGCAGAGGTGTCGCCCAAATCGGCAAAGTCCGTATCCTTGGCCTGAAAAGTCTTGCCGTCGGCGGTCAGCGTCCACTCGCGGAAATAGTTGACCTTTTCGTCAACGTCGTACGAAATCTCGCACGAGGCATCGCGGCCCTGCGGCTTGAGAATTCGTATGGCGTAGCGCTCGCGCTCCACGGCGCGGCCCTGGTCGTCGACGGATTCCAGGTACTCGTCGTAGAGAATCACCGAAGGGGCGTCATCGGCGTAAGAGGGCGTGGGTGTTTTCGCAGCGTCCAATCCCCACTGAGGCACGGGACTGTCTTTGCCGAACATGCTGGCATGCGAGGGCAAGGTGGTGCAGCAACACACAGCAACGGCGAAACCGCCCAGGCTGCAAAGAGATTTGAGCATTAATGTGCCTCCGCCGATGACGCTGCAGTAGCCGCTGGAGCGATCGTCAGTACCAATTGCGCCTGATCGGCTTCAGCCGCCTTCTGATAAAAGCCGCGCAAATCCTGGTATTCCTCCGGCTTGGCAATCGTAAAGGCGCTCGAAAGCGTTTGGGCAATGGTAATCTGGCCGGGCTGCGTGAAACTCTTGACAACGAGAAGCGCATGGCCTGGCCAGGAAATGCTCGCGTCAGTCGGTGCGCCTTCGACGGTCATTCCCGCGGGCAGGTGGTACGTAACCTGGTCGGTTACGCGGCTGCCGAAGTGCATGTTGACCGGCTCGAGCCGGGTCGCCTCGGCGACAAACGGTACATGGCGGCGGGTTTCAAAGAAAAACCCCGGCAACACAAGGCGCTTGGCGGTCGCCGTGCCGAGCGCTCCCTTCATTTGGCCGACTGCCACTAGGTTCGCGTTGGGATTGTCCAGTGCTTCAAAATGGCCGATTTGCGCTTCGGCTCCTTCGGGAACAATGTTCTCCAGCTCGCTATTGAACTGCCGCTTCAATTCAGCATCGTCATTTCGCAGAGCCGCCTGGCGCCAGAGCAGCGCCTCCTGACCGGTCATCACCACGCGTAGCTGCCCCGAGATTCGTCCGTGCGCGTCCAGCGTCAGATCGCCGATATAAAGGGTTGCATTACTCGTGTATAGCTGTTCCGGCGTGGTCGTGAAGGAAGGTCCTTGCGGGGTCTGCGCTACACCGGAGGCGTAGGAGTGCTGCCAGCTCAGCACCTCAAATGGGCACATCTTCTCGCCGGGATCGAGAACAACCTGGTTGCCTTGGGTGGCGAGTACGATCAGTGTGCTGTCCAACTGATCGAAGTCCAGCCAGCCAGGATTGAAGATTCCCCGATCGCGATCCACCACTTTGACTGCGTAGGCAGTCAACCCCGCGGCGCGCAGCATAGCCAGATAGAGCATGGCAATGTCTTCGCTCGACCCGCTCTTCTGCGTCCACGTGTCCTCAGCACGCCGCACCGCTTTAATCTTCAACTGCTTGCGCTCCGTCTCGCTCTTCCGGCGCGTGTAGTCGGTGTTGTCGAGGGACTGCACCGCGGCATACAGTTTCTTTGCTTTATCCAGTTCGCTGTCTCCGGGAGCGATCAGGCCGTTTATCGCGTCTTTGATGACTCTTGAAGGCTCGGCAAACCTATCTACATCCTTTGACCAGAGTTTGGACTCGCTCACCCAGAAGTCGGCGGCATTAGCGGCGTATTTGTAATAGAAGAAAACCCGGTAACGATAGCTCGCGATCGGCGGCATCCACTCCTCGCTGGGAATGGGCGGAACGTCAGTCAAATCGATCGAGAACCTTCCTGTGGCCGGGACCCTTTGCACACTCACTCCGGGCGGCACGTGGGTCCACACGAGCAGATTGCTAACATTGTTTCCCTTACTATCAGTCAGATGTGGGCCACTTCCTCGAGTAAAGCCGTTCGGCAGAAATCTCTCCGCGGGCGTGAACTCATAATGCTCTCGCTGCACAAAATAATCTCGCTGGATCTCCCAATGCGGGGAAACATACTCGTCTTCGGGATACTGCAGTTCGTAGCGGTATTCCAGGATACTTCCCACTTCTACGCTGGGCAGAGTGAAGACCTTCCGTTCCACCTCCGCCTCGCCCCGCTTCACAATCAGCAGGTCCTCCGGCTTCACCGTCAGCGGAATTACGGTGCCGTCCGCATGGATCGTGCGGCCCTGAATATCGGCGATCCTTTCGTCGCCTTGCAGATAAGGGACCTCAACAGTAGCAAGTTCCTTGCCTTTTTCGGCGAGTACTTTGATCCGCACGTAAAAGCGCTGGTAATGCTCCGGGTCGTTTGCGATCTCCCGGATATCGAGATAAACCGCGGCTGCTCCCGGCGCCTTGGGGTCATCGGTCATCTTGAGCTCGTCGGGAGTAGGATCCTGAAATTGCGCGCGCAGCACTAGAGGCGACACTGCAACAAAAAGCAGGAAGGTACTACGCAAGAAGATATGAAGCCGCATACAGGGGACCCTCGATCGTCTGTAACGATGTAATTAACTTTTGATCCCCCACTTTGTATTGGAGTTGCGCATCAGTTGCCCTTGCCTGCCGGAGCTGCAACGGGCGCGGGCGCAATGGTCAATACCAGTTGTGCCTGCTCGGCCGCGTCCACCTTCTGGTAAAAGCCGCGCAGATCTTGGTATTCCTCCGGTTTGGCGATGGCGAATGCCCTCGCCAGGGAGCTGGCAATTTCAATCTGGCCGGGGGTGGTCCTGCTCTTGACGAGGAACATGGCGTGGCCCTGCCAGGCCACGGAAGCGTCCTGCGGAGCTCCCTCGACGGCTGCTCCGGGAGGTAGATGAAAGGTCACATCGTCGTTGACGCGATCGGCATAGTGCATGTCAACCGGTTCGAGTCGCTTCTCCTCGTTGACAAATGGAACATGCCCGCGCGTGCCAAAGAAAAGGCCCGGAAGCAGGAGGCGCTTTGACGTTGCGGTGCCCAGAGTTCCTGTGACGTTGACAATCGCCATCAGGTTCTGGTCAGGCTGGTCAACGCCAAGGAAGTGATCGACGTGCGCCTCGACGCCTGCGGGCACCTGGCTCTCCAGCTCGTGGTCGAACCGTTTTTTCAGCTCGGCGACGTCGTTCCTGAACGCAATCTGGCGCCAACGCAGCGCCTCCTGTCCGGTCATGATGATCTGCATGTGCCCGGTGATGACGCCGTGCGCGTCAACCGTCAGGTCAGCTACGCGAGTCACGGTGTTTTGCTTGTAATTCTGCTGGGGTGTGAGCGAATAAGAAATACCGTCCGCGCTCTGGCCGATGCCGCCGGCATACGAATGACGCCAATTGACGGTCGAGAAGGGGCACATTTTTTCGCCGGGATCGAGAACCATTTGCTGGCCGCCCGTGCTGAGCACCACGAGCGTGGTATCGAGCTGGTCGAGATAGAGGTAAGTGGGGTCGAAGACTCCCCGATCGCGATCCACCACTTTGACTGCGTACGCCGTGAGCCCCGCGGCGCGCAGCATGGCCAGATAGAGCATGGCGATGTCTTCGCTCGATCCACTCTTCTGCGCCCAGGTGTCTTCAGCGTGCCGGGCTTCCTTGATTTTGAGCTGCTTCATCTCCGTCGCGCTCTTCTGGCGCGAGTAATCGGTGTTGTCGAGGGCCTGCACGGTGTCGTAGAGCTTTTTCGCCTTGTCGAGGTCGCTGTCGCCGGGAGCGACAAGACCACCGACCGCGGCTTGAATAGCCTTCGACGGCTCGGCGAACTTGTCCACATCCTTTGACCAGAGCTTGCTCTCGCTCATCCAGAACGCCTTTTCGTCGCTGGCGGCCTTGTAATAAAACTGCACCTTGTAGAGGAAGCTGCTGATCGGCGGCATCCACTCTTCGTCGGGAATGGGCGGAACGTCGGTGATGTCAACGTTATAAGAGCCGTTGATGCTGGTCTTCATGGTCACGTCGGGAGGCAGGTGATTCCACCAAATCAGGGTGTTCACCACTCGTCCGCGGCTGTCGATCAAATACATGCTGGTGGCTAGATTACTGTTGCCGGGCATGAAACTCTTGAAGGGTGTGAACGAGTAGTGCGCCGAGTGGATAAAATAAGGTCGCTGAATCTCCCAGAGCGGCGATGAAAATTCATTATCGTCGTAGCGCAAGTCGTAGCGGTACTCGAGAATGCTCCCCACTTCCACGCTGGGCAGGGTGAAGACAACACGCCCAAGCTGGTTTTCGCCGCTCTTCTGGCTGAGCAAGTCTTCTGGCTTGACGGTAAGCGGGATGACGGTTCCGTCAGCGTGGATGGTACGGCCTTTGATGTCAGCAACTTTCTTATTTCCCTTCAGGTAAGGAATTGTGACCGTGGCCAGCTCCTTGCCTTTCTCGGTGAGCACCTTGATGCGCGCGTAGTAGCTCTGATAATGCATGGGATCGTTGGCGATCTCCTCAACATCGAGATACACCGCATCGGCCCCCGGAGCTTTGGCGTCGGCGGTCATCTTCAGTTCATCGGGAGTTGGCGGCTGGAATTGCGCGTAAACCAAGGCTGGTGACAACACCGCAAGCAGCAGAACTGCACTGCGCAAGAAGAATGAATTCTGCATAGGATTCGATCCCGTACTTAATTTGCGACCATTCTACCCCGGATTTGGTTCGCCAGGCAGTGTCGGCGGCAATTTTCCTGGCAAGCAACCGCTTCAGTTGCTTTTTCCAGCCGGAGCGATGATCAACACGAGTTGCGCTTGATCGGCCGCAGCCACTTTCTGGTAAAAACCGCGCAAATCGGAGTATTCGGTGGGTTTGGCGAGTGTGAAAGCACGGGCCAGGGTGCGATTGGTGTCGATTCGTCCCGGGGTAACCGCGGTCTTGGTGTTATACGCCGCGTGCTCTTTCCACAGGATCTTTCCGTCCTGCGGGGCACCTTCCACCGCGAAGCCCGGAGGCAGGCGATAGGTCACCTGGTCGGTAACCATGTCGGCGTAGTGCATATCCACAGAGGTTTGCCGTTGCACCTCTTGCACAAAGGGCTCGCGGCCACGCGCCGCAAAGAAAAAGCCGGGCAGCAACAGACGTTTCGCAGTGGCTGCGCCCATTGTTCCTCGAACATCGATCATCGCGATCAGGTTCGCGTCAGGATTGTCCAGCGACAAGAAATGATTGATGTGCGCCTCGACGCCCTCGGGGACAATCGTCTCCAGCTCGCGGTCGAACTCCTTCTTCAGCTCGGCTTCGTCGTTCAGGAGCGCTTCCTGACGCCAGCGCAGCGCCTCTTGGCCGGTCATCACGAAACGCAGATTTCCGGTCACCGTGCCTTGTGCGCCGATAGCCAAGTCGCCTATTCGCAGCATCGCGTTTTCGTTGTAAGGCGGAGAGGGGGCGCTACCCATTTCGTCCCCGTCGGCGCTTTCGCGAATCCCGCCGGCCTCGGCATGTTTCCAGCTCAGAGTTCCGAAGGGGCACATCTTTTCGCCCGGATCGAGGTAGATCTCTTTGCCGCCCGTGCTCAGAATCACCAGAAAACTGTCGAGCTGGTCAATGTCTAAATAGCTCGGCGAAAAGGTGCCCTGATCTCGATCCACCACGCCCATGAGATAAGCTGTCAGTCCGGCTGCGCGCAGCATCGATACGTAAAGCAGCGCGATTTCGTTGCCCGATCCGCTTTTCTGCGCCCAAACGTCATCGGCACGCTGAATGTCCTTCAATTTCAGCTTTCTCCTTTCGGATTCTCCCTTTTTGCGCGAGAAGTCCGTATTGTCCAGCGCCTGCACGGTGTCGTAGAGCTTTTTCGCTTTCACCGCATCGCTGTCGCCGGGGCTGACCATGGATGCAACGGCCCCACGAAGGCTGCTGGTCGGCTTGGTGAATTCGCTCAGAGCGAGGGACCACCTCTTTGCCTCGCGAATCCAGAAATCGTCCGCGTTGTCCGCGCTCTTTAGGAAGAAGCGAACCTGGTAGACAAAGTCTCCCGTAGGAGGCATCCACTCTTCGTCCGGGAGGGGCGGAATATCCGTGAGGTCGAGAACGATATGGCCCGCGGGGTTGACCCTGAAATTCGCGCCGGGGGGCAGTATCTGCCAACTCAGCGCACTGGTTGCCGGGTTCCCATTCTCATCGACCAGGAGGCCGTGTGGCTTCACCGTAAGGCCCTGCTGATCGGGTGGAGCATAGGCGTAATGCGCCTTATGGACGAAATATTTCTTCTGCACTTCCCACGATGGAGGAACGTAGTATCCGCAAGGTAGCTTCTGCATATCGTAGTGGTATTCCAGGATGCTGCCTACCTCCACGCTGGGCAGAGTGAAGACCTTGCGCTCGATCTGCGCGTCCGTGGTCTTCACGATCAGCAGATCGTCCGGTTTTACCGCGAGCGGAATGATGGTGCCGTCGGAGTGAATGGTCCGGCCCTTCAGGAGCGCGACCTGTTCGCAGCCCTTCCAATAAGGAATCTCCACGGTGGCCAGCTCTTTTCCCTTCTCCGTGAGCACCTTGATCCGCGCATGGAAGGTATCGACTCCCGCGTCCAGCTCGTAGTTTTCATCCACGTCCAGATACACCGCAGCGGCTCCCGGTGCTTTGGGATCGGCGGTCATTCTCAGCTCTTCTTCAGAGAACTGCTGAAACTGCGCGCATAGAGGAATGGACGATGCAGCAACCAGACACAAATAAGCGCCACGCAGGAAGCCGGAAATTCGCATGAATGGGATCTCGATTGTGGAATCGCGTCCATTCTAACTCTGAAGGAAGTTTAGAGTGCAAGATCAGCGTGAGTCGTTCTTCTCTGCGCAGGATTCGAGCAGAGAGCAGACCAGGGCCAGCGGCAGGCCCACAACGTTGAAGTAACAGCCTTCGATGCGGGGAATCCAGCGGGCGGCGCGGCCCTGAATGGCATAGGCGCCGGCCTTGTCCATGGGCTCGCCGGAGGCTACGTACTCGGCAATATCCTGGTCCGAGAGGGTCAGAAAACGCACTGCCGTGACTTCGGCGGCAACTTCAGTGTGCTTTGCGGTTACGAGGGCCACGCCGGTGATCACGCGATGGGTGCGGCCTGAGAGCAGACGCAGCATGCGCGCGGCATCGGCCGCGTCTTCGGGCTTGCCCAGGATGGCGTTGTCGAGGGTGACGGTGGTATCTGCGCCCAGCACCGCGAACTGGCCGTTCAGGCAATCCTTTGGAGGGATTGAGTGGCTAGTCAGCTCACGATAAACGGCCTCGGCCTTTTCCCGCGCCAGCCGCGTGACGTAGACGATGGGATCCTCGCCGGGCAGCGGATCTTCAGGAATATGCGCGGGATGCACCTCAAACCGGTAGCCGACCTGGGTGAGCAATTCGCGGCGGCGCGGCGAGGCGGAGGCGAGAACCAGCATGATGAAATTATGGCAGGCGGGGCGGAGGCTGCTCGCCATTTAAACTAGAAAGGGGCTGGCAGCAAGAAAAGAGCCGGTCCGGACAGGGTTTAAATGCATTTCAATTTCGATTTTTCGACGGGCCAGGTTCTTTGGACGCTGACATTTGCGGCGCTGCTGGTCCTGCTTGTGGTGTTGCTGGGGCGCGATCGGGTGCGCCGTTTTCCATGGTTTACGGCTTCGATGGCGCTGATGGCGGTGCGCATGCTGGCCGCTCGCTTGCTGTATCACCGGATGTCGATGGTGCTCTCAGAAGAGATCTTCCTCGCCTTGGCCGATCTGGGTGCGATCATCGCTCTGCTCATCGTGGTGGAGATGGCGCGGCGCGCTTTCGCGGGCGTGGATCGAAAAGTTTGGATCGCGGCCACGGTGGCTCTGTTGGCCGTGGGCGGAGTGGTGCTGGCCCTGTGGGGTCCGTGGCCTTCGTTCAAGACGCTGCTGGGCGCCTCGGAGGAATCGGTCCTGCGGCTGATGCAGCTGTTTGCGCAAAAGGCCGACCTGCTGGCCAATGTGCTGATCATCCAACTCGGCCTGCTGGTGGCGCTCTTCGGCCGTTATTACAACGCAGGCTGGCGCAGCCATGTGGAGCAGATCGTCATCGGCCTCTCCACCGCGTCGATCGCGCAGTTGGCGATACGCGGCGCGTTGCAGCACATTGCCACGCACGTCACCATTCACAGCCAGGATGAGTATCAGCACATCATAGGCCTGATGAATAAGCTGGATAACGCCAACAGCATGATTTTTCTTGCCGTGCTGGTGTGGTGGATTCTCTGCCTGTGGATCGACGAGCCGGGCGCGAAGGCGGCCGGCAGCGAACAGCAGACAGCAAATAGCTAACAACCGACAGCACACAGCACAGAGCAGACAACACTGCCGCAAATCCCCGTTTCGGCCCACTGTTTGCTGTCTGCTGTCAGCTGTCTGCTAAATATGGCAGCTTGCCAGGCCGCGCTTTTCAAGGTAGCGCTGGTGGTACTCCTCGGCGCGCCAGAAGGTCTCAGCAGGAACTACCTGGGTGACAATGCGCTTCGGCTTCCAGCGGCCCTCGGCCGTCAGTTGCTCGATTTTGGCGCGAGCCTGCGCTTCTTGCTCCGGCGAGTGATAGAAGATGACGGAGCGGTACTGCGTACCCCAGTCCGGACCTTGCCGATTGAGCGTGGTGGGGTCGTGAAGCTCAAAAAACGCGTCGAGCAGCCGCTCGTAAGTCACTTTTTCCGGGTCGAAGTCGATTTCGACCACTTCGGCGTGGCCGGTTTGGTCTGTGCAAACGTCTTTGTAGGTGGGCTTGTCGTGCTTTCCGCCCTCATAGCCGACGGCCGTCGCCGTCACGCCGGGAATGGCCGCAAACGCGGCTTCCACGCCCCAAAAGCACCCTGCTCCGAATGTCGCTTTTTCCATGCTCATGCAAAGTAAGATGCGAAAGACCAGCTTCTAGCTGCTGGGCCTTCGCGCCCTTCCTGGGAGGTTGACTCCCACTTTCTGGGTACGATTTGGTCGCGAATCGGCGATAGGTCCCTTGATTGCCAATGTAATGTCCGCAGCTTGATTGCGACCGAGCTGAAAGCTAAGAGCTAAAAGCTGCTTTTCTCAGCTCAACGGCGCCAGGTGCTTGGTGTTCTGGTAGGTGTACACAATGCGGTGCACGACGGTGATGGTGGAGAACACGGCCAGAATCCACAGCACCGGAGCCATCACGCCCCAGTGATTGAAGAGCGCGCCCAGCAGGATGAGCACGATGCGCTCCGGCCGCTCCATGAAGCCCACCTTGCACGAGCCGATAAGCGCCTCAGCGCGCGCCCGCGTGTAGCTGACCATCAGCGAGGTGACCATGACGAAGGCCACCAGCACCACGTAGCGGAAACGATTGATGCGGCCGTAGTAAACCAGCAAACCGAAGAAGAGCACCACGTCGGAGTAGCGGTCGATGACGGAATCGAAGAACGAGCCGAAGACCGTGACCTTGTTGATGCGGCGCGCCACGCGGCCGTCGGTCATATCGAAGATGCCGGCGCCGAAGATGACCAGGCCGGCATAGAAGAACATCCAGTCGGCGTTGGTGGCGTTGGCATGGCCAAAGAAGAACGCGGCGACGATGTTGATCACCAGCCCGATGAAGGTGAGGACGTTGGGTGAGATGCGAGTGAGCGCCAATCCATGCACGATGCGGTCCAGCAACCATCCGCAGGCACGGCCAAAAGCACTTGTCCAGGTCATGTAAGCTACTAGCCTCTAGCTTCTAGCCTCTAGCCTTTCCGTGCTAGAACCAATGTTGTTGCTTTCCCGTGAAAGAGCTGGAAGCTAGTGGCTAGAAGCTAGCAGCTGCTCTTGGTGCTACTGCGCGGTATCGGCCGCGGTTTCACCCTCTTGCGCGGCGGCTTCGTCGTGGATGGTGGTCAGTTTAAGAATTTCCAGTTGCCGTTTGCCGTTGGGCGTCACGATGGTGGCCACATCGCCCACGCGTTTTCCAACAATGCCGCGGCCGATGGGCGACGTGGTGGAGATCAGCCCCTTGGAGACGTCGGCTTCCTCGCTGGTCACCAGGCGGTACTCAATCTCTTCGTCCTTGGTGGAGTCGTAGACCACCACAGTGGATCCGAATCCGGCTTTGTCTCTGGGAATGTTGACGAGATTCACCAGCGAAAGCTCGCCCATGCGTTTCTTGAGCTGGCCGAGGCGGGCATTCACAAACTCCTGCCGCTGCTTGGCCATGTGATACTCGGCATTCTCCGAGAGATCGCCCAGCGCCCGCGCCTTCTTGATTTCGGCCGGGAGCTCGGTGGTCAGCTCGTACTCGAGCTGCTTGATCTCATCCTGGAGCTTCTTTTTGATGTGCTCGGGCATCCATGATCCGGTGGCGGGAAGGGAGCTGCTCCAACCGCAGAAGATAAAAGTTCCTGACTCTTCATTATAGGGCAGGGACCAAACCACCCCAGCGGCAGAGCCGCCGGGGACCCCGGCAGGGACCAAGGGAACAAGCAAGCCACGGCGCAGAGCGGAACCGTTACCCTCGGTCCCTTGGTCTCTTGGTCCCTCGGTCCCTGTTTTCAAGAAACGATTGCAAGATCAGCGTCGCGGCCACCTGGTCGACAACCTTGCGGTGCTTCTGCCGCGCATGGCCGGCCTCATACAAGATCTGGTGGGCCTCATGGCTGGTCAGGCGCTCGTCCCACAGGTGAATGGGCAAGCCGGTTAACGTGCCCAACTCGGCTGCAAAGGCCTGATTTTTGGCCGCTTGCGGACTGGTTTCGCCGGAAAGGTGCACCGGGTTGCCCACCACAATGCCC
The DNA here is from genome assembly GCA_963729915.1 of uncultured Acidobacteriota bacterium. Classification (GTDB taxonomy): domain Bacteria; phylum Acidobacteriota; class Terriglobia; order Terriglobales; family Acidobacteriaceae; genus Telmatobacter. The sequence continues at coordinate 124,145 of CAVSQE010000001.1, read as the reverse complement.
ACCACGCCGAAGCGGCGGCAGAGCCGCGCCAGGGAGCGCAGGTCCTCGCGCCGGCTGCTGCGCCGCTCGAGCGTCAGCACGGGTTGCGCCGTCAGGCCCAGCTCGTCCGACACAGCTACGCCGATGCGGCGGTTGCCGATATCGAGTCCGAGAAATCGGGGATGGGTGCCGGGTTGCACGATGCTGTTCATCATAGTCAGCTTATGGCCGCACGGGCGCTCCGCAGCCGGTTTTTGCCCGCTACAATCAAAAGATAGGGAATTCCGCGCGGATTTTTCACGTCAGTTAACCAACTGGAAGGGTCCACATCGGCAGGATGGCACGGCGCAGACGGAAAAACGGCAGGAAAAAGGGTTCCGGCTTTGGTAGTTTCCTGCTGGGGTTGCTTCTGCTGGCCTTGCTCGCGGCGGGCGCCGGGGCGTGGCTGGTGCTTACGCCGTACGGGCCGCAAACGGAAACACTTGTGAATGTGACGCCGGGCTCGTCCGCTACGGCCATTGGGCGCATGCTGGAGACAGCAGACGTAGTGCGCAGCCGGTATGCATTCGATTTGGTGCGCTGGCTCCGGCACGGGAACCTGCAGGCGGGGGTGTACCTGTTCGACCATCCCGCCCCGGTGACCGAGGTCTATGCGCGGATTGCGCGCGGCGACGTGGTGACCATATCGCTGACCGTGCCGGAAGGCGCGAATGTTTTTGATATTGCCGCGCGCGTGGAGCAGGCAGGATTAGGCACGCGCCAGGAATTTATGGCCGCCGCAGCCAGCCAGACGGCGCTGATTGCCGATCTGGATCCGGGAGCAACGAGCCTTGAAGGCTATCTGTTTCCCGATACATACCGATTTCCGCCCACGGCGACCGCGGTGCAGATGGTAACAGCCATGGTGAAACGGTTCCGCGCGGCGGCCGGGCAACTGGGATTGAAGGAGAATGTGCACCAAGTGGTTACGATGGCATCGCTGGTAGAGCACGAAACAGCCGTGGACGCGGAGCGTCCGCTGGTGGCGAGCGTATTTCAGAACCGGCTGGCGAAGCAGATGCCCCTCAACACCGATCCTTCGGTAATTTATGGCCTGGAGCTTGAAGGCAAGTGGCGCGGCACGATTTACGCGAGCGATTTGACGCGCGATACGCCGTACAACACGTATCTGCACGTGGGCCTGCCGCCGGGACCGGTGGCGAGCCCCGGCATTCCCTCGCTGCGCGCGGCCATGGATCCGCCTAAAACCAACTATCTCTACTTTGTGGCTGCGGGAACCGACGCACAGGGACATTCGTTGTTTGCGGAGACGCTCGATGAACACAACCGCAACGTGGCCGAGTACCGGCAAATGCAGAAGAAGAAGGCGGGTGGGCGATGAAGATCGTGCATCGTTCCGGCTGCGCCGCGGCGCTTGCGCTGGCACTTCTGCTTGCGGGCTGTTCGCTGCTTCCCCACCACGCGCCATCTGCCGGTGCCGAGGCCCACCACGGTGCAATCGGCGACGCCGCGGGAACTGGTGAACCAGCTCAACCAAAGTTGGGATGCGCTGAATTCGATGACGGCCAAGGTGGAGATCCTGGCCACGGAACTCAAGACAGCCGAGGGTGTTGAGAAGGACGAGCCCTCGATCCGCGGCTATATTGTCATGCGCAAACCGAACAAGTTGCGCGTTGTAGGCAAAGATTTTGCCATTAACGGTCTTCGACATGGCGAGCGACGGCAGTCAATTTACGCTGCTGATTCCGCTCGACAAAATGGTCTTCGAGGGTTCGAACACAGTCAAGGAAAAATCACCCAATCCCCTTCTCAACCTTCGGCCGCAATTTTTCCTCGATGCCATTGCGGTGCGCGGGCTCGACCCCGGCAACGAGTACATGGTGGCCGGCGATTCGGAGACAATCGAAGACGCAACCAGGAAGCATCTCTACATCGAGCAGGAATACACGCTGAGCGTGATGCAGCCGAAGGCAGGGCCGGAGAAACTGCCGCTGCGCGTCATCACGTTTCATCGCGACGACATGCTGCCTTACGACCAGGACGTCTACGGCAGCGAAGGCAACCTGGAAACGCAGATTCGCTATAGCAACTATGCGCAATTCGGCGCGGTCAAGTATCCCTCTAAGATCACCATCAAGCTCCCGCAGGAGGGAATCCAACTGGTGCTCACCGTGGATGACGTGCAGAAGAATGTCCCCGTCACGGACGACCAGTTCCAGGTGAAGATTCCCGAGGGAACCACCATCAAGCAACTCAAGTAGGCAGCCGTTCAGCGCGCGCTGCGCTGCATTGCGGCAAACAGAGTCGGGCGATTGCGTACTCTTGAAAGGGGAGGTTCGCATGGACCATCCCGGCGGGAGAACGGCATGAAAGCCAGCGCAATTGAGTTTCGTCTGCGGATGTGGATTCAAATCGTTATTGTTTTTCTGGGTTTCTGGGCGCCTTGGCTCGGGACGCTCGATTGGAACCGGAGAATTTCCACGCTGGCGTGGCTGGCCATGGAAATCAGCCGCCTGGGCATTGTGAGCTTTAGCGTAGCGACGCCGGTGGTGATTGTTTGTGGAGCGCTGGCCGCGCTGCTGGGCGCGGTGTTGCGCGTGTGGGGCGCTGCTTACCTTGGGTACGGCACCGTGCACCACGAAGAGATGCAGGGCGGCGCGGTGATGGCTGCCGGACCATTCCGCTACGTGCGCAATCCGCTTTATCTTGGCGGATGGTTCATGATGCTGGCGATTTGCCTGCTGATGACGCCCACGGGCGCGCTGTTTGTGATGGTGCTGGTGACGATTTTCTATGTGCGCCTGATCCTGGGCGAAGAGGCGTTCCTCACAGCAAAGCTCGGCGAGCCCTACAAGGAATATCTAAGCGCGGTGCCGCGGCTGATGCCGCGTCTGCGCAGCAGCATGCCCGCGTCCGCAGCGAAGCCGCATTGGCTCATTGCCGCGCTCACCGAAATCAATCCCATCGGCATCTTTGTCGCGCTGGCATTTTTTTCGTGGAGCTACGACAACTTGTTGATGCTCGAAGCGGTCCTCGTGAGCTTTCTACTGTCGATGGTGGTGCGGGGACTGATGAAAACTCCGATTCCTACCGTTGCGTTTTTGATCGTTGCATCGGCCGTGCGATTCGCCTTGCATCAGTCGTATCCGAAGGCACTGCTTATTGCGTTTGGCGTGGCGCTGATTGTCTTTGCGCTTCTGCCGCGCAAGTTAAGAACAGGGCCCAGGCCTGAAGCGGCGTGATCACGGCGTAGGGTCTGTCCGCATATACGGGCGGCAGCGACGGAGGCCATTTTTTCTCAGTTCGAGAAGTGAGGAGCGACGCATACCGGGCGTCTGCTAGCGACGAGCGACGACGAAATGGGAAAAATGGCCCCGTCCCTTCGGGTTGCGGCGCAAATCGGGCCATACTTTGTTGTCGGCCTCGACCTTGGGACCGCCAAAGCCTTCGGCCTCCGCCGCGTCTGGCCCGATTTTCGCTCGCAACGCTGTCCGCTCGAATATGCGGATAGACCCTAGTGCTTTCCCGGACGGTCGAGGTGCGTGTAGCCAAAGCCTTCCGCAAACTTGAGGCCGAAGCCAAGCAGGCGGTCGACCCCGATGTGGTTGGCCCAGATGAGCGCAAGCGCCAGGGCAAGGTGCGCATGCAAAAGCAGCGCGCAAAGAGCCAGCGCCGCCGGCGTCACGTAGGTGTGAAACGCGTTGTAGATGCGCGCGCCGCGGCAGGATCCGGCGAGATAGCCCAGCATGGAAAGATCGGGCGCCAGCCAAACGGCCGCGAAAAGCCACCAACTCGCTCCCGTGTGCGCGTAGAGGACCGCGGAGAAGACGGCCATCGCAAGCCCCTCAAAGCGCAGAAGAAGAAGAACCGACGACCCGCGCGCCGACGCGAGTGCAAGTTGTTGCGGAGCTGCCGAAGCTGCTGTCATAACTGATTCGATGAGCCGGACAGCCGCCGGAGTTCAAAAATTCGCCGCAGTCTGCTTGCTGGTCAGTTCGTGCTTCGGCTGCCTGAGAGCGGAAGATTTCAGCAAAGCCAGACTGGGCGTGTGCGCTAATCCTGGCCTGGAACCGACCAGTGGATCAGGTCCTTTGACCGGGCCAGGGCAATCCGATTCCATCCCCGTTTTGCATAGGCCTGGCCATCGTTTCGGCCGGCGTAGATCACGTAATAGTAGCCGTCGTATTTGCGCCAATCGTAGAGCGCGGCGGCATTGGCAATGCTTACCGCATTGAATGCCTCGCCGGGAATGTCCAACATGTATCCGCGCGTCCATTGCAACCAATGCGAGCCGGGGTCGAGCGCGTAGAGGTATGGAGCCTGCATGTCGTAATTGTCGTGATTCTGGCTGTTGTGAAGATAGTCCGTGGCCAGCATGTACCATTGGCCGCCTGAGTGAAGAAGCTCGAAGTTTTCGTGAAAGAATCCATCGTCTTTGCCGTCCTTCATCAGCAACGCGACGATACCGTCGCCTACATAGTGAAAGGGTCCTTCGAGCGAGGTGGAGAATGCCATTCTCGGACGGCTATGGATGCCGGGCGATGACTCCTTGTACACCAGGTAGTAGCCTCCGTCTGCCTCGGCGAGCGACGCATCGATCGGATGCTGGTCTCCAACGCTGATAAGATTCGGCGCCAGCGGCTTGCGCTTCGACCAGTGCATCAGGTCCTTTGAAGTTTCGTAGAAGAGCTGATTGGGCTTTCCCGGACTATTGCCCCACGAGTTGAAAGTCATCACATACTCGCCGAAAAGAAACTGCACGTCGGGCGAGCACATGCCGGTCCAGCCGTCCTCTTCACCGTCGAAGTCGAAGATGGGATCGGAAAAGCGCTTGAAATCGCGCGTGCTCACTTCTGCTACGTGACAGCGCACCTGGCCGTGGTCGTCGTAGAAAGCGGAGAAGAAAACGTAGAACGTCCCCTGCCGGTATGCCATGGCTGTGTCTTTGACGGACCAGTTGGGATAGGACAGGACTGGATTATGCAGGCTCTTCCAGGCGATGAACGGCTTGGTTTGGCACGATGCAGCGCACGCGCACGAGAGAACGAGCACAAGAAGAGATTGCAATTTCCAATTGGACATGGACGAGCCTCAGTTGCGAAGGGTGTTTATCCGCACGCAAAAAGGAGAGCACAAGGCTCTCCCCTTTGTCGTCATGCAATTTGGCGCGATGCCGTAGCCGCAGTCCGGGAGGACTACTTCTTCGGGGGCGCGATCACGTCCTTTGCGGCCTTGGCCACACGGAATTTTACAACGGTCTTGGCCTTGATCTTGATGGCCTCGCCGGTCTGGGGGTTGCGGCCCATGCGAGCCTTGCGCTCCGCCTTCACCAAGCGGCCGATGCCGGGAAGCACAAAGACGCCATTCTTCTTGGTTTCCTTGATCGCCGTCTCAGCCAGCAGATCCAGGAAGGCCGCAGCCTGCTTGTTGGTCAGCTCAAGCTTCTCGGCCATGTGCCGCGTCAAAGCTGTCTTGGTCATTCCAGTTGCCATGTATTGTTCTCCTTTTGGGCAAGCCCTTCGGGCCGCCGATGTGGTCGGGCTTCCGCTGTTGCTTGCAACCCGCATGGAGGGAGGTTGATTAAAACTCGAAGTGCGCGGAACCCTGTATTCATGCGGCTACGAAGAACCCTGCCGATGGTTACAATGCGGCTTGGAGGTGGACAAAGTCAATGGGAAAACACCTGTTTTCCACAGTTTTCTTAGGTTTTTGCTGGGAAATGCCCCATTTTCGCTGGTTTTTGGCCTATGCGGCCGCTGAAACCCGCAATTGGTGCGGGTTTCGGGCATCTTGAAAGCTGCATACGCGCGCCGAGCCGAGGCTCAATGCAGGCCGAAAAAGACGCGCTTCTTGGGCACGAACGCGGCGGCAAGCGGCGTGTTGAGCGCGTCGACCACGGGCGCGGCCACTTTGAAGTAGCGGACGATGACATCGGCAAAGTTCTTTTGGAGCGCGGCCTTCGCGGGCAGTTCGGCGGCCAGTCCCCACTGGCGGCAGCGGATCAGATCCATTCCCGGATGCTCGCATGGGAAGCCCTTCGGGGGGCGTGTGAGCGCGTTGCCTTCGAACTCCTCAAAGGTCCTGCGGACGGCGGGCTTTTGGAGTAGTTTTTTGAACTCGCGATGATGATCGAGCAGCCAGTGGCGAATGGCGGCAAGCTGATCCTTGTCGGGCATGTAGGAGCCGGCGGCGATGACAACTTCCTTTGCGCTCACGTGGAAGTAGTAGCCCGCGCCCGAGGTCTTCTCGAATCCCTGGTGCGACCACCAAGCGGCGACATGCGTTTTGTAGGGCCGCTTATCTGAGCTGAAGCGCGTGTCGCGATAGATGCGGAAAACGGATTTCTCCGCCGGGCGCACGTGGTTAGGCGCAAAGTCCACCATGGCGTCGGTAATCTTGCGCACGACGGCCAGCAGCGGCTCTTTCAGCTCGGCCTCAAACTGCGCCTTGCGCGGCTGAAACCACGCGCGATCGTTGTGGCGCTTCAGGTTGCGGAGGAAGGTGAGCGCTTCAGGGCGGAAGTGGGGAAGGACGGGTGGAGGAGAAGCGGGTTTTTGGGAACGTGGCATACGGGAAAAGATTAGCAAACCACCGGTCGCTCGATCCGTGCGTGACTTACTGCCTGGTTAAAATCCGCGTTCACGATGCGAGGATCACTGCGTCAGCAAATCGCGTAACCTCCCCGCCACAGCTTCCGCGCCCTCGGGAAATGTGAGTCCCAGACCGCCTCTCGTGATTGGGGTTAGGAGTCCCATGTTCACGATCACCTGTCCGTCCACAGCCACCGCAATGGAGTGTCGTACGTACTTTTCCGTAAATTGCCTCAACGAATCTCTGCCCGTGTCGTCGAAATCGATTTGAACTCGTTTTACCACCGGACCATAAATGTATGTGGAAGTCATCTCTACAGACTTGACACCCCATGCAGGCTTGTCCGCCGAATGCGTGAGGATCATATCCGGTCGATTGGCAACGAGCAGAAACTCCTGCCCATTGGTCACGCGCGTAATGCCACGGGGCTCGATTCCGCCGGTAACAACCAAATCGAATCTTGAGACCGGCAACCATGTGAAACCAGCAGGAGCCTGACCGCTCTCCTCTATCTCGTGGGCCTGCGAGACGGAAAACACATCGGGCCCCTCCGGCGCTCGGTTGAACTGATCGAAATATGCGGTGGTCATCGCCGACACGCGGAATTCTAGGTTCCTGCCGTATTTTCCGGGCACATGATTCTGGTGGGCCAAGTAAAGTTCGGCGCAAACAGTGCCTGTCATCACGCACAGGCCAGCAGCGAAAAGTGCGATCCTGCCGCCAATTTTCATGAGCATACGTTCCTTCCCCCGCCATTATTGTTCCGTGGCGGCGGGATTACAAAAGGAAATCTCCGTACGGAGAAACCCTACCGGATGACCTTGAGCGCGCCACGGAACAATCCGTCGAAATCCGCGGCCAGTGCTTGATCCTTCGCGATGGCCTGCGCAATGGCCTTTTCCGATGCCGGGCGCTGGTAGCCGAGATTCACAAGCGCCGAAAGCACGTCGTCCACGGCCGGGCCCTCCACCGCATGCGGCACGGGCGCGACGGCAAAATCATCGAGCTTGTCTTTGAGCTCGACCACGAGGCGCTCGGCGAGCTTTTTGCCGACGCCGGGAATGCGCGTGAGCTGTGCGTGATCCTGCGCGCGGATGGCCTGCACGGTGTGCTCCGGCGACAATCCGCTCAGCATTTTGATGGCGAGCTTCGGTCCTACTCCGCTGACAGTGATGAGGCGCTCGAAGAGCCGCTTTTCTTCGCGGTCGAGAAAACCGAAGAGGGCGATCTGGTCGTCGCTCACCTGGGTGTGAATGTGCAGGGCGGTCTCGGCGCCCAGCGAAGGCAGCGCCGTGAAGGTGGGCACGGAGATGGCGACGTCGTAGCCGACGCCCGCGGCCTCGACGATAGCCTGGCCGGGCTGCTTGAAGATGAGCTTGCCGCGCAGGTGAGCGATCATTCTGCCCTATTGTAAGATCCCCATCCGCTTGGCGACGCGCTCCATGGTTTCGAGCGCGCGGTCAAGATCGGCGCGGGTGTGTTCGCTGGTGACGATGGCGCGGATGCGGGCCTTGCCTTCGGGCACGGTGGGGAACGCGATGCCGGTCGCCATCACGCCTTCGTCAAAGAGCGCGCGGCTGAATTCCATGGCGACGCGGCCGTCTCCAATAATGATGGGCGTGATGGGCGTCTCGGTAGCTGGTGTCGTCACGCCGCCAATGTTGAAGCCCAGTCGCTTGAGCTGGCCCTGGAAGTGGCGAGTGTTGGCCCACAGGCGCTCGATGCGCTCCGGCTCCCGCTCCAGAATATTGAACGCTTCAATACAGGAGGCCGCAACACTCGGAGGATGCGAAGTGGAGAACAAAAACGGCCGCGCGCGGTGATAAAGGTAGTCAATCAAATCTTTGGTTCCGCAAACGTAGCCGCCCAAAGAGCCAATGGCCTTCGAGAGCGTGCCCACCTGCACATCGACCTTGCCATGCATGTGGAAGTGATCGACGGAGCCACGGCCGTTGCGGCCCAGCACGCCCGAGGCGTGCGCATCGTCGAACCATCATGATGGCGCCGTACTTCTCGGCCAGCGCGGCCAGCTTGTCCACCGGGCCAATGTCGCCATCCATTGAGAAGACGCCGTCGGTAATCACCAGCTTGTGTCCGGGCTTTCCCTCTAGCTCTTGGAGCAATTCTTCGCAATGACCAACATCCTTGTGCCGGAAAACTTTGATGGTCGCCCTTGAAAGCCGCGCGCCGTCGATGATCGAGGCGTGGTTAAGCTCGTCGGAGACGATGAAATCTTCTTTGCCGAGAATGGCGCTAACGGTTCCCGCATTGGCCGTGAATCCGCTCTGGAAGACCACGCACGCCTCGACATTTTTGAAGCGCGCAATCTTCTCCTCGAGTTCCATGTGGATGCGCATGGTTCCGGCAATGGTGCGGACAGCGCCTGAGCCAACTCCGAATGCGTAGGTGGCGGCGACGGCGGCTTCAATGAGCTTGGGGTGGTTGGCGAGGCCCAGATAGTTATTGCTGGCCAGGTTGATGACCTCGCGCCCGTCGTAGTGGCACACGGGGGCCTGCTGGTCGTCGAGCACGCGCAGCTTGAAGTGCGTGCCCTTGGCGCGGAGATCGTTGAGTGCGGCGGTAAGGTGGGCGAGCTGGGGGCGAGGAGCGGCCTTGGTCATGGCAATCAACCTCAAACAGAAAGCATAGCGCGGAGCGCCGGATGGCGTTCACATGGCTGGCGCGTCAAAGAACGAGGGGGGCAGCAGGGCGGGGAGCGAGGGGTTGGCCCGGCAGCGCCCCCGGCGGATACAATAGGGGTTTACGTGAAGGGAAACCGGCGAGGCGCCGCAGGGCGATACGCTATCTTTCTGAAGAGTTTGGAGCAGGTGCACGTGATAGGCAAATACTGCCGCGGTTTGCGGCTTCTCTGGGTTGCGGGATGGGTCATCGCTTTGGCGCTGCTGCCGACGGTGCGCGCTTTCGGCCTGACCACAACTTCTACCGCGATGTCGGCTCAGTCGGGCACGCAAACCTGTCCCACAACGGGGCTTACCACCACTTTGACCACGTTGACCATCACCGTCACCGGCTCTGGCGGTGTGCCTTCGGGAACGGTGAATATCGAGGACAACGCAAGTGTTTCCCCGGTCCAGATTGCGAGTGCCACACTCAGTACCACCGGCCAGGCGACGGTTTCGCTTTACCTCGCCAACGGCACGCACACGCTCCAGGCCGTCTATGCCGGCAACTCGACCTTTGCAACGTCCGGATCCACGTACGCGTCGACGACCATCAGTTCGCAGTGCAACACGCAGTTTGCGGTCTCGATTTCCAATATCTCGCCGTCCAGCTCTTCGGCGATGACGCTGACGGCTGGTCAATCCGGAACCGCGACCGTTACGGTAACGCCTTCCCAGGTATTTATCACCTCTCTGAACACGACCGGGGCCCCGTCCTTTGTCACCGTTTCCTGCTCGGGTCTGCCAAGTCTTACCACCTGCGCGTTTACACCGGAGAGCCTGGAGCTTTTGCCGGGCCAGGATGCCGGCGTCAACAGCAGCATGCTGATCCAGACACAGGACCAGAGCGCAGGCGTCGTGCCGCCCGCACGGTCCGGGCACAAAAACAGTCCCATCGCGTGGGCCATTCTGCTGCCCGGCATGCTGGGCCTGGGCGGGTTGGCATGGGGAGCGCGCCGGCGACGCTGGTTGCAGCGGCTTTCGCTGCTCGCGCTGGTGGGCCTTGTGACCACCCTGGGCGCCACGGGCTGCAATCCGCGCTACTACTATCTCAACCACGGTCCCACCGAGCCGCCCGCGACTCCCTCCGGCACATTTCCCATCACGGTCGCCGGGCAGTCGAGCAACGGAGTCACCGCCGTCACCAACACCACCACGTTCCAGCTCATCGTTCAGTAAGGGCACGGCCTGAAAACTTGAGGCCAGGCCCTACACTGTCAGCATGACGCGCTGGCATCCCCTTCCCGCGGAGGTCTATGCGCTGGTGGAGCACACGCCAGCCACGGTGCTGCTGGAAGGTGGAAAACCGAACGATCCCCAAGGCAGTGAAAAGCCAGGCAGTGAAAAACCCTGGACTCGCCTGTTCACGGCTCCCGTGCGCGTGTGCGCGGCGTTTCATGCGGCAGAGATTCCGGCGCTGTTTGCAGAGATTGAGAGCGCGGTGGCCGCGGGGCTGTGCGCGGCGGGATTTTTCAGCTACGAAGCTGGCAATTGCTTTGAGCCAAAGGCCGCGATGCGCGCCAGCCGTGAGGGTCAGCCGCTGGCGTGGTTCGGCACCTACGAGCGGAGCTACGCCTTCGATCACGAGGCCAGAGCATTTCTGGATGGCGAGCCGCCGGAGCTCGCGCGGTTTCGCGGCGACGCTCTCCAGGGGGCGCAAGAAGTGTCAGGGCGCGACCGGGGAACCCACCCAGTGGGTGGGTCGCGTGCCGAAGAGGCCGCAAAGGAAGAGGGTGCTTTAGCCCCTGAAGGAATTGTCGCCGCGGAGTTTGCGCTTTCAGAAACGGAATACGCCCAGCGTATCGCCGCAATTCATGAACTCATCCGCGCCGGCGACGTATACCAACTGAATTTCACGGCTCCGTTTCATGTCGAGGCGCAGGGGAGCGTTGCGGCGCACTACGCGCGGTTGCGCGCGCGGCAGCCGGTGGACTACGGCGCGTTCTTGCACTGGCAACAGGGCCGGCACATCCTGTCGTTTTCGCCGGAGCTGTTTTTTCGCGTCGAAAATGATGGCCCGACGCGGCGCATCGTAACGCGGCCCATGAAAGGCACCGCGCGCCGCGGGCGCACTACGCGCGAGGACCGCGAGATTGCCGAGTGGCTGCGCAACGACCCCAAAAATCGCAGCGAAAACGTGATGATTGTCGATCTGCTGCGCAACGACCTGGGCCGCGTGGCGCGAACCGGTACGGTGCATGCCGACCGGCTGTTCGACGTGGAGCGCTATGCCACGCTCTGGCAGATGACTTCGACGGTGAGCGCGGAGTTGCGACCCGACGTGAGTTTTCACGAGGTCTTCCGCGCGCTCTTTCCCTCGGGCTCGGTCACGGGCGCGCCCAAAGTGAGGGCCATGCAACTCGTGGCCGAGCTTGAAGACGCGCCGCGCGGCGTATACACGGGCGCCATCGGCTTCTTTTCTCCGCAGCAGACGGTCTTCAACGTGGCCATTCGCACGTTGGAGCTCGAGGGCGGGAGCGGCGACAGGATACATGGAAACATGGGCGCGGGCAGCGGCATCGTCATCGATTCCAATGCGGCGGAGGAGTACCGTGAGTGCCTGCTGAAAGCAGAGTTCCTCACGCGCAGCGCGGAGCGGCAGCCGGAGCGCTTTTCGCTGATCGAGACCGTGCTCTGGGACGGCGCGTACCCATTGATCGAGTTGCACCTCGACCGGCTTGCGGATTCAGCGGAGTACTTCGGTTTTGCGTGCGGGCGCGATGAGGTGCGCGCGGCTCTCGAAGGGCACGCGCGGCAATTCACGGATGCGTCGCCGCGCTCGCCGCGGCGAGTGCGGCTGCTGCTCGATGCGGAAGGCCGACTCGAGATCACGAGCGAAGTTCTATCTCCAAGCGGCGAAGCGAACCGCATCGCTCGCGTGCACTTCGCGCCGCAACGCACCGATCCTGCCGACGCAATGCTTTACCACAAGACCACGCATCGTCCGCTCTACGCGCAGGCATTCGAGCAGGCTGCGCGCGCCGGTTTCGACGACGTGCTGTTTCTGAATCTGCGCGGCGAAGTCACGGAAGGCGCCATCAGCAATGTTTTTGTGGAGAAGGACGGCCGCTGGGCGACGCCGCCGGTTGAATGCGGCCTGCTGGCCGGAGTTTACCGGCGGCATCTGCTCGCGACTCGCCCGGAGATGGAAGAGAGAGTGCTCTTTCTCAACGATCTGCGCCACGCGGATGGAGTCTATATCGCCAACGCCGTGCGCGGCCTGCGGCGCGCGACGATCGTTTGGTGATCCGCCGCAACCGCGCCAATCGATTCGCACTGTTTTGGCCGAATTCACCCTTGAGGTGGTAAAACTTCTGGGGGAGTGAAATCCATGCGAAACCGGCGGCTTCTGAAATCAAGGAAAATCGATTTTTTCAAGGCGATTGCCTGCTCTGCGCTTTTTGCCGCGGGAGCCGTCGCCGCACCGGCGCAGACCGCGGATCAGGCGTGGCTAAAGTACGATCTTCCGGATCGAATTCATCCCAGCTTCCCAATCTCCGTGCATTTGCTGGGGAACAACATCCTCGAGCAATCGGCGGTCAGCGAACTGAATCGTAATGTCTTGATGAGGCAATTGCCGCAACCGCAGGCGCAGTACCCGCAATTCGGCGCGCGAGTGCGTCTTGCTCTGGGCGGGCAAACCATCGTCGGGACGGCGGAAGAGATGCGGAAGGCCTATCCTGATCTGCCGATTCCGCACGATCTCGAGGCCGAAGGCTATTGGATCTACTCAAGTCACGTGAACGAAGGCGACAAGCAGCGCCTGTACGTTGTCGGAGGCGATCCTGTTGGAGTTCTCTACGGCACATTCGCATTTCTCCGATTTCCAACCACTGCCGAGGCGCTGCGGTTTCGCAATAGTCAAATGAGGGGGCAGCCCGCCATGCCCATTCGCTGGACCGATGAATGGGACAACGCCAACGGCACCGTCGAGCGCGGCTACGGCGGGCCTTCCATTTTCTTCGAGGGCGGCAAGGTGCGCGATGACCTGAGCACCGTGCGCGAATACGCGCGTCTGCTCGCATCGGTCGGCATCAACGGCTGCAACGTGAACAACGTCAATGGAGCTGCGCCGTTTTTGACGCCCGAAATGATTCAAGGCCTCAAGCGCGTTGCCGATGCCATGCGCCCGTGGGGCGTGCGGCTGGCTATCAGCGTGGACATTGCCAGCCCGCAAAAGATCGGCGGCCTCAAAACATTCGATCCGCTCGATCCTGCGGTGCAGGCGTGGTGGGCGGCAAAGGTTGATGAGATTTACGTGCAAATTCCGGACCTGGCAGGATTCACGGTGAAGGCCGACTCGGAGGGCCAGGCCGGTCCGGCAAGTTATGGCCGCAGTCCCGCCGATGCCGCCAATCTGCTGGCCCATGCGCTCGCGCCCCACAGTGGCGTGGTGCTCTATCGCGCCTTCGTCTACAACAATCATCTGGACTACAACGACCTGAAAGCCGATCGCGCGCGCGCCGCTTACGATGTTTTTCACCCTTTGGACGGGAAGTTTGCTTCGAATGTGATCGTGCAGATCAAGTACGGCCCCATCGACTTCCAGGCGCGCGAGCCGGTGTCGCCGCTTTTTGCCGGGCTTGAAAAAACTAACTCCGCCATGGAGTTGCAGATTACGCAGGAATACACGGGGCAGCAGCGGCATCTCGTTTATCTCGCGCCCATGTGGAAGCAGATGCTGGATTTTGATCTGCGCGCGGAGAAAAGATCGACGCCGGTGAAAGAAATCATCGAGGGCAATAGCTTCAATCGGCCGCTCGGAGGCATGATCGGCGTTTCCTGCGTGGGACGCGATGGCTGGCTCGGCTCACCGCTGGCGATGACGAATCTCTACGCTTTCGGCCGCCTGGCGTGGGATCCAAACCTTTCAGCGGAGCAAATCGCCCAGGAGTGGACGCGGCAAACCATAAGTTCTGACCCGCAGGTGGTCGCCACCGTGACCAAAATGCTGATGCAGTCGTGGCCCGCGTACGAACATTACACCGGCCCGCTGGGCACGCAAACGCTCACCGATATTACGGGCAGCCACTACGGGCCGAATATCGAGGCGAGCGAACGCAACGGCTGGGGCCAGTGGCATCGCGACGACGCGCAGGGCATCGGCATGGACCGCAGCGTCGCAACCGGAACCGGTTTCGCCGGCCAGTATCCGCCGAAAGTGGCAAAAATGTACGAATCGCTGAGAACGACGCCGGACAATCTGCTTTTGTTCTTCCATCACGTGCCGTACACCTACAAACTGCATTCGGGCGAGACTGTGATCCAGTATTTCTACGACAGCCATTACCAGGGCGCGGAAGAAGCGGCGCATCTCGTACACGAATGGGAGACCCTGAAGGGCAAGATCGATCCGCAGCTTTATAACGACGTGGACGGGCGGCTCATCTATCAGGCCGGCCACGCCATCGTGTGGCGCGATGCCATTGTGCAGTACTTTCTGAAGGAGAGCGGCATCCCCGATGCGAAGGGCCGCGCGGGGCACTATCCCGGTCGCATGGAGGCAGAGGACGCGCGCCTCACCGGCTATACCGTCTATGACGTAATCCCCTGGGAGGACGCATCGCGCGGAAAGGCGGTTGTGTGTCAGGAAGTGGCTCACCTCTCTTTTCCGCCGCAGGATTCGCCCGCTGCGGAACCGCGCACTTGCTCCGCTGAATGGACCTACTCCGGTACGGCCGGCCGATTCAATATCGCCGTTCAATACTTCGATCTCCAACCCGGCGCCGCGCATTTCGCTCTGAGTGTCAATGGCCATTCAATCGCGTCGTGGGCCGCTAATAACCTTCTGCCCACGCGCCATGCCTCCCGCAGCGGCCCATCACCAGGTCTGCCTAACGGCGACAACTCGACGCGTTTCACCACGCGCGATGTGGAATTAATGCCCGGCGACGTATTACGCGTTGAAGGGATACCCGACGGGAGCGATCCTGCGGCGTTGGACTACATCGAGATCGAACCGGCAACGTCACGCCCATAATGTTTGCGCCAAGCGGCAGCAGCATTTCTTCAGCGGCCGTCTGCCTGATGCGGCTTTTCTGCCGATGCAGACTCAGCGCTGAGCAGTGCCACGTGTTGCTGCTCCATTTCGTCAATGAGGTCCAGAACCTGCTTCCGCTTGCGTTCGCTGAGATCGAGAAAGCGGATGCCGACCATGTTCCGGTTATGAATGGCCTGAATGACGCCGCCCAGCCGGAAGGGCAGGCCCTCAAGGTGAAACTCCGTCTCCACGCGCGTGTAAATGCCCACCTGGAAGCGCTCGTCAGTGCGGATGCGGCAGCCGCTCAGGCTGAGGTCGAGAATGCGTCCGCGCAACGCGGACGCGACCTTGACCAGGAAGATGGTGGCGATGGTGTCCACTTCGTGCCGGGTCTGTGCGCGGCGGTCGCGAGACTTCGAGGGTGGGCGCACCGGCGGCTCGCTTCTTGCCGGAATCTCCGCTTCGGCAGTCGGCGGCGCGGCGAAAAGCTCGCTGTTTTTTGCCAGAAGTTGCGGTTCACTCGGTATCACCGCAACCGGCTCGACCGGCTTGGCTGCGACCACCTTGGGAATCTCCAGCGGAGGGGTCTCCGGGGCGGTCTGTTCCGCGGCCGGAAGTGTGGCGGCCTTCGCCCGTGCGGCCGCCGCCATCTCTTCAATCACCTCAGCCAATTCCACCTTGCGCCGTGGAATCATGTTCACAAAGTGGATGCCGAGTTGGTTGTGGCCATCGCACCACTGCACCACGCCGCTAAACCGGAAGGCGACGCCATTCACTTTGAAGGTGATTTCGACGGGACGCCGCACGGCTAAGTTGATCCGATCCTTGCAGTGCACGCGGCAACCTTCAAGGCTCAGATCGACGATGCGCGCCTTGATGGGCATGCCCTGCGCTACCCGCAGCAGTACGGAATCTTCGTCGACAGAGAAGCGTGAATAGGCACGGCGTTCCTGCCGCTGGACCGCAAAGCGCTTCTCGTGCTCATGCCCGTCCATCGCCTGCTCCGCAGCGAGAAAGAGCGCGGATCAGTGCCCGTCGGCCAGCTTCCAGGGCTGTGCGGGCGCCGGCTGCGCGTCTTCACGGCCCATCAGCCGGTCATATTGATACACGTCGCTGGTTGTGCCCAGCGACTCGTTGTACAGGCTGATGGCGCCAGTCAGCTGCTTCAGCTCCTCGCTGAACGCGTGGATCGCCTGCAATTGGCTGGCCGACGCGGGAAGCTCATATTGGGAAGTCTTAATAAATTTCTGGTAGCCGCGGTCGAGCAGTCGCGAAACCTCGCCCCTGACCAGCACGCCGGGGTGCACTGCGAGGGCAACCGCCGTATCCGATTTCTCAGGAGCAGGCACCAGCACAGCGCCCACACAGTCTTTGCTCACCAGCGCTCCCCCCGCCACCCCAGCATAAGGAACCGCCTCAAAGCCATGGGAGCGCAGCAGTTCCAGCGTCTGATTGAAGGAGGGATGTTCGGATTTTGGTTTCATGAGGGCGTTCCAGTCTGGAAAAATGGTAGAAGCGGCGGACGTTGGCTCTCTTTCCAATCTCGCACACCCGCGCCGCACGCGCAATTTACCTCATGACCGCGCACACTTCCCAATCCGATTCTACGGCGGCGCCCAACGCCGAACCAACGCTGCCCCCTCTGCGCCTGCCGCGCGCGGTGTTGGAGGATCTCCGCGCTCACGGCGAAGAGACCTATCCGCGCGAGTGTTGCGGGGCATTGCTGGGCAAGCCGCTTCTGGGCCAGTCTGGACCGGAGGGCTGGCAGATCAAAGCGCTGATTCGCGCAACGAACGCGCGCATCGATTTTGCGCGCTATGAAATTGCTCCGGCGGAGCTGGTCGAGATTGCGCACGAGGCCCGCAGTCGTGGCCTTGAAATCGCCGGCTTCTATCACTCGCATCCCGACCACCCGGCACAATGGTCGGCCACCGACCTTGCCGAAGCGCATTGGCTGGGCACGAGTTATGTCATCACGGAAGTCGCGCAGGGGAAAGCCACAGCCACGCGTGCGTACCTGCTGGCCGGGACGAGCGAAGAAGACAAGCGCTTTGCGGCGCAGGAAATCCGGATCGAGAACCTCTGACGGGCCGGCCATTAAGATCACTGCGCCCGGAATGGGCGTCGGCCAGGTTGATTTGGCGTGAATTCCCCGCCCCCATCGCATGAAGAAATCAGAAACTCCTTTACACCGCTAGGGTTCCGCGCGGATAATCGCAATGCCTCGGAGAACTTGCGCCCCCTCCCCTTCCCCAGCGCTCGCCGCACGCATCTCCGGGTACATCAAGGAGGATTCCCGCACATGAAGATCATCAGCCCGGTTTTACTGGGACTGTCTCTCGCGGTTGCCGGCAGCACACTCACCGCGGCGCAAGACGCGTCATCCACTTCGACCCTGCCCAAGATTCTGCAATTCACAATCGAATACACCAAGCCCTATAAAGGCGGCGCCGCGCACGACAAAACGGAGAGCGCCTTTATCGCCGCCGAGCAAAAAGCCAAGTTCCCCGTCTACTATGTGGCCATGAATTCGCTTTCCGGCAAATCGCGAGCGCTGTTCATGACCCACTACGACTCGTTTGCCGAGTGGGAGAAGGACAACAACCTCGTGAACAACAATCCCACCCTCGCGGCTGGTTTGGAAAACGCCGGCCTGGCCGACGGCGCACTGCTGGATGAGGTTGACTCAGTGGTTTACACCTACGACGAGGACCTGAGCTATCACCCGCACACCGACATCGGCAATCACCGCGTGTACCAGATTGCTATTTTTCACGTGCGCCCGGGTAAGCAGAAGGAATGGCGCGAAGTGGTGAAGATGGTCAAGGACGCGCATGAGAAGGCCGGAACCAGCGCCCACTGGGGCATGTACGAGATCGCTTTCGGCGCTCCGGACGGCACCTTCATCGCGCTCACCGGCGATCCCTCCATGTCGGCGATCGACCTGGGCTTCTCTGAAGACAAGAAGTTCCGTGAAGCTCTCGGTGGCGACGAGGGCATGCGCAAGCTCGATCAGTTGTTCGGGGATGCCGTCGATTCCTCGCGCAGCGAGCTTTTCACTGTAAATCCCAAGCAGAGCTACGTGAGCGAAGACTGGATTAAGGCCGATCCCGGATTCTGGAAGCCGAAGGCTGCCGCTCCCATGGCGAAGCCCGCAGCTGCGCCGAAAAAAGCCACGCCGTAGCTTTTTGTAGAAATCAATCTGCATTTCACACGAGCGGCTCCGCACACGCGGGGCCGTTCGTTTCTCCTCGAGTGCCGCCATCTGATTGCAACCGTTGCGCGTAGCGCATAATGGAGGGGTGACGGGCCACTCGTTCCTTCGTATCTTTGTCTCTTTGATTTTCGTCGTTGTCGCGTTGCCTTCCCTTGCGCAATCGGTCACCCCGGTTACGGATTCTCAAATGCTTTTCAGCGACCCGGCCTTTGGTGTCAGCTTCCACTTTCCCAGCGGCTGGAGCTTCAGGCGGGTTGAAGCCGACAGCAAGAGCCCATCCCTAGCGATTGCCTACATGGACGGCCGCCGCAACGTATCCACCGGCTTGCGCGGCCTGGTCACCAACGAGACCCTCCACGGGGTCTCCTCCTGGCCGAAGACGGTGTTCAGCAGCGTCGAATTTGCGTACGACGCGCGCCCCGCTGCCACAGCCGATGCCTGCCAAAGGCTTGCCCGTGACAACTGGGAGAATGAAACCGATCCCGTTACGCTCAACGGCGTGACGTATTGGCATGGAACCGCGACCGGCACAGCCCTGAGCACTGAAATCGAAGAGGACATCTACGCCACGTTCATTGCGGCGTCCGGCTCCTGCCTGCGCTTCGATCTTGCCGTGGCCACTTCGCACGTACCGGGCAGGGATTTTCCCCGCGAGTTGACCACGCACGAAAAGGCGATCATCCACGCCAGCCTGAACAACATTTTCAACTCCGTCCGCGTAGCACCTCCCGCCCGATAAACTAAGAGCGAACGGAACGCAACCGATGGCCGACTCCACTTCCCCAACCCAGTTACCGGAGCTCACGCGCGACGAACTTTCGCGCTACGCGCGCCACCTGATCCTGCCAGAAGTGGGCGTGGAGGGCCAGCAGAAGCTGAAGGCCGCGCGCGTTTTGTGCGTGGGCGCGGGCGGATTGGGCTCGCCGCTGGTGCTCTACCTGGCCGCGGCCGGAGTTGGCACGCTGGGGCTGGTCGATTTCGACGTGGTCGATGCCAGCAACTTGCAGCGGCAGATCCTGCACACGACAGGCGACGTGGGCCGCAAGAAGCTCGATTCGGCCGAGGAGAAACTCGCCGCGCTCAATCCCGCCGTCCACGTGGTCAAGCACGAGACGATGCTTTCAAGCGCCAACGCACTCGACATTCTGAAGGACTACGACATCGTCGCCGACGGCACCGACAACTTTCCCACGCGCTACTTGGTCAACGACGCCTGCGTGCTGCTGGGCAAGCGCAACGTCTACGGATCCGTTTTCCGCTTTGAAGGCCAGGCCAGCGTTTTTGCCACGCGCGAGGGGCCGTGCTACCGCTGTCTTTATCCCGAGCCGCCGCCGCCCGGCATGGTTCCCAGTTGCGCCGAGGGCGGTGTGCTGGGCATTTTGCCCGGCCTCATCGGCATCATCCAGGCCACTGAGGTCATCAAGCTGATTTTGGGTAAGGGTGAACCGCTCGTCGGCCGATTGCTGCTCGTCGACGCGCTCAGCATGCGTTTCCGCGAGCTCAAGTTGAAGAAAAATCCGGAGTGTCCGGTCTGCGGCGCGCATCCCACCGTTACCGCCCTCATCGATTACCAGCAGTTCTGCGGCATCAAGCCCCAAACGGGGCCCGAAACCAAACAGGAGCAGTCAGTGAAGAACGGCATTCCCCAGATCACCGTGCAGGAGCTCAAGCAGCGCCGCGATGCCGGCGAAGACCTGTTCGTCCTCGACGTGCGCGAACCCTACGAGTATCAGATCGCCAACATCGGCGGTACGCTCATCCCGCAAAACGAAGTGCCGCAGCGGCTGGCCGAGATCGACCGCAACCGCGAGATCGTGGTGCAGTGCCGCTCGGGCGGCCGCAGCCAGCGCGTCGCGGAGTTCCTGGCGCAACAGGGCTATCCCAACGTGAAGAACCTGGCCGGCGGCATTCTGGCCTGGGCCGACGCCATCGACCCAACGATCACGAAGTATTGACGCTCGAAATATTGAAGCCCGACGCGTTGCTTCCCTGCCGGCTTCACGGGATACTGAAAACGTGACCCTCGAATCTCCCACTCTCACTGGCGCGCACGTGCGGCTTGAGCCGCTGTCCACGAGCCATCTTGACGGCTTGGTTGCAGCAGCAGCAGTCGATCCCGCGCTCTATCAGTGGACTCTCATTCCTCAAGGGCGGGAGGCGACCGCCCGATACATTGAAGCCGCGCTCGCTGCGCGCGGCGCAGGGACCGTTGTGCCTTTCGCCACCATCCGCATCGCAGATGGAGCCGTCATCGGCTCAACGCGGTTCATGGAATTGGAGCGTTGGAAATGGCCGCCCGACCATCCGCGCTACAGCCGAAGCGAGCCGGATGTGCTGGAAGTGGGAGGCACGTGGCTCACACGCGACGCCATCCGCACGGCTGCCAACTCCGAGGCCAAGCTGCTGATGCTCACGCACGCCTTCGAGGTGTGGCAGGTGCTGCGCGTTTGCCTGCACACTGACGCGCGCAACCAGCAATCGCAAGCGGCGATTGAGCGCATCGGCGGAAAATTTGAAGGCGTCTTGAGGGCGCACCGCATGGCCGCGGACTTTACGCCGCGCGATTCGTATCGTTACGCAATCGTTGCGGCGGATTGGCCCGAGGTGAAGCGGAACCTCATCGGGCGCTTGCGGCCCGCGTAGACAGCCTGCCGCGAGCACTCAGCCGGCCAGGAGACAAACGAGACCGCACAATCGGGTGTATATTGGCTCGCAGCCGGGAAGGCAAGAGGAAAGCTCCCGTCGAGCACGAATGCGCGTAGTCAGCTTCCGCCGGGACCAAATCCCGACGGGCGCTGCCGCGGAGCGTGTGGGTAAGATCTGGGATTCACTTGTCGCACAGACGCGGGTCGCGTTCATCCCTTGCATGACCGTGCCGGGAGGAACCATGCGTATTCTGCCGACGATTGCTCTGGTCGCTCTGCTGGGCGCTTCAGCCGTCCTGCCCGCGCAAACGCAAGACGAGAATGTGAACCAGTGCAATGGCGGCGACCCTGACCAGAAAATCGCTGGATGCACGGCTCTCATCCAATCGGGCCAATTCAGCGGCGCAACCCTGGCGGTTGTGTACAACAATCGGGGCGTCTCGTACGACGGCAAAGGCGCATACGACCAGGCGATCCAGGACTATAACCAGGCGATCCAGCTCAATCCTGGCTATACGGATGCGTACATCAACCGGGGCAATGCATACGGTCATAAGGGTGCATACGACCAGGCGATCCAGGACTATAACAAGGCGATCCAGCTCAATCCATTCAGTGCGTCGGCATTTAACGGCCGGGGCCTCGCGTACGGTAACAAGGGCGCGTACGATCGGGCGATTCTGGACTTTACCGAGGCGACCCAGCTCAATTCAAACTACGCGCAGGCATTCAACAACAGCTGTTTTTATGAAGCCGTCGCGGGGCAGCTGAAATCGGCTCTTGCGGATTGCACCCAGTCGCTGGCCTTGAGCCCGACCAACGCGAACGCCTTCGACAGCCGCTGTTTTGTCTATCTCAAAATGAACAACGCCGATGCGGCCATTGCCGATTGCAATGCCGCGCTGGCGATCAATCCCAAGATGGCCTCGTCTCTCTATAGCCGGGGATTGGCGGAGCGGATCAAGGGCGATACGGCCGCCTCCAATGCGGACATTGCCGCCGCGAAAGCAATCCGCTCGGACATCGACAGCCAATACGCAAAATGGGGCGTCCCCGCGCCGACACCGTAGAGCGCCATTCCCAATGGCCCACACCGCCGGTTGTCGGTGGTGCAGGAGATCATTTTTTTGCTGGAGGTTATCGCGCGCGCCTGGCGCTAAACAACCTCCTGAACCAGCTCCGCTTCCGCTCGCAGTAAGGCGGCCGCGGATGCCGATCGCTCAGGTGGTACGTCCTGCACGGTTGGCAGTCGCCATGCCGCGGGCAGTCTCGCTTGGGGCAGGTACACACCACCGGCTTGTGGTTCACGATGGCAAACACTGGCGCCGGGCCGCTCATGACGCTTCGGCCTGCTTGCCGTTCTCGTCCATTTTGCCGAAGATCATTTTGCCGCTGGCGGTTTGCAACACGCTGGTCACGGAGATCGCAACCGTACGGCCGATCAGCTTGCGCGCATGGTCCACCACCACCATGGTGCCGTCGTCCAGGTACCCGACTCCCTGGTTGTACTCTTTGCCTTCCTTCAGGATCAACACGTTCATGTGCTCGCCGGGCAGGACTACGGGCTTGAGAGCATTCGCCAGGTCGTTGATGTTGAGCACGTCCACATGATGCAGGTGGGCCACCTTATTCAGGTTGAAGTCGTTGGTCACGACCTTGGCCTCCCACTTCTTCGCCAGCTCGAGCAGCTTCAGGTCCACTTCGCGGATGGACGGAAAATCGTCCGGCACAATCTGCACCTGGATCTTGTCGTTGGACTGCATGCGCTGCAGCATATCCAGACCGCGACGGCCTCTTTGTCGTTTTGACCCGTCAGTGGAGTCGGCCACCACCTGCAGCTCGCGCAGCACAAACTCCGGCACCACCAGCATGCCGTCAATAAAACCAGCCTCGGCAATGTCAGCGATGCGGCCGTCGATGATGACGCTCGTATCCAGCACCTTGGCGCTGCGGCGTGAAGGTTTATCGCCCGAGAAGACGGTGCCCAGCGCGGCAGGATTCAGCAGGTCGCCCTTGCTGGCGCCCACCAGCAGGCCTATGTAGGTCATGAGCAGAAGCACGAAGATCTGCAGCACGGCAGAGTTGGTTCCGGGGGGCAGCGCAGAACGCAACACCACACAAAAGAGCGCCGCGCCAATAATGCCGAGTACGCTACCGGCCACGGCGCCAATCAGCCGCCTCAGCGTGAGCGCGCGCACGCGCAGTTCAAAGACGATGACCGCGCATGCCGCGGTCGCGCCAATCGCTGCGCCTTCCCATCCTGTCTGGATGCCGAACGGGCGGAGGAAATAAAAAACCGTGGCAAACAGAATGACAAAAAGAAGACGTAATACCACTAGGTCCATAAGGGCCCACTTTCACCGGCAGCCAAGCCCCACCGCCGGCCCCAAGATATGAAGGCGAGTATGCGCATAGCCATGCACGATCGTCAAGGGGGGAAATACAGGGAACAAGGGGCCAAGGGACCGAGGGAACAAGGAAGCGTCAATCGTGCGGATGACTGTAGAGGGTTCGTGCGCCCGGCTGAACGGGTCGCGGGCCTCAAGCCGGGCCGTTTGAAGAGGGATCGGGCTCCGAATCGCTCTTGCGCTCGGACCCGCTTTCTTGTTCCCTTGTTCCCTTGATCCCTGTCTCTACGACGCTGCCGCCAGCTCGTTCACCGACGTGATGCGTTGCGCGCCCTTGCGCGGGCCGCGCTTGCGCGCGCTCATCACCTTGATGCGCTCCAGCAGCTCTTGCGTAGAGCAGTTTTTCCGGGCCAGCACGGCGTCGGCCACGTGCATCTCGCCGTTCGCCGTCTGCACATCGCCCAGCAGAACCATGGGCACGTGGCTTCTCATGCGCTTCAGCCGCTCCACAAGCTGGCCTCCGCTCATTTGGGGCATGGTGGTGTCGGCCAGCACCAGGTCAACTTGGGGCGCCGCGGCAAAAACCGCAATCGCTTCCTGGCCGTTTGAGGCCGCCAGCACGCGATAACCGTTGGTCGCAAGCATGAACTTGAGTACGGAAAGCTCTTGTTCGTTGTCGTCTACACAGAGAATTACTTTCTTCGGACGCATGGTATGGGGGTCTGCTCCTTACAGCAAATTTCCAGTGGCCACTTCAAGGCAACACAAATCCTCCGCCGCGCACACCGCGGCTTGGCGTTGCCGCAGATTGGGTCGATGGCCGGGAATCGGGCCGACGGTGTCGCTTTGGATCGTACTTCGCAGTTTGCCCCGCGCGTGAACCGCAACCCTGGAGGTGGGTTCATGTGCGCTTTGGGCAACCGGCTCGCGTTCCTCTGCGGGTCAGCCTTCTTTCGCGGTCGAATGCTCAGCGTTTTGGCGCGTCTACAGATCTCCCAAAAACGCGCCGAGGAAATGTGCTCAATGAATCGGAAGAGTACGGGGTCCGGAGGTTCGTGGGAAGAGGGAAAGGCAGGCGAAGACTTTGAGTGAAAATCCATGTGAAACAAGTGGAAAATCGCTAGAGCCAACACACACTGCAACTTGCGAAGATGAATTTCTGTTGAAAGCATGTGCATCACGGCAGGAAAAGCTGTCCTTTTGCCACAAGAACGGTGCTGCCCGCCACGCGCACATCCGTGACCCTCGCGACATCTTTTTTTGCCGAAAGAAAAGATCGCTCGGCGCCCGATCTCTACGCCCTGGCGAACGTGCACGCGCGTGCCCGAAGGCACGGCGCCGCGAGCCACCAGGTAGCTGATGGCGCAGCCCGCCGCCGAACCCGTGGCCGGATCTTCACCGCCATAAAACTGCATCCTCGCCCGCCACTTCGTGGCGTTCTGGTCTTGGTCGAGGGCGCGGGCCAGGACATAGAACCACCTCGCTCCGCGCTCGCGCAGCCACGCCGTGGCCGCATCCTGATTCACTTTGAGCCGCGCCAACGCTGCGACCGTTTGAGGCACGACAATCGCAAACGGCGCTCCCGTGGAAACCACCTGCGGCGGCAGCGCCGGGTCCAGGTCTTCGCAGGGCGAGCCCCAGAAGCGGAGCCACTTTCGCCGCGTCCAGTTCCGCGCCAAACTCCGGCTCTCTCTGCGTCATCTCGCCGAAGATCGCGCGCTGAATCCGTGGCGCCCGGCTTAAAGCGCACCGGCACCGGCCCCACATTGAGCGCCAGCGTGACGGTGTCGCCCGCCAGAGTCTTCCGGCGCGATGCATTTTGAGCACGCTGGCCGTGCCCAGCGTGGGATGGCCCGCGAAGGGCAGCTCTTCCTGGGTCGTGAAAACGCGCACGCGCACGCCTTCCGCGCGCTCCACTTCAGCGGGCGGCGCTCGATGAACGTGGTCTCGGACAGGTTGAATTCGCGCGCGATGGCCTGCATCGCTCGGTCGCCAGGCCGCAGGTGTTCAACACCACCGCCAGCGGATTGCCGGCCAGCGGAGTCTCGGTGAAGACGTCCACGACGAAGTAGTCGAGATTTGTAGGACAGATTCGCCATCGCGCGCTACACTCATTAGTCTACGGAAAATCGCGCGCCGGAGTTGTGGAAACGCGCATCGGCGAATCGGGAAACGTCACGCGACCGCGATTGAGCATTTCAGTTGGTTTCGGCACGAAGGAACTAATCACCGTCCACTGACCACTGTCTTACAGCTGGATCAGCGGCCGCGGCAGTCGCGTTCTGGCGCGATCGAGAAAGATCCTCATGCGCAGGGCCTCGGCGCGTTGCACGGCCACCAGGCGCATCTGCCTGCGGATGTGATCGATGTCGTCGAGCCGGTCCAATTGCGCCTCGTCGATAACGGCATCCCGTTCCAGGCGCGCAATTCTCTCTTCGACGGTTTGACGGAACCGCGGGCTGATCTCGAAGCCTTCCTGGGCGGCGCAGTTCGAAGTCATGGCAGTCACCTCGCAGCGGGAATGCCTGAAGCCGCCGATTTTTTTCGGCCGCGGCCTCAAGTTTTTCTCATTGCTGCCGATACTAACGAAAGCCACGTCTTTGCGCCAGATTACGGTTTCGCGCAACTTAGGTAACGAGGTGTACGAAAAGAAGACAGTTGTCAGTGATCAGTTGTCAGTGGTCAGAGCACCCACCGCGGCGCCCGCACGAAAGCAACTGATCACTGACAACTGCTATCACCTGTCCGCCACAATGCCCAGCTGCATCTGGGTTCCGCTTTCAAATTCGATATCCTTCCTCGACGCGAGGAACACGCCGGATGAAGAACTGTTGCCGGCGAGCATCACGCCCGGAATCGCTGTGGGGTGCGGGACCGCGCGCGCCGCGGCAAGCTGGTGCGCGCCGGTGTTCGCATTCACATCATCGCCGTGTCCGGCAAGCTGCACGGCTCCTCCCGTGTCCCCATTTGCTGTGGCGCCGATTCGATCATTCACGGAGGATGTGGTTGTCGTGGTTTTCTGCATGGCGCCGCCCAGGACGCCCGATTGCCCACCACCGCCGTGCCCGCCTCTGCCACCACCGGCCCCACCGGTTGTGGCGCCTCCGCTCAAGGGATCATTTACCGCGCTCATCTGATTGTCGCTATTCATCGTCATCACACCCGGGCTGGGGTTTACGCCGCGGATCAACGTATGAATCGCGAGACTTTGCCCATTTTTCAGTTCCGCGCGATCGAACGCAATCGCCAATTGCGAAACCGCGTGGGATGAATCGCGCGTCTGGACATGGGTGATGCGACCCACAAGGCGCGTTCCCCTGGGAATCACGGTGCCGTCGGATGTCTGCACCTTTTCAGTGGTCTTCAGAATCACGCGATCGCCCACCTTGGCATTCTTCGCGTCCAGCTTGCCTTGCAGTTCGCCGGTCACCGAGCTCATCTCATACGCGTGCGACGATGCTTCATCGCCGAAGCCCATGGGGCCTTGCGTGGTATTGACCTCTTTTTGAGAGCCTTCTGTTCCCGCCTGCTGCGCCATGAGGCATACACTCGGTGCGGCAAGAAAGGCCATCGCGAAGAGCCTGGCGGTTTTCATCGTGTTCACCTCCGTCCACTCAAGCGGTTCCACAATTGGTGTATCCAATTTGCACCGGAAAAACAACCACAGGTCCTTCGACTCCCTCGCGTTCTCCTTTCACTTCGTGAAGGGAAAACGCTAAGTCGCTCAGGATGACAACTCGAGGAGAGTCGATCCGTGGATACGGCAACCGTGAAAATGCCTCTAATTTCCCGGAGACGGTGCGTAATAGCCCTTGCGCACCTGCACCTTCAGGTTTTGATCCGTGTCACTGTGGCATTCCACCGTAACCTTGCGGAAGGTGCCGTCGGCCTTGGTATTGCTGGGCGTGTAGCTGGCCACATATTGGGTACGCAGCTCGTCCTGGATCTGCTGGAACGCGGCCCGCAGCTTGTTTCCGTTATTTCCCACATTGATCAGTCGCCCGCCGGTTTCGTCGGAGATGCGTCTTGCGGGCCCGTAGCCGTAATAGCCCTCACCCTGTTCCCAGTACCCGGCGATGTCGGCACACAGAATCACGTAAATGATGACGTTGTTCCGATTGGCCGCGGCAATGGCGTCGCCGATCTTCTCGCGGCTGCCCTCATCCTCGCCGTCGGTCAGGATGATGAGGGCCTTGCGGCCGGTTTCCTGGTTCATTTTTTCGTTCGCGGCCAGGTAGATAGCGTCGTAGAGCAGCGTGCCCTTGGGATCGCCGACCGTGGGGACGGTGCCTCCGCCCAGGCCGGGAATGCCCGATCCGTTGCCGCCGGCGGTGTTGATTTCAGCTTTGCTCAACGCGTGAGTCAGCAATCGCGAGCTGTTGGTGTAGTCCTGCAGCAGGTCCACATTCACGTCGAAGTTGACCGCGAAGGCCTCATCCTTGGAGCGCAGAACCTGCTGGATAAACTGGCTGGCCGCGTCCACTTCCATAGGCAACAAGCGCTGCTGGCTGCCCGAGGTATCCAGCAGAATGCCCAGGGTCAGCGGCTGGTTGGTCTCAGCCACAAAGGTCTTAAGCGTCTGCGGCTCCTTATTTTCCTCCACCGTGCAGTTCTGCTGGGTCAGGTGCGGAACCAGGTTCCCTTTGTTGTCCTTGACGGTAAAGAACATATCCACCAGGTTCACATTCACCTTGAAGGTGGCGACAGGCGTTTCGTCGGGCGCTGGGGCGGGAGCGTTGCTCACCGGGGCGGCGTCGGGCGAAGGCGCAAGCTGAGCCCAACCTGCTACGGCAAACACCGGCAGGCCAACTACCAGGGCCGCAATGCTGTTACGGAGACGCATCCTGATCCGTTAGACGAAAACGGCACCCCCAGGGGAAGCATACACGGCTTCTTTCCTGGCCGGCAGGCAACCCTCGCGCCTCTGCTGCGTCTGATACTCTGTCAGTTGTTGCTTATTTCTTGGTTTTTCGCGCGGCGACACATATTTTGACGTGTGTGCGGACAGGTTTCGGGGAGGATGAAACGGCTGTGAATGTTTCGGCAAGGGCCATTGCGCTAGCGGCGATTCTCGGTGTCGGACTGGTTTTGGGTGCGGAAGTTCTGGCCCAACAGCAGACCCCCGTGCCCGACGCGCCCACCCCTCAAGCGCCCACAGCACTACCCGGAACGCAGGGGCCCATCACGCCGGGGATTGGCGCCGGAGAGACGCCGAGCGGTCCCGGCGGATCTTCCTCCAACCCAGGAGGGGCCCAGCCGGAGCAGCCCCCTCGGCCGCCTGCGAACCAGCCGCCTGCCCCGACAGCCCCGCAGCCAAACGCGCAGGATACGCCGCCGGAACAAGGTATTACCGCGGTCAACACCGTGATTCGCGCCGAAGTGACCGAAGTCGTGGTTCCGGTCACGGTGAAGGACTCGAAGGGAAATCCGGTCGCGGGCCTCACCTGGCGAGACTTTACGGTCTACGAGAACAACGTCCGCGAGCCGCTGCGCGTGTTCAGCGTGGATCCACGGCCGATCTCGGTTGCGTTTGTCATCGACCAGACTCTGCCCGCGAATTACATGCAGGAAGTGAACGAGTCGATGAACGCGATTCAGGGCGCGCTCACGCCCTATGACGAGGCCGCGGTCTTCACCTACACCAATGGAGCCAAGGAGTGGACCGGCTTTACCGGCGCACAGGGCGGGCGCTTGCCTGCGGTGCTCTCGCTGGCACAGGCTACGGGCACCGATCCCAGTGTGCCCATCGATAGCGGCCCGTACTGCCGCCTGCAGCATCTACGCAGAACGGCAACTGCGTGAGTCCTACCCTTCAGCAAGGCGGTTCCACGGCGCCGATCAGCCGCATCGAGATCCCCAAGGAGATTCACACCCTCAACGACGCCATCCTGCGGGCGGCCAAAGATCTCTCCACGCGTCCCAAGGATCGGCTGCGCATTATTTATGTGATCTCCGACGGCAAGGAATACGGCAGCAAGGCCACCTTTAAAGAGGTAAAACAATACCTGCAGACCAACAACATTGCCGTCTATGCCACGGTGGTGGGCGAGTCGGCCCGCTGGGGCGAGGGCTGGCTGGACCGCTTCCATCTGCCCTTCGAGGCATACGACAACATCCTGTACAAGTACGTGGCTGCAACCGGCGGCGACATGTTCTCAGAGCGCGGCGTGAACAACATGGAGAAGAGCTATGCCAAGATCGCCGACGAGGCGCGCAACCAGTACACGCTGGTTTACGCCAGCCACTTATCGATCTATGACGACAGGTACCGCTCCATCGATGTGCGCGTGAATCGGCCCAACATCGTGGTCACGGCCAAGCCCGGCTACTATCCCTCGGCGCAGGAATACAAGTAAGCCCGAGCTTCTGAAAGTAACTCTCAAAAAACAAAGGCCTGTGCTAGCGCACAGGCCCTTTCCTTTGCAGATCGTTTCGTGGTCGGCTGCCGCTTAGAAGATCGCGGGATTCAGCTGTCTTGTCCCAGGATCGTTCAGCTTTATTAAACCAGCGCTGCCTTCTTATCGAATTTGTTCCCGCATTCGGGGCAAAATCCCTTGTCTTCGACCGCATCCGGATTTGGGGCGTTGGCGGTCAGAACATTCTTGCAATTCGGGCACCGGTAGGTCGCTTTGCCGTTGTTTGTCGACGCGCTTTGCGGCGCTGTGTTCACGGCCGACTGCTGCGTGGGGGCTGACGGCGCCGGATCTGTGATTCCCCGGATACCTTCGCGAAAGCCCTTTAACCCCTCGCCCAGTCCTTTACCCAGCTCCGGCAATTTCCTGGCGCCAAAAAGCAAAAATGCAACCACCGCAATCAGGATCAGGTGCCATGGCTGAAGTATATCGCCCATTGATCGTTCCTCCGCGCGCTCGGAGTCGTTCGGCGCGCTTCCTCAACTCCATATTGTCGCACAAAGCCCTCGAAATGGTCCCTCGGACCGCGTTGAAATGGTCTCCGGACGGCGTTTGTGGCATCTTATGAATAGCCTCGGAGGTCTCCCCATGAAGTCCATCAAGTTGATGGTTCTGGCTGCGTCGCTGGCCCTTGCTGCCGGCACGGCCAACTCCGCCGTGCACGACATTTATCCCGATCCCGGGCAGGCCCGTGCCGATCTAGCTGCCGCGCTTAAGAGCGCGGCTCGAACGCACCGCCGCGTTCTGCTCGATTTCGGCGGCAACTGGTGCGGCGACTGCCAGATGCTGGACCTTTACTTCCACGACGCGCGGAACAAGCCGATTCTTGATGCGAATTTTGTGCTGGTGCACATCAACATCGGCTATATGGACACCAATCTCGACATCGCCGAGAAGTACGGCGTTCCCGTTAAGAAGGGCGTTCCCGCACTGGCCGTCCTGAGCGAGCGCGGCACGTTGCTCTACAGCCAGAAGGATCACCAGTTCAGCGCCATGCGCACCATGCAGTCCTCGGCCGTCACGGAATTCCTGGTGAAATGGCGCCCCGCCCACGCTGGCTGCTCAGTGATGGTGGTCAACTGCTAGCTGACTCCGGTAGTGTTCTGATCCGAGGTTCGAGGTCTGCTTTATGCAGGATTGGTTCGGATTCTACGCAGTGATCGGAGGTGCCGCTGCCACGCTCATGGGACTTTTGTTCGTCGCTGTCTCGATCAATGCAGCGGCCATCCTGAATCGGGCACACGGTCACCCGCGACGTTTGGCCGAGCAGGCGTTTCAGAACTACGTCGCCGTGTTGCTGGTTTCTTTGCTTGCTCTCTTCCCCTCGCTTTCGCGATCGGAATTCAGCTTTGTCACGCTCCTGGTGACAGCGGCAACGGGTGTCTGGGTGCTGGTGCGCCTTTACCTGACGCTTACCAAACCGCACGACACCACTTCACGCATGCAATTGCTGCGCCATCAGGTTCCATCTCTTCTCGGTTTAGGCATGCTGATATTCGCCGCCGTGCGCATGACGTTCAATCAAGGCGATGATCGCAACCTGCTTGCCGCTTCAACGATCATCCTGTTACTCGCGGCGACGCGGTCTTCCTGGGTGTTGTTGCTTGGGATCGCCGGTGTGAAACGTGCTGAGACGAACAGTTAACATCGGGAGGGCTGGGGTAACCACAACCAATGAACCGTTGATCCAAATTTAATCTCACGATACTACCCTGACCTCGGCAAGCGTCCTCGCGCCCGAGCCACACGCGCAACTTGCAAGGAGACTCCATGCACCCGGCGAACCCAGGCTCCGGCCGCACCATCACCACGCTCTCCAGCCGCGAAGTGTACCGCAACCACTGGATGCGCGTGCGCGAGGACGAGGTCCTGCGCGCCAACGGCGAAAAAGGCATTTACGGCGTGGTGGAGAAGCACGATGCGGCGATCATTGCTATAAAAGCTGCCCATCGAATTTGATGGCCCCGAGGAGGGCGAGCGCATCTGGCTGGTGGAACAGTTCCGCTACACCATTCAGGAGCGCGCGCTGGAGCTGCCCCAGGGCGGCTGGGAGATGGAAATCGAGAACCCCGAAGAGCTGGCGCGCGGCGAACTCCGGGAGGAAATCGGCATGGACGCCTCCCAGATGACGCGCCTGGGAGCGCTTTGGATCGCGTACGGCTTTCTGCGGCAACGGCAACACGTGTATCTGGCCACCGGCCTTACGCCGGCAACGGCAGATCCCGATGCTGAAGAGCACGATCTGACTGCCCGCCCCGTTCCTCTGGCGGAATTCGAGCGCATGATGCTCGACGGCGTTATCCGCGATAATTCCACGCTCTCGGCCTGGGGACTGTATCTGCTTTGGAAAGGGCGGCAGCGGTGACACGCCGAAGTTCATCCCTGCGTGCCCCGTTCGTTTCATGGATGCCCCGTTTGGTCTCATGTATGATGCGGAAAAGCATATCGCCCCCAGGACCAAGGAACAGGCAATGGCAGCAACGATCGACGCCGCTCGCAAGCCGGCCCGATTTGTCGAACTGGACGCGCTTCGCGGCCTGGCAGCGCTGCTGGTTGTTCTGCACCACTTGCGGCTGTTGTGGGAGACTGACGCTCAGCCCACTTTCCGCGGTCTCCGCCTGCTTCTCTCATCTCTCAATCCAGCCGGCAATGCATCCGTCATTCTGTTTTTTGTCTTGAGCGGATTTGTGCTTTCTCTGCCAGCGATTTCCGGCAGGCCGCAAAGCTATCTCACGTTCGTGATTCGCCGCGTGTTCCGCATTTACGTCCCTTATCTTGCCGCGCTGGCTGCTGCTGTTGCCGGTGCGTATTGGCTGCATGGAATCATCACCGGATCTGCCTGGTTTCACACCATGTGGTCAGAGCCGGTGGACTGGCGACTCGTGCTTCAGCACGTACTTTTTATCGGCGCATACAGCACCGCGCAATTCGATAATCCGATATGGTCTCTGGTCCACGAGATGCGTATCTCGCTCATCTTTCCCCTGCTGTGCGCAGTTGTTCTGCGCTTGAAAAGCAAGTGGGCCTTTGTGGTTGCCCTTGCGATGAGCGCCCTTGCCGGATTGATCCAGAAGCCTCCGTTCATGGTCAACTGGCCCATCGCAGTGTCGGTGCATTACGCCGGGCTTTTCGTTTTCGGCATTACGCTGGCACGCGAACGGAACCATCTCGGGGCATGGTTTCTTCGCTGGCCGGGCAGGTTTATTGCCGTTCTCATCGGCCTCATGCTGCCATTTCTCGCGCTCTATTCGCTTGACAGCTACGGATCGTCGAACTCGATTGAGACGGCTCTTCCCCATGCCAGCAACTATCTTCGCGACTGGGTCATCGCATTGTGCGCGGGCGGCTTGATGATCATCAGCATCTCCTCGGCAGCCTGCAAGCGCGTTCTTTCGTGGGCGCCAATCCACTTCCTGGGTCAAGTTTCCTATAGTCTCTATCTGTGGCACGTTATCGTGCTGCTCTACTGCGTGCATCTGCTTTACGGCAAGATTCCCTTACCGGCGATTCTGTTGCTGGTCCTGGTGCTTTCGCTCGCGGTGTCGTGGTGTTCTTACCATTGGATCGAAAAGCCGTCGATGGAACTTGGCCGCAAGCTGAGCGGTCCTCGACGGCATTCGCCCGCCGAGGCAACAGCGACCGCTGGTTAAGCGCGGCACGCCGCAGTAGGTGCGGAACGCGTCTCGGCGATAGCTCTTCCGCGTGACTTGCATCACACTCCATCGTGGGCAATTCCACGCTACCGGCCTGGGGGTTCTTTCAGCTTTGGAAGGCGCGGCAAAGTTGATGCGAGTTTTCCGTGCGGCCGCAGCCCTCTCGTGTCTCGATCGTTCGACGATCCCAGTGGCGCCCTGCCAAATCGGGCCTCGGGACACGCGGGAAAAGCGGCTCGCAATCGTATACTTGCGGAAGGCCAAATAGAATCCCGGGTCAAAGAGGGGCGAGTGACTGCAACTCCGAAAGTCTTGATTAAGAAGCTGCTCCGCCCGATGGGCGTTGAGCTCAAACGAATTCCCATACAGGACCAGTCGGGAGTCTTCGACGCGCTGGGCGTGCACACACAAGTAGACCTCCAGGATTGGAAGAGCGTCTTTACTGAAACCTCCGACTCCCGCGATCTCGCGGACCTCTTCCGTAAGTACCGCTCGGACCGGCGTGTACCCGGTGTCTGAACTTCTTCACAAGTTCATCGACCAGCCGCCCGTGATGTTGAGCAGACGCGCAGGGAAACGGCAAAGGCTGGGCCAGCGGGCGCCGGCCAGAGCATTCTCTAGGACAGGGAGCGAGGCCACGGAAATGAAGGGCCGGCTCAGTTTCAATCTGAATCGCGGGCCGGGAAGATCGTGACGCGCGCGGCGGCAGCCGATCACACGGATACACCGTGACGGAACTTACTGCGCAGCCTGAGGAGCGGGCGCTCGAGAAAGTTGAACGAAGAGAATGCGACCAGATAGGTCGCAATCAAACGCCACAGCAGGGAAAAAATGCTCGTGGCCGAGCGGGGAGGCAGAAGAAGCTGTTGCCAGACATAGAGACTGTAGGACAGTTTTCCAATGTGGCTGCTCACACGCCAGTTGAGCACATGGCGGGCCATACCCGGTTTGCCCGCCACCACCACAAGAAGAGTGATTGCGATGGTGACTGCCTCGATAGTTGGAAAAATGAGGTTAACGATTGCGTTGGCGCGCGCGAGGGGCGTGAAATGAAAAGTGAGGATTGGGCCGGCAACGAGCAGAATGAACGAAGCGGCGGCGAGCGCAGGCCACATGGGGATTTTTCTGATCCGCGTGTTCCATGTGGGCGACTCCAGAAGAAACGCCGAGACGCATCCCGCCATCAGGATATCGACGCGGGTGTGGAACATCGCCCAGCTCCACACTCGGAGAGACGGTAGGAAGTAGTAATTCAGGATACGCAGCAAAGGGCCGGCAGCGGTGAGGACGACGGCTAGCCGCGGGGAGAACCTTCTGGGCAACAAGGCAAACAGACTTGGCCAGACGAGATAGAACTGTTCTTCAAGGCTCAGGGACCAAGTGTGGGTAAGCCAAAACGCATAATTCCGCGGATGACTCAAGGAGAGCGGATAGTTGTGCGTAAAGGTAAACGCGCGAAAGATATCGAGCCACTCAATCGAGATTACGTGTGCCGCTTTAAGCACGCTGACCGTGAGGATGAGAAGCCAAAACACTGGAAGGATGCGAAGAAAGCGCCGGATATAGAAGTTTGGCAGAGAAAACGCCCCCGTTGCATCGCGTTCCCGGATCATAAGCCAGGTGATGAGTAGGCCACTGATCACGAAAAAGACAGACACGCCCAGCTGGCCGAGGGAATAATAATACGCGGATTCACGGCCGAAGATATCGGAAGCATGCGCAACGATCACCAGCAAAATGGAGATGGCCCGCATGCCGTCGAGAGACGGCAGATGGCTCTGCAGGACGGCCGCAGGCGGCTCGCTGGAATGCTGAATTCTTGAGGGTTGGCCCACCGGTTTCATTCTATGGCGCGGGCATCATAGAGAGCAATCGCAGCCTCGATTGTGGGAAAAGCGGTATGCATGACCGCTCGCACAAATAAATGGGCGACGACGTGAGTGCCAAACATCGGTTGGGCCAGGAGCATGAAAAACGACGGCGCTGCCGCAAAGGGCCAGGCGCGTATCTTCCCTGTCCCCCGCCATCAAACTGGTGATTCCAGAGGGAACGCCACAGCGCAACCAGCCATCTGAATGCCGGTGCGGGTCTGAAATGCGCCTGGTTCATAGCGTCGAAACGACGGAGGGAGATAGTAGTTGAGGATGCGCAGAATGGGTCCGGAAATTGCCAAAATCACGGCCAGCCGTGGCGCTATGGCCGCGTGATTGCAGTTGCGGAATCGTCTTCCGCCGCGCCCAAGGAGCGCTCCAAAGTCCGACGCAAAGTTGGAGCCGCCATCAAGCAGCTCAACGATCTCGGCGTCGTTGTTGAAGAGCGGCCTTCGCGCTGACTTCGAACTGGTTTGCCTGCAAGAGGCAATCGGCTGTCTCAGCGGAAAATGGACGACGGCAGCCGCAGGGCATAAATCCAATTGGTACGCGGCGCGAGCCACGTACGGTAAATCACCGGCTGGAACGCGACCTCGCCGTCGCACTCTTGGGAATCGAGCGAGACCGCGTAAACAGGTTTGATTGCGGGAGCCGAGCTGAGAAAATTGACCGACCAGGCGTTCTGGAAACCCACGGACAGCGCCTCAGGAAAATCGGCTGGCAATGTGCTGCAAGAAGCCGGGTAAGAACGCGCAGGCTGGGGCACGTAAGCCCCTTTGGGAACCAGAATGTTCTGGTTGTTGATGTGCCCTGCTTCCTCAATTTCAGTCCATGCTTCGAATTCCCAGGGCGCGAGGATAGCGGCCGCGGGCGTCCCAGTTGATCGGATTTCGCTGATTGCGGCCACATAGCCGCGATACAGCGCAAACTCGTCGTGCGTGGCCGCGGCACTGAACGCGCCGAAGAAAGCGATGAGAAGGACGCAAGCCCAGGGCAGATTCGCTTTCACCCGTTCCTGGTAATAGCGGACCAACACGAGAAGCAGCACAGCGAACAACGGCAGGAGGTACCGATCGTAGAGCTGCCCCAGCATCGCCCTCGACACTAGAGGGACGAGGTAAGCCATGCTGAATGGCCCGAGCATGATGCCGAGATCCCGCCAGGAGACGGAAGCGGCCCTTCGCTGATGAGCCGGGAGCGCAGCCGCGCCCGCGAAAGGGCACGCGAAAAAGCTTAGAATAGCGAGCACGACCGCTGCCGTGAGCAAAAGGCAAAAAAGGTTAGGTGCAACGGCGAGACGAGCTCCACGAATCGCAATTGCGTTTAGTCTTTGGAACGTGGAGTAGGTCATGTAGTCGTCAAGAAACGGGGCCAGCCAATCGTGCAGCCTGCCAGCGCGGAGCAGAGCAGTTCCGGGGACGGCGAAACAGAACAATCCGGCCGCGAAGATGGCGGCCATGCGACGATTCCATGAGCGAACAGCTGCGGTGAACATCAGCAGCACGGGAAGAGCCAACAGCGCCAACTGTCCAACTGCGCTCAGACATTGCCCCGCGAAGAGATGCAGAGCTTTCTGATCGACGCTGGAAGGAATCATAGATAAGGGGACGACGTACGGTTGCCGGGAAAACCAGCCCATTGCGGCGGCCACCATGCCCACTCCAACGATCCAGGACAAGCACCCAACCACCAGCACACGGTGGCTTCGCCGTAATAGCCAGAGCGTGCTGGGAACCATGACCAGCACACCCAGCCATGCAATCTGCCGCGCGGTCCCACCCACCGCGTTCACCAGCGCAGCAAGGCTGATCCAGACCATGGCGGAGCGTTCGCTCGCCGCCTGCACAGCGCGCAAACACATGTAAAGGCAGACCAAAACGCACAGGACGCCCGAAACGTCGTTCATGAAAGTAAACGCCAGCGGGAAAAAGAGTGGCGAAAGTACAAAGGTCAGCGTCGCCAAGGTGGCATTCCAGGAGTTCAGTCCAGTCCGTACGAAAGTGCGCTGCAGCAAATAGGCCGTCACGATGGCCTCAATTACGGTGCTGAAGCGGACTGCTGTGAAGGAGAATCCGAAGAGCTTGATAAACAGCGCCCCGAAGTAGATCTGCCAGCCCAATATCGGGCTGGCCCATCCGTTGTAAACGATTCGTCCAGTCTGGGCGAGTACTTGCGTTGTCTTGATATACGACCAGTCGTCATTGATGCCGATCTCCGCGTACGGCCGGATCACGAAATAGCAGACAACCAGAGTTGCCGCACAAGCAATTGCCGGCAGGTGATTCTTCACAGCTGCGCGCAACCTGAGGCCCCTCCCTGAAACGAGTGCACTGGCCACTATCGTAGCGGATTCAACGTATCATGCGTGACAGTTGTTTGTGGGGCCGGTCCCGCATCGGGTCACCGGCCCTGGATTAATGTCGCGACCCGCGTCTGGCGGATGCAGCTTATGCCTCATAGCGCTCGTGCTGGCAAACGCGTATGCGACGTCAAAACCGGGAATTCCGGTTACCTTTCAAGAAATAACATTCAAACTTTTAGAAACCTTCCGGGTGGCCGTGGGTCCATGCTGCTAACTCGGGGGATTTCTCCGCAAAGTCAACCTACGCGATAATGATTCCGCAGGGCGTCAAATCGAACAAGCACAACTATCATGTCGTCTACGCGTCTCTCTTGTGGCGGGACGCGCCTCTCAACATCCTTGAGATCGGCTTGGGAACGAACAACCCGCGCATTTATTCCAACATGGGCGGGACCGGAACTCCGGGAGGGGCGGAAAGGGCCTTCAGAGAATGGGCGCCGAACGCCAATGTGTACGGCGCGGACATCGACAAGGACGTCTTATTTACTGAAGAGAGAATCCAGACCTTTTTTGTTGACCAGACAAAGCCTGAAACATTCAAGGAGCTTGCTTTAAAGCTTCCACCGTTGGATCTTGTGATCGACGACGGCCTGCATTTTCCGCTGGCGAACCTCAACACCATCAACTTTGCGCTGCCGCTGCTGAAACCCAATGGAGCAGTGGTTGTCGAGGACATCATGGCGCACCACATCCCGATCTGGCGCGTCGCAATCACCGTCCTGGCAAACAAGTACGATTGCCAGTTAGTGCAAATGAAGACGGAGGCAATCGTCATCGTCAGAGCGCGGCAGTAGGGGTGTTCTGCGACCGCCCCCCGCGTGATTCGCGTCACACCCCATCGCGGGCAATTCCTGAATAATCAATGCTGAACGAGCAGGCCCGGGAACGTGCTCCGAGGGCAATTTTGCTTCGGGAGCGCGTGTGTCCGTCACGTCTGCACGCAAGGCTGGAGCCGAAGGAAGAGTCGACCTGTGTTCAGGATTGTGGAAGCCCGCAGCGCCGGTCTCAACATCCGGCAATTTACCATCGTTGCGCCGCGCATCGCGCGCAAGCAGCGGCCGGGGCAGTTCGTCATTCTGCGCGTCAAGGAAAACGGCGAGCGCATCCCGCTCACCATCAAGAGCGCCGATCCCGCAGCCGGAACCGTCACCATTGTGGTACAGGCCGTGGGCAAGACCACCGCGTTGCTCAACAGCCTGGAAGCGGGCGACGCGATTCTCGATGTCGTCGGCCCTCTTGGCCATCCCTCCGAAATCAAGAAGTACGGTACCGTCGCGATTGTCGCCGGCAGTGTGGGCACAGCCATGGCGCTGCCCACCGCGCAGGCGCTCAAGGACGCCGACAATCACGTGATCTTTATTGAGGGCGCGCGCAACCGCGAGATGGTGATCTTCGAGGACGAAGTGCGCGCCGCGAGCCACGAGGCCTACATCCTCACCGACGACGGCAGTTATGGCGAACAGGGACTTGTCACGAAGAAACTCGACGAGTTGCTGGCCGCCGGGCGCAAGCTGGACTTTGTGCTCGCCGTGGGCCCGGTGCCCATGATGCGCGCCGTGGCCCGCGTCACCGCGCCGCTCGGCATCAAGACCATGGTCAGCCTGAACTCCATCATGGTAGACGGCACGGGCATGTGCGGCGGCTGCCGCGTTCTGCTGGGCAATCAAAGCAAGTTTGCCTGCGTCGATGGGCCGGAGTTCGATGCCTCGCTGGTGAACTTCGACGTGCTCATGCAGCGCAACGCCATGTATCGCGGCCAGGAGTGCCAGTCACTCAAGGCATTCGAACAGCGCCGGCAGCAGGAGCTTGCCGAACACCGCGCCGCGGTGGCCACCCGGGAGAAAGAGGCCGCGCAACTCCGGGCGAAACTCGAAAGACAGGGACTCGAAGCGCAGGGAGAGACCCACCATGTCTGACGCCAATCTGCTCCCTGCCAAAGAACGAATCAAGATCCCGCGGGTGCACATGCCGGAGCTCGATCCCGAGGTGCGCGCACACAATTTTGCTGAAGTGAACATGGGGCTGGCCGCTTGCGCCGCGGTCACTGAAGCCACGCGCTGCATTGCCTGCGCCCGGCCCGGCTGCCAGATCGACTGTCCCGTCGGCGTCAAGATCAAAGAGATCGTGGCCCTCATCTACGCGGGCGATTTTCTGGCCGCGGCCGCGAAAATGCGCGAAGACAATGTACTGCCCGCCGTCACCGGCCGCG
Source organism: uncultured Acidobacteriota bacterium (assembly GCA_963729915.1). GTDB lineage: Bacteria > Acidobacteriota > Terriglobia > Terriglobales > Acidobacteriaceae > Telmatobacter. The sequence goes on along the minus strand of CAVSQE010000001.1, from coordinate 84,196 downwards.
TGTGCCCGCAGGAAAGCCAGTGCGAAGGCGGTTGCGTGCTCGGCAAAAAGGGCGAGCCCGTCGCCATCGGCAACCTGGAGCGGTTCATCGCCGATTTCGAGCTTCTGAGCGGACAATTAGGCTTGCCCGCCGTTGCTCCGCACACCGGCAAGAGTGTGGCCATCGTGGGCAGCGGTCCGGCGGGGCTTTCGGCCGCGGGCGACCTCGTCCAGAAGGGCCATCGCGTGCGCGTTTTCGAAGCGCTGCACGAGTTGGGCGGCGTGCTTATCTACGGCATTCCCGAGTTCCGGTTGCCCAAAGCCATCGTCAAGCAGGAGGTTGACAACCTGCGCCGCATGGGCGTCGAGTTTGAGACCAACGTAGTCGTCGGCAAAAGCGTTACGCTCGACGAGTTGATGCGCGTCGAGGGCTACGATGCGATTTTTGTGGCCACAGGCGCGGGGCTGCCGGTGTTTCTCGGCGTGCCCGGCGAGCACTTGAACGGCGTCTACTCGGCCAACGAGTTCCTCACCCGCACCAACCTGATGCGCGCCTATCGCTTTCCGGAATTCGACGAACCCATTTACGACTGCCGCTCGCGCGACGTGATCGTGGTGGGCGGCGGCAACACCGCCATGGATGCAGTGCGCACCGCGCGCCGCCTGGGCGCCAAGACGGCGACACTGGTTTACCGGCGTTCTGAAGCCGAAATGCCCGCCCGCGCCGAGGAAGTGAAGCACGCGCGCGAAGAAGGCATCGAATTCCGCATGTTGACCAATCCGGTTGAATTTCTGGGCGACGCCAACGGCTGGCTCACCGGTGCGCGCTGTGTGCGCATGGAGCTGGGCGCACCCGACGAAAGCGGCCGGCGCCGCCCGGTCCCGATCGCCGGCTCCGAATGCATCCTTCCCGCCAACGTGGCCATCATCGGCGTGGGCACCACGGCCAATCCTACTGTCCAAAGCTCGGCGCCCGATCTCGCAACCAACAAGTGGAACTACATCTTGGCCGATCCCGGAACGATGCGCACCTCCAAGCGCGGCGTCTTTGCCGGCGGCGACATCGTCACCGGCAGCGCCACGGTGATTCTGGCCATGGGCGCCGGCCGCAAAGCGGCGAAGGCGATGGACGAGTACCTGACGACAGGACAGTGGTAAAAGCAGTCGTCAAATCTCTCTTCTGCCAGTCATCGATTAAGATATTGATTTTAGCTGGCTTACGCTAGAAGGAAGTCGCAATAAACGGACAGTCACCCAGGGAGTCTCCGCTGGCTGCACCGCAAATCACACAAAAATAGTGTACACTATTTTCGTATGAAGAATATCACTCTGAGCGCCGACGAGGACCTGATCGAGCGGGCGCGCTTGATCGCGCGGCAGCAGCGCCGGACATTGAACGAAGCATTCCGGGAATGGCTGGGGCAGTTTACCGAGAGCGCAGGAGACGCCCAGGGATTCGATGCCCTGATGATGCGCTTGCAGAACGTCGATGCCGGCCGGCGCTTCAGCAGGGAAGAACTGAATGAGCGATAGATTCTTCCTCGATACAAATATCTTCGTTTACTCGTTCGATCAAAGCGCACCAGCCAAGGCCCGGCGAGCCGCGCAACTCATCCGCGAGGCGCTTACGACGCAAAAGGGAGTCATCAGCTATCAGGTTGTGCAGGAGTTTTTCAACGTCGCACTGAAGCGCTTCTCCCAACCCATGCCGGTGACCGACGCCGGACAATACCTGATCGCCGTTTTTCGCCCGCTGCTCGCCGTGCACTCGTCGCAGGCTCTCTACACGGAGGCATTGTTTCTGCACGCCCAAAGCGGGCTCTCCTGGTACGACTCCCTGATTGTCTCGGCCGCAATCCAGGCGCGGTGCGAGATCCTTTTTTCCGAGGATCTCCAGCACGGCCAGCGATTCGGAAGCCTTCAGGTTCGAAATCCGTTCCTCTAAATAACCGGAATCGACGCGCAGCCAAACCAGCCTGCACCCAAAAAGTGGGCGGCGAAGCTCTCGCCCCGCCGCCGCCCTGTCCCTGGGTTGTCTTGAAGGTATTGCAATACTGCGAAACCTTTTTCCAAATGGCAGTTCGTTCAGCGCCGGTCACTGACCACTGTTGTTACTGCAAGAGCTTGGTCACTTCCTGCTGCACCTGGTTAGCTTGCGCTAATGCGGCGATGCCGGTCTGGCTCAGAATCTCGTACTTCGACATGTTCGAAGTTGCGGAGGCGTAGTCGGTGGCCTGCACGGCATTTTGCGCTGACACTACGTTCTCCTGCTGCGTACTCATCACCTGGCTGATCGAGTTCAGCGTGTTAATCTGCGCGCCGATGTAGCCGTCCTGTGCCGCCACATCGCTGATCGCCACGTTGAGCATGTTAAGCGCCTTCTCCGCATCCGTCTGATTGGTCAAGTCGGTTGTGTTCAGCGCCTCGCCTGCTCCGTCCGTGTAGCTCATCGTGGCCACGCCGCCCGATCCGCCGGAGTTACCGGAGAATACCGCGGGAGCTGCCTGGTCGATGTCGGCGACATCGTCCACCGCATCATTGATTACCCCGACCGTATAGTACCCCGGTGTAGGGACAAAGGCGGTGGTAGCGTTGGCCGTCGTGCTGGAAACACCCGCGCCGGTGATCGACACTGAAGAGTCGGACGACGTGAAGGTCAAGCTGCCCAGGTTAGCTCCCTCGGAAGCCGTGATGCCGTAGCCGCCATTGTTGATCGCAAGCTCCAACGAGGCGATAGTGTATGCGTTCCCGCCGTTTCCGTTGGCGAGGTTGATTGTGCTAGTGCTGCCGTCGGATCCTTTGATCGTGAGCGTGCCTGTAAGCGCATCGGTAATGGCAGTTACAGCGCCGGTGTCGGACAAACTGCCCACCAGGCCCGGAGTCGTGCCATTGCCCACGCCGGCTCCGGCTCCAGTGATCTCGATGCCCGTATCGACACCCGCGGCGGAGTCCCCCGCCGCCTTTCCAGTGGTGAAGCTGGCGGTCAAGCCGAGGCCCGAGTTGTTGATGGCGTTGATCAGTCCCTGTGCCGTGTCATTTGTCGAAACCTGGCCGGCGCCAACACCGATCGTTATAGGCGTAACTACGGTGCCGTTCACCCCTTGCGTCAGGTAGTTCACGTCGAGTGTGGACGTCGCGCTGGCAAGGGCATCATTGGCCGTCGCAAGAGCGCCCCCGCTCGACAGGTCGATGAACACGTTATTCGAGCCGTTGCTATAGGCCATCGCGCCGCCGGTATCGCCTACACTCGATTCCGAGAGCGCCCGGATATTCAGATCGTCGATCGAAGATCCCTCTGTCGACGAGTCTCCTGTGTAGATCGCGATGGTATTCCCGTCAAACACCTGCTCCTGGTTGTACGTGGTCGTCTGCCCAATGTTATTCACTTCGGCCAGGATCGACTGATACTCCTGGTTGGCCGCGCCTTCCTGCACGGAGTTGAGCGTGCCGTTCGAGGCTTCAGTCGCCAGCGTGATGGCGCGGTTCAACAGGCTCGTCACCTGCGACAGTGCGCCGTCGGCCACCTGCAGCAAGCCCACGCCTTCGGTGGCGTTGGTCTCCGACTGCGTAAGCGCCGCCGAGTTCGCTCCCAGTCCATTCACCAGCGAAAGGCCGGCCGCGTCGTCCGCTCCGGAGTTGATGCGCGACCCCGACGACAACTGCTGTAACACCGTCTGCAGGCTGGCGTTCGTGTTGTTGAGATTGTTCTCAGCGTAGATCGCCGACAGATTGTTCAAAACACCGAGGGCCATGGAATCAACTCCTTCTCGGATGCCGTGTGGCCTGCCCATCGTGCGGCGCTTTCATTAAGAGATTCCAGCGTCCGCGTCTTCCGGATGGGTCTGTTCGCATCCACCCGTTTCATCGGTCCCGGCCAAAATAACTTTAGTCATATTTTTTTAAGCTTCCTCGAGGCCGCTTTTGCAGCGGGTCGATTCAGGTTGTCGCGCTGGCGTGCAAATCGTGTTGCAAAGTGCTGCAATCTCTGTCGCGGAGCGGTGCAGTCCTCTGTCGCGGTTTGGGGCAGCCTGCGGCAGTTCGGCGTCCGGAGTCATCCTTGGTGATCACCGATTTCCGCTTTGCACGGCACAGCAAACGCCACAAACAGCAAGCCCTCCGGCGCGCCGGAGGGCCTGATGAATCGATGCGGAAGAAAACCTGAGCTGCAGCCTACCGTTCCGGCTTGTATCCCGACACGCCGTAAAAGATCATGAACAGGTAGCAGGCGATGGTCAACAGAAATGCATGCTGATAGCCCGCTTTGTCGGCGATCAGCCCAAAGAGCGGCGGAATCACCGCTCCGCCCACATTGCCGATCGTAATCACGCCTGAGCCCTTGCTGGTTAAAGGTCCCAATTCGGCAATGCCGAGCGCAAAGATGGTCGGATACATGATGGAGTTGGAGAAGCCGCACAGGATCAGGCTCCAGATGGCAACGTGGCCCGTCGAAAACATCCCCACGATGAGGAAGACAACGCCCAAAACGCCGAGGAAGGCCAGCAACTTGTGGGCTTTGATGGCCTTCATCAGCACCGTCCCCGCGAAGCGGCCGATCATCATCGCCAGCGGATAGCAGAAGGCCAGCACGGCGACAACTTCTTTTTCCCCGATCCCCTGCGGATAAAGACCGCTGACCGCATGGGCGAAGGGTTGCGCCCAGCGCAGGTAGTCGTCGATCGCACTCCCTTGCGTCTCGAAGAACTTGATGGCATTCGCGGCCAGCGCAATCTCGAGGCCGACATAGAGGAAGATGCCAATCATGGCCAGCACGGTGTGCCGGTAGCTCCAGATACTGCGTCCGGCCAGCGCATCGCTATCCTTCGACGGCCGGAAATCGCGTGTCCCGGTGATGGCCGGCAGATGCATCCCCATGATGATGAAGCCCAGCGCGAGCAGGGCACACGCGATAGCGACATAAGGCGCCTGCACCGTGTGCGCGATGGCTGCCTGGCTTTTCACCTTTGCAGGATCGGTCAGGATGAATACGCCAACCACGATCGGAGCCATGGCCGTACCCAGCGAATTGAATGCCTGCGCCAGCGTGAGCCGCGCCGGAGCACTGCTTTCCGGGCCAAGAATTGAAACGTATGGATTCGCCGAGGTCTGCAGTCCGCAAACGCCTGTGGCCAGCACGAAACTGGCGGTCAGGAAGAATGGGAAACTGATCATGGCGGCCGCGGGCACGAAGAGCAGAGCGCCCACCACCATCACAAACAACGAGATGACCATGGTTCGCTTGTAGCCCACCATTTCAATCACCTTGGAGGCAGGGACCGAGAAAACCAGGTACGCAAAAAACCACGACGAAGTCACCAGGTTCGACCAGGCGTGACTCAGATGGAAGATGTCTTCGAGTTTCGGCGAGAGATTGCTGTTCAGATTGGTCAGAAATCCAAAGATCAGGAACAGGCCAGTGACGATGATGAACGGAACCGTGTAATTGGGCGTGCTGGGTGCAGCCGCGGGCGTGGAACGCGATGCCATAGAAGTACTTCCTCCGCTGGATGGTAAAAAGACAGCTTGCAAGGTGCCGCAACCACTCTACGCACCGCGGCCGGGTGTCGTCCAGAGCCGCTGCATGCAGTGGCCTTCTGGGTCCTGGGCTCTAGCTGGTCAAGTCTGAGCATTTCTGGCAAACTCTAAACCGTGAAGATACTCAGGTATATCGAACTCAAGAGCGGTTTCTCCGACAACGGACCTGCTTGGATCGGTTATGCGAGTCAATCGAAAACCGGTCGTACCCTCTACTTCAACGGGCGAGGTTTGATGAAGCTCAAGGGGTAGCGGCGCGGGGACTCCGGCGGCAACTACATCGACATGGAAACCGGGGAATCGTTCTGGGCTTCAGGGGTCAAGAAGAACGGTGAGGATCGACATTGGGGCGGGTCGGGCAAGATTCTCATTGAGGCCGCGGCGGTTCCCGAGTACCTGAAAACAATCGGAGCAAAGAAGCTAGATGCATCACGATGCGAAGTCACACACGCAGTTAAAGAAACCGACATCGAGAGGCTTTCACGTTTGGCAAATGCTGCTGGAAAGGGCTGGCCAGATTCTCCGGAGATTCCCGATCCCTACTCATTTCGACGCAATGTGACCTCCTCGGCGGGATAACAGCCAGAAAACCGACCCCGACACCTTAAACTAAGAGAGCATGATTCCGACCCTTACCTGGACCCCCGAGGGCATCCGCTTCCTCGATCAGACCAAGCTCCCTCTCGAAGAGAGCTACGTGCTTGCTACAACCTACGAACAGGTGGCAGATGTGATTGTCACTATGGTGGTTCGCGGCGCTCCGGCCATCGGCGTCTCCGCAGCCTACGGCGTGGCGCTTGGTGCGAAGCAAACCAAAGCCAAAACTGCGGAGCAGTTTGCTCCGGAGTTCGATCGCATCTGTGCGCGCCTGGCCGCAACCCGCCCCACGGCCGTCAATCTTTTCTGGGCTATCGACCACATGAAGGCGGTTTTCGCGAACCTGTTAGCCTCCGGCACGTCGCTCGCCGAAATCCAGGAAAAACTCCTGGCCGAAGCGCACGTGATGTACCAAGAAGACATTGCAGCCTGCAAGGCGATGGGGGCGAATGGTGCGGAACTGATGCCCGATAACGGCGGCGTGCTGACGCACTGCAACGCCGGCGCGCTGGCCTCCTGCGGTTACGGGATGGCGCTGGGCGTGATCCGTTCGGCCGTCGAGCGCGGCAAGAAAATCATGGTCTACGCTGACGAGACGCGGCCGTTTTTGCAGGGCTCACGGCTCACGGCATGGGAACTGATGGCCGACCACATTCCCACCACGGTCATCTGCGACAACATGGCCGCCAGCCTCATGCGGCAGGGACGCATCCAGGCCGTGGTGGTGGGCGCGGACCGCATCGCCGCCAACGGCGACACCGCCAACAAGATCGGCACGTACAACGTCGCTATTCTGGCGCGCGAGCACGGCATCCCGTTCTACGTGGCGGCGCCGTGGTCCTCGATCGATCTCGCCACCGCAACCGGAGACCAGATCCCCATCGAGGAGCGCCCGGCGAAAGAAGTGACGCATCACGCCGGCAAGCAGGTGACTCCCGACGGCGTGGGCATCTGCAACCCAGCCTTCGACGTAACCCCGGCCAAGTACATCGCGGCCATCATTACCGAGCGCGGCGTCCTGCGCGCACCGTATTCGGAATCACTCAAAGAGATGGAACTGGTGAGCTAGAGCCAATCCGCAATTCAATTAGAGCCTTTTGATTCAGCGCAATAGCCTCGTATTGACAAATAATGCTATATTAGCTAAGCTAAGTAAGCAGTGTGAGATTATGCCTACCGCAACCATCTTCGAAGCCAAGACAAATCTCTCCAAATTGGTGCAGCGTGCGCTGAAGGGGGAGGACGTACGGATCACCTCGGGACGCGAGCGCAAACCCGTGGTGCGTTTGGTGCCTGTCGATTCCGTTCCGGCCAGCCAGCGCCTTGGATTTCTCGAGGGGTTAGGCGATGTCGGGCCGGAGTTCTTCGAGCCACTACCGGAAGACGAGCTTCGCCTTTGGAACGGCGAGGGTGAATGAGAGTCCTGCTCGATACGCACGCGCTTTTGTGGGCAGCGTTTCGCAAGGACCTACTCTCAGTGCGGGCGCAGAAACTGATCGAAGCTCCCACAAATGAGATTCTGGTTTCCGCGGCATCGGCCTGGGAGGTTGCCACCAAGTACCGGCTTGGCAAGCTTCCCCTCGCGCAGGTTCTCATCGGAGATTTCATTCCACGAGTGACCGCAGCGGGCTACGTCCTGCTCTCGATCTCGGTCGAGCATGCGCTGCGCGCCGGCCGCCTTCCCGCTGACCACAAAGATCCATTTGATCGTATGCTCGCTGCACAAGCCATCGACGAAGATCTGCCGCTGGTCAGCAACGACGAGCGGCTTGATGTCTTCGGCGTGCGCCGTGAGTGGTAACTCCCCATCCCACTTCTACGCCGGCGTGCGCACTTCGCTCGATGTCCCGCCGGCCGCGGGGATGTAGCACTGCGACGTGTAATCCATCACCATGCGGTCGGCGTTGAAGCGCCATCCCAGCGTGCGAATCGTCCGCTTCATGCGCTTGATCCAGCCTCGCGGCAGGCCGTCGCGGTCGCGATCGTAGTAGAGCGGAATCACTTCGTCCAAAAGAACTGAATAGAGCGCTTCGCCGTCGCGCTTGTCGTGCACATCCATATTGGAGTGGGTGCGGCCGGTGCCGATGGCGAAGCCATTCAGCCCGTCGTAGGCCTCGGCCCACCATCCATCCAAAATGGAAAGATTCAAACCGCCGTTCAGCACCACTTTCATACCGCTGGTGCCAGAAGCCTCCAGCGGACGGCGCGGATTGTTCAGCCACACGTCGACACCCTGTACGAGATAGCGGGCCACGTTGATGTCGTAGTCCTCAATAAAGACGAATTTGTCGGTAAAGTCGGAGTTGCGCATCATCTGCGCAATCTGCTGCAACACACGTTTGCCGGGCTCGTCGTGGGGGTGCGCCTTGCCGGCAAAAACAAACTGTACCGGCCGTTTGGCGTCGTTCACCATCTCGGCAAGTTGCTCCATGTCGGCAAGCAACAGGTTGGCGCGCTTGTAGGTGGCGAAGCGGCGCGCGAAGCCGATGGTCAGCGCGTCGGGCGAGAGCGTCTTGTCGAGCTGCTTCAGCGTCTTCTCCGGTTCGCCGCGGCGCTCAGCCTGCTCTCGCGCGCGCCGGCGAGTGAAGTTGAAGAGCTGCCCCTTCAGGCTGAGGTGGGTCTCCCACAACTCGCCATCGTCGACGGTCTCAATCGCCTCCCAGGTGTGCGCTTTGCCGCTTTCGCGCTGCCAGCCCACGCCCAGATGGCGATCGTACAGGCGGCGCATCTGCGGCGCCAGCCACGACGGCACGTGCACGCCATTCGTCACGTGGCCGATGGGCACCGCGTCTTCCGGGCCGTCGGGATACAAGCCTCTCCACATGGCGCGCGAAACTTCGCCGTGCAGCGAGCTCACCGCATTCACGCGCCGCGCCAGCTTCAGACCCAGCACTGTCATGCAGAAGGGCTCGCCGTAGTCCGTTGGATGCTCGCGGCCGAATCCCATCAGGTTTTCGTGCGAGATGCCCAACTGCTCGCGCAGCGGACCCAGGTGCTCCTCAATCAGATCGGGACTGAAGCGGTCGTGACCCGCTGGCACCGGCGTGTGCGTGGTAAAGATCACTTCGCGAGGAATCTGCCGCGCGGCCGCGTAAAAATCCAGGCCCTCCTCTTCCATGCGCGTGCGGATCGCCTCGAAGACTGCGAATCCGCTGTGGCCTTCGTTCAAGTGCAAAACGCCCGGCGTAATGCCCATGGCCTTGAGCGCGCGAAAACCGCCCACGCCCAGCAGCAGCTCCTGCCGGATGCGCGTGCGCGCGTCGCCGCCGTAAAGCCGCGAGGTAGTTTCCAGATCCTCCGGAGCGTTGCCGGCCACATTCGAGTCCAGCAGTAGAAGATCGCAGCGGCCCACACGCACGCGCCATACCTTGGCACGAATCGAACTGCCGCGCGTGGCAATTTCCACCACCACCGGCTCGCCGTTGGCGCCGATGGCCGGCTGCATGGGCAGCTGGCCGATGTCGGTTTGCAGATACTCCTCGCGTTGCCAGCCGGCTTCGTCGAGGCGCTGCAAAAAGTAACCCTGCCCGTAGAAGAGGCCGACTCCGACCAGGGGAATGTCCAGGTCGGATGCGCTCTTGATGTGGTCGCCGGCCAGGATGCCCAGGCCGCCGGAGTAAATGGGCAGAGACTCGTGCAGCCCGAACTCGGCGGAGAAGTAGCCCACAGGCCGCGGCCGCAGCACACCCGCATGGCCCGCGCCCCAGGTGCGGTCGTCGTTCAAATATTCCTGCTGGCGCCGGTACGCATAATTGATGCGGCTGTGCAGCGCCAGCTCTGCGGCTCTGCGCTCAATCTCGCTCAGCGGCGTCTCGTTTAGCAGCGCAATCGGATTCTGATTCAGTTCGCGCCAGCGCACCGGATTCAGATCGCGAAACAGGCTCACGCACTCCTGGTCCCAGCTCCACCACACGTTGCGCGCCAGCTCCCACAGCTTTTCCTGCGCCGGCGCAATGAAGCGGTCCAGCGTGCGCGCCTCGCTCACCACCGGCGCCACCTGGCTCGCCGCTTCTGCCAGCATGCGAATCTCACTCTCGCGAAACACGCGCGGTTCTTTGGTCTGGACGACGAGCACGCCCTGCAGCACGCCGCGGTCGATCAAGGGCACGCCGAGAAAGGAGTGATACTCGTCTTCGCCGGAATCTTTGAAGTACTTGTAGCGGGGATGCTCGCGCGCATCGGCCACGGCCACGGGAAGCAGCCGTTCGGCAACCAGGCCGGAAAGGCCTTCATGCAACGGCATGCGCAAGGCGCCGATACTCTTTGGATGCAGGCCGAGCGTGGCGGCAAGCACCAGGTTCGACCGATCGGGTTCCAGAAGGTACGCCGAACAGACATCGGTCTTGAAGCGCTTGGCGATCAGTGCCACCACGTTCATCAACGTTTCCGCCGGCTTGCCCTCCTGCTCCGCCAGGTTGGCAATCTCATCGAGCGTCAGGACAAGGTGGGCGTCAGCGGATTCGCGGATCGGGTTCATCGATTGATTTTCGCCTTTCGCTCATGATTTTGAGATAAGGATTCAGCCCCGCGCTGGCCGCCCCACTAAAAAAAGGAAAAGCGCATCGGGCGAATTCACGCGACGAAAAAACAATGGATAGTTGGGACGTGGGGGAAGCCCGGTCACTTTCACGTGCGGGATTGATTCGACAATACCATAAGCGCCGGGCGGCGCCGCAGGACGGGCGGTAGTGCAGTTTCTGGTATCGCGATTATTGCCTTGGAATCAACCAGTAGCCGCGAAAGCCTTCGAAAAGCCGAATTCGCAGGATTGATTCAATTTGGGGTAACTTTCGGGTTGACGACCACACGACACGAACCCACTTTCTGACCTTGTGTCAGTTTAAGAACTGTCACAATTGAGCACTCTGCGAGGGAGATGGCTATTACAATTGTAGGCACGATTATCACTAAGGATTGGAAATGCCGATGCGAATCCTTCTCAGTTTCATTCTAGGACTTCCCATTATCCTCGCCGCGAGACAATGTGCAGCTTCATCCGTTGAGTGGGAGACGGTCCATCCAGGCTTTCGGGTTACAGGTCTCACAACTATTGAGGGTAAGTTCTGGGTCTGTGGATCAGGGGGCGCGATAGCCTCTTCCAATGATGGAAAGCATTGGGAGATTCGACATCCACATGAAGACACTGGCCCCCTACTACTTGGAATCGGCTTCGCAAATGCCAAGTTTGGCTATGTCTACGGAGTCGCAGGTGCGGTTCTCACGACTGAGGATGGCGGAACGACATGGACGAACCATTCTGTGGAGAGCGGCACAATACTTGCTGCTGCTTTTTCTGCTCCCTACTTTGGCATCGTTCGCACGAGAGAGAAACTGCTGTTCTTCAATGGAACTGCAACGTCGCGTGAAGTACCGAATCGAGATGGCGTCTTGAATCGCTTTTCTTATGTTTCAGGCGTTGCATCCTTGAACAACGATGAGTTTGGCGCTCTGGTCAGAGAAGGCGAATTCTCCGAAGGCGGATTCTTAACCACCACTGACGGTGGAGCGACGTGGACCTTCTACGATCCACCACGCGCGGGGATTCGTAGTTTTCTGTCTGTCTCCGGTTCCTATTGGGCAGTGGGGCACGAAGTAGTTAATGGGGGTGGTATTCCGCTGGCCATGTCGTCACTTGACGGGCGGAAATGGGAAAGGACGAAGAACAACATACACGCGTGCCATAGGGAAGTCTGCCGCGCCTGCAACGCAGGTGGTTGCATTGCTTCCTCGACACTCGTCCTCGACCCATTCCACGGAGAGACATCTTACGCTTCGGTTCCGGAAGGGAAATTGACTACACGCTGGGCTCAAATACCCGGAACGGTTTGTACCTTGAACTTCGGGTTGCAGTGCGTTTCAGCGAGTGCTCCAAGCGATGTAGAAGCGCAACCCACAGCGCCTGCCCCTGAACCAGACGGGCCTTATAGGCTTAATAGACTTGGAACACGACCTGAGATTGTCATGGGACTGGTGTGCATTGAGTGCGCAGTTGACCCCTCCTTGGATGGAAACGAATGGTCTCCCTCGGTCCGAGCAGACTTGGTCATAGGGACGGACGGCACAGTTAAGTCCTCCAAGATCAAAGGTGCGCCAAAGGGGCTGATGCAGACCGTTCAAGAGCAGGTCGATGACTGGCTATTCGAACCGGCGCAACGCGATGGGAAACCGACTGAAGTAGCGATCACAATTAGGTTCACTGTAGCAGCGCCGCGAAAAATGAAGTAGTCCGCATCTGATTCCGGGTGTATCACCGCCAACACGGAAGCTACCGCCGTTTTGAACGATTTCCCATAACGCCAGGGTCCGAGTATGAGTCATGGCCTGGTTTGTCGCCAGTCCTCAAGCTGCCGCGAACTCCACCGCCAGGACGGTGATATCGGTCTGCGAAAAAGCCAAGGGGGAAGCGGGAAGCACAACCAGGAGCAGCAGCCATGCTTTTTTCATGTTTGCGAGGGTATCATTCCGCGGCGCAGAGGAAATAGAACAATTTCGAAAGTCTACGGTTGAAAATCATTCCATGCCGACCGGCCCGCCGCCATGCTAGAGTGAAATTCCACGGGGGTCATGATGGCTGCAGACTTAGGCCTTGCCGCGGGCGGCGAGACGATCGAGTTACAGCAGCAGGTGGCGCGCTTGCAGGCGCTGCTTGAGGCCTCGCGCCAGGTGCACTCCACCATTCGCGAGGAAGAGGTGCTGGAGTCTGTGCTCCGCATCGTGGTGCGCGAACTGGAGATGGCGGGAGCCGCATTTACCGGGAGTGGACTGGCCTACGGTGACGCCTCGGCCGACAGTGAGACGCCTTTCATCTATCCGCTGGCCGATCGCGACGGCAACACCATGACAGAATTGCTGGTCGTATCTCCCGACGGGCGAGAGTTGACGCTCTACGAGGCCGATTTCCTCGAAGGCTTGGCGCTGCAGGCCGCCGTGGCGCTTGAGAATGCGCGCAACCACAAGCGCAACGTGGAATTCGCGCGCATGCACCAGGACCTGGAAGCGGCGCGCCGCATTCAGCGCTCGCTGCTGCCGCAGGCGCTGCCCGACATTCCCGCATATTCGCTGGCCTTCCGCTCCGACGCCTGCTACGAGGTCGGAGGCGATTACATGGACATCGTGGAGCAGCCCGACGGCAGTTTGTTGATGGCTGTGGCCGACGTGGCCGGAAAAGGATTGGCCTCGGCCATTATGTCGATGAGCTTCCGCGCGGCGTTTCGCGGCATGGCGGTAACGGGAATGCCGCTCGACGAGCTGGCCACGCGCATGAACCAGCACCACTGGGCCGAGGGCGAGGAAGCGCGGCGGCGCTATGTGACGGCCATCTTCCTGCGCCTGCATCCCGAGGCGGGCGAGCTTGAAGTCGTCAACGCCGGCCATAATCCCGGCTTCCTGATCGGGGCCGGCAAGGAGCCGCGCCAGTTTGACGCTGCCGGCACGCCACTGGGCATGCTGCCCGGCATGAGCTATACCAGCGAAAGATGCGGTTTTCCGCCCGGAGCCAGGCTGCTTTTCTATACAGATGGCTTGACTGAGGTCTTCAAGGGGGATGAGGAGTTTGGGCCGGAAAGGCTTTTAGATGAATTTTCCAGGTGCCCATCCCGGAAGGCCGATGGTATTCTCGATGCATTGTGGACGGCCATCGAGGCTTTTGCCGAGGGCGGCCCCAAGACGGATGACATGACCGCATTGGCGTTATGCCACGGATCGGATGCGGCGGAGATGCCGGGATGAACGAGCTAAAAACCACTACGGTGGAAGTCAGGCTGCCTACGCGCCTGGGCTACGAAAAGGTGGCCATGAGCACGGCTGCTTCAGTCGCCAAGCTGATGGGCTTTCCCGAGGACCGCATCGAGGATCTGAAAACCGCGGTTGCCGAGGCCTGCATCAACGCCATCGAGCACGGCAACCGGCTCAACGAGAAGCTCTCGGTGGGCGTGGTGCTGCGCGCCGAATCCGACGCCCTTGAAGTGAAGGTGATTGACGACGGCACCGGAATCGGCAAGAAACCCGCCAAGCCGGATATCGATCGCAAGATGCACGGCGAGGAAGATCCGCGCGGCATGGGCATGTTCCTCATTCAGGCTCTGGTGGACGAAGCTGAGTGGGTGGCCGGCCTGGATGGAAAAAGCAGCTATGTGCGGTTATTGATCAAACTGGATAAAGACGCGGAATAACGCAACCTCGTGAATCGAACGAAAGCGGAGGAAATCGACAAGTGCAAAGTGAGACCAAATCCCGAGTTGACCAGGTCACCTCTCCCGCCGGCCATCCAGTTGCCGTTCTCCGCTTTGAGGGCGATATCGCCAGCACGTCGAAAGACGCAGTTCTGGGCGCATACCAGTCGCTGCCCAAGGAAACCACCAAGCTCGTCCTGCTCGATTTCACGGGCGTGGACTACATCAACTCCAGCGGTATCGCGCTGGTGATTCAACTCCTCATTGAAGCTGCGAACGCGAGCCAGAAAGTGTATTGCTTCGGCCTTTCCACGCACTTCACCAAGGTCTTCACCATGGTGGGCATCACCAAGTACGCGGGATTGTTCGCCACGCAGACCGAGGCGCTGGCGGCGCTCTAGGTACCTGCCCTATTCAACAAGAGAATGTCATTGAAGCGGACGGGCAAGACTCGCCCCTATTGCGGCCCCTTGTCGCCTTTGGAGAAGAACGGGATGTGGAAGGGTTCTTCGGCCGTGGACGCCTTCCTCTGTTTACCGTTGGTTTCCTGGCGCAGCACGGTGCGCTGCGAATTGACGCACAGCCAGCCGCCGCGTACGCGCTCAAACACGTGCGTAAACACGCCCTTCTCGTCCACTTCTGCTGCATTCACCCTGTGGTGGAGCGTGTAGGTGCCATTGGCCACGGCAACATCGCCCAGCATGCGCACGGTGATCACCTTCTGCGTGAGGGCGATCGACTTGTCCTGGCCGCTGATCACCTGCACCACTTGCTGGTTGCGCGTGGAGACGTCGCCCTGGGCGGAGACATCGACAAACAACGGCGATAGCACCAGTTCCAGCGCGTACTGGTCGCGCCGGTTGACGGCGTCGGACCAGTTGTCTTCGATCTTCTGAAACTGCGCCACTTCAGGGCTGACGGTGGTGGTGACGCCCGGCTCGGGAGCGGCCGCGGGGGCAGCCACGTCGGATGAAGGAGTCTGGGCGGCGGCAATACCGCACGCAAGCAGAACAGCAAAAATGCAGGCAAGATAGCGATTCATACGCGCGATGAACTCCAACCCTGTAAAGGAGGGTTCCTTCAAAATCATAGCTCTTGGACTTGGGAAAGCAGCAGGACGAGAGCGAAAAAGGGTGGGAAGTAGAGTTAGCGGGGTTGGCTCCGCTAACCCCGCTTGTTTCTACAGCAGACCTTGCAGCCTGTCGGGACTGTGCAGCGTCAGGATGGAGTCTTCGATGGTGATCCAGCCTTCTTTGCGGAACTGGCCCAGGGTGCGGGTGACAGTTTCGCGCGTCGTGCACGTCATTGAGGCCATCTCTTCGTGCGTCAGCAGCAGCGGAAAGCGATATTCGCCGGCTTCTGTGTGCTCGCCGATCTGATGCGACAGTTCGATGAGCAGTCGCGCCAGGCGCGCAGCCACGGTCTCGGCCAGCGCAATCCGGCAGGCGTCCTGCAATGCGAAACGGTACTCCTGGCAGATGCACTGCACAGCGCGCAACTGGGCTTCTTTGTGGCTGCGCAGGAAGGTGAGGAACCGCTCGCGCTCGACCGGGCGCAACTGCGCCGGAGTCAGCGACTCCGCGGTGACCTCATACACACCGTGCGAAAGTACCGCGTACAGTCCCAGCATGGAGCCGGGGCCGGCGACGCGCACAATCATGTGCCGGTCTTCCGGGCGGCCTGCGGTCAGCTTGAGATAGCCGCTGCAAATCAGGTACAGGCAGCGGGCATCTTCGCCCTGCGTAAAGAGCGAAGCCTGCGCAGGCAATGAAATGGTGCTGGTTGCAAGTTCCAGGTCGGCTAGGACCGCGCTGCCCAGGGAGCAAAACCACCCGGGGCGGCGATTTGCGCAAGCCGCACAACCTAAAGGAGATGTCCGGCCATTTTGTCTGGGCCGAATCGGCTCTTCCAACGAAATCTGCGTGTCCGCCATCGTCTCATTCCGTTCGTATATCGATGCGGCCCGCCCTCCAGCCGCTCCCGAGCGCTTCTTCTCTCTGCGCACGTTGCGGCTGAGGCCGAGATGCCGGCAATCCTTTGCGGATACAAGCATCCAGCCTGAGTTTGCTTGAGTCAGGGGTGCCTTGGATGTGATGGGCCTCACGTTCATCAGGCGAACAATCAGGGCCTGTGATGGGAAGAATGCAGCCCGCCCCTGACCCAGCCCGTAACTCTCTCTAGCGCAGAGCATTCCGCGTATGTGATGCGTATCCCACCGTATGTGATCGACATCACCGCCTCTAGATGTGATAAACCCGTAATCTCACGTGCATGTGGTGATGCTCCACACCGGCTAGGCCCTGCCAACAGCTACCCGCGGTGCTCACGCTCACATGGAGAGGACACCACAAGCAGCGCGGAATGGCTGCTCAAGTTGGTTGTAAGTTGTGCCAGGAAGTTCTTTTATCAAGGCGGTATTTTGCATGCATAAAAATAGGCCTGTAACGCGGATGTTCGGTGCGGCTCCTGAGAAATTTCCGGGACTGCGAGTGTTTTTGATGTTGCTGCTCGGCGCAGGCATTCTATGCGCTGCGGCGCTGGCTGCTCAGACGCCAGGAGCCAAAGCCTCTAACGCGCCGTCCACCGGGGCCGCGCACGCTGACTTTGTCGGCTCTGACACCTGCGCCTCCTGTCACGACGAGGTGAGCAAGAGTTTTGCTACGAACCCTCACCAGAAGATGTTGTTAATGCCGGGAAATCACGAGGGCGTGACCTGCGAAAACTGTCACGGTGCGGGCAGCGAACACGTGGCCGGCGGCGGCGACGTGACCAAGATCTTCGATCCCGCCAAGGCCTCGGCCAAAGACGTGGACGCCAAGTGTTTGAGCTGCCACTCGAGCGCGCATCCTGATTACATGCGTGCGCCGCACGCCAAGGCCGGAGTAAGTTGCATCGATTGCCATGGCATTCACGGCAGCAAGGAAGAGTCGCTTCTAAAGGCTCCGCAGCCCACGCTCTGCTTCCAGTGCCACAACGACGTGAAGCCGCAGTTCTCCATGCCCTTCCACCACAAGGTGAATGAAGGTGCTGTGAAGTGCACTGACTGCCATGACCCACACGGAACTTTCGGGAACAACAACCTCAGATCGACTGCCGATCAGAACGCGATTTGCACCAAGTGCCACATGGAGAAGCGCGGACCGTGGGTTTACGAGCATGCCGCGGTGAAGGGTGAGGGTTGCCTCGCCTGCCACACGCCGCACGGCTCGCAGAACGCGCGGTTGCTGAACGTGCCGACTGTCAACGTTCTTTGCTCCCAGTGCCACAGCATGGTCGCGACAAACGCGATCCATAACTTCTCGTGGACCCAGTCGGCTGACGTAACGCCGTGCATCGACTGCCACACGATGATTCATGGCTCGAATCTCGATCCGGCTTTTCTCCGTTGAAGGCTCCTGGCAGTCTTCCGCGGAGCGGACCGGAAGGCTGCGAGGAGGGCGGATGAGTTCGAAACAGGTTCCGCACGACCCGAGATGTTATGAAGTGAGGCTTTATATGATCATTTTCTTTTTGAAGCAACTACTCCAAGCACGGTCAAACCGGATGAGTCTTTTGGCCGCCGGTCTGGTCATCGCGTTGCCGATGGCAGCGTGCATCGCCCTGGCTCAGGAGCCGGCGGCGACCACGCCGACGACTACCTCCAGGATGACGACGCCCGCAGGCTACTCCGCGCACTATTCGGCGGACGTGAGCGGCCGCGTCAACGACACGGTCCACTCCGGCGCAATGTATGACACCCTCGTTAACCTGCAGTCCGGTCCCCGCATCAGCGGCGAGTCCATTGAACTGCATAAGCTTGACTCGAACAAGAACGCGTGGGTGGATGATGCGCGCGCAACCGGTTCCGGCTTTGGCGGCGACCCTTACAATTTTGCCAAGCTCTCGATGAGCAAAGCCAAGGTGTATGAGTTCAATGGCATCTTCCGCCGCGACCGCCAGTACTTTGACTACGATCTGCTGGGCAATCCGAACCTACCCGGCGGTCTCACGCTCCCCATCGGTCCCTCGACGGCGCCGACCGGCCACCTGGTGTGGCAGCAGCCGCAACACTCATCGGTGATGACCAACTCCGTACGGCGTATGACCGACACCGATGTGACCCTCTATCCGCAGTCGACATTCAGCGTCCACTTTGGCTATTCGCAAAACATCATGCAAGGCCCCTCGCTGCTGCCGGTGCGCTCGGGCGGCGTGATCAAGTACAACTCCTTGATGGAGCTGTACCAGCGCCACTCGACCGACGAGTACAGCATGGCGATCGACTGGAAGCCGGTGAAGGGCACCACGGTGACCTACGAGCAGCGTATCCACCACTACAAGGAGAACAGTTACATCACGCTCGATCCCAACGGGTTCCAGGTGCAGGAAGCTGACGGCACGCCGGCCTACCTGGGCAACTGGGATTTTTCGAGCAATGCATCGACCTCGACAACCACTACGTATGCGCCATACAGCACCGCTGCCTGCAGCAGCAACAGCATCGCGAGCGCCACCACGTTCCTCTACCCATCGTCGAACGGCGGCGCGCCGATCATCGACCCGTCCTGCTCGGTGGTCACCGGCTACCTGCGGACGTATCCCATCCGCACCACGATGCCGAGCGAGATCGTGCGTTTCCAGTCCACCAGTATCAAGAACCTGATCATGAATGGCCAATTCAGCTACAGCAAGATGAACATGAAGATGCCTAGCTTCATGGACAATGCATGGGGCCTGCTGGCTGGCACCGCAACCGCTGGCGCCACCCGCGATGAGTACAACTCGGCGGTCGGCAGCGGCAAGCGCGAAGTCTACAACGCCGAATATGGCCTGATCTGGGAAGTGGCCAAAAACTTCGACTTGGAGGATCAGGTGACCCTCTCGGCGAACGGACAGCCCGCAACTGTGAATACGTCGGGTTATACCAAGCTGGTCACGGGCTTCGCGGCAGGACAGGAAACCATCAACTACTCGGGCCCGCTCACTTCGAGTGTGACTAACTCCGGCATCGCGACGGGCGAGACGTACGGTGTCGTCAACACCTACTTCGGCAACGAGCAACTGGTGAACAACCTGACGGCGAGTTGGACGGTGACGCCCAAGGCCACCGTTGCCTTCACCTACCGTTACGGCAATCGCAATATCGGCTTGAACCTGAATGTCACCTCTCCGGCACGGACCATCTTTGCCATCACCGAGCAGGGCGGAATCCTGAATGCCGCCTATCGTGTGACCAGCAACTGGGACATCAACGGAACGGTTGAGGCCATGTACGACGACAACGCATTTACCACCATGTCGCCGCGCCAGTTGCGTCACTATCGCGTGCACACCAAGTTCCGTCCGGCGAAATGGGCGACCTTCAACGCTTCCTACACTGACATGGAGCGGCACAACAACACGCAGAACACGGGCGTGGCTTCGCCGTACGGTCCGTTGAATCACGTGGACTACAGCCGCACCGCCGGCTTGAGCGGAATGCTCGCGCCCAATGATCATTTGGCGGTCGACTTCGACTACGTCTACAGCGACGTCTACACGGCTACCAACATCTGCTATACGAACCAGGACAGCGGCTTTCTGACCGGTACCACCAGCCCGTATTTTGCGGGCGCCGCGTCGCTGACCGCTTCAGGTGCTCCCAGCACCTGCGTAACCAGCGCCACCAACAGCACCCCGACCCAATGGTACGGACGCGCCTTCATGCACGCTCCGACGCAGCACGGTTCGGTGGGCGTGGACGTCAATCCCAACGAAAAGGTGAAGTACGGCATCGGTTACCGCGTCAGTTCAGTCGCCGGCAGCCAGTTCTTTACCGATGCCCGCGCGGTCAATGGTGCGCTCGAGTCGAACGTATCAAACTCCGTACTTGAATGTTGCCTACACCATGCATCCGGGACTGATCTGGAAGGCAGAGTACAACTACTTCGGCTACGGTGAGGGTGGCCCTTCGGGGGCGCAAAACTGCACCCTGACGGCCGTCGCTAACGTAACCGCGGCAAACATCGTGCCTTGCGCCTCCATGTCGGTTCCGACGGGCATGAACGAGGGAAACGCGGGTGCCACCGCGCCGCGGGACTTCCACGCCAACAACGTCACGGTCGGATTCCACTACGAGTTCTGACGCGGAGGATTGGCTGATTGCTTGAAATGGGGTGAGCCGGGCTAGAAGCATTCCATAGCTCACCTCATTTTTTCTTGAAGAGTTTGCCGGGATTCGGAAGGGCCGATCCGGCGCACGGTGTAAGAAACCCTCCTGGAAGAAGCCGCACGCGACAGTGTTTGCCACGCGCAGACTGGCCGGGAAAGAGATACAGGAGATGTACCATGAGCAAGACCATTCGCATGTCGTCAGCGCTGGCGGCGATCATTCTGTTGTCCGGCGCCATGGGCTTCGCCCAGACCTCTGGGGAAGCGACCTACAAGTTGAAGTGCCAAAGCTGTCACGGTGCGCAGGGTGTGCCGAACCCGGGAATCGCCAAGGCCATGGGCGTAAAGCCGGCCAGCGATCCTTCGGTCAAGTCCCTAAGCGAAGCGCAGATGGTGATTGACACCACCAACGGCAAGGGCAAGATGCCGGCCTTCAAGGGCAAGCTTTCCGATGCCGAGATCAAGGCTTCGGTGGATTACTTCAGAACTCTTGCCAAGTAACGGCGCGGATTTCTGAAGGCAAGCAAGTGCAAGCGCAAGAATCAGCTGGCGCGATCGTCGATCTTGTAACCCTCGATCGCGCCAGTCTGCGTCAGTAGGTTCCTGTTACTATGGCCGATGCAGTACGAACGGCCGGTAACGCGGACCTGAGAGTTTCACAACCACCACGCGGCAAGCGCAGTTTTGCGTCTACGGGCCGGCAAAAAATTCGAGGAGTTTTACTATGACCAGAATGCTTCGTTCCCAAATTGTGCTGGCCGCAGCCGTATCGTTGGCCGGTGTTATGTGCTTCGCCCAGGACGGCGCAGCGACCTACAAAGCCAAGTGCGCCATGTGCCACGGTCCCACTGGCACCCCCAGCGCCGGAATGGCCAAGGCTATGGGCATCAAGCCCGTTTCAGATCCATCCATGAAAGCCCTTACCGTGGCTCAGATCGAGGCCGTCGTTAAGAGCGGTCACGGCAAAATGAAGCCCGTCGCCGGACTGAGCGATGCGCAGGTGAGTGCAGTGGCTGCATACTTCAAGACCCTGAAATAGTCTCGAACCGATCTGCCACGACCATTTGTTGACGCGCTCGACTACAGCGTTTTCGATTCTGCTCTTGATAGAATGCACAGTGCCGAGTGGCTTTTTCCTCAAGAAAAAGCCACCTTGCACGATGTCCACGATGTCAACAAGTGAATCGAAAATGCTCTAAAATCGGCGCAGTAGATTGAGGGCGGGCTCGCCATTCCCTGGCGAGCCCGCCCTCGCAAAACCAGAGTAGCTCCATCCCGAAGTCAAAGCTGTCAAGTCGATGCGACCATCAGGGAGCAGCGACCCTCAAGGAAACTCAACAGGACTCGCTAGCTCTGATTTTGCGACGTTGCATGGAGGCTGAACCAACGTGTCGGCATTCAATAAATTCCGCGAAGAATGGGTTCGCCCCGCGCTGTTTTTCGGCAACAACCCCATCAGCTTGGCGGGCGGCGCCATCACTACCGGCTCCGGCGTCACCATGATCAGCTACTGGCTGGCCGAGCTCTCGGGCCATCTCAGTGACAATCCCTATCTGGGCATCATCTTTTTTCTGTTTCTTCCCGCGCTTTTCCTGCTGGGCCTGGCGCTCATCCCCATCGGCGTGTACCTGCGCCGCAGGACGCTGCAAAAAGCAGGTCAGATTCCCGCTGTATTTCCCCGCATCGACCTCAACGATCGCATCTTCCGCCACGGCATCGACATTGTGCTGGTGGCCACTATCGTCAATTTCCTGGTTGTCGCTACAGCCAGCTATCACGGCGCGGAGTACATGGATTCGCCGAAGTTCTGCGGCGCATCCTGCCACGTGATGACGCCCGAGTACACGGCCTATCAGATCTCTCCACATTCCCACGTGGCCTGCGTCGAGTGCCACATCGGCACCGGCGCGGAAGCTTACGTGAACGCCAAGATCAACGGCACCAAGCAGCTGCTTGAAGTCACGTTCCACCCCTTTGCGCCGCTCGCGCCCAAAATCATTCCCAACTATCCCACGCCGATTCCATCGCCGGTCACCAGCCTGCGCCCCGCGCGCTATACCTGCGAGAGCTGCCACACTCCGAGACGATTTGATGGCGATGTCCTGCTGGTCAAGTCTGAATTTGCCGATGACGAACAGAACACCGAGTCGCAGACGGTGCTGATTCTGCACGTGGGCGGCGAAGATTCGTTCTCGCACCGCAGCGGTATTCACGGCGTGCACCTGGGCCACATCGAATACATCTCGACCGATCCCACGCGCACCACGATTCCCTGGGTGCAGCGCACCAATCCAGATGGCACCGTCACCACCTATGCCGCATCGGCCCTTAACGGATCGCAGCCCCAGGGCGAGCGCCGCGTGATGGATTGCATCGATTGCCACAACCGCGCGGCGCACACCTTTGTCACCGCGAACGAAGCCATCAATCGAGCCATGGCCGACGGCGCCATCAGCCCCTCGCTGCCCTTCATCCACAAAGAAGGCCTGGGACTGCTGAATGGTCCCTACACCAGCCAGGACGAAGCGCGGGTCCAGATTCCTCAGCAACTTGAGGCCTTCTATCACAGCCAGCATCCCGAGGTCTTCACCGACAAGGCGGCGCTGGTGCAAGCGGCCGGCCAGGAACTCTTCCTTCTCTACAGCCAGAATGTGTTCCCCTTCATGAAAGTCACCTGGGGAACCCATCCCAACCACATCGGCCACCAGGAATATCCCGGCTGCTTCCGCTGCCACGACGGCGACCACGTAGCCAAAGACTCCACCAGCATCACGCAGGATTGCTCCGCCTGCCACAACCTGCTAGCCGTAGAAGAAGCCAAGCCCAAAGTGCTTTCCGACCTCGGCATTCAATAGACATTCGGCCGTTTCCACCGCCCTGCCCTTTCGTGATTCATGCGAAAAGGCGGGGCCATGCCTGCCGAATTTTCTTGTCAATCAGCCGACAATCCCAGTAGACTGCGCGTGCCGGGCTCTGAATTTCCTCGAAAAACAACCTGCCGGAGGTCACAAATGGAGCTGCGCAAAACTGTAGCCGCACTGAGTGGTGTCGCCATGCTGGCATTGGCGGCGAGCGCGATGGGCGCGCCGGTCGCGAATGGCGCGCCAGGCGACAACGATCCCGATGTCCTTGAGGTCCGTCACTACGCGCTGACATTGGATAAGGCGCAAAAAGCGGCCGCCGCCATGCAGAGCATCAACCAGTTGATTGCCGCCAATCCAGCCCTCAACGGAGCGATGCAGGCGAACTCCGATACCACGGGCAAAGAAACCATCACGCAGCAGGCCCAATCCATCGATTCCAAGTACCCGCAAGTCGCCGCGGTCATCCACCAGAATGGCTTGCAGACGCGTGAGTTCATCGTCATCACAGGCGCCATCATCAACGACGTGGGCTTTGTGACGCTCAAGAAGCAAGGCATGATTCCGAGTTACCCTCCGGGCATGATCACGCCGCAGAATATTGCACTCATTGAGGGCAACTGGCCCGCCTTCCAAGCCATCGCCGCAAAAATGGCGCCTCCCAATGGGAACTAGATTTCCGCGGGTGCCCCCAATGTCTTGCGTCGGGGGCTAACGGCGCTGTGCGCCTTCCCCTCCGTCTACCGCAAATCGTCCGCGATTTCCTACGCTCCGCGCCACAAGAATGTATTCTCCGATCGCTCGTAATCGCTATACAATCAGGGCGAAGCGCAATCGTATGTAGGCACTGCTCCCCCAAAGGTGGAGTCGTGCGCGGGCTTTCCCTGCGGGATGATAAGTGTGTCACCGTTTCAAGGCGGCTCTCCAGTTCGTGTGCGGCATTTCCAGAGCCGTGCAAGGTGACTTTTCCTTGAGGAAAAAGCCACTCGGCGGTTGCGGCTTCGACTTGCAGAAACTGGAGAACCGCTATCGCCGTAGCGCAGAGCGTGACGCGAGAATATTTAGTTCATGTTCGACGAGGGATAACGTGCAGCTACGAAGCATGGGTTTGCCGCTTGCCACTATGCTGCTGGGCAGTCTCTTCAGCGGTTCCGGGGCCATGGCGGCGCAAAGCTTGCCGGCTGCGGTTGTCTCCGCGCCTGCGCCGCGCGTCCTGGGCGATTGGCGTGGCAGCGTAGGCGTAGCCATTGCGAACAGCAAACCTTCCTTCAATCCTGCGGCCATCGACCTCGGGCCCGCACCGGCCAACCAGACTCTGGGTAGGATGTTGCTCCTGCTTGCGCCCTCGCCGGCCCAGCAACAGGCGCTCGCTGCCGAACTTGCCAGCCTGCAGAATTCTTCCTCGCCCAGCTATCACCAATGGCTCACGCCGCAGGCATTTGCCCATTCTTACGCCAACAATGCGTCCGACGTTGCCGCCGTCGCAGCCTGGCTTCAAAGCCAGGGATTCACGGTGGCGCCGTTGCCTGCGGGCCTCGGCTGGATTGAGTTTTCCGGAACCGTCGCGCAGGTGGAGCAGGCCTTCGGCGCGCAGGTTCACCTTGTCTCTATCGCCGGTAGCACGCGCGCCGCGCTTAGCACCGGCATCACGGTTCCCGGCGCTCTGTCGCCGGTTATCGCGGGCCTGGTTTCGCTCGACGGCGTACTCTCCGCACCCGCGCTCACAGTGCCGCAGCCTCTCACGGTCTTGGCTGCCGATCTCGCGTCTCTCACTTCTCCCTCTACTGCCGCCGCACTCACGCCACAACTTGCCGCGCAGCTTCTCGATTTCACGCCGCTCACCTCGCAAGGCATAAACGGCGCGGGCCAGACCATCGCTATCGTGTCGCGCAGCAACATCAACAGCGCCGACGTAGTGGCCTTTCGCTTCGCCTTCGGGTTGCCCGCGTCGCCTTTGCAGATCTCCGTCAACGGACCCGATCCGGGCCTGACCGACGATCAAGCCGAGGCCACATTCGCAGCATCCTGGGCAGGAGCCGCAGCGCCGGGCGCGCAGATTCTGCTCGCGCCCGCAGCCAGCACCACGGCTACCGATGGCGTGGATCTCTCGCTGGCCGCGATTGTCGATCAGGATCTAGCCAACGTGATTGCTGTTGGCTACTCAGCGTGCGAAGCCTCTTTGAGTCCTACCCACCAGCAGTTTTATTCCGCGCTCTACCAGCAGGCAGCAGCGGAGGGCATCACGGTGATTGCTGCCGCAGGCGACGGCGGCGGAGCGGCATGCACACCGGCGGGCGGCACTGTTCCGGTCAACACCGGATTGGCAGTGAACGCTCTTGCTTCCACGCCATGGAACACCGCGGTGGGCGTGGCCGGCTACGGCGCGGGCGGCGCGGCAGCAGGAACATCGGCGCTCACCGCATGGTCGCCGGTGAATCCCGCCGATCCCGCCTACGCCAGCGGCGGCGGGAGCAGCACACTCTACGCAAGAAAGGTCTGGCAGCCGGTTCCGGCGGAAATGGCAACGGCCAGTTCATTTGCAACCCACCGTTTTCTGCCCGATCTCACACTGCCCACCGCGCTCGATTCCACCATGAATCCCGGACTCGCCTTTTGCCTGAGCGGCTCTACCGCAGCCTCCGGCTGCACGCTGATGCGCAGCGGCGGCAGCGGCGTGGCCACGGCCTTCTTTGCAGGCGTCGCGGCGCTCATCAATCAAAAGAACGGAGTCCAGGGCAATCTGCCACCCAGTTTCTATGCCACCAGCCGCATCAACGGCGTCTTTAACGACGTGGCGCAGGGAACGGCGCAGCTCACTTGTGTGCCGGGCAGCTCGGGGTGCAATGCAACCGGCCTCATCGGCTACGCCGCCGGCTCCGGCTACGATCTCGCCACCGGGCTGGGCGTGCCTGACGTGCAGAAGCTCGTCACCGCACTGGCGAAGCCTCAAGTCACCGGCGCTACGCCCACCATCACGCTTTCCATTTCGCCGGTGCAGGCCAACCACATCTATAATCCGTCTGCGCTCGTCACCTTCACGGCGACAGTGGTCGACCCGACGGACGCGGGTATTCCTACCGGTACCGCAAACCTCTACAACTCGACCAACTACGATGTCCTCACGGCCAACTTCCCTCTCACCTCCAGCGGCAGCGCCACCACGGGCAGCAGCGCGACCATCGGTCCCATGGAGCTGTCGAACCTCTACAACTACTCGGGTCCGGGAGCGACCACTCTCGGCGGCCATTACAGCGGCGACTCCACCTACCCCGGCGAGGATTCCGGCTATCTATTGACTGTCACTACGGAGCTGAGCCCGACCGTCCTCACGGTGACGCCTTCAACGAATTCACCGGCGCTGGGCTCAAACATTACAGTGACTGTCACCGCAGGCGTCGCTGCCAGCGGTCCACCGGCGGGCAGCGTTCCACCTTCCGGCGCCGTCACTCTCTCCGTCAACGGCACGGCACTCAATCCCGTGGCGCTCTCTACCACGGGCGGCGTCACAAGTGCGGTCTTTACACTCACTGTTTCCTCAACCACGAATTCGATTGTTGCCAGCTATCCGGGCGACAGCAACTATAGCGGCGCCACGACCAATCCCTATGTCCTGACCGCCAGCAAAGCGGCGACGAACGTAGTACTATCCGCAAACTACACCACGGTGCAGAGCGGAACGAACGTCATACTCACCGCCACCGTAACGCCGGCCGTCGCGCCCGCCGGGGGCACTGAGCAGAATCCGACAGGAACCGTGATTTTCTACAACGGCACTACCGTGATTGGGACCGGGACGCTCGCTCCGGTCGCCTCCACGGACTCCTCAATCGCAACACTTACCATCCAGACGTTGCCCGGAGGGTCAGACTCGATCACCGCCGTTTATCAGGGTGACACAACCTACGGCTCCAGCACATCGAATCTGCTCAGCATCAACGTTGAGGGCTTTACGCTCACAGCCTCGCCCAATAATCCGCCCACCAATCTCAACATCACCAAGGGTGGATCGGGTTCTGAGTCCTTCGTTGTCACCAGCGTTGGCGGCTACAGCGGATTGGTGCAGGTCATCTGCACGGTGCCCACGCAGGACGACATGACCTGCGCCGTCAGCCCGCAGCAGGTGACGCCTACAGCCACGGTCACCTTTGTGGTGCAGACCTACATCACGGGCGGTCCCGCATACGCCTCCCTCTACAAGCCGTCCCGTCCCGGCCCGATGTGGGCGCAGGTCGGGGGCGGCGCAACGCTGGCCGGCCTGGTCTTCTTCCTGCTTCCCTTCGGACGTCGCGCGCGCACGTTCCTGCGCCAGGGCCCGCGGCGTCTAGTCGTCCTGTTGATGTTGCTGGCCGGTCTCGCTGGCGCGGCCGTCGGCTGCACCAGCACAGCGACCACGGCCACGCCCGCCAATACCGGCACGCCGCTGGGCGTGGCCACGCTGGAAGTCACAGCAACGGCCTACGTCAATAACGCAGTCGTCGCCCAGAACCTCTACTTCACCGTCAACGTGCAGCCGCAATAAGAAGGTCCGGATGCGAGCCATTCCGCGAATCCTTTTGTCATTCTGTTCGATGCTTCTGGCAGTCGCCATCTTCAGCGTCCTACTAAGAAGAATGGGTTCCGCGCTGTTCGTTCTCAAAGTCACGATGATCTTCGCCGTGCCCGTCTGGCTGATCAATCTGCCCTTCCTGTTTCTATTCAAGAATGTTGACCGTCGTCACAGATGGATCGTCCCGGCGCTCGGGGGACTAATTGGCCCGGTGTGCCTGACCCTCTGGTGCGGCATTCTTGTTCTCAGGGGCAGCAATTGGCCGAGCATTTGGAACGGCGACTGGGAAGTAGGCGGGCTTGGGTCAGAGTCGGCGCTGATCTTCTCATCTCTCATTGGGCTAAGCACGAATTCGTTCTACACGGTCGCGCTCATTCTGCGTAAACGGCTCACGGTTCCCCATGCCCCTCACAATGATGAGCCAAGTGCTGACTCGCCGACTCGCTAACTTGCTGACTCGCTGACCTGCTGCTCCGCCCCCCGCCGTGTTAGGCTGGCTTGTCGTCCAGAGGAGCACATTTCCTGATGCATTCCAATCATCCTTTTCATTTCAATCTGGTTGCCGCGGCGCACGCCGCCATGATCGAGCACGGATTTCATCCCGACTTTCCTCCCGGGACCGACACGGAACTTGCCTCCATCCAGGCGCAGCCTGCCCTTACCGCTGGCGACGGCATTGTCGATCTGCGCAATCTGCTCTGGTCCTCCATTGACAACGACACCTCGCGCGATCTCGACCAGATCGAATGGGCCGAGCAGTTGCCCGACGGTCGCATCCGCGTGCTGGTGGGCGTGGCCGACGTGGACGCGCACGTTCACAAAGGCACGTTGCTCGATACCCATGCGCAAAGCGAAACCACCTCGGTGTACACGGGCGTCACCATCTATCCCATGCTGCCCACGGCCCTTTCTGAAGGCATTACCTCGCTCAATGAGAATGAAGACCGCGCCGCCATCGTCACTGAGTTCTCTGTCGATGCCAATGGGACTTCCACCGACGGCAAGGCCTACCGCGCCCTGGTGCGCAATCGCGCGCAACTGGCCTATCCCAGCATCGGCGCGTGGCTTGAAGGCACAGCCGCGGCTCCGCCCAAAGTGGCAGCCAATGCCGATCTCGCCGCGCAGCTCAAATTGCAGGACGCGGCCGCGCAACGCATGGGCGGCAACCGCTTCCAGCATGGAGCGCTCGACCTTGAAACCATCGAGACGCGGCCGGTGCTCATTACCGATCAGGTCATCGGCATTGCGCCCATCCAGAAGAATCGCGCCACGTCGTTGATCGAGGAGTTCATGATCGCGGCCAACGGCGTTAACGCACGCACCTTCGAGGACGCGGGCCTGTCTTCGATCCGCCGCGTCGTGCGCACGCCCAAGCGCTGGGACCGCATCGTCGAACTAGCCAAGGCCAAGGGCTACACGCTCCCCGCCGAGCCGGACTCGAAGGCGCTCAACGACGTGCTGCTCGCGGAGAAGCAAAAGGATCCCGATCACTTTCCCGATGTCTCGCTCACGGTCATCAAGCTCCTGGGCCCCGGCGAGTACATCCTGGTCAAGCCCGACCAGCCTTCGCCCGGTCACTTCGGCCTCGCGGTGCAGGACTACACCCACTCCACCGCGCCCAACCGCCGTTTTCCCGATGTGATCACGCAACGGTTGCTCAAGGCGTGGCTGTCGAAACAGCCCCAGCCCTACTTCGATGATCTGCTCAATGCAATTGCGCAAAGATGCACGCTGATGGAAGACGGCGCGCGCAAGGTGGAGCGCGACATGCAAAAGCGCATCGCCGCCGTGGTGCTCCATCCGCACATCGGCCAGAGTTACCAAGCCATCGTCACCGGCGTGAACAACTATGGAACCTTCGTCCGCACCCTCGATCCGCACGTGGATGGCAAGCTGGTGCAAGGCGGCAAGGGCCTGGATGTCGGCGACAGAGTTACCGTCAAGCTGGTGTCCACCGACCCCGAGCGCGGATTCATCGACTTTGCGGCGTAAGGCTATTGTTTATAATAATATGCAGTGAAGCTCCGGAGAATAGCGGGCGCATTTACCACTCTTGTACGCGGTTCTGGCCGGGACGGGTGAATCCTTGTGTCCGGCAACGGCGCAATTGCGTCTAATAGAGAGAAATAGTCGATTCTTAATCAAGAGCCTGTTCGCGGAGTGCTCGCAGGGGCTCCGTTCGAAGGTATCGATTTGTACCCCGAGTCAAATTCCTGCCCACGTTAGACTCTGTGGCCAGTGCCGACTCAAATTCAAATAAAGGAAATGGATGCGCATCAACTTTTGGCTGATTGTCGGACCGATCTTCACATGGACGGCCCTTTTGGGTCTGCCGGTTCGCGTTTACTCGCAAACCCAAGGCCCCGAAGCGATCATGGCGTGGGCCTCGCTACCCGACGCGCCGCAACCACAAGCGACGTCAACGCCTTCCCAGGGACAGGACAAAACCCAGTCTGGCTCGAGTTCCAGCACCCAAACACCAGCAGCAAACACGCCGCCGGATCACAAGCCCCTGCCGCAACCCAAACGCATCCTCGGCATCATGCCCAATTATCGTGCCGTCAGCGCGGGCGAGATCCCTCCCCCGCCCACGCCGCGCGAGGCATTCATGGTTGCCACCAGAAACAGCTTCGATTACTCCGCCTTTGTCTTCGTCGGTGTCACCTCTCTACTTGCGGAAGGAACGAACGCGCACTCTCAGTTGGGCAAAGGTGTCGAAGGCTACTGGGCCTACCTCTGGCGCGGCTATCTCGATAAAACCGACGGAAACTACTTTGTTGACTGGGCCATGCCCACGGTGTTTCATCAGGATGAACGCTACTATGCCATGGGTGAAGGCAGCATCCTCAAGCGGGGAACCTACGCGGCTACGCGCATCCTCATCACTCCCAACTATCACGGCAAAAACAGCTTCAATGCCTCTGAAATTCTGGGCCGCGGAATCTCGCAGGCCATCTCGCTGGCCTACTACCCCAGCAAGACGCAGACTGCTGGAGGCTACACGGAAAAGTATGCGTACGCCCTCGGACGCGACGCGCTTACCAACACCTTTCGCGAGCTATGGCCCGACATCAACGAGCATCTTTTCCATCGTCATCATTG
This sequence comes from uncultured Acidobacteriota bacterium, assembly GCA_963729915.1. GTDB lineage: Bacteria > Acidobacteriota > Terriglobia > Terriglobales > Acidobacteriaceae > Telmatobacter. Next base: position 53,280 of record CAVSQE010000001.1, on the reverse strand, counting down.
ATTCATAACCACTGCCTCATACTTTTTATGTGGTGAAAGAATGTACGTACGCACCAGCTCCACCCTGATCGTTTGCGTCGCGGGTTTTCTTGTGACGAACTGCGCGTTCGTGTCCAGGGCGCAACAGCCTGTTTCCAGGGCAGACGTTGCTGTGTCTGCTGCCACCCCCGATGCGCCAACACCGCAAATCGAAGTGGCCCTGGCCGCCCACCTCCTGACATTCGATCCTCAGTCCGGGCAGACGCAGAATCCTCAACAGCCGGCCACAGGAACCGCTCCGGCTCCCGCGCCTTCAAGCGGCTCCGCGCCAAGCTACTCCAGTTCGCAGAGCTCCGCGCAACAGCCAACGGCACAGGAAACCCAACACCAGAAAGCCGAAGAGGAGGTCAAGGAACAGGAGCACCAGCGCATGGCGGGAATCGTGCCTGCATTCAACGTCACCTATCGCAGCGATGCCGTCTCGCTTACCGCAGCAGAGAAATTCAAGCTCCAATTCCACGCCGCCATCGACCCGTACACCTTCAGCATCGCGACGATTGTCGCGGGTCTTGGTGAGGCCGAAGATTCCGACAACGGCCTCCCCTGGGGCCCCGGTGGATTCGCAGAACGCGCCGCCGCCGCTTACGGCGATAACGTCATCGGCAACACGCTCGGCAACGCCGTTTTGCCTTCCATCCTCCATCAGGACCCGCGCTACTACCGTCTTGGCCACGGCTCCATCCGCCACCGCTTCCTCTATGCTTTTGCGACTACGTTTATCTGCAAGCACGACAATACCCACAAGTGGGAGCCCAATTACTCTAACGTCCTGGGCAACATGATCGCCGGCGAAATCTCCACTCTCTACTATCCCAACAGCAAGAGCGACGCTAGCCAGGCAATCGAAACCGGCTTCACCGTCACCTTCGAGGGCGCGTTCGGCTCAGAACTCGAGGAGTTCTGGCCGGATATCTCGCGGAAATTCCTCCACAAAGATCCAACCAACGGCCTCGATGCGCAGGCGCGCGCGGCGGACGCGGCTCGAAAGCAGAAAAAACAGCAGGAAGAGCAGAAGCATCAACAATGAGAATCGGAAGCAACCTCCGCCTTTCGAAACAGTCAGAACCGATATGAATTGCAGCACCCGTCTTCTCCAGGAGATTCCCCTCATGGCTTCGATCATCCGCTCCCGGAAAATACTCTTCCGACGCGTTCCTTCATTCGGAATTTTCGCCATTGCGCTGACCGCCGGTCTCAGTGCCTGCACAAGCCTGGCTGCTCAGCAGTCCGTAATTGACAATCCTCAACCTGCCGTTCTCACTGCCTCGGCAACCGCCACTCCCGCGCCAGACCCGGCCCCGCAGTCGGCCCCTGCTGCGCCTCAATCCTCCAGCACAAGCACGCCGGCACAGCAGAATCAGCCGGCACAAACTACGCAGGGGGATTCGACCGGCCAGCAGACCAGGCGCATCCTCGGCATCGTACCCAACTTTCGCGCCGTCAGCGCCGACCAGCAGTTGCCGCCCGAGACCGTCAAAGACAAGTTCATAAGCGCTACGGAAGATTCGTTCGATTATTCCTCCATCTTCATCCCGTCGGTCATCGCGGGCTACAACATGTGTGAGCGCGCAACACCAGAGTTCCATCAGGGCGCTACCGGTTACGCTCGCTACTTTTGGCATTCGGCCGTCGATCAAGCCAGCGAAAACTATATGGTCGAGTTTATTTTTCCCACCGTCACTCACGAAGACTCGCGCTACTATACCCTCGGCCACGACGGATTGGTGAAACGCACCGGCTATGCCTTCAGCCGCGTCGTCATTACCCGCTCCAACTCGGGATCTGAAGTCTTCAACATCAGCGAGGTCTTCGGCGCCGGCGCCGCCTCGGGCCTCTCGAATCTCTATTACCCTTCTGCCTCGCGGTCCCTAGGGGCTACCGGAACCCAATGGGTCGAGGACGTCGGGATCGACGCAGCCAGCTTCTGGGTCAGGGAGTTCTGGCCCGACATCAACCGCCATGTCTTTCACAACAAATACGGCCAACAGTAGCGCAACACCGTTTGGTGTGTCCGCTTACTTCCGCTTCGAATGCAGCGTATGGTTCGGCGGGAACGGGCGCCGCGGCGGATAATAAATCGCCTTGGCGGGAATCGAGAACGTCTCGCGCTCCGGGTAACGCAGCGCCGTCAGGTGTCCGCCGTAGGCGCATCCCGTGTCGATATTGACGGTGTTATTCAACCACATCGGCGCGCTCACGGGTGTGTGCCCATGCACCACAAGCGCTTTGCCGCGATACTCCGCCGCCCAGTCCCTCCGGATCGGCAGGCCGGCCGCATCTTTCTTGCCCGTCAGATCGCCGTGCAGGGCAAAGGCGCGCGCCGAGGCGGAGGAACGACCCTGCAGCGCTTCCTTCAGCCCCGCATGCGCAATCACCAGCCGGCCTTCGTCCAGCACCAGGTGGCTCGGCAGCGCGTGCAGAAAATCCAGCACGCCGTCGCGAAAGCTCTCCGGCTCCGCGGCCAGTTGGTCCAGGGTCCGCGCCATGCCGCGCGTCACCTGCGCCGCCCCGCCCCGCAGCACTCGCACCAGTTCGCTATCGCGATTGCCGGCAACGCAAAGCGCCGTGCCCGCGCGCGCCATGCCCATCGCCAGCCGCAGCACTGCCGGCGCGGCCGGACCGCGGTCCACCAGATCGCCCACAAAAGCCAGTATGCGCTCCTGCGGCGGAGTCACCGCAAATTCCTTGCCCACCCGCTCCACGCGGTAGCCCATGGCGTCCATCAGAGCCAGCAGCTCGTCCAGGCAGCCGTGCACATCGCCCACCACGTCGAACGGCCCGCGCGCCCTGCGCAAAGCAAGTGGATCGCGCGTTTCGACAAGCCGGTGTCGCATGGCGGCCTTCCGGTCCACTGCTGGCCGCGATTTCTTTTGGCGCCGGGTCATTGGCTACTAGTGTAGTCTCCGCAGTTTCTGCCGGCCGCGTGGATTCGCGACGCTCCGGATGTAGCGCCGGTCTCCAGACCGGCTGTCGTGCGGGCGTCCACGCCCGCACATGTAAGCGGGCGATTACGAAGCCGTCCGACCAAGGCGCCAACCCCGCTAACCCCGCTTTCTCCCGCCTGCGGTATGATTCCTGCGACGGAAAAACGCCGCCGATGGTCCGCTGCAACGAGCGGCCCCGGCGTAGGAAGATGAGGGCATTTCATGGACAACTCCGCAGTTTTCACCTTTCTTCTCATCGCAGCCGGCATCGTGGGCATCTTCGTGCTCGTCACGGTGCTCAAAACCATGTACACCGTGCGCACCTACACCGCCGGCGTCGTGGAGCGCTTCGGCAAGTACAACCGCATCGCGCGCCCCGGCCTGCAATTCCTGGTGCCCTGGTGCGAAACCGTGCGCTTCATCGATCTGCAGGTGCGCCAGGCCGCAGTTAACGTCGAAACCAAGACCAAGGACAACGTCTTTGTCACCATCCCTGTCTCCGTGCAGTACCAAGTCGTCGAAGAAAAGGTGTTTGATGCCTACTACAAGCTGAGCAATCCGCAGGCCCAGATCGAGAGCTACGTCTTCAACTCCATCCTCGGCCACGTGCCCACGCTCACCCTCGACGAGGCCTTCGAGCAGATGCAGCAGATCTCCCTCGCCGTGAAGAGAGACCTCGACGAGGTGATGGACACTTTCGGCTACAACATTCTCCGCGCCCTGGTCACCGACATCGTGCCCGACGCCAAGGTGAAGGCGGCCATGAACGACATCAACGCCGCGCAGCGCGAGCAGATCGCGGCCCAGGCCCGCGGCGAAGCCGACAAGATTCTCAAGGTGAAGCAGGCCGAGGCGGAAGCCGAATCGAAGGCGTTGCAGGGCGATGGCGTCGCCCGCCAGCGCCAGGCCATCATCAAGGGACTGCAGGCGTCTGTCGAGCAGTTCAAGGTCGCCGTCGAAGGCAGCACCGCGCAGGACGTGATGGCTATGGTCCTGATGACGCAGTATTTTGACACCCTGCGCGAAGTCGGCGTCAGCGGCAAGTCGAGCACAATTCTGCTGCCCAGCTCGCCCGGCACGGTGAACGAGCTGATGACGCAGATTATCGCGGGCTTCCAGGCCGCCAAGCCGCAATAACGCGCACCAGTTCGAGCTCTTACCGCGCGACCTGTCATCCTGAGCGAAGGCCGTCGTTCGCCAAGGCAAACGGCGGTCGCAGTCGAGGGATCCGCGGTTGCTTTTCCGGTTCTGACCACGAACCTCAATTCACGTCGTCAACCCGGCACTAAAATGGGTGCCCCACATCTCGATTTTGAGATGTGGGACAGCACGGACCCATCTTTAATCCGCCCGCGCGGACCGCTTCTTCCCGGGCTTGCGATTCTTCTCCGCCCGCAGCTTCCAAGCCGTGTGCAATGCGCCGCGCAACGAGTCTTCATCGGAAACCGCGAGCCGAATGTGTGTAATCCCCATGCGGCCCCATCCGCCATGCACCGGAAGGAACAAGTCCGGCCGCTCGGCAATGAACTCCGCTTGCAGCTTCGGCGCCAGCATCAAGTTGCCGTAGCCCTCTTTCACCGAAGCCAGCGTGGCAAAGATGCGTCCGCCCACGCGAAAAGCCACGGTGTCCGCGTGCGGACCTTCTTCCGCGTCTTCGAAGCTCAACGCAATCCGCCGAAAATCCGCCGCAGTCATAGTGAACAACTCACTGTGGGCACTCGAATGGAACAAGCTGGAAGCTAGGAGCTAGCAGCTGAAAGCTGCTCTTCAAATTCTTCATTCAGCCATTTCGAGAACGCCGCAAATTCCTCGCCGCGTCCCAGAAAATCGCGCACCATTTCCTTTGCCGGTTTCGACCCGCCTTGCTCCAGCACCGTTTTGCGATAGCGCTCGCCGGCATCGCCGCCCAGCAAATTCCCGGGATCGAACTGCGCGAAGAAATCCAGCGCAATCACCTTGTCGAACATGTAGGTGTAGTAATTCGACGAGTAGCCGGTCAAATGCCCGAAGCTCGCGTACATCTTGTTGCCCTCGAGCCACGTCCACGGCTGGAAGCGCGCGTACAGCTCGCGCGTCATCGTGTCGGGATCGATCGTCGCCGGGTCCTGGTCGTGCAGATTGAGTGAAAGCGTGGTGTAGTAAAGCTGCGTTCTCACCCAGTCCGCGCGGCCAAATGCGCCCGCGAGCTTCATGCTCCGGATCAGCGCGGAAGGCAGCACTTCTCCCGTCTGGTAGTGCTTCGCAAAGGCCTGAAGCAGCTTCTCGTCGCGGAAAAACTCCTCGAGCATCTGCGACGGCACCTCAATGAAATCGCCCTCCGTGGCAAAGCCCGAAAGGCCGACCCACTCCGTGTGCCCGCCGAGCAGCGCGTGCATCAGGTGGCCGAACTCGTGGAAGAACGTGACCACATCGGAGTACTGCAGCAACCCGGGATCGCCCTCTTCCGGCGCGGGGAAATTGCAGATCAGTCCCGCCTCCGGCAGCACGCGCCCGCGCACGCCCGTCACCACCGGCGCAGCCGAAAACCACTTGTTCTTGCCTTCGCGCGGATGCATGTCGAGATAAAATCGCCCCACAAGCCGCGTGCCCTCAAACACCTCGTACACCGAAACTGCCTCATGCCACGCCGTCGCAGTGGACGGCCGAAACTCCACCTTGAAAAGTTTTGCCGCCGTCTCCAGCACGCCCGCTTCCACGCGCGCATACGGAAAATACGGCCGCACCGACTGCGAATCAAAATCGTACTTCGTGCGCCGGAACTGCTCATACCAGTAGCCGCGGCTGGTAATGTCGATCTCCGTCAACTCCGGCTGCCGCGCCCGCGCAAACGCGAGCACCTGCGCATGTTCGTCGTGCGCGCCTTCGCGGCTGGCCTCGTCAAGCCGCGCCAAAAACTTCCTCACGTTCGCCGCCGACTCCATCATCTGGTCGGCAGTCGCCAGATCGGCCCAGCTGCGGAAGCCGAGGATGCTCGCAATCTCCTGCCGCGTAGCCAGCAGATCGAGCAGAATTTGCCGGTTCGCCGGATACGCGCGCGTGTTGTACGCCAGAAACATCTTTTTGCGAAGCTCCGCGCTCACGGCAAAAGTCATCACCGGCATCATGTCCGGCGGATCGGTGGTCAGCGTCACGCGTTCCGCACCGTTTTCTGCCTTTCGCGCCGGATGCCGCGCAATGTAATCGGCCGGCAACCCCTCCAGCTCTTCGGGCGCGGCGTCAATCGTCTTTCCGCCCTCCTGGATGTTGCGGCTGAATTCAAGCGAGAGCTGCGTCGCCTTGTCGTGCAGCGCGTGCAGGCGTTCGCGCGTAGCTTGGTCCTTGTCCACGCCGGAGAGCCGGTAGCCCAGCAGGGTGCGTTCCACGTAGTGCTTCGTCGCCGCGCTCGCGCCGCCCAGGCTGATCGCCACCAGCGCGTCATACACCGCGCGATTCAGGCTCAGCGCGCTCCCTGCCATGGCCACGCGTTGCGCCTCCATCTGCGCCTGATCGCGCACGGCTTTGTCCGCAGCCACGGAGTTCAAAATCCCCGCCTGCGAGCCGGCCAGGTTCAGTTGCTCGATGGCCGCGTCAAAGTGCCGCAGCGAGTTTTCCGGCGTGCGCTCGCCTTTAACGGCCAGCAGCGCGGCCAATGCCGTTTCGTGGGCCGCCAGGCGCGCGCTCACCCAAGCGGTCAGCACCTCGGCCGATGCAGCGCCACCCGCTTCCCACACGTGAAGATCCTGGGTTGCGGCGGCAAAAGTTTGCGTAGACATAGCGGGGAAATCCTCCGAAACTTAGAGCCTGCTATTCACTTTGGCACGTGCAGGCGTTGCGAGCGAAAATCGCGCCAGACGAGGCCGAGCCCGAAGGCTGTGGCGGGACCACTGCCGAGGGCGAGAACGAAGTGTGGCGCGATTTTCGCCGCAACCCGAAGGGCTGGGGCCAATTTTCCCCATTTCTTTGTCGCTCGTCGCTAGCAGACACCCGGTATGCGTCACTCCTCGCTTCGCGAACTGGAGAAAATTGGCTCCCAGCGCCGCACGCGCCAAAGTGAATAGCAGGCTCTAGGGTAACAAGGCGATTCGGAGTGCGCCTCTCAGGCCGATTTGTGCGTGGAATAGCCGTCGAGGCGCTTCTTGAAAAGGAAGAGTACGCTCGGACCAAATGACAACAGCATCACCGCGATGCCGGTGACGATGCCGAAGCTGGTGAAGAACGGAGCGCAGCATTCGTCCCGGCGCCGAACCCAGACGTGGCAAGGAACAGCAATCAGCAACTCCAAAACGCTGCCTTTGAGCAGCCATGAAATGACGCGGGAGGTCACTTGCGTTGCATTGCGGAAATACAGGTAAAAGACGACGCCCCAAATGAGCCACAGGATCACCCAGCCGGCGAAAAACTTCGCAGAGGTATCGAGATAGCCTGTGCCGAAATTGTCACCGCGTGATGCGACGCCTATGCAAAAAATGGCTGCAAGAGTCAGAATGCCGAACAGCATCGACGTAACTGCGACAGAAACTGCGATATGCGTTCGCGGCTTCAATTTTTTCTGCGTGGTGTCAACGGACAGGAAGAGCAACAGGGCCTGGCCGGCGAGAACGGCCGCAATCAGAATCCATGCCAGCCACTCCTGCAACACCGAGATCAGGCCTGTCGCGAAAATCTTCCAAACCGGATCGGTCAATCCGCCGGCAATGAGAAAAAATGCCGGAACCAGAAGGAATCCCACAATCACGGCGTAAAACACGCTGATGACGATGCCCCATCTACGCATGGCACGCGTCCTTTCCAACCATCGCATCGATTATGCGACAACACTGTCCCCGATGTCGCACAAAACTCAATCCCGCAAGGAAAAACTGACCACTGACCACTGTTCGCTGATCACTGTCTCACCACCGCGGGCATTTTCAAGAACTCCTCCGGCTTGAGCGCGCGCGGCGTAAACCGAGCCTCGAACACCGCGCCCTTGAAGTAATCGCACCGGTCGATGCGCGTCCCGATGGAAGAGTGTCCCGGCCCCTGCGGCGTCAAATGCAGCTCGCCTTCGCCCTGCATCTCGTCACCCACATAATTGCGCAGCATCTTCCCGTCGTACACGGCCGTCACGCGATACCATGCCCCGAGCGGATGCAGATCGTCGCAATTCAACAGGGTCCGCGCCGACCCGTTTGAAAACGCAAAGCTGTCCAGGCACCACTGCCCTTTCACAATGCGAATCTCGAAAAGCATGCGGTTCTGGGTGTCCTTGCCCGTCGCCGGGTCAATCTCCGACAAATGGAAGAAGCGCTGCGCCTGCGCGCCATCGGCATCGGGTCTGAAGATGACTTCCCACGTGTACTGGCTCGCACCGCTGAGCGGATGCGTATCCACAAACAACGCGTCATCGACACCATTGAACGCCACGGCCTTGCCATAAGGCGAATCGATCACATGCGGCGTCCCAAGCACATGCGTGGGATGCCCGCCGATGACATCGATGCTGTCGAACCGCCAAATCGTCAACTGCGAATCGTTCGGCCCCTGCGCAAACGCAGCAGTGAGAACGAGCAAAACCGCCGCCAGCCCAAACCCAGGCCGAATCAACCTCTCGCGCAAAAATCTCACCATCCGTCGCTCCCGTAGTCCCCGCTCTTCTACTTACCACTCCCTGTTCCCTGATTTCCAATCCCCGGCGGATACTGATCGAATGTACGATCCACCGGCTTGTCGAGCAGGAACTTATCGGCAAAGGCCAGCAGCGCATCCCAGTCGCCCTGCACCATGCCATGCGGTCGGTTGGCAAAGCTCACGCCCAGCTTAACGCTCGCATGGAAAAATGCGTACGCGGGCCGCGCCGCCAGCAGCGATTGATACACGCCGTTCAGATTCACGTTCTGGTCGTGGTCGCCCTCGAGCGAGATCAACGGCCGCGGCGCAACCAGCGCAATGAACCAATGCTCATCGAACGGCAATTTATCCGGCTGCCCCCAGAACTGGTGCAGGTTCGGCGAGAACCAGTTGGGATATTTGCGGACCATCTCCGTCAGGCCCTCTTTGCCGCCGCGGTCGGGCACGGAGCCGCTATACCTGTACGCCGGAGTTCCGCCGCCGGAACTTGCCACCGGCGCCACCATCGCCCAGCGCTCGTCGAACGCGCCCGCAATCAGTGCCGCTTTGCCGGTGCGCGAGACCCCGGTGATGATCAATTTGTTTTTGTCGATCGAAGGATCGGTGACGAGATAATCCACAATGCGCGACGCGCCCCACGCCCACGCGCGCAGCAGGCCCCAGTCGTAGTTGGGATACGCCGGAAAGAAGCGTGTCGTCCGGTAGGCCCAGCTTCCGTCGGGCAATCGCAGCGTGGTGTCTTCGCCGCAATCGTTGTTGTTGAACGTGACAAACGCGAAGCCATGCGCAAGCGCGGGATTCGTTTCCGCAATCTGCTCCGCCGTCCGCAGCCCGAAGGCGCGCATCGAAGGCCGATTTGCGCCCGGCGTTCCCGCCGGGCCGCGTGCACCCTGATCTGTCATGGGACCTACGACAAGCAGCGCGTCTTCATTGCGGCCCTGGTTTGCGCCCTGCGCCAGCCGCGGCAACGGCGTGGCTCCCGGCGGCGTGCCTGAAGGCGAGACCAGCGTCGGAAACGGTCCGCCCGTCGCCGGCGTAAAGACGCCGATGTCGAGACTCAGACTTTCACTCGGCCCGAATGTCAGATGCACGAGCCGGTACTTCACCTTGCCGTTCATCAGCATCTGCGAGCTCACTTCCACGCCCTTCACGTTGCCCGGCGGCGGCGGCGCCTGCCCCACCGCGTAATATTCGAGCGTCCGCTTCATCTCGGCGCGGCGCTCGTCCCACTGCATCAGCGTCTTCACTTTCCGTCCGTTGTCGAGCGTCATCACGTCGGGCATTTCGGGCCGGTTCGGCAACCGATCGACACTCGGCATGTCGGGCATCGACGTCTTGATCGGCGGAATGGGAATCTCTTTGGGATCGGGCCGGTCCGGAATGCCGGACCCCGCCGTCTGCCCGCCCACCGCGCACGCCAGCACTCCCACCGCCAGCACTGCAACGCTATTTCGCACAAATCTCATCGCCGCTCTCACTCCTTCACTTTTTTCACTCATTCACTACTTCACTTCAATGCGTACGGCTTCTCCGGCTCCGGCACCGCATCCGGAACCTTCGGCATCTTCGCCGGATCGATCGTCGCTGCACCCGCAAGCCCCGAACCCGTCACGTTCGCAATGCTGATCAGCGGGCCATCGAATCCCGTCACGTTCACATTGCGGATCACGACATTCTTCATATTCGCGAGCGTAATTCCCTTCGCGCAGGTTCCCGTCACGTTGGTCAGCGAGAAACCAACCAGCGGCTTGCGCGGATGGATTTCCGTGGCCTGCACCAGCATCGGCAAATCGGTCACGCGAATATTCGAAAAGTGAAATTCGCGAAACAGCGGAATGCCGGCGTCGCCGGGAACAGGAAACTCATCCTGCTTGCCACTGTTCAGATTGTTCAGCCGCAGAAATCCCTGCTTCGCGCCCGAAGCTTCAAAGTCGTTCACCGTGATGTTTTCAACAAACGCGCCGCGCCCCGGCCGGCTCTTGATGTAAATCGCGTGGCTGCGCGCGCCCACGCACTTGCAGTGGTCGATCACCACGTTGCGCACCCCCGCTGAAGTCTCGCTGCCGATGCCGATGCACGCGAAAGTCTTGTCGTTGAAGGTGCAGTTCGAAATGTGCACGTCCTCGCACACCCGGTTGATGGTGTTGGCCTCTTCGCCGCGCCCCGATTTCAGCGAGATGCAGTCGTCGCTGGTTTCAAACGTGCAGCCGTCGATGATCACGTGCCGGCACGAATCCACATCCACGCCGTCCGCGCCGCTATGGAACACCACATTCTTGAAGGTTACGTTTTCGCAGTACACGGGATGCGTCGACCACATGCCCGTCTGCACGGTAAAAAGGTTCTCCACGCGCACGTTGCGGCAGCTGGTGAACTCGAGCAGCGCCGGCAGCCGCATGCCTGTCGTGCGATTGACACGCCCGCGGATCGCATCGCTGGCGATGATCTTTCCCGGCCCCGTGATGCCGATGTTCTCTGCATCCGTCGCGGAGATGAATGCGCCGTAGCCCTTGATCCAGCGGCCCTCCCAGCGCACCTCGGTAATGGGATAGTCGGCCATGTCGCCGGAGCCGAGCAGGCTCGCGCCGTCGTCGATACGCAGCGTCACGTTGCTGCGCAGCTCGAGCGCTCCGGTCGCGTAATCGCCCGCGGGAAACACCACCTCTCCGCCGCCCAGCAGCGAGCAGCGCTCGATCGCGAGTTGCAGCGCCAGCGTGTCTTTAGTTTTGCCGTCGCCGGTCGCGCCGTAGTCCTTCACGTTCAGCGACACCGTCGGACCCGCGTGCGCCGCCGCCGGCTTTCTTGCCGCGTGAGTCGCGGCGTGCTTCGCCGTCTGTGCCCATGAAAGACCGCTCAATCCAGCCGCAACCGGAGCCGCCATGGCTCCGCGCACGGCGGTCGTCAGAAAATTTCTTCTGTCCACAACTCTCCTCATTGTTCGGGTTCTCCCATCCGTAAGACGAGCGCCGCGCGCCATTAGCCGCAAGTGGTCAGTCCACTCGCGGTGCGAAAGCCATCTTCAGCCGCCCGGGGAACCCTGTCAAGCGCAGCCGTCAAGTCCCCCTCGGCAGCCCTCCCAGGAGCCATTTCCACCTCCAAATCGCCCCAAAATCTGGGCCAAACCCCCCGCCAAACCCGTTTCGGGGGTAGACGCGCTGGTCCTTTTCCCTTTCTCGATGCATATTCGCGTTGCAAATCGCCGCAACCCCCTTTACTATGCGTCAATTGAAGGAAATGCCACACGCGGTCTCCAGTCCGCCCGTACCGCTGCTCGCGCAGCCCGTCGCCGTGCCGCGCGTGCGCATGAGCAAGCTCTGTATTGCGGTCCAGGGGACCACTCCCGCCGAGCTTTTTGCCCAGGCAGAAATCGCTCATAAGGAATCTGTTTTCATTGAGTTACGTCTCGATTTCCTGGCCAAGCCGGCGGCCGCTCTTCCCGACCTCAAGACCTATCTCTCCCGCCATCGCGAGGTAACGGCCATCGCCACCTGCCGCCGCAAGACTCTGGGCGGTCATTTCGTGGGATCCCTGAATGCGGAGTTGGAACTGCTGCTCAAAGCCGCCGAAGCCGGCGCACACATCGTTGATTTAGAAGTGGAATCGGCCGAACACGTCACCCGGCCGCAGCTAGCCAAGTTCCGCGCCGCCCTCCGCGCCGCCGGAGCCGCTCTTTTGATCAGTTCCCACGACTTTAGCCGCACACGCCGCCCCGACGGCCTGAACCAGACCGCCCAGCGCATCGCCGCCTTCGAGCCGGAATTCGTCAAGGTCGTCAGCACCGCGCGCAGCCTCGCCGACAACCTCTCCGTCCTGCGCATGGTCGAAGACCAGTCGCTCGAAGCCCACGTGGTGGGCATCGCCATGGGCGAGGAGGGCCTCATCAGCCGCGTGCTCAGCCTGCGCGCCGGCGCTGCCTTCACCTTCGCTTCCGCGGCCGACGGCGCTGAAACCGCTCCCGGCCAGATCTCCGCGCGCACCCTCCTTGACGTCTACCGTCTCGAGCAGATCGACCAGGCCACGCGCATCTTCGGCGTCGCCGGCAATCCCATCTCGCACTCGCTTTCGCCGCTTATGCACGTCACGGCGTTTCGCCGCGAAAACGTCAACGCCGTCATGTTGCCGCTCAAAGTCAAAACGCTCGACGACCTGCTCACCGTCATCCGCGACCTGCCCCTCGACGGCGTTGCTGTCACTATGCCGCTCAAGCAGGAAGTGCTGCCGCACCTGGCCAACATGGACCCGCTCACCGCGCGCATTGGCGCATGCAACACGCTGCGCACCGGCGCGGACGGCAAGCTTTACGGCTTTAATACCGATGTGGCCGGCATCGTCCGCCCGCTGGAGCGGCGCATGCGTCTCAAGGGTGCGCGCATTCTCGTGCTCGGCGCTGGCGGCGCAGCGCGTGCCGCGGTCTTCGGCCTCGTGGAGCAGGGCGCAGAAGTGACCATCGTCAATCGCACGCACGAGAAAGCTGTCGCTCTCGCGCGCAAGGCCAAGGCCCATGTTCTAAAGCAGGCCGCGCTCGCCAAAAGCCGCTTTGACGCCATCATCAACACCACGCCGTGCGGCATGACCGGCTTCAAGCAGCAGCTTCCCATCAAGGAAAACGAGCTCAACGCTTCGCTGGTCTTCGACCTGGTTTATACGCCCATCGAAACCCCGCTCCTCAAGCTCGCCAAATCGCGGGGCCTCGCCGTCATCAGCGGCCTTGAGATGTTTGTGCAGCAGGGCGCGCGCCAGTTTGAAATCTGGACCGGCAAGCCCGCGCCGGAAAGCGAAATGCTGCGCGTCGTAGAGCTCGAGCTCCGCCGCCACCCGCAGTAATCCCGGTTCCACTCACCCTGACGGTTCTGTCCACTCGCGAACTTGCCATCGTCGCGTCCGCGATGCTGGCTCGCTGGCGCGCCGACCTGCTGCTCCTGCGCTACCCTTATTCGCAGAGGCTACTCCGATGCGCGCGGCCGTCTTCGACTCGACAACGGCAACTCCCGGCGCCTGGCTTTCCATTGAAGAGATTCCGCGCCCCGAACCCAGGCCCGGCGAAGTGCTGATCAAAGTTCGTGCCTGCGGCGTCTGCCGCACCGATCTTCACATCGTCGAGCGCGACCTTAAGCCGCTGCAGCCGCGCATCATTCCCGGTCACCAGATCGTCGGCGAAGTGGTGGAGGGCGCAACCGAAACCCTCCCTGCCGGCACGCGCGTGGGCATTTCCTGGATCGGCGGCGTCGATGGCGCTTGCTGGTTCTGCCGCCATGGCATGGAGAACCTCTGCGACCATCCCGTCTTTACCGGCTACTCCGTCAACGGCGGATACGCAGAATTTGCGGTGGTGCGCGCCGATTTCGCCAATCCCTTGCCCGCCGGTCTCGAACCCATCCACGCCGCGCCGCTGCTCTGCGCCGGCGTCATCGGCTTCCGCAGCCTGCGCGTGGCGGGCGTGGAGCGCGGCGAGCGCGTGGGCCTCTATGGCTTTGGCAGCTCCGCTTCGCTCGCCATTCGTATTCTTCACGCGTGGGATTGTCAGGTCTATGTAGTCACGCGCGGCGAACAGCACCGCAAGGCTGCCGAATGGCTTGGCGCCGCGTGGGTGGGCGACGAAGACGCGAGACCACCGGTCGAACTCGACCGCGCCATCACCTTCGCGCCGAGCGGCAAGGTCGTAGTCAGCGCGCTCGCGGCGCTGCGCAAGGGCGGCGTTGTCGCCATCAACGCTATTCACCTCGACCAGATGCCCGCCTTCGACTACGATCGCCTGCTCTGGGGCGAGCGCCAGTTGCGCAGTGTCGCCAACATGACGCGCCAGGACGCACGCGATTTCCTTACGCTTGCCCGTGATCTCAACTTCCGCCCTGCTGTCGCGACATTTTCACTGGATGAGGCCAACCGCGCCCTCGAAGCCGTCAAGCACGAAACCGCGGAAGGCTCCGCCGTCATCGTGATTTAGCCCCGGAAACTAGGAGCTGCAACAAGTTGCGCTTCACCCCTCCCGCGCCGTCACTGTCCCGCCGCCCGGCGAGCGCTCCTTTGCGGCGTCAACATGCGCTCCCTTATCCCTTGCTGCCCTTATGTTTCTTCGCGGACTTCTCCGCCTTTTTCTCTCCCGGCACATGCGTCATGGGAATCGGCGCCATATCCGGGCCGATGCGCTTCACTTGCGTGTCGACCATCTCGTAATCGATGGTCCGCGGCGCCACGGGCCTGGTAATGCCGGTCGCGGCATCGGTGGCGACATTGTTGCCGCTGGCAAGCTCGAAGCTGAAGGCGGGAACCGCGCCCGCCGGCGTGTTCTGGGTAAAAACGCGCACCGGCAGATAGCCCTGAATGGGATGCACGCGGAACGCCGTCTCGTAGCGGTGATGCTTCAGGCTCCACGTGAAGACCCTGATCTGGTCGAAATCGTAAGGCAGACCGGACTGAGGCGGTGAGAGAGCCATGACGTATTCGGGCTTTTCTCCGGGAGGGTCGGCGCCGGAGTCGTTCACTTTCGTCAGCACCCACGCGCCCACAATGCGCTGGGCCTCGGCATATTGCGCCACGTCGTCCGGCACGTCCACATCCAGGCGGCTCGCGAGCAACCAACCCACATGGCCTTGCGCGTCGCGCGCCAGCCACCAGTCTTCCATCTCCGGCGGCGCGGTTTCTTCCACGGGCGCGGGCGGGGCAGCCTTCGCCGTCGACGGCTTCGCGTTGCCGGCCGCTGGCGTGCTCTTGCCTGCCACGGCGGGTTTGCTCGTATTCGACGGCAATGGCCCAAAGACCTCCGCCGGCTTTTTGGGAGCCGACGCGCGCACCAGCAGTTGCACTTTGGCGTTGCCGGGCAGCAGATAAAAACGCTCCGTTTCGCGGCCCGGAAGCAGATGCATGGCAAGGTCGTCGCGCAGCACGGCCGTCGCCGCCACGGGATCGTCTTTGCTCTCCGCGGCAAGCTGCATAAACCCGTCGTACGTCTTTTCGTCGATCACGGCTCGCTCTTCAATCCAGCCGATCTCGTTCTTGTCGGTTTTCACCTTGAGAAAGCGCTTGGCGCGTTCCAGAACCTCGAGCGGCTGCCCGTTCACCACTTGGGCAACGCGGTTCGAAACCGGAGCAACGCGGTCGTGGAGATAGACGGGGCGCGCCGACGCGACGTACACCATCTCATGCTGTTCGTGGCGGAAGCGGTTGCAGCCAGTGAGGAGCAAAACACAGCTCAACGTCACCAGCGATGAGGCGAAGACCGTTGCGAAGCGCCGGAAAATGCGAAGCGGAGGAGTTGGCAAACGAGTAGACACAGACCCTTGCGATTGCCTTGAGAATAGCACTTTTGCAGAGATCGGGGACTAGGTACGAGTGTGAGTGTGAGTGCGGGCGTGGTTGTCTCTGTCCGGTGAACTCACACTCACACTCGCTCTTACGGCAGCGCCGCCACGGCAACGGCTCCTACGGGGTCGGTTCCCGTATAGGTGGCAATCGCAGCCGTAAGCGCTCCGGAGCTCATGGTGTAAGCTTCGAGGTCGGGATCGCCGCTTGAGGTCGAGCCGCCGTTTGAAACCGCCAGCACAAAGTTATCTTCGCTGTCCTCGGCAAGTTCCATGGGCACAATGCCGGCGGAAATGGTGTTGCCCGCAGCGATCGTATACGTGGTTCCCGAGGCTGTGATGGGAAACCATGTGACGTTCCCCGACCCCGTATTGCCCTGGCCGTTGGCGACGTAGACGTAATCGCCGGTTGCAATGGGCAAAATAGCGTTCGGCGACAATCCTCCACTCGCGATCGGAGAGCCGGTAGCCTGCGTCAGGGCTCCGCTGAGCGAACTGTAGTTGAAGACGCGCAATCCGCCGGAGTCGCCCGCGGAGTTTGCCAGCGTCTCGCCAATGTAAAACAGCCGGTTGGTGGGATCCACGGCCACCGACTGCGCCGATCCATTGCTGTTGATTGTGGCAATCACGGTCGCCTTCGAGCCCAGCGGATTCGAGTTGCCGAAGGTGAAGGGAACCACGATCGTGCCACCCCTTCCGAGTGCCAGGAATAAATTGCTCCCATCCGGAGAGAGGGCCATCTGATACACGGAGGCGTTGGTCACATTGAATGTCTGGTACGGCGGCGCGCCCGTGCCGGTATACGCTCCGGTCGAAGCGTTGATGGGGATGGCGTTCATCTGCACCGTTCCAGTGGTCGGAAGGAATGCGTCAATCAGCCACGAGCCGCTTACTTGCATGGCCGCCGGAATGTCGGAGGAAATCACCGCGCCGCCGTTCCCAATCGTCAAAGCGCCGCCCGATCCAATGGAGTAGAGATAGATGCCACTCACGGTGCCGACGTAGAGAAACCCTCCGTTCGGCGCAATGGCAATGCAATTCGGCGCGGAAGAAAGACTGTAGGGGCTGCCGGAAACCTGCTCCAACGTGCCGGTAGAAATGGTGTACGCTGCAATCTGCTTCGTCGTCTGGTTCAGCACATAAAAAACGCCGCTCGAGAGCGTAGTCTTTGTGACCGTCGTCGTAGTCGTCAACGCGGGCAGGTTCCAGAATCCCGAGCATCCGGCAAGGAGTGTCGCGGCGGCAAGCAGAATAAAGCCAAATCTAAACTTCATCGTCACTCCAGGCAGAACGCGCACCCAGGGCCATCACTTCGTGGAGAGTCCGCAAAAGCATTCTGTTGCAAGGGTAGCGCCAGCCGGTACCTTTTGTCCGCCGCCGGGCCCGATGCCCAGAGCCGGAACTGCCAGTCTGCTGAAAAGACGCGGCCAGAAGCATTTCCGCTCACTCGCGCCGGACATCCTCATGTCCCTTTCAACTCACCACGACAACGGGTGCCCCACGCCCGGGGTCCCCACGGACAGGTCCACGTCCGTGGGGTGGAGATCTCGTTTTTGAAATGCGGGATAGCACGAACCTCAACTCCCCTGACTCAACCGAGCACGAAACCCCGTGCCCCATCCTTTCGCGTTCTGTGCGAAAGGGTGGGAAGACAGGAACTCCCAAGGCACAAATCCATGCTGTCAGAGATTTAGTTAGGTCTGCCGCCGGAAGCGGCGCGGCGCCGGAAGCGTTCATCCACGGGCTGGCGTCCCTGAAACCCGGATTCCATGGTGTGCCAGTGCTCGATGGCCGGTTCGCCCATGCGCCAGCAAAGCAAAACGATCTCGTCGTCGACCCGGCAGGGAAAGTCGAGCAGGCCTGCTTCCAGATCCTTCACTTGCACCCCGATGGCGTCGATCTCCGCAATACTCTCTTGCACACGCTTCAAATGCGCATCTAATTCCGCGCGCTGCCGGGCCACCTCCACGGTGTCTACCCGCATGCCGCCGGCAAAATAAATGCGCTGCGCCACTTCGCTTAGACCCAACTCGGCGGTTTGCGCGGAGCGTCGGCCTTCGATGGCGCGTTTGAGCAGCGACTCAAGCACCGGAAGCAGCGACTGCGCCTCTTCGAGAGTAAAGGTCCTCATGGTGTGAACATGCCCCAAACACCTACAGAATACGACGAAATCGAAACAAAAGTGCAGAAGAGCCGAACCGTTGGCGCTTTTGTGCTTAATGCGGCACGGTATCGAGCGCCAACGCGCTTTCAGCGGGTGCAACCTCGCCGTCGTTGCTGTTCTGGTCCATCACTTCCTGGACCAGTTGCCCGAACCTCTCTACGTTTCCTTCCAGGAACATGGTTTCATGGTTTCCCGGCGTCCACACCACGTCCACTCCTGCCGTGGCCAGCTCACTCCAGCCCAGAGTCGGGTCGCGATACGCCTCGCCGGTTTCGAGCGGCCGGAAGAGCGTGATTTTTCCGCGGAATGCCTCCGGATTTTCGATGCGCACGGCGGCCAGGTGATCCACGGAGCGCGGAATCGAAATTCCCAGCCGGGCGCAAAGCCGGAACACCGGCTCGCCATACTGCAGCATCGCTCGCCGCGCCCTGGCGATCGCCATGTCGCGTATCGCGCCGGCAAAGTAGCGCACCTTTCCCGTGCGCCGGAACCGCTCCAGCCGCCGCAGATGGTAATCCTTCCAATCCTGGAGGCGGTCCAGGGGTCGCGATTGAGCGCGCTCGCGCCGCATCTCCGCCACGTAGCGCGGATGCACCGCGTCGATCAGCCCCAGCATCGCGATCTTCCCGCCCCACTCTTGCAGTTTGCGCGCAATCTCTACCGTCATCGGCCCTGATGCGCACCACGCGATCAGATAATAAGGTCCGTCAGGCTGCGTTGCCTTGATCAGCCGCGCGTACTCCTCCACGCGCTCATGCACTGAGGCGATGCGTTCGTCGTCATCTTCGCCCTCGTGCAATCCGTACAGCGGGCGCTCCTCGTCGATCACGCGGCGGAAGCGTTCGTACGTCAGATACGAGTGCACGATGAAAAGCGGCGGCTTCGTTCCCTGGGCGCGCAGCGGAACCAGCGTCGAACTCTCAATGGAGTTTCCGCGAATCAGCGTCGCCAGTTGCTCGATGGTGGGATAGCGGAAGATGGTTGCAATCGGCAGCGAGCGGTCAAAGGCTTTGTTGATTTGCGTAAACAGCTTCATAATCATGAGCGAATAGCCGCCCACGTCGAAGAAGTTGTTGCGAATTCCGATGGGATGCACGTCCAGCACGCGCTCCCAAATCTGCACCAGCTCGGCTTCGATCTCATCGCGCGGAGCTTCGGTCTGCGTCTCGCGCTCGGCTGCCCGCACCTCCGACTGCATCAGTTTCTTGATGTCGGCTTTGCCGTTCGGCGTCAAAGGAATTTCATCGATGAACGCGAAAACCGCGGGAACCATGTAGTTGGGCAAACGGCGCTGCAACGCCGCGCGCAAGTCCTCCACGGAAGGCGCGTTCTTCGCATCGGCCGCCACAAGGTACGCCGCCAGCCGCTTTTCCGCGTCGTCGCCCTGCACCGTCACCACGCACTGCCGCACGCCCGGATGCCGCAGCAGCGCGTTTTCAATCTCTCCCAGCTCGATGCGGAAACCGCGGATCTTCACCTGGAAATCGTTGCGCCCCAGGTATTCGATGTTGCCGTCGCTCATCCACCGGCAAAGATCTCCGGTGCGGTACATGCGCGCATCCGGGCCGGTCGTGAACGGATCGGCCAGAAAGTTCTCCGCGGTCAACTCGGGACGATTCAGATAGCCACGTGCCACTTGCACGCCGGCGATGTAGAGTTCTCCCGGCACGCCGATGGGAGCAGGCTGCCGCAACGCGTCCAGAATGTACATGCGCGTATTGGCGATGGGCCGGCCGATGGGAACAAAGGGCTCCTTGAAATTTGGCGGGCACTTCCACGCGGTCACTTCGACTGTGGCTTCTGTCGGCCCGTACAAATTGTGCAGTTCCACACACGGCATCTGCTGCTGAAAACGCTGCGCCAGGGCCGCAGGCAGTGCCTCTCCGCTGCACATCACGCGCCTGAGCGAAGTGCACGAGGCCGAGTCTGGATACTCCAGAAAGACGTGCAGCATCGACGGCACGAAGTGCGCGATCGTGATGCTGTTTTTCGCGATGGCTTCCGTGAGATATGCCGGATCTTTGTGCTCTTCCGGCCGCGCGATCACCAGTCTCGCGCCCGCCATCAATGGCGGAAAGAGTTCTTCGAGCGAGACATCGAAGGTAAACGGCGTCTTCTGCAGCATCGCGTCCGAAGGGTGCATCGGGTAAAGCGATTGCATCCAGTCGAACCGGTTCGTGAGCCCCTGGTGCTGCACCATCACGCCCTTTGGATTTCCTGTCGAGCCGGAAGTGTAGATCACGTACGCCAGATTTTGTGGCGTGAGCCCTACCTCGCTCGAGTCGGGATCGCTTGCGGGCAGCAGCGACCACAAATCTGTATACGCCAGATCGATCACCGGCAGTGCGCCATAAAACGCGGAGAAGAGATGTTTGAGGTGCGCCTGCGTGAGCAGCACCACCGGCTCGGCGTCTTCAATCATGAAGCGGAGCCGTTCGGCGGGATAAGTCGGATCGAGAGGCACGTACGCGCCGCCGGCCTTGAAAACGGCCAGCAGGGCAATCAACATTTCGAAGCTGCGCTCGGCGCACACCGCCACGCGCGCATCGGGTTTTACGCCTATCCCGCGCAGATAATGTGCCAGCCGGTTCGCTTGCGCATTCAGCTCGACGTAACTCAGCGGCACATCTTCAAACACCAGCGCCGTGGCGCCGGGAGTGCGTGCTGCCTGCGTCTCAATCAGCCGATGCACGAACGTGTCGGAGTGATAAGGAGCTGCGGTGCTGTTCCACTCGTAAAGAACCTGACGGCGCTCGGCTGCGGGCAGAATCTCAAGGTGATTCACCGCCTGGGCCGGATCGGCGGTCGCCGATTCCAGCAACGTCTCGTAATGGCCCAGCATACGCGCAACGCGATCTTCATCGAACAGATCGGCGTTGTATTCCATCTCCAGCCCGATCTCCTCGCCTTCATCCGTTGCGAAGAGCAGCAGATCGAACTTCGCCGTGTTGCTGTGCGCCAGAAGCGATTCCACGGCCAGCCCATCCATCCCGATGAACGAAAGCTGTTGGTCGCGATCGCGCCAATTCAGCATCACCTGGAACAACGGCGTGTGTCCGGGGCTCCGCTCTTGCCCGAGCCTGCGCACAATCTGATCGAACGGCGCGGCGCGGTGCGCGTAGAGCTCCAAAGCGCCCTTCTGCACCGATCCCAGCAACTCGCGAAAGCTCATGCTGCCCGTAATCTTGGTGCGCAGCACGTGCGTGTGCAGCAGGAACCCGATCACGGACTGCAACTCCTGGCGATCGCGATCAGCCAGGGGAATGCCCAGCAAAATGTCGTCGTTGCCCGTGTAGCGATAGAGCAGAGTATTCAACGCCGCGGCAAGAATGGTGAACAGGCTCGCCTTCTCCTGTTGGCTGGTGCGGCGCAGCTTCGCCGTCATCGCGCCGCCGAGCCGCCAGCGCAAACGGCCGCCGCGATATGACAATACAGTCGGCCGCACACGATCCGCGGGAACGTCAAGAAGCGCCGGCGCATCGCGCAGTTTTTCTTCCCAGAAGGCAAGGTCGGCGGCAAAGTCCTCATCCGCAATCTGCTTCTGCTGCCACGTCGCATAATCGCCATGCGTGATAGCAGGCGGCGGCAACGCGGCCGTCTGTCCGCCGATCAGCGAGCGATACAGGGCCGACAGCTCGCGCCAGATGATTCCCTCTGACGACCAGTCGCAGATGATGTGGTGCATCATCAAAACCAGCACGTGCTCGCGGCTGCTCAACTGCAGCAGCGCCACGCGAATTCCCGGCTCCGATTCCAGGTCGTACAGCGCGCGCGGTTTCTCCGTCAGCAGACGCTGCGTCTCGAGCTCGCGTTGTGCCGCGGGCAAGGCGCTCAGGTCGATCTTCTCGAGGCGAAGCGGCCAGTCGTCGTGAATCACCGCATGCGGCACGCCGTCGATCGTTTCAATCGTCGCGCGCAGCAATTCGTGACGCGCCACAATCATGTTCAGCGCCGTCTCCAATGCGCTGACGTTCAGTTCTCCGGTCAGCCGCACCGCTTCCGCTTCGTTGTAGACGGGCACGCCCGGATTCAACTGCTCCATGAACCACAGGCGCTGCTGCGCCGGGCTCAGCGGGTAGGTCCGCGATGAGTTACGCCGCGGAATCGTCTCTTCTGAAGTGGACGGAACAAACTGTTTGAGAACGCTCTGCTCCCAATGCCTCGCGGTGCTGCCATCGCCATTGCCATGGCTGTCCCGGAGCCGTTGCCGCACCAGTTCTGCCTGCTCGGCAACGGTGCTGTTCTCAAAAAAGTCGTTGATTGTGAGAACGATCGGCAATTTTGCGCGTAATTTTGACAGGCATTGAATGGCCAGCAGCGAGTGCCCGCCCAAGGCGAAGAAGTTCGTATGCGGGTCAACCGAGGGAACCGAAAGTACCTCAGCCCACGCGGCGGCAATAATCTGCTCGATGCGTGAGACTGGACCTTGCGCGCCGTTGTTCTGGCTCGCGTCGGGGTCGTGCGTGATTTCATTTCCGTTCCGGCCTGTGATGGCCGCAGTGGCCAACAGCGCCGGATCCAGCAGCTTCAGCCGCTGCACTTTTCCCGAGGGCCCCTTCGGCAGCTCCTTCAAAAAGCGAACGCGCGAAGGCGTCTTGAAGTGCCCCAGCCGGCTTTCGCAATATGCGAGCAATTCATTCTCGCCGGCGGCTGCGCCCGGCCTCAGCACTGCAAAGGCCACGGCATCCTCGCCGAAATATCGATCGGGAACGCCCACCGCAGCGGCTTCCAGCACCGCCGGATGCGATTCCAAAACCTCGTCAATTTGGCGCGGCGCAATATTCACGCCGCCCTTGATGATGAGTTCCTTCGATCGGCCGATCACGAAGAAATAGCCATCCTCGTCGCGCCGCGCCAGGTCGCCGGTGTGCAACCATCCCGCGCTGTCGAGCACTGCCGCGGTGCCATCAGGATCCTTGTAGTAGCCCTTCATCAACGCCGGGCCGCGCAGCACAATCTCGCCCGCTTCTCCCGCGGGTACTTCCACGCCCTGCCGGTCGACCAGCTTGATGTCAAAACCCCACGCCAACCCCGGCGATCCGATCTTGTTCTTTGCCGGAGGCTGCGGATTCGAGAAGACATTGCCGCCTTCCGTCGAGCCCATGGCCTGCAACAGCGGCAGTTGAAACTTGTCAACAAATTGACGGTGCAGCGCCGGCGCAAGCGGCGCGGAAGAAGAGCGGAAGAAACGGATGCGCTGGAAAGCCTCCGCGCGTTCATCCTTCTTCGCATCGTTCCAATCCACGAGCTCCGCAATGATGGTCGGCACCAGCGCCGACCAGGTCACGCGCAAATCGTCAATCCAATCCCAGAATCTGCTCACCACAAAACGGTGCGCCACCACCACCGATCCGCCGCTCAGCAGCGTAGGGATCAGCGTTACGCATTCTGCATTAATGTGGTAGAGCGGCAGCACCAGCAGAGAGCGGTCGGCCGCAGTCAGTTCATGCGAAGCAATCGAATTCCATCCATGCGCCAGCACCGTCGCGTGAGTATGGATAGCCGCCTTTGGCTTTCCCGTGCTGCCGGAGCTGTACATCAGCAGCGCCACATCGTCGACGCCCGGGCACGGCGGCGGCTCAACAGCAGACACAGATTCAAAAGTGGGAATCGGGCCGTCGACGTTGGCGGTGATCACGCGAATGTCGCGGCGCACGTCGGCCAAAGCCTCGCCCAGCAACGCGGCATATTGCTCCTCCACGAAGGCCACCTTGGCGTCACAATGGTCGAGCATGTATGCGAGATGCATCACGCCGGCGCGCACGTTCAGTGGCACCGCGACTAGACCGCCATACATTGATCCCAGGAAGAGCTGCACGGTCAGAAGACCGTTATCCATCAGAAACGCAACTTTGTCGCCGTGCGCCAGTCCGGCCTGGCGCAGCATGGCGGAAATCAGAATGCAATTCTGCTTTAGCTCTAAAGACGAGACTTTCGATCCGGTCTCAGCGCTCAGCAGGAAGGCGGCCGCCGGATGCAACACGGCTGCGGCATCCACGGCTTCGCGGATCGTCCCGATCTCTTTGCCAACCGGCATGGACAGGCTCCGCCTTCCTTGGAGTGCGTGCGGAAACAATCGAGGGCACTTGCAGTCTAGCCATGGGCATCAACCGCAACAATTACCCAAAGTGGCCACGCATCGCTCACCCGTCGGGCATGCGAAGTAACTTCCAAGCACGCCACCCGCGAAGGGCCTCGCGCCCGCCGGTAACGCTCCATTTGATTACTTTGGCGGTAGTCTCGGCGAAGATCCGTTGGAAAACCACGAACCTCCGCGCCCCACCTCCAACCCACCACGACAAGGTGTGCCCCACGACCGGGGCCCCCACGGACAGGTCCACGTCCGTGGGGTGGAGATCTCGTTTCTGAGATGTGGGATAGCACGAACCTCAACTCTCCTCGTTCAACTGAGCGCAAAGCCCCGTTGCCCCAGCGCCTCGCCCTCGCACTGGTGTGACCAAAGTCGCTGCCGGATGCTTGCCGTCGCCCTACGCTGTCTTTAATGAGGGGAAAAATGGCCACGCAAGTGCTGGAAGTTCTCGAAAGCGATGGCAAGAAGAAGCTGCTTCGCCGGTCCGCGCCCGATCGTTCGCAGCGCATCCGGCACATCGTGCAAGGCGTCTTTGTTGTGTTGAACGCCTGGATCGGCGCGCAATTCTATCTATGGGTGCGCTATTTTGAGCGTGGCGGTCAGGGGCTTGCGGTATCGCGTCCCGCCGGAGTGGAAGGCTGGCTGCCCATCGCCGGCCTGATGAATACCAAAACCTTCTTCCTCACCGGTCGCGTCCCCACGATCCATCCCGCAGCCATGTTTTTATTCCTAGCTTTCATATTGATGAGCCTCTTCGCAAAAAAGGCCTTCTGCTCCTGGCTCTGCCCCGTGGGCACGCTCTCTGAGGCTCTATGGAAGTTCGGCCGCAAGCTCTTCCGGCGCAATCTTCATCTGCCGAAGTGGTTCGACATTCCTCTTCGTGGCCTCAAGTACCTGCTGCTCGGCTTCTTTCTCTTCGTCGTCGGCGCCATGTCGGCTGAAGCGATCCAGAGCTTCATGGCCACGCCCTACGGCCTCATCGCCGACGTCAAAATGCTCAATTTCTTCCGCGGTATGGGCGGGTCCGCAGTCATTGTCATCGCACTTCTGGTCTGCGGCTCTATTCTTGTGCAGAACTTCTGGTGCCGCTATCTCTGCCCCTATGGCGCGCTCATGGGTTTGGTCTCGCTGCTCAGCCCCGTCAAAATTCGCCGCGACGCCGAAGTCTGCATCGATTGCGCAAAGTGCGCCAAAGCGTGTCCGGCGAGCCTGCCGGTCGACCGGCTACTGCAGATCCGTTCCGCGGAGTGCGCGGCGTGCATGGAGTGCATCGCCGTCTGCCCGGCAGAAGACGCACTGCAACTCGCGCTCCCGCCCCGGCGCAGCGCCGTGCCCGCGCAGCGCTGGCTCCGCCGCGCTCTTTCGCCGCTAGCGGTGGCCTGCCTTCTCGCGTATCTTTTCGTCGCCATGGTGCTCTTCGCCCGCGCCACCAGCCATTGGCAAACGCATCTTCCGAACGATGTGTATCGCGACCTGATTCCCAACGCAAACCAGGTCTCGCACCCCGGCATGTAGCCGCGCCGCCTCAGCAGCAGCAACTATTTTTCGGGCAAGGCAAAAGCGAACACATTGCTGCCCGCCGCGACGACGAAGTATTGCTTGCCACCTGCCGCATAGCTCATCGGAGAGGCATGAATCAAATCGCCAACGTTAAAGTGCCACAGGGGCTTGCCGGTGCGCGCATCGAGAACCACAAAGTTCTGCGCATCGTCGCCGTAGGCCAGCAGCCCCGTCGCCGTGGACATGACGCCTCCCCAGCCTTTGTACGTGCCAATTTGTACATCGCGCCACGCGAAATCGAGAGTATTGAGGTCGAAGGCATTGATATAGCCTTTACCGGAGCCGCCAATCACCCGTGCGCCCGTTGAGTAATACGTGGTCCCCTCTTCGAAGGGTTCCGTCTTCGATTTGAAGATGGCGCATGCCTCATACGAGCGGAAGTAGAACATGTGCGTCTGCGCATTGTAGCTGGGCGAGTACCAATTGGTGGCTCCGCCGTTGGCGGGACAAACCCCTACGCCAGTTTCGTTTGGAATGAGCCCTGCTGAAATCGGACGGCCGTTTGCGTCGATGCCCTTCGCCAAATTCTGAGCGATGGCGAATTGTTTGGCGAAGAGAAACTTTCCATTAGTCCGGTCGAGGATGTAGAGAAAGCCGTTGCGGTTGGCTGAAACAATCAGCTTGCGCGGCGCGCCTTTGAAATTTGCATCAACGAGCACCGGTGTCTGCACGGCATCGTAGTCATACAAATCGTGCGGCGAATATTGAAAGTACCACTTCAGCTTGCCGGTATCGGGGTCCAGCGCCAGCAGGCAACTGGTGTAGAGATCGTCGCCGGGCCGCACGCTGCCATCGTAATCCGGAGAAGGATTACCCGTGCCCCAATACAGTGTGTTGAGCTCGGGATCGTAAGTGCCCGGCATCCACGTTGTGCCTCCGCCGTGCAGGTACAAATCTCCAGGCCAGCTTTCGCTGCCCTTTTCACCCGGGCCAGGAATCGTCCAGAAGCGCCATTTTTCCTTGCCTGTCTCCGCATCGAACGCCGCCAAAAAGCCGCGCACGCCATCGTCGCCGCCCGAGGTGCCGACCAGCACGTTATTTTTCACGATCAGCGGAGCGCTGGTTGCGCCGTAATTGCGGTTGCCCGTGGCGTAGGCCACATCCCAAATCAGGCTGCCCGACCGCGCGTCGAGACAGAGCAGGTGCGCGTTGTCGGTCTCCATATAAACCCGCGTTCCCAGAACGGCCACTCCGCGATTGTGATGCACAGCAGCGTCGTCAACCAGCCCTTGCGAGACGGCGCGCGAGTGATGCCACAGCAGCTTGCCGGTCTTCGCGTCCAGAGCGTAAGCGTCGTTGGCGCTGGTCACAAACATGACGCCCGCAACCACGACCGGCGTCACTTCAAGAGCGCTCACATCCCGCGCATGGAAAACCCACTGCGCCGTCATGCGGCCCACATTCGCAGGCGTAATCTGCGTCAGGCTGCTGTAGCGCCGGCCGGTGTAGTCGCCGTTGTATGAAACCCAGTTGTCGCGCGTCTCCTTCTGTTCTAGATCGCTTGGCTTCACGTCGATCAGACCGCTGCGGTCGTCTTGGACCGCGGCAGCGCGTTGCTGATTCGTTTGGCCGGTGGCCTGCGCTGCTCCGCGGCCGCCCATGATGGCGAGCAGCAGGAAGGCCGTAGCGGCCATGCGGAATGCGGGTCTACCCAATCGGAGCATCGCTTTTCGTGCCTTCCGTTCAGTCGTGGCGCTCGTCATCGGTCTTGCTCCGATTGTGCATCTGGAGATTCCGCGTGCGGATTCCTGCTTGAAGCGATGAGGAAACTGACAATGTCGTCGAGATCTTTCGTTGTGAGCCGCGAATCATAATCGCGCGGCATAAGAGAGTGATCGGAGTAGCTGATGTTGGTCAGAGAGCTTCTCGCAAGCAGATGATAGCGGCCATCTACCGTCTGAAGTTCCAGGCTGAAGTTGTCTTCGTTGCGCAGCACCCCGGTGAGCCGCTGCCCGGCTTTTGTAGTTACGCTGACCACACGCGAGGAAGGCGTCAGCGGCGTATCCGGCTCGACGATGCTTTGCAAGATGGATCCACGATTCCGATTGCGCGCGTAAGTTGTCAGATTGCCGGCGATGAATCCTCCTTCCCCCTGCATCATGTGACAGGTGGAGCACCGCCCTTTGCCAAAGAACAAAGCGCGTCCGGCAACGGCGTCTCCCGGTACGCCACTTTTGCCGCTAGCGCCAGCCGGGGCCGCATTTTCTTCGAGAGTGCGGAGGTAGTGAATGACGGCAACAATATTCGAGTCGCCGATCTGAGCGAACGGCGGCATTCCTTCAGTGGTTCCATCGCGAACGATGCGAAAGAGCTCTGCATCGGAGCGGTTGATGACCGTCTCGTTGGTGACCAACGATGCGGCCTTATCGCCGCCCTTCCCATCTGCGCCGTGGCAGCCAGCGCAGAACTGCACAAAGCGCCTGGCCCCCACCGCGCTGCCGGTGCTTTGCGCGTGCGCGTCGCAGGGCAAAGGCAACAGGAGGAGCGTGCAAAGGGCCAACAACATTTCGAGCCGGCCAACGGTCATTTGTGTTCTGAATCCTCTCTTCTTATCGATGCCATTCTATTCATTGGAGTTGCTGGGAAGAACGGCGGCCTGCGGTTTATTTCAGTCGCCCGGGACCACTCCAATTCATGCAAAAGCATCTAATTGGGCAGTTAAGGGAGAGCATCACCATGCGTGCGATTCTTCCCGCCTCACTTCTTTGCCTTGTGTTTGCCGGCTTCCAGAGCTCAGCGCAATCGCCCACCTCGGACGGAATGGTCCGAACCCAGATTCAAGGTATTCAGATCCCGCCCGTCGCCAACGCTCCATTTACTGCCAAGGTCATCGTCACGTGGGAGGAGCCTCTCTCCGGCGGAGGCACGGTTTCACGAATGTACTACACGCTCGTGGCTCGCGACAGCCAAGGCCGCGTGCATCGCGAAACTCGCGATTTCGTTCCCGCCAATTCGGGCATTGACCCTCCGTTGCGCAGTTTCAGCATCGTCAATCCCGTGGCCGGCACGCGCACCGTGTGTTCACGCGTCACGGTGAGTTGCACCACGACGAACTTTCAGCCCAGTACGCCCCTCGCCGAAGAAAGCGGCAGCTCGGGCAATGTGAAACAGGTGAGCCTGGGCGAGCAGTTAATCGATTCCGTCAGGACCGTGGGAACCCGCCAAATCGCCACCACGACGGCAGGCCAAGGCGGTGCTGACCGTCTGGTCGTCAGCAACAAAGAAACCTGGTACTCGCCCGACCTGCAAATGGATCTTTCAGTGACCCGCAACAATCCTCAAATGGGCACGGTGACTCTCTCCGTCACCAACCTTGTGCGCGGAGAACCCGATCCCTCCTGGTTTGCAGTGCCTCCCGGATTCGGGCAGAAAAATGCCAGCAGCAATTAGGATTTGAACGCGACGTCGGTTCACGACAGTAAATAGCGCCAGCCTGGAGGCTGGCGCTGCTTATTTGCGGATAATTCCTAGGGCCGCGGCGCTAGCGATGCGACTGTTGTCTTCGCCTCTTCCGATTCCAGAGAGATGGTGAAATCCGGCGGCGCGGATTCGAGTGCCGGCTCGAAGGGACGAGCGATCCTCGGTTGCAGCCCATAAAGCGCGGCGATGTTGGCGCGCGGATTGCGCGCGATATTGATGGCCGCTGCGGCTGTGTCGGTGGGGATCGTCCCCGTAGCGCCACTGCTCCGCGCATTGGCAAAGAGCGTGGTGCAGCCGTTTGAGGCCGGTCCGCTCGAGTTCACACACGCTGAGAGGATGTTGGCGAGAGTGTGAATCTTGCTTCGCGGAACTTTGCTTTCCGGCTTGGTGGGGAGGGCTGCGTTGGCGAATCCAGTAACAATGTTGGCAAGGTTGGCAGCCTGGGCCAGCGGCTCGTCATTGTCAGGCCCAGCAGAATCCGTCACGTGGATCGGGTCCGTGGCTCTGCCGGCCATCGCGTATGCCGCGGCCACGGTCGTCACCTCATTCACGAAAATGAAAGGCGCGGTGCCGGCAAAGCTTCCGCTTGCAGGGCACGTGCCGAGTGAGGCCATCAAGCCAATGGCGGAGTTGGCGCCATCGTCGCCGCTGTCGCCGCCGCGTGCGTACACATAGACCTGGCGTCCTGGGGTGCACGTGTAGCGGCCGGCGATTGTGAATCCGCCGAATTCGCCGGTAATGGCGTAGTGGCCGATTGAATCTGCGGGATTCCCAGTGGCGGAAGTGAGCAGCGATACCGATGGATCACCGTTGTTTGACGTGTTGGCCTGCAACACATAGACGCGAGCGCCAACCACTGCCCGGGATTGGCCTCCGTTCACCATTCCCTGCACTGGAATCGTAGGAGGCATAACAGGCGAGCCGTTCAGGGCAAGATCCCTGGAGCCGGGAACGAAATCCCCTCCGGAACCGCCCGATCCTCCTGAGCCTCCGGATCCGCCAGATCCGCCACCCGAACCGCCAGTGCCGCCAGAAGTTCCTCCGCCAGAGGTTCCACCGCCTCCCGATGTCGTGCCACCCCCGCCGCCCGACGTTGTCCCTCCGCCACCACCTGACGTGACGCCGCCGGAACCGCCCGAGCCGCCGGAACCGCCTGATCCCCCAACTCCAACGCCAACTCCGAGACCCTCATATGGAGTGTGTTTCGCACAACCGTCAAAAACTGTCGCGAGCAGAAGCGCAACCAAGGCAAAGCAAGTCCGACCATTCATGGTACTCACCCGCAGAGTTAGAGTGCCCCATGCGGGCAGATGTTGCACGGAAACTCAAATATCGGTCGTCGAACACCTGCGTCGCGGGCCGGAAGCGCGAACGCAATGGGAGCCAAGAACGCCGGCAATTCACGCGAACTCCACCCCAGAAATGGAAAAGGCCGCTTCGCGCGGCCTTTTCTCTGCTCTTTATGAGCGAATTGGTTGCGGGGGCTGGATTTGAACCAGCGACCTTTGGGTTATGAGAGCGACAAGGACAGTATTTTCAACAAGTTAGAGAACACGGATAGCGCTGTAAATCATTGAAAAGAGGCATAAGGAATCGTTATTGGACCCTTATTGAACCCCCGCTCATTTGGCGGTGATATGCCTCAACTGCTCTTCGATCGCGGTTGATCAGAGCACTAGGACTGCTGATGTGGCCTCTGGCCCCACCAACTGCTGGCGACAATAGAATCCTGCATGAGAGGTAGAGTTTTTACCGCCAGTGACATCGACTCTAGCGCAGAGCTCTGCTTCAAGCGAACAGTCATTATCAAATAGCTGCCGGTTTGGCAACTGTCGTTTGGCGACCAGAAGCTAACCCGTTGCCGGACCCTGGGGCGTTTTTCAGGACCGACCCTGCTAGACCGAGAGCCTTTTCCTGCTAATTGAGGTCCGGAGTCTCCCCGTTCCCCAAGAGCGAGGGACCGGGAGCACCCTCGGTGTGGTTTTTGGGTCGTCGAGACCGAGGCCACCCGCCCTCATCTCTTCGTGGTGTGCCTTGGCATGACTAACCAACGGTCAGGTGTCGGGAATGATGGTAAGAAATTCCCAATATTTTCTGATTGTGAGGATTCGTTGGCGCGAGAATAATACTTGGAAGCGCATGACCCTCCGCGAATGTTCCTGCAAAGGACTTCGCGGCCTTGGGACCACACTCGAAATTGGGCTGTAAGAACTCGGCCGCGATGTAGCTGGGTTCCAATTGACGCATCGTCGATCCACGGGCCCACGCTGCGGAGGATTTCATGAAGCGTCTGCGGTTGTTCCTTCTTGTGATGCTTCTCGTATTCACGGATGCCCTTCAGCTCAGAGATTGCCGGGCTGCGACGGAGGATCCCGCGCAGAATTTCGGCGACATGGAACTCGATCTGCCGGTTGCGCATATTCGAGGTATCGTTACAAGTGAAAAAGGGCCGGTTGCCGGCGCAATCGTTGTTTTAAAAACAATCCAGAAAACTGAAGGAATGCCGGCCTCACTGGAAATGAGGGCGGATGCCAAAGGCCGCTTCCTTTTCCTTGGCGTCAAAGTGGGGCATTACGAATTGCTAGTCGGGGCGCCGGGATTCATTCTGCCAAAGCCAGAGATCTTGTTCTTCGACGGCAAGAGTGCAATCGAAGAGACGATTGTTCTGCAGCCAGGAAAGATTACATTCTCAAAAATGCCGTTGATCCGCGTCGATCGACAGGAAGTTTACTTTGTCACAGACCGAGAACCGACCCCGCCAGGTAAGTCTCCGCGCTTTTTCGCAAACAATCGCTCTCAATCTCAATCGCTTTCGTTTGGCTATTGCGAAGTTACGTTGCCTGAGCCCGATCCGAGGGTCAGTGCGGCGCAAGAGCAGCAGGAAATCCAGGAGTACGGCTCCGACGGGTTGGTTTTCGCCAACGTGCACAGCTTTGCCGAGTCGCGCGATGCATTCCAGTCCCGTATTCAGCAAGAGCGCATAGGCAGGTCGGCGTTGCTCTACATTCATGGGTTCAAGACCTCCTTTGAGGATGCCGTTATCACCGCCGCAACGTTGAAGCATGATCTCCATTTCGAGGGCCCAGTCGTGGTTTATAGCTGGCCCTCGCGTGATCTGCTCTCACGTAGCGGGTATGTTGAAGACGGCAAGAGCGTTTTGTGGACAACTGCTACTACAGGGCATTTCCGGGTCGCAATCAAAACACTGCTGGGCACCCCCGGAATCAAGCGCGTGAATCTTCTTTCGCACAGCATGGGAGCTCGCGTGGCGGAAGATGAAGTTGACAAGCCTGGAGTGCAGAACTGGGTGGGAAAGGTTGTTTTTGCAGCGCCGGACGAAGAAGTGACAGCCTTTCAAAAGAAGCTCAACACGATGGGGCCGGGTGCGCAGCAGGTAACGCTGTACACCTCCATTACTGACACTGCTTTGCTGCTCTCCGATGTCGTCAACCAGACGTTCCCGCGTGCCGGTCAGGCTATCCAGGGTCTGCCGGTTCAGAACTTAGACACGGTCGATGCCACCGTGGTTGACACCACACTGCCGGGTCATTCGTATTTCGTCCAGAGTGACGACGTCGAATTGGACATCAAACTTCTGCTTCAAGGCGGGGCTCCGCCGCGCTGTTGTCTTCGTCGGCATGGCAGGGCGTGGATACTGATTCCTCGGCCTTAGCAATCCTATGACGCGTAGCAGTCGGCAGCTCGTCCCAGCATGCGCAACAGTTAACGTAAAGTCGGCCAGCATCCTGGAATCTCGTCACCGAGCCGATGCTGGAGAACGGGAGACCCTACGGCGTTTATGGGGAGTAATACAAGAACTGGCGCAACTTCCGGTTAGGCGGTTATCCACTCGCGAAGCTGAACCGGGAGCCAGAATTGTTCCGTGAAAGCTTCCGCAAAGTTCGCATGCTCCCTCAATCCGAGCCATGTTTCCCATAGATATTTCCTGAGAACTGTAAACTTCTCGCCCGCTATTTTGAATATATAGAGGGGCTTTCATGTCTGCTATGATGGTCGGCGCAACGTAAAGAGGCTGAATCGCGTGTGGTGCTGTCCCTTCAAAGCGAGAAAGGGTTCGGACAAATTCGGCGCTAATTGAAAGTCACCATTCATAAAGGTAGCCATGAAATTGGCGGAACCTGCATTCAGCTCTCATCCGGAAAAACCAGCATCTTTCTCGATGCCGGACTTCCCCTCAGCACCAACAGTCAGCCCGTAGACGTCTCGCGTCTTTCCGCGGATGCCCTTCTGGTCAGCCATCCTCACCAGGACCACTTCGGCCTGATAGCTACACTGCCGCCCGGCACTCCGGTCTACATCGGCAAGCTGGCCCGCAGCCTGATCGATGCGACGCAGGTGTTCCTCGGCAGAGACGGATACACTGCCCCACAGAAGAAGGGACGGCGCAAGTGAAGCGCACCGTCCTTTATATGAGGGTCAGCTATATGAGGGTCAGCACCGTTGACCAGCACCCGGAGACCCAACTACTCGACCTGCGCCAGATGGCCGCACAGCGCGGATACGAGATCGTCAAGGAGTACACAGACCGCATCTCCGGCGTGAAGGCCCGGCGGCCCGGGCTGGATGAGCTGATGCGCGATGCTCGTCGCGGCCGCTTCGATGTGGCCTTGGTCTGGGCCAGCGACCGGATCGCCCGGTCGGTAAAACACTTCCTCGAAGTACTGGACGAGTTGAACCGGCTGGGCATCGAATATGTCTCGCTCAGAGAAAACATCGACACCGCTGGACCGCTTGGCAGGGCCATCATCGTGATCGTCGCCGCGATCGCCGAGTTGGAGCGTTCCCTGATCATCGAGCGGGTGCGCGCCGGCATGCGGCGCGCCCAGCTCGACGGCACGCACATCGGTCGCAATCCACTCACCCTGGACCACGAAGCCATCCGGCGTGAACGCTGCCAGGGGCAGAGCCTGCGGCAGATCGCCAAAGGCCATCGCATCTCAACGGCCACGGTGCAACGTGCGTTGCGGAAACACCCGGCCACAATCTCCGTCGAGGAACTCCAAAAAACGGCCTGAACCTGGCCGCCTTGGCCTGTGACAAAAGGGCTCCGAAAACCCGCCCCGTAAACCCCTCAAAACACATGGCCGGATCTCACCGATCCGGCCGTTTCAAAAGGTGTGGGTTCTGAAACAGAGCAATCCAGAGAAACCGACAAAAGCTATCGGCGTAATGAGCGAACACTGGCCGACTTCACAGGACTGATCGAATGTCAGCACGTGCATTGGCGATTTGGCGTAAAACGAGAACTCCCCCGACGACGTGCGCATTTAGCAGGAAATGCCGCGTTCCGCGCTAGGTTAGACCCGGCAAACCAGATATCGAGAAGCCTCGGGAGCCGTGACTCTTAGAGGGTGTTGGCTGAGGCAGCCCCGCCAGGTGCCCCGCTAAGACCGCCATCATCGTCTGCGGCAAGCGCGTAGGCACAACCCTAAACGTATGCACCGATATGGGACGCCAAGTTTGGGAACTTCTCGCGAATAGCTCCAGTCATCATCACCGAGTGGATTTCCGGAGCGCATTTCTGCGACGCTGATACGCCGGAATCCACCGTGCAATTCCTTCAGTACCTGCAGAAAAATGGAATTGGGCTTGAGGTGGTGTTTGGGACTGGACTTCAGGAGGCTTCGGTAGCGCCCGCTGGGACTTTCCTTCGCCCAAAGGCTCCAGCTTTACTGGCCTCTCGTGCCACCAGAAAGGCTACGGCCTTGGAAAAGTGGTTGAGTCCTGGTGCTCCACGGGCATACCTCCAACGACTCCTAAGTAGACAGAAGCTGTTAGTGCTTTGAGGCACTGGATCGGCCGGATCGCTTAGCGATTGCGCTCTTCGGCAATCGCGGAACAGCCTGAACGCCCGCCCAAAGCGTTGCGATCGTTTGCTCGACCACGAGAGTCTGGTCAGGCAAGTCAGGCACAACCCCTTGGATAACAAAGAGTGTGGCGAGGCCAAAGATCGTAAACCACCAGGTGTGGGCTATCACTATGTCATCCCTATTGGGCAATCCTTCAGCCTTGGCAACATCGAAAAAGAGCTGTATGAAACGTTCGAACAACGGCGCGCCAAGGTCGTTGATGTATTGTCCAGCGCGGACGCCGTTTCGGTTCTCAGGCCCGAAGAAGACGTTGCGGAACTGCTGTGGATGGGCAACGCAGAACTGAATCAAGCCGCGTGAAGTCGCAAAAAGGCGCTCTTTCGGTGCAGGATATTTAGCGGCAATCGCGTCGAAGTTCTGAATCATCAGCCCGATCGTCTCGCGGCTCAACTCGGCAAGAATGTGTGATTTGTCCGGAAAATGCTGATAGATCACGGCGTGCGTATAGCCGATCTCTTTAGCGATCTCACGAAGCGTCACGGCTTCGTAACCGCGATCGGCGAACATTTTACCTGCAGCCGCAAGGATTTCGCCCCGCAACCTCTCCTTGCGCTCTACCCGGCGACTTGGTGATGTGGATGTCATTTTGATAGCTTAGTCCCTTTTGACGATTTTTGCGACCGATTGTTGATTTATAACCATTGGATATAAAACCACTGATTATTTTGCAACCAATGGTTATGCGTCCTCTAATAGTCAGATCGCCCATTTGCATGGGCGGCCAAATACGAGGCAAAAGGAGGAAGCGATGAAAGTTCTAGTGATTGGAGCAGCGGGCAGGAGCGGAGAAGCGCTGGTAAATGAGGCGCTGGCAGCCGGACATAAGGTGACGGCTTTCGTGCGCGGTGCCGCGCAGTACAAGAAGGCGAACGTCAGAGTTGTTGCGGGCGACGCGCTGGACGCGGCCGCGGTCGACGCTGCGGTCGCCGGACAGGATGCGGTGATCGACGCGCTGGGCGGCAAGACGCCGTGGAAAATGACGACGAGGGAAACGAGCGCGGCACACAATATTGTGGACGCGATGCGGCGCAATGGCGTGCGGCGATTGCTGAAGATTTCGGTGGTGGGCGCGGGCGAGAGCGTCAAGAACGCCGGCTTTTTCAACGAACACCTGCTCATGAGGACGTTTCTGCGGGGTCTGCTGGTAGACAAGGCGGGCATGGAGGCAGAGATCGAAGGCAGCAACCTGGACTGGACGCTCGTGCGGCCGCCGATGTTGACCGACGTCGAGAAGACCGGCGTTGCCAGGGTGCTGAGCACGGAGGGCGGCGAGAAGGCGCACAAGATCGGGCGGGCCGATCTGGCAGCCTTCATGGTGCAGCAACTGGAAAGCAGCCGGTATGTGCGTCAGGCCGTGACAGTGACGACCACCTAGCAAGGCTTCCGCGAAGAGTACGAGCGCGGCACACAGAATTGTGGACGCGAGACTAGCTGGCAGACGCTTGACCTGTGCGGTACCAGAACGAGGCTTGGACAAAGAGACACCAGTTGAAGGAGATGGAGATGAATATCAGGATAACGCGCATGTTGTTCTTGACTGTAGTGATTGGCCTTGCGGCCTTTTTTACTGGACCACGGATTTGGCCAATGAACCCCAACGCTCCCATGCCGCCGGCGAACCTTTTGCCCGGCTACATTGCACTCTCTGCGATCGAGGCGCTCGCCTTTGGTTTTGCTGTAGCGTTCGCAATATTCGGATGGCCGGCTATACGCCGCTTAAGTCTTGGGGCGTCGTGGCTTAACAAATGGTTGTTCGTCACGCTTTGCTGGTTCATGGGGAATTGGTGGATGCACGATAACCTGCACATGCACAACGGAATGAACATGCATGGGTTGCTCTTTATTGAGATTGCCTTCCATATCACCATGCTCATCTGCGGGGTGACATTGGCTCTCAGCTTCCTGCGCCTTGCACGCCACACGACGGCCGGAAGAG
Organism: uncultured Acidobacteriota bacterium; assembly: GCA_963729915.1. Classification (GTDB taxonomy): domain Bacteria; phylum Acidobacteriota; class Terriglobia; order Terriglobales; family Acidobacteriaceae; genus Telmatobacter. Next base: position 16,368 of record CAVSQE010000001.1, on the reverse strand, counting down.
GGGCCTGATCACGTTCTGTGGCCTCAAATGTCGATAACAGACCTTACCAAGGAAGGAGCTTAAACCGATGAGTGAAGCCAAGATGAGGTTAGACGCTATGGCCGGTGTCGCTGCACCGCCTTTTCATCCGATTTTGACTGATGCCGGTGGTGGGCCCACCTTCACGATGCTCGGGACCACAATGCGTCTGCTCGCCACCGCCGCCGGTACTGGAGGACGGTATACAGTGATCGAGCAGGTTACGCCGCCTGGTTGGGGTCCGCCGCGTCACATCCACTCACGTGAGGACGAGATATTTTATATTCTTGATGGGAGCTACGAGTTGCATGTCGGAGATGAGCGCCGGACCGTTTCCGCTGGTGCCTCCGCGATCTTGCCCCGTAACATTCCGCACGGCTTTCGCAACGTGGCGTCCACGCCCAGCCGTTTGGTATTCGTTATCACTCCCGGCGGACTAGAGGAGTACTTCTTGGCGGTCGCAAAATGTTCGCCAGCCCCCAATCCCCCACAACTGGTTGAACTGGCTCGACCGTTCGGTCTGACCCTTCTACCGCCAGGAGCTTAACCAGAGCTAGAGCGTATCAGGGCGTGACAGTGACGACCACATAGCAAGGCTTCCGCGAGGAGCAACCACGTCTCTTATTGAGGCGATCCGATCGGCTGTCTAAAGGCCTGTAACGATTCAAGCGACAGATAACCATGGAAATTCACGGCTCTAGCGGAGTGCTAGCTGCGCAACTAATAAGCTCTGGCGTTCGCATCGGAGCATCACTTTCGTTCTAACAAGGAGAAAACGAGCATGTATTTAGTCATGGGCATTACTGGAAAAGTTGGCGGCGCCACCGCGCGGCATCTGCTCCAGCAAGGCAAACAGGTGCGAGCACTTGTGCGCAATCGCGAGAAAGCGACGAAGTGGGCAGACCAGGGCGTGGAGTTGCTGGATGGCGACTGGAACGATGCGACAGCCATAGCGGCGGCGCTCAAAGGTGTTGAGGGCGCGTTTGTTATGTTGCCGGCTGTATGGGCTCCCTCGCCTGATTTCAGAGAAGCAAAGGGCGTGATTGCGAACTATGTCGAGGCACTCACAAAGGTAGTGCCCCCGCGGGTGGTAGCGCTCTCGTCGACAGGCGCGCATAGAACAAGCGGGGCGGGGATCATCACGGCCTTATCGCTCCTGGAGCAAGGTTTTCGCAGCCTGCCATCTCCGCTCGCATTTGTGCGCGCAGGCGGCTTTTTCGAAAACTTTCTTTTCGGCTTACAGGCCGCCCAGGGCGGAACACTACCGGTCTTCTACAATCCTACAAACCGGAAATCGATGATGATCGCGTCAGACGACATCGGCGCAGAGGTGTCAACGCTTCTGACCGGGCCGGCGTGGTCAGGGCATCGCGTCATCGAGCTCGGTTCGATGGTAAGCGCGGATGAAGTGGCCGGACAATTGGGCGAAGTGCTGAAACTCGACGTAAGAGCCTTTGCAGTCCCGCGCGCAGGGTGGGCGGAAGCGTTCGAGCAGTTCGGCGTCCCGAAGGGCCACACTGGACCTGCCGAAGAAATGTATGAGGCCATTAACGCGGGATGGATGGGCCTCGGAATCGCGGGTACGGAGCACGTAGAGGGTACGACGTCCGCACGCGATGTGTTCGCGGCTGCAAAGAACGCCTCCAAGGCGTAAGTCCGGGGCAAGCTGAGTCAGCTCGGCCCCCGGGAACTGCGGTGCTGACGCCAGGAAAGATCCAGCTCAAACATGAAAGTTCTTGTCTTGGCTGCAACCGGAGGAACCGGACGGCTGATCGTCCGGTTCCGCACGGGTGAATCTCGCTTCACCCCGGGAACAGAACTGCGCATCGACGGCGGTCTCACGCTCCTCTAAGCCTTCCCCCAAACTTCAAACTCAACCGAAAGGAATAAGCCGTGCCAACCCTGCTTGCTCTGGATGTAAGCCCTCGCGGAGACCGGTCGATCTCGCGCGCCCTCGGAAAGCGTTTCGTCGAACGCTGGCAAGCGCGCAACCCAGGTGGCACTGTGATCTACCGCGACCTGAACACATCGCGCATTCCCTACATGGACAACGACTGGATCGCGGGTGTGTATGCTCCACCTGACGTGGAGCGCACCCCCGAGATGCAGAAGGCGCTTGCGTTCTCGGCCGAATTGATCGCAGAGCTGCAAGCTGCCGATGTGCTCCTCGTCAGCACACCGATGTACAACTTCACCATCCCTGCGGTTCTCAAGTCGTGGATCGATTATGTGGTGCGGCCCGGCTACACCTTCCGTCTGGCCCCAGGCTGGCCGGGCATGCTGGCCAACAAGAGAGCCAGGCTGATCGTGGTGTCGCGCGACAGCTACCATGCGGGCGAGCCGAGCGAGGCAGATGACCTGGTCACGCCGGTGCTGCGAAAGGCGCTCAGCTTTATGGGTATCGACGACGTGGGCGTGGTGCGGGCAGGAGGGAGCCTCGCCGTGAACCTTGGCAAGGTCCGTATCGAAGATCACCTGGAGAGGTATGCGCCTGAGGTTGCGGCGCTGGCAGGAAGCTGACCTGAGCGTTTCCCGGCATCAGAGCAGACGCAGTAGGTCCCGCTAAGGCACATCGTGTTTACTGACTTCCGGGCAGCGAAAGCTTAAATGGCGAGAACAGGCCAATGCACTCATCCAATATGGGTTACTCACTCAAAACAGGACCGGTCCTGAAAAACGCCGCAGGGGCTAGCCACTTGGCCCGTGCGACGCTTTCGCCCACTGCTCTATCTCCGATCTGCGCCGTTTGCCTGCGCGATGAGCCAGTCAACGAGTTCGTGCTCTGGAAATCGCCAAAACTTGCGCTTCCCCTCTCCATTTCCTGCGTCTTCAGGTTGACCAAGTTTCCCCATTTGAATTTCACTTAAATCATTAGTTGCAAGGCGCGCGCTGGAGGAAACAAACCTCAAGCCTTCATGTTCATTGGGCCGTCGCTCCGATCCCGGCGCGCGCTCCTTTAGTTACCTTAGGCCTGCAAGTTTTTAATGACAGGTGTCGCAAGTTCATGTATATATTTTCTGAACGGTTGCACCCGCGACTGCAAAAGTACATTCTTCCCCCGGATTCTGGGCAATTCGAACAATGCAGGCGGGTAGTTCTTCGAGCACAATTTCACACTGTGCGATCTTCCCCATTCCTAAGGATTTATTGACTATAGGGGCGTTTAAACATGATCGTCCGGAGGACCAATCCTTCTGTGTTCACCCTCCCGATAGACAGACCATGCTAGCGCGGTTCCCTCATGCGACGAAAGCGGGCCTATTTGCGGTTAATCAGGGTGCTCGTTATGCAGATTGGTTGCGTGGGAGTGTAATTGCCGAGATCTCTTGCCACCTGAAACGGATTGACAGGCTGCTGCACTTTACAGGTTGCCGCACTTTATACATGGAGATCGTTCGATGGCTTGCTGGTTGTGGAAGCGGTCTTTCGAGTGCCAGCTCAGGTGGTCGATGCGCGTGTGTGTCGGCCGAACGGCAGCGGTGATCGTGCTTGCTTTGGCCTCAATCGTGCCTCAAGCATTCGCACAAATCCCTACGATTACCAGCATCAACCCAAGTACAGTAACTGCTGGCAGCCCAGCCTTCGTGTTGACCGTGACGGGGACCAATTACAGCGCCACGTCCACAGTGAGCGTGAATACATTCGCTCTTGTGCCTTCATCACAAACAGCTACACAACTGCTGGTGACTGTGCCGGCTAACCTGGTAACGACGGCGGGCCCGTTACCGGTGCAAGTGATCAACGGTTCCGCAGCGGGAGGCCCGCAGTCTTCAAACACGGTGACACTGACTGTGGCACCGCCCGCACCCGCCCCAACCCTTACCAGCGTGACACCCGGCTTTCCGGTACGCGGCGAAACCCAGGTGTTGATGACTTTGGTGGGCGCGAACTTCAGACCGGGAGCAAGAGTGGTGGTTTCACCACCGTTGGCGAGTTTGAGCGCCTCAACGGGCAAGATTCAAGCTACCGACGTGAGCGTGATCAATGTGCGGCTGGTGAATTCAGGGCTAATGACGGCGCGGATCAACGTGAGCCCCACGGCCTCCGCGGGGCTGCGCGCGGTGGACGTGCTCAACACCGATGGCACAAACACCGCAATCGGAATCGGAATTGCCCCGGGCGGCACTTCGCAACCAGTGCGCGTGCAGGCGGCTAGTTCAATTGGCGCGCCAGTTACAGTTGTGAATCTGAGCCTGATGCATCCGCGCAATGGAACCGTGGTGATGCGTAACCAGGAATTGTATGCGGACGCGATTCTGGGTGGATCGGGATCAGGAACCGTAATTGGCGAGTGGGTATGGGATGGAAACGTAGTTGAGCAATTTTCCGCATCTTTTGTTGGCGGAACAAGCACGACGATTAGGACGCATCAGTCGCTGCCGACTTCGCTCGTAGGTGTGCACCGGCTGCAGTTGCGCATGGTGCAGCCGAACCAGGTGGCGAGCGTTCCCATTACAGTGGTCGTGAACCCCGGCAACTGGCAACTGGAGCAATTGATCTTGCCGGAGTATGGACGCGCATTCACCGCGGCTAATCCGCCGTCGTTCTTGTGGACTCCAGTCCCCGGGGCTGAAAAATACCAGGTTGGCTTTACTGATCGGCCGTATCTCAGCACGGTGAGCCAATGGTTCGATGTGGAAGACAATCGCTGGGACGTTCCTGCAAAAGTGTGGCAGGAGCTACCGCCCGGAGCGCTTTACTGGACGGTACGGACGATCGACTCCAACGGCGTGCCGCGTAAGGCGCTACCGCTGCGCAGCATCTACCACGCGGCAGATGGAGGATTGAGCGCGACGCAAGCAACACCGACACGAACTGCCGCGGGCCATACGCTGCTCGCGTGGAAGCCGGCAATCGAGAACGGCTATTACTTTGTAACGATCAGCCGCGATTTTTTCGGCACACAGATTGTGCGGCAGTACCTTACCAGGGATCCGCAATTGGATTTGCGGGCAGTCGAAGCAAAGCTTCTGGCGGGGACAACGTACTACTGGCAAGTGGACGCGATTTCTCCTACCGGTCAGCTGCTGATCTCGGGACCGGTGCAGAGTTTTGTTGCCCAGCCTGGACTCGGGGCCCAATCCCGGTTGCCAGTGGTGGCAGAACCGGTTTTGCTGGCTTCGCTCGGTGCGCCAGTCGCGGTGCCTGCAGCAGCAGGAGATCTAGCCGGCCAGATTGCGGCAGAAACGCCCACGCCAGGCAGCAGTACAACCGAGTTGCAGCCCGCAATCTCGGTGAGCTTTCAATCACCAGTAAATCCGGCGGACGTGAGCTTGATGGTGGATGACGTGGACATCACCACGTTGGCGCAGGTAACCGAATCGAAAGTGACTTTTACGCCCCCGATGGCGCTGCAGGGCGGGGATCATACCGTGAGTCTGACAGTAGGCAGCGATGCTACGTCGTGGAAGTTCACCGTGCAGGCGGCCGCCGTTCCGAGTGCTGCATCCTCATCAACTGCAGCGTCGTCTCCAACAGCATCGGCGACTTCGACCGGACCTGCGCTCACACCGGGAACCGATGCCGAAGCGCCGCCTGCGACAACTCCCGCGGGCAGCAGCATGCCAACGCCCGCCACGATCGCAAGCGCACATCAATCACAGGCGACAGCAGGGCAATCCCCGGCAACTCCGGCAGAGGCGGGAAGGCCGAAGTATACAAAAAATGAGGTGAGGCCCACACTCGAGGGACAAATTGGCGCGAACTCACAGTGGGTTTCCGGATCCAATCCGCCGGACACGAATGCGCTTTCAGCCGCGGAGCATTACACCTACCAGAATGGTCCTTGGCACGTGGAAGCGAACGGAAGCGGCGTGCTGAACTCAGTTCTGAATCCACCGCCGCAACGCACCAGTCATGGATTGTTCAGCGACTACGTACTGCAGACCGGTTACAAGCAGAGTAACTGGAATGCGAATCTCCGCTTCGGAACGATAAGTCCCACACTTTATGCCGACGCACAATTCGTAACCGCTGCCACACCGCGTCAGGGCGCTGAACTGATGTTGAAGCTTCCAGTGGGCACGCTCGGGGGCTTTGTGAATACCGACGATACTGCGTTGGGAGGCGGCGCGGGAATCAATTTTCATCAACAGATCGAAGGCGCGAGTTACCAGCTTCCGTTGCCAAAGTGGGCTGAGTTGCGCGGCATGTGGCTGAACACAAAGGACACGGGAGCACCGACGACAGTGGGCTACGACTCGATGGGAAATCCGATCATTCTCTCTAACCCAGTGGCTCCAGCGTCGGCCGGTGAAGCGATCGGCGCGCTCCTCAAATTGTATCTCGGCGCGAATTGGCTGTGGACATCGGAGTATGCGATCAGCTGCGACAATGCGAATCTTTCAGACCTGACTTCGAAAAGGCTCTTCGGGCGCGCATGGCGGAGCGCGGTGACGGGTCAGGTGCGCAAGATGAATGCGAGCGCCGACTATCGCGAACTGAGCGCGAACTTCGGCACGCCCTCGAATCCAAGCCTGACGCAGTCCAGTCAACCGAACGTGCGCGGCGCGGATGCTTCGCTGAGCGATACAACGAAGGCTGGCAATTTCGGCCTGACATATACCTTCCTGGATAACAACGTTCATCCGACTACCACTGCGGAACTGCGTATGAACAGCTTCGATGAAACATGGAGCAAGGCGCTGGGCGTAAAAGCGAATCTGTCAGTCGAGGCGCGGCAGTCGCTTACCGGTACGGGCACAATTCCCGTGGCATTGATAGGGATGCCGCCGGCCGTGACCGGCGCGCAGGATTTGCGCGACCTGTATGGAAGCGTCAATGCCAGCCGCACTGTTGGAACAGTAAGCATGAACGTGGGCGCAACGCGCGACTGGAGCCGCAACAACTACATGACGAGCGCGGACACGATAACCTCATCGATCAACGTGGGCGCAAATCTGACGACTCGCGGATTCTTTCAGCTCAATGCGCAAGGAAATGTGAGTTGGGTTGCCGCGGATGGGCTGACGGTGGGAACCACGCGCAACTATACGATAAGCGTGCAGCCGGCGTTTGTGTGGAAGCGGCCGGGGGTGCAGGTTTCGCCGCTGCTGACGATGACGGCTGGACAGACGGTCCTAACCGGGGGAACGGCGACGAGCGACACCTTTACCGGCCAATATGGCGGCCAACTTTCCTGGACAATGCCGGGCAAATTCAAATTTAGCACGCTCTCCGCGCAGGGCAGCTACAACCAGAATCACGATCATGTTGCGTTGCTCGATACGGACACGACGCAGTTGCTCGTGTTGTGGACATTGACTTGGGGGCACAAGCATACGTTTTAGAGGGATCGTGTCGCGATGAAAAGGCAGAGGGCCAGTTGCGATCCTCGTATTGACGGTTGGGATAAGTGTGCTCATATTTCAGTCGCGAAGATTGGGCGCCGCGCTTTGCCCGCCAGAGGGCTTTTTGTCGCATTGCTGCTTGCCGCGCTGACGGCCACGGCGAGCGTCGCGCAAAACAATCGCATGGCGCAAAGGCCGCTGCCGCGATCGCAACAAGCAGGACCGCCTGCTCTTTCTTCGTTCACTCCGACACAAGCGGCTGCAGGCTCAACCGTCACGATGACTTTTAATGGGTCTAACTTCGTTGCCAGGGCGATGAATCTTACGTTCTCGCCTTCCCAGGGAATTACTGTAAGCAATCTGCATGTTGCATCGCCAATGCAGATCACGGCGCAGGTGCAAATCGCCGCCAATGCGCCACTGGGTAGTCGCCAGGTGTTTCTCACCGATGCCGATCACGATCTACGTATTCCTACGCCTTTTACGATCACCGCGGCGACGCAGAATAATTGCCCGCCTGGACTGCTCGCACCGTCGGCCTGCGGCACGACGCAAAATGCGTCTCCGGAATTGCGCGGATTCACGCCGGTACAGGGATTACAGGGGACCACCGTTTCGATGACCTTCACCGGCATCAACTTTGCCGGACCAGCTCAATTGCAGTTCACTCCGAACAGCGGCATCACAGTTCTATCTGCCACGGTGACGAATGGCAATCAGATTCAGGCACAGATTTCGATTGCGCCGAACGCGCCGCTGGGATCGCGCGACGTTGTCGTCACGGTTGGCGCGAAGAATCGGCTGACAGCATCGAACACATTCACCGTGATGTCGGGCGCGCCGCAGAAGCAAATTGTTCCGATGCAGATTCTGCGTGTGATTCCCAACCAGATTTCCGCAGGCAGCCAGAATGTAGACCTGACGCTTGAAGGAACGAATTTTGTGCCCGGTACGCTGGTAACGTTCACCGTCGGCGCTGGTATTCCCGCAGCCGTGTTGGCCAATGGGCCGGCACGCTACATCAACAGCACCGAAATGCATGTAAGCGTGAACGTACTTCCCTCGGCACTGCCCGGAGGGCGCGACATCAATTTACAGCCGCCGGGAGGAAATGCATTGCGCGCGAATGGCCAACTTGCGTCAGCTGCGCCGCAGGTCGTGGTCGGTAAAGGCATGTTGAATGTACTTGCGGCGAAGCCTTCGGGCCCGCCGACGGTGCTGAAGATTCCGCCCATCACATTGCAGAAGTTTACCCAGGGCGTAATCAGGCTGGATGCGCCGCTTGGCGCCGTAACGCAGAGCGATCAGTACCAAACCTTTGCGGTTCCTTTGCTCGATGACAATGCGGTTTTCAAATGGCATGAACAGAACCCGGGCCTGGCGGACTATTACGAACTGCGCGTTTACGCCAAGGACGGCAAAACGCTGCTGGCAACGCAACGGATCAGCGGCAAGAGGGAGATCGCACTCGGGGCGCCCGGCGGCTTTATTACAGTTGTGCCGACATATTTTCGGCCTGATCCTGCATTTCTTAAAACGGTGCTGGAACCGACGCGAAGGCTGGTGTTCGGCGGGGTTCAGCCTGGCGGGATCGGAATTCATACTGTAACGCCGACCAGCAGCGGATCCGCAAACGGCGCCCTGCCTCCCGTTGTTCCCGATCAGCTGAACGGAAAACTCAGCCAGGGCGATCTGCAGTGGGAGGTAGCTGGGTTCCATACTTACAGCACGAATGGCGTGACAACGCAGCCGCAGGTCAAGCAGCTCAACATCGCCATGGCGCAAAACGCGAATGCGCCGCAGAATACCGCGAATGCGCAGAATACGGGTGGCACCGTTGACGTGCAAGTAGAGATTTCGGACCGTTGGCCGTTGAAAGCTCCGGCCGCTCCCACCGGGATGGCGTGCAACGGAACCGGGTACACCACGGGGAGTCTGCAGATACAGAATCTTTCGAAGTCTTCTCCGAGCGATCCCAACAACTACATGGGCGACAACTGGGCGCTGGGCGGGAACATCGATCTATCGCGCTCACCTTATCTGCCCGATTACACGCCGCAGACCGTTGCGCCCCCAAAATGCCCTAGCCCGTGCCTGGCTAAGGATGTGTCGCAGGTGAGTTTCAGCAACGTGTTTGTAGATTGGGGCGATGGCACTGTGGTACCGCTGTCCGCGCCACCGGTTGGACAAGGTGTTACCAACTGGGACCCAAGCCAGCCACTTGGGTTGCCCTCGAATGGACCGAGTCCAATGGAGCACGCGTATCATTCGTTGGGCCGATTCACGGTTCGCGTTTACCAGATATCGAACGACGATTTGCAGCACGTGAGCGAGTCGGCGATTTCATCGAGTGTGGACGGACCCACAACGCCGTTCCTGCAGACGGCACTGCTCTCCCAGATGACCTCGACCGGCGCGGTGAGCAAGAGTGGGCTGACGCTGAGCGGAGTGCAGTCAAGTTTTCAGCAACTGCTTGGACAGGGCGGCGGCAATTCCGTCGCGTCGCAAGCCGCGGGCGATGCTTACATGCTTTATTGCCAACCGCTGGACATCGTCCCTGTCGAGGATCTCGATGCCGATGGTCCCCTGCATTTAAAGAGTATCGCAGATCCGGACTTTGGGGCGTACGACATCGTTGGCTCCAAGACTTCGGTGGTCAATCATCTCGGATCCGGCGATCAATTGAACAAGGCGGTGCAATCAGCGAGCGCCCCTTCAATGCGGCCAATGACGGGCGTGCAGGCGGGACAAGAAAAGCCGAGCGGCAAAGGCCCGGTTGAGCTTATGCCCATCCGCGAAGCCCAGCCTCAGCCGGTGGCGATTTGCAGTACCTGCGATGACGGCATTGACGCGGAGACGACGATTCGGTATTACGGCCAAGGACAGGTGCGCCTGACTTGGACCGTGGACGGCGTGCAATCACAGACGACGTTTCCTCTCGGCCCGTCGGAGAAGCGCATGAACCTGACGCGCCAGGGATTTGAAACGATTGACGTCGGGGGAATCGCGATCCAGATTCCGATTCCGGAGCCGCCGATCAAAGTCTCCCAAAGCAAGCCGATGTACTCGCAGCCATTGGGAGTGCAGCCGGTAGGCAACCACAGTGTAGAAGTCGTGGCGGATGTGATGCCGCAGCCGACCGTGCCGAATCTTTCCAACGCGGTGGATAGAGCGCTCGGGTCGCTGATTCCTTCGGGATTGAAAACGAGTCCGCCTGGCGCAGGTGGCACGAATGTTGCCACCGGGCCGAATGTTGCTGAAGCACAATCGCTGCTGAACACGCTGGCGCCGCCAGCGGGCAGCAATTTGCCGCCATTGAAGATCGGTTTGCTGTCGGGATCGAATCAGAGCGTCTCGGGCCTGGGCGCGGTGCAATACGTCAACGGACCGCTGCAGCAGGCGGTCTCGCAATTGAGCGGCTCGATTCCCGACCAGCACGTCGCTTCGGATGCGAAGGTCTATGAGGTGGTTGCGTCAGATCCGAAGAAACCGTGCCAATTCATGTTCCCGGTGAAGAGCGGCGGCGCTTTCGAGATCAGCGGATTGCAGAACGGAGTTACGCAGCAAGGGAGCACGTACAACGGCACGGGAATGCTGATCATTCACATGGTGACCGATCAGCACCTTGGATACGAGCAGTACCCGCCCATTCCCGTCGAGATCAAGAACTGGAGCGTTCCGGATGGACTGAACGTGCAAACCGGAAGCATCGACGTGTCTCCGAACCTCCCGCTGGATCAGAGCTTGCCGGCATTGACAGGAACAATCGCGCGACTGAGCGGGCAGGCCGGCGGCGAGTTGGATGCAACCCTGAACGTCCAGCTTAGTGACGACACGCTGCGCCAGCCGGGCGAACAGCCCGTAGTGTGGAACGGCGTGCAGGCGGAGCTGAAGTCGAACGGCGACTGGGTGAAGGATGGACTGACGATGCCGATCACGCTGATCGGCTGGAGCGCCTTCACCATGCAATCGAACTCCGTGCGCCTGGACCTGAGCCATCACGACGGCGATGCGGCGGGCGCGCTGTGCGGAAGCCGGACGAGCGGGGACTGGGTGGGCGTGCGTTTTCCCAACCTCGCCATTACGCCATACATGTTCAACCTGGTTGCAGGCGCGTCAGTGCAGGCCAGCCCAACAGACTGGGGCGTGATCGGGAATGGGCTATGCGGGACGACAAGTACCGGGCCAGTCACGCTAAACCTGGGTGCTGGAACAGTGAAGTTCAAATCGATCGTTGCGACCGCATCGGATGGAACCTTCGACGCGCAATACAACGATATGGACGTGCATGTGCCGTGGCTCGATACGGATCTGACCGGCAATGCAGATTTGCTTTCCGGCGGCGGCAAGCAGGCGAACATGACGTTTCCGTTGACCAGCCCGGCGGTGACGAAGAATTACAACAACTTCAGTTTCACGGCCAGCAATCTCACATTCACTGAGGAGCAGAATGTGGGCTGGGTAGTACAGGCCAATACGCATTTTGTGTTTTCCGCAGAAAGCAAGACTTTTTCAGCGTTCGACCAGGTTTTCTACTTCGGAATGGACGGACGCGGCTATTTTGCGCAAGGCAACACCACGAAAGATATTTCGCTGGGTGGCGGCTCGACGCTCGGTCAGACTCCGGTCAATCTTGCCTCGGTTCATTTGACGGCGCCAACCTCCGGACCGCAGGTGCTGACAGCCATGTTCAACACCAGCGTGCACCTGTCTGAAGTGATGGCCGCGGCCCAGGCGCAGGTGAACTATTCCGTCACCAACAATGGCTCAAACTACTCGGCGAGCGGACCTGCATTTGCTCCATTCACGATTGACGTACCTTATCCAGCGGGTCAGCCAAGTTCTGACGCCACGGTACACCCGGTCTACTCCGGAACTGGCGGGACAAGCGGCGACGAGATCTCCGGATCGGTGGATCTATCTGAGTTAGGTGGGCCGCCGATCACCGGTGAGTTTCGGCTGGGCTACCAGGGCGGGCACGATTACTGGTTAACGCGCGTGACGTATTCGCTTGGCGCGACAGGATTGCCCATTATCTCTGTCCCGGTGCCGGTGATGAATCTTTATCGCGTGCAAGGCGGCATTGGCCACAACTTTCCCATCAGTGCATTTGAAGACACGGGCTCTCTGAAATCCGCAGGGCCTTCCATGGACAATTCATTCCTGTTCATGGCGGGAATCCGCGTGGGCATGCCGGACCAGTTTACCTATACGCTCGACGGCGATTTGGTGATCAAGGCTGGTGGCCAGGATGCCGGTGCGCGTCTCGATTTTCATGCGTGGCTTTTGAAGGTGGCCGACAGCGGCAGCGGAGACTTCCAGGGCTATTTACAATACGCGGGCGGCAACTTCGACGCGCGACTCTGGGGCCATCTCAGCCTGCTCGACGGGGTAGCTTCAATAGATTTGGGGAGCAGTGCGAGCAATGCGGCTGTCGATTTGCACTTTGGCCCCAGCGGTCCGTGGCACATCGACGCAGGAAAGCAGCAAGGGCCGCGGATCAGCGGGCAGTTGCTCGCTACTACCGCGAATATGTATCTCATGCTCTCCGATGCTGGGCTTTCGATTGGAGGCGGGGAGAGTATCTATCTTGGCGTTGGCGACAACTCGGTTGCATCGGCATATGTGAGAGGCGATGTGGATGCTGGACTGACAGTGACTCCGCAGCCGCATATCTCCGGGGATTTTTCGGCCAACGTCTCCGCAGGTGTGTGCGTTGACAATGTGTGTGTGAGTGCGGGCGTTTCGGCACAGATACATGCCGAGGCACTGCCGCTCGAGGTAGAGGCAAGCGCCAGTATTGGGTTGCCCTGGCCGCTCGGATCGATCTCCTTCTCGGTGCATTTGTAGTGGAATGATGGCAAGCATATGAATAGTCGCGTGAAAATCCGGTTGCTTGCGTTGAGCTTGCTGTTGCTCGCGATGCGGAGCGCGATTGCGCAGCAGGCGAATGGAGCGATGTTCGCAATTTCCGATGGCAAGGGCCAGATTTCGTTGCTGTGGTTTCCACCGGCATCGCAATGGCCGTCGGGTGGATGGAAGTTAAGCGACTCTACCGGGCAGACGCTTGCGCCCAGGATCGGCATGGCGGACGAGACCGCGTTGCAAGGGCTGTCGGTGGAGGATGCGGATGCTGTGCGACGGCTTCCGGGAGTGTTGGCGAATCCGGATACCAGTCCAAAGCGGATTCAACTTTTCAACATCATCGGATTACGGGCGCTGACGGATCCGGCGTTTGCACGGGCACTCGGGATTGCATGGACGCTGCAGAATGTGTCGCCGGGGAGCAGGACGTATTCGGTGCAGGGGCTTGATGCGAGCGGGAATCCCAGCGGAGCGCAGTTGACGAGTGCGGCGGTGGATGCGGGTGTGGCGACTGCGTTGCCGCCTTCGCCGGATGGGGTGCAGATCAAGTCGGATGAGCGGGGAGTGCTGCTGTCATGGCCGCCGCCTGTGGTGAACCAGCAGTTACCGGCGATCGCATATGTTGTGGAACGCGATGGAGGTGGACAAACTGGCGCCGCTGTCGCGGCCAAACCTGTAGTGCCCGGCGTGAAGTGGGATCCGAAGATTCCCCTGCTACTCGATCCGAATGCGCCGCCCAACGAGATGCTGACTTATCGCGTGTACTGCGTGGACGCGTTTGGGCGGCGCAGCAATCCGGCGTCGATACGGATCTTCTTTCCGGATTATCATGCGCTGGAGCCGCCGCAGCCGGTGACAGCGACAAGCGATACGGGAAAGGTCACTGTGAGCTGGCCGGCGAATCAGAAGCCGAATCTCGCGGGATATGTCGTGGAGCGCGCTTTTCTTTTCGATGGACCCTATGAAGCGCTGACTGCGCAGGCACTGCCGGCGGGGACTTCGCAATATGAAGATGATGGGGTGCGAGCGGGTACCTCTTACTATTACCGCGTGCGCGCGGTGAACTCGCGGGGGGACCTGGGAGGCCCATCGGCGGCGGCCGTGGTGGTAGCTAAGGGTAGCGGAGCGCCTCCGAAAGTGGACGGGCTGGCGGCCGATGCGGGGCAGACGCGGGTGCGCCTGACGTGGAAGCCGGTCGACTTTCCGGTGGCGGGTTACTTCGTGGAGCGGCGCGCTGTTGCGGGTGCCGGCGCGGCGGAGCAGTGGGCGCGGCTGAATGCGCGCGTGACTCCGGAGCCGTTGTACGACGATATGCTGGGCATGACTTCAGACGTGACGATGGAGTATCACGTGCTCGCGGTGGGTTTCGACAATGCAGAGGGCACCGCGAGCAACCCAGTGCGCGTTGTTGTGCCGGACCGCTCGATTCCAGAGCCGCCTTCGATTACGGCGGCGAGCGGCGCGAATGGAAAGTCGCAGATCAGTTTTACGCCGGCTCTACCGGCGGCTCGGTCGGCGCAGTTCCTGGTGCTGCGTTCCGGATCGGAAGCGGACCTGGGCGTTGTGATCGGCGATCCGCTTGCAGGGGATGCGCGCGAGTTCACCGATCTCTATGTGAGCCCCGGCAAAAGCTACTGGTACCGCCTGGTTGCTGTCGGTGCGAACGGCAATCGCAGCGATCCTACAAAGGCGGTTGCGATTCGCGTTGGCTCACCTGAGTTGCCGACTCCAGCTGCTCCGACGGCGAGTTATACGACCGATCCATTTCCGCATATTGCGTTGCAGTTTGCGGCGCCTCCGGCAGGGCTGAACGTGATTGTGGAGCGGCAGGACGCGCAGTCGGATGCATGGATTCGCATCGCGGGCCCGCTCGTTCAGCAGAATGCTAACGACAACAACGTTCCTGCATCGGGTAGCGCGAGCTACCGGATCAGCTATATTTCGGCTGATGGCAAGGTCGGGCCAGCGAGTCCAGTGGCGACGGTTTCGGTTCCGGGAAAATAGTGCGGTGGGGACTCACAAGAGCATTCGATGGGTCGGTGTGGACCGAAGTGTACCCCAGTCCCTGCAAGGAAGTTCCGTGTTTGCATAAGGTTACGAGGTAGCTCTCGCCACAAAAACCTCAGCTGGTTGAACTTTGCCGCAGAGTCCTCCTGGCAATTCAAGTTATAGCGCATTTTCCGAGGACTGTGCGGCTTTATCGTTCGGTTTGGCAGCATTAGTTGATGAACGTCTATTGCGGATTCGGGACGAAGGTTCCGCGTTCCGGTGGAGGAGTTGCTCAATTTCATTGCGCATCAAGCCACCTTAATCGTCTGCAAAGGAGACTTGAGGTGTGCGTACGCTGCGTGGTCCGGTACCCAGACACACAGCGCCTTTGGACCGAGGAACTTTCAACCCCACGTTTCAATATTGCGCCCTGGCAGTGGAATTGATCGAGATCTAACAATCATTGGTGAGCGATTCCGCGCAGTGATCGATAGGCTCAGGTTCGATCGGTTCACCATCGACATTGCGCAGGTTAGCCGCGGCGGGTTCCAGATCCCCATCGAATGGAGCCAACTGAAACCGGGGCGCTCCAGGTCCGGGTTCTCGGACCTGGGAGGATATTCATGTCTGTCAACTGACGCCAACAGGCCAATGCGCGTTTCGAACCCGGCCGTCGATGGATCGCTCTCGAAAACGCCTATTGGGGACCTTATGGGGACTGAAATTGCACTGTGCAACAATCTGCCCAACGATCTGCCCAACGATCTGCCCAACGATCGGGTCCTGAGGTCAATGAAGTTTGCATTTGACCAATGGATATGGGCCTAGAACGAATGGGGACCGATTTTTCAGTCGCTCAAAAAGCTCCCCAACGACCTGCCCAAAGGTCGTCAGCCGAGTGCGGCCTCAGCCGCCTCCGGGGATAGCCATGACTCTTCCTTTTTCTACCGTGAATACAGAGCACCAGACCGTCCTAAGCGATTTGGCCGGTCTTCCGCCCAAGCCTCCACGCTCCAAACTCGAACCCCACCGCGAATTGATCCGCGAACTGCGCCGCAAAGGGCGCACGTATCGCGAAGTTGCCCGCCTCTTCCACGAGCGCCTGGGGATGGATGTCGCACTCAGCACCCTCCACTCCTTCGTGAAGGTCCGCGCGAAGCATCGCAAACGAACGCAATTTGAGCTGCCGCCAACAGGCCTAACTGCG